>NZ_JBKBPI010000034.1:0-503 GCF_046293215.1 Microcella sp. | reverse complement strand
CACGATGGCGTTACCTGCTTCAGGCACGCTCTGAACCGTGTGATGGCGGTGCCGCACCTCAAAGGCCGACGGTTGATAAGCGAACTCAATGGGCTCGAGCTCTACCGGAATGCCGTCGCGCAGATCAATGGGGCTCTGACGCAACCCGACCAGGCAGGCGCGGTACTCGGGCTTGAGCAGCCCCCAGTTGCCCGGGCCGGTGTCACCCGCATAGGCCCAGCTCACCTCGCGACCCAGCAGGCCCGTCTTGCCCGGGGCCTGCGGCAGGTCGGGCGTGGTCGCTGCTACCAGCGCCAGCGTTGCCACCGGCTCGGCTGAAGCCACAGGCACCCCAGCAGCCCCACGCCGGGCCTTGCCGCGCGTGGGGGTGCGGGGTGCCCCCTTGACCTGCACGACGGCTGGCGTGGACGCGCGCTGCGCCCGCACCTCGGCGATGCGCTGCTCGATGAGGTCGCGCAACTCGCCCATGCCCACCTCGGGGCGCTCGGCAGCCGCACGCGGCG
>NZ_JBKBPI010000033.1:0-510 GCF_046293215.1 Microcella sp. | reverse complement strand
GCCAGGCAAAGATAGTCTCCACGCACTGAGGAACTAATCGCAACCTGATATGCATGAATGTCTGTCGAGTTTATGCAACCTGCGGTATAGACCCAATAGCCTGCCTGCTGCTCCAGGTTGGCCATTGCGATACCAAAAGCTGACCGCATTGAACTACCCATGCTGACGTCGTAGCAGTAGGCATGACTCTTGTCGTTCGGCTTACAGCCAGTGTCTGCGGTGCACGTCCCATATGGATCTGCTTGTGCAGCCGGTGATTCGACCTGCGAAAGTCCTATAGAGGCCACCCAACAAATCGTCACAAAGAGGGATACCACCGTTGGATACCTCACCTGACAACCTCCCGTTTTGGTGAGCGTATCTCCGAGTGAGAGCAGAACGCAAGAGAAAGTTTGATTTCCATCCGTGGCTCCTGTCGAAACTTGCGCCACAGCGGGAGCCAGATGCGGCGCGACCGCGCTGCTCGTGTCGCCGAAGCCCTCGGAAGGGACGGGCAAGAAGGGGCACACC
>NZ_JBKBPI010000032.1:0-513 GCF_046293215.1 Microcella sp. | reverse complement strand
GTAGGTGGTTATATTAAAACTACTTATGGGTTCAAATATAAAGAAAGAGCAGAAGAAAAAGAAGAAGGCATCTGGTAAGGAGGCTATTATGGAGCAAAGAGTATTGCTAATAAGCTATAGCAGATTGAATGAATTGAAAAAAGAGATAAAAAATGAAGAGGAATTTTTAAAGTTTTTAAAGGAAAAAAATGTGGAGTACGTCGGTGTACTACACTATGATGATATGATTACCTGGATAAACAAAGAAGATTTTATTTGCACCCCGGCTTAGCCGGGGGCTTTTTTTGTCTGAACTATGTGGGATAATTGCTGATATGATAGGTGGTGTTATGGCTACAAAAAATTTACCTGAATGTCTTAAAAAGCTCGTCAGCGACGACGGGCTTTTTAATGATTTTAAAAGCTATTTAAAACAGAAATATAAAACAGGCTTCGGGGACGATGGTATCAATAGGCCTCGGAGCTATGAAAATTATAATAGACAGCTAAACAGGATTAAGGCGTTTTACACAG
>NZ_JBKBPI010000031.1:0-516 GCF_046293215.1 Microcella sp. | reverse complement strand
AACTACCCCTCACGTTGACTGCGTAGCCAAGCTCATTCTCGAAGAATGTTCGTTACACCACTCCACGGGACTTGACCCGCCGGAGCTGTCGCGGTAGGTTATTGTCCACGCGGCTTAGACCAGCAGAAGGAGCGCGACAGTGAGCAAGGTGGACCTTTGGCAGGATGCGACGGCCCAGGCCGAACTCGTGCGCTCGGGAGAGATAAGCCGGACCGAACTGCTGGAGGCGACGATCGCTCATGTCCAAGCTGTGAACCCAGAGATCAATGCCGTCATCATCCCGCTCTTTGAGAAGGCGCGGCGTGAGAGCGAGTTGGCCTCCGGGCCCTTCGCTGGCGTGCCCTATCTTCTGAAGGACCTCACCGTCGTGAGCCAAGGCGATATCAACACGTCCAGCATCAAAGGCATGAAAGAGTCCGGCTACAGAGCCGACCACGATGCCTATTTCGTGCAGCGGATGCGCGCGGCGGGGTTCGTTTTGCTCGGCAAAACGAATACACCGGAGATGGGCAACCA
>NZ_JBKBPI010000030.1:0-527 GCF_046293215.1 Microcella sp. | reverse complement strand
ACGGGCTTGCGAGGTCGAAGTCGGACCTCGACCAGATTGTCGAGGCAAGCCTTCAGAAGGCAGGGCTCTGGAACGAGGTAAAGGACCGGCTTCAGGAAAGCGGAACCGGCTTGTCGGGTGGCCAACAGCAGCGGCTGTGTATCGCGCGTGCTGTGGCGGTGTCCCCGGAAGTCATCCTGATGGACGAGCCGTGCTCGGCGCTCGACCCGATTGCGACAGCAAAGGTTGAGGAGTTGATCCATGAGTTGAGGACGAACTACTCGATCGTCATCGTCACGCATTCCATGCAGCAGGCGGCCCGTGTTTCGCAGCGAACCGCGATGTTCCATCTCGGCCATCTCGTGGAGGAAGACGATACGGACAAGATGTTCACCAACCCCAATGATCAGCGTACCCAGGATTACATCATGGGCCGCTTTGGTTGATGGCCTAAGGCCACCCGACGCGGAACCTCGAGGAGCTTCATAATGCCATCGTCCCACATCATGTCGGCCTACGACGAAGAACTGAAATTTTTGACGCGCCGC
>NZ_JBKBPI010000029.1:0-533 GCF_046293215.1 Microcella sp. | reverse complement strand
TTTTTGAGCTTTATTCTGAAACATCAAAACGTCAACAAATATATCAGACTTTGTAATGTCTTTGTAAAACGATGTAGTTTTTTCGATAATATCTTGATAATTTTCTTTTACGTAGTTTGAAACGTTATTATAATCAAAATAATGTTTTGAAAAGTATTTTTCTCTGTAAATTTCGTTAATATACTTCGCAATTTGATTTCGTAGAAAGAAAAAATCGTTTACATTGCTACGTCCGAAACGCTTGTATAAATCAAGTTGTAACGCTCTATTATTTATATACGCAGAAAGTTTTTTACTCCAATTTGCGATTTCTTTATCGTATCTGTTCTCTTTACTATATCTACGAGAAAGATTATCGTTGTGCAGGTACGGATGCTTATCAATAGTTTTTCTTCTGTATTCTTCTCTGTCTTTTGTTGAAAAGTATTCATATTTTGCTTTGTGAACGTTCATAGCTTTTTCAAGATAGGCTTTTCAGTTTTGATATTCTCAAATCTTTCAACGATATAAAAAATTTCTTCATCTGTCATTTC
>NZ_JBKBPI010000028.1:0-552 GCF_046293215.1 Microcella sp. | reverse complement strand
ACACTGCCACGACGCCACACCTCGGCGATCTCGGGCAGATTCATCTCGAACCGATACAGCTCGGGGTCGCGCAGCGGCGTAGTCTCGGCATCGTGCCCGCCCTGCGCTTGTCGGTCGCGCAGGCCCACGTCAGCGCTGCGCAGGATGTTTAAGCCCTCCGCATACGCCGCCATCAAGCCGTACTCGATGCCGTTGTGGACCATCTTGACGAAGTGCCCTGCCCCATGCGGGCCGCAGTGTAGGAAGCCTTCTTCGGCCGTGGCCGCATCTGCGTCACGACCCGGAGTGCGCTTGGATGCCTGGCGCAAGGGAAGAAAAGATCGGGCGCAGATGCTCGACCATACCAACTTCGCCGCCGATCATCAGGCAGTAGCCGCGCTCCAGGCCGGCAACGCCTCCGCTGGTTCCGACATCGAGATAGTGAATGCCACGGGCCTGCAGTTGCGTGCCTCGCCGCATGTCGTCGCGGTAGTACGAGTTGCCCCCGTCGATGACGATGTCGCCTGCGTCGAGTACCGGCACGAGGTCACCAAGCGCCTGATCGACAACCGC
>NZ_JBKBPI010000027.1:0-625 GCF_046293215.1 Microcella sp. | reverse complement strand
TGGGTCTGGTTGGATTCGAACCAACGACCCCCGCCTTATCAAGACGGTGCTCTAACCGACTGAGCTACAGACCCAACTGTCTTCACTCTGCGCTCTCAATCAACAGCCGATAAGTGTGGGTGCTTGGTACCTTCAAGCAGCTTTTCTTCTTCCAGAAAGGAGGTGATCCAGCCGCACCTTCCGATACGGCTACCTTGTTACGACTTCACCCCAGTCACGAACCCTGCCGTGGTAATCGCCCTCCTTGCGGTTAGGCTAACTACTTCTGGCAGAACCCGCTCCCATGGTGTGACGGGCGGTGTGTACAAGACCCGGGAACGTATTCACCGCGGCAAGCTGATCCGCGATTACTAGCGATTCCGACTTCACGCAGTCGAGTTGCAGACTGCGATCCGGACTACGACCGGTTTTCTGGGATTGGCTCCCCCTCGCGGGTTGGCAGCCCTCTGTACCGGCCATTGTATGACGTGTGTAGCCCTACCCATAAGGGCCATGAGGACCTGACGTCATCCCCACCTTCCTCCGGTTTGTCACCGGCAGTCTCATTAGAGTGCCCTTTCGTAGCAACTAATGACAAGGGTTGCGCTCGTTGCGGGACTTAACCCAACATCTCACGACACGAGCT
>NZ_JBKBPI010000026.1:0-637 GCF_046293215.1 Microcella sp. | reverse complement strand
ACTACCCCTCACGTTGACTGCGTAGCCAAGCTCATTCTCGAAGAATGTTCGTTACACCACTCCACGGGACTTGACCGCGCAACCATTCCGTCGAGAATCGGTGCCAGTTTCTTAAGGCGTTTGCCAAGCCGCACGATAATTCGCATGTCACCGTATAAACGTTCAGCAAAGACGTGCGCCTCTGCGCGGTGAGAGAGTCGGCCGCGATACTGCCAATAGACTAGATCAAGCGCATATTCTGGGTCTAAGTAGATGCATGTAATTGAGGCTTGGGGCACCGGGACCACATGGAATACAGTCTCTGCGGGGAGAACTGTAATGTCACCGGTGTGCGCAAGGGTTTCATAGTTGTCAACCAACACGCGTAAGCTACCGCTTCGGACCGCAACAATCTTGATTTCACGGTATGCGGTTCTCTCGGTTGCTGATTTCAGGACATGATGCCGGGCCATGAGTGGAACTCTCGTTTCCACCAGTAAAACGTCCTTGCTCCGAGGTGAACTCTTCACCTGTGTCGGCCACGGCGATAGTGTGGGAATCGCACTAGATGGTTAGAGATAGGAAATTCCTACCCGCCCGACGCCTACCGCTATTGGTTCTCTCCTATGTTATTTCTATGCATTGAACATGCAGACTG
>NZ_JBKBPI010000025.1:0-807 GCF_046293215.1 Microcella sp. | reverse complement strand
TTCTTATTCATCTCCTCTAATGTGTAATCTAATCCCTCTATCAACCATAACTCCTCTTCTATTGTCCTTATCAATCTTTCTACAACACCATTAGTCTTTGGACTCCTTGGATAGCTAAAGTAATGCTCCACTCCTATATCCGTTAAATACTTGTTAAACTCCCCTAAAAACTCACTCCCGTTATCTGTTTGTACCCTCTTTATCTCAAATTCAAAATACTCATTTAACTCAATATAAAATTCTTTTGTTTTCTTTGAATTTTTACTTTCATATACCCGTGCAAAACAAAATCTGCTATACTTATCTATAGCTGTGAATTGGTAATATGTTGCACCTGCGATGTTCAGGTGTTTTACGTCTATTTGTACTACATCCCCTGGGGCTTGTGCTTGCAAGCCTCTTTTTGTCCTTTTCTTCTTTATACTCTTTCTTCTTTTGTTTTGTATTTTAATTGATTTTGTTCTCTCTATTAATCCTTCTTCTTTTAATACTTTATACACTGTAGATGGTGATACTTTTATGTTTTTTTCTTCTTGTAGATATGCCGATATTTTTTCTTTGCTCCAAGTTGGGTTTTGTTTCCTGACTTTTATTATTTGTTCTCTGTACTGATTTCTTATAGTTGGTTTTCTTGTGTTTTTTGGTGTTGTAGGTCTATCAAGAAGTCCTTCAAGTCCGTCTTTTTTGTATCTTTCAAACCATTTATAGAAGGTAGTTCTTGATATTCCGAAGTATCTGCATGACGGCCGCCCTCGCCGACGGCGCCGACCGCACGGTCGAGCTGACCGGAGCGGCCAACACGCTGCT
>NZ_JBKBPI010000024.1:0-856 GCF_046293215.1 Microcella sp. | reverse complement strand
ATCCCTTGTGGGGCTTGTTGGCCCTCATCTTGGTGGCCTTTCTCGCCCGCGTGGACTCCCTGCGCGGCGTGGAACGTTTCGCCCGGGCCAACCCTCACCTCTTGCCCCACCTGGGCCTGCGCAACCCCCCGGGCCACACCATCCTCACCCTCCTCCTTCACCGTCTGGACCCAAAGAAGCTCCAGGAGGCCCTCCTCCAGGTCTTCCCCGAGGTGGACCTGGGAGGGGTCCTGGTGGTGGACGGGAAGCACCTCCGGGGAAGCGGCAAGGGGAAGAGCCCCCAGGTCAGGCTCGTGGAGGTCCTGGCCCTGCACCTCAAGACCACCCTGGCCCAGGCCCGGGTGGAGGGGAGGGAGGACCAAGCGCTTCTGGAGCTCCTGGACCGCCTGGGGGCGGAGGGGCTCAAAGGGAAGGTAGTGGTGGGGGACGCGGGATACCTGTACCCGGAGGTGGCGGGGAAGGTGGTGGAAAAAGGGGGGCATACCTCTTCGTCCTGAAGGCCAACCAGGGGGAACTGCTGGAGTGGGCTCTGGAGGTATTCAAGGGGATGGAGGAAAGGCGGCTTCCCGGGGAGACGGAGTCAGCTTGGGAGGTGGTGCGGGACGGGGAGGTGTGGACCTACCGGGTCTGGGCTTCCCCTTATCTGCCGGATGCGCTCTTGGCCTTTCCCGGGTGCCGACAGGTGGTGCGGGTGGAGCGGGAGGTGGTGCACAAGGGGACGGGGGAGGTACGGCGCGCGGCGAGCTACGCCCTCACCAGCTTGGGAGCCGAGGAGGCGGACGCGAGGCGGCTTGGGGAGCTTCTCCTTTCCCGGTGGGAGGTGGAGAACCGGTCCTTTTGGGTACGGGACGTCCTC
>NZ_JBKBPI010000023.1:0-1002 GCF_046293215.1 Microcella sp. | reverse complement strand
CACTTCGTGACTCCAGGTAAAGGAGCTTGTATACCGCCTCCGCCTTGGGAAACTTGTGGTCCCGCACCTTCGTCCCCCGCCGTAGCTCCCGGATAAACCGCTCCATCAGGTTGGTGCTCCGCAGGTACGGCCAAAGCACCTTGGGGTACCCGTAGAAGCGCAGGAAGGCTCCAGACTCCTCCACCCAAAGCCCCACCACCCCCGGGTACCGCGAACCCCAGGCGGCCTTCACCTCCTCCAAGGCCCCAAGAGCTTCTTCCCGGCTCTCCGCCCCGTACACCCGCCTCAGGTCCTCCGCCAGCAGGCCCCGGTCCCGCGCCCGCACCTGGGACAGGCTCCACCGCACCCCGTGCACCACGCACCGCTGCCATTCCGCCTGAGGGTAGACCCTGCGGATCGCTTCAGGAAGCCCGGGCAGCCCGTCGGTGACAAAGAGCAACACCCGCCGCAGGCCCCGCTGCCAAAGCTCTCCCAGGACCCCCTCCCATCCCAGGGCGCTCTCCGTGGGCAACAGCCAAAACCCCAGGACCCGCCTCTCCCCATTAGGGGCGATGCCCAGGGCCACATACACGCTTTCCCGTACGATCCCTTCTCCTTCCCTAAAGACCTTTAGGGAAAGCCCGTCCAGGTAGACGAAGGCCATCTCCTCGGGCAAAGGCCGGGTGCGGAAGGCTCCTGCCGCCTCCAGGACCTCGTCCGTCAGGGCGCTCAGGGTCTCGTGGGAGTAGCGGTGGCCTAAGAGCAGGCTCAGTATCTCGGCCGCCTTGCGCTGACTGACCCCGGCGGCGTACAAGGCCACAGCTACTTCCCCCACGTCCACCAGGCGGCGGGCGTAGGGCTTAAGGAAAGCCGGGTAATACCGAGATTCCCGATCCCTAGGGACCTTCAGGTCCACCTGGCCGAAGGTGGTCTCCAGCTTGCGGGGGTAGTAGCCGTTCCTGCGCCCCCCGTGCACCTGCAAGAAGGCCGTCCGGTCCAGCTCCAGAACCGTCTGCAGAACCT
>NZ_JBKBPI010000022.1:0-1040 GCF_046293215.1 Microcella sp. | reverse complement strand
CTAGATGATTGATTCCAAGGGGTGACCGGCGGCGCGCCTGTCTCAAGCAGTGGTTGAGGGTGTCCAGGATCGAGGTTGAATCTCTCAATCTCGAACCGTAAGGCCCGGAATGGACAACGACCTGGACACCCTCGCTACAGCACTCTACGTCACCTGCGACGACTATCTGAAAGCCAGACCCGAACTCGCTCCCTGGCGGCCTCGCGTCGGGCTCATCCCCAGGATCAGCGACGCGGAACTCATTACGCTCGCCGTAATGCAAGCCCTGCTCGAACACCATAATGAACGCCGCTGGATCAGATACGCTCACGCTCGCCTCCGGCACCTGTTCCCCACAATCCCGCAGCAGTCTGGCTATAACAAGCGCCTCCGCCGCCTCGCCGGCACCATGCAAGCGGTGATCGCGCATCTTGCCGCTGATACCGGTCTCTGGTCTGATGACGTGTGGATCGCCGATTCGACCCCGGTCGAATGTGGGCGATCACGCGAAACGGTGAAACGATCAGACCTTGCCGGGTTCGCCGAGTACGGATACTGCGCTTCGCATTCCAGATTCTTCTGGGGTGTGCGCCTGCACCTGCTCGCCACGCTCGACGGGCTGCCGGTCGGGTTCGCGCTCACCGGCGCAAAAGCCGACGAACGTGACACCCTTCAAGGGATCCTCGATGCCACCCCAGCCCGAATTCCTGCGGGGCAGATGATCATGGCAGACAAAGGATATTACGGTCGTGTGTTCGAGACCGAACTCGCCAATGTTCAAGTGACGCTCATCCGGCCGGCCCGTCAGGGCGAGCCCGCGCGTGAGGACGCAAGATTTTTGAAACCACTCCGGCAGCGGATCGAGTCGGTGTTTGACACGTTGAAAGGGCAGCTCGGGCTTGAACAGCACGGCGGACGAACCCCGGGAGGAGTGATCGTGCGAGTGCTGCAACGACTGCTCGCGCTCACCGCCGCAATCTGGCACAACCATCGCACCGGGCAGCCGATCCTCCGGTCACTGACAGCGTACGACCACTGAACCCTTGGAATCAATCATCTAG
>NZ_JBKBPI010000021.1:0-1077 GCF_046293215.1 Microcella sp. | reverse complement strand
TGTACTCGGTCAGCAGGTTGGTGACACGTAGTTGAGGAGAAGGCCTTCATTCTGAGTGGTGTCTAACGCCATCGAAGAGGAAGGCCTTCTCTTGGTCCACCGTAATGCGAGGCTGGCACCAGCCGGCCGAATGATCCTGGTTCAACGGGTGCTGCAAGGCCGCCCGATCTCGCACGTCGCGAAAGAACTCGGCGTCTCACGTCAGTGCGCTCACCGCTGGATGGGGCGCTTCCGCAGTCAGGGCGTTGCCGGGTTGATCGATCGCTCATCGCGGCCGCGGCGATCACCAACGGCGACGCCCAGCACGGTCGTGAGCGAGCTGCTCGCGGCGCGTCAGGCCGAACGGATCGGTCGTGACGAGTTGGCGTTGCGCTTCGCGGTGAGCGCCTCAACGGCATCGCGGATCATCGCTCGGGCAGGATTGCCGCGCCTGCATGAGCTGGACCCGGTCACCGGGATCCGCATTCGTGCCTCGCGGACCACGCAGCTGCGTTACGAGCGCGACAACCCCGGCGATCTGATCCACGTCGACGTGAAGAAACTCGGTCGCATCCCGGACGGCGGCGGGTGGCGGGTCGATGGCCCCACGGTGGTTGATCACCATCGAGACCGAACCCGCAAGCTCGGCTTCGATTACGTTCACGTCGCCGTGGATGATCACTCCCGGCTCGCGTTCGCTCAGATCCTGCCCGACGAGAAAGGCACCACCTGCGCTGCGTTCCTCACCGCAGCGGCGGCCTTTTTCGCCCAGCATGGCGTTGCGATTAGACGCGTGATGACGGACAACGCGAAGAACTACGTCATCTCCCACGCTTTCCAAGACACGCTCAGACTGCTCGGCGCGCGGCATGTCACGACCAGGCCGCACTGCCCGTGGCAGAACGGCAAGGCCGAACGGTTCAACCGAACCCTGCAGGAGAACTGGGCATACCGGCACCCGTATCTGACGAACCAAGCCCGTCACGACGCTCTCGCTCCGTGGCTTGAGCACTACAACTACGCTCGAGCACACACCGCTTGCGGAGGCCTGCCACCGATCAGCCGAGTGACACCAACGTCATGACCGGGTACACCTAG
>NZ_JBKBPI010000020.1:0-400 GCF_046293215.1 Microcella sp. | reverse complement strand
CCCCGTCAATTCCTTTGAGTTTTAATCTTGCGACCGTACTCCCCAGGCGGATTGCTTAATGCGTTAGCTGCGTCACCGAAATGCATGCATCCCGACAACTAGCAATCATCGTTTACGGCGTGGACTACCAGGGTATCTAATCCTGTTTGCTCCCCACGCTTTCGAGCCTCAGCGTCAGTAATGAGCCAGTATGTCGCCTTCGCCACTGGTGTTCTTCCGAATATCTACGAATTTCACCTCTACACTCGGAGTTCCACATACCTCTCTCATACTCAAGACACCCAGTATCAAAGGCAATTCCGAGGTTGAGCCCCGGGATTTCACCCCTGACTTAAATGTCCGCCTACGCTCCCTTTACGCCCAGTAATTCCGAGCAACGCTAGCCCCCTTCGTATTACCG
>NZ_JBKBPI010000019.1:1022-1416 GCF_046293215.1 Microcella sp. | reverse complement strand
TGGTCTTTCGGCGGGAGTGTCTCTCACACTCCTATCGTTACTCATGTCAGCATTCTCACTTCCGATACCTCAAGCCATCCGTCACTTCCAGCTGGTGCAGGAATATTTACCTGCTTCCCATCGACTACGCTTTTCAGCCTCGCCTTAGGGGCCGACTAACCCTGCGCAGATTAGCTTTACGCAGGAACCCTTGGTCTTTCGGCGGGAGTGTCTCTCACACTCCTATCGTTACTCATGTCAGCATTCTCACTTCCGATACCTCCAGCCAGGCTCACGCCTGACCTTCACCGGCCTACGGAACGCTCCGCTACCGCTTGCAGTAAACTGCAAACCCATATCTTCGGCGCACGGCTTGAGCCCCGTTACATTTTCCGCGCAGGATCGCTTGATCAGT
>NZ_JBKBPI010000019.1:0-1012 GCF_046293215.1 Microcella sp. | reverse complement strand
CTCTTGGGTATTCGGAGTTTGGTTAGTATTGGTACCGCTCGCGCAGCCCGCAACCATCCAGTGCTCTACCCCCCAAGGAATTCGTCGGACGCTCTACCTAAATAGATTTCGCGGAGAACCAGCTATGTCCAGGTTTGATTGGCCTTTCACCCCTATCCACAAGTCATCCCAGAATTTTTCAACATTCACGGGTTCGGTCCTCCAGTTGGTGTTACCCAACCTTCAACCTGCTCATGGATAGATCACCTGGTTTCGGGTCGTCATACGTCGAACTTAGCGCCCTATTCAGACTCGCTTTCGCTGCGCCTACACCTAACGGCTTAAGCTTGCTCGACACATGAAGTCGCTGACCCATTATACAAAAGGTACGCCGTCACCCCGCTTGGGGGCTCCGACTGCTTGTAGGCTTCCGATTTCAGGATCTGTTTCACTCCCCTTGTCGGGGTGCTTTTCACCTTTCCCTCACGGTACTTGTTCACTATCGGTCGTAGAGGAGTACTTAGGCTTGGAGAGTGGTCTCCCCATGTTCAGACAGGATTTCACGTGTCCCGCCCTACTCAAGGACAATCAGTGTTCTACGCCTACGGGGCTTTCACCCACTATGGCCGACCTTTCCAGATCGTTCGTCTTTATTTCACAAGAGCACTGGCCTGGTCCCGGTTCGCTCGCCACTACTACGGGAGTCTCGGTTGATGTCCTTTCCTCCGGGTACTGAGATGTTTCAGTTCCCCGGGTTCGCTTAATGAACCTATGTATTCAGTTCATTATACCTTTCAACAATCCGCCAATCGCCGCCCTGACCGAAGTCAGAACGAAGTTGGAAGACTGTAAAGGTGGGTTTCCCCATTCGGAAATAACCGGATCAAAGGGTGCTAGCGCCTCCCCGGTTCTTATCGCAGCTTGCCACGTCCTTCATCGCCTCTCTACGCCAAGGCATCCGTCAGAAGCCCTTCAACGTTTGATCGTTTCTCAGCAAAACTCATGCGATGATTGCTCCTTGACCGAAGCAATC
>NZ_JBKBPI010000018.1:1024-1562 GCF_046293215.1 Microcella sp. | reverse complement strand
CCTGTTATCCCTAGAGTACCTTTTATCCGTTGAGCGATGGCCCTTCCACTCGGGACCACCGGATCACTATGGCCGACTTTCGTCTCTGCTCGACTTGTCAGTCTCGCAGTCAGGCGAGCTTATGCCATTGCACTCGACGAGCGATTTCCGACCGCTCTGAGCCCACCATCGCGCGCCTCCGTTACACTTTAGGAGGCGACCGCCCCAGTCAAACTACCCACCACGCCATGTCCCGGGACCGGATAACGGCCCTCGGTTAGACGTCAACGACAGTAAGGGTGGTATTTCAAGGACGACTCCACCAGAGCTGGCGCCCCGGTTTCATAGTCTCCCACCTATCCTACACATACGGTCGCTAACGCCAAGGCGAAGCTATAGTAAAGGTTCATAGGGTCTTTCCGTCTGACCGCGGGAACCCCGCATCTTCACGGGGAATTCAATTTCACTGAGCCTATGCTGGAGACAGTGGGGAAGTCGTTACGCCATTCGTGCAGGTCGGAACTTACCCGACAAGGAATTTCGCTACCTTAGGACCGTT
>NZ_JBKBPI010000018.1:0-1014 GCF_046293215.1 Microcella sp. | reverse complement strand
TCAGGCACCGGGCAGGCGTCAGACCCTATACGTCGCATTGCTGCTTCGCAGAGCCCTGTGTTTTTAGTAAACAGTCGCCACCCCCTGGTTTGTGCCACTCAGTCCTGGTTGCCCAGGGTGAGTCACGCTTATTCCGAAGTTACGCGTGCAATTTGCCTAGTTCCTTCAGCCGAGTTCTCTCAAGCGCCTTGGTATGCTCTACCTGACCACCTGTGTCGGTTTAGGGTACGGTCTTGTGGAGGGCTATTTCCAGGAACCCCTAAGCAGCCCGATCAATCCGTTAAGATCGAACTACCCTCGGGATCCGTCACCATCTCCTGGCCCAGGAATATTAACCTGGTTCCCATCGACTACGCCTTTCGGCCTCGCCTTAGGGGCCGGCTTACCCTGCTCAGATTAGCTTTAAGCAGGAACCCTTGGACTTTCGGCGACAGGGTCTCTCACCCTGTTTGTCGCTACTCATGTCAACATTCTCACTTCTGATCACTCCACCGGTTGCCTCACGGCCCGGCTTCACAGTCAGAACATTGCCTCCGTTACTTCTTACGAAGCAAAAGAGGCAGCGTTCTATATCACAGAACGCTCCGCTACCACGCACTCTAAAGTGCATCCAAAGCTTCGGCTCGTGGCTTGAGCCCCGTTACATCTTCGCCGCAAGACCTCTTGATTAGACCAGTGAGCTGTTACGCTTTCTTTAAATGATGGCTGCTTCTAAGCCAACATCCTGACTGTTTTAGCCTTCCCACTTCGTTTCCCACTTAGCCAATTTTAGGGACCTTAGCTGGCGGTCTGGGTTGTTTCCCTCTTGTGTCCGGACGTTAGCACCCGGTGCACTGTCTCCCAAGCTCGCACTCATCGGTATTCGGAGTTTGCCATGGTTTGGTAAGTCGCCATGACCCCCTAGCCATAACAGTGCTCTACCCCCGATGGTGATACTTGAGGCACTACCTAAATAGTTTTCGGAGAGAACCAGCTATTTCCAAGTTTGTTTAGCCTTTCACCCCTATCCACAGC
>NZ_JBKBPI010000017.1:407-2132 GCF_046293215.1 Microcella sp. | reverse complement strand
CGTTCGCTCGCCGCTACTTAGGGAATCCCTTTCGGTTTCTTTTCCTCGGGCTACTAAAAGGTTTTACTTCGCCCGGTTCGGCTCCTCTTTCGAGGATACCAGCCTATGGGCTGGTGGGTTTCCCCATTCGGGAATCCTCGGATCAACGCTCGCTTGCAGCTCCCCGAGGCTTATCGCAGCTTGCCACGCCCTTCATCCCTTCTGGCTGCCTAGGCATCCACCATGGACCCTTAGCAGCTTGGCCTTTCCTTCTACCTACTTCCTACTACCTTATTCAATTGCCAAGGTCCTTTTTTCTTTTCCTATGGAGACGAGGGGACTTGAACCCCTGACCCTCTGCGTGCAAAGCAGATGCTCTTCCATCTGAGCTACGTCCCCATTCCTATGGGCCTTAGTGGACTTGAACCACTGACCTTACCCTTATCAGGGGTACGCTCTAACCGCCTGAGCTAAAGGCCCTTAGCAGTTTATTAAGGAGACCAATGTAAAGAGCAGGCCTTTCAGCCAATTTTTTGTATAGGTTTTCCCTATAAAGGAGGTGATCCAGCCCCAGGTTCCCCTAGGGCTACCTTGTTACGACTTCGCCCCAGTCATCAGGCCCATCATCGGCCCCTGCCTCCCTTGCGGGTTAGCTCGGGGACTTCCGATGAACCCGACTCCCATGGCGTGACGGGCGGTGTGTACAAGACCCGGGAACGTATTCACGGCGACATTGCTGATTCGCCATTACTACCGATTCCGCCTTCATGGGGGTGAGTTGCAACCCCCAATCCGCACCACGACAGGGTTTAGGGGATTTGCTCCGCATTGCTGCGTTGCGTCCCATTGTCCCTGCCACTGTAGCGCCTGTGTAGCCCAGGGCATAAAGGGCATACTGATCTGACGTCATCCCCTCCTTCCTCCGACTTATCGCCGGCAGTTCCCTGTGAGTACCCGGCTTTACCCGCTGGTAACACAGGGCAAGGGTTGCGCTCGTTGCGGGACTTAACCCAACATCTCACGACACGAGCTGACGACGACCATGCACCACCTGTGCGGCGCGGCCATGAATAATCATAGCCTAGGGTACTTTCATACCCGACACACCGCATGTCAAACCCTGGTAAGGTTTTTCGGTTAGCATCGAATTAAACCAGACGCTCCACCGGTTGTGCGGGTCCCCGTCAATTCCTTTGAGTTTCAACCTTGCGGCCGTACTCCCCAGGCGGGATGCTTAACACGTTAGCTTGCGGCACAGCCTACTTTCGTAGGCCACATCTAGCATCCATCGTTTACGGCTAGGACTACCCGGGTATCTAATCCGGTTTGCTCCCCTAGCTTTCGTCCCTCAGCGTCAGGACAGTTCCAGTCGGCCGCCTTCGCCACTGGTGGTCCTCCCGATATCTACGCATTTCACCGCTACACCGGGAATTCCGCCGACCTCTCCCTGCCTCAAGTCCAGCAGTTTGGAAGGCAATTCTACGGTTGAGCCGTAGGATTTCACCTTCCACTTACCAGACCGCCTACGGACCCTTTACGCCCAGTAATTTCGCGCAACGTTCGGGACCTACGTATTACCGCGGCTGCTGGCACGTAGTTAGCCGTCCCTTATTCCTGGGGTACCGTCATTATCTTCCCCCAGAAAAGGTGTTTACACCCCGAAGGGCTTCATCCACCACGCGGCGTTGCTGGGTCAGCCTTTCGGCCATTGCCCAATATTCCCCACTGCTGCCCCCCGTAGGGGTG
>NZ_JBKBPI010000017.1:0-397 GCF_046293215.1 Microcella sp. | reverse complement strand
CGGGTACCGGTCGGTGGCTTGGTGAGCCATTACCTCACCAACTAGCTGATGGGACGCAGCCCCATCCATAGGCGCCCAAAAGGGCTTTGGAGTCTCCTCATTATTGGGTATTAGCCACCCTTTCGGATGGTTATCCCCAACCTATGGGTAGGTTAGCTACGCGTTACTCACCCGTTTGCCGGTCGCCAGCACTATTACCCGAAGGTAATAGCCTGCTGCCCCACGACTTGCATGTGTTAGGCACGCCGCCAACGTTCGCGCTGAGCCAGGATCAAACTCTTCAGAAAAACCCCCAGCTTTGAGAAGTCCTTCCTCCTTATTCAGTTGCCAAAATATCAAGGGCTTTTCAGCCCTTCAATTCTTTGTAGACTAATTATTATAACCTAAAACTTTTAAC
>NZ_JBKBPI010000016.1:0-5184 GCF_046293215.1 Microcella sp. | reverse complement strand
GCAATCGACGCGGTGATCGAGAATCTGCCGACGTTCCTCAGTGCGTTCGGCGGAACACTTCAGCTGCTGGCCCTCTCGGGCATCGGCGCCCTCGTCCTCGGCGTCATCATCGCCGCCATGCGTATCTCGCCGGTGGCCTCACTGCGCGCCTTCGCGACCGTCTATACCGAGCTGCTCCGTAACACCCCGTTGACCCTCGCGCTGTTCTTCTGCGCCACGCTCTTGCCCTATCTGCAGTTCAACCCGGGCTACTTTCCGCTCGCTGTCATCGGTCTGACCGCGTACACGTCGCCGTTCGTCGCCGAGGCGGTGCGATCCGGCATCAACGGCGTGCCGATCGGCCAGGCGGAGGCGGCACGCAGTATCGGTTTGCCGTTCGGGCAGGTGCTGCTGCTGATCGTGCTTCCCCAGGCCGTCCGCATGGTGATCCCGCCGCTCATCAACGTCTTCATCGCCCTGACGAAAAACACGTCGGTTGCCGGCGCGTTCTTCGTCTTCGAACTCTTCGCCGCCGGACGCACCCTCGCAAACGCTCGAGGGGATGCGGTGATCCCGATCCTGCTGGGCGTCGCGTTCTTCTATTTGCTCGTCACCGTCCCGCTCGGCCTGATCGCCGGGCGCATTGAGAAGAAGGTGGCGGTGCTGCGATGACAACCTCGGTTCTCTACGACGCGCCCGGTCCCGTCGCACGGCGACGAAGCGCCATGACGTCGATTGTCGGCGCGGTGCTCCTCGTGGCGCTCGCCGCCTGGCTGATCTCGACCCTCGCCGCGGAGCGCACGACGGCGGCGGGCGCCGTCCTTCCCGGGCTTTTTGACCCCAGCCGGTGGGACATCTTCGCTGACCCGGTTGTGTGGCAGAGCCTCGGCCGCGGCGCCCTCAACACGCTCGCCATGGCCGCTGTCGCGGCCGTGCTTGCGCTCGCCATCGGCATCCTGTTCAGCTTCGGGCGCACTGCGCGCAGCCGATGGATTCGGTTCCCCGTCGCCGTGCTGCTGGAGTTCTTCCGGGGCATGCCCGTGCTGCTCATGATGCTGTTTGTGCTGCTCGTCTTCTCGACCGGCACGTACTGGGCCGGCGTGTCGGCGCTCGCCGTGTACAACGGCGCAATCATCGGCGAGGCGTTGCGCGCGGGCATCCGATCGCTTCCCGCCGGCCAGCGCGAGGCGGGCCTGGCGATCGGCCTGCACCCCATTCGCACGCGCCTCATCATCGAGTTCCCGCAGGCCTTCCGCCAGATGCTGCCGATCATCATCGCCCAGCTGGTCGTGCTGCTGAAAGACACCTCACTCGCCTACATCGTCGGTTACAGCGAGCTGTTGCGGACGGGCCAAAACCTCACGAACTTCTTCGGCAACCGGTACAACTTCTCGTTCTTCTTCATCGTTCTCGCGATGTACCTGCTGATGAATCTGATCCTCTCGTGGGTCGCCCGCATCGTCTCGCGGCGCACGGCCTCGCGAACGCGACCCGCGGTTGTCGATGCCACGGTCACGGGGCCGACGGGCGGGGCCACCACCAGCCGCGCCGCTGCGGGCAAGGGGTCGGCGACGCCCGACTAGACTCGGTGCTCGTGCCCGACAGCCTCCCCATCACAGAATCCGCCGTCGCCGACGCGGTCGACCAGGCGCTCGCCGCCATCGATGCGGCCGCCGACACGGCAGCTCTCAAGGCCGCTCGTACGCTGCACGCCGGCGAGCAGTCCACGCTCGCACGCCTGAACGGTAGCCTGCGCGAGGTGCCCGCCGACCAGAAGGCCGCTCTCGGCAAGCTCGTCGGCCAGGCGCGTGGCCGCGTTCAGCAGGCGTTCGCGGCACGCGAGGCCGAGCTTGCGGCCGACGAGGAGGCGCGGGCTCTCGCCGCCGAGGCGATCGACGTCAGCGCGATCGCTCCTCTGGGGCTGCGCGGCGGGCGTCACCCGCTCACCACGTTGATGGAGCAGATGAGCGACATCTTCGTCGCGATGGGGTGGGAGGTCGCGGAAGGCCCCGAACTCGAAAACGAGTGGTACAACTTCGACGCCCTGAACTTCGACCCCGACCACCCGGCGCGCGCGATGCAAGACACGTTCTTCGTCGAGCCGGAGGATGCGCACCTCCTGATGCGCACGCACACGAGCCCCGTGCAGGTGCGTGCCCTGCTCGAGCGCGGCCTGCCGCTGTACGTCGTCGCCCCGGGCCGCGTTTTCCGCACCGACGAGCTCGACGCCACCCACACGCCCGTCTTCCACCAGATGGAGGGCATCGCGATCGACAAGGGCCTCACGATGGCGCACCTGCGCGGAACGCTCGAGCACATGGCCCGCACGATGTTCGGCGAGGGCGCGCGCATCCGTCTGCGCCCCAGCTACTTCCCGTTCACCGAACCGAGCGCCGAACTCGATGTGTGGCACCCCACCTTCCGCGGTGGCGCCCGCTGGATCGAATGGGGCGGCTGCGGCATGGTCAACCCGAACGTGCTCCGCGCGGCGGGCGTTGATCCCGAGGTGTATCAGGGTTTCGCCTTCGGCATGGGCATCGAACGCACCCTGATGTTCCGCAACGAGGTGCACGATATGCGCGACATGGTCGAGGGCGATGTGCGCTTCACCCAGCAGTTCGGAGTGATGGCCTGATGCGTGTTCCCCTGTCCTGGCTCCGTGAGTGGGTTGAGCTGCCCGAGGGCGCTGACGCCGACCACGTGCACGCCGCCCTGGTGAAGGTCGGTCTGGAAGAAGAAGCGGTGCACGGCACGGCCATCTCGGGCCCCGTCGTGGTGGGCGAGGTGCTCGAGTACGTCGACGAGCCGCAGAAGAACGGCAAGACGATTCGGTGGTGTCAGGTGCGCACCGGCGTCGACGAGGCCGGCGAGCCCGAGATCCGCGGCATCGTCTGCGGCGCGCACAATTTCCACGTCGGCGACAAGGTCGTCGTGGCTCTTCCCGGTGCCGAGCTGCCCGGTCCGTTCCCGATCAGTGCGCGCAAGACCTACGGTCACGTCTCCGACGGCATGATCGCGAGCGCTCGCGAGCTGGGCCTCGGCGACGAGCACGACGGAATCCTGCGCCTGGTGACCCTCGGCCTCGACCCCGAGCCGGGTACCGACGCAATCGCACTGCTGGGTCTCGACGACGTGGCTGTCGAGGTCAACGTCACTCCTGACCGCGGGTACACGCTCTCGATTCGCGGCATCGCCCGCGAGTACTCACACGCGACGGGGGCCGCCTTCCGCGATCCGGCAAAGTCACGCGAGGTTGGCGAAGCTGACGGCTTCAGCGTCGAGGTGCGCGACAATCACCCGATTCGCGGCCGCCGCGGCTGCGACGTGTTCGTGACCCGCGTCGTGCGCGACATCGACCCGACCCGCCCCACCCCGGGGTGGATGATCGCCCGCCTCGCGCTGGCCGGCATCCGCTCGATCTCGTTGCCCGTCGACATCACGAACTACGTGATGCTCGAACTGGGGCAGCCCATTCACGCGTACGACCTCGAGAAGGTCGCCGGGGGCATCACTGTTCGCCGCGCCGTCGTGGGAGAGACTCTCGTGACGCTCGACGACCAGACCCGCACGCTCGACACCGAAGACCTGCTGATCACGGACGCCTCCGGTCCGATCGGTCTCGCGGGTGTCATGGGCGGCGCGTCGACGGAGGTCAGCGCAACGACCACCGACGTGCTGATCGAGGCGGCGAACTTCGACCCGGTGTCGATCAGCCGCACGGCTCGCCGCCACAAGCTGCCGAGCGAGGCGTCCAAGCGCTTCGCCCGCGGCGTCGACCCGCTCGTCGCGGCCCCCGCCGCACAGCGCGTTGCCGACCTGCTCGTCGAGCACGCAGGCGGCACGATCGACACGCTCGGTTCCGAATGGATCGAAGCCAAGCGCCCGGCCGAAATCGCTCTCCCGGAGGGCTACGTCGACGGCTTGATCGGCGTGGATTACTCGCTCGACGAGGTGACAGACTCGCTATCCGCGATCGGTTGCCACATCCGGCTGGAGGGCGATGGCTGGATGGTCGAGCCGCCGAGCTGGCGCCCCGACCTGGTCGACGCCCCGTCGCTGGCGGAGGAGGTCGCCCGCATCGTCGGTTACGACCGCATCCCCGCCGCGCTTCCGGTGGCGCCGCCCGGTCGCGGCCTCACCCGCTCGCAGCGCGTTCGCCGCGCCGTGGGCGCCTCCCTCGCTGCCGCAGGACTCACCGAGGTTCTGAACTACCCGTTCTCGACGGCCGAACAGGTCGCCATGATCGATGGGGCGGATGCGCCCACGATGCGCCTGGCGAACGCGCTCGACGCGGAGGCGGCTCACCTGCGACGCAGCCTCATTCCGGCTCTCGTCAGCACCGCGCACCGCAACCGGTCGCGCGGACTGGCCGACCTTGCGCTCTTCGAAATCGGGCGGGTCTTCCGCCCCGAGGTTGACGCGTCCTACGGCGTCGATGCCGTGCCCTTCGGCTCGGCGCGCCCGAGCGATGACGTCCTCGCCGACCTCGATGCGAGCATCCCGCCGCAGCCGTGGCGCGTCGCCGCGCTCGTCGTCGGTGACCGGCGCGCGCGCGGTATCGGTCAGCCGGCCGAGCCGGCGGGAATCGCCGACGTCCTCGATGCGGCCCACCTCGTCGCGAACGCCGCGGGCGTTGCGCTCGCCGTGCGTCAGGGCAGTCACGCGGCGCTGCACCCCGGCCGCACCGCCGAGTTGCTCGTTGGCGACCGGGTGGTTGGCCTGGCGGGCGAGTTGCTGCCGAGTCTCGCCCTCGACAATGACCTGCCCCGACGTGTCGGCGTTTTCGAGCTCGACCTCGATGCGCTGATCGAGCTCGGCGAGGGTGACCTGGTCGCCGCGAGCCTCTCGGCCTACCCGGCGGCGACACAGGATCTGTCGCTCGTTGTTCCCGCGGATGTTCCGGCGGGCGATGTGCGCAGCGCGGTGATCGAGGGCGCGGGCGAGCTGCTCGAGTCGGCGACTCTCGTCGACGACTACCGCGGCGACGGGCTTGAGGCGGGCACCAAGTCGATCACCCTCGCGCTACGTTTCCGCGCGGCCGATCGCACCCTGACCCAGGCGGAAGCCACCGAGGCCAAGATGGCGGGCCTCGCGGTCGCCGCCGAGCGATTTGGGGCGAGCCTGCGGGCCTAAGCCTCGATCCACCGATGAGCCTTTGGCTGGTGGGTTCGACGTGATCGGTGCGGTTTGATCGGCCGCGGGCAG
>NZ_JBKBPI010000015.1:0-35653 GCF_046293215.1 Microcella sp. | reverse complement strand
ACCTACCGGCATCACGCGTTCTTCACCACGACCGACAAGCAGACGATGGGCACCGTCGCCGCGGACAAGACCCACCGCGGCCACGCGATCATCGAACAGGTCCACGCGGACCTGAAGAGCGGGCCACTCGCTCACCTGCCGTCCGGGGTGTTCACCGCGAACAGCGCCTGGCTCGTGCTCGCCGTGATCGCGTTCAACCTCACCCGCGCCGCCGGGCTCATCGCCGACCGGGCGGGTCGTCTCGCCCGAGCGACGACCGCGACGATCCGCCGCACCCTCATCACCGTCCCGGCGCGCCTGGCACGGTCCGCACGCCGGATCACCCTGCACCTGCCCGAGGCCTGGCCCTGGCAGACAGCGTTCGACCGGCTCTTCACCGCGACGCACGATCCACCACCGGTCACGGCCAGCTGACCACCGCCGCGACCACGGCCGACCGAGACCCCAGTGGACGACCGGGATGCGATGCCCGGAACTCAACCCTGCCCGCGGCCGATCAAACCGCACCGATCACGTCGAACCCACCAGCCAAAGGCTCATCGGTGGATCGAGGCTTAGGGCTGCCCTCCCCCGCGATCACGCCCTCGACGACCTGACGACCAGGCGGTCGGTCAGCGTTCCCGACTCGACCAGCTCCACGACCGAGGCAACGTCGGCGGATTCACGGAGCCTGCACCTTTCTTGAGCCGGAGCAACCGGTGGGGTCCTGCGCGCAACGAAGCTAGCGAGATTCCCGCACTGTGGTGAGTTGCTCCGCAAGCTGCGCGATCGAAGCCTCATCCCGGTAGGAGGTCGGCAGGTCCGGATCGCTCAGCCATGCGACCGCAAGAACCAGGTTGTCCTCTTTGGCGCGGACGCGAATCGCGAGTTTGGGGTGCTCACGCTGCCTGGGCCTCAGCGGCCATCCGCCCGGCCCTCCAACCGAGAAAGAAACATCCCGACCCTCGCCCGTGAGGAGCGCGACACGAGGGTGCTTCCCCGGTCGACCGATCGCCACCCCCAGCGGTCCGACCGCAATACTCCAGATCGCCTGCCGTCCGAATCGGAGAGACGTCATGCGCTCCGCTAGCTCCGAGTCAGAAGGCCGGATGTTGCCAGCGAACAGTATCGATTCATGCCCACACACAGCCCGCAGCTGATCCTCGAGATCGGCAAGGCGGTTCAAGTACTGGCTGCCGGGGCGAAACAGCCAGTAGGCGATAGCGATCACCACCGATCCGCAAGCGATAAAGGCGGTCGCGCCGGGCACTCCCCAACGGCCCGCCAGGGTCCCTTCCGGCGCCACCAGGCTGATCGCCGCCAACCCACCGAACAGCGTGACCGCGATTCCGCTGATCTTGATGAACAGGCGCCAGCTCGCCGCGCAGCCCGTGCGCCCTGTCCTCATGGTCGCGAGTCTAGATCGGCCACGAGCCCGATGAGCCGCGCCGCCTCCGCGAAGAGGTCGGTGCTACGACTGCGCCCGCTCCAACACCAGCTCGCGCACCCGAGCCGCGTCGGCCTTGCCGCCCATGGCCTTCATGACCGCGCCGATGATGGCGCCGGCGGCCTGCACCTTGCCGTCGCGGATCTTCTCCAGAACGTCCGCCTGGGAGGCGAGCGCAGCATCCACCGCCGCGATCAGCGCACCGTCGTCAGAGACGACCGCGAGCCCGCGGGCGTCGACGACCTCCTGAGGGGTGCCCTCCCCCGCGATAACGCCCTCGACCACCTGGCGGGCCAGGCGGTCGGTCAGCGTGCCCGACTCGACCAGCTCGACGATCGCGGCGACATCCGCCGGAGAGATCAGCGACGCCGGCTCGGCGTTCTGCGCGTTCGCGATGCGGGCGATCTCGCCCGTCCACCACTTGCGGGCCTGCTGCGGCGCGGCGCCCGCCGCGACCGTCTCATCGACCTCGACCAGAAGCCCCGAGTTCACCACGTCGCGGAACTCGAGGTCGGTGAAGCCCCACTCCTGCTTCAGGCGGCGACGGCGCGCGGCCGGAGCCTCCGGCAGGGATGCGCGCAGCTGCTCGATCAGCGCCTCGTCGGGCGTCACCGGCAGCAGGTCGGGCTCGGGGAAGTAGCGGTAGTCGTCAGCGTCGCTCTTCACGCGGCCGGGCGAGGTGGTGCCCGTGTCCTCGTGCCAGTGGCGGGTCTCCTGCTGGATCGTGCCGCCCTTCGCGAGGATCGCCGCCTGGCGCTGAATCTCGTAGCGCACCGCGCGCTCAACCGAGCGGAACGAGTTGACGTTCTTCGTCTCGGTGCGGGTGCCGAACTCCTTTTGGCCGCGCGGGCGCAGCGAGACGTTCGCGTCGCAGCGCAGGTTGCCGCGCTCCATGCGGGCCTCCGAGATGCCGAGCGCGCGCACGATGTCGCGGATCGTCGACACGTACGCCTTCGCGAGCTCCGGCGCGCGGTGCTCGGCGCCGACGATCGGCTTCGTCACGATCTCTACCAGCGGAACGCCGGCGCGGTTGTAGTCGACCAGGCTGAACTCGGCGCCCTGGATGCGGCCCGTCGACCCGCCGACGTGCGTCAGCTTGCCTGCGTCCTCCTCCATGTGGGCGCGCTCGATGGGGACCTGCCAGAGCTCGCCGTCCTCGAGTTCGACCTCGAGCATCCCCTCGAAGGCGATCGGCTCGTCGTACTGGCTGATCTGGTAGTTCTTCGCAAGGTCGGGGTAGAAGTAGTTCTTGCGCGCGAAGCGGCTCGACGGGGCGATCTGGCAGCCGAGCGCGAGCCCCAGCGAGATCGAGTACTCGACGGCCGTCTCGTTGACGACCGGCAGGCTTCCGGGAAGTCCGAGGCAGACGGGGGTGATCGCCGTGTTCGGCTCGGTGATGTCGTTGCCGCTGAACGCCGGGTTCGGAGCGTCGGAGAACATCTTCGTCTTCGTGCTCAACTCGACGTGCACCTCGAAGCCGAGCACCGGTTCGAAGAGTTCGAGGGCCTTGTCGAAGTCCATGAGTTCAGCGCGCGCCATAGGGACAATCCTACGGGCGCGGGGAGGGGCGGGATGCGCGGGGTGCGGTTGGCTGCGCCCGTCCAGGATGCGCGGGGTGCGGTCGCTTAGACCGGGGCCGGTTCGCGGTGGGCGCGGTTCGCGCGGACGATGGCGACGGCGTCGACTGCTCCGTGCATCCCGATGAGAAGGAGCGCCGCGATCGGCGGCCAGCCGAGCGAGGCGATCAAGAATGCGCCGCCGATGATCGTCACGTGCAGCACGATGATGCGCGGGTAGGCGCTCATCATCAGCGCGCTGCCGCGCTTCGGGCCGAGCGGGCCGAACGCGGCCATCGCGAGCTGAATTAGGCCGCCGACCGCGAAGACGAGGACGACACCGAGCCAGTCGATGGTGGCGAGCGAGAGGGCGTCAGGGCCGGCCTCGCCCCCCATGCTGAACGCGCCGGCGGCGATCGAGAAAACGAAGACGCCGTGGACGATCGTGAAGAGTCCGTAGTGGAAGCAGAAGAAGATCGTCATGCCGATCACCGCGATCGGGCCGGGGGCGATCGGGCGGCCGTTCACGGTCAGCGGGTCGGTGCCCGGGTCGGCGATCGTGCGCAGCATGCGGATCACCATCGCGACGCCCAGTGCCACATTCTCGAGCCAATACAAGATGATGACCTCGCGCCAATCCCAGCCGAAGAAGAGCACGCCGGCTAAGGGCAAGAGCGTGTAGATCGCGATCGTCAGGATGCGCGGGGCCAGGCGGGTGGGGCCGGTGCCGGTTTCGTCGCTTTCGCTCTCGCTATCGCTCTCGCTCATCGGTGCGATTCTGGCACGGCACCTCTCCTCCACAACGGCGCCGCGAAAAACCTTTCCACGAGCTTGCCTCGCAGTCTGTACATACGTTCGACCGCTTGAGACAATGGAGCATGCCCCATTCGAACGCATTACTCACCTCGACGCTCGTCGCGTCGCTGGTGGAAACGCAGCAGCCGTTTGCGGCTCCGGCGGTCGATGGGCTGAGCGATGACGAGTTGATCTCCCTGCAGCGGCTGCTCGCCGAGGTGCGGCGTCGGGCTGACGCCGCGGCGGCGTCGGTGGCCGCGGCGGTCGCGTACCGCTCACGGCACGAGCTCGGGCACGCCGGGCTCGCTCAGCGACTCGGGGCTCGCACCCCGCAGAAGCTCGTCCAGACCCTGACGGGCGGCAGCGCGCGTGACGCCGCCGCGCTCGTGCGCGTCGGGTCGCTGCTCGACGCGCAGGCCGAGGCTCAGTCGCGGGTCGCTGACGAAGCGGCGGGCGTTGCTCCGGCCGAACCGCGCCAGCCCCGCCGTCCGTGGCTCGACTGCGTGACACTCGCCGTCTCCCAGGCTCTGCTGACGATCGAACAGGCATCGGCGATCCAGACGGGGCTCGGCGAGCCCGACGCCGGGGCGTGCGCGCATCCATCGCACGATGACTCAGAAGACCCCGACGATGGCACATCCCACGTGTGCACCGTGGTGACCGCTACGCAGTTGGCTGAGGCCACCCGGGCGCTCGTCGCCTGTGCTCCCGCCGTGACGGTCGAGCAGCTCGCCGCCCGCGCTCGCGAAGCGCGCGCCGTGCTTGACGCCGATGCCGACGTCGAACGCGCCGCCGGTGCCGAGCAGGCCCGCCGCGACCGCCGGTACCTCTCCCTGACCCAGCAGCCCGACGGCATGACGCGACTGTCCGGGCTGCTCGACCCCGAATCCGCCGCGCTGGTGCGCTCCGCGATCGATGGGGCCACCTCGCCCCGCCGCGGAGGTCCGCGCTTCGTGGGCGAATCCGAGATCGAGCGCGCCGAGCGCATCATCGACGACCCGCGGACGACCGAACAGCTCGCCGTCGACGCCCTCGTCGAACTCGTGCGCATCGGCGGGCACGTCGCCCCCACCGAGCTCATCGGCGTTGCCCCGCCCGCCGTGCAGGTCATCGTCGCCGAACGCGACCTGCGCGCGCGAGCCGGCCTGGCCCGCGTCGAAGGCCAGAGCGAGCCCGTCAGCGTCGCAACGGCCGAGCGGCACCGCTGCACCGCCGGAACCCTCGCCGTCGTCGTCGACGACACCGGAGACGTGCTCAGCCTCGGCCGCGAAACCCGCCTCTACACGCGCCGCCAGCGCCTCGCCCTCGCCGCCCGCGACGGAGGGTGCCGGTTCCCCGGATGCGAGCGACCTCCCTCCTGGACGGAAGCCCACCACATCACCGAATGGATGCACGGGGGCAGAACCGACATCGCCAACGGAATCCTGCTCTGCCGCCACCACCACCTGCTGTTGCACAACAACGGCTGGCAGATCGAGCGACACCCCACCGCCGGCTTCGTATTCCGGCCACCACCCGACGTCGACCCGAGCCGAACCCCGATACCCGCGCCCACCAAGAGCAGGGTGCTCCCCCGCGCGATCTGAGTGAGAGAACGCCGCAGTGGCAGTGAGCCAGGCCCAATCGGAGCCGGGCCGAATGCGAGACTAAAGAGGCCGGGTGCTCTAGCCGAGCTGCGGGGCCTTCGCCCAGAGCGGGCCGCCCCAGTCCGACTCCAGCAACTGCTCGACCGCCGCGCCCACCTGGTACAGCCTCGCGTCGTGCCGCGCCGGCGCCATGATCTGCAGACCCGTCGGCAGCCCGTCCTCCGGCGCCAGCCCCATCGGCAGGCTCATGCCCGGCACGCCCGCCAGGTTCGCCGGAATCGTCGTCACGTCGTTCAGGTACATCGCCAGCGGGTCATCCAGCTTCTCGCCGAACCTAAACGCCGTCGTCGGCGCCGCCGGCGAGACGAGCACGTCCGCCTGCGCGAAGCACGCGTCGAAGTCACGCTGAATCAGCGTGCGCACCTTCTGCGCACTGCCGTAGTAGGCGTCGTAGTAGCCGGCCGACAGCGCATACGTGCCCAGGATGATGCGGCGCTTCACCTCCGGCCCGAAGCCCGCCTCGCGGGTGGCCGCCATGACGTCCTCGACGGTTCCGCCGGGAACGTCCACGCGCATCCCGAAGCGCACCGAGTCGAACTTCGCCAGGTTGCTCGACGCCTCCGCGGGCAAGATCAGGTAGTAGGCGGCGATCGCGTACTGGAAGTGCGGGGCGCTGACCTCGACGATCTCCGCACCCGCCGCCGACAGCTTCTCGAGCGCCTCGTGGAAGCGCTGACGCACGCCCGGCTGGAAGCCCTCGCCATCCAGGTCGGTGACGACGCCGACCCGCAGGCCCGACAGCACGTCGCCGGTGAGCCCCTCGCGGGCGGCGGCGGTCATCGACGGCCAGGCATCCGGGATGCTCGTCGCATCGCGCGGATCGTGCCCGCCGATCGCGTCGTGCAAGAGCGCCGCGTCGAGCACCGTGCGCGACACCGGACCCACCTGGTCGAGCGAGCTCGCCAGCGCGATCGCGCCGTACCGGCTGACCCCACCGTAGGTGGGCTTCACGCCGACCGTGCCGGTGACGGCGCCCGGCTGGCGGATCGATCCGCCCGTGTCAGAGCCGAGCGCGAACGGAGCCTCAAACGCGGCGACCGCGGCCGCCGAGCCACCGCCCGAACCGCCCGGGATGCGCGTCAAATCCCACGGATTCTTGGTCGGCCCGTAGGCCGAAAACTCGGTGGAGGAGCCCATCGCGAACTCGTCCATGTTGGTCTTGCCGAGCGGCACCATGCGGGCGGCGCGGAGGCGCGCGACGACGGTCGCGTCGTAGGGCGGCACCCAGCCCTCGAGGATCTTCGACCCGGACGTCGACGGCATATCGAGCGTGCAGAGCACATCCTTGATCGCGACGGGAACGCCGGCCAGCTCGGGCAGCGCATCGCCCGCGGCGCGGTCGGCGTCGACCTGGGCGGCGACGTCGAGAGCCCTCTCGCTGACGTGCAGGAACGCACGCACATCACCGTCGACCGCGGCGATGCGGTTGAGGTGGGCCTGCGTGACCTCGACGGCGCTCACCTCGCCCGCCGAGAGGCGGTGCGCCAAATCGGCGGCGGTCGCGTGAATCAGCTCGGCGCTCACTGCTCCTCCCCCAGGATCGCGGTGACACGGAAGCGGGTGCCGTCGCTGTCGGGGGCGCCGGCGAGCGCCTCGGCGGTCGCGAGGGGTGTGCCGGGCTCGTCGACGCGCATCCCGCCGGTCAGCGGAATCGGGTGGCTCGTCGCCGGAACATCGTCGCCCGCGACCTGCTGAACGGTCGCGACGGCGTCGACGATCGCTCCCAGTTCGGTCGTCAGCGACGCGATCTCGTCCTCGGTGAGGGCGATGCGCGCGAGCGACGCGAGGTGTCGCACGCTCTCAGGCGTGATTTCAGACATGCACGACTCCAGCCGTTGGCGGTCGATCGAGGGGATGCCCGCGAGCGGCGGGCCGACCCCACCATCCTACTGAGGCCGCGCGAGGGGAAAGGGCGCGGGGGGAAAGGGCGCGGGGGGAAAGGGCGCGAGGGGAAAGGGCGCGAGGGGAAAGGGCTCGGGGGAAAGGGCGCGCGGCCGGGCAACGCTCCCCCAACGTTTTTGTCTCGGCGCGCGTCTGAAGGGGTAGAAGCGCGCCCGCCCGGGCGCTCCCGCCGAAAGGACCGGCCATGACGTTCCGCACTCACAGCCCCGACCCTCACAGCCCCGAGACTTACACCCCCGAGACCCACACCCCCGAGACCCACACCCCCGAGACCCACACCCCGGAGACTCGCAGCCCCGACGCCCGCACCGCGGACACCCACCCCACTCGCGCGCGACGCTCCGCGATCGCGCGGCTCGGCCTCGCCGCCACCGCCGGCGTCCTCGCGATGGGCCTCGCCGGATGCGCATCCAGCGCCTCCGCCGATAGCTCCGCTCCCGGCGGCACCTGGATGCTCGTGAGCGCCAGCGACGCGAACGGTCCCCTTCCCGTCGACGCCGGCCCCGTCACGCTTGTCATCGACGACGGTGGGATCGGCGGCGAGGTGTGCAACGCCTACGGCGGAACCTTCACCGGCACCGTCGGGCAGACCGCGGCCGGCGAGATCGCGATCACGGAGGTGTTCAGCACCATGATGTGGTGCGAGGCCGACGGACTGATGGATCTCGAGAACCGCTACTTCCGCGCGCTGGAGTTGGCCACGAAGGCGCAGCTCATCGAGGGTGCGCTGGTGCTCGCCGGCGACGACGTGCGGCTGCGCTTCGAGCGCGGGTAGGGCCGGGCTCTACGCCGGGCGGCACTCGCTCTCGCCCGTGATCGTCATCGCCGTCGCACTCACCCGAAACAGCAGCAGTTCGCCGGCCGCCGTCTCGCCGCGCACCTCGACGACGTCGCCGACCTCGGTGACGGTCGTGCGCATCCCCGCAGCGGTGAAGTGGCGCTGCATGCGGCCCGCGGCGTCGTCGAGACCGTCGCGCGGGGCGGGACCGGTGCGCAGCGCCGGAATGCGTGAGCCCGTCACCCACAGCGGGATGGTGCACTCGCGCGGTGAGGGATCGTCCTGCACCTGCCAGTCACCGCCCGCGGCCTCCTGGGCCGCGTTGACGAGAGTGATGAAACGGTCGCGAGCCTGCTGGTCGGTGACGTCCGTGGTGGGCGACAGCGCGCATCCGCTCAGAACGAGAGTCGCCGCCACGAGAACCGCAACCGTGCGGGGCAACGCGCGTGCGGGGGGCATGGGACTCCATCGGTGACCGGTCGAAGCACGGTAACACCGGGGCGCAACGTGCGGGCAGAGTGCTGACAGGTCAGTACGTCAGCGCGTAGTCAAGTGTGCGCAGGGCGTCGGTGCTCGTGCCGTCGGTGACCAGCTCGCCGCGGTCGATGGCGATCAGTGCGAGGTTACGCATCGACTCGGTGCCGGGGCTGAAGTAGGCGTTGTGGCCCGTCGAGCCCTCGAGCACGCGGTTCGTGATGACGTCGATGCCCCCGGCAACGTTCATGGCGCGCGCCCCGAAGTCGGACGAGCCGGGGTCGAGGCCGAAGAATGACGAGTTCGGGATCGGATCCCACGCCGCCTCGCCGACGAAGACATCGCCGCGCACGTTCAGGGTGGCGACGCTCGCGCCGGGGGCACCCGGAGACCCGATCATGGCGAGGGCGTCGACCGTGGCCGAGGTCTCGGTGAGGGCGAGCATCGCCGCCGTCGACCCGTACGAGTGCGCGAGCAGCGACACGTAGGGGGCGTTGTCACCGCGGAGGGTTTGCAGGCCGAGCACGGCGGAGGCGATCGCGTCGCGGCCCTCGTAGGCGAGGTCGAGACTGCCGACGTTCAGCAGGTGAGGGGTCTGGTAGCCGATCCAGGCGACGGTGGCCACAGTCGGCGTGGCGGCGGGCGAGCCGTCGCCGCGGCCAGAGCTGTCGAGCAGGGTCAGCCACGACACCTGCTCGTCGTGCAGGCGCGCCGCGGTGTCGACCCACTCCGGCATGCTCTGCTGCACGCTGATGAACATGCCCGGCACCAGGTAGCTGACGTAGTCGGCCGTGGCGAGGTCGCCGACGACGATGGCCGCCTTGCCCTGACCGTCGACGTCCAGACTGATGAGGTGGCGCGGCGGGTTCGCGGTGGCGGGGCCCAGAGCGTCGAGCACCGAGTAGAGCATCTGCAGTTGCTCGCGCTGCCGTAAACGCTCCGACGCACCGAGGCTCATCGGGTCGGTGAGCTCGAGCGCGTTCACGACCGACTTGAGGTGCGAACGGTTTGCCATGTCGCGCATGGCATATGGCACGCCGTCGAGGTTGCCAACGAGGCGGGGAGCAGCGCTCACCAGGCTGAGCTGGGTCGCGCTGTCGAGGCTCGACCACCATCGGTCGACCTGGCGCGGAGCCGGCGGTCGGGCGAGGGTGCGCTCCACGAGTTGCGGGTTGGCGGCCAGGGCACGCGCGGTTTCGGCAGCGGGCAGTGCGCCGAGCCCGCGCAACAGCTGGGTGCCGCGCGTCGAAGTGAGGCGGCTGAGGTCGGGCACCGCGGCGATCGCGGGGGTGGTCGCCGCGGCGGAGGATGTGCCGAACGAGGTCGCCGATGCGGATTCGGGCAGGCTGCCCAGGGGGCCCAGGGCGCTCGGCTCGGTGGCCTGCACTACGCCGATATAGAGCTCAGATCGAGGATGTTCGAGCACGACTGACGGCCCCGCGGCCGCCAACACGGTCAACGAGGCGACGACTACCGCTGCGGCATCGACTACCACGCGAGTTTCCCCTCATACGCCGAATGATCGGGCTACCCCCTGCATGGGTCACACGGCGTCCCTTCAGAGTAGGCGAAATACCCCATTTATGGGGGAATTTTTTCGAGAAGCTCCCAGGCTTCACGCAACGGTTACACGGACGAAACTGACGCGAACGCTGTCACGCGTGGGGAAAAAGAGGCAGAAGTCATGTCACGGGACGTCGCCAGGCGGCGGCTCCCGGAAGTCGCAGGGGGTGTGAGCGGCCTGGGTGATGGGGCGGCCCGGGCGGTGAGGGCGGCGTGGGCGGTGGGGCCAGAGAGCCCCACCGAACGACTACTGCGTGTCCGCGTCCGCAGCGCTGAGAGCGGCCGGGCCCTCGGTGACGAGCAGCGCGAATTGTGCGGCGTCGATGATGCGCACCCCGAGCTGCTCAGCCTTCGCGAGCTTCGAGCCGGCCCCCGGACCCGCCGCGACGAAGTCGGTCTTCTTGCTCACGCTCGACGCCGCCTTGCCGCCGGCGGCAATGATCGCCTCCTGAGCCTCCTCGCGAGTGAAGCCCTCGAGCGACCCGGTCGCGACAACCGTGAGCCCTTCGAGCACTCCCCCGCGCGCGGCCGCCCCCGGCCCCGGGTGGCCGGGCGTCGCCCACTGCACTCCCGCCGCCGCCCAGCGTTCGACGATCTCGACGTGCCAGTCGACCGCGAACCAGTCGATGAGCGCCTCGGCGATGATCGGCCCGACGCCGTCGACGGCGGCGAGTTCGTCGGCCGATGCCGCTCGAATCGCGTCGAGCGACCCGAAGTGGTCGGCGAGGGCGCGCGCCGCAACCGGGCCGACGTGCCTGATCGACAGCGACACGAGCATCCGCCACAGGGGTTTCGTTTTCGCCTTCTCGAGCTCGGCGATCAACTGCAGCGCGAGCGCGCTCGGCTGCTCGCCGGTGAGTCCGTCGCGCTTCTCGGCCGCGGTCGGGTTGCGGCGGAAGGGGCTGCGCCGCTTGGCCTCGCCGTCGTCGTCGAGCTTCGCAAGCCCCGTTTCAGCGTCGGTGACGATCACCTCGATGGGAAGCAGCTCGTCGAGCGTCAGGTCGAACAGGCTCGCCTCGGTGACGAGGGGCGGCGTGTCGGGCACGACCGGCTGGGTGAGGGCGGCCGCGCCGATCTCGCCGAGGCCCTCGATGTCGAGGGCGCCGCGGCTGCCGATGTGTTCGACGCGTCCGCGCACCTGGGCCGGGCAGCTTCGCGCGTTCGGGCAGCGCAGGTCGACGTCGCCCTCTTTCGCCGGCCGCAGCGCGGTGCCGCACTCGGGGCAGTTCGTCGGCATGACGAACTCGCGCTCGCTGCCGTCGCGCAGGTCGACGACGGGCCCGAGCACCTCGGGAATCACGTCGCCCGCCTTGCGGAGCACCACCGTGTCGCCGATCAGCACGCCCTTCGCGCGTACGACGTCTTGGTTGTGCAGGGTCGCCTGGCGCACGGTCGATCCGGCGACGCGCACCGGCTGCATGACAGCGAACGGGGTGGCGCGGCCGGTGCGGCCGACGCTGACGACGATGTCGAGCAGGGTGGTGTTGACCTGCTCGGGCGGGTACTTGTAGGCGATCGCCCAGCGCGGGGCGCGGCTGGTCGCGCCGAGCTCACCGTGCAGGGCCAGCTCGTCGACCTTGACGACGACACCGTCGATCTCGTGCTCGACCGAGTGCCGGTGCTCGCCGTAGTGCCGCACGTACTCGAGCACCCCGTCGACCCCGTCGACGACCCGCATGGTGTCGCTCGTCGGAAGCCCCCACTCACGCAGCAGCGCGTAGACCTCGCTCTGCGCGGCGACCGGCGGGGTGGGCCAGGCACCGATGCCGTGCACGAGCATGCGCAGGCGCGAGAGCCGGTCGTCCATGCGCTCGAGCTGGGCGGCGTTCTTGCCCTCGGCCTTCTGCCGCAACGAGCCGCTCGCGGCGTTGCGCGGGTTCGCGAACTCACGCTCGCCAGCCTCACGCTGCCGCTCGTTCAGCTCGTCGAACGCCTTTTTCGGCAGGTACACCTCGCCGCGCACCTCAACGAGCGCCGGCGGGTTGTCGGTCGCCAGGCGCTGCGGGATGCCCGCAATACGCACCGCATTCTCGGTCACGTCTTCGCCGACGACGCCGTCACCGCGGGTCGCGGCGCTCACGAGGCGCCCGTTCTCGTAGCGGAGGTTGAGGGCGAGCCCGTCGATCTTCAGTTCGCACAGCCACGCCACCGTGCGGCCGGCGTCGCGCTCGACCTTCGCCGCCCACGCGGCGAGCTCGTCATCAGCGAAGGCGTTGTCGAGGCTGAGCATGCGCTCGGCGTGCTCGACGGGCGCGAACAGGGTGGTTTCGGCCCGACCCCCGACGGTCTGGGTCGGGCTGTCGTGGCTCTGCAGTTCGGGGTGCGCGTGTTCGAGTGCTTCGAGTCGCGCGATCAAGGCGTCGTAGCTCGCGTCGTCTTCGATGACCTGGTCGCGCTGGTAGTAGGCCTCGCGCAGCTCGAGAATGCGCTCGGTCAGCGCAGTCGCCTCGGCCCGCGCGGCGTCAAGGTCGTCGGGGACGGGGTCGGTCGGCGAGCGGAAGGCGTTCTCGGCGGTCACGCCGAAAGTGTAGGGGCGAGGCCCGACCTGCAGCCGGGAGGCGTGCAGGTGACGCTCAGGCGGTGACCGGAACGGCGCTCACCGTGCGGTCGATCGTGCACTGGCCGAGCACCCGGGTGCCGACGTAGACGACCGCGGTCTGGCCGGGCGCGACGCCCATGAGCGGCTCGTCGACGCGCACCACCAGCTCGAGCGCGCCGGCGTCGCCGTGCTCACCGGCGTCGCCGTGCTCGCCAACGTCGCCGTGCTCGCCGCTCGCCGCGCTCACGACCTGCGCGACCGCCGGCACCGGGTCGGCGTGCGCGCGCACCTGCACCTCGCAGGCGAACTCGGAGACGCGACCGCGAGCATCCCCCGACGCGATGCCGCTCGCGACCGGGTCGAGCCCCGCCCACGTGAATCGAGCACCGGCGAGTTCGCGAATCGCGAGCGCCTCCTTCGGGCCGACAACGACCGTGTTCTCTTTCGGGCGCACCTCGAGCACGAAGCGCGGGCGCCCGTCGGGCGCGGGCCGGCCGAGGTTCAGGCCGCGGCGCTGGCCGACCGTGAAGCTCGTCGCGCCGTCGTGCTCGCCGACGGCCGCCCCCTCGCGATCAACGATGAGCCCCTGGCGGGGCGGGATGCGCTCCCCCAGCCACGCGCGCGTGTCGCCGTCCGGGATGAAGCAGATGTCGTGGCTGTCGGGCTTTTGCGCGACCGACAGCCCGCGCTCGGCGGCCTCGGCGCGCACCTGGGCCTTCGATGGGGTGGTTCCGAGCGGGAACATCGCGTGGGCCAACTGCTCGCTCGTGAGCACGCCCAGCACGTACGACTGGTCTTTCGCCTCGTCTCCTGCGCGGTGCAGTTCGCGGTTGCCGTTCTCGTCGGTGACGATGTGCGCGTAGTGCCCGGTGACGACGGCGTCGAAGCCGAGCGCGAGCGCCTTCTCGAGCACGGCGGCGAACTTGATGCGCTCGTTGCAGCGCATGCAGGGGTTCGGGGTGCGGCCGGCGGCGTACTCCTCGATGAAGTCGTTCACGACGTCGTCGGCGAAGCGCTCGGAGAAGTCCCACACGTAGAACGGAATGCCGAGCTTTTCGGCTGCGCGGCGCGCATCGAGCGAGTCTTCGATCGTGCAGCAGCCGCGGCTGCCGGTGCGCAGGGTGCCCGGCATTCGGCTGAGCGCCAGGTGCACTCCGACGACCTCGTGCCCGGCGTCGACGGCGCGCGCGGCGGCAACCGCGGAGTCGACCCCGCCGCTCATCGCCGCCAAAACACGCATGACTACAAGGGTACGCGGGGCCCGCAAATCGGCAGGGGGATGCGCGGCGCGACTACCTGGGAAACCGCACGGCCTCGCGGTCGTGGCGCCGTCTCGCGGTCGTGGCGCGGCGTCGTCCGGTCTACCGCCCGAGCCGCGGCGTACGGGCCGCGAGCCCGGCGGCGAGCGCCCGCTCGACGGCCGCGGGCAGGGCGGCGAGCAGCCCATCGATGTCGGCGGCCGTTGTGTCGGGGCCGAGGGTGATGCGCAGAGCGCCGCGCGCATCCGATTCGGCGACCCCCATGGCGAGCAGCACGTGCGACGGCTCGGGCACCCCGGCCTGGCAGGCCGACCCGGTCGACACGGCGAATCCCGCCTGGTCGAGCAGGAACAGCAGCGAGTCGCCCTCGGCGCCGGGCACGCGCAGGTGCACGGTTCCGGGCAGTGCCTCGTCTGTCGCTCCCTCGGCGAGCGCCCCCGACAGCACCGCCTGCGGCACCGTTTCGCGGATGCCCGCGGCCAGCCGGTCGCGCAGCGCACGCTTGTGGGCGGCGCGGCTCTCGAGGGCCGCGTGGGCGTGCTCGGCGGCGACGGCGAAGGCGACGGCCCCCGCGGCGTCCATCGTGCCGGCGCGCCCGCGCTGCTGGCCGCCGCCGTGCAGCAGCGGTTCGACATCGACGCCGCGGCGGATCACGAGGGCGCCCACCCCGACGGGCCCGCCGATCTTGTGCGCCGAGAGGGACACGGCGCTGACGCCGACCGGCAGCGGCGCGAGCGGCACCTGACCGTAGGCGGCGATCGCGTCGACGTGCAGCGGCACCCCGTGGGCGGCGGCGAGGGCCGCGGCCTCGGCGACCGGCTGCAGGGTGCCGACCTCGTTGTTGGCGGCGAGCATGGTGACGAGCGCGACGGCGTCGCCGTGCGTGGCGAGAGCGTCCTTGAGAGCGTCGACGCGCATCCTGCCGGCCGGATCAACGGGGATGAGCACGGCGCGGGCGCCCGCGTTCGCGACCAGCCAGTCGACGGCGTCGAGGGTCGCGTGGTGTTCGGCGGCGGTGAGCAGAATCACCGGCCGGGCGGCGTCGCGCTGACGGCGCCAGTAGAGGCCCTTGACGCCCGTGTTGACCGCTTCCGTTCCGCCGCCGGTGAGGGTGAGCTCGACCGCGTCAACGCCGAGGGTCGCGGCGACGCGCGCACGGGCGTCGTCGAGCACGGCGCGGGCGGCCTGCCCCGCCGAGTGAATCGACGACGGGTTGCCGACGACCGCGAGCGCGTCGGCGTAGGCCGCGCGCACCTCCGGCGGCATGGGTGAGGTGGCGGCGTGGTCGAGGTAGACGCTCACGCGGGCCTCCTCTCGGTGGTTCAAGTGCTCGGGCGTGTCGACGCCGGTGGTCGAATCGTGATGCGCGGTGGTCGGGCACGCCCGCGCGCACCGCTTAGCCTAGGCACATGACGGCCCGTGACCCCCTGCGCGCGCTCGGGGTGACGCCGACTGAATCCGGCGGCGAGCTGCGGGTCTGGAGCGCCTCGGCGTCACGCATGGAGCTGTGCCTGCTCGACGCAACCGACCCGACGTGGATCGTGGAGCGGGTTCCCATGCACCGCGGGCCCGGCAAGGTCTGGCACGCCGAACACCCCCACCTGACGCCCGGCGCACGGTATTCGGTGCGCGCGCACGGTCACGACGGCAGGCGCCACCGATTCGACCCCGACAGGCACCTCATCGACCCGTACGCCAAGGGTCTCGTGCGCACCCGCGACGGCGAGTGGCGGGCGTACGTGCAGGACACCCACTTCGACTGGGGTGGCTCCGCCAAGCCCCGCACGCCGCTCGATCGCACGGTCATCTACGAAGCGCACGTGAAGGGTCTGACGGCGGCGAACCTCGACCTGCCGCCCGAGCTGCGCGGCACGTACGCGGGGCTTGCCCACCCGGCGACGATCGCCTACCTGCACGATCTCGGTGTCACGGCGGTCGAACTGTTGCCGATTCACCAGTCGGTGAGCGAACAGCGCTTGCTGGCGCAGGGGCTCACCAACTACTGGGGCTACAACTCGCTGAACTTCTTCACTCCGCACGCGCAGTACGCGACAGCCTCGGCGCAGACCGGCGGCCCGGGTGCCGTGCTGCGTGAGGTGAAGGGCATGGTGAAGCTCCTGCACGAGGCGGGGCTCGAGGTGATCCTCGATGTCGTCTACAACCACACTGCCGAGGAGGGCGTCGAGGGCCCGACGTCGAGCCTGCGCGGCATCGACGACGCGCACTACTACCGCCAGGATGCCCACGGTCACTACATCGACGTCACCGGCTGCGGCAACACGGTCGACTTCTCGCTGCCCGCCGCACAACGCCTCGTGCTCGACTCCCTCCGGTACTGGGCCGAGGAGGTTCAGGTCGACGGCTTCCGCTTCGACCTGATGGCGACGCTGGGGCGCGACAAGCACGTCGAATTCGACCCCGAGCATCCCCTGCTGCGGGCGATCCTCGACGATCCGTCTCTCGCCGAGACGAAGATGATCGCCGAGCCGTGGGATGTCGGCATGGGCGGCTGGCAGGTCGGCAACTTCCCGCACGGCTACAGCGAGTGGAACGACGGCTTCCGCGACCGCGCGCGCACGTTCTGGTTGACCGACGTGCGCGACGCGCGCACGCACGGGGCGGCGCCGCACGGCATCGGCCCGCTGGCCCGTCGCATCACGGGAAGCGCCCACGTGTTCGCCGCAGAGCGCGGCCCCCTCGCGAGCGTCAACTTCGTCACCGCCCACGACGGCTTCACCCTCGCCGACCTCACGAGCTTCGACGACAAGCACAACCTCGGAAACGGCGAAGACAATCGCGACGGCACGAACAACAACCGCTCGTACAATCACGGGCTCGAGGGGCCGACCGCCGACCCGCAGATCCTCCGCGACCGGCGGCGGGCCATGCGCAACCTGATGGGAACCCTGCTGCTCAGCGCGGGCATCCCAATGATCACCGCCGGGGATGAACGCGGGCGCACCCAGCGCGGCAACAACAACGCCTACTGCCACGACAGCGAGCTGACCTGGGTCGACTGGGACACGGCCGGCTGGCAGGAGGACCTGTTCCGGGTCACCCGCAAGCTCATCCAGCTACGCCGCGACAACCCGGCGCTGCGCCCCTCGCGCTACGGCCGCTTCGGCGAGACGGTGCCGAGCGCTACCCAGATGGACTGGTACAACAAGGCCGGCGAGTCGATGACGATGGACGACTGGGACTCGCCCTCCGAGCGCACCCTGCAGTACCTCGCCGCCTCGACCCCCGAACACGAGGCGTTCAACCGCATCCTGTTGATCGTGCACGGCCTCGAGCAGCCCGTCACGGTGACGCTGCCCGCCCACGCTGGCGTCGACGGCTACACGCTCGTGTGGGATTCGGGCCACGACGACATCACCGGCATCGAACGCCACCACGTGCCCGGCGAGCGGCTCGAGGTGGGGCCGACGTCAATGCTGTTGTTCGTCGCGCACGGCGAGCAGGTGCCCGCGTCGGCCGCCGATCACCCGGTCGAGGCGGGCGGCACGAACGCCGCCGAGGGCGATGGCTAGGGGCGCCTCCCCCGCGCCGGGAACCCCCGCAACGGTCGCGCTCGCGGCCGCCGGCATCGCCTTCACGGCGCGGCAGTATGCCCACGACCCGGCGACGACGAACTTCGGGCTGGAGGCCGCCGAGGCCCTCGGCGTCGAGCCCGAGCGGGTCTTTAAGACGCTGCTCGCCGACGTCGACGGCCAGCTCACCGTCGGCATCGTGCCGGTGTCGACGACCCTCGATCTGAAGGCCCTCGCGCGCGCCGTTGGCGGCAAGAAGGCGGCGATGGCGGATGCTCGCCTCGCCGAACGCCGGACGGGCTACGTCGTCGGCGGCATCTCCCCCATCGGCCAGAAGACCGCGCACCCGACCGTTGTCGACGAGAGCGCGCTGCTGTTCGACACGGTGCTCGTCTCGGGCGGTCGCCGCGGGCTCGACCTCGAGCTCGCGCCCGCCGACCTCATCGGGGTGACGGGCGCGACCGTCGCCGACATCGCCCGGTAGCCCGCCGGCTGGCGGTTGGGCGATGTCGGCGCCGACGTACGGCTAGTGCGCGACGGCGACGAGGCCCGTCTCCGCCGGGTTCGCGAGCAGGGCGTGGCGCGGGGTGACCCGCACGTTGTAGCCCCACGACCCCGAGCGCTCGAGCGGCACGGTGCCGACGAACGTCGCCGGCTGGCCGAGCTCGTTCGAGTCGAGCACGAGTTCGCGGCGATGGGTTTCGGCGAGGTCGTCACCGTGTCCGGCGCGGCCGAAGACGACCTCGACGAGCACCTCGCTCGGGTCGAGCTCGGCAAGCTGCACGTGGGCGCGCACCTTCAACTCGTCGCCCACCTGCGGGCTCTGCACTCCGCCTGACTCGACGTGCGTCACCGAAACGTGTCCCCACTGCTGGGCGACGCGCACCTTGAACGCGGCGAGGTCGCGCGCGGGTTGCAGTCCGTGTGCCGTGATGGTGCGGCGGCTGTGGGCGGCGGGCACGTACAGGCGCTCGACGTACTCGCGTACCATGCGGTCGGCCGACAGCTCGGGGCTGAGGGTCGACAGGGTGTGACGGATCGACTGCAGCCAGCGGCGCGGCAGGCCGTCGGCGTCACGCTCGTAGAAGCGCGGCGCGATCTGGTGCTCGACGAGGTCGTACATCGACTGCGCCTCGAGCGCGTCGCGTTCGGCGCCGTCGCCCGCGGCGTCGGCCGACGGGATCGCCCAGCCGTTCTCGCCGTCGTAGTACTCGTTCCACCAGCCGTCGAGGATCGACAGGTTCAGCGAACCGTTCAGCGCCGCCTTCATTCCGGAGGTGCCGCACGCCTCGAGCGGGCGCAGCGGGTTGTTCAGCCAGATGTCGGTGCCCGGGTAGAGCAGGCGCGCCATCGCGATGTCGTAGTTCGGGAGGAACACGATGCGCTCACGCACGTCGGGGTGCTGGGCGAACTGCACGAGCCGCTGGATGAGCGCCTTGCCCGCGTCGTCGGCGGGGTGCGACTTGCCGGCGATGACGAGTTGCACGGGCCGCTCGGGGTCGGTGAGCAGCGCGCGCAGGCGGTCCTCGTCGTGCAGCATCAGCGTCAGGCGCTTGTAGGTGGGAACGCGGCGCGCGAAGCCGATCGTCAGCACGTCGGGGTCGAGGATGCGGTGCATCCACGCGGGGGCCACAACCCCCGGGTTCTCTTCCTCGAACGCGGCGACGACGCGCGTGCGGGCGTCCTCGACGAGCTGTTCGCGCATCCGTCGACGCACCGCCCACAGCTCGGCGTCGCTGACGGCCTCGGAGGCCCAGTCAGCCGCGGCCGTGTCGTACGTGCCGAGTTTGTCTTTCGCGAGCGCCATCATCATGGGGTCGGTCCAGGTGGGCGCGTGTACGCCGTTGGTGACCGAGGTGATCGGCACGTCGTCCTGGTCGAAGTCGGGCCAAAGCTGACCGAACATGCCGCGCGACACGTCGCCGTGCAGCTGCGACACACCGTTGGCGCGCTGGGCGAGCCGCAGGCCCATGACGGCCATGTTGAACACTCCACTGTTGCCGCCGTCGTAGTCTTCGGCGCCGAGGGCGAGAACGTCGTGCACGTCGACACCCGGCAGCAGCTCGGTCGAGAAGTAGCGCTCGATCATGCCGATGTCGAAGCGGTCGATGCCCGCGGGAACCGGCGTGTGCGTCGTAAACAGGGTGCCGGCGCGCACGACCTGCAGCGCCTCGGCGAAGCTGAGCCCCTCGGCGATGAGGTCACTGATGCGCTCGAGGCCGAGGAAGCCGGCGTGACCCTCGTTGGTGTGGAACACCTCGGGTGCGTCGGTACCCGACAGCTCGACGTAGCGCCCGATGGCGCGCACCCCGCCGATGCCGAGCAGCAGCTCTTGCAGCAGCCGGTGTTCGCCGCCGCCGCCGTAGAGGCGGTCGGTCACGCCGCGCAGTTCGTCGTCGTTGTCGGGGATGTCGGTGTCGAGCAGCAGCAACTCGACACGGCCGACCTGCATCTTCCAGACCCGAGCGTGCATGGCGCGCCCTTCAGGCAGGGCGAGGGTGACGCGGACGGCGGTGCCGTCGTGCTCCTTCAGCATCTGCATCGGCAGGCCGTCGGGGTCGAGAACGGGGTAGCTCTCTTTCTGCCAGCCGTCGCGATCGATCGCCTGGCGGAAGTAGCCGGCGCGGTAGAACAGGCCGACACCGATGAGCGGCACCCCGAGGTCGCTCGCGCTCTTCAGGTGGTCGCCGGCGAGAATGCCGAGCCCTCCCGAGTACTGCGGAATCGCGCTGGCGATGCCGAATTCGGGCGAGAAGTAGGCGATGCGCGCGGGAGCGTCGGCGAGCGACTGATACCAGCGCGGCTCGGTCAGGTACGCCTGCAGGTCGGCGCGCAGGCGCTCGGCCTCAGCGATGAAGGCGTCATCGTGGGCAAGAGCGTCGAGGCGAGCTGGCTCGACGGCGCCGAGCAGGGCCACAGGATCGTGGTCGAGTTCGTGCCACAGCGCCGGGTCGATCGACTCGAACAGGCGCCTCGTCGGTTCGTGCCACGACCAGCGCAGATTCGCGGCGAGTTCACCAACAGCGGCGAGCTGAGCGGGCAGAACGGTGCGGACAGTAAAGCGGCGAATCGCCTTCACGCGGTAACTCCTCGGCCGGTTCGGGTGGGACGTCGTGGGCCCATCGGTCCAGCCTAAGTGAGCGTCGACCGTTTCGGGAACCGGTTCCATAGTGACCGACCGTGGATGCGCATCCCCCGTTAACGCCAAACAGGACCGGCCTCGCGTTGGGGGGGATGCGAGTCACGGTCCTGCTTCACGCGCGCGTTCGGGTCGCCGCGTATGGCTGGACAACCGGCCAGATTCGGGTATTCCGGCTGTGTTGTTCTTCCACACTGAGAGTACTCGCGCCAAGACCCTGCGAGGCAGGAATGACGCAAATTCGCGTACCCCTGCCGGGGTACATTTTGTCCGCCGTTGTGCGGACCCCCTAACAGGGCACACGCTGTGCACCCTCCCCCACCGCGCGTGAGCGGGGTACGGTCGAAGGGTGGCGACCACCAACACGACATTCGACGGCCGCATCGGCCGAGTGCCCATCCGACACCTGAGCCCGCAGCAGCCCGAGCATCGCTGGCCCGCCAAGGCCTACGTCGGCGAGGTCGTTCCCTTCGGGGCCACGGTCTTTCGCGAGGGCCACGACATTCTCGGAGCGGACCTGCTGCTCACCGCACCCGACGGCAGCGTGAGCGAGCACCCGCTGCACATGGGTGCGCCGGGAACCGATCGCTGGGAGACCGAGGCGCTGGTTGACACGGAAGGCGAGTGGTCGTGGCAGGTGCGCGCGTACACCGACGACTGGGCGACCTGGTTGCACGCCGCCACCGTCAAGATCGAGGCGGGCGTCGACAGCGAAGTCATGCTCATGGCGGGCGTCGAGCTGCTCACCCGCGCGGCGAAGCTGGCCTCCGGCACCCCGGCCCAGCGCGTGCTCACGAACGCGCGCACCGCGATGAAGAAGACGACGAAGACCCCGGCTGAGCGGCTCGCCGTCGCCCGCGACCCGCGTGTCGTGTCGGCCGTCGCCGCCAACCGCCTGATGAGCCTCGAGACGCTGTCCGAGTCGATTCCGCTGCGGGTGGAGCGCACCCGGGCCGGCGTGGGTGCCTGGTACGAGTTCTTCCCCCGCAGCGAAGGCGCGAAGCAGAAGAAGGACGGCACCTGGGTGTCTGGCACCTTCCGCACCGCACAAAAGCGTCTGCCCGCGGTCGCCGCCATGGGCTTCGAGGTGCTGTACCTGCCGCCGATCCACCCCATCGGCACCGTCAACCGCAAAGGCCCAAACAACACGCTCACCCCGGGCCCGGGTGACCCGGGCAGCCCCTGGGCGATCGGCTCGGCCGACGGCGGTCACGACGCCATCCACCCCGACCTCGGCACCGAGGCCGACTTCCGCGCCTTCCTGAAGGCCGTGCACAAGAACGGGCTCGAGCTCGCGCTCGACCTCGCCCTGCAGTGCGCGCCCGACCACCCCTGGGTGACCGAGCATCCCGAATGGTTCACGACGTTGCCCGATGGGTCGATCGCGTACGCCGAGAACCCGCCCAAGAAGTATCAAGACATCTACCCGCTGAACTTCGACAACGACCCCGAGGGCTTGAGCCGCGAGATCCTGCGCGTCGTCACCTACTGGATCGAGCTCGGCGTGCGCATCTTCCGGGTCGACAACCCGCACACCAAACCCTTGAGCTTCTGGGAGTGGCTGCTCGCCGAAGTTCGCCGCGACTACCCCGACGTGGTGTTCCTCGCCGAGGCGTTCACCCGCCCTGCCATGATGCAGTCGCTCGCCGCGGTCGGCTTCCACCAGTCGTACACCTACTTCACGTGGCGCAACACGAAACAGGAACTCGAGGAGTACCTCACCGAGGTGTCGCAGGTCTCGAGCACCCACTTCCGGCCCAACTTCTTCGTGAACACGCCCGACATCCTGACCGAGTACCTGCAGTTCGGCGGGGTTCCTGCCTACAAGATTCGCGCGGCGATCGCGGCAACGGCGAGCCCCACCTGGGGCATGTACGCCGGCTACGAACTGATCGAAAACGTCGCGCGCCCGGGCAGCGAAGAGAACATCGACAACGAGAAGTACGAGTACAAGAATCGCGACTGGGCGGCCGCCGAAACCGACGGCACGTCGATCGCGCCGTTCATCACGCAGTTGAACGGAATCCGGAAGGCTCATCCGGCGCTGCGCCAACTGCGCAACCTGCGCATCCACTGGAGCGACGACGAGGCGATCCTCGTTTACTCGAAAACGATGGATGCCCGCTTCACCGGCACCGGACGCCCCGACGGCCTCATCATCGTTGCCAACGTCGACCCGCACTCGGTGCGCGAGACCACCGTGCACCTCGACCTGGCGGGGCTGGGCCTCAGCCACGGGTCGAGCTTTGACGTCACCGACCTCATCACGCAGGAACGCTACCGCTGGGGGGCCGACAACTACGTGCGGCTCGACGCATTCCAGAATCCCGTGCACATCCTCCGCATCGACTACCCGAAGGGCGTCTGATGGCCACCAAGAAGCCGGCTCCGCGCATCCCGACCCTGCACCCCGACCACCGGCGGGCGCTCGTCGAGGCGCGCCACCCCCAGCCGCACGACGCCCTGGGCCAGCACGCTGTCGACGGTGGCTGGCTCGTGCGGGTGCTCCGACCTCTTGCGGCAAGCGTCACGATTGAACGTGCTGACGGAAGCCGGCACCCGCTGGAGCACGACGCCGACGGCCTCTGGCACGGCCTGCTGCCCGGCGGCCCCGCCGACGGTCAGGCGTACACCGTGCACACCACCTACGACGGTGGCCCCGACTGGCACGCCGACGACCCGTACCGCTTCGTGCCGAGCGTCGGCGAGGTCGACCTGTATCTGTGGGGCGAGGGGCGCCACGAGCAGCTCTGGCACGTACTCGGTGCGCACCGCAAGACCCACGAGGGTGTCGAGGGCACCGGGTTCAGCGTCTGGGCGCCCCACGCGCAGGCGGCCCGCGTCGTCGGCGACTTCAACGACTGGAACGGCGCACTGCACGCCATGCGGCGACTCGACGACAACGGCGTGTGGGAGCTGTTCGTGCCTGGCCTCGGCGTCGGGTCCACCTACAAGTTCGAGCTGCTGACGCCGTCGGGCGAGTGGGTCAAGCGCGCCGACCCCATGGCGCGGTACACGGAGCGTCCGCCCGCGACCGCCTCCGTCGTCGGCGAGAGCACGTATGAGTGGAACGACGGCGACTGGATGGCATCGCGCGCCGCCCGCGACCCGCACAACGGCCCCATGAGCGTGTACGAACTGCACCTCGGGTCGTGGAAGCCTGGCCTCGGCTATCGCGACATCGCCGACCCGCTCATCGAGTACCTCGAGCACACCGGTTTCACGCACGTCGAGTTCTTGCCGCTGGCCGAACACCCCTACGGCCCCAGCTGGGGCTACCAGGTGACCGGCTACTACGCGCCCACCTCGCGCTTCGGGCACCCCGACGACCTGCGGTACCTCATTGACCGCCTGCACCAGGCTGGCATCGGCGTGATCATGGACTGGGTGCCCGCGCACTTCCCGAAAGACGAGTGGGCGCTCGGGCGCTTCGACGGTGTCGCGCTGTACGAGCACCCTGACCCGCGGCGCGGCGAACACCCCGACTGGGGCACCTACATCTTCGACTTCGGCCGCAGCCAGGTGCGCAACTTCCTCGTGGCGAACGCGCTGTACTGGCTCGAGGAGTTCCACATCGACGGCCTGCGTGTCGACGCCGTGGCCAGCATGCTGTATCTCGATTACTCGCGCGCCGAAGGCCAGTGGCTGCCGAACCAGCACGGCGGGCGCGAGAACCTCGAGGCCATCGCGTTCCTCCAGGAGGCGACCGCGACTGCCTACAAGCGGCAGCCGGGCATCGTCATGATCGCCGAAGAGTCGACGTCGTACCCCGGGGTGAGCCGCCCCACCGATGCGGGCGGTCTCGGCTTCGGCATGAAGTGGAACATGGGCTGGATGCACGACACGCTGTCGTACTTCCAGCGCAACCCCATGTGGCGCTCGCACCACCACGGCGAGATCACCTTCAGCTTCCTGTACGCGTTCAGCGAGAACTTCATGCTGCCGATCAGTCACGACGAGGTCGTGCACGGCAAGGGCTCGCTGCTGCACAAGATGCCCGGCGACCAGTGGCAGAAGCTCGCCAACGTGCGGGCCTACCTGTCGTTTATGTGGGCGCACCCCGGCAAGCAGCTGCTGTTCATGGGCCAGGAGTTCGGCCAGCCCAGCGAGTGGAGCGAAGAGCGCGGCCTCGACTGGTGGATTCTCGACCAGCCCGTGCACCAGGGGCTGCTGACGCTGGTGCGTCAGCTCAACCGTGTCTACCGCGACTCGCCGTCGCTGTGGCAACGCGACAACACGCCGGACGGCTTCGAGTGGCTGGAGGGCGGCGATGCGGGCAACAACGTGATCGCGTTCCTGCGCCGCGGCGACGACGGCGCGCCGACCGTGTGCGCCTTCAACTTCAGCGGCAACCCGGTCGGCCCCTACCGCTTGCCCCTCCCCCACGCGGGGCGCTGGCGCGAGGTCGTCAACACCGATGCGACCGACTACGGCGGCTCCGGCGTCGGCAACCTCGGCGCGGTCGAGGGCGACGACACTCCGTGGGGCGGCCACTCGGCGTCGGTCGAGTTGACCCTGCCGCCGCTCGCCGGGCTCTGGTTGCAGCCCGAGTAACGCGCGCGGCGCGGTTGACCGCCTAGTAGAGCAGGTTGGTCAGCTCGCGCCGCGCTGCGACGACGCGCGGATCATCGGCGCCGACCAGCTGGAAGAAGTCGAGCATGCGGGTGCGCACAGCCGCCTTGCCGTCAGCATCGAGCCGGGGAAAGACGGTCAACAAGCGCGCGAACGCGTCTTCCACGTGGCCGCCACTGACATCCAGGTCGGCGATCGCCAGCTGCGCATCCACATCACCGGGATGCTCGGCAGCCGTGCGACGAATCGTCGCCGCATCCGCACCCGCCAGTCGCTTCAGCAGGGACACCTGCGCGAGCCCGGCGACGGCGTCGTCGTCGCGGGGATTGTGAGCGATGGCGGTTTCGAACGCGGTGATCGCCGCATCCAGGTCGCCGCGCGAGACGGCGTCGTACGCCTCCTGGTGCAGCGGGGGCAGGGGCTGTTCGGCGGGCTCGGCCTGCGCAGCGTCGGGGCTGGCGGCGCCGCCCACGGTGCCTGTGACGCCGTTCTGGACGGCCAGCTCGAGAACCTGGTCGAGCACTCCGCGCACCTCGTCGTCGGCCGCCATGCCCACAAAGAGCGGCACGGGGCGGCCCCCGATGAGGGCGACAACCGCCGGCACCTGCGTGATCTGAAAGGCCTGGGCAACCTGCGGCGAACGGTTGCCGTCGACCGTGATCAGGGCGAGGCGTCCGCCGTAGCTCTCGACGATGGGGGGAAGGAAGGGCTCCATGCCGCCGCCGTAGAACTCGACGATGACGGGAACCGACCGCGACAGCTCGACCGCGTGGCCGAAACTCTGGTCGTCGGCCTGGGACCCGCCGGGGGCCGACACCGCGGGGGCACCGCCGTCGACGGAGGCGCCCCCCGGGGCGCCCTGGCCCGCCGAGCCGGTGGCGGCAGCGCCGTGCGGGGCGGGCGCGGCGGGGCGCGACGCCGGGTGCTGCTGCGCCTGGCGCACGAGCGACGACAGGTCGACCGCGCCGCGCAGGCTGGCCGGGTTCAACGATGCGTCGGTCACGATACCTCCGAAGCCGAGATGAGTCCCTGGGTGTAGCCGAGCAAGAGCACGGGGGCGTCGCTCCCGAGCGGCGGCACGTAGAACAGCAGCTGCACGCCGTAGCGGGCGACGATTCCGTCCGTGCTCTGTTCGACGCCGGAGAGCGCCTGCACGGCGCCGCTGGCATTCACGGCGGCGCCGTCCTGGATCGGTGTGACCGTCTCGGTCTCGATGATGTAGGCGGTGACGAGCCCGCCCGTGTCGGCGGTCGCGAGCACGATCGTCTCGCCCTCGCCCAGAGCGTTCGAGAAGGCGATCTCGGCCGTCTCGGGCAGCGAGTCGGCCCGCTCGGCCTTTGCCCCGGCGCCGATCTGCTCGATCAGCACATCGCTGTCGAGGTCAAAGAGCGCGGCACCCTCCGCCTCGGCTCCCTCCAGCAGCAGTTCCGCGTAGGCCGGAGCGATCTCTTGAGGAATGACCGACATGAGCGTCGTGTCGGCCGGCAGGCGCGCCGTGCCGATGCTCGCCGGCGGGCTGTCGGGGAACGGATTGCCCGGCACGACCGTGACCGCGTAGTGCACCTTGTACTGGCTGCGCGGGTCGTCCTGGATGAGGATCATGGCCAGCGGCGGCAGCGTCTCGTCGTCGGCGTCCTCCACGACCGCGAAGACCGTGCGCGGCCAGATGTCGGTTTGCTGCGGGAGCGCGACCTCGACATTGCCGACGGGGATGGCGGGAAGCGCGCCGAGGTCGGAGTCTTCTGCGCGAATGGCGTAGCTGGCCTGCCGCAGTTCGAGTGCGGGGCCAGCCATGCGCGTCGCGGCGAGCTCGGCGTCGAGATCAGCGTCCGCCTGCGCGATGCGATCGCCGATGCGGGCGACGATGCGCTCGAGCTGCCGCTCGTTGACAGCGATCGGCGGTGTGACCGGCTCGTCGACGACCTCACTGGCCGATGGCGTGGGGCTCGGGCCGATCGTCATGACGCCGTCGGCCGTGCACGCGCCGAGTGTCAGGGCGCTGCTGATCGCGAGCGCCGGAACCACCATGCTGCGGCCGATGGCGCGTCGGCCCTTGGGGCGGGCGATTGCGGCGCGCGGGCGCGTCGGACGATAGCGCGACGGGCGCGGCGCCTTCGGCATGCGCGGCGTCTTGCGGCGCGGCCCGCGCTGGCGTCGCCAGTGGAACAGGGCCCACAGCAGCGCTCCGAACCCCAGCACCATGAAGGCAATACCCCCCAGGATCAACCAGCCCGAGTAGGGGGTCGATGCGTCCAGGGGCCACGTCACCGTGTACGACTGCGGTGCGGGGAGGGTGCCGTCCGACACGACGAGAAGAGACACGTCTGCGGGGACGTTCAGCGTGATGCCGAGGTCACCATCGCCCTCGAACTCGCCAAACCACAGGTCACTGCCGAGTGGGCTCGGCACCTGGTTCTCGCTGCCGCGCACGGCCTGCGCCACCAGTTCGCCCGTCTCTGCATCGAGCGTGATCAGTGTGTACGCGGCCTCGCCCACCCAGCCGATGACGTCGACGGTGCGGCCGTAGGTCACCGCGACCGCGTCGGTCTGCGTGACGACATCGGCGGCATCGCCCTCCGCGGTGTCGCCCTCGGAAGCGTCGCCCTCGGCAGCGTCGCCCTCGGCAGCGTCGCCCGGCTCGGCGGGAGCAGCAGTGGTCTCCGGCGCCTCGACCCCGCCGGTGATCGTGATCGTCTGGCTTCCCTCGTAAGCGTTGAGCGCGGCACCGTCGATGACGGTCACGGGAGCCGTCGACGACAGCTGCAGGTCGGACGTGACCGCGTCGGGCGGCGCCAGAACGGTGCGCTGAGCGAGGCCGAGGCCCCCGCTTGCGAGAGCGACAACGAACAGCACGATGGCGACGAAGAATCGCACGGGCTTCTCCTTTCCGGCCGACCCGGCGCGCAGAGTGCTGCGCAGCCCGAGGCCGTGAACACTGCGGCGGGACCGCGAAATTGTGGGGTACCGGCGGTGCGCGTCATCGGGCGGTCGCCCCGGAGGTCGGGGCGGGTCAGCAGAACAAAGACATCCCAGAATAGCGGATGCTTCATCGGCAGGCTCTGAACGATCCACTCCCGGGCATCCGCGGGAGCAATCGCGGGCGCACGGATCGTTACACTCAGAGGGTTGAGCGGCCGACCCGGGGAGACGACCACACGTGGCAGCAAATGATGCGACCTTCGCCACCGAAATGCGCGGATACAAGCGGGAGGACGTCGACCGCGCCCTGCAGGAGCTGCGGCGCGAGCTGATCCAGTCGAACACGGAGCGCGCGGAGTCGGCGAAGGAGCTGAAGCGCCTCCAGGCGGTCATCGAAGACCTGCAGGAAGAACTCGACGAGGTCGGCCGGCCCACGTACGCCGGTCTGGGGTCGAAACTCGAGCAGACGCTGCGCGTCGCCGAAGAGCAGTCGACCCGGCTCATCAGCCAGGCCGACATTGACGCCGAGCGCGTTCGCGCCGAGGCTCGGGCAGACGCCGAGCGGCTGCAGGAGGAGACCGCGGCGCGCGTCGAGAAGATCATCGCCGACGGCACGCGTCGCGCTCAGGAGACGGTCGACGCCGCCACCCGCGACGCTCAGGCCGCCAGAGAGCAGGCCGAATCCGACGCCGCGACGCTGCGCGCCGAAGCGGAGCGCGAGGCAGCCGCCATCCGTGGCGCCGTCGCAACCGAGGCGGCCGAAACCCGCACCACAGCCAAGCGCGAGGCGGCCGCCCTGCGCGCGGAGGCGGAGCGCGAGATCGCCGAGCTGCGCGTTGTGGCTGACCGCGAGGCGGCTGAGGCACGCGAGGCCGCCGCGGCGCTCGCGCGGGAAACCGACCGTCGACGCGCCGAGTTTGAGAGCGAGTCGACCGCACAGCGCGAGCAGCTGACCGCCGACCTCGCCGCGCAGCGTGCGGCGTACGAGTCGGAGGTCGTCGGCGAGCGCGAGCGCGTGCTCGCCGAACTCGACGAGCGGCGTGCGTCGTGGGAGGCGGAAGAGCAGCGACGCCGCGCCGCCGTCGACGCGCTCGAGACGCGGTCACGCTCCGCCCTCGACACCGAACTCGCGGATGCTCGTGCGCGCCTCGACCAGGAACTGGCCGCCGCCCGCGCCGAGCTCGCGCAGGAGGTCGAGCGCACCCGCGCCGAGTTGGCCGCAGAGACCTCGACCACGCGCGCCGACCTCGACCGGCAGGTCGCCGAGACACGCTCTGACCTGGAGCGCGAGCAGAGCGAGGCTCGAGCACGGCTCGAGCGCGAACTCGCTGAGGCGCGCGGCGCGCTCGCGACCGAGCTGGCCGAGGCGCGCGCCGGGCTCGAGCGCGAAATCGCCGACGCGCGCGCAGCCCTCGACCAGGAGTTGGCGCGGGCCCGCGCCGACCTCGACCAGGAACTCGCGGCGGCCCGCACCGATCTGGAACGCGAGTTGACGGAGGCCCGCGACGCCTTCGAGCGCGAGCAGAGCGAGCGGCGCACCGCGCTCGAGCAGCACGTGGCAGCGACGCGCGCCGACCTCGAACGCGACGTCGCGGCAACCCGCGCCGATCTGGAGCGCGAACTGACGAGCGCACGCGCCGAGCTCGACCGCGAGGTGAGCGAGCGGCGGTCGGAAACCGATCGCTATGTCACCGCGACGCGCGGCCAGCTCGAGGCCGATATCGAGGCTGCCCGCGCGCGGCTCGCCGACGAGCAGACAACGGCACGCGAGGCCCTCGACCGCGAGATCTCCGCCGCCCGGGTCGAGGCCGAGCGTGCGCTCGAGGCAGACCGCGCGCAGAGCCTGCACGCACTCGAATCCGAGCGCATCTCCCTGACCGATCAACTGGCCAAGCTGCGGGCCCAGCTCACGCACGAGGCCGACGAGCAGTCGGCGCGTCTTGCGCGCGAGGCCGAGCAGGCTCGCGTCGACCTGGACGTCGAGCTCTCGGCGCGGCGTGACGAGGCTGAGAAGGAGTATCTGTCGCGCCAGCAGGAGGCCGTCGCCCAGACCAAGAAGTACCTCGACGAGGCGACCGCCGAACTCACCGCGGCGCAAGCTCGCGCTGCCGAGGCGCGACGCGTCGCGGCCGAACTCGACGCGAACGCGGCGCGTGACGCGGAAGAGCGCCGCACCAGCGCGGATGCCACCGCCCGTGAGGTGCTCGAGAACGCCGAGCGTCGCGCCGCGGCCATGATCGCCGATGCCGAGAAGCGCACCGCCGAGCTCGTCGCCGACGCGGAAGAGCGACTGGCGCGCATCCGCGTCGAGCGCGACGCCGTGGCGGGCTACTTCGAGGGCATGCGCGGGGTACTGTCGCAGGCAGAGAAGCTCGCCGGGACGGACTAGCGCACCCGGCGCCCCCGACGAAGGTGCGAGGTAGCCGGTGAAGATCCACAGCGCGTTTCGCGTTGGCCTGATGGGTGGGCTCGGGGTGCTCGTCGCCCTGTTTATCGGCGGCGCCTTCGTGTCGCTCGCCACGATCCTCACCTACATCGGCGCCGCCATCTTCCTCGCGCTCGGGCTTGACCCGCTGATCACGTGGCTCGAGAAGCGTGGATGGCCACGCTGGTCAGCGATCGTGACCGTGTTGACGGGCGTTGTGGCGTTGTTCACCGGCCTGGTGTTCGCCCTCGTGCCCGTCATCGTCGAACAGACCGACCGTCTGATCACGCAGATCACCCGCTACCTGCAATCGATCGAGAGTCTCGACGAGTTCTTCGACAACGCGCAAAGCTTCATCCCCGTCGAGATCCTCAACGTGCGGCAGTCCGCCGAGTCCGCGCTCGGCTTCCTCAGCGACCCGGCAAACCTGGCGGAGATCGGCGGCGGGGTGCTGTCGGTGGGAATCGGGATCGCGGCCGGCCTCTTCGGTGGGCTGATCATCCTGATTCTGACCCTGTTCTTCGCATCGTCGCTCAACTCGATCAAGGCGGCTCTGTACCGCCTCGTGCCCGCCTCGAAGCGCGAGGGCTTCATCCGGATCGCCGAGCAGGTGTCGATGGCGGTCGGGCGCTACGTCGTCGGCCAGGTCACGCTCGCGCTTTGCAACGGCCTGCTGAGCTTCGCCTTCCTCACGATCATCGGGGCGCAGTACCCGGCGCTGTTCGCGTTCGTCGCGTTCTTGTTCTCGCTCGTTCCCCTCGTCGGCACGATCACCGGGTCAACGATCATCGTCCTCACCCAGTGGCTGGTGAACCCCGATTCGCTGTCGACCGTGATCGTCGCCGCGATCTACTACCTCATCTACATGCAGGTGGAGGCGTACCTGCTGGCACCGAACATCATGCGTCGCGCGGTGCGGGTACCGGGCGTTGTCGTTGTCATCGCGGCACTGTCCGGAGGCACGCTGCTGGGTGTCCTCGGCGCCCTCATCGCCATTCCGGTCGCCGCATCGGTGCTCATCATCATCGACCAGGTGATCGTGCCGCGACAGGACGCCGCGTAGGGGCCTCGCCGCGACGTTATGCCGGCCAGCGCGTCGGCAGGGGAAGCACAGCGGGATGCAGCCGCGCGACGATCTCGCTAAGCACCCGATACGTCTGGTGCTCGCCGACCCACAGGTGTTTTCCGCCCTCAACGGCCACAAAGTCGAGCTCGGGGACTGAGGAGAACCGCTCACGCGCCTCGGCGGGACGCAGATAGTCATCGAGCTCGGGCACCACGGCGACAAGACGCTTGCCACTGCCGGCCCAGGCCGCGACCTCGTCGTCGCTCGTTCGGTGAAGAGGCGGCGACAGCAGAATCGCACCGACGATGTCGTGCGCGAGGCCGTGCTTCAGGGCAACCTCGGTGCCAAACGACCAGCCCAGCAGCCAGGGGTTGGGAAGCGACCGCGCAGCGGCGAACGCCACAGCCGCCGCGAGATCGTGCCGTTCAGCGTCGCCGTGGCCGAACTCGCCCTGCGATGTGCCGCGCGGCGACGTCACCCCGCGGAAGTTGAATCGCAGGACGGCGATGTCGGCGAGCGCGGGCAGCCGCGCGGCCGCCTTTCGGATGATGTGGGAGTCCATGAAGCCTCCCGCCGTGGGAAGCGGGTGAAGGCAGATGAGGGTCGCGACGGGGTCGCCGTGCTCGGGAAGGCTCAGCTCACCGACCAGCGTCAGGCCATCAGCGGTTGTCAGCTCAATGTCGTCACGCCGGGCAGGCAGCACCGTGCTCCCCCGGATCTCGTCGCTCCCGGTCGCCATCGAATCGTCGTTCATGGGCCCTTTCACGGTTCAATGCGCCAGCAGCGCGTATGCCAGTGTCGGCGCTCGGACAGCGCCGCGTCGTCGCCAAGGAAGTGATCGGTTCGCCACACCACAACGTGGGCGACACCGGCCGCGATCGTGCCCGCACATCCGGGGCAGGAGTACACCTTTTCGGCCGACGCTGCACCGGAGGGCTGCACCATCCACGTACCGGAGCGCTTGTGCTCCGTGCGCTTCAGCCCGGCAGTGATGCGTGCGAGGTCGAGCGGCTCGGGCTCGTCAGAGGCTCCGCGCCGTCGCCGTGACCGGTTGCTGCGCGGCACGGCGGTCGCCTAGTACCAGCCGACCTGCTGGCTGTGAGCCCAGGCACCGCACGGGCTGCCGTAGCGGCCCTGGATGTAGTTCAGACCCCACGTGATCTGCGTCGCCGGATTGGTCTGCCAGTCAGCGCCGGCGGCCGCCATCTTGTTTCCGGGCAACGACTGCGGGATGCCGTACGCGCCCGAATACGGGTTCATGGCGTAGACGTTCCACCCGGATTCCTTGTTCCAGAGGGCGACGAGGCAGTCAAACTCACCGGAGCCCCAGCCGCGTGCAGCAACCATGTCAGCGGCGATCGCCTGGGCCGTGCCCGGGTCGGGGTTTCCTGCTGGCGGAGCGAATCCGCTCGCGGCGGCAGGGGCCGGCGCCGGCTCGGGTTCGGGCTCAATGATCTCGTAGGAGGCGGTTTCGACACCGTGCTCAACGTCGCCGTCAACGGCGAACTGCTGGACGGGCGCCCGCTCTGCCGGAGCGTAGGTCTCGACGTCGGCTGCCGCGCCCGAGGTGGGGTCAATGACGGACACCATGACGAACGACACCGTCGCGAGGAACGAGAACACCGGCAGGGTCCAGCCCCGACGAACGTGGCGTTCCGGTGCGGCGGCTCGCACAGCGACGTCAGCGCGCCGGGTACGGCGAAGGCCGCTCGAACCCGCCCAGGAGGACGCGGACGAGCGCGTCACTGTCGCTGAATGTCTACCCACGAGAGCAAGAGTCTAACCCACGCCCCCCCTCTGTGACAGGCGGGGGTCAGCGCACAGCCAGCATGACGCGGATGACCGTGTCGAGCACGAGGTCGACCTGACGCTCGTCATACCCGCCAAATCGGGGCCGAAAGGCGATCGTGCGCACCGTGTGCACCGGCACGGATTCGCCTCGCTGAAAGTATCCTGACAGCCGGTCGCAGAGGGCGTCGACATCGCTCGGCCGGTACCCACGCGTCAGGGGGCCGACGCGGCGAAAGCGCTGCCCCTCCGGCCGCGCGAGACGGTCGACGATCTCTTGCGCCGCCGCGCGCACCTCGGCGTAGTAGGCCGCCTCGCCCTGGGCGGCGATGGCTTGTTCGCGCTCGCGGGCCGCGAACGCTTCTTCGAGCCGCTCAAGAGCCTGGTCAACGCGCGACGCCGCATAACCGCCACGGCGCACGACCCGGAAGGCCGCCCCGCGAATGGTATCGCTCGTCACCGCGGTAGACGTCGGCTCGGAGTACGCCGCTCGGGCCTCGGCGAGGAACGCGTCGACATGCTCGATGTCGTAGGCCGGCTCACCGCGCTGGGCGAGCGGAAAAGGGGTGGTCACGCCTTCATTCTGCCGCGCCCGACGGCGCGGTCCGACCGCGTCACTCATGCGCCACCAAAAGCGAGAAAGACCAGATAAGCCGCGACCGTCGACGGCAGGATCGAGTCGAGTCGATCGAGGAATCCACCGTGCCCCGGCAGCCAGGTCGAAATGTCCTTGATGCCGAGGTCGCGCTTCACCAAGGACTCGGTCAGGTCACCCACCGTTGCCGTCACGATCATGGCACCGGCAAGGATCACTCCGACCCACCACGACTCCCCAAGCATGAAGATCGCCAGAAGCACGCCGGCGAGCATGGCCACCGTCGCCGCCCCGGCGAACCCTTCCCAGGTCTTCTTGGGGCTGATCTTGGGCGCCATCGGCGTCTTTCCGAACGTCAGGCCGCTTGCGTAGGCCCCCACGTCGATGCAGATCACGATGATCAGATACGCCAGAGTCCACCACTCGCCGCCCGGCGCGGCGGTCATGACGACAGCGAACCCTCCAAGCAGCGCGACGTAGGCGAGCACGAAGACTCCGGCCGCGAGGTCGGTGCGCAACGACACCGCGGGATCATGGCGCAGCGACGGGCGGAGCTGCTCGGCGAGGCGCCACACGGTGACGAGTAGCGCACCGGCAAGAAACGCCACCCAGAGCCCCGCTGCCCCGAAGTAGTACGCCGGCGCGATGACGCCGAGCGACGCGACAACGAGGGGGATGCGCGGGACATCGCGCCCCGCGAACCGCAACGCGCTCGCCAGTTCGTAGGCGGTGAACACCACGAGCGCTGCCCCGAAGAGCATGAACAGCTCGGTGACGAAGATCAGGCTGAACAGCAGCGACAGCCCGAGCACCAGGCCGAAAAAGAGCGCCTTGGGGAGGTTACGGCCGACCCGCTTCTCGATGCGTGCATCCATTTCACGCGCACGAGCCTCGATGTCGTGGATGCGTTCCTCGACCTCGTGGATGCGGCCCTCGACCTCGTCGCGGGCTGTTCGCGCCTTGCGCCGGATGCGATCCGTCGCCGTCGACGCCTCGTCGTTCGTGCCGTCGGCCATCAGACCTCGAGCAGCTCGGCTTCCTTCTTCTTCAGCGCCTCGTCGGCCGCCTCAACGTGCTTCTTCGTGATCGCCTCAAGCTCTTTTTCCGCGCGCGCGACCTCGTCGTCACCGACCTCGCTCTTCAGGGCATCGAGGTCGTCTTTGGCCTTGCGGCGAATGTTGCGGATCGAGACCTTGCAGTCTTCGGCCTTGCCCTTGACGATCTTCACGTACTCTTTGCGGCGGTCTTCCGTGAGCTCAGGCATCGTCACGCGGATGATCTCGCCGTCGTTGTTCGGCGTGGCCCCCAGGTTCGGGAAGGCCACGATCGCCTTCTCGATGTCTTTGAGTGCGCTCTTGTCGTACGGCGTGATGATGAGCACGCGAGCCTCGGGGTTCTGCAGGCTGGCCAGCTGCGCCAGCGGCGTCGGGGTGCCGTAGTACTCGACCAGAATTTTCTGGAACAGCTGGGGGTTGGCGCGGCCCGTGCGCACGGTGGCGAAGTCCTCCTTCGCCACGTCGACGGCCTTGGTCATCTTCTCGGCGGCTTCCGCCAGTACATCCGCGATCACGCGCACCACTCCTTGGTTCAGGTCGCCACCGAGTCTAGATGATTGATTCCAAGGGTTCAGTGGTCGTACGCTGTCAGTGACCGGAGGATCGGCTGCCCGGTGCGATGGTTG
>NZ_JBKBPI010000014.1:0-37495 GCF_046293215.1 Microcella sp. | reverse complement strand
ACCATCGCACCGGGCAGCCGATCCTCCGGTCACTGACAGCGTACGACCACTGAACCCTTGGAATCAATCATCTAGGCCCGCGACCTGTGAAGGCTGCGCCCTACTCGGGCACGTCGAGTGCCGCGATGCTCGAGATCGGAAGCGTGCGTTCGACGTCGGCGGCGAGGTCTCGCCCGCGCACCCGACCGGCGGCGATACCGGTCGGCTCGAGATCGAAGGCTCGCTCGGTACCGTCGGGCAGGCGCACTGTCACGTGCACGGGCAGCTTGGCGCGAAGCGCCAACTCCCACTGTCGTGCGACCCAGGCGTCACCCCCGGCCGCTCCGGCGCTCGAGGTGGCGCTGTGGAGTCGGCGCGCCGCCTCGAGCACCGGGTCGGTCGGTGCGGTCGTCGCCGAACGCGGCGCTGGCGCGCGTCCGCGACGGCGCTCAGCACGCGCCGGAACGATCGGATGCTCGCCCTCCTCGGGCGCCGCCGGATACCGCGCATCGATGAGCGTGCCGAGCACGAGGCTGGGGTCGAGTCGACTGACGAGCCGGTGCGGTCCCGTGCGCGTGAGTCCGAGGGGCGTGAGCGCAGCGTCGACACGGAGGGTGTCGATCAGCGCGGGGTCGTCGCTGCGGATGCTCGTCGTGGCGGCGAGGTCCGTTGCTTCGTCGGGTGCGAGCATCCCGACGCGCACGGCACCGTAGCGCCGCGCGGTCTCGTCGATCAGGTACGCGACCGGCTGCGGTACACCGGTCAGCGACAGCGCGGTGAGAAAGTCGGTCAGTGTCTGGGCGCTCTCGCCCCGGGCGATTGCCCGCGTCACGCTGTCGGCCGTGAGGCGGTAGCGGCCCGCCAGCCCCGCCGCCTCGACGTCGGCGACGCCGCGGAGGCGTTCGTCCAGCTCGGCAGCGAGCGGGCCGGGCGAGACGATCGTGAGGTCGTGCTGCAGGTACACCTGCCGCACCTCCGGCGGGAGGTGCGGGGCGAGTGCGTCGGCTGCCGCGCGGCCGCCCGCGCTCAGAAGTGCCGCGCCGATGGAACTCGCGCGCCCATCGACCGTCACGCCGAGAAGGGCGGCCTGTCGGCCCAGCGCCTCCAGGCGTTCCCTGAGCTGCGCGTCGGCCGCGGGGTACAGCCAGGCCACCAATTCGGCCGTGCGGTCGCCGGCGCCCGCCACCGCCCGACGGTGCAGTTCGGCGCGCAGCGGCGTCGGAAGCTCACTGCTCCACGACTCGGCGAGGGCACGCCACCGTTCGCTCAGCGATTGCGAGCGCCAGCGTTCGGCGAGCGGCGTGGCCACGAGCTCGTCAGCGGTGTCGGCAACGAGTTGGGCACTGCGAGCGAGCGCCAGGTGGTCACCCAGGGTCTCATCGGCGATCGCGGCATCTGCCGCCACGCGACGCGCGTCGGGCAGGGAGACTCCGCCGCGGGCGAGCAGGCGAGCGGGTGTGCGCTCGAGCGACCGGGTGAGTTCGCCCAGCCGCACGGTGAACTCAAATGCGTGCTCCGCGGCGATGCGGTTCAGACGGGCGATGTCGTCAGGGTCGACCGGCCGGAGCGGGCTCGGCGCCGGTGCGTCTCGCAGTGCCGCGGCGGACAGCTCGCCCGCGTCACCCCCGCGCCGCGCGAGCGCCTCGCCCACCGCGGACGGTACGAGCACCTGCGCATCGTCGAGGATCACGATGAGGCGCTCGGCCGCGCTGTCGAGGGCGGCAACGACGGCGTCGACGGGCAGGTGCAGGCGACTCGCAAGCGACGACAGAGGCACCCCCCGCCCCTCCGGGTCGAGCTCAACGGCGGTCGCCACAGCGGCAAGGGATGCGCGGTGCATGTCGGCGACGGCGCTCGCGATAGAGGCGTCGTCGAGCAGCGCTTCGGCGAGGTCGAAAAGGTCGTCGAGAGAGGCGGGAGAGACCCGACGTCGGCGGATCAGTTCGGCCAGCCCGGCCTCGTCGTACTGCCGCAGTCGAGCCGCGAGGGCGAGGGAGGCGGGACTAGCCGCCGGCATGCTTGGCGGCGCGCGATCGCCGCACCGCACTCACAACGAGCAGCGCAACGATGAGGCCGAATCCGATCGGCAGGCTGATGAGCGGCAACATGGTCACCCACGCCCACACGCCCGACGTGAAGTCGCGCGGATCGAGCCCGGCCGACACGGCGGACATCAGGGCGATGAAGCACGCGAGGCTAATCACGATCACGACCGCCACCAGGTAGGCAAGCACGCGTTCCGTGCGGTTGCCCATGACGATCGACTCTTCTGGCATGAGGCAAGGATAGGCCCGTCGACTGAGGGTGGCCTAGCCCCCGCTCCAGGGGGCACGGTGCGCCGGGTATCCTCTCAGGGACGCACCACACCACCGTCAGGAGTACGCGCATGCCCACCGGCAAGGTCAAGTTCTACGACCAAGACAAAGGCTTCGGCTTCATCGCCAGCGATGAGGGCGACGAGGTTTTCTTGCACGCCTCCGCGCTGCCCGCAGGTGCGACCGTCAAGGCCGGCACCCGGCTCGAGTTCGGTATTGCCGATGGAAAGCGGGGTGCGCAGGCGCTGTCCGTGCGCATCCTCGACCAGAAGCCGACGCTCGCCGCGATTAACCGCAAGCCAGCCGACGAGATGGCCATCATCGTCGAAGATCTCATCAAGCTGCTCGACGGCGTGGGTGGTCGCCTGCGCGGCGGCCGCTACCCCGACCGTGAGCAGGGCCGCAAGATCGCGGCCGTGCTGCGCAAGGTCGCGGACGATCTGGATGCCTGACGCGGCGGCATCCGCAGCCCTCGAGGCGCTGGCTCGTGCGGCGCTCGCCGAGATCACGCCCGAGCGCACCGTCGGACAATTGCGCGAGCTGGCGGAGGCCGACGGCGTCGCCACCCTGCTGTTCTCGACGACGATGGGCGGCTACCCCGGCTGGGTCTGGACGGTGAGCATCAGCACCATCGATCCGGCCGCGCCGAGCGTGCTCGAAACCGAGCTCATGCCGGGCGACGGCGCGCTTGTCGCGCCCGACTGGGTGCCCTGGGCCGACCGGATGGACGAGTTCCTCGCCCAGCAGGCCGAGCAGGCCGCTGCGGACGCCGACTCGCCCGACGGCGACGACGCTGACGACGACGACTCAGACGATGACGACGCCGACGAGCACGACCTGCATGACGACCACGACGTCGATGTCTTCGACGGCGTCGACATCGACTCCCACGCGGACGAGATCGCTAGCGACGAGGACGACTGACGACGATCAGTCCCGCGGCACCGAGAGCGATGCCGATTCCGGCGGTCACGAGCATCCCGACGGTGTCGGTCATGACGCCGGTGAGTGCCATGACGGCGATGACGGCGATGGCCGCGAGCCAGAGCGTGATGCCCACGAGGTAGGCGAGACGATCGTTTGTCGCGAGAGGCTCCGGCTGGGGTCGGCGCTCGTCATGCGGCACCCAGAGGCGCATGCGGCTATCCCGCCACTCGTTCGAGCACGTAGTCGAGGCTGCGGGTGAGCTGACGTACGTCGTCGGGCTCGATGGCGACGAAGGTCGCAACGCGAAGCTGGTTGCGCCCGAGCTTGCGGTAGGGCTCCGTGTCGACGACGCCGTTGGCGCGCAGTGTTGCGGCGACGGCGGCCGCGTCGACGCTGTCGTCCAGGTCGATCGTGACGACGACGGGCGAACGGTGCTCGGGGTTCGCCACGAACGGGGTGGCCAGGGGGTGCGACTCGGCCCAGTCGTACAGCAGCCCGCTCGAGGTGGCCGTGCGGGCGCCGCACCAGGCGAGGCCGCCGGATTCGTTCATCCACCGCACCTGTTCGTCGAGCAGGACGAGCGTGGCGAGCGCCGGCGTGTTCAGCGTTTGATCGAGACGGGAGTTGTCGATCGCGGCGGTCAGCGACAGGAACGGGGGAATGAAGCGGTCGGACGCGTCGATGCGCACGGCGCGCTCGATGGCCGCCGGGCTCATGAGTGCGATCCAGAGACCGCCGTCACCGGCAAAGTTCTTCTGCGGCGCGAAGTAGTACACGTCGGTCTCGGCGATGTCGATGTCAATACCGCCGGCCGCGCTGGTCGCGTCAACGACCGTCAACGCGCCGTCATCACCCGGGATGCGCGTGACCGGGCTGGCAACGCCCGTTGACGTCTCGTTGTGCGGGTAGGCATAGACATCGACGCCCGCAACCGGCTCGAGCGTGCCGCGCGTGCCGGGTTCGGTCTTCACCACGTGGGGGGCTTCCAGCCAGGGGGCGCGGGCGGATGCGACGAACTTGCTGCCGAACTCACCAAAGTCGAGGTGACCGCTGCGGCTCTCGATGAGTCCGGCCGCCGCCACGTCCCAGAACGCCGTCGAGCCACCGTTGCCGAGCACCACTTCGTAGCCGTCGGGGAGGCGGAACAGCTCGGACAGCCCAGCGCGCACGCTTCCGACGAGCGCCTTCACCGGCTTCTGGCGGTGGGAGGTGCCCAGCAGGTGGGCAGCGTTCGTCACGGCAGCGACCTGCTCGGGTCGAACCTTCGAGGGGCCACAGCCGAATCGACCGTCGACGGGCAGGAGGTCAGCGGGGATGACGATGTCGGCCATGCTCGAATCCTACTGACCGTCGCGGGCGGGAAGCTCTCGCCCGGTGCGAGCGTTTAGGCTGATGAGTGCACCCCATCGCGGTGCCGACCGGCCGATTAAGGAGTGGCAGATGACTGATCTCGTCGATACGACGGAGATGTATCTGCGCACCATCCTCGACCTCGAGGAGGAGGGGATTACCCCCCTTCGGGCTCGTATTTCCGAACGGATCGGGCACTCTGGCCCCACCGTGTCGCAGACCGTGGCGCGCATGGAGCGCGACGGACTCGTCAGCATCGAGAATGATCGCCAGCTGGCGCTCACCGACGAGGGTCGCGCGAAGGCCACGGCGGTGATGCGCAAGCACCGCCTCGCCGAGCGCCTGTTGTCGGACATCATCGGGCTCGAGTGGTCGCTCGTGCACGAGGAGGCGTGCCGCTGGGAGCACGTCATGAGCGAGCAGGTGGAACGACGCATCATCGCCCTGCTCGGCGACACCGCCGAGTCGCCGTACGGCAACCCGATTCCCGGGCTGGAAGAGTTCGGGCTCCCGGAGGCCGAGCCGTTCCTGGACGGCGTCATTGCCCTGCAGCACGCCTTGGCTGCGGGCACCCGGCACTGCACGATCCGCCGACTCGCGGAGCCCGTACAGTTCGACCCCGACGTTTTGCATCAGCTGCACGAGGCGGGCGTTGTTCCCGGTGCGGAGGCGATCATTCGCACGGGCGACGGGGGCTACATCTCGGTCGAGGTCGCGGGGCGTGCCGAAGCCATCGAACTGCCACCCGAGGTTGCACAGCACATCTACGTCGCTGACTGAGCTTTCACCACTATATGTGGGGGTGGCGCGTCGAGTTGTGACCATTCCGTAACCTCACGTACACTCGCCAGGTCGTCGCGTACACCTCACGTCGACGGCTCCGACGCAGGACGCCCGCACCGCCCGTCTCCTGCCCGGACCGTGGAACACACGAAACCAGTGACGGGCCGCTACCTCGGAGCGGCGAGGCGCAGGAGATTGCTCTTGATCCAAGGCACCCCAGGCGAGACCCCGCGCATGGCTCCCCACGACGACACGACTCCCGTCCGACGCCGCGACCTGCGCGCCGAACGCACCGGCCTCGTCGTTCGTCCCCCCGTCGAGGCCCCGGCTCTCGCGACCGCCGCCGCACCCGCCCGCGCTGCGCGCCCCGGCATCAAGCGCACCGCGGTCAACATGGCGGTCATCACGGTTGCCACGGGCCTCATCGCCACGATGGCGCTCCCCGGAACCTCCCTGGTCGCCGACCCGGTCGCGAACGCAGAGAACGCCATCGCCAGTGGCAACGCCGAGGCCATCGCCCAGCTCATGGCCACCGAGGCGCAGAGCGTCGAGGTCTCTGACGAGGTCACCGCCGTGACCGCCTTCCGCGATGACTTCAGTGCGACGACGGTCGAAGAACTTGCCGCGGCCCGGGCCGCCGAGCAGCGGGCCGCTCAGATTGCCGCCGCGGCGGCTGCCCCCGCCTACAGCGGTCCCGGTGTTGCTGACTTCCTTGCGAACCCCCCGTACCCCGCCGTTGATCTCGATCAGGTGGTGCAGGTTGCACTCCAGTACCAGGGCACTCCGTACCTGTTCGGGGGCACCACCCCTGCCGGCTTCGACTGCTCGGGTTTCGTGCAGTTCGTCTACGCGCAGTTCGGCCTCGCGATTCCGCGGACCGTCGTGACGCAGGCCGCGTTCGGCACCCGCATTTCGCGCGAAGACGCGCGCCCCGGTGACGTGGTCATCATGGCGGGCCACAACGGCTTCTACATGGGCAACGGCATGATCTTGGACTCGCCGCGAGCCGGAAGCGTGGTCAGCGTTCGTCCGATCTGGACCAACGACTACTACATCGTGCGCTTCGGAGCGTGACGCGCCGAAACCACACGTGACGGCTGCCGTTCATCTTCGTGGGTTAGCCTGACCGCATCGACGCCACGCGGCGTCGGCCGAGGAGCGACCATGCGACAGCGACGCGACATCCAAACCGTGGATGCGCGCGCCGTCTTTCGCATAGTCGGCGGCGTTCGCGAGATCGTGCCCTGTCACGGTGTCGCCGAAACAAGCACTGCTGTCTGACAGCAGTGCTTTTTTTGTGCCCACGCGGGTTCAGGAACGTCGAACTGCTCGACCGGAGCCGGTGTCGATAAGGGACCGTCCGCAGGCCATGCGGGCCCGTCGACAGGAGAAGCCGTGCGCACACTCGTCCTCAACGCTGGATACGAGCCCCTCGCCGTCGTGTCGTTCCGCCGAGCCCTCGTGCTGGTGATGAACGGCAAGGCGAGCGTTATTGCCGCCGATGGCGAGCATCCCGTATTCGGAATCACTGACGCCTTTGACCGTCCGAGCGTGATTGTGCTGCGGCGGTACGTCAAGATCCCGCACGCGCGCAAGGTGCCGCTTACCCGCCGCGGGGTGTTGCGGCGCGACGGCAATCGGTGCGCCTACTGCAGCGGCTTCGCCTCGACGATCGACCACGTGCATCCCCGCTCGCGCGGCGGTGCCGACTCGTGGGAGAACCTGGTCGCGTGCTGCCTGAAGTGCAACAACATCAAGGGCGACCGCACACCGGCCGAGATGGGCTGGCAGCTGCGGGTGACGCCAAAGGCTCCGCACGGCACGGCCTGGCTGGTGCGCGGTATCGAGCGCCCGCAACCGCAGTGGGACGCGTACCTGGCGCCCGCCGTGGCAGCGTGAGCCGTTAGCGGGGCGCGACCGCGAGCATCCGGCGCAGCGCCTCGATACGGCGCTGCGCGGTGTCGCGCGAGATGGCAGCCCGCGGTTCGGCGACGTCGAAGCCGTGGTAGGCACCCGGGATCGTGACGAGCTCGCACTCCACGCCCGCCGCGCGCAGCGATGCAGCGTAGCGGGCATCTTCGTCGTGGAAGAGATCGGCGGTGCCGACGGCGATCCAGGTGGGCGGGAATCCGGTGAGGTCGGTGCGCCGTGCGGGAACGGCATCGGTGGGTGGCGTCGCCGCCCGCTCGCCGAGGTACATGCCCCAGCCGAGACGGTTGCTGGCGCCATTCCAGAGGCGGAGGTACGGCGGGTCGGCGGCCTGTGGGTCGGCCGCCGTCCGGTCATCCAGCATCGGATACAGCAGTGCCTGGCCCGCGAGAGTGACCGCGCCGGCGTCGACCGTGCGCGCCGTGACCGCGGCAGCGAGCCCGCCGCCCGCCGAATCGCCGGTGAGCGCGAGACGGGAGCGGTCGACACGGGGGTGCGTGGCGAGCCACGTCAGCGCCGCCTCGCAGTCGTCGAGCGGGGCGGGGTAGGGGTGCTCGGGGGGTAGTCGATAGCCAACGCTCGCGACGACCGCGCCGAGTGTGTCGGCGAGAGTGCGACACAGCGCGTCGGAGCCTCGGGGGGAACCGATGATGAGGCCGCCGCCGTGAATTTGCAGGACGGCGGGGAGGCCGTCGTCCGAGGTCGGCGTCGTCGGCCAGTGCACGCGCAGGTGAGCCCCGGTGGGAAGCGCAACGAGCTCGCCGCCGCGCGGGCTCTGGCCCGCACCGAGTCGGCCGAGCGCCCGCAGCAACCGCCGACTGCGGGCCGTGACCGACGTTCGCGGCATCAGACGTGCGCGCGTCAGGTCGGGGTGAAAGGTGACGGCGTCGCTACCACGGGCCATGCGGTCACTCTAGGCCGCACGGCCCGCGGTCGGAACAGCTGGCTAGAGCGGCTTACCGCCCGTCACCGCGAGAATCGCGCCCGACACGTAGGTGGCGTCGTCTGAGGCGAGGTAGACGTACGCGCCCGCGAGTTCGGCCGGCTGGCCCGCCCGGCCCAGCGGAGTGTCGCTGCCGAACTCGGCGATCTTCTCTTCCGGCCAGTCGGTTGCGGGGATCAGCGGCGTCCAGATCGGTCCGGGGGCGACGGCGTTGACGCGGATGCCCGCCTCGCCGAGGTCTTGGGCGAGTGCCTTCGTGAAGGCCACCTGAGCGGCCTTCGTCATGGCGTAGTCCACGAGCTGCGGTGATGGATTGAACGCTTGGACGGACGTCGTCGTGATGATCGACGACCCGTCGTGGAGGTGCGGGCGGGCCGCCGCGGTGAGCCAGAGCATCGAGTACAGGTTGGTGCGCATCACGCGGTCCCACTCCTCCGTCGTGATCGACTCGATGCCGTCGCGGTCCTGCTGGTACGCGGCGTTGAGCACGAGAATGTCGAGCCCGCCGAGCGTGTCGACCGTGCGGGCGACGGCGTCACGGCAGAAGTCTTCGTCACGAACGTCTCCGGCGATCGTCAGCACGCGGCGCCCTGCATCGGCCACGAGCTCGGCCGTCGATGCGGCGTCGTCTTCCTCCTCGGGGAGGTGGATGAGCGCGACGTCTGCTCCCTCGCGAGCGTAGGCGATCGCGACGGCTCGACCGATGCCGGAGTCGCCCCCGGAGATCAGGGCGCACCGTCCCTCCAGTTTCCCGTGCCCGCGGTAGCTGCGTTCGCCGTGGTCGGGCGCGGGGCTCATCTCGCTCAGGTGGCCGGGCTGCGAGTCCTGCTTCTGCTCGTCGAACTCGTCGGGGTGGGCGTTGCGCGGGTCGGTGGCGTTGGCCATGGTGGCGACTCCTCTCGATCGGAAACGGCCACGATTCCAGCGCCCCGTGCCTCCCGGCAAGGCATTCCCACGCGGCGCTCAGGCAGCCCATCGCACCTAGACTGGAGGCGCCTGCCTCTGTAGCTCAATGGAAGAGCAGCTCCGTCCTAAGGAGAGGGTTGGGGGTTCGAGTCCCTCCAGGGGCACCAGTCGGCGCGAGCTGTCATTCGCGGTCGCGTTTGCGCCGTCCCGATGTCTCGAGCGCCAGGTCGATCTCGGCAACGCGGCCACGGATGAGAGCGTCGAACGCGGTGGTCGACAGCGTGTGTGTTTCCGTGAACGTCACAGCGCCCTTTGAACGTGTGAGGTCCGGGTGCGTCAGCGCTACGGCGTCGATGACCGCGGGACTGAACGGGTACACGGAGTAACCGGACGCCGTGGTGACCATCGCGACGAGCGGGCGTCCTCGATAAAGCAGGGCGGGCATCCCATACGACGTGCCGTCGACCGCGGTGGGTACGAGCTCGCGAGCGCGTCCGAGGAAGTGGGAGAGCGTCGTGTCATCCGTCACCATGCGCTGACGCTAGCGCAGCGGCACGCTCGGTACACGGGCGCGCGACGGCTACGGAAATCGCGAGCCGACGACGACGTGCAGCAGGGGTACCGCCGCGGCGACCATCAGCACCAGGCCGAGCGGGTCGCCCGCCGAGCGCAAGATGGCGCCGGCGACGAGCAGCCCGATGAACAGCAGGCCCGACGTCGCACGACCGACGGAGCGTTCGAGTGCGCGCATCCGCCGGTCGGTTTCGGGCACGCGCACGGCGAGGTCGCCGCGCTCGGCCTTCGCCGCCAGCTGGTCGATACGCCGGGGCAGCCGCGCGAGGGTCGACGCGTACCCGACGGCCTGCTGGCCGAGCTCGATGATGCCGTCGACGCCGCCCGACCGCCCCGCCTCGACGAGCGTCTTCGCAAACGGGTCGACAGCATCCCAGATGTTGAAGTCCTGGTTGAGCGCGCTCGTGACGCCTGACAGCAGCGATACGGTGCGAATCAACAGCAAGAAACTCTCGGGCAGTTGGAACGGCAGCGTGCGCACCGTCTCGCTGAAGCGGCGGGCGAATTGCTCGAGTTCGCGCGGGTCGACCTGCGTGAGTTCGGCGACGCCCATTCCGCCGAAACGATCGAACAGCGCGCTCATCGCCCGCTCGAGCTCGTCGATGTCGGCCGTCGGAAGCAGCACTCCGAGGCGCTGCATCGCCTGAACGAGTCCCGGCCCGTCGCGTCCGACTGCGGCCAGGATGAACGACCTGAGCCCGGCGCGCAGGCTCGGCGTGATCTCGCCCATCATTCCGAAATCGATGTACGTGATGGTCCAGTCGTCGGGCCCGCCGGAGGCGCCGGGGGTTACGAAGATGTTGCCGGGGTGAGGGTCGGCGTGGAAGAAGCCCGCGATGAAGAGCTGCTGGAAGGTGACCCGCGCGAGTTCGGCGGCGACAGCATCCGGATCGATGCCTGCCGCGCGCAGCGAGGCGATGTCGGTGATCTTTATTGCCGTGACGTCCTGCAGTGTGAGCGTGCGACGGGCCGAGCGCTCCCAGATAATCGCGGGGGTGCGCATGCGGGCGTCGTCGGCGAAGTCGGCGGCAAACCGCTCGGCGTACGCGGCCTCGTTGAGGTAGTCGATCTCTTCGAGGCTCGTCGTGGCGAACTCTTCGACGAGCGCGGGAGCGTCGGTGCGATTCGCCACCAGCTTCACGCGCGACAGGATGCGGCCCACGCGGCGCAGCGCTGTCAGGTCGACCTCGACGATCTCCTCGATTCCGGGGCGCAGCACCTTCACCACGACCTGGTCGATGCCGAGTTCGGCGGCGAGGCCGGGGGAGAGGCGCGCGCGGTGGGCCTGGCCGAGAGACGCGGCCGCGATGGGCGTCTCGTCGAACGCCGCGAAGGCGACGTCGAGGGGCATGCCGAGCTCGCGCTCGACCTGGGCGACGACGCGGTCGAGCGGTTCGGGGGCAACCTCGTCTTGCAGGCCCTCGAGCTCCTGCGTGATCTCGCGCGGCAAGACATCGAGCCGCGACGACAAGAACTGCCCGGCCTTGATCATCAGCCCGCCGAGGTCGGCGGCGAGGCGGTGGAAGCGGCGGGCCGCCTTCTGCAGACGGCGGATGCGCCCCCGCGCGGCGAACCCGCCGAGCCCGAAGCGCGGCAAGACGAGCTCGAACCACCACGCCTGCACGAGAACGCGCGTGGCGAAGCGCATGATGCGGCGGTAGCGCGCCTTGAGGGCACGCTGTTGATCGGGAGTCGGCGCGGGGCGTCCGGATGCCCCCGTCGACGGGTTGGGCACGGGTTAGTCCTCGGCGAGGATGGCGTACAGCCGCTTGCGGGTCTCGTCGAGCAGCTCGGCGGCGCGCTTCTTCTGGTCAGCGGTGCCGACCTGCGCGACCTGCGCGGCCGCCTGGGCCAGCTTCACGCCCGACTTCGGCACCAGCACGTCGTGCTCGTCCATGCGCGGGAACTGTGGCGCCCGCCAACCGCCCTGGTCGCCTCGGCGGCTGCCCGCCGCGTGGTCGTGGTGTTCGGCCTGCTCCGCCGCGGCCTGCTCGGCGGCGGCCCGCCCAGCCTCGGTGAGGGCGTAGACCTTCTTCTCGTCGCGCTGTTCCGCCGAGACGAGACCCTCGTCGGCCAGCAGCTGCAAGAGCGGGTACACGGCTCCGGGCTTCGGCCGCCAGTGCCCGCCTGATTCAGCGGCAATCGCGTCGATGATCTGCGCTCCCGTGCGCGCCTCGTCGAGCAGCGACGTGAGCACGGCCCCCCGCAGATCGCGGTGGTGGTGTTCGTGGTGGGCCGACGACGAGCGCTGGCCGAAGGCATCGCGCAGGCTGTCGACGGCCTCGCGAAGGTCGAACATCGGCGACGGGGATGACGTGCTGCGCATGGGGTTCCTTCCGACAGGCGCGGATGCTCAACTCGCATCTCGGCGCAACGCTGACGCTACGGCGCATCGCTGAACGCCAACCCCGTGCAGATCGAGTGCCCGCTGGGTGCCGAGTGCTGGCATCATGATCACGAGCCTTGCGGCACCCCGCGAGGCCGCACCGCGTCGCCGGCCAGAAGCCGACGCCGAGATACCGCGAGGACAATGATGACCCTGCACTCCCTGCCCGATTTCACCCACGAACGCGTGACGACGGCGGTCGGCCGTCGCAGCGGCTTGACCATGGCGGTCGCCCTTCACTCGTCGGCTCTCGGCCCCGGTCTCGGTGGCTGCCGCATGTGGCGCTACGGCCACTGGAGCGACGGTCTCGGCGACGTTTTGCGCCTGTCAGCGGCCATGACATTGAAGAACGCGCTCGCCGACATCGGTTACGGCGGAGGCAAGGCGGTCATTGCTCTCGGCCCCGATGACGAACTCGACGCCGAGCGGCGCACCGCGGCCCTGCACGACATGGGCGACCTCGTCGAGCAGTTCGGCGGCACCTACATCACGGCCGAAGACGTCGGAACAACCGAGCACGACATGCTCGTCGTGCACGAGCGCACGCGCCACGTCGTGGGCCTCCCGCCCGAGCAGGGTGGCGAGGGTGAACCCGCTGACGGCACGGCGCTCGGCGTCTTCGTGTCGATCGAGCGTGCCTTCGCCGAGCTCGACGGCTCGGCCTCGCTCGCGGGGCGCCGCATCGTGATCTCCGGACTCGGCCAGGTCGGCGGACGCCTTGCGCGCCGCCTCGCCGCCGCCGGCGCCTCGCTCGCCGTCACCGATATCGTCGCGTCCCGCCGCGCACTCGCCGACGAATTGGGCGCCGACTGGATCGACGTGGATGCTGCGCTCACCACCCCGGGTGACCTTTTCGTTCCCGCCGGCCTCGGCGGCGTTCTCACCGACGAGGCGATCGATGCCCTGCCGGTGCGTGCGGTTGTCGGCCCGGCCAACAATCCGCTCGCGGAGCGCTCGGGCGCCGCGCGCCTCGCTGCCCGGGGCATCCTGTATGCCCCCGATTTCCTCGTCAACGCGGGCGGTGTGATCCACCTGGCGCTCGCCAGCAGGGGCGCGTCCCCCGACGAGATCGAGCGCCGACTGCACGGCATCGGCGACACCCTCGACGAGGTGTTCGCCGCAGCGCGAGCCGACGGGGTCACCCCGCTCGACGCGGCGGAAGCGCTGGCTGTCGCGCGGGTGCGCGGGGGGCGCGTCTCGGCGTAGCGTCCTAGCCGGACACGACTTCTAGGGCCATGCCCGGGCACGCGGTCCGGGTGAGGGCATCGAGTTCCGCACCGCGAATCGAGTCGCCAGTTTCGCGGTGCGGACTCGTCGACAGCAGCACCCGCCCGACCCCGTTCACGATCGAGATGTCGGCACCGTACGGCGCAAGGCGCGGCGTGAGGTGGCGTTCGACCTGATCGATGAGCAGGTCGAGACCGGCGACGCCCACGAACTCTCCGTCGAGAAAGACGGGGGAGGCAATCGTGATCGTGTACTCGTCGCTGCACAGGTAGTCGACGTAGGGGCCAGCGACGTGTGCTTCACCCGTCTGGTACGGCACCCGGTACCACTCGAGTTCTGAGTAGTCGATCGCCTCCTTGTTGACCGACTGAGCGGCGAGCACCAGCTGCGCGCGGTCTGCGCCCTGCCACCACGCGAGGTGGCTGCTGGCGTCGGCGAGCGAGTCGAGGGCGGCGATGAAGCCCGAGCCGTACACGGGAAGGTCGAGCGCATCGAAGGTGCGCAGCGCGTACGGGGCGACCAGAGCATCCAAGATGTCGGTGGTCACGGGGCCGCGGGCGCGCGCCGCGGCGAGGTCATCGGCAAACTTGGCCTTCCAGCTTTCCAGTTCGTCGATTGCCTGGCCGAAGTAATCGGCGACGATCGTGGCGGGGCTGCCGGTCGTGGTGGGCGCGGGCGAGCTCATCGAACGGTCCTCCTCGACGGTCCGAGCGGGTGGGGTGAGGAGATCATTGTGCCTCTAATTCGGCCCGATGGTCGATCAGCCAGGTCACGTCGTGCGCGACGGCCTCCGCGACGAGGGCGCCCGCTCGTGCCGGATCGGCCGCGGCGACGGCATCGAGGATGCTGTCGAGCGCCTCGAGACGGCGGCGCTGCTCGGCTCCGTCTTGGTCGACGAGGGCGAAATACGGCGACAGTTCGGCCTGCAGACGCATCTGCTCGCGCGTGAGGCGCGCGCTCTGACTCAGCGCGGCGAGCTCGATCACGGCGTCGTCGACGATGCGACGCCACACGCGCAGGTCGCCTCCGTGGGCGCGATGCACCCGGCCGCGAATGAGTTCGACTTCGCTCGGGTCGGCACGACGGGCGGCCAACTCGACGCAGGCCCGCGTGATCGCCAGGTAGTGCGCGGCGGCGTCGCGCAGCGACACCCGCGTGGTGGCGAGCAGCGTCTCGGTCGTGAACGCCATGGGGTCGGCGCTGTCGGCGACGAAGCTTCCGCCGCCGCGCCCGCGGCGCGTGACGAGGAGCCCGCGTGCGCGCAGCGACAGGAGGGCTTCGCGCACGGTTGCTGGCGCGACCCCGAACGTCTGGGCGAGGTCCTGTTCGCTGGGAAGCTTCTCGCCGGCGTGCAGCACACCGCCGCGGATCGCGTCGGCGATGCGGCGTTCGACGAGGGAGGCCCGACCTTCGTCGCCGATGGGCTGGAAAACCGCGCTGAGCAGGCGCGCCGGTCGCCCATGGCGATGAGCGGATGATCGGGGCGCCATTTCTCCATTCTGGCCGATCGCGCCGGGCAGGGTGGAGCGCCGCTCGGGTTCGGCGATCGTGCCCATTTCGTCACATCCTCGTCACGCGCTTGAAATATAAGTTCTGAAACTATAGCTTTAGCGTTCATAACCTCGACCCAATGACGCTCGAAGGAGTTTGCCGACAATGCCCGCAACGGACACGACGGCCACCGCCAGCACCCCTGACGCTCTGTCGAGCGACACCGCCGGGGTAGAACTGCGCGGCGTCTCGAAGCACTACGGCGACATGGTCGCGGTGCGCGATCTCGATCTCACGGTCGCTCCCGGAGAGTTCTTCTCAATGCTCGGCCCCTCCGGCTCGGGCAAGACAACCGTGCTGCGCATGATCGCGGGCTTCGAGGAGGTCACCTCGGGGCGCATTCTTCTCGACGGGCAAGACGTGACGGCAGCGGCGCCCTTCGACCGCACGGTCAACACGGTCTTTCAGGACTACGCGCTCTTCCCCCACATGACCATCGCCGAGAACGTCGCCTACGGCCTGAAGGTGCGTAAGACGCCGAAGGCGGAGATCACAACGCGCGTGGCCGACTCGCTCGAGCAGGTTCGCCTCAGCCACGTGGCCGACCGACTCCCGCACCAGCTCTCGGGCGGCCAGCGCCAGCGCATCGCCCTCGCCCGGGCACTGATCCTTCGCCCGCGCGTGCTGCTGCTCGACGAGCCCCTCGGCGCCCTGGACAAGCAGCTCCGCGAGCAGATGCAGATCGAGCTCAAGCAGATCCAGCGCGACGTCGGCATCACCTTCGTGTTCGTCACCCACGACCAAGAGGAGGCGCTCACGCTGAGCGACCGGATCGCGGTGTTCAACGAGGGGCGCGTCGAGCAAGTCGGAACTCCGCGGGAGGTCTACGAGTACCCCCAGACCGCGTTCGTCGCGAGCTTCCTCGGCATCTCGAACCTCATCCCCGCCGACCTGGCCCGCGAGCTGGCCGGTGCCGAGGGCGCGATCAGTGTGCGGCCCGAGCGCGTGCGCCTCGCGCCCGTCGACGCGAGCCTGACGGCGGCCGAGACAAGCGTGATCGGCACCATCACCGAGACGGTCTACACGGGCCCGGCCACTCGCTACATCGTGACGACCGACTACGGCCTGACGATCGTCGCCGAGCGGCACAACGATCACGCGCCCAACGACACCGCGCCCTTCCACCGTGGCGACCAGGTGCGCGCGGTGTGGTACCGCGAACACGCCGCCCTCGTTCCCTGACCCTGAGACCCTTCCCCGCCATACCCGGCACCACCCCACACAGTAAAAGGAGATGCAATGAAGAAGAAGGTGCTTATTCCCGCCTTCGCGTCAGCAGCGCTGCTGGTGCTCGCGGGCTGTAGCAGCGATGGGCAGTCCGGCGACGGCCTGTTCATCGACGTCCCCGACGTCCCGATGCTGGAGGAGCTCGGCGAACCCGAGGGCTCGCTCGACATCGTCGCGTGGTCGGGCTTCGTCGAGCCGGCCTGGGCCGACCAGTTCACCGAGGAGACGGGCTGCGTCGTCAACCGTCGCGTCGCCGGTACCAGCGACGAAATGGTCACCCTCATGCGTACCGGCGAGTACGACCTCGTGTCGGCCTCGGGTGACGCGAGCCTGCGGCTCATCGCCGGTGGCGACGTCGCCCCGATCAACCTCGACCTGATCCCGAACTTCGGCGACGACATCGTCGAGGGCATGAAGGGTCAGATCTACGACACGATCAACGGCAAGAGCTACGGCGTTCCGATCGGTCGCGGTGCGAACATCCTCCAGTACAACAGCGAGGTCGTGACGGAAGAGCCCACCAGCTGGAGCGTGGTGTGGGAGACCGACAGCCCCTACGCCGGCCAGATCACCGCATACGACGCGCCGATCTACATCGCCGACGCGGCCGTGTACCTGATGTACCACGAGCCCGAACTCGGCATCACGAACCCGTACGCGCTCGACCAGACGCAGCTCGACGCCGCGATTGAACTGCTCAAGCAGCAGAACACGATCGTGTCGGAGTACTGGGCTGACCCGGTTGCGCAGATCACGTCGTTCGTCGGCGGCACGACCGTCGTGGGAACCTCGTGGGAGGTCCTGCGCAAGTTCACGGAGGACACCGAGAAGTTCAAGGGCACCCTCCCCGTTGAGGGCTCGACTGGATGGTCGGACGCCTGGATGATCTCGTCGCAGTCCGACAGCCCCAACTGCGCCTACCTGTGGATGGACTACACCAGCTCGGCCGAGGTCAACGGTCAGATCGCGATGAACTTCGGTATGGCTCCGGCCAACGCCGCGTTCTGCGAGACGAGCGAGGAAGCCGCTGCCCACTGTGAGCAGTTCAACGCCACGAACGAGGAGTACTTCGACAACGTCTGGTACTGGACCACGCCGATCGAGCAGTGCGTCGACGGCCGGACCGACGTCGAGTGCACCAACTTCCAGCAGTGGACCCAGGCCTGGCTGACCGTCAAGGGCTGATCCACCTCGCGGGCGGGGCTTCGGCCCCGCCCGCACCCCACTGACTTTTCCCCCAACTGCGATACGGGAGCGCACGTGACCTCCACAGCATCCGCACCGACGCGGAGCGAACCCCAAGCGGTGCCGCTGCATCGGCCGGTGTCAACGGCCCTGCACCGCCGACCGCGCCTGCGCCTGGGCGCCTTGCTCGCCCTGCCACTGACCTGGCTCGTGGGGCTGTACATTTTCTCGCTCGCGCTGCTGCTGATCACGGCCTTCTGGCTGGTCGACCCGTTCACCTCGCTCGTGCGGCCCGGGTTCACCCTCGATAACTTCGCGCTGCTGTTCTCGAACCCCGCCTATGTGTCCACGTCGCTGCGCACGCTTGGCATCGCGCTCGCGGTGACCGCCCTCAGCGCCGTCTTCGCGGTTCCGCTCGGCATCTTTATGGCCAAAATCGCGTCGCCCTGGATGCGCGCGGTGCTCGCCGTCGCCATCACCCTTCCGCTCTGGGCTGGCTACCTCGTGAAGATCGTCGCGATGCGCATCACCTTCACGGAGGAGGGTTTCTTTAACTCCGTCGCCGGCATCATCGGCGGCCGCGGCCCCGGGTTCGGCATCCCCGTGGTGATTCTCACGCTGACGTACCTGTGGTTCCCGTACATGGCGCTGCCGGTGTACACGGCGATCCGCCAAATCCCCGTGAACCTCTTCGACGCATCCGCCGATCTCGGCGCCCAGGGCTGGACGACGATTCGCACCGTCGTGATGCCGCTGCTGACGCCCGCGCTCATCGCCGGAAGCGTCTTTACCTTCTCGCTGAGCCTCGGCGACTACCTCGCCGCCCGCTTCGTCGGCGGGCCGAACAGCCAAATGATCGGCTCGATCATCGCGTCGAACATCAACCTCAACCCGCCCGTCGCGGCAGCGTTCTCGGTCGTGCCGATCGCGTTCGTCGTCATCTACCTGCTGGTCACCCGTCGCACGGGTGCCCTCGAGCGGATGTAGGAGCCCCCCATGTTGAGACTGAACCGCGGCTCAAAGATCGCCCTCGGCGTGATCGTCGGCATCGTGCTCATGTTCATGTACGTGCCGCTCATGCTCGTGATGGTGAACTCGTTCAACGACTCGCGCATCGCGGCCTGGCCGGTGCAGGCCTTCTCGACCCGCTGGTGGGAAATCGCCGCCACCTCCGAGCCGATCCGCGCGGCGGTGCTCAACTCGATTGTCGTCGGGCTGGGCGCGACCGTCATCGCCCTCCTGCTCGGCACCCTGTCGGCGTTCGCACTGTCGCGGTACTCGTTCTTCGGCAAGCAGACCGTCAACCTGCTCATCGTGCTGCCGATCGCGCTGCCCGGGGTGGTCACCGGTGTCGCCTTCAGCAACACGTTCAACTCAATCCTGAGCCCCGCGGGCATCCAGGTCGGCTACTTCGGCATGATCATCGCGCACGGCACGTTCTGCATCGTGATGGTGTTCAACAACGTCTTCGCGCGGTTGCGCCGCATGAGCCCCAACCTCCAGGAAGCCTCGATGGACCTGGGCGCCGGCATCGGTCAAACGTTCCGACTCGTGACCTTCCCGCAGTTCCGCACCGCGTTCGTCGCCGGCGGCCTGCTCGCCTTCGCCTTGAGCTTCGATGAGGTCGTCGTCACGATCTTCACGGCTCCGCCCGGTGTCGACACCCTGCCGCTGTGGATTCTGAACACGATGGCGCGGCCCAATGAGGGCAACCTCGTGAACGTCGTGGCAACCGTGCTCATTCTGTTGTCGCTGATCCCCGTCTACATCTCGCAGCGTCTGTCGCGCGCGGAGGAAGACGAGTAGCAGCCGGTTGCCTGAGCGCTATTCGGGCTGGGTCGTGTCGATGACCGCGATGCTGACCCCGCGATCGACCCAGAGGTGCGCCGGCTGCAGTCGGCCTCGGCCGTGATTCACGCTGAGCCAACCGCCGCCGTCGGCGATCAGTTCGTCAACTTCCACCCTGACCTGCTCCTCGTCGCGTGCGACGACGTACTCGTGGCCTCCGTAGAGGATTGTCGCGCGTGTCATTCGCCGTCCATTCCGGTGTCGTGCGGCTCGGGCACCAGGTGCAGGCCCGCTGGTGTGTTTGCCGCCAGCATGAGGTCGTCGATCCACGCCCGATTGATTGCCGCCTGGCGGCCGCCGAAGTACTTGAACGAAATGGGGATCGTCGGGTGCAGCCAGATCACGCTGCGACCGTCTCCGATCGACTCGTCATCTTTCCACGTGAAGTAAAAGGCCTCGTTGCGTCGCAGCTTCGCCCCGATGACGAGCTGCAAGTGCGCCAGCGTCCTGTCGTCGAAGTCGGCCGACAGCGTCGAGTCGTACGTCAAAGTCCCCACAGCGCCTCCCGATGCGGCGCTGATTGGCACGCCGCGATGTCATTCTGGCGTGCATGAGTGATCCGCGCATCCCCGCCGGGGCATGTGGGGGGCTCGAGGCGGGGATGCGCGAAGCGCGCTAGGAGCGTTCGACGAACGCACCGCGGGCCGCGGCAAGCGACCCGTAGAACTCGATGTGGTCGGGGTCGGTCAGGCTGGTGACACGGTAAGCCGGGCCCACGCGATCGATTACCCCAATGATGGCGCGGCCGGTTTCGGTCAAGAAGCGTCGATCGCTCACCCGCCACTCCGTGGATGACACGCGGTCGAGCCGAACGTCTTCGAGAGCGCGAGGCGCCGCGCGAAACCCGGTTACGGGCGGGTCGTTGTCTGGCCGTGCAGCAGTGCGAATGTCTACGGTCGTCATGATTGTGTGCCCCTTCTGCCGTCTCCTGATGACAGTAGGGGTGCTGACGAACTCTCGGGGAGGGGTTGAACTCTCAGCCAATGAGGAGTAGTGGACCCATCGGTCCTCCCGCATACGGGGGTGCTACTGGCCGAGCGAGCCGTCCGCGAGGCCGAGCTCCAATTCGAGTGCCCGCCCGATCAACCGCAGCGAGCTTGCGCCCCGGGCGTAATTCACCACCTCGTGTGCGTTCAGGCCGTCGATCATCGCCAGCACCTGCGACGCGATGAGGTCGGTGTCGGCCGGCGTCATGACACCCGCATCGATGCCCGCATCGAGCACTTCCACGATTGCCGCGTGCCACTCGGTCATCTCTTCCGCGATCGCGGCAGCCAACTCGGCGTTGCGTCGCCCCAGACCCCACGCATCAACCCACACGGGGGTGACGTCGTTGCGCGTGCCGTCGAGCATCGTGCTGAGCAGTGTGCGCAACCGCGCGACGGGGTCGCGCACCGCGAGCACGTGGGCGCGCACCTCCGCCAACTCCCGTCCGGCGATCGCGCGAAAGGTGTCGGCGACGAGCTCGCTCATGCTGGGGGCGTAGTGCGCGACGAGTGCCGAGGTGACCCCGGCGCGCTCCGCCACAGCGCGCAGGGTGACGGCGGCGAGCCCGCGTTCGAGTGCAACGTCTTGCGCTGCCTCGTAGATCTGCTCGGCGCGAAGAGCGGCCGGGATGCGCTCGCCGCGGGGGCGCTCGTCCTGCGGCGTCGAGGTGCTCATCGTCCGTCGCTCCTTCTCTGGTGGGTGGGTGCCCGTGACCCTGCTCGATGAACACACGGGGCTCCGTCATCACAGGATGCCAGAGCAGCGCGAGCACGACACGACGCACATAGGTGAATCACGTTCGCGCATTCGTATGCGTATACGGTTGCGCAATCGCGTGCGCACCTGTTTGACTGGGGGAGAGCCAGCGAAAGCCGGCCGCACGAATTGGAGGATTCAATGACGAGTCACACAGCACGAGCATCCCGATTCCGGAGAGGTGTGAAGGCCGCTCTGGGCGTCGCCGCCTCGCTGGCACTGCTCGCAGGATGCGCCACCGGCACCACGGGTGACGACCCTGCAACCGGCACGGGTGCAGATAACGGTTCATCCGATGAGCGCGTCGGCGTCACGCTCATCGTGAAGACCGCCGCCAACCCCTTCTTCATCGCCATGCGCGAGGGAGCGGAGGCCGCCGCCGCCGAGCAGGGTATCGACCTCACCTTCGAGGCCGGGCGCGAGGATGGCGACGAGGCGACGCAGATCGCCGCAATCGAGAACGCGATCGCCCGCGGCGACACGGGCATCCTGATTGCCCTCAACGGCCCGGGCGTGAACAACGCGATTCAGCAGGCGCGCGATGCCGGCCTGTACGTCATCGCGCTCGACACTCCGCCGGACCCCATCGATGTCACCGACATCACCTTCGCGACCGACAACCGCTTGGCCGGCAACCTCATCGGTCAGTGGGCGGCCGCCCAGCTGAACGGCGAGCGTGCCGTCATCGCGCTGCTCGACGTCTTTGATGACCGCATCGTGAGCGTCGACTACCAGCGCAATAACGGATTCCTCGAGGGCATGGGCATCGACGTCGGTAACCCGAACCTCATCGGCGACGAGGCCCCGACCGGCCAGTACTCGGGCGGCGAGTACGAGATCGTCGGAAACCAGGCAACGGGCGGTGCCGAAGATGGCGGCCGCACCGCGATGGAGAACCTGCTGTCGCGCAACCCCGATGTCAACGTCGTCTACACCATCAACGAGCCTGCCGCCTTCGGCGCCTACCAGGCGCTCGTTGCCGCCGGTCGCGAGAACGACGTGATCATCGTCTCGGTTGACGGTGGATGCGCGGGCGTCGGCTACGTTGCGGATGGCATCATCTCGGCGACCGCCCAGCAGTACCCGGTGCTCATGTCGCAGCTCGGCATCGAGGCGCTCGTCACGTACGCCGCGACGGGTGTGGCCCCCGACGTCACGCCGGGCCTCGACTTCTTCAACACCGGAGTCGCGCTCGTCACCGACCAGCCTGTCGACGGCCTCGACAGCATTGACACGGCTGAAGCAAGCGAGCTGTGCTGGGGCTAGTTCCACGGAGGTAGTTCCCCTAGTGCCGGCCCCGGGCCCCCATCCCGGGGCCGGCACGCCCACACTGTCCGACTATCGACAAAGGCCACGACATGACATCGACGTCACCGAACAACAGCGCGCACCTCGCTGAGGAGTTCTTGGACCGCTCGACGCCCGCATCGCGGGTTCGCGACATTCTGCGGCGATATCCCGCTCTCAGTCCCGCCATCGTGCTTCTGATCGCCGTGATCATCTTCGGACTGATCAACGAGCGATTCCTAGACCCCAACAACCTCTCACTCATCGCCCAGCAGGTCGCCATCGTCGGTACGGTCGCTGCGGCCCAGACGATCATCATCTTGACCGCGGGCATCGACCTCTCGGTCGGTGCCGCGATGGTGCTTGCCTCCATGGTGATGGCACAACTCGCGGCGGCCGAGGGCGGGTTGCCCGCCGTCATCGCGCTCTTCGTCGGCTTCGTTATCGCTGTCGCGACGGGCGTGCTGAACGGCACACTCGTGACCCGGTTGAAGCTCCCGCCGTTCATCGCCACACTCGGCACGCTCAACATCTTCGTTGCGCTCACCCTGCTGTACTCGGGCGGTCAGACCGTGATCGGCGCTGACCTGCCGGGTCTGATCACCTGGACGGGACAGAGCATTCAGCTGGGTGGCGTGCGCGTCACCACGGGCGTGCTGATCATGATCTTCGTCTACATCTTCCTCGCCTACATGCTCGGCAAGACGGCCTGGGGCCGGCACGTCTACGCGGTCGGCGACGACAAAGACGCCGCCCGTCTCGCGGGCATTCGCGTCGACCGCGTGCTCATGAGTGTCTACATGGCGGCTGGCGCGATTCTCGCGGTCGCCGCGTGGCTGCAGATCGGCCGCAGCAACGCCGCGGGCCCGAACGCCGCAGCCGAGATCAATCTCGACTCGATCACCGCGGTGGTCATCGGCGGCACGAGTCTGTTCGGCGGCCGCGGAATCATCTGGGGCACCCTGCTCGGCGCGCTGATCGTGGGCGTCTTCCGAAACGGGTTGTCGCTCGCCGGAGTCGACACCCTCTACCAAACGCTCGCGGTGGGCATCCTCGTCATCGCGGCCGTCTCGATCGACCACTGGATCAGGAAGGCGAAGTGATGACCGACCACGACATCGTCATGCAGGCCACGGGCCTCGTGAAGACGTACGGCCGCGTTGTCGGCCTCGACGGCGTTGACTTCGAGCTGCGCCGGGGCGAGGTTCTCGCCGTCATCGGTGATAACGGTGCCGGCAAGTCGACCCTCATCAAGTGCTTGACCGGCGCCGAGATTGCCGACGAGGGGCGCGTGCTCCTTGACGGCAAACCCGTCAAGATCGCCCGAACCCAGGATGCTCGTGAACTCGGAATCGAGACCGTCTATCAGACGCTCGCCGTCTCGCCCGCGCTGGATGTCGCATCCAACCTGTTCCTGGGGCGCGAGATCCGACGTCCCGGCATCATGGGGTCTGTGTTTCGCACGGTCGACACCCGCGGCATGCGGGAGCGCGCGCGAAAGGAGCTGTCTGAGCTCGGAATCACCACGCTTCAGGACGTCACGGTGCCGGTCGAGAACCTGTCGGGTGGCCAGCGCCAGGCTGTCGCCGTGGCACGGGCGGCCGCCTTCGGCTCGAAGGTCGTCTTCCTTGACGAGCCCACGGCCGCGCTCGGCGTGCGGGAAACCAACCAGGTGCTTGACCTGATCGGGAGGCTGAAAGCCCGCGGGGTGTCCGTCGTATTGATCAGTCACAACATGCCGCAGGTGTTCGACGTCGCCGACCGCATTCACGTGCAGCGCCTCGGAAAGCGGGCTGCCGTGATTACCCCTGAGTCGCACACGATGACCGACGCGGTCGCCATCATGACGGGGGCGGCGGCCGCCTGACCCAGCCACCCGGGGCGGCGATCGTGGCCGAGGCCGCCCCGGGTGTTACGCGAGCGCGCGAACCGAGTCGCGAATCACCATCTCGGGGGTCAGCCGCACCTGGCGCGCCTCGACGCCGGGATTGCGCATGCGATCGAACAGCAGCTCGACCCCGGTGGTGCCGAGCAGGTCGACGGGTTGCCGAATGGCCGTGAGTCGCGGATGGAACAGATCGGCCCACGGGAAATCGTCGAAACACGCGATGCTGAGGTCGTCGGGAACGCGAATGCCTCGCTCTGACAGGCGACGCATGGAATCGATCGTGATCTGGTTGTTGCCCATCAGGATGACGGTCGGGGGCTCGTCGCGGTCGAGCAGGTCGTCGATCGCCGCCGCGGCGTCGTCGGCCCCGTGGCGCACGTTGTCCGCTTGACTGTCGAGCCCGTGCTGGCGGAGCCCCTCGCGGAAGCCGTCAACGCGCTCCCGGGCGGTTTGCAGGCCTTCCTTGCCGGCGATGAACCCGATTCTGCGGTGACCCCGCTCGACCACGTGGGCAACCAGTTGGGCCATGGGCTGAGCGTTTTCCACCCCGACGGCGTCGACCACCCAGTCGCCGGTGTCCGCGTGCACGCGATCGATGAGAACCGTGGGTATTCCGCGCGATGCGATGCGGGCGAGGGCGTCGTGTGGGTCGGAGGAGGGGGCGATCAGCATGCCGTCGGGACGGTGCGCCAGCAGGTCGATGACGGCTCGCCGCTCGTGTTCGGGATCGTCGTGCGTGTCGGCGAGCAGCAGGGAGTGACCGTTGGCGGATACGGCTCGCTCAATCGCGTGAACGACGTCAGCGAAGTACGGGTTCGAGATCGCAGAGATGGCAAGCCCGATGGTCATGGTCTTGCCGGTGCGCAGCGAGCGCGCCACCCGGTCGTTGAGGTACCCCGTCGATTCGATAGCCGCGAGCACCGCGCGCTCCGTTTCCGGCTCGATGCGGCGGGTCTTGTTGATGACGTGCGACACGGTGGTCGCCGAGACGCCGGCGACACGCGCGACATCGGACATCGTCACCATTGCTTACTCCTCACTGTGTGCCCCCGAACGGGACACAGTAATGATGAGGTCTGAGGCGTCTTTCGTCGCTTCGATTTGCTCGGCGTTGCGCTGATCCGTCCCGAGCGCCCAGGCCGCCGCATCCTCTTCGGCCTTGCCGAAGGCAACGTGGCGCGCGACCAACTGCGGTAGCCGAATGTCGTGGGGGGTGTCGAGGTACCAGACCTCGTCGAGATGGCGGCGCACATCGTCCAGCACGGGGTGCTCGGTGAGCAAATAGTTCCCCTCCGTCACGATGAGCGGAACCTCGCGTGGGATGGGGATGGCGGAGGCGATGGGCTCTTCGAGACCGCGCACGAACGACGGCGCATAGACCACATCCTCCGCGCGGGACCGCAGGCGCGAGATGATCGAGCGAAAGGCGCCGAGATCGAACGTCTCGAGCGCGCCGCGGCGGCTCAGGAGCGGAGTGCCGGCGAGCACCGAGGTGGCCAGGTGAAAGCCATCGAACGGCACGACGCGCGCTGATTGCTCGCCCAGGTACTCGGCGAGCTTGTCGGCCAGGCGCGACTTACCGGCTCCGGGTGCGCCGCAAATCCCGACGATGATGCGCTCACCGCTCGCGTCGTGGGCCGCTCGCAGCCGCTCGGCCAGGGCCGCGAGGAGGTCGGCCTCGGGCAGTTCGAGACGTGCGGGCCCCAGTGCGCGATCGTGCAGGGACGGGGGCATGCTCCTGGAGTCCATCTCACCTCTTTCCGACGACGTCGCGACTCTACCTCCTCGATAATGCCTGGACGCATGCGTTTGCGCAATCGGGTGCGCGTCGGCGTGCCGCGGGAGTCATTGACAGCGCGACGCGCACTTCGATAGCGTCCCCCCAGTTGTTGATCATGTGATCAACAAACAAGGAGCACGTTCGCCCCGAGGAGGCCCCATGGCCTGGCGCATGCCGGCAGAAACCGCACCGCAGTCCCGCATCTGGATGGCGTTCCCGCGCGAGGGCGACGTCATGGGCGACAGTTCCGCCGCCCGCGAGGCCACCTACGCTGCCTGGACCGCCGTGGCCCACGCGACGCTCGAGTTCGAGCCGGTGACCATGGTGGTCGACCCGAGCGAGCGCGAGCGCGCCCGTCGCATGCTGAGCGGCGACATCGACATCGTGGAGGCGCCGCTCAACGACTTCTGGATGCGCGACTTCGGCCCCACGTTCGTCATCGATGACGAGACCGGCGAACTCGGCGGTGTCGACTGGATTTTCAACGCCTGGGGCCAGGGCGCGGACTGCGAGAAGGACGCGCTCATCGCGGAACGCGTGATCAGCGAGGTCGCAGCCACGCGCATCCCGAGCCTGCTCGTCAACGAGGGTGGCGGCATCCACGTTGACGGAGAGGGCACCGTGCTCGTCACCGAGACCGTGCAGCTTGACCCCGACCGCAACCCGTGGGCGACCAAGGAACGCGTTGAGGCCGAGCTTGCCCGCACACTCGGCGTCGACACGGTCATCTGGCTACCGCGCGGCCTCACCCGCGACTACGACGACCTGGGCACTCGCGGCCACGTCGACATCGTCGCCACCTTCGCGGCGCCCGGGCGGGTGTTGCTGCACGCGCAACTCGACCCCTCGCACCCCGACCACGCGGTCATGCCCGAGATTCGCGCGGTGCTGGAACAGGCCACGGATGCGCGTGGGCGCTCCCTCGAGATCATCGACCTGCCGGCGCCGGCGCAGCTGACCGACGAGGAAGGCTTCGTCGACTACAGCTACGTCAACCACCTGGTCGTCAACGACGGTGTCATCGCGTGCGGCTTCGGCGACGCGCACGCCGACGCGCGGGCGCGCGACATTCTTGCGGCCGCGTACCCGGGGCGGAACGTCGTCACCGTGGATGCGCGCGAGATCTTCGCCCGCGGCGGCGGCATTCACTGCATCACCCAGCAGCAGCCGGCCGCGCCGGCCGGAGGGCCGGCGTGACGCGGATCCCGCTCGTTGAGGCGAGCGTCGCCGAGCTGTCCGCCGCCCTCGCCGAGGGGCGAACCACGGCCGTGGAGCTGGTCACCGGCTACCTCGAGCGGGTCGCGGCCTACGACGCGGCCGGCCCGACCCTCAACGCGTACGTCGTGATGAACCCGGACGCGCTGGAGGAGGCTCGGGCCAGCGACGAGCGGCGGGCACGCAACGGCGCGCTCGGCCCCCTCGACGGGATTCCCTACGCGGCAAAAGACTCCTACATGGTGCGCGGGCTGACCGTTGCGAGCGGCTCGCCAGCGTTCGCCGACCTCGTCGCGCAGCGCGACGCCTTCACGATTGAGCGGCTTCGCGCCGCCGGGGCCATTTGCCTCGGACTGACGAACATGCCGCCGATGGCCAACGGCGGCATGCAGCGGGGCCTGTACGGACGGGCCGAGAGCCCGTACAACCCCGACTACCTGACGGCGCCCTTTGGCTCGGGCTCGTCAAACGGTTCGGGCTCGGCACTCGCGGCATCGTTGTGCGCGTTCGCGCTGGCGGAGGAGACCTGGTCGAGTGGTCGGGGCCCCGCCTCGAACAACGGGCTGGTCTGCTACACCCCGAGCCGCGGCGTGATCTCGGTGCGGGGCAACTGGCCGCTCGTGCCGACCATGGATGTCGTCGTGCCGTACGCCCGCACCGTCGGCGACCTGCTCATGGTGCTCGACGCGGTGGTTGCCGACGACCCTGAGGCGCGCGGTGACTTCTGGCGCGTGCAGCCCTGGGTCGAGTTGCCCGCCCCGTCCCGCGTGCGCCCGGCGTCGTACCCGGCCCTCGCTGACGAGGGGGCTTTGCGTGGTCGTCGGCTCGGCGTGCCGAAGCTGTACATCGGCGGTGATGACGCGAGCGGCGAACGCATCGCCACTCGTGCGTCGGTGATCGCGCAGTGGCGTGCCGCCCGTCGTGACCTGGAGGCGGCCGGAGCCGAGGTCGTGGAGGTCGACTTCCCGGTCGTGACCGACTACGAATCGCGCGGCACTGCCGACGATCGGTCGCTCGTCGCGCGCGGGTATCTCCCGCAGACGTTTGCCGAGCACGAGCTCTACGAGCTGTCGATGTGGGGCTGGGAGGAGTTCTTGCGGGCCAACAACGACCCCGTTCTCCACCGGCTGGTCGACGTCGAGCCCGACCTCATCTTCCCCGACCCGCCCGGCGCTCTCCCCGGGCAGTACGACGACCACCTGCGGCGCTTCGCGCCGGAAGACGTTGACCTCGCTGACTACGTGCACCGGGCGCGCGAGCACGGAGTGCCGGCGCTGACGGAAATCCCCGACATCGCCGACGGCGCCCGGGGTCTCGAGCGGGCCCGGCGCGACCTCTTCGAGGCGTGGCTGGACGAGCTCGGGCTCGACGCCGTCGTGTTTCCCGCTGTGGCCGATGTCGGGCCCGCCGACGCTGACGTGAACCCCGCCAGCGCCGACCTGGCGTGGCGCAACGGCACGTGGGTGGCGAACGGCAACCTCGTGCCTCGCCACCTGGGTATCCCGGCGGTGCAGGTGCCGATCGGCGTGATGGCCGATATTGGGATGCCCGTCGGGCTCACGATCGCCGGTCGCGCCTACGACGACGCGGCACTCTTGGCCTACGGGGCGGCGCTCGAGGCGTCGGCGAACCGGCTCGGCTCGGCGCTCGGTGCGACACGGCGCGCACCGGCGCGCACGCCCGAGATCGGGGTGTGACCGCGACCGGCTGATCTGTTACAGAGCGCGCAAGACGGGGGCGTTCCAGCCGTCGTAGCGACCGTTGTGGTGGCTGACGACCGTGTACACGTGTGTGGTCAGGCGGTCGGCAGTCTCGACGTCGACCGTGGCGACCTGGGCGGCGATGAGCACGCCGTGCGTGAGGCGGCGTCGCTCGACCCGGACGGTCCAACCGTCTCGGCCGAGTTCCGTGGCCGCCGACTTGGCATCGGCAAGGCGCCGGAATTCGGCGAAGTGTTCCACCCGTCGTGGAGCGTCGACGTCGTCGTGCATTTTGATGCGTTGCACGTACTGTTCGACGTTGCCAGAAAGGTGATGCTGGAGGTCAGCCACCAGGGGAGTGTAATCCGCGGCACGCAAAAAGGGGATGCGCGAACTCGCGCATCCCCTTTTTCTGCGTATCGGCAGATTAGACCCGTCGGCTACCCGAGAGGGCCCGAATCAGGAAGATGATGACGGCCAACACCAGCAAGACGATGCCGACGTAGAGCAGGAAGTTGACGGCTTCGATGAGGCCACCGGTGACGAGCAGCACGATGGCGATGATTCCGGCGATGATGAGTAGAAGGTTCATGATTCTCCTTGTGTGATCGGGGTGTTCCCCCGGTCGCGGGAAGCGAGCTTGTGACCGCTTCGCCGAAATCGGGGCGGAACTGACGTTATGCCCCCGAATGGGGGGAGGGGGTAGCGAATTCATGCCCCTTCCACTTCACTCCCAGGTTCAATCCAGACTTTGCCGAGCCGAGCCGTGGGAGGCGGGCCGGGGGTGATGGTGCCGCGCGAGCTGGGTCCTCGCGCCGTCAGCGCTGCCGGTCGGGCCCACGGAATCCGTAGGTTCCCGCGACGCTCGCTCCGTCGCTGTCTCCGGGCAGCAGCGCCAGCGTGACGGCGAGCGCGGCGATCGACACCAGGACGAGGAGCGTGCCTTCCGCTCCGGTGAGACCGACGGTCATGAGAACCCAGATGTTGAGGATCAGATTGGCGATGCCCGACAGTGCGGGCACCCACCAGCGCCGCGCCTCCCGCGACAGCATGATCGCGACGGCGGCGGCTCCGACCGCGGCTGCGCCGATGATGCGCGCGGTGATGGGTTCGGAGACGAGCCCCATGATGACGATGTCGGTCATCGCCATGATGAGCATGAGCGGCACGATGATGCGCGGGTAGGGGGAGGGGTGCTCGGAGGTCACGTGCGAAGGGTACGACCCGGGGATTAACAGCGGGCGCGTGTCCACCCTTGACAGTACCCCCCGGGGGTACTAGCGTGCCGGGCATGGATCACGCACACCACACCGACCACCGTGACCACCAGACGGCCCACGCGGGCCACGACCACCACGCCGGCGACGACCACGACGCCGGGCACGACCACCACGCCGGCCACGCCGGCCACGCCGGCCACCACGATCACGTCGCACAGTTCCGCCGCCTGTTTTGGGTGACCCTGGTGCTGGCGATTCCGACGGTCGGATTCAGCATGATGTTCGCCGACCTCGTGGGCTACTCGCTGCCGATGGGCGGTCTCTGGGCATGGATCTCGCCGGTTCTCGGCGCCCTGATTTTCGTGATCGGCGGGCGGCCGTTCCTTCTCGGCGCGGTCGACGAGATTCGTCGCCGAAGCCCGGGGATGATGCTGCTGATCGGTCTCGCGATCACGGTCGCGTTTCTGGCCTCGTCGGGGGCGAGCCTCGGGCTGCTGCCGCACGAGCTCGACTTCTGGTGGGAGTTGGCCCTGCTCGTCGTCATCATGCTGCTCGGGCACTGGATCGAGATGCGTTCGCTCGCCCAGACGACCTCCGCGCTCGACTCGCTGGCCGCGCTGCTGCCTGATGAGGCCGAGCGCGTGGGTTCCGACGGCTCCACAGAGCGGGTCACCCCTGACGCGCTTCGGGTCGGCGACCTCGTCGTGGTGCGTCCCGGCGCGCGCGTGCCTGCCGACGGTCGCATTGTCTCGGGGGAGGCCGAGTTCGATGAGTCGATGATCACGGGCGAGTCCCGCACCGTGCGTCGCGGCGAATCGGATGCGGTGGTCGCCGGCACGGTTGCCACCGACGGCGGCGTGCGCATCGAGGTCACGGCGACGGGCGACGACACCGCTCTGTCGGGCATCCGCAAGCTTGTTGCCGATGCTCAGGCGTCCAGCTCTCGCGCCCAGCGGCTCGCCGACCGCGCCGCCGCCTGGCTGTTCTGGTTCGCCCTCGGCGCCGGCGTGATCACCGCCGTCGTGTGGTCACTCATGGGCGCCCCCGACCTCGCGGTCGTGCGCACCATTACCGTGCTGGTGATCGCGTGTCCGCACGCGCTGGGGCTGGCTATTCCTCTCGTCGTATCGATCTCGACAGAGCGGGCTGCTCGCGGCGGCGTCCTCGTGAAAGATCGGCTCGCGCTCGAGAGCATGCGCACCATCGGTGCGGTGCTGTTTGACAAGACCGGCACCCTCACGAAGGGGGCGCCGACCGTGCTCGAGATCGAGACGGCGGGCGGGCTGTCGGACGGTGAGGTGCTGGCGCTGGCGGCATCCGCGGAGGGCGACAGCGAGCATCCTCTCGCCCGCGCGATCGTGCGTGCCGCGGCCGAGCGTGGTCTCGGTGTGCCGACCGCGACGGGTTTCCGCTCGGAGGCAGCGCTCGGCGTGAGCGCGACGGTCGACGGACGGGACGTGCACGTCGGCGGGCCGCGCATGCTCGAGGCCCAGGGGGGCGCGCCCCTCGACGCGACCGGGCAGTGGAGCGACGAGGGGGCGATCGTCTTGCACGTCGTCGTCGATGGCGTCGTCGCGGGGGCCCTCAAACTTGCCGACGAGATCCGGCCCGAGTCTCGCGAGGCGGTCGACGCGCTTCACTCGCTCGGCATCACGGTCGTGATGATCACGGGCGACGCCGAGGCCGTCGCCCACTCAGTGGCCGCTGAGCTCGGCATCGACCGCGTCTTCGCCGGGGTGCGCCCGGAAGACAAGTCGGCGAAGGTTGCCGAGCTGCAGAGCGAGGGTCTGAGCGTGGCAATGGTCGGCGACGGCGTCAACGACGCGCCGGCACTCGCCACGGCCGACGTCGGCATCGCGATCGGCGCCGGCACCGATGTCGCGATCGGTTCGGCGGGCGTAATCCTGGCCAGTGACGATCCGCGCTCGGTGCTGTCGGTCATCCACCTGTCGCGGGCGGGGTACCGCAAGATGGTGCAGAACCTGTGGTGGGGGGCCGGGTACAACCTGGCGGCTGTGCCCCTGGCCGCCGGCGTTCTTGCCCCCATCGGGTTCGTCTTGCCCATGTCGGTGGGCGCCGTGCTGATGTCGCTGTCGACGATCGTCGTCGCGCTGAACGCGCAGCTGCTGCGCCGGCTCGACCTTCGCCCCGCCGAGAGCGTCGCCGCGTTGCGCGCGTAGCGCGCGTAGCACGGGGGCGCGGGCGAGTGGGCGCGGTGCCCGGTCAGCATCCGCTGAGAACCCGGGCACCGCGCATCCGCCCCCTTCTAGGGTGGATTCATGGCTGCCGTCACTGCACTGCCCGTCGATCGCCACGTGCTCGCCGAGAGCCCCCGCTGGGATGCCGCCACCGGCACCATGAGTTGGGTCGATATCGAGGCGGGACGCCTCATCGTCGCCCGACCCCAGCCCGACGCGCAGGTCGACATTCTGCGCACCCTCGATTTCGACGAACCGGTGGGATGCGCGTTTCGGCTCGGTGACGCCCGCTTCCTGTTGGCGCTCGGTCGCCGCCTCGGCTTCGTGACCGCCGTTGGCGACGTCACGACCTCGCGCGATCTGCTGCCCGAGCACCAGCGCTTCAACGACGGTGTCATCGACCCGGCCGGCCGGCTCATTGTCGGCTCGACCGCCGTCGACCCCGCCGGGCCGCACGAAGGCAACGTGCTGCTGCGACTCGAGCACGACGGCGAGGTCACGACGCTCGATACGGGGCTCGGCATCTCCAACGGCCTCGCGTTCGCCCCCGACGGCAAGACCCTGTACTCGGTCGACAGCGCCGCGGGTGTGATTTCCGCGCGTGACTACGACTACGAGACCGGAACGGTGGGGCAGCGCCGCGAGTTCGTGCGCATCGACGACGAGGGCGTCGAACCCGACGGTCTCGCCGTCGACGCCGAGGGTGCCGTGTGGGTCGCGCTGTGGGGCGGCTCGGCGGTGCGCCGGTACACGGCAGGCGGAACGATCGACCGCGAGGTGTCCATCGGCGTTCCCCACGTGACGGCGCTCGCCTTCATCGGCTCGACGCTGCAGCACGCGCTGGTGACCACCGCGAGTCGTGACCTCGACGAGGCGGCGCTCAGCGAGCATCCTGATGCCGGCAAGGTCTTCGTCGTTGACCTTGACGTGACCGGGCAGTACGGCTACCGGTGGCGACCGGGGCCGCTGCCGCAGTAGGTCGCCGCACGCTGCCGAATGTGCGCATCCTGACCGTTGGCTGAACCGCGAGGCTGTGATGTCAACCCCCTGACGTGAGACCCGCCCCGGCGTAGCGTTTCGGGTCGATCGGTCGATCCCGGCCGGTCGACACCGACGCGACAAAGGGAGACACCCATGAGTACGGTCACCTCCACCATCGACATTGATGCCCCCATCACCACGGTCTACAACCAGTGGACGCAGTTCGAGACGTTCCCGCAGTTCATGTCGGGCGTCGACCAGGTTCGCCAGGTCAGCGACACCCTCACGCACTGGGAGGTGTCGATCGCTGGCGTCGACCGTGAGTTTGACGCCGAGATCGTTGAGCAGCACCCCGACGAGCGCATCGCCTGGAACTCGGTAGGCGGCGAGAACCACGCTGGCGTTGTCACCTTCCACCGCATCGACGACGACCGCACGCGCGTGTCTCTCCAGCTTGAGTGGGAGCCCCAGGGCGTCGTCGAGAACGTCGGCGCGCTGCTGCAGGCCGACGACATCCAGGTCGACCGCGACCTTCACCGCTTCAAGGAGCTGATGGAGGAGAACGGCTTCGAGACCGGAGCCTGGCGCGGCGACGTCGACCGCGCGCCCGACGCGACGGGACGCTGAGCGCGAACCGACTCACACTCCCCGGCGGCTAGCGTTGACCGGGTGAATGACGCCCCCGTCGACGACCTCACCATTCTGCGTTGCCCCCACTGTGAGGAAACGCTCGAGGCCGTCGGCGGGGGCGCCTCGTGTGTGGCGGGGCATCACCATGACCGCGCCAAGCACGGTTATCTGAGCCTGCGCGTCGCCGCGAAGGGGCTGGGCGCGCCCGCGGCGGGCGACACCGCCGACATGGTGGATGCGCGCGAGCGGTTCCAGGGCGCCGGTCACCACGACGCCATCGCGGCCGCCGTGCGCGACGCCGCCGTCGCCGGCGTGTCGGCTACGCCGGGCGACGACGGCTGGGTCGTCGACCTCGCCGGCGGTCCGGGTTGGCACCTCGGTCACGTGCTCGACGCTCTGCCCGGGATGCACGGCCTCCTCCTCGACGCCAGCACCGTCGCCGTGCGGCGCGCCCAGCGCAGCCACCCGCGGATCGTCGCCGCGACGGCGGACCTGCGGGCGCGCATCCCGGTCGGTGACGAAACAGCGGCCGCCGTGCTGAAGGTGTTCGCGCCGGGGCCTCCCGTCGAGATTGAGCGCATTCTGGCGCCCGGCGGAGTGCTGGTGGCGGCGATTCCCGAGCCGGAGCATCACCGCGAACTCGTGCAGCCGCTGAAGCTGTTGAAGGTGCCCGCGGGCAAGGCCGACGAGCTGGTGGCGTCGCTGCCCGGGCTGCAGGAGGTCGCGCGCACGACGGTGCGCGAGACCGTCCACGTCGATCGCGCCGCCGCAGCCGACGCCGTCTTCATGGGGCCGAACGCGTTCCACCAGAAGCGCGCGGAGGTGGAGGCGGCGCTGGCCGCAGGCCCCGAGACCCGCGAGCTGACCGTCGCCGTCACGGTCGTGACGCTGCGGGCACCGGGGGGTTAACCCCCCTCTCGGTTCGGGTGGGCGTCGGATGGGGCCGAAACGCCTGCGTCGGAAGGCTGGAGGCATCGCGTGAGAGTCGCGCGCATGCCATCCTGACCGGAGACAAGGAAATGACGACCACCATGACTGCAGAGGCCGAATCGCCGCGCACGACGCGCGCCGCGACCGGTGCCGCGCATCCGCCCACCCCGCCGAGCCTGCCGCCGCTGGAAGACTGGAGCTACCGCGCTGTGTGGCGTCGGCTGCCCCGCGGCCTCGGCTACCTCGTGCCGACCTTCGCCATCGCGATTGCGGTCAGCGCCATCCTCAACTCGCTGTTCTCGGCCGGCGTCAGCCTGCTGATCGTCGTCGTGGGGCTGTTCCTCATCGCCGCGACGTTGCTGCTGGCCCGCTTCGCCGGCTCGTTCGAGGTGCTGCGCCTGCGCTGGTCAGGCGAGCGCGCGATCGCGGAACCCGACTGGCGCATCGACGCAAGCCAGCCGCTGTGGCGCAAGGCCCTGACCCCGTTCGCGAACGGTCACTACTGGCTGAGCCTGCTGCACGGGGCGATCATCGCCCCCATCGTTGCGACCGTCAGCTTCGTGCTGCTCACCGTGTGGGGGTCGTTCATCCTTGCCGGTGTGATCGCACCGATTGCGTGGCTGGCCGGGGGCCGGACGATCGTCGGCCCGAACCTGCTCGGCATCGTCGACCGCATCGGTGACGGCGGGGGCTTCGGCCCCGGCTACTGGATCTGGATGGAGCGCTTCGGCGGACCCCTGCGCGACCAGGGCCTCAACGTGGGCGTGCAACTGAGCGGCGTCATGGCCGTCCTCGCCATCGCGCTGGCGATCGGCGCCATCCTGACCCTGCCGTACCTGGTGCGCTCAATGGCGTGGCTGCACACCGCGATCGCCCGCCCGCTGCTCGGCCGCTTCAAGAGCGAAGAGCTCGAGGGTCAGGTCTCAAGCCTGTTCACCGCCCGCTCCGCCGCGGTCGCCGCCGAGGGCAGCGCCCTCAGCCGCATCGAGCGCGACATTCACGACGGCCCGCAGCAGCGCCTGATCCGCCTGCAGATGGACCTCGCCGCCGCCGAGCGGCGCCTCGACGAGCAGCCAGACGACGCGAAGAACCTCATCGCGGATGCTCGTCGCCAGGCTCAGGACGCCCTCGACGAACTGCGCAACCTCTCGCGCGGCTTCGCCCCGCCGCTGCTGCTCGATCGGGGACTGTTCGCGGCGTTGGAGTCCCTGGCGACGCGGTCGAGCATCCCCGTGACCATGCAGTCGACGCTGGGCGCGACGGCCGACCTGCCCGACGAGGTCGCCCGCAACGCGTACTTTGTGGCGAGCGAACTGATCGCGAACGCGACGAAGCACTCGCAGGCGACGAGCGTCACGCTCGTGGTGGCCCGTGAGGACGGCGACCTCGTGATCGCCGTCACCGACGACGGGGTGGGCGGCGCGGCCGAGACCCCGCACCACGGGCTGGCGGGTCTGCGCGACCGCGCCGTGAGCCTCGGCGGCACCTTCACGCTCTCGAGCCCCGAGGGCGGGCCGACCGAGGTGCGCGTGACCTTGCCGCTCAGCGGAGTCGGGAGCGCCGGGAGTGCCGGTGGTGCCGGAAGCGCTGGTGGCTCGAGCTCTGCCTCGACCGCGAGCGGGGACGATGCCTGACATGGCCTCGACCGCACCGGCCCTTCGTGTGGCGCTCGCCGATGACTCGGTGCTGCTGCGCGAGGGGCTGGTGCGCTTGCTCGCCGACGCCGGTATGGAGGTCGTCGGGGCCTTCGGCGATGCGGATGCTCTGCTCGCCGCCCTGCCGACCCTCACCGTCGACGCCGTCGTGCTCGACGTGCGCATGCCCCCGACGTTCCGCGACGAGGGGGTGCGCGCTGCGGTGCGGATCCGGCGCGAGTTTCCCGCCGTCGCCGTGCTGCTGCTGTCGCAGTACGTCGAACTGACCTACGCGACGGAGCTGCTTGCGGGCGGCGAGGGGCGCGTCGGCTACCTGCTCAAAGACCGCATCGTGTCGCTCGACGACGTGCGCGACGCTGTGACGCGCATCGCGGCGGGCGGCACCGTGCTCGACCCCGAGGTGGTGGCACAACTCATGGGACGACGCCGTGACCCCCTGCAGTCGCTGACACCGCGCGAACGCGACGTGCTGGAGCTAATGGCGGCGGGGCGCACCAACGCCGCGATCGCCGAACGCCTGTTCATCGGCGTCGGAGCCGTCGAGAAGAACGTGTCGTCGATCTTCGCGAAGCTCGGGCTCGACGAGACGCAGGGCGACCACCGCCGCGTGCTCGCGGTGCTCGCCTACCTGCAGCGCTGAGCGCTGCGCGCCGCGTGCTGCGCGCCGCGTGCTGCGCGCCGCCCTTCTGGCGCCGCATCCCGTTCCTGGCTGCTCCATCGTGACCGCTCTCTGGCACGCGCGACTCCACGCCCTCGGCCGGAGCCCGGGTGGTGAACTGGAGCCCCCGTGATGCGGCTCTCGTCCATCACGGGGGCTCTTTCTGAGCGGCGAGCGCGGCGGCGCGGGCCGAGCGCACGCGGCAACTCGAGCCGGTTTGCGCAAGTCGTGCGCGCGCAAACCGGCTCGAGTTGCGCAAACCCGCTCGGGTCGAACGAGACGCAGGGCGACCACACGCTCGAGTTGCGCAAACCCGCTCGAGTTCGCGGCGGGGGCGACTCTGCGACGCGGGCGACTCCGCGGCGGGGCCGAGCGCACGCGGCAACTCGAGCCGGTTTGCGCAGGTCGTGCGCGCGCAAACCGGCTCGAGTTGCGCAAACCCGCTCGGGTCGAACGAGACGCAGGGCGACCACACGCTCGA
>NZ_JBKBPI010000013.1:0-43674 GCF_046293215.1 Microcella sp. | reverse complement strand
GCGCGGATCGTCGTTCTGGGTAGTTCATACGACTCTTGCGTGGATGTGGGAGTCGCGGACTGCGTCGGCTACATCGCACCCGTCCCTGAACCCCCGAGGTAGACAGTGCGGCACTGCTGTCCTGGCGTGCCCCGTCCACACAGAAACGGGCCGCACCCCGTAAGGGTGCGGCCCGCAGTGACTCGCACAGCGAGGCTCAACCGCTACGCGGTCTGCCCCGCGTGCTCGCCCTCGTAGATCTCCTCGACCGTCTTCGCGCAGAAGGCGGGCAGGTCATCGGGCGTGCGGCTCGAGGTGAGGCCCTGGTCGACCACGACCTCTTCGTCGACCCACTCCGCGCCGGCGTTGATGAGGTCGGTCTTGAGCGATGGGTAGCTGGTGATTTCGCGTCCGCGCACCACGTCGGCCTCGATCAGAATCCACGCTCCGTGGCAGATCACCGACACCGGCTTGCCCTGCTCGAAGAAGTTCTTCGTGAACTTCACGGCCGCCTCGTCCATGCGCAGGTGGTCAGCGGCCACGACGCCGCCGGGCAGCACGAGCGCGTCGTAGTGCTCCGCGTCGACGGAGGTGACCACAGCATCCACCGCCTGGGTGTGGCCGTTCTTGCCGCTCACCTCCGAGGGCTTCGGCGACACGAGCAGCGCGCTGGCGCCCGCCTCGGTGACCGCCTTCCAGGGCTCGGTGAGCTCGCTGTCTTCGTATCCGTCGGTCAGCAGAAAGGCCACCTTCTTGCCAGTCAGGTCGTACGTCATGTGTCTCCTCCTTCGGTGAGATGACTCCACGCTAGGCAGACGATGGGATGCGCGTCACGGCTTCCAAGGCCTCCCTCACGTCGTTCCCACGCCCAGCCCAGAAAGTGCGTGACCAACGGGTCTGTCTGGGTTAGTCTCACGTCGTGGCTGCGGAAGAAATCTCGAAAAGCGCGGAGGCGCGACCCGCGTCGCGGCGCTTTTCGACCGTGACCGCGGCCTCGCTGTACGTGCTCGGGGCGACGATCGCCGCGTTCGCCACGGCCGTCGTCGTGGCGGTGCTGCGGCTCACGCCGGCGGCGCTGCTATCGCCCGGTTCGGTCCCTACCGCCGACCTCCTCGCCGCCATTGCCCGCACCGTCGAAGGGACGGCGTGGCTTCTGCCCATCACTCTCGCTGGGGCCGCCGTAGGCGGCATCGTGTCGCGCACCGAAAACCTCACGCCCCAGACCGGCATGGTCGCCGTCGCGGTGGGAGCAGCGGTGGGCGCCCTGTCGGCGACGCAGTTGATGCCGCCTCCGGGTGTTCTGCCGCACGACCTGGCCGCCTGGGCGGTGCTGGCCCCCGCCCTCGCCCTGCTGCTGGCGATCCTGCCGTGGCCGGGTGCGCTCGTGCACCCCGACGGCGGGACGGAGTCGATGGCCACGGAGGACGAGCTGTCGCCGGGTGAAGCAGACGGCGACCATGCGTAGTCTCGAGTCGTGACCACGAGCATCCCGAGCCGCGCCCTCGTTGTCGTCGACCCGCAGCGCGGATTCCTCGACCCGCGCTGGGGTCCGCGCGACAACCCCGACGCCGAGCGCAACATCGCTCGGCTGCTCGCGGCGTGGCGCGACGCTGGCCTGCTCGTCGTGTTGGTGCGCCACGACTCGGTGGTTGAGGGGTCTCCGCTCGCCCCCGGTACCGAGGGCAACAGGTTTCACGACGGCGTCGATGGGCCGCACGACCTTCTCGTGTCGAAAACCGTCAACTCAGCCTTCTACGGCACGCCGAATCTGCACGACTGGCTGCAGGCCGAAGGGGTGAGCGCCGTCACGATCTGCGGCATCACGACCGATCACTGCTGTTCGACGACGGCGCGCATGGCGGCGAACCTCGGCTACGCGGTCGACTTCGTACTCGACGCGACCCACTGTCACGATCGGCAACTGCCCGATGGCACGGTGATCCCGGCGGCGGAGGTCGCACGCGCGGCGGCCGCGAGCCTGCACGGCGAGTTCGCGACCGTGCGCTCGACCGACGAGGTCATCGCCGAGCTCGCGGAGCTGTACCCGGCGGCCGACTGAGGCCCGCCGTTCCGCACCGCTACGGTGCCGGAACTCGCGGTCTGCCCTGGTACTCGAGCGCCGGGTCTCGTCGATCCCACACCTTGACGATCGCCCACGCCGTCGCCGCGATGGGCACCGACAGGATTGCGCCGACGATGCCGCCCGTGATCGTGCCCACCGAGAGGGCAAGCAGAATGACGAGCGGGTGCAGCTTCAGCGTCTGGGCCATCACGACCGGCTGCAAGAAGTTGCTCTCCAACTGATTGACCAAGACGACGATGCCGACGACGATCAGGGCGGTCACGAGGTCGTTCGTCACGAGGGCAACGAGGGCGGCGAGCGTTCCGGCGAGCGTGGCACCCACAATCGGGATGAACGCGGTAATAAACACGATCACGGCCAGCGGCAGCGCCAGCGGCACCCCGAGGATCCACAGGCCCAGGCCAATGCCGACCGCATCGGCGAGCGCCACGATTGACGTGCCGCGGATGTAGCCGCCGAGGGTTGCGACCGATACGGCGCCAACGCGCTCCCCGCGGCGGAACCGCTCGCCCTCGAAGGGCTTGAGGAAGAACGCCCAGATGCGCGGGCCGTCTTTCAGGAAGAAGAACAGGATCACGATGAACAGGGCGAGCCCCGCGAGGAACTGGCCGACGTAGGTGACCCCGGTGAGCGCTCCCGAGCCGAACTGCGGGCTCGTCACGAAGTCGACCAGCTGGTCGAGCGCTTCGTCGAGTTCGACGTCGGCGATGAATTCCTCGGCGAAGGGTAGCCCCTGCAGGAGGTCGAGCAGCTCGGTGAAGCCTTCGGCGGCCTGAGCCACGAGATCTTCCCACTGGTTGCGTACGGCGATGACGATGGCCCAAATGATGCCGCCGAGCACGGCGAGGGCGCCGAGCAGCGCGATCCACGCTGCGGCCATGTCGGGCACCCCTTTGTCGCGCATCCAGCGCATCAGGGGGTTGAAGGCGGCGGCGATGATGAGCGCCAGCAGCAGCGGAATGACGGCGATGCTGACCTGCAGCAGGGCCCACACCGTGACGGTCGACAGGGTGAGAATGAGCAGGATTTGCAGGCTGCGCGTGCCCAGAACACCCAGGCGGTCGGTCCACATGCCGGCGAGGCTCGGCCGACCCGGGTCGGCGGGGGGAAGCGGGGGGCGGCGTCGGAACATGGTCAGCGGTCCTCTCCGCGGCGCAGGCGCACCTTGTGCAGTTGGGCGTTCGAGTCGTCCAGCTCCGCGATGTTCGCGCGTGAGGCAAGGAACTCGCCGAAGGTCGAATACCCGATGGCTTTTTCGTTGAACGCCGGGTCGAGGCGCACCATTTGGCGTTTGAGCTCTGACGTGTGCAGCCAGTCTTCGTCGTCGCGCTCGTGCATGAGCTCGAGCGCTCGAATGAGAAGCTGGCTCGACGCCTTCTTGCCCGTGGGAGTTTCCGTCGTCGCGGACTCGGCCTTGTCGGGTGAGGTCTCACGGGTATCGGCCTTTTTCGTTGCCGTCTTCTTCGTGATCGGCCGCACGCCGGGAAGTGTGTCGTAGTCGGCGAACTCGTCGCAGGCCGCGGCGAGCGACCTGCTCGTACCGCCCGCCACCCCCACGCCGACGACGTGACGGCCGAGCCGCTTCGCGCGCTGCGCCAGTGCGATGTAGTCGCTGTCGCCCGCGGCGATGACGACGTGCGTGACGTCGGGGAGACGGAAGAGGTCTTCCACCACGTCGACCGCGAGGCGGATGTCGGCCCCGTTCTTCATCTGCGCCGTAGCGGGAAACAGCTGGGTGAGATCGACGGCCCGCTCCATGAGCTGGCCCTGGTACCCGGCGTTCACCCCGATTGACCAGTCGGCGTAGGCGCGGCTCAGCACGGTGGTGCCAAAGCTCGTTGCGTAGTCGATGATCGCGCCGATATCGACTGTTGCGGCCTCGATTTTCGCGGCGATCTCGGGGCTTGCCTCGCCGAGGCCGGGGCCGAGCCGGTACACGTTGTCTTTGCGCCACGCGCCGCGCCCGTGCACCTGGTCGTAGCGGGAAATCACGATGTTGTCGAAGTCGATGTAGACAGCGACGCGGCTCTCGGGCTGCTCGGCCATGGTGCTCCCTGCTGATCGGCGGTCGGGGCGGGGCCATCCTTCCACGCCGCGCCCGCCGAACGCTCAGGCCGTGCCCAGGAGCCTGGGTCTCAGTTGCGCGCGAAGAGGGGAGCGCACTGGCGCCCGATCGCCTCGATGTGCCGAATGTCGGTTCCGCAGCAGCCGCCCAGCACCGTGAGTTCACCGAGCACGTCGAGTACCGCGGCGTATCGGTCGCCGAGATCGTCGGGGTCGCCGCTGTCGAGCTCCTCAGCGACGTCGAGCTCGGCGTGGCTCATCGTCGACGCGTTCGCCCGCAACCCGCGCACCCGGGTGAGCGCCGGCTCGGCGCTGTCGACGGTGTCGACGAAGTGCGTGGGGTGGGCGCAGTTGATCATGAAGTATTCGGCGGCGCTCGCCGTCGCGGCATCGACGGTGTCGATGGCGTCGGCGAGCGTGTCGCCAGACGGCAGACGCCCGTCCGTCTCGAGGGTGAACGAGATCACGACCGGTACGCCGACATCGACAGCCGCCATGACAACCCCCGCGGCCTCGGCCGACGAGGTCATCGTGAGGGCGGTCACGAGCTCGGCCCCACCGTCTGTCAGAGCGGCGATCTGCGCGCGGTGGTAGTCGGCCGCCTCGTGCGCCGTCATCGCGTCATCGGCGACATAGCCGTCGCCCCGAGGCCCCACGCAGCCGCTGATCACCACCCGGTCCGAGAGGTCGGCGTGACGGTCGCGCACGCTGTGGAGGTGCGCGACAGCCCGGCGGTTCGCCTCGGCGAGGGCGGCCGCGCTGTAGCCGAGCACGGTTCCCCAGTCAGGGTTTGCCCGCCAGGTGACGGTTTCGAGCACGAAACCGGTGCCGTAGCGCCGCGCGACATCCAGGTGCGCGTCGAAGTACGCGTCGAGGCGGCGTCGCCCCGTGTCGTTCTCGAGCAACGGGAACGCGGCGAACTCGGGCAGGTCGATTCCGTCGTGAAAGATCAGGGTCGTTTCGAGTCCGCTGTCGGTCAGATAGAGCCGGTCATCGTGGTGGGGAAGGGTGGTGGTCATCGCTGCGCTCCGGGTTCGCAACGGTCGGGTATCCGTTGCACAGCACCAGGGTTCTCCGTGAACCGCCGTTGGTCAAGGGTGTGGGCGGCTAGGGCTGCGGGTCGAGCGCGTCGTACGCGCGCAGGGTCCGCTGCACGCGCAGGATGACGGCCGCGGCCACCATGATCACGACCCCGCCGAGCAGCGGCGGGAACCACAGCAGCGCCGTCACGCTGAGCACGCCGACGTAGAGGTCGCCGACGCGAGGGCCGCCCGTGACCACGACCGTGAACAGCCCCTGCAGGCGACCCCGCATCTGGTCGGGAACGCTCGCCTGCAGCATCGTGTTGCGATAGATCATGCTGACCGAGTCGGCGGCGCCGGATGCCGCCAACAGGATGCACGCGGCAATCAGGGCGGCCCAGTTCACGTCGTCGAGACTCTCGCTGACGACCATCGGGCTGAGGGCAGCGAGCAGCAGCACGACGCCGAGCAGGAGGATCGTCGCCCCGTACACGCCCACGCCGATGCCGACCGCGAGCCCCTGGCGCCGCACGCCGCCGAGCTTGCCCGAGAAGACGCCGAGCACGAGCGTGCCGACCGCGACGGCCGAGGTCAGCACGCCGACCGTGATGGCGCCTCCACCGATCAGCACCGCGCCGATCGCGGGAAACAGCACGCGGGGGTTGCCGAACGTCATGGCGAAGATATCGAGCAGGAAGGAGGCGCGGATGTTCGGGGCGCGCTTCAGAAACCGGGCCCCGTCGATGACGGCCCGCATCCCGGGTTTGCCGGGCGAGCCCTCGGGGCGCAGTGACGGCAGGGTCCATAGGCCGTAGAAGGCGGCGACGAACAGGACGACGTCGATCGTGTAGGTCCAGGCGAATCCGACGGTGGCGATGAGCACGCCGGCGAGGGCCGGGCCCACCGTGAGCATGACGCCGCCGCTGATGCCGCCGAGCGCACCGGCGGCGGGCAGCAGTTCACGGCGAATGAGCCGGGGCACCATGGCCTGGCGGGCGACGCCGACCATCGTTGAGGCCACCGTGTTGACGGTGATCAGGGCGTACAGCGGCCAGGTGGGCTCGGCATCCGACCATGAGAAGGCGGCGAGACCCGCGGTGGTGGCCCACGCGACCGTTGCCGAGAGGAGGGCCACCGTTCGTCGGTCGAAGCTGTCGGCGAGCACGCCGCCGTAGAGCCCGAACAGAATCATGGGCCCGAGCGCGAAGGCGGCGACGAGCGAGACGGCGAACGTCGACTGGGTGCGGGCGTAGATGTCGAGCCCGACGGCGACGATCGTCATCTGGCTGCCGATGCCCGTGATCGACCCGCCGATCCACATGCGCGCGAACGCGGGGCTCTCGGTGAGCGGCCGCAGGTCGACGAGGTGGCCGCGGGCGCCACTACGCGCCGGAAGCGCGGCCGAGGGGCGAACCTCCTCGATGGGTCCGGTGGGCGGGTTGGACTCGCTGATGGTGACTCCCAGGCGACACGTGGTGCGTGGCGCGGTCGCGCCGGCCTGCCAGCCTAGCCCCGCGCATCCCTCGTTAGGGTCGATACATGCGCCAACGACTTCTCGGACACAGCGGAACCGCCGTCAGCGACTTCGCCCTCGGCACGATGACCTTCGGGGCGGAAAGCGACGAGGCAACGAGCCACCAGATTCTCGACGCCTACGCGGCCGCCGGCGGCACGCTGATCGACACCGCCGACGTGTACTCGGCGGGAGAGAGCGAGCGCATCGTGGGGCGGTGGCTGGCCGCCAACCCCGACGCCGCTGACCGGATGATCGTGGCCACGAAGGGTCGCTTCCCGATGGGCGAGGGCCCCAACGACGTCGGCCTGAGCCGCCGCCACCTGCGCCGCGCCCTCGCCGCGTCGCTCGAGCGCCTCGGCGTCGATCACGTCGACCTCTACCAGTTCCACGCGTGGGACCCGCTGACGCCCGTGGAGGAGACGTTGCGCTTCGCCGACGACGCGATTCGTGCCGGCGACATCGCCTACTACGGCTGGTCAAACCTCACGGGGTGGCAGCTCGCCGAGATCGTGCACACGGCCCGCGCGATGGGCGTTCCGCAGCCGGTCACGCTGCAACCGCAGTACAACCTGCTGGCGCGTGAACTCGAGTTCGAGGTCGTCCCCGCGGCCGAACGCTACGACGTGGGGCTGCTGCCGTGGGGCCCGCTCGCGGGCGGCTGGCTGACCGGCAAGTACGCGAAGGATGCGCGCCCGAGCGGTGCGACGCGCCTCGGCGAGAACCCGAATCGCGGCATGGAGGCCTACGACCGGAAGGCGGGCAGCGACCGCACGTGGGCCGTTCTTGACGCGCTCACCGCCGTCGCAGCCGAGGTCGACGCGAGCCCCGCGCAGGTGGCGCTCGCCTGGCTCGTCGACCGGCCCGCCGTCACCTCGGTGATTCTCGGGGCCCGCACGGTCGAGCAGCTGGAGGCCAACATGGCGGCGGCATCCGTCGCCCTGAACGCCCACCAGCGCGCGCGGCTCGACGCCGCGAGCGCGGTGCACGCCCCCGACTACCCCTACGGCGAGTTGGGGCTCGAACAGCGCTCGCGCAGCCTGGGCGGCGGCCGCTAACACCCGCGGCGTACGGGGTGTGCTACGCCCCGCCCGACATCAGCTCGAGCGACGTGATGACGGCGTCACGCGCTGCGGGGAACGCGATCAGAGTGAAGGCGATCAGTGTGACGAACACGGTCACCCAGAACGCGCCGACGAAGCTCGCCTTCGTCGTCTTGTGCCGGTACCAGCGCATCGCCGCGATGGCCCCGGGCCAGCCGCCGAGCAGACACAGCAACAGCAACGAGCTCTCCGACGTGCGCCAGCGGCCCTCCTCGGCGCGGCGCTTGTCGTCGGCGTAGGCGAACGCCGTGACGACCGAAATGAGAATCACCACCAGCGGGATCGCCGCGCTCATGTCGTAGAGCAGGACACCCGTGGCGAGCAGCACGGCGAAGCCCAGCACCGCGAGCATCTCGACCACGCTCCAGCGCTGCGGGCGGCGCCTCACCGGCGCGACCGCCTCGCCGGCGTCGCCGTGAACGGTAACGCGTGCCGCGTGCATCCGGCCACGATCATCGCGCTCGAGCGCGTAGTCGACCCGGTCGCCGACGTGCGGGCGGGGGGAGCCGGGCGCGAGGTCGGAGACGTGAACGAAGACGTTGGACCCGCCGTCATCGGGCGCGATGAAGCCGAAGCCGCGGTCGTTGTCCCACCGCACCACTTCGCCCACTCGCGTCGTCAGCACGCGGTCCCCCTCCTTGGTCGAGTCCCTAGTGTGACGGGCGCGCCTGAGATCGGCCAGGGTCTTTCGACCTTTGCGACGCGAAGTGGGGGAAGACGAATCGGTTTCGGCCGCTAGCGCGCCACGCCGAGGCCGAGCAGGCGTCGCGCCTGGGCGACGAACAGTTCGCGTTCGATGAGCGGAAGAGCCTTCGTGGGCCCGGCGAGCAGGGCGATCGGCACGACCGCCGACTCGTCAGACGGACCCACCTCGACGTTCAGCGTCGGCACCCGAATGAGGCTGTCGGTCATGGCTCCGAGCCGAACGTCGGTGATGCGGGACGCGGGAATGTGCAGCACGACGTCGGCCTCCTCGGTCGCGCGGCGGATGCTCACCCCCGACTCATCGACTTCGACCAGCGCCCACGAGAGGAAGAACACCCGCTGCGGGCGCAGGTTGTAGCGCAGCGCGAGGGTGCGCATGCCGATGCGGGTCGGGGTGAACGACGCGGTGGCCGCCCGAATTGCGTTCGGTGCTGCCGCCAGGCGGCTCGCCTCCGCGATTCCCATGCGAACGCCGCCGGCGAGCAGCGCTCCCACGATCACGATGGCCGCCCCTCCGACGGTCGAGGCGATGATGAGGTACAGCTCGCGCATCTGGTCGGGGCTCTCGGCGATGACCAGCGGGCGGCTGAGGGTCCAGCCGGCCGACCCGACGAGGCTCAGCATGCTGAACAGGCGCCAGAACGACCAGGTCGGTGCGTTGACCGACGGGTGGTCCATGCTCATCGTGTCACCGCCTCCGTCATCTGCCGCTGCGAGGCCGATTCTAGGCCGCGGTGCTCGGTGCGTGCTGGGATTGTCGGCCGCTACGGCAACAGCAGTGCGGCCTCGGCGACCGCCGCGCGCACTTCGGCTCGGTCCACCTCGAGCGGCCCATCACCGCTCTGCGCGCCGTAGTCACCGAAACTCGCGTGGTTGGCTCCCGGGATGCTCACCCGCGTTGCCGACGAGGGCAAGAGTGCGGTCGCTTCGTCGATCTGCGCGGGCGTGCTCAGCCCGTCGTTCGCGCCCTCCACGCTCACCGCGGTGAGGGCTGCCGTGCTGAGGTCATTGGCGCAGTAGCTGCCGAGCAAGAGCAGCCCGTCGACCTCACCCTCCGCGGCGACGAGGCACGCGCGAACGCCGCCGAGCGAGTGGCCCCCCACCGACCACGACGTCACGCTGGGGGCCGCCGCGGTGAACGTCGACAGGGGCCGCGTGTCGGCGATGGCCAGGTTCAGCGGCGGTAATGCGATGACGACGACGCGGCCGGTGACCGCGGCCACCTCGGCCATGACCGGCACGTACGCGTAGGGGTCGACACGGGCGCCCGGGTAGAACACGAGCCCGTCTTCGGCCTCGGCCGCCCGCGGGGTGAGCACGATGCCGGCGTCCGTGGTCGTGAAGTCGACCCGAGCATCCTCGATAACGGCGACGATCGCCGCGCGGTCGGCGCGGTAGGGGCTGTACGCCCAGACGAGGAAGCCGATCACAACGAGCAGGAGGGCGACGAGGGCGGTCCAGCCCGCGGTGCGGATGCGAGAAAGCGCGGTCATGCCTTCCAGTGTGCCCCGTTCCCAGCCAGAACCTGGCAGAATGGGGACACCATGAAGATCCTGCCCGCCATCGCCGCCATCGCGTTGTTTCTCGCCTCGTTCCCGATGTTCGCGTACTCGTTCGCGGTGCCGGAGGCGTTCGCCCCGTTCCTGTTCTTCGCAGGAATCCTGGCGGTCACGTTCTCGCTCATGATCCCGATCACGATTCTCGGGCGCCGCGACTAGCGTTCGGCGGTCTCGAGAATGCGTGCCGTGAAGGCGCGCACCCGCTCGCTGAGCCCTGTGCTGCGCCGGGCGACCAGCTCGTCGCGTCGCAGCAGCATCTCGCTCTGACCCGGGAAGATGCGAATCATGATGGGGCACGCCAGGTCGGCGCAGATGTAGGTGCCGATCGAGTTGCCGTCTCGTCCGGCAGCCCCGCCGCGCGCGGCGCTGAACATCAGAACCTGCGTCGCCGGCTGCGGCGTGTGGCACAGCGAGCACATCGCACCGATGCCGGGGCGCAACCCCTGTGACGAGGCTCGCACCATGACGCCCACCGCGTCGTCATCCATCCACGTCACGAGGTAGCCGCGCAGCGAGCCCTGCGGGTCGCGCCAGCCGAGGAACTCGCGCTCGTCCCACACGGTCTCGTGGAGTCCGGGAATCTCCATGCGCTCGAGTTCGGCCGCGGGAGCGTTGACGAAGCTCGCACGGATCTGTTCTTCGGTGAGGGGACGCATCGGCTCCAGGCTACGTGAGAGTGTCGAGAGGATGCGCGCCGCGTGAGGCGACGATCGCCGTCAGCGCGCGAAGGGGGCGGTGGCCAGCCAGCCACCGCCCCCTGTGTTGTCCGCGTAGGCGGTGCGCGTCGTTACGCCGCGTCCTGCTGCAGCTCGAACTGCGCCTCGATGATCAGGGTGACCTCGTCCCCGAGCAGCATGCCGCCGGTCTCGAGGGGAGCGTTCCACGTCACGCCGAAGTCGGTGCGGTTAATGACGGTCGTGCCGCTCGCCGCTGCCTTGACGGCACCGGTTGGGTCGGTCGCGATACCCCCGAACTCGCCGCGCAGGGTGATCGGCTTGGTGACGCCCTTCAGGGTGAGCTCGCCATCGAGCAGCACCTCTCCGCCTTCCTGGCGCACGCCGGTCGAACGGAACTCGATCGTCGGGAACTCGCTGGCCGAGAAGAAGTCGTTCGTGCGCAGGTGGGCGTCGCGCGTCTCGTTGCCGGTGTTGATGCTCGTCACGTCGATCGTCACGTGGGCGCTCGACTCGGCCGGGTTCTCGGCCGCGATCACGGTGGCGTCGAAGCGTTCGAACTTTCCGCGAACCTTGCTGATGGCGAGGTGGCGAACCGAGAAGCCAATCTCGGCGTGGGCGTGGTCAACCTTCCAGGTGCCGGCGCGGTACCCGGGGATCATGTCGGCGGTGATGGTCATGCGGAGTCTCCTTCGTCAGGTGGTCACGGTGTTAAGCGGGCTCTGGCGACGCGCATTTTCTATGCGTACGCATGAAGCACACCGAACCATAGCGCCCGCAACTGCAGCCGTATTCCCCGATCTCTCAGAATTTCCGAAAAGGACGGAATGCGTTTGACTGGCCTCGTGACCACCTCCGACCTCAGGGCCGACCTCCTCGCTGCCGACTACACGGTCGATCGGCTTCGCGGGCTGTGGGGACCCGTCGCCGACGCCGCGCTGGGACGCGATAATCCGGTGCCGGCGCGACGCGAACTTGCCGGCCGCGCGCATCCGGCCGCCGTCATGGCGCGCCTCTTCCTGCTCGGTGAGTCGCTCGCTGACGCGGACATTGACGCTGCGTTTCCCGGCACCGGTTCGGCGGGGCTTCGCGCACGCGGCATCCTCGATGCCGACGGGCGCGCGCTCGTGGAGGTGCGTCCATACTCGGCCGTCGATGCGACGGGCGTCGTTCACTGGTGGGTCGTCTCTGACCACGTCGAGATGGTGCGCCGCGGTCCACTCGCTCCCGACCACGTGCTGGGTGTCGGCGGCGCGTCACTCACCCTCGCCGGGCTCGTGCCGACGTCGCCAGCGCGCCGCGTGCTCGACCTGGGCACCGGCAGCGGAGTGCAGGCGCTGCACGCCCGACGCAGCGCCGAGCGTGTCGTCGCGACCGACCTCAGCGAGCGTGCGCTGGCGCTCGCCTCCCTCACCGTCGAGCTGAGCGGTGTCGATCAGATCGAGCTGCGGCGCGGCGACATGTTCGCCCCGGTCGCTGGAGAGCGCTTCGACCGGATCGTCTCGAACCCGCCGTTTGTGATCACGCCGCGCGAGCGAGGCGTCGACATCCTCGAGTACCGCGACGGGGGGCGCGTTGGTGACGGCATCGTCGAAGAGTTGGTGCGCGCGCTGCCGCACCATCTCGAGCCGGGCGGAACCGCGCACCTGCTCGGCAACTGGGAGTACCGCGCCGGCGCTGACGGACTCGACCGGGTTCGCGAGTGGGTGGAGGCCGCGGGTCTCGATGCCTGGGTGATTGAACGGGAGCGACAGGACGCCGCCGAATACGCCGAGACGTGGCTGCGTGACGGGGGAGTGCGGACCGCGACCGACGCTTTCGAGCCGCTCGCCGAGGCCTGGCTCGACGACTTCGCCGCCCGCACTGTCACCCACGTCGGCTTCGGCTACCTGACGCTGCGTCGGCCGGTAGATGAGTCGACACCGCGACTGCGCCGCTTCGAGCGGGTGACAACGGCGGCGCCCGGTGGCGCGTCCGGTCTGGGCGATGCGATCGCCGCCGGCTTTGCCGCGCATGACCGCGTTGCAGCGCTCGATGATCGCGCGTTCGCGCGGCTGCACGCGACGGTCGCCGCCGACGTGACCGAGGAGCGCCACTTCTGGCCCGGCGCCGAGCACCCGACGGTGATGCGTCTCGTGCAGGGCACGGGTCTCGGACGCGTTATCGACCTCGATACGGGGCTCGGCGCCGTCGTCGGCGCCTGCGACGGTGAGCTGCCCATCGGCGTGATCGTCGACGCTGTTGCCGAGCTGCTCGATCTCGACGCCGCCGCCCTCGCCGGCGACGTGCTTCCACGCATGCGCGAACTCGCGGTGGTCGGCATGATCACGCTGGCCGACCACCGCGAGTAGCGGTGACTGTTCTGCCTCTCAGTCGCGCGGTGTCGCCCAGCGCAGCACGAGATACAGGGTGAGGGTGGCGGTCGCCGTGACAACGAGTGTCCACGCGGCGGTGCCGAGCACGCCGGCGTCGACGAAGAACCGGCCGACTGTGCCCCAGTTGTCGGTGTAGCCGATGAGCGCCGCGGCGCCGACGGCGGCAACGGCCAGAGCCGCCCAGAAGATGTACATGCCGGTTGCCCGCCACCGCACGTAGACGGCGGCGACCGCCCCGCCGATGCTCATGAACAGCAGCAGCAGGAGGAACGAGAACAGGAAGGCCGGCCCGAACTCGTCGAGCCCGAGCGACGGGTCGCCAAAGAACTGCAGCCCGCGCCCCCAGCCGTTGGTCGCCCGTTCGATCACGACCATCACCGCGACGAGCAGGCCATAGCTGAGCGACATCAGTGCGAAGAACGCGAGGGTGCCGAGCGCGAAGTCGCGTCGCGTGGCGCCCCAGCCGAGGGCGATCGAGAACGAGGTGTTCACGGCCTGGACGGCGATGATCAACATGTAGATGAAGAGGAACGCGACGCCGCCGTTGATGGCGATCGTGACGTCGGCTTCGCCACCTGCCTCTGACGCGCTCTGCACGGCCTGTTCGACAACGATGCTGATGCCGACGTTGAGGAGCAAGACGAATGCCAGCACGCCGAGTGGCCAGGCGATCACATTGGCGACGTTGGCGGTCTGCAAGCGCAGGATGGCGGCGATGCGCGTCGCGAACGGTCGGGCGGTGGGTGCCGTGCCGCGAGTATCCGTGGTCGATGCTGTGGTGGGGGTGGTCATGCCGACGCCTCCTCGGTGTTCCAGCCGCCCGAGCGGCGAATGATCAGTTGTTGCAGCGACACGGGCCCGACCTCGAGTCCTGCCCCATGGGCAGCCACCCGCTCGGCGGGCGAGAGCGCACTGACGGTGGCGGTGGCGAGGCCACCGAGCTGCTGGTGGTGCATCACCTCACGGTCGGCGCAGAACGCGTCGACGGCTCCCGCGGGGCCGCTCACGGTGACAGCGCTCGCACGCAGCTCGTCGACGGGAGCGTCGAGCACGATGCGGCCGTCGTCGATCACGATGGCGTGCTCGAGCAGGTTGGCGACCTCGTCGATCAGGTGCGTCGAAAGGATGATCGTGCGCGGGTGCTCGCTGTAGTCGGCGAGCAGGTGGTCGTAGAAGTTTTGCCGCGCGATCGCGTCAAGGCCGAGGTATGGCTCGTCGAAGATCGTGACGGGTGCGCGTGAGGCAAGCCCGACGATGATGCCGACGCTCGAGAGCTGCCCCCGCGAGAGCTTCTTGATGCGCTGCTTGCGCGTCAGGCGAAACTCGTCGACGAGCCTCTCGGCGTACTCGGCGTCCCACTTCGGGAAGAAGCGCGGGGCGACGGCCATGACGTGGCGAATACGGAAGTCTTCGGGGTACTTCTGCGCCTCCTTCACGAAGCACAGCGTGCTCATGACCCGCGGGTTCTCAACGGGGTTTTCGCCGAGCACCCGTACCTCGCCCGTCGTCGCGAGCTCTTGGCCAGTGATGAGTTGCATGAGCGTGGTCTTTCCGGCGCCGTTGCGGCCGAGCAGTCCGACGATGCTGCCGCCGGGAATGGCGAAGCTGACGTTGTCGACGGCGCGCAGGGCTCCGTAGCGCTTCGTGAGGCGGTGTGCCTCAACGGTGAGCGTCATGAGGGGGTGTCCTTTCTGATCAGGTCGATGAGCTCGTCGGTCGTCAGCCCGAGCGTGCGGGCCTCCGCGAGCAGGGGGGCGACGTGGCTGTCGGCGAAGCGTTTGCGTCGCTCGGCAAGCAGCCGCTCGCGTGCGCCGGAACTCACGAACATGCCGACGCCGCGCCGCTTGTAGACGAGTCCGGCGTCGACGAGCTTCGTGATGCCCTTGAGTGCCGTCGCGGGGTTGATGCGGTGGAACGCGGCGAACTCGTTGATCGATGGCAGTTGGCCCTCGTCGGGGTAGGTGCCGTCGATGATGCCGTCTTCGATGTGCTCGGCGAGCTGCAGGAAGATCGGTCGTCCATCATCCATGCACGCCTCCGTCCGGTTATGCGGTTAGTTACATGACTAACTAACCAGATAACCGGATGCGCGTCAAGCGTCTATCGACGCGGCCTCCGCTTCCAGCGCGGCACCGTCAGCACGATCGCCACGCAGCAGAGCAGAACACCGACAAGCCCGAAGCCCGATCGCCAGCCATCGGCGTCACCGAGCGCGACGCCGGGGCCGAGGGCGCTGGCAAGGCCCGGGGCCGCGGCGGGTGCGAACCACGCGACGATCAGCGCGGCGCCCGCAATCGCCGCCAGCGCGACAATCCGGCACGGGGAGGCCAGTCGGCTCGCGAGTGGGCCGTCGGCACGACCGGCGAGCCACAGTGCCGCCGCCGCGACGAGAACGGCAACGCTCCAGATGCCGAGCCCAACGGCGAACAGCACGCTGCCGCCACCCCAGAGGCTGTACGTCTGCCCGAGTGTCAGAGCGTCACCGCTGAGAGCAGCAGGAATCGCCGCTGCGGCGATGAGCACGCCCCCGACGCCCAGCACAACGAGTCCGATCGACGAGGCGAGGGCTGCGCTACGCCGAGCCAGACGTCGCTCGGCGTCGAACGGATCAACGGTCTCGTCATTGTCGGGAAAGATCAGTCGCTGACGCGGCTCAAGCGGCTCGGACGGTGCGGCGCTCTGGCCGTCAACGGCGCGCAGCATGTCGTCGACCGCGCGCCCATCACTCACCCGGCGCACACCGCGCACCACGGCGGCGACGTTCAGCGTGCCGCCAGCAACGATCGCGATCAGTGCCGTCCATAGGAGACCGGGAAGGCCGAGCGCCCAACCCCCAACCGCGAGAAACGGCACCATCAAGAGCACGCTGAGTCCCCAGCGAAACAGGTCGGCAGTCAAACGCATGGGGCTCCTTCGCGGGCGAGGCTCGGCGTGTGCGGCAACCCTAGCGCTCGCCGCTCGCGTAGCGTCTCCGCGTGGATCGCTACGGAAACGATGTGCTCGCCGGTGACTGGCGGTCAGCGGGTCGCGCATCCGTCGCGCGGGTGCCGGCTGACCCCGGGCTCGTCGTCGAGCTACCCGACTCGGGCTTCGTGGGCGCGGTTGTGGGCGTCGAGGTCGGCAATGTGCACCTGGAAGACCGGCACGGTCGCGTCCGGGCATTTCCGCTCGGGCCGGGCTTCGTGATCGATGGTGCACCTGCGACCCTCATCGAGCCGACGGTCGCCGCGCCCACCGGTCGCGCGCGCTCGCTGAGCGGGTCGTTCCACGTCGCCGACCAGCGCGCACGCACGGCCAGGGCGAGTCGCCTGTGGGTCGAAGGTCGTCACGACGCCGAACTCGTCGAGAAGGTGTGGGGCCACGACCTGCGGGTCGAGGGCGTTGTCGTCGAGTACCTGGAGGGTGTCGATCACCTTGCCGACCGCCTCGCGAGCTTCGCCCCCACACCGGCGCGTCGGGTGGGCGTGCTCGTCGACCACCTCGTCGACGGCTCGAAGGAGGCACGCATCGCCGCTGCGGCTCTGACGACCGTGCCCCACGGCAGCGTTCACATCGTCGGCCACCCGTTCGTCGACATCTGGCAGGCCGTGAAGCCTGCCCGCCTCGGCATCGAGGGCTGGCCCGAGGTGCCCCGCCACCTCGAGTGGAAAAGGGGAGTGTTGGCCGAGCTCGGACTGCCGCATGACGACCAGGCCGACATCGCCCACGCCTGGCAGCGCATTCTGTCCCGCGTGCGGAGTTTCCACGACCTCGAGCCAGCGCTGCTTGGCCCCGTCGAGGAGCTCATCGACTTCGTCACGGAGGCCTGAGGCCGCTTAACGGCGAAAACCGCCCGGCATCGTCGACGGGCGGTTTTCTGTCGGCGCTCACCCTTTCGGGTTCACGCGTCAGGGTTGCTCTGGTGCGAGCGGGTGGTGCTGGTTACAGCGGGCGAATGTTCTCGGCCTGCAGACCCTTGGGGCCCTGCGCGACGTCGAATTCGACCTTCTGGTTCTCGTCGAGCGAGCGGTAGCCGCTCGACTGGATGGCCGAGAAGTGCGCGAACACGTCGGCGCTTCCGTCATCGGGGGTGATGAAACCAAAACCCTTTTCGGCGTTGAACCACTTCACGGTGCCAGTCGTCATGACTAACTCCCTTTCCTTCTTGTTTCACGGAGTTTCGACTGTCGAAACCACCAGTCGAACTACTCGTGAACCGGAATCCATCGGGGAGTGCAACGACCTGCAAACTGCAAGACGCCCTGGACACACGAGGCGCATCAACTTTCTGCGCCTCACACTAGTGCACGGCACCCATTCGCTTCCGACTGTGACCCAGTTGTTACCCAGGGTGTCGCTCATCGTTTCCCCAGCGCACAGCGAGACTTCGTGCGTACCGTAGGGCCGACCCCAGCCGACGCGGAGGCAACGACGTGAGTTTCTTCGACCGATTGTTCGGCGCATCCCGTGATGAGGACGCACGGCAGCCGTCGCGCGCCCGCAGCGACGATGCGCGCGCCGTAGAGCGCTACCGCTACCTGTTGCAGACAGCGCCCCCCGAGGCGATTAAGCGGGTGCACCGCGAAGCGTTCGAGCGGTTGACCCCCGAGCAGCGGGCGCTGCTGCTCGACGAGCTGCGGCGTGACGCCCCCGAGGGCGAGCAGCCAGCGGACGACCGACCTGACACGCTGGCGCGCGCGGCAACGCGTGCCGAAATGCGCGATCCGGGGTCGATGGAGCGCACCATGCAGGCGCCCGTGTTCGGGCAGGTGCTCGGGGCATCGTTGCTCGGAACCGTGGCGGGCTACGTGGTCGGCTCCGCCCTCGTGTCGGCGTTCCTGCCGCCCGTCGACGCGGGAGGCGAGCTCGCCGGGGGAGGAGCCGTCGACGCATCCGGCGACGCCGGCACCGACTTTGGAGCCGACTTTGGCGGCTTCGGAGACTTCGGGTTCTAATGCGACGGCGCACCCCTGACGTTCCGGGGCCCGGCCAGGAGTCGGTCTGGGACTACCCGCGGCCGCCGCGCGTCGAACCCGTCCGCGGCCGGGTGACGGTCGAACTCAACGGCCGGATGCTCGTGGACACAACGCGCGCTCTGCGCGTTCTCGAGACAAGCCACCCGCCAACCATCTACCTGCCGCGCACCGACATTGCTCCCGGTGCTCTGCGCGAGGCCGACGGCACGTCGTTCTGCGAGTTCAAGGGGCGTGCCGGGTACCTCGACGTGGTTGCCGGAGACGTCGTCGCCGCCCGCGCCGCCTGGTACTACCCCAATCCGAATCGGGGGTTCGAACTGCTCGTCGATCACGTGGCGATCTACCCCGGCCGCATGGACCGGTGCACCCTCAACGGCGATGTCGTCACCGCTCAGGAGGGCGACTTCTACGGCGGCTGGATCACCCCCGCCGTCGTCGGGCCGTTCAAGGGCGCACCCGGCACCTGGGGCTGGTAGCCACCGCCGTTTTCGGATCGCCGAACGGCGTGGCACGGCGGAGTTTGCCAGGATGACGGCATGACCCGTGCCGCTCAGCTCGCCCCGACGCGCGCCCAGCTGCGTCGGTGGCGCCGCTATCTCGCCGACGAGCGCGCGGAAGCGGCCGTCTACCGCGACCTGGCGCAGCGTCGCACGGGTGAGGAGCGCGAGATTCTGCTGGCGCTCGCGGAAGCCGAGCGGCGACACGAGCAGCACTGGGTGGAGTTGCTGGGCGAGCACGCGAAGACGGTGCCCGCGGTGTCGCTGCGCACGCGCATCCTCGGGTTCTTCGCCAGGCGATTCGGCTCGATCTTCTTTCTCGCCCTCGCGCAACGGGCCGAAGGGCGGTCGCCGTACGAGACAGACGCGCACGCGACCGACGCCATGGCCGCTGACGAGCGTGTTCACGCCGAGGTGGTGCGCGGGCTGGCCGCGCGCGGCCGCAACAGGCTGGCCGGCACGTTTCGGGCTGCCGTGTTCGGAGCCAACGACGGCCTCGTGTCGAACCTTGCGCTTGTTCTCGGAATCGGTGCGACCGGTGTGGCTCCTGCCGTGGTGCTGTTCACGGGCCTCGCGGGCCTGCTCGCGGGGGCTCTGTCGATGGCGGCGGGTGAGTACGTGTCTGTGCGATCGCAGCGCGAGCTGCTGGACGCTTCCACGCCCGATGACGCCTCGCACGGGGCACTGCCGGCGCTCGACCTTGACGCGAACGAGCTCGCGCTCGTGTACCGCGCCCGGGGGCTGGATGCACGGACGGCCGACGAGCGGGCGCGCGCCGTTCTGCAGAGCGAGCGCCCGGAGGACGCCTCGCGGGCGCACCTTCCCGCGGTCGACGAGTACGAGGAGGTCGGCTCCGCGTGGCGCGCGGCGCTGTCCAGTTTCGCGTTTTTCGCCTCGGGCGCCGCGATCCCGGTGATCCCCTACGCGATCGGTCTCTCCGGGCTCACCGCGGTCATCTGGGCCGCGGTGTTGGTGGGCATTGCCCTCGTCATCACGGGCACCATCGTCGGCGTTCTGTCGGGGGCATCGCCGCTGAAGCGGGCGCTGCGGCAGCTGGCGATCGGCTATGGGGCCGCCGCCGCGACCTACCTCCTCGGCCTCGCCTTCGGAGCGACCATCTCGTAGCAGTCGTTACCCGTTTGTAATCTTTGCGCGAGGGTTTGCTACACTCGAACCCTGTTGGCTCCGTCGCCAACGCGAGCGAGTGCCCGGATGACTGTGATCCGCGAGCGCCATGACCTCGTCTCCCGCCTCGCGTAGTGAGAGCGGTGACCCTCTCGCGATGCCGCGATCGACCGTGTTCGAGGCGCATCGCGCCGTTCACCGGAAAGCCCCTTTTTCGCATGCTCCAGCCCCGCCCCGACGTGCCGCCGCGCGCGCACTTCTCGCGCAAGCCCGCGACCGCCCTGCTCGCGTCCCTCCTCGCCGCGAGCTTCTGGACCGGCCACCCCATGACCGCCGAAGCGGCCGAGGTCGCCGTCGAGCTCGAAGCGGCGGAGGCGCCGGCGCCGCAGTCGTATGAGGTCCCCGTCACCGCGATCGCCGCATCCACGGTTCTCTTGACGGCCGAGCGCGACAGCGTCGAGATCACGTGGCGTGCGCCGGTGCAGTGGCCGGTGGCGGAGGGAAGCCCCATCGGCAATGGCTTCGGCTATCGCGGCGAGGTGTGCGCGGGATGCTCGACCTACCATCTCGGCGTCGACCTGTTCCCGGGCTACGGTGCTCCGGCAATGTCGATCGCCGACGGGGTTGTCACGACGGTCAGCAGCAACGGCGGCTGGGGCAGTTACGTGGTGGTCGAACACACCATCAATGGGCAGCGAGTCAACTCGCTCTACGCCCACTTGATCCCCGGCTCGGCACCCGTTGTCCCCGGGCAGTTTGTCGAGGTCGGCCAGAGCATCGGCCAGGTGGGCAACAGCGGCACCACGACCGCGACCCACCTGCACTTTGAACTCACGGTGGGCGGTGCGCACGTCGACCCCGTCTGGTGGTTGCGCAACAACATTCCCGCCGACCCCACCCTGTAGGCGCACACCGAACCGTTTCGTCTTCGGCTCCGAACCCTTCACATAGACACTGACCGCAGGGCGGGCCCCCCATCGTCGGGGCGGCCTCGTGAAGGGGAATTATGACGCTCGTGTCCTTCGTCCGCCGCGTGGAACTCGCCACGCGTCCCATCCACCCAGAGACCCGCGCCGCGCTGGATAGGCGGTGGGCCGAACTCCCCCCGCACGCCCAGACTCCCGAGCAGTTACTCGGTCGGTGCGCAGTGGGGTGTGAAGGCACCCACGGGGTGTTCCCCAAGTGCAATCTGACCTGCTCACCCTGCTACCACTCGGCTGACGCAAACAAGGTGCGTATCGACGGTGACCACACGGTCTCCGAGGTGACCAAGCAGATGGGGCTGTTGCGCCAGATTCGCGGGCCCCGCGCCCACGCGCAATTGATCGGCGGCGAAGTGAGCCTGTTGCCCGCTGCCGCCCACCGCGAGACGCTGAAGGCGATGCGCGCGGTTGGTCGCGAACCGATGTCGATGACGCACGGCGACTTCGACTACGACTACCTTCTCGAGGTTGTGCTCGATGACGACGGCACCCCCGCATTCGACAAGGTGTCGTTCGCTGCGCACTTTGACTCGCTCATGCGGGGCCGCCGCGGGGCCGTTCGGCCGCGTAGCGAGGCCGAACTGAACCCCTTCCGAGAGAAGTTCGCCCAGATGTTCGTCGACCTGAAGAAGCAGACCGGGGTGACGTCGTACCTCGCGCACAACATGACCGTCACGCCGACGAATCTCGACGAGGTTGAACAGGTCACGTGCGATGTTCTCGGCATGCGCTACGACATGATGTCGTTTCAACCGGCAGCCTTCATCGGGGATGACCGGCGCTGGAAGGAAGACTTCCAGGAGGTCACGATCGACAAGGTGTGGGAACGCATCGAGGCCGGTGCCGGCCAGAAGCTGCCCCACAGGGCCGTGCAGTTCGGCGATCCGCGGTGCAACCGCCACACGGTGGGCGTGATGGTCGACGGGGTCTTCGCCACCGTGTTGGACGCCGATGAGCCCAAAGACATCGCCGCGCGCGACCGCTTCCTCGCCCACCACGGCGGCATGATCTTCGGCGATATTCCGCGGTGGGCTCTCACCGTCAAGGTGATCCGCGCGATTCTGCGCTACCCCGGTGACGTGCCGCCGCTGATCGGGCTGATGACGCGCATCCTGAAGCGGGCCGGGGGCCTGCGTCGCGTGCTGCGCGCTGCCCGGCAGGGAAAGGTGTCTTTCAGGACCTTCGTCGTGCACAACTTCATGGACGCCGAGCAGGTGAAGCCCGCGTGGGCCCTGATGAAGGAGGGAAAGACCTCCGACGACCCGCTGATTCGTGAGACGCAAGAGCGGCTCGGCGCCTGCATGTACGCGATGGCGCACCCCGAGACGGGCGAGCTGGTGCCGGCGTGCGCTCAGCACTCCGTGCTTGACCCGATCGAGAACATCGGGCTGCGGAAGCTTCTGCCGCTCGAACCCAAGAGCAGCCGCCCCGCGGGCATCACGAACGGGCGCGCCGCCGAACTCGCCGAGTCGAACGGCTCGCGCTGGTAGCTAGCGCGCGCTGTCGGCAATGACCGTGCATCCCGATCGGGGGATGCACGCGGTCACCTGCTCGCCAGGCTGCGGTGCCGCTCCGGTCGCCACCTCGCACTCGAGCACGGCGTCGGGCAGGGTCAGCGTCACGCGCGTTCGGGGTCCGCGCTCGGCGACGGCCGTCACGGAGGCGACGACCGCGTGGTCGTCGGGCATCGGCGAGCCGAGCCGAATGAGCTCGTGCCGCACAACGAGCATGCCGCCACCGGACGGCCACTCCTCGCCGAGGGGCGATGCGATGGCGCCCAGCGGCGAATGGTGCACCCCGCCGCGCACGACTCCCGGTATGGCGTTGCGGCCGCCCATCAGTTTCGCCACCTCGAGGCTCACCGGGCGTCGGTAGAGGGCGGTGATCGGGCCGGATTGCAGCACCCGCCCCTGGCGCAGCAGCGCCACGCTGTCGGCAACGGCCGCTGCCTCATCGCGGTCGTGGGTCACCATCACGATCGTCGGTGACAGTTCGGCGCGAATGCGCGCGAGCAGCTCATGCATGTCGGCGCGCAGCTCGGGGTCGAGCGCGCTAAACGGCTCATCGAGGAGCAGCACGCGCGGGTCGGCGGCGAGGGCTCGAGCGAGCGCGACGCGCTGCTCTTGGCCACCGCTCAGCGCCGACACGGGGCGCTGCCCAAAGCCCTCGAGTTGCACGAGTTCGAGATACGTCTCGGCGTGTGCGCGCGCTCGACGTTTGGGTACGCCGGCGACGATGCCCGCAAACGCGACGTTGTCGAGCACGCTCAGGTGCGGAAAGAGCAGGGGGCGCTGAAACACCATCGCCATCCCGCGGTGTTCGGGCTCGATGTGGCCCACGTCCGCGCCGTCGACGATGATGCGACCGCGCGTGGGAATCTCGAGTCCCGCGATCGTGCGCAAGACGGTCGACTTGCCGGACCCCGATGGGCCCAGCAGCGCGAGACACTCGCCGGCGGCCACCGCGAGGCTCACCTCCGCGATCGCGGGATGCTCGGGATCGTCGTACTCGACGGTCACCTCGTCGACGACGAGCGATGCGCTCATGAGACCTCCTGGAGGGATCGGGGGCGGGGGGAGGCGCTCGGGGTCGCTCGACCGCCCGCGTATCGTCGCCCGAAGCGTCCGAGCGCGATGAGCACGATGAGCGGCGGAACGATGGCGCCGAGCGAGAGCACGGCGACCACGGCGTCGTTACCCACGCCGGAGGCGTACCCGCCGACGAGCAGGGGAAGCGTGACGAACCGGCCTCCGCCGACGAGCACGGTGACGACGTAGTCGCTCCAGCCGACGAGGAAGGCGAGGAAGGCCGCGCGGGCGAGGCCGGGCGCGACGAGCGGCAGGTGCACCCGGGTGAGCACGTGCCACCGCGAGGCGCCGAGAGTGCGCGCCTCCTCCTCGAAGGCGAGATCGTGCGCGGCATACGCCACCCGCATGGTGTACACCGTGTAGGGCAGGGCAGCGGCGACCAGCAGCAGGAGCACGCCGAGAACGGCGGGTATCTGGGCGCGCAACACCACCACCGCGAGCCCCATCACCGCGACGAAGGCCGGCAGAGCGAGCGGGGCAAGCAGGATCGCGCTCACGAGGCGCGGGGCCGGAACGCGTCCCACGACGAGAGCGCGCGCGGCCATCGCGCCGATCGGCGTGGCGATGGCGGCGACCGCGAGGCTCAGCAGCAGCGAGCGACCGAAAGCCGGCACGGCGCCCTGCGCGAGCGCCAGCTCGAGTCCGCGCAGGCCCCACTCCGTCGGCAGCGGCGCGGGAAAGCTCCACCGTTCGGCAACCGCCCAGAGGAGGAGCGGCACGAACGGCAGTGCGAACCACGCCGCGAGCAGGGTGGCGACGATCCACCGCGCAAGACGGCCGAGCGGTCGGGGGCGGAACAGCCCCCGGCGTCGTGTCGTTGCCCCGGGCGGGGTGACGCGGGTGCCGTAGGGAATCAGCATCGTCACGGTGTTACCTCCACAGGGGCGTGCGGCGAAGGGCGAGCATGCCGACGATCACCACGATGAGCGCGATGAGGCTCGTAATGACGGCGACGGCTGCTGCCTCGGGCCGTGCCGTCAGCGACACAGCCGTGAACAGTCGATAGGCCAGCACGGGCAGTGGTTCGGGGAAGGGGCGCCCCAGCAGCCACGCGACTTCGTACGAGCCGAGCGTATAGACGAAGATGATCACGCCGCAGACGATGAGCGCTGGCCGCGCCAGGGGCAGCACAACATGGCGCAGCCGACGAGCCCGGGATGCCCCGAGCAGGGCGGCCGTTTCGTCGTAGCGGGCCACCCGGGTGGCGAGCACCCCGGCGACGACCAGCGCGACGAACGCCGATTCCTTCCAGGTGTATTCGAGAATGACGGCGACCCACCACGGGCCGCCCACGAGCTCCGGCCAGTCGGCTCCGGGCACGCCCAGGACTCGCGGCAGGAAGCCCGCGTCCGCGACGAGTAGCCCGATCGCGGCCGCGCCGATGAGGTGGGGAACGGGGATCGTCGCCGCGCCGAGAGCCGCGACCAGTCGGCCCGTCCAGCGTCCCTGGGCGATCACGAGAGCGGCGCTGAAGCCGATCACCGTCGACAGTGCGGTCGACACGCTCGCGATGCCCAGCGAGACTGCGACAGCGCGCCAGGCGTCGGGGGCGACACTGCGAAAGGCATCGAGGCTGAGCCGTGGCTCGCCGACGAGGGGAAGCAGGCCAATGCTCTGGACGACCGCCATTCCCATGCCGCCGAGCACCACGCTTCCCGCGATGACGACCGCAGGCACAACCAGCAGCGTCGAGCGCAGGCGTGTCCGCCGGGCGCGACGACGGTGGGAGCCCCGCGCGGGGACCCCCACCGTCTCGGTGACCGGGGCGGGCGTCAGGGTGCCGTCTCCTTAGCGGGCGAGCACGAGTCGGCGCCACCCGTCATCGATGGCGGGAACCCACTCGGCGGCCAGTTCCGCGTGCGCGTTCGCACTCAGCACCTCGTACGGCGGTACGATCGGCGATGCGGGAAGCGCATCGAAGGCGGCACGATCGTCGGCATCGACACGCTCGACATCGAGCACGGTGAACTGCCCCCACACGTCAGGGTGGGCCTTGATGGCCTGCTGCTGCGGTGACAGCGCGAGGTTTGCGACGACCATGGCGCCGGCGACGCTTCCCGACGTTGCGGGCAGCCCGAGGAAGCTTGCGTTGCCCACCGTGCCCTCCTCGAGGGTGAGCACGGTCGTTCCGGACGGGTAGGTGCCGTCGGCCACGAGGGCCGTCAGGGTGGCCGGCCCGTACGTCATCGTGAAGTCGACCTGGCCGTCGGCGAACAGCTGATCAAGCTCCGTTGACGACTGCGGGTAGGTGCTGCCGGTGCGCCACAGTGACGGCGCGAGCTCGGCCAACGCGTCGAACAGCGCGGGAGTCAACGCGTCGAACGCCGCCTGGTCGAAGCCCAAAGGCACGTTCTCGCTGCCCCCCGACACGCTCGCCAGCACCTCGCGCACGAACACCGAGCCCGTGAAGTCCGGCGGCGCCGGATAGGTGAAGCGGCCGGGGTTGGCGCGCACCCAGTCGAGCAGCTCGGCCATCGTGCTCGGCGGCGACGCCACGGTGTCGGCGTTGTACACTAGCGTGAACTGCGCCTTGTGCCACGGCGCCTCACAGCCGTCGACCGGCGTGCCGAAGTCGTTCTCGAGGAGCGGATCGGCCGGGTCGGTGAAGGCCATGTTCGGCAGCAGGTCCGTCCAGTTGCACAGCCACGCACCCGCCTCCTTCCCGGTGCCGAAGTTGCTGCCGTTCACCCAGACGAGGTCGACGTCCCCGTCGGTCGTGCCGGCCTGCAACTCGGTCAGCACCCGGTTGAGGGCGTCGGCGGTGTCCGTCAGCGGCACACGCTCGAGAGTGACTCCGAATTCTGCGGCCGCCGGTACGAGGTAGTCGTCGACGTAGGCGTTTCCCTGCGGGTCGCCGCCCCACATCCACAGCGAGACCGTCTGACCCTGGGCGTCGGCGAGCACCTGCTCCCAGTCGCTATAGCGGGTGTCGGCCTGGCCGCTCGGTGCGGCGCAGGCGCCAAGCCCTGTGACGAGACCTGCCGCGATGAGGCCGACGGTGACTCGCCGGAACCGGCTAGCTGTGTTCACGGTGCTCCTTTGGTGGTGTGGGCACTCATAGACTGACCCACTCATGGACGAATCGACTGCAACGCGCCCCGACGCCGATCGGAGGACATCGTCGCGCACGGCGATCGTCGTCAAGGCGGTCACTCTTGCCGTATTCGTCGCCCTGGCCGTCACGGTTGGGATGCTCGTGGATCTTCCCGAGCTCGAAGAGATTCAGCAGACGGTCGCCGACCTCGGCCCCGCCGCCGTGTTCGCCTTCATCGGCGCGTACGGTCTCATCACGCTGACCCCGGCGCCGAAGGCCGTGCTGTCGATGGCGGCCGGTGCGGTCTTCGGTTTCTGGGCGGCCGTGCCGATCGTCATCGCGGGCGCCATGATCGGCGCGACGGCCGCGTTCTTCCTCGGACAACTGCTCGGTCGCAGTGCGGTCGAGCACTTCATCGGCCCCAAGGTCGAGAAGATCGACCGCCTGCTGTCGCGGCGGGGGCTCGTTGCCGTCATCGGGGTGCGCATGGTGCCGGTTATTCCCTTCACGGCAATCAACTACGCCTCCGGTCTCACCGGGCTGCGCCGGCGCGACTACCTGCTCGGCACCGCGATCGGCATGATGCCCGGCATCGCCGCCTATGTCGCGATCGGCGCCTTCGGCTTCGACCTGGACTGGCCATTCTGGCTGGCCCTCGGCTCGCTCGGCGTGCTCACTGTCGGAGCGGGGCTGTTTGCCTGGCGCTGGAAGAAGCACGACGAGGACAGCGACGACGAGAGCGACGGCGAGAGGGCCTGATGCTCGATCGCTCGCTTCGTCGCGCCCTCGAGGCTCCGCTGGCGGCCGCAGCGCGCATCCTCGACCGTCCCGGGATCACGCCCGATGGGCTGACCCTCACGGGGCTCGGGCTGGGCATCGCCTCGGCGGCGCTCGCCGCGGTGCAGTGGTGGGGGTGGGCGCTTGCCCTGTGGCTCGTCTCCCGCGTGATCGACGGCCTGGACGGTGCGCTGGCGCGTCGACGTCGCGCTGACGGGAGGGGGACCGACAGCGAGGCGGGCGGATTCCTCGACATCACCGCCGACTTCGTCGTGTACGGCGCGGGCGTGTTGGGGGTCGCCATCGGGGCGACGGCCGGCTTCGACGCGGCCTGGTGGCCGTTCCTCGTTGTGCTGCTCGCTTACTACGTCAACGGCGCCGCGTTTCTCGCCTTCTCGTCGATCGCCGAACGCACGGGCCGACGCATCGACGACGGGCGCTCGCTGTCGTTCCTCGGGCGCATCGCCGAGGGCACCGAGACGATCGTGGTGCACGCCCTCTGGCTGCTGCTGCCGTTCTGGGCCGAGCCAATCGCCCTGGTGTGGGCGATCGTCGTCGCCATCAGTGCGGTGCAGCGCGTCGTCGCCGGCTACCGCGCGCTCCGCTAGCGCGCACGGGCTTTCGCGAGGGCCCTCAGCGCACGACGAGCGTGCGCAGGCGCCGCAACACGGCGATGACCCGGCGAAGCGTTGGCCGCTCGAGCCGGGCCCGCACGTCAGCGATCGCGGCGTTCCAGAGCGCGTCCGAGTAGGTGGGGTAGGCGTGGGTCACAGCGCCCAGCGCGCTCGTCGTGAGACCCTGCGCGACGGCCAGGCTCGCCTCGCCCAGCGTCTCGCCGGCGCGCGGGCCGACGATCGCGGCGCCGCGAACCCGGCCCCGAGCATCCACGACGAGTCGGGCAAAGCCGACGGTCCGACCGTCGGCGATCGCCCGGTCGGTGTCGGCGAGCGGGACCTCGCGAACCGTGAGGCCGAGTCGCTCAGCGTCGTTCGGTGACACCCCGACCGCCGCGACCTCGGGGTCGGTGAAGGTCACGCGGGGCACGGCGGTCAGGTCGAGTCGGCGCCGCAGGCCCAGCACGGCGTTCGTCGCCGCGAGCGAGCCGCCAACGCCGGCTAGGTGTGTGAATGCGGGCAGTCCCGCGACGTCGCCCGCGGCCCGGATGCGGCGGTTGCTGGTGCGCAGCGTCGCGTCGACGCGCACGAAGCCGCGCTCGTCCGTTGCGACACCCGCGCGGTCGAGGCCAAGCCCCGCCGTGCGCGGGGTGCGACCCGTCGCCACCAGGAGGGCATCGAAGGGATGCTCGGAGCCGTCATCGAGCACCAGCGCGCCGCCGCGCCCCTCGGCCCGCACCCGTGCTGCCCGTGCCCGCAGCACGACCGTCACGCTGTCGCTGCGCAGCGCCTCGGCGACGATCGCGGACGCATCGACATCCTCTTTGGGAAGCAGTCGCTCTCCGCGGTGGACGAGTGTGACCGCGCTGCCGAGCCGCGCCCAGGCCTGCGCGAGCTCGCACCCGATCGCGCCGCCGCCCAGCACCACGAGCCGAGCGGGACGCTCGCGCAAGCCCCACACCGTCTCGCTGGTCAGCGGGTTTGCGTCGGCCAGCCCCGGGATGTCGGGAAGGGCGGGGGAGGAGCCGGTCGCGATAACCGCCTGCCGGAAACGCACGGAGGCGCCATCCACGCTCGCGGTGGTCGGCGAGGTGAACACGGCGGTGCCGGCCACGACCCGCGCCCCCGTCGCTTCGACCGACGCGACCGAATCGGCTGGCTCGATCGTGCGGATCGCGTGGTCGATGTGGTCGAACACGCTCGTGACGTCGATGCGAGGCGGCTGACTGCCGACACCGAGCGCGTCGCGGTCGCGGAGGGCGACGGCGGCGTGGGCGGCTGCGATCAGGGCCTTCGATGGGACACAGCCCGACCACAGGCAGTCGCCGCCGAGGCGCTCGCGCTCGACCAGCAGCACGTCGGCGCCGAAGCGGGCGGCGCTCTTTGCCGCCACGAGTCCGGCGGTGCCGCCACCGACCACAAGAACGTCGACGCGCGAGGGAGGAGGCGTAGGCGAGGGCACGCTGACCGTCATGGGCTGAGGCTAGCGGGCGGTGGGGCTTGTTAGCCTGTGGCGGGCCCGCACATCGCCGGTGCCCCTCTTCTACCCGTGTTGTCTTGCCAGGAGGCGATGGTGCCGAGCCGCGAACGCTATCGCCGCGGGGCGCGGCTCTACGACGTCGTCTCGGGCGAGTGGCCCGTGTACGGCGCCGGGAGGCGGGCCGCCCTCGACCTTCTCGCCCTGCGCCCCGGCGACCGGGTCATCGACCTCGGGTGCGGTACGGGTCTCAACCTGCCGGGCATTCTTGCCGCGATCGGGCCGGCGGGGCGCGTCGTGGGCGTCGACCGCAGCCCGGAGATGCTCGCCGTTGCCCGGCGCCGCGTGCAGAAGGCCGGCGCGACCGCCGCCGTGAGCTTCATCGAAGCCGACGCGACAACTCTCGACCCCGCAGCGGTAACGGATGCCCTCGGCGCCCCGGCCGATGCCCTCATCGCCACCTACACGCTGTCGATCATGTCGGATGCCCGCTCGGCCTGGCGTCGCGCGACCGCCGCCTGCCGACCCGGCGCGCGGGTCGCGATCGTCGACATGCAAGACCCCGTCGGGCCGTTTCGTGTCTGCGCTCCGCTCGCGCGGGCGTTCGCGGGTTTCGGCGGAGCGAATCTCGACGCGCATCCGTGGCGCATGATTGACGAGGATGCGCGGAACGTGACCGCGCGCGCATTGCGGGGGGCGCATATCCAGGTTCGACAAGGAGTTCTGCCATGACGAGTGCCCCCGCCCTGCCCGCTGGCGTGCGCCTGCGCCCCCTCACCCCGGCCGACGCGCACGCCCTGGCCCCCCTGAACGACGCGGCGACGCCAGCGGTGCCGATCACCGCGCCCGACGATCTCGCGCGCCTCATCGCACTCTCGGCGCTGCCGCTCGGCCTCGACCGCGCTGGTCGCCTCGTCGGCTTCGTGCTTGCTCTCGAGCCGGGAGCCGACTACGACAGCGAGAACTACCGATTCTTCGAGGAACGCGGTGTTCCGAGCATGTACGTCGATCGCATCGTGGTGAGCGAGAGCGAGCGCGGCTCCGGGCTCGGGCAGGCGCTCTACGCCGCGGTGTTCGAGGCGGCCCGCGAGCGCGGGTTCGCCGAGGTGACATGCGAAGTGAACCTCGACCCGCCGAACCCGGGATCGCTCGCCTTCCACGGCCGCCTCGGTTTCCAGCAGGTCGGCGAGCAGGCGACGAAGGGCGGCACCGTCACGGTGGCGCTGCTCGCCGCGCCCGTGTCGGGGCGCAGCTCGTGACGACCCCCCTCACGGTCTCGATCGTCATCCCGGCGTACAACGAGGAGACGACGATCGAGCCCTGCATCGTCGCCGCCCTGACGCAGACCGTTCCGGCGCACGAGATCATCGTGGTCGACAACCGGTCGACCGACCGCACCGCGGCGATCGTGGCCGAACTGCAGGCGGCCCACCCCGACGCACCCCTGATCTACCTTCCCCAGTTCGACGAGCAGGGTCTCGTGCCGACGCGCAATGCGGGGCTCGACGCCGCCACCGGTGAGGTGCTCGGCCGCATCGACGCCGACAGCGTGCTCGAACCGAACTGGGTCGAAGAGGTGCAGAAGGCGTTCGCCGACCCCGAGGTCGCCGCCGCCACCGGGCCGGTGCTCTACTACGACATGCCGCTGCGACGGTTCGGCTTGAAGGCCGACGACACGCTTCGCCGCGCGATCCTGCGGCTGGCGCGCGAATACCACTTCGTGTTCGGCAGCAACATGGCCCTGCGCGCCTCCGCCTGGAGGGCGATCCGCAGCGAGGTGTGCCGAGACGAAGACGACCTCTTCCACGAAGACATCGACATCTCGGTGCACCTGTACGACGCGGGCTTGACCGCACGCTACGTGCCGACCATGGTGGCCGGCATGTCTGCCCGTCGCATCGACGACAGCCCCCGCGACTACTACTCGTACGTCGGCCGTTTCGACCGCACCTACACGCACCACGGCGTGCGGAGCCGCCGGCTGCGGGCGCCAGCGTGGGTCTTCCTCGCCATCTACCCGGTCGCGAAGGGGCTGCGCTGGGGGCAGGGCGAATGGGATGCTCGACGCCCGCATCCTCCTGGCTCGCGTCGCTGACGGCGCGCGCGGTCGCTAGTAGCGCAGCAGGCCGCTCAGCGGAGCGGGCGCATCCTCGTCCGTCACAACGATGCGGGCCGCCGTCGCCAGTACCGCACTGAGCAGCTCATCGAGGTCCTCGTCCTGACGCGTCGTAGCCTCAGTCGTGACGACGAGGGTGCCGACCCGGCCCTCGAGCGCGGCGGTGAGTAGCTCGGCCGGATCGCTCGTCGCCGAGCCGTCGTGACGCCCCAGCGACGCGGCGACGCTGTCGACAGCGTCAGCCCGCTGCTCGTTCAGCTGGGCCTCGATCGCCGCAACGGCGTGGGCGTGCAGCTCCTCGGCCGACAGGGCGTCGGGGTTGTGCTCGACGTCCGCGGAAAAGAGCCCGCTCGGTCGCAGCAGCCCCAGCATGTCTGCACCCGCGACGAGCACGATGCGCTCGTGCCGGTCGTTTGTCGCAGCGCTGAGCGCCTGCACGATGGCCTGCGCGTGGTCGTGCTGCCGTGTTTCGCGCCACTCCGGCGGGGCGTCACCGTAAACCTGGGCGTTGCTGATGGTCGCCGTGCCCGTGTTGGGCCGCAGCGGCGGGCTCGCCTGCACCGGGTTCTCGTAGTCGTTCTCGACGGCGTCATCCTGGGCGCTGTCGGGCAGTCCGGCGTCGAGTTGCTCGCCAAGCCCCGCGCGCGACGCACTGTAGAGCCGGGCGCTGTCGTGCGTGGCCGTGACGATCAAGAACGCATCGTCGGCGTCGAGGAGCGACAGTGCCGGGGCGATGCGAAAACGGCGTCCGACGCTCACCTGCGCGTCAACCTCCATGGGAAGCCGAATGAGGCGCGGGGAATGACCGCGGGCCACGAACACACCGAGACCTGCACCCTGGTTCTGCCAGAGTTCGTGGTCGTCGAGCAGGGCGGCCACCGGGGTGAGAAGGGCGGCACGTTCGTCGTCATCCGCTCCCGCCTCGCTCAACTGCTCGCCCGCATCACGCAACGCGTTTTTCAGCACCGTGCTGTTCGCTGCCGTCTCTTTGCCGGTCGTGGCCATCGGCACGAGGATGCTGACCGCGAGTTCGGGCTCAGCGGTGGCGAGGTCAATCAGTGTCTGTGGCGTGGCGGTTTCGGTCGTTGCGTACATGCGTTCCTCCGTGATCGAGCACCCGCGGGGGCGGGCGCAGAAGAACCGCCGAGGCTAGTTGTGGGCCCTGGACGCCCTCTCAGAATGCTCGCGGTGTGCGCGTGGCGCTACGAATCCGACGGCGAGCGCTTGGGCAGCCACTCGGCCGCCAGGACGGCCGCCTGCGTACGGCGTTGCATGCCGAGTTTGGCGAGGATGCCACTCACGTAGTTCTTAACCGTCTTTTCGGCGAGGTACAGGCGCGCGCCGATCTCTCGGTTCGACAGCCCCTCGGCGATGAGGGCGAGGATGTCGGTCTCGCGGCGGGTCAGCCCGTCGAGCGGCGTCGTTTCGTTCGCCGCCTGGCGAACGCGCGCGGTGACCCGCTCGACGACGGCGGGCTCGAGGAGCGTCGCACCGGCGTTCACCAGCCGGATCGCCTCGACGAGCCGGGTCGCCCGAACCTCCTTGAGCAGGTAGCCGTTGGCGCCCGCGAGAACGGCCGCGAAGACGGCCTCGTCATCGTCGTAGGAGGTCAAGATCAGGCAGCCGATGTCGGGATTCGCCGACTTCACATCGCGGCACACGTCGATGCCGCTGCCATCCGGCAGCCGTCCGTCGAGCACGGCAACCGTGGTCTGAGTAGCGAGGATCGCCTCGGCGGCCCCGGCGACCTGGCCCGCCTCACCGACCACCTCGATTCCGTCTTCTGCGTCGAGCAGGTCGGCCAGGCCGCGCCGCACAATCTCGTGATCGTCGAGAAGGAACACGCGAACGGGGGTGGTCATGATGCTCCCCAGGGTACGCGCCACAGCAGCTCAGTACCGCCCGTCGGGGGCGAGGTGACGGCAAAGGTTCCGCCGCGCTCGACGGCTCGGCCACGCAGATTGTCGAGGCCCGACCGCCGGGTCGATTGCCCCAGCCCCCGCCCGTCGTCGACGACCCGGATGCTGACCTCGGCACCCTGGACCGCGACCGCCACGTCGACGCGGCGCGCCTGGGCGTGACGGACGGCGTTCGAGAGGGCCTCACGCACGACGGCGACGACCTCGTCACCGAGTTCCGAGTTGACGAGGGTGTCGACCGGCCCCTGAAACTCCAGGCCCGAGTCCAGGTCTTCGCCCTCGAGGGTTTCCCGCACAAGCGTGTTGATGCGCGCGCGCAGACTGTACGCGGTGGCCGATGGGGGAGCGGAGAGCCGGTAGATCGCCTGACGGATCTGCCGAATCGTTGAGTCGATCGCGTCAACCTGGGTGGCGATGCGCGCCCCCGTCGGCGTTGTCGGGTCGCCCACCACGCTCTGCAGACTGAGGCCAACGGCGAACAGACTCTGGATGACGTGGTCGTGCAGGTCGCGTGCGATGCGGTCGCGCTCGTCCGACAGGGCGATGCGCTGCTCATCGACCCGCGCGCGTGCGAGCTCGCGGGCAATCGTGACGGATTCGACGAAGCGGGTGAGCGTGGCCTCATCGTCAGCGAAATCGCGCGTGCCGCCGCGTGCATCCGAGTGCGGATCAACCACGAGCCGATCATCGTCGTCGACCGTGATCGCCTCGGCGGTGCCGCCGGTCAGCGCCATCGCTGCAGCGACGATGGCGCGCCCGTCGTCGGCCGACAACTCGCCCGCGAGCAAGCGCCGAGAAATCTCTTCGGCGGCCTCCAGCCACACCCGGGAGCGCTCAGAGCGCGCATATAAGCGCGAGTTGGCGATCGCAGTGCCGGCCATGGCGGCCAGACTCGCGATCACGCTCGCGTCCAGGTCATCGAAGGGGCCAGAGTCGCGCTCGGTGAGGTAGAGGTTGCCAAACGCCTCGCCTGCGACATGAATCGGAACGCCGAGAAACGAGTTCATGGGGGGATGGTGCTCAGGGAAGCCGACGGACCGCGGGTCGTCCGACAGGCGGGGAAGGCGAATGGTGGCGTCGTCGGCGATGACCGCACCGAGGATGCCCCTCCCCGTCGGCGGCGGACCGAGTCGCGCGACCGTCTCGTCGTCGAGGCCGGAGTGCAGGAAGCGCTCCAGACTGCCGTCGCGGGCGATCACCCCGAGGGCACCGTACCGGGCCCGCACCAACTGGCGGGCGGCCTCCACGATGCGTTGCAGCGCCGTCGTCAGGTCGAGGTCTCGGGTGACGGCCTGCGCCGCCGAGAGGAGGAGGCTGACCCGGTGGCGCCCTTCCGACTCGTCGGCCGCATCGTCGAGCACTCGGCGAACGAGAGTCTCCAGCTCGTCGCTCTCTCCCGCCGTCGCAGCCATGACCGGAGTCTACTGAGCGGCGGCCCACCGGCCCATCGGCGAGGCGTACACTGGGCTGCGTACACGGGAGCCCGACTGTCGGGCTGAGAGGAAGCCGCTCGGGCTTCGACCGTCGAACCTGATCCGGGTCATGCCGGCGCAGGGAGGACATCTCGCACCCGTGCCGTTACGGGAAACGGTGCGTGCCACGCGCGCGCACCCCAACGAAAGGCACGTTTCATGACTGCATCTTCCGCCCCCCAGGCGCGCTCGACGCGCAGCCTCGGCCGCCTACGCTGGCGCGTCGTCGACATCGTCGTCGCCAGCATCGTCGGCGTCGCCGTGGGCCTCGTCTTCTTCGCCTGGAACCTCACCTACAACCCGATCGGCAGCGCCCTCGGCGCTCTCCTGCCCGGCGTGCAAGGCAGCGTCCACGGCGTGTGGCTCATCGGCGGCGTGCTCACGGCGCTCATCGTGCGCAAGCCCGGTGCCGCCATCTACGGTGAGATGGTCGCCGCGACCGTGTCGGCCCTGTTCGGCAACCAGTGGGGGCCGCTGACCCTGCTCTCCGGACTCGTGCAGGGTCTTGGCGCCGAGATCGTGTTCGCGATCCTGCTGTACAAGGCGTGGGGCATCGTCGCCGCGATGCTCGCTGGAGCCGGCGCCGGCGTCGGAATGGTCATCCTCGACCTGACCCTCTGGTACGCCGGGGCGGGCGCCCTGTTCGCCACCGTCTACGCCATCTCGGGCATCGCCTCGGGCGCGATCATCGCCGGACTGCTGTCGTGGCTGGCCATGCGAGCGCTGGCCCGAACGGGCGCCCTCGACCGCTTCGCCGCCGGCCGCGAACGGGGCAGTGACGACGACCTCGACGATGTCCCCGCTGAACCGGCGTCCGACGGCGAGCCCGCCGCGACCCGGTGACCTCAGCGCTACCGGCGGGCGCCGGCACCCTCACGCAGCCCAGGGCGGCTCGGCTCGCGGCGCACGGCTTCGGCTGGCGTCCGCGCGGTCGCCGCGCCCCGGTGCTCGCCGACATCGATCTCACGATCGAACCCGGCGAACGCGTGCTGGTGCTCGGCGCCTCCGGTAGCGGCAAATCCACCCTGTTGCAGGCATTCGCCGGGGTGTTGGGCGGCGATGACGACGGCGATCGAAGCGGCACCATCACGGTCGACGACCGCGACCCGCTGGATGCCCGTGGCCGGGTCGGACTGCTGCTGCAAGACCCCGAGGCCGGCATCGTTCTCGAGCGCGCCGGCGACGACCTCGCCTTCGGCCCGGAAAACCTCGGCGTGCCGGTGCCCGTCATCGCCGAGCGTCTCGACGGCGCCCTCGACCGGGTGGGCCTCGACATCACGCCCGCCCGCCGAACGCCCGAACTGTCGGGCGGCCAGCAGCAGCGGCTCGCCCTCGCCGGCGTGCTCGCGCTCGAACCCGGCGCGCTGCTGCTCGACGAGCCGACCGCGCAGCTCGATCCCGCGGGGGTCGGCGAGATCGTCGAGGCCGTCATCGCCGCCGTCGAGCGGCACCAACTCACCCTCGTCGTGATCGAGCACCGCGTCGACGTCTGGCGCGACCACATCGACCGCGTCATCGTTCTCGACGGCGGCACCGTCGTTGCCGACGGTGACCCCGCCGACGTGCTCGACCGCGAGGGAGCGGCGCTCGCCGATCGCGGAGTGTGGGTTCTTGACCGGCCGCCCGTGCATCCGCCCGCCGCGGTGACGCCGATCGTCGACCGCGCCGTGCTCATGCAGGCGCGGGGGGTGACGGCCGGTCCCGTCGGGGCCGCGCCGGTCGTGCACGACGTCGACCTCACGGTGCGCGAGGGCGACATCGTGGCGATCACCGGCCCGAACGGCGCCGGAAAATCGACCCTCGCCCTCGCCCTCGCCGGGCTGCTGCCGCGCGCGGCGGGTGTCGTCACGACGGGTGACGGGCGCGACCCGGCGGAGCTGAGCTCCGTCGAACTCTCGCGGGCCATCGGCGTTGTCTTCCAGAACCCCGAACATCAGTTTGTCGCCGCCACGGTGCGCGACGAACTCGCCCTCGGCACGGGCACCGTGCCTGCCGAGCTGCTCGACCGACTCGGGCTCGCGCGCCGCGGAGGCACGAGCCCGTACCGGCTCAGTGGTGGTGAGAAACGACGACTCTCGGTCGCGACCGCGATCGCCGCCGGCCCCCGCGTGCTGATCCTCGACGAGCCCACGTTCGGTCAAGACCGGCGCACCTGGGCAGAACTCGCCGCGCTGCTTGCCGAGCACCGCGACCGGGGCGGTGCCGTCATTATGGCCACGCACGACCGCGAACTCATCGCCGCCCTGGGCGCGCGCGAGCTCCGGCTGACGACACGCTCGGGCGACGACGCGGACGGCCCGGCGCGCGAGACGGCAGAGACACCACCCTCGGAACCCGAGCGCTCGACGGCGCGCGAGCCACTGCTCAGCCGGCTCAATCCGGTCGCGGCGCTCGCTGCCGGCCTGTTCCCGGCCCTCATCCTCGTCGCGACGATCGACATCGTGTCGGCGGCGGTCGCTGTGACCCTGCAGGTGCTCCTGCTGCCGCTGCTCGGCGTCGACGCGCGCACGCTGATTCGCCGCACGGCCCCCGTGTGGATCGCCGCACCGTTGTCCGGCCTCACGATCCTGCTCTACGGCCAGACCCGCGGCCAGGTCTACGTCGAGTTCCTGTTCGTCCGCATCAGTGACGGCTCCATCGAGCTCGCGATTGCCACCGTTCTGCGTGTGCTCGCGATCGGCATTCCCGCCGTCGCGCTGTTCGCCCGCGTCGACGTGACCCGCTTCGGCGACGCGCTCGCGCAAACCCTGCGCCTTCCGGCGCGTTTCGTGCTCGGAGCGGTTGCGGCCCTGCGCATGCTCGGGCTTCTCGGCACCGACATGCGCATGCTCGAACGTGCCCGGCGCGCGCGGGGCCTCGGGGACCGGTCACGGCTGCGCCGGCTGCCCGGTCTCGTGCTCGCGTTGCTCGTGCTCGCCATCCGCCGTGGAGCGGCACTCGCGGTCGCGATGGAGGCGCGGGGTTTCGGTGCGCCCGTCACGCGCACGTGGACGCGCCCGGCGCCCTGGCGCGCGATCGACACCGCGACACTCACCGTCGCGCTCGGCATCGCCGTCATTGCGACCATCGCGGCCGTGGCGACGGGCCAGTGGAACAGCATTCTGACGGGGCGCGAGTTTGGCTAGCGGCGCGCCCCCGATCATCCTCATTGACGGACGTTCGGGCGCGGGCAAGACCACGATCGGTCGCGCGCTCGCCGACCGCGAGGGTGCCACGCTCCTCAGCCTCGACGATGTGTACCCGGGCTGGGATGGACTAGAAGCGGCGGAGCACCACGTCCTCACCCACGTGATCCGCCCCTTCGCCGCGGGCGGTCCAGCGCGGTACCGGCGGTGGGACTGGGCACGGGCATCCGCCGCCGACTGGGTCGACGTTGACGGCGGCCGCCCTCTTGTGATCGAGGGCTGTGGGGCGATTGGTCCGGCGGCGAAGCGTCTCGCGGCGCGCGCCATCTGGGTCGAACTCGACGACGCCGAGCGGAGGCACCGCGCGATTGAGCGCGACGGTGAACTGTTCGCTGCTCAGTGGGAGCGATGGGCGCGTCAAGAGGAGTGGCACGCCCGGCTGCACCGGCCGCGCGCGCTGGCCGACGAGGTGATCAGCGGTTCCAGCGGTCGATGACCGTGAACGGATCGGCGAAGCGCCAGCCGACCCCCGGTTCCGTGATCGTGTCGGCCGCCTCGAGAATGACGACGGATCGGCCGTCGCCGGTGGTAACGACCATGCGGCCCACGGTGGTGCCGCGCAGCACGGTCGTGCGCTCGTCGATCTCGAAGGTCACCTCGACCTCCCCGGGGCTGAGCGCGGTCGTCTCCACCGTGTCGTTCGCGACGATGCGGGCCGTCTGACCCCAGTCGGAAACGTACTCGGCGACCGTGTCGCCCGGTGAGACGATCGTCGTGGTGCGCAGGTTCTCTTCCAGCGCGGTCACCACCGAGCGCAGGGCCTCCTCCGCAGCGGGGTAGCTGGGCTGGCCGTACAGCGCGATCGTGACGGTCGTGCCGGCGATCTGCACCGAGGTGAGAATGCACACCCCCGCCTCGTCGGTGTAGGTGTTGACGTAGCCGTTCGCGCCGATTTCGGGCAGGAAGCGCGTGTTGTCGCTGAAGCTCGCCCCGGTCGACACGGTCGAGGGCCGCAGCGCGTAGATGTCGGCCATCACGGGCTGCTGCGCAGTGAGCTGGGCAAGCAGCGCAAGGTCGGAGGCCGTCGCGGTCGTTCCCGGGTTGATGCCCGACACGTCGGCGACCTGAGTGTTCTCGAGGCCGTTCGCGTCGAGCCAGGCTCGCGCCGCCGACTGGTAGGCGCCGAGATCGCCGAAAACGTCGATGGCGAGGAACTCGGCGAGGTTGTTGCCTGAGCCGAGCAGCGTGGCAACGAGCAGGTCACGCCGCGTCCACGGTTCGCCGACGAACACCGGGACAGTGCGGATACCGGCGCCGGCCAACTCTCGGGTGCGGGTGACGTGCCCGGCGTCGATGATGAGTGCCGGACCGGTGCGCCCCACCTCCAGCGGCTCGCGGTCGAGTACGACGTGGGCAAGAATCAGCCGCGCCGTGCCCGCGATGGGTCGTTGACCGTCGTCGCCGGCTGTAATGGGGTCGCCGGTCGGCAAGACGACGGCGGAGGCGCCGACGTCGGGCAGCTCCAGGGCCGCGCCGGCCTCTCCGCCGGTCTCAATGCTGCGCTCGACCACCTCAAGCGGCGGAATGGGGCTCAGCATCGCTCCAGCGGCATACACGGCGCCCGCCGCGACGGCGAAGGCCATGAGCCCGCTGATCACTCGTCCGATGCGTCGTCCTGCCCCCATACCGCAAGGCTAATTCAGCCCCACCCCAGGCGATGCAGTTCTTCGTCATCGATTCCATAAAAATGAGCGATCTCGTGCACGAGCGTCACGTGAATCTGCTCGCGCAGCTCATCCAGGTCGCCTCCGGCGTGGGCCATGAGCGGCTCGCGGTACAGGATGATCCGGTCGGGCAGTTCGCCGAAGCCGTACTGGCCCCGGTCGGTCAGCGCCACGCCCTCGTACAGGCCGAGCAGGTCGAGCGAGCCGTCTTCCGGTCGCGCCTCCGTGACGAAGATCACGTTGTCGAGGCCGTCCACCATGTCATCGGGCAGCGCATCGAGTTCGTCGACCACCAATTGTTCGAACTCGGCTTCCGTCAACGACAGCGGTTCGGGATGCTCGGTGCCGCTATCGTCCGCCATCGAGCGCCCTCACCAGGTCGTCTTGAATCCAGGCGAGCCACCGGTACAGGTCGGCCGCTTCGGGCGGGTCGCTCGCCCCCTCGTCTCCGTCGACGACGATCCCGAGCCGGTCGGCGAGGATCAGGCGCAGATCGCCGATGGCGCGCATCCAGTCGACGGCTTCGCTCTCGGTGACCGAGAGGGGAGCGGGGCCGTCGCCGGCGGCGATCGCGTGCAACGCCGTGGTCATCGTCGCGGCGAACGCTCTCTTGCGCTCGATAAGGCCGCGGCGGCTCAGTTCGCGCCACTCGAGCGCGGCCTCGTCATCGTCGCGGTACGCGTCGGGAAGAACCCGGTGCAGTGCCGCGTCGGCCGCGGTGTTGCCGCCCAGCCCGTCGGTCAGGAGCTGCTGCAGCTGCTCGCCCAGTGAGATGAGAATCGTCGCCTCGTACGGTTCGAGCACGGCCTGGTAGCCGCCATCGTGCGGCTGGAAGCCCCTCACCGCTCGACCCGTTCAACGGTCGCCCACAGCCCGTACTCGTGCATGGCTTCGACGTGACGCTCCATCTGCTCGCGGTTGCCCTCGGCGAGGACCGCCCGCCCGTCGGTGTGTACCTGCATCATGCGACGCTCGGCGGTGGCGGCATCCAGTCCGAAGTGGCGACGAAACACCCACGAGACGTAGCTCATGAGATTCACGGGGTCGTTCCAGACCACCGTTCGCCACGGCACTTCGGCCGCGTGCTGGGGCGTCTCCACGACCTGGTCGTCGAGGGCGGGAAGCGGTGCGGCGGTCATCACCCCATTGTCTCGCACGTCGGTTATGCGCACCCGAGAACGGCACGAGGCCCCGCAGTACTGCGGGGCCTCGTGCTAGCTGGGGTGAGTAACGGGGCTTGAACCCGCGACCTCCTGGACCACAACCAGGCGCTCTACCGACTGAGCTATACCCACCGAGCGTCGCACAACGGCGACCGGTCAATGGTAGTACAGGCTAGTGCCCGCCGCGCACCACGGGCAGGTGGGCGGCCCAGTCGTCGACGACCTCACCAGATACGACCTGCAGTGTCTCCGTTGTCGGCCCGGGGTCGGCCACAAAAGCCGCGCGACGGTAGTAGGCGAGTTCGCGGATGGACTCGAGGATGTCGGCCAGAGCGCGGTGGCCACCATTCTTCTCGGGGGCGTTGAAGTAGATGCGCGGGAACCAGCGTCTGGCCAGTTCCTTGATCGACGACACGTCGACCGAGCGATAGTGCAGGTGCGCGTCGACCGACGGCATCGAGCGCTGCAGGAAGGCGCGATCCGTGCCGATCGTGTTGCCCGCGAGCGGGGCGGCGCCGGCGGTCGGAACGTGTTCGACGATGTAGTCGAGCACCGCCTTCTCGGCGTCGGGAAGGTCGGCGCCCAAAGCCAGCTCGTCGAGCAGGCCCGATGACTCGTGCATCTGCCGGACGAAGTCGCTCATGTTCGCCAGCGCCGTCGGCGAGGGGGCGATCACGATCGAAAAGCCGGGATGCACGGGGGTGAGGTCGTAGTCGGTGATGACGACGGCGACTTCGACGAGTTCGTCGACGGCGAGGTCGAGCCCCGTCATCTCGCAGTCGATCCAGACGAGACGGTCGTTGGCTGCACTCACCCGGGCAGTCTACCGGCGGCTTCTGACACGGGCGGCGGAAGCCCGTCGCGGTAGGGAACACCGAGCGCCTCGATCGCTCGCCGAGCGAGAATTCGATGCCCGGCCGGCTCCAGGGTGAGTCGCTCGATCGCGCCGAACGGCCGAGCGCGAACCTCGGCGATGCTCCACGCATCCACCACCGTCGCGCCGCGTTCCCGGGCGATCGACCAGAGTTCGGCCGTGAACTCCGCGCTGCGCTCCACCCGTCGGCGGGGGATCAGCGGCGACGACGCCCGCAGGGTTGACACGAGCACCACATCGCATCCCACGCCCCGCAGTTGGGCCACTGCGTGGTCGACGAGCGCGGCGAGAGCTTCCGGGCTCGCGCGACCGGCGACGAGTTCGCTCGAGCCGGTCATGATCGTCACCAGGTCGGGCAGATCGCTGAGCGTCGCGTCCAGTTGGGCGCCGGTGACGTCGGCGACGCGCGCCCCCTCGCGAGCGTACGATCGCACGTCCACGACCGGACACGGCCGCGAGGCGCGCGCCGGCGGGTCGGATGCGCGTGGTGCGGCGACCGCATCCAATCCGATCGCGAGGCGGTCCACCCACGTCCACAGAGCCTCCCGAACGTGATCGGTGCCCGCCGCACGGCGCAGGGAGCTGGCGGAATCACCGAGGGCTCGCACGCGCATCCATGCCTTCACGAGAGCAGTGTGCTGCCTCGAGCGGGTCGCGACCCGAGAAATCGGCCCAGGGCGAGCATCCGTCACGCACTGTTCATCCGCGGTTCGCCGAGGGAGCGCGGCGTAGCATGGGGCCGTGCGACTCGAGCTCTACACGTCAGCGTTCTGCGACCCCTGCCACCGCGCGCGCGACGTCATCGCCGAGGCGCAGCGACTCGTACCCGCGCTGGAGGTCGTCGAACGCGACGTCGCGGCGCACCAGGAGCGCGCTGCTGACCTCGGGATCCGCTCGACCCCGACGACCGTCATCTACGCGGCAAACGGTGACGAGCACCTGCGCGCCGAAGGCGTGCCGACGCTACCGCGGCTTCTCACCGCTCTCGCCGCCGTCGCTGACCGCTGACGCCCCCTCGCCGCTGAGGCCCGCTTCTCGCTCGGCCTTCGCCTGCTCGTCGACCTCCTTGATGCGATCCACGAACCACGACGCCAGCGTCGCCGTCACCGACCCCACGAGCGCGATCCCCGCGATCATCAACCCCGATGCGATGATGCGGCCCGTGCCGGTGATCGGGTAGAGGTCGCCGTAGCCGACCGTGGTGATGGTGACGAGCGCCCACCAGAGAGCATCGGGGAACGTCGTAATCAGCGCGCCGTCGACGTTCTGCTCGGCGTCGAGCACGCCCAGAGCGCCGATGAGAATGATGACGAGCGCCGAGACCGTCACGTAGACGGTGACCTTCCCCCGGAACGCCGACCCGGTCGCCTTCCGCAGCACCGTGAGCAGGGTGAGCAGGCGCAGCAGGTACAGGGGGCGGAAAAACGGCAGCGCGACCATGAGCAGCAGCGGGATGTTTCGCCAGAACCAGCGCGCGCGGGGGCGAGCAAGTGCCAGCCGCGCCACGTAGTCGACCGCAAACACGACCCACAGGATGAGCAGTGCCACATCCAGCACGATCAGCGTCGTGCCGGTCGGCTGCCCGATCACCAGCCACGAATACACGCCGAGAAAGACGACAGCGGCCGACGCGATCGGCCATTCCGCAACGCGGATCCAACGCTCGTACGTCATGTCATCCACGGTAGGCAGACGGCCCGGATCCGCGGCGGGGGCGCGCCGCTCCGGTACCCTGAACGCGGTAAAGCCCTCGTAGCTCAGCGGATAGAGCAGGAGCCTTCTAATCTGAAGGCTGAGGTTCGTCTCCGTGCTCTAGCCAGTCCTCGTCTACGCCGGTTTCTTCGGCCCAGGCTTTGAGGACGTACTTCTTGATCTGGCCGGTCGTTTCGTATTTGCGTACGGAGTCGCGGTGGAGGCCCATCGTTTCTGCGAAGGCTTTTTGGTCGAGCCCTGTCAGCTCGCGTGCTTTGCGTAGCCGGTCGCCTTTGGTGAAGGTTGGCCGGATTGTCTGAATAGTCATGATGCCGATGTTACGGCACTAGGGCGTGAGGGCGCAAGACCAACTCACACCACGACACGCCGATGAATCGGCAAAAGTTGACGCAACGCGACCCGCGCCGTATCTTCGGCACATGCTGAAAAACCAACCCGACC
>NZ_JBKBPI010000012.1:0-86023 GCF_046293215.1 Microcella sp. | reverse complement strand
GGATGCTGACGACCGCCCCGTCCTGATCGTCGGCGCGTCGATGGCTGGCTTGCGCACGGCCGAGAACCTGCGCCGGGGGGGGGGGGGCGGCCCCCCCCCCGGGGGGCCCCAGGAGGCGGGGGCCCCCCGCGGCCCGGGGGGGGCCAGCCCCGCCCCCGCCCCGCCCCCGCCCCCGCCCCCGCGCCCGCACCGACCCCTCACCCCCGTTCTCAGCGATTACGCACCCGAAGCGCCGTCGACCTGGAATGCTGGAGCCGTGCATCCCGAACCAGAGGTGGCGACCGACGACGCGACGCCGCCCGCCCTCGACGAGGCGACCGCCCTGCTGTCGCGCGTCGCGGGCGGCGACCAACGCGCGTTCAGTGACCTCTACGACCTCGTCGCCCCGCGCATGCTGGGCCTCGTGCGCCACGTGCTGAAAGACCACGCGCAGTCGGAGGAGGTCGTGCAGGAGGTCTTGCTCGAGGTGTGGCAAACCGCTTCCCGCTTCGATCCGAATAGGGGGAAAGCGGTGACGTGGATGCTCACGATGGCTCACCGACGCGCGATCGACCGGGTGCGCAGCGCCCAGGCGAGCCGTGATCGGGACACCAAGATTGGCATCCGCGATCTGGGCCGAGACGTCGACACCGTGTCGGAGTCGGCCGAGATCAGCATCGAACACAAGCGAGTGGAGAAGGCGATGGCGAGGTTGAGCGACCTGCAGAGGCAGGCGGTCGAGCTCGCATACTACGGCGGCTACACGCAGAGCGAGGTGGCCGAGATGCTGAACATTCCGCTCGGAACGGTCAAGACACGATTGCGCGATGGGCTGATACGCCTGCGCACAGAGTTGGGGGTGGCGTCATGAGTTCGTTGTCGAACGAGCAGCTCGAGGCCGCTGCCGCCTACGCGCTGGGCGCGCTCGACGCCGATGAGGCTGCCGCCTTTGAGCGCGAGCTCGCCGCGTCGCCCGCACTGCAGCGCGAGGTCGAGTCGCTGCGCGAGGCAACCGGGATGCTCGGAGCGGCCACCGCGCCCGTCACGCCGTCTCCAGGTCTGAAGCAGTCGCTGATGGCGCAGGTTGCCGCAACGCCGCAACTGCCGCGCGCGGCGGCGGAACCCGCGGCGGAACCCGCCGCCGAACCGCCCGTCCCGGACGCGGCGCCGCGCGAGACGGTCGCTGAGTCGCGTCCGCCGATCCCGATGAGCGGGCTCGCGGCCGACAAGGCCCGCATGCGGTGGTTCGCGCGCCCGGCAACGATTGTCGCCGCTGCCGCGGCCGCCGTGGCCCTGTTCTTCGCCGGAGTCGTCACGGCCGACGTCGTGCGCCCCAGTGCGAACAACCAGCAGGTGCTCGCGCAGGTGGTTGCCGCTCCCGACGCGACGGTGTCGACGAGCGAGGTGGCGGGTGGTGCGACCGCGAGCCTCGTCAGCTCTGAGTCGCTCGGCCTGTCGGTGATGGTGTTCGACGGGCTGGCGACACTGTCCGACGACGAGGCCTACGCCCTCTGGTACATCACGGGCGACCAGATCTCTCCGGCCGGCCTGTTCACGGTCGATTCCGACGGCCAGACCGTGCAGGTGCTCGAGGGCGAGTTTGTCGCCGGAACGATTGTCGGCGTGACGGTCGAGCCCGCCTCGGGCAGCCCGCTGCCGACGAGCGACCCGATCGTCGCGATCGTCACCGAGTCTGCGTAGGGCTCAGTCGACCCTCACCCGGTAGCCGACGCCGCGCACGGTTTCGATGGGCGACAGCCCCCGCTCGGATGCTGCACCCAGCTTCGCGCGGATCGACCCGATCATGACGCGCACGGCTCGCGCCCCCGCCTCGGGGTCGACGTCGGGCGAGAACTGCCGGGCGAGGTCCTGCGGTGACACGAGCCGCGGGGCGCGCGCGGCGATGGTGTGCAGCATCGAGAACTCGCGGTGGGTGAGGCGCACGTCGACACCGGCGTAGTTCACGAGGTGCGCGGCCGTGTCGATGTGCAGGTCGCCAACGATGACGGCCGGCGCGTGCGGCGAGCTCGGCAGACCGAGCCCGAGCAGGCAGCGCCGCAGCTCGTCGGCGGTGAACGGGGTGGGTAGGAGCGCGTTCGCCCCCGCGTCGAGCGCCCGAGCCGCGGTGGCGTTGTCGGACGCGGCCGCGTCGATCGCCACAACGACGGGCACGTTCGCCCACTGGTGAACGGTGCTGATGAGAGCGTCGAGGGTGACGCCCGTGGGGTCAGCGTGCGTCAGCACGACGTCGGGCGCGTCACTCGCGAGCGCGACGAGCAGTTCGGCGGCATCGCGGTGAGCCACGTAGTCGATGCCCGCGGCGACGAGCTGCCGGTCGGTGTCTCGGCACAGGTCGCGCAGCGCTGCGGTGCCGGCCACGCGCCGAAACGCGCGCGGTCCGAGGGCGGCGCGGGGAGCATCCTGAGTCACGGTGATGTCAGCGTCCTTGCGTGGTGTCGTCGGCAGTCGGCGTGCTCTGTCATCGAATACAACGCAGGCAAACAGTCGGTAAACGCAACGCGACGATTCGGCGCAGAAAAACGGATGCACGCCTCTCGCCTCCTCGTTCACTGCCGTTAACCCGGCGTTCACCGGGGGCGTTCAGGCTGAGGACATCCGCGGGCGGTCGCGCCCGTACCCCCTTACCCGGAGGACGCATGACCCCCGACGCTCAGCGCGAGCCCGCAACCGACACCCCGACTGACGAGTCCGCCCGCGAGGTGCACTTCGAGGTCGGCCACCGGCAGAGCACCCCCCACGGCGCGTACGGTTCGATCTTCGAGCTGGAGGACGCGGCCGTGAAGTACGGCTCGTTCACGGCGGTGAAGGGGATCAGCATGAAGATCCCGCGCAAAGAAATCACCGCCTTCATCGGCCCGTCGGGGTGCGGCAAGTCGACGCTGTTGCGCGCCTTCAACCGCATGAACGATCTCATTCCCGGCGCGACGGTGCAGGGCAAGTTCATCTACAACGGTGAAGACATCTACGCGCCCGAGGTCGACCCGGTCGAGGTGCGGCGCCGCATCGGCATGGTGTTCCAGAAGCCGAACCCCTTCCCGAAGTCGATCTACGACAACGTCGCCTTCGGGCCCCGGCTGAACGGCTACAAGGGCAACATGGACGACCTGGTCGAGCAGTCGCTGCGCAAGGCGTTCTTGTGGGACGAAGTAAAAGACAAGCTGAAGGAGTCCGGCTTCTCGCTGTCGGGCGGTCAGCAGCAGCGGTTGTGCATCGCCCGGGCGATCGCCGTCGACCCCGAGGTCATTCTCATGGACGAGCCGTGCTCGGCGCTCGACCCGATCGCCACTCTGCGCATCGAGGACCTCATGCGCGAGATGAAGGAGGAGTACACGATCGTCATCGTCACGCACAACATGCAGCAGGCTGCGCGCGTGAGCGACATGACGGCGTTCCTCACCGTCGACATCGACGACCACGTCGGTGAGCGCACGGGTGCCCTCGTCGAGTTCGACGCCACCGACAAGATCTTCTCCAACGCCTCCGACCCGCGCACCGAGGACTACATCTCCGGTCGATTCGGGTAGTGGCGTTACGTCGCCGTTCATCGGGTGTTCACCCCTCGGCCCCAAACGACTAACCCAGCGCCGAAACAGTGAGAAACGCAACACCAACCCCGTTGTCACCCACAACCAAGAAACGGACAACACACATGACCATCCTTCGCAGCAAGAAGGCCCTGACCGGCGTCGCCGTGTCGGCCTCGCTCGCCCTGCTTCTCGGCGCCTGCGCGTCGGAGGCCGAGCCCACCGAGCCGGGCGACACCACGTCGCCGGAGGCCCCGCCGGCTGAGGTTCAGCTCTCGGGCAACCTCGAGGGTGCGGGAGCGTCTTTCCCCAACCCGGTGTTCCAGGAGTACCAGTTCGTGTACTCGAGCGACGTTCAGCCGGGCGTCACCATCAACTACCAGTCGATCGGTTCGGGCGGCGGCATTGAGCAGTTCCTGCTGCAGACGGTCGACTTCGGTTCGTCGGAGCGCTACCTGCGCGACGAGGACCTCGCGGCCGCAGAAGAGGGTCGCGGCTGCGCGGCCATCCAGTTCCCGGTGCTGTTCGGCGCCGTGACGCTGGCGTTCGGTGACGAGCAGTTCGAGGGCCTCGTTCTCGATGCGGAGACCATCGCCGGCATCTTCCAGCGCGAGATCACCAACTACAACGACCCGGCGATCGCCGCGTTGAACCCCGACTTCGACCTGCCTGACCTGGAGATCATCCCGGTGCACCGCTCGGACGGCTCGGGCACCACGTCGGTGTTCACCACCTACCTGGAGGACGCTGCCTCGAACTGGACCCTCGGTTCGGGCACGGAGGTGCAGTGGCCGTCGGGCACCGTCGGTGGCCAGGGCAACGAGGGTGTCACCGCCGGCATCGAGCAGAACGAGGGCGGCATCGGCTACGTGAACCAGGCCTACGCGCTCGTGAACGACCTGCCGACCGCGGCCATCGTGAACGCCGACGGCAACGCCGTGCAGGCGACGCTCGAGGCAACGACCGAGGCGCTCGAGGTTCTCGAGATTCCCGACACCTTCCAGTTCGACATCCTCGGCGTGGGCGGCAACGGCTTCCCGATCGTCGGCGCCAACTGGATCTTCGCCTACGAGTGCGGTTACGAGCAGAACACCGCCGACATGCTGATCGACTACTGGACGTGGGCGACGCAGTCGGAGGAGGCCAACCAGCTGGCCGCCGACCTCGGCTACGCCGTGCTCGGTGACAGCCTGAAGCCGCGCGTGCTCGAGGCCATCGAGCGCATCAACAGCGCCGAGTAATCACTTTCAGCGCATCAGCGCCACCGGCTGGGTGGCCCGCCAGGCGGGCCACCCAGCAACCCCGTTCCCCGCATTACCCCTCCACTGACTGACCGAGGAGAGCCGGCCCGCATGACGACCGCGACCGAGAAGCCCGCTGCGAAGCGGCAACCCAGCCAGCTCGTCAGCCGAGGATTCGGTCGCTACGCCGACCGAATTTTCTCTGGCTTCCTCATCGTCTCGGGCTTCATGGTGCTGCTCGTGCTCGCCGCGATGGTGCTGCGCACGACGCTCGACGCGTATCCGGTGTTCGAGTACCAGGGCTTCTTCAACTTCCTGTTCGGCACCGAGTGGCGGGCCGGATTCAACCGCAACGAGTTCAGCGGCACCTACGGTGCGTGGCCGTTCATCTTCGGAACCCTCTTCACGGCGACGATCGCGGTGTCGTTCGCGCTGCCGCTGGCTATCGCCGTCTCGCTCTACATCAACTTCTACGCCCCGCGCCGCTTGCGCACGGCCATGTCGTACTCGGTCGAGATTCTTGCCGCGGTGCCGTCCATCATCTTCGGCCTGTGGGGTCTGCTGTGGTTCGTTCCGAACGTTCTGCACCCCTTCTCGCGCTGGGTCGCCAGCACGGTCGGCGAGGTGATTCCGTGGCTCGGCGGTCCCGTCCCGAACACCAACTACTTCCACGCCTCGGTCGTGCTCGGCATCATGATCCTGCCGATCATCACGGCCATCACCCGCGAGGTCATGGCCACGACCCCGCCCGATGAGATTCAGGCCGGCTACGGGCTCGGCGCGACCAAGCAGGAGGTGCTCGCCAAGGTCGTGCTGCCCCGCTCATTCGGCGGCATCGTCGGCGCGACGATGCTCGGCCTCGGCCGCGCGCTCGGCGAGACGATCGCCGTGCTGATGCTGATCGGCTCGTCGCAAAAGGTCGGCGAACGTCTCTTCGACACGGGTGACACGCTCGCCGCGCACATCGCGGCGACCTTCCAGGACGCCGCCCCCGAGACGCTGACGGCGCTGCTGGGCATCGGCGTCGTCCTCTTCATCGTGACCATGATCGTCAACGTGATCGCCCGCCTCATCGTGTGGCGATTCGCCCGTTCGGCCTCGGCAGGAGACGCACTGTGACCTCGACCACAACCCCGGCCACCGCTGCCCCCGCGCCCACCGAGCGGCGGCCGCTGACCGTGAGCAGCGACAACGCTCGTCGCCGCAAGACGAAGGACGTCATCACGCGGTGGGGCTTGCTCGGCGCGATGATCCTCGCGATGGTGCCGCTCGTGCTGATCGTCGGCCTCGTGGTCGTCGAGGGTGCCGACGTCATCAGCTGGGAGTTCTTCACCACCCGCGAGTTCCCCCCGGCCCGCGAGGGCGGCGGCTACGCCGCCGGGTTCGTCGGCACCGGAATCATCATGCTCATGGCGATCCTCATGGCGGTGCCGGTGGGTCTCGCGGCAGCCATCTACCTGGTCGACTACGGCAAGGGGTGGTTCGCCACGATCATCCGCTTCTTCACCGACGTGATGACGGGCATCCCCTCGGTGTTCGTCGGCCTCGCGGTCTACGCGATTTTGGTGCTCGGTACCGGGCAGCTCGTCAGCTTCGGCGGGTTCACCGCCGCCGTCGCGATCGGCATCATCATGCTGCCGATCATCGTGCGCTCGAGCGAGGAGGTGCTGAAGACCGTCTCGCAGGATCTGCGACGCGGCTCCTTCGCGCTCGGCGCCCGCAAGTGGCAGACGACCACGCGCGTCGTGCTGCCCGCCGCCGCCCCCGGCTTGACGACGAGCGTGATGCTCGCGATCGCCCGCGGCACGGGCGAGACGGCGCCGCTGATCCTCACGGCGTTCGGCAACATCAACATCGTCTACGCGTTCTTCAACGTCGCCATCTCGGCGGTGCCGCTGCAGGTATACAACGGCGCCCGTCAGCCCTTCGACCCGGGCATCGAACGGGCGTGGGGCGGCGCGCTGTCGCTGCTCGTGATCGTGCTCGTGTTCACGGTCGTCGCCCGCTACATCGGGGCACGCGCCACGAAGGCGCACCGCATCTAGCCGCTCGACTACCCGAACTTGCCGGAGACGTAGTCTTCGGTCGCCTTGACCGACGGGTTCGAGAAGATCGTCGCGGTCTCGTCGTACTCGATGAGCTTGCCGGGCTTGCCCGTTCCGGCGATGTTAAAGAACGCCGTCTTGTCCGACACCCGCGAGGCCTGCTGCATGTTGTGGGTCACGATGACGATCGTGTACTCGGTCTTCAGCTCTTCGATGAGGTCTTCAATCGCGAGCGTCGAGATGGGGTCGAGGGCCGAGCAGGGTTCGTCCATGAGAATGACCTCGGGCTCGACGGCGATCGCCCGGGCGATGCACAAGCGCTGCTGCTGACCGCCCGACAACGACGAGCCGGGGCGGTCGAGGCGGTCCTTGACCTCGTTCCACAGGTTTGCGCCGCGCAGCGACTTCTCGACGAGCGCCTCGGCGTCTGACTTCGCGATGCGGCGGTTGTTGAGCTTCACCCCTGCAAGCACGTTGTCGGCGATCGACATGGTCGGGAACGGGTTGGGCCGCTGGAACACCATGCCCACCTGGCGCCTCACCAGCACCGGGTCGACGCCCTTGCCGTAGAGGTTGTTGCCGTCGACGAGCACCTCACCCTCGACGCGTGCGCCGGGAATGACCTCGTGCATCCGGTTCAGGGTGCGCAAGAAGGTCGACTTGCCACAGCCCGACGGCCCAATGAAGGCGGTGACGCTGCGGGGTTCGATGGTGAGGGTGACGTCTTCGACGGCCTTGAACGAGCCGTAGTAGACGTTCAGGTCGCGAACTTCAATGCGCTTCGACACGGGATTCCTTTAGCGTTTCGATCGGCAAAATCTCGGGATGCTCGGCGCCCGTCAGCGCCCAGCCTTCGGTTGGAAGAGGCGGGTGATCAGGCGCGCGATGAGGTTGAGCGCCATGACGATGATGATGAGCGTGAGCGCTCCGGCCCACGCGCGGTCGAGATAGAAGTCGACATCGGTGCCGGGGTTCGCGTACTGCGTGTACACGAAGACGGGCAGCGACTGCATGCGCTCGCTGAACACGTTGTAGTTCATGCTCGAGGTGAACCCGGCCACGATGAGCAGCGGAGCGGTCTCGCCGATGACGCGGGCGATCGCGAGGGTGATGCCCGTGATGATGCCGGCCGCGGCGGTGGGCAGCACGACCTTCGCGATCGTGAGCCACTTCGGCACGCCGAGCGCGTACGACGCCTCACGCAACTCGTCGGGCACGAGCTTCAGCATCTCCTCGCTCGCGCGCACGACGACGGGAATCATGAGCACGCTGAGCGCAACCGAGCCGGCGAAGCCCATGCGCACGCCCTCCCCGAAGATGAGGACGAACAGCGCGTACGCGAAGAGCCCCGCGACGATGGACGGGATGCCCGTCATCACGTCGACGAAGAAGGTGATCGCCCGGGCGAGTGGCCCGCGCCCGTACTCGACGAGGTAGATCGCGGCGAACAGGCCGATGGGCACCGAAATCAGGGTCGCCCACGCCGTGATCTGCAGGGTGCCGACGATGGCGTGCAGCGCGCCGCCGCCCTCGCCGATCACCGAGCGCATTGACCAGGTGAAAAACTCCAGGTCGAAGCGCGCTGAGCCGTTGACGACCACGGTGGACAGCACCGAGACGAGGGGAAGCAGGGCGAGCACGAAGGCCGTGATCACGAGCGAGATCATGAACCGGTTGGTGGCCGCTCGGCGCCCCTCGGCCATGAGCGAAATGGCCGTGACGAGGACGATCGACGCGATCGTGCCGATCGCGATCGCCAACACCAACGAGAACTCGGTGATCGCGCCCGCGGCCGCGAGCAGCGCCATGACGGTGATCGCGGCGCCCAGGCACGCGGCGGTCAGCCCGGGGGCGGCCCAGCGCGGAAGCCGGCCCGAGACGTACGCGTTGGCGGCGTCGACGGGGGCACCGGTCGAGCGACCGGTGGTCGTGGGGCGAGGTGCGGTGGTGGTCATCGCGACTCCAGCGATCGCTCGTGGCGGCTCACGATCCAGCGAGCCAGCGAGTTGACGATGAGGGTGATGACGAACAGCACCAGTCCGGTGGCGATGAGCGCGTTCACCTGGATGCCCGCCGACTCGGGGAAGTTCAGCGCGATATTCGCCGCGATCGTCGACGGGTTTTCGCTCTGAATCACGGCGAAGCTGATGATCGCCGAGGGCGACAGCACCATGGCGACCGCCATGGTCTCACCGAGCGCGCGGCCGAGACCGAGCATTGACGCCGAGATGATGCCCGAGCGGGCGTACGGGAAGACGGTCATGCGCACCATCTCCCACCAGGTGGCGCCGAGCGCGTACGCGGCCTCCTGGTGCAGCGTCGGGGTCTGAACGAACACCTCGCGGCACAGCGCCGTGATGATGGGCAACACCATGACGGCGAGCACGATCGCGACCGTCAAGACGGTGCGTCCTGTTCCGGATGCGGGCCCGGCGAACAGCGGGAACCATCCGGCATTCTCGGCCAGCCACTCGTACAGGGGCACGGTTGCCGGGGCCAGAACCGTGATGCCCCACAGGCCGTAGACGACGCTCGGCACGGCGGCCAGCAGGTCGATGATGTACCCGAGAGGCTGGGCGAGGCGGCGCGGCGCATAGTGCGAGATGAACAGTGCAATGCCGACGGCGAGCGGCACGGCCATGATCAGCGCCAGCGCAGCGGCCCAGACGGTTCCGAAGGCGAGCGGGGCAACGTAGTCCCAGAAGTCGCCATCGGTACCGCGGAAGGAACCCTCGGGCGCCCAGATCGCGGGCAGAGACTGCGCGATGAGGAACACCGCGACAGCGGCGAGCGCCACGAGAATCGCCGTACCGGCACCGACGGCGACGCGGCTGAAGACGCGGTCACCGCGGCGTTCGACGGCCTCGATCGTGCCGGCGCGCGCGGTGGGCGCGGAGTTCGAAGCGGGTGCGGTCATCGGATCCCCTCGATGGCGGCGAGCACGCGTTCCGCGAGCCCGGGTGACAGGGGTGCCGAGCCGGCGAACTCGGCGGCGATCTCCTGAGCCTCGGGGCTTGCCACCCAGCTCAGGTATCCGCGCACGAGCTCGGCGTCGGCGGGGTCGAGGTACTCACGGCAGGCGATCACGTAGCTGACGAGTACGAGCGGGTACGTGCCCGGCACCGTCAGGGTGCGGTCGAGGCGGATCGCCAGGTCGTCGGGTGCGCGACCCTCCTCGAGCGGAGAGGCCTCCACGACGGCAGCGGCGGCCTCGCGCGTGTACGCGACGAACTCGTCGCCCACCTTGAGTGACACGATCGTGAGGTCGCCGGCGCGCGAGGCGTCGGCGTAGCCGATCGTGTTCCGCCCATTCGTGACGGCGTTCACGACGCCCGAGTTGCCCTGGGCCGACTCTCCGCCGTACGGGAAGGCGTCGGCCGCGTCGGCCTGCCACTCGTCGGGGGCGGCCTGCGCCAGGTAGTCGGTGAAGTTCTTGGTGGTGCCCGAGGCGTCGGAGCGGTGCACGGCCGTGATCGTCGCGCTCGGCATCGTGACGTCCGGGTTCAGCTCCTGGATGCGCGGGTCGTCCCACTCGCGGATCTCGCCGCGGAAAATCAGGGCGGCCGTCGCGGCGTCCAGGTTCAGTGCATCCACGCCCTCGATGTTCACGATGATGACGAGGGGCGAGATGTAGAGCGGGAGGTTGATGGCGCCCGACCCCGGGGCACACGCGCCGAGGCCGGCCTCCGCCTCGGCGGCGGTGAGTGCCGAGTCGCTTCCGGCGAAGTCGAGGCCGCCGGCGATGAACGCTTCGCGGCCCGCGCCCGAGCCGGACGGCTCGTAGTTGACGGTGAGGCGGCCGTTCGCGTTCTGGGCCTCGGCGATCCAGACCTCCTGCGCGGCTGACTGCGCTGACGACCCGGCGCCGTCGAGTGTTCCGGCGAGGGGTCCGTCGCTGTCACCCCGGTTCAGTTCGTTGACGGCGCAGCCGCTCGTGGCGAGAACGGCGGTGACGGCCAGCGCGCTGATCAATCGGCGCGGAGTATCCACCCGGGTCCTTTCGTGGGGAGCGCACAGAAAAGCGGGAGACGCTGCGTCGGCGTCGTCCCGCAGTCAAGCACAATCGCAACCAAAGGTAAACGGAAGGTTAACGGGATGCTCGACGAGCGTCCGCGGGTCGCCGTCAGTCGACCGCGGGGCGGTGCGATTCGACCGCGACCAGCCACGGGCGCTCGGTGTCACGCGAGAAATGCAGCACCGTGAAGTCACCCGTCGAGAGGGCGGCGCTGCGGCGCAGCTCGGGTGTGAGGTGGGCGCCGCCGTACTCTGCCGCCGCCTCGATGATCTGCGGGATCACGGGGCCGTGGCTGCACAGCACCGTGCCCCGTCGCCGGTCGAGGCGCTTGGCAACCTGGGCGCGCACGCGCTCGCCGTCGGCGCGGTAGGCGTCCTGGCTGATGCTGCGCACCTCCTTGACGGGAAGCCCGGTCGCGGCCGCGGTCGGCGCGATGGTCGCGACGCAGCGCGCGGCGACCGAGGTGACGAGAACCTCGGGCCCGTAGGCGGCGACGCCCCCGGCGACCGACGCCGACTGTTCGAGGCCGCGGTGCAGCAGGGGCCGTGTCGCGTCGGGGCCGTCCCACTGCTCGGGCGGCATCGCCTTGCCGTGGCGCAGCACGACGAGCGGGAAGGTGCGCGCGCGGCCCGCCTCGACCTGCTCGGCGAAGCGGTCGAGCACGTCGACGTCGTGCTCGTAGGTCAGCTTCTTCTCGGCCTTCGCCAGCGGCAACCATTCCAGAGCGCGAATCTCGCCGTTCGCCTCGTAGGTGTGGCGTTCGGCCGCCCCCGGGTCGACCTCGGCCGACCAGTAGTGCACGGTCTTCGGCCGGCCTCCCGGCAGGCGGTACTCGACGGTGCCGAGCGGCGCGCCCAGCACCACGCTGAAGCCCGTTTCCTCCGCGATCTCGCGCACGGCCGTGTGCGGCAGCGTCTCGCCGGGGTCGACCTTGCCCTTGGGCAGCGACACGTCTTTGTGCTGCGTGCGGTGCACGACGAGCACGCGCACCTTGCCGTCAACGATTTTCCACAGGACGGCGCCGGCGGCGCGCACCGGAGCCTGGGGGGTGGGGGTCATGCGGTCGTCTTCCGTCGAAGGGGCGGCGGATGAACGTCAGGCTACCGAGAAACCGGAATGCGCGGCGCTCAGCGGGCGGTGACGGCTCGTCGCCGACCGCCGATGCGGGTCATCATCGTGTCCTGCAGGTCGGCGAGCGGGCGACCGTCAGCGCGAGTGGCGACGCGGCGCCACTCTCCGTCGGGGGTCAAGTGCCACGACGCGGTGCGGTCTGACATGGTCGCCGTGAACAGCTGGTCGATCTGCTCAAGGTGGGCCGGGTCGGTGAGCCGAATCAGCGCCTCGACTCGCCGGTCGAGGTTGCGGTGCATCATGTCGGCGCTGCCGATGTACACCTGCGGGTCGCCGCCGTGGTGGAAGGCGAAGATGCGCGAGTGCTCGAGGTAGCGGCCCAGCACGCTGCGCACGCGAATGTTCTCGCTCAGGCCCTCTTCGCCCGGTACGAGCGCGCAAATGCCGCGCACCACAATGTCGATGGGCACGCCGGCCTGGCTCGCCCGGTACAGGGCGTCGATGATCGCCTCATCGACGAGGGAGTTCACCTTGATGCGAATTCCGGACGGGAGCCCGGCCTTCGCGTTCTTCGTCTCGGACGCGATCAGTTTCAGCAGGCCGCGCCGGAGGTAGCGGGGCGCGACGAGCATCCTCTTGTACTTCTTTTCGATCGCGTAGCCCGAGAGCTCGTTGAACAGCCGGGTGAGGTCTTTGCCGACCTGGTCGTCAGCGGTAAACAGGCCGAGGTCTTCGTACAGTCGGCTGGTCTTGGGGTTGTAGTTGCCCGTGCCGACGTGCGAGTAGTACCGCAGTTCGCCGTTCTTCTCCTGCCGCACGACGAGCGCGAGCTTGCAGTGGGTCTTCAGCCCGACGAGGCCGTAGACGACGTGCACCCCCGCCTTTTCGAGCTTGCGGGCCCACTCGATGTTGTTTTGCTCATCGAACCGGGCCTTGATCTCGACGAGCGCCAGCACGGCTTTGCCCGCCTCGGCCGCGTCGATGAGGGCTTCGACGATGGGGCTGTCGCCGCTCGTGCGGTACAGCGTCTGCTTGATGGCGAGCACGTTGGGGTCGGCGGCAGCCTGCTCAAGGAAGGCCTGCACGCTGGTGGCAAACGACTCGTACGGGTGGTGCACCAGAATGTCGCCCTCGCCGATGGCCGCGAACACGTCGGGTTTCGCGTTGGGCTCTGCCGGCTGCAACTGCAGCGAGGTGACCGGAACGTGCTTCGGGTATTTCAGGTGCGGTCGGTCGAGTTTGGCGATCTGGAACAGCCCGCCGAGGTCGAGCGGTGCGGGCAGGCGGTACACCTCGTTTTCGGTGATGCCGAGCTCGCGCACGAGTAGCCCGAGCGTGACGTCGTCCATGTCGTCAGTGATCTCGAGACGAATGGGCGGTCCGAAGCGACGGCGCAGCAGCTCGCGTTCGAGCGCCTGAATCAGGTTCTCGGCCTCGTCTTCTTCGATCTCAACGTCTTCGTTGCGGGTGAGTCGGAACTCGTGGTGCTCGAGCACCTCCATGCCGGGGAACAGCTCGTCGAGGTGGTTCGAGATGAGGTCTTCGAGCGTCAGGAACCGCACGCGTCCCGACCCGTCGTCGGGTAGCTGCACGAAGCGCGGCAGCACCGTCGGCACCTTGAGCCGCGCGAACTCGGTCTTGTCGGTCTTCGGGTTGCGCACGCGAACGCTGAGGTTGAGCGACAGTCCCGAGATGTACGGGAAGGGGTGGGCGGGGTCGACCGCCAAAGGCATGAGCACGGGGAAGATCTTGGTGGCGAAGATTTCGTCGATCTTCTCGCGGTCGTCGTCGTTGAGGTCGGCCCACGACTCGATGTGAATGCCCTCGTCGTCGAGCTCTGGTTTGACGAGTTCGTGCAGGCAGCGCACGTGCCGGTGCTGCAGGTCGAGGGCGAGCCTGTTGATGTCGCTGAGCACGTCGCTCGGGGCGCGCCCGGTGTTCGTCGGCACGGCGAGACCGGTCACGATGCGGCGCTTCAGACCCGCGACGCGCACCATGAAGAACTCGTCGAGGTTGGTGGCGAAGATCGCCAAGAAGTTCACGCGTTCGAGCAGCGGCGTCGTGGGATCTTCGGCGAGCTCGAGCACCCGCTGGTTGAAGCGCAGCCAGCTCAGCTCACGGTCGAGGTAGCGCTCGATCGGCAGCGTGCCGTCGTCGACGCTCGTCGTCTCGTCGTAGTCGTCCATAAAGTCGCCGTCGACTCCTCCGTCGACCTGCGCTCCGTCGCTTACGGCCCCGCCCTCGTCCTGCATCCGCACATTCTGGCACCCGCGGGTGTCGGGCAGGTTGCTATGGGTTGACGACGAGCGTTGTGGCCTCGTCGGCCGGGTCGCGCTGTGCTCGGCTGAGGGCGAGGAACGGCACAGCGCACGCCGAGATGACACCGCCGACGAGCAGCGAGAAACCGTAGCCGTTCAGGTCGGCGGTGCGGCCCAGCGCCGGCTGCGTACCGATGCCGCCGGCGCTCCCGAGCAGCGAGTGGAACGACAGCACGGTGGCGCGCTGCGCCGACGGAATCATGTCGTTCAGGTACGAGCGCTGCGCGGGCTGCGCCACCGAGGTCGTGAGCCCCCACGCGGCGAGCAGCGCGATCGCGAGCCAGAGCTGGTCGACGACGACGAACGCCATCAGCACGGCCGACGACACCGCGACCGAGCCGATCAGCACGGTCGTGCGCCGGCGCACGGCACGCCGCACAACCGGCGCGAGCGCCCCGCCGACGATCGACGAGCCGGCGAAGATTGCCGCCGCGAGTCCGGCGAGCGCGTACGCCGTGCTGTCGCCGGCGACCTCCAGCAGGTACGGCTGCAGGGCATAAAACGCGTAGATGCCGACGCCCGCCGTGAACGGCGTCGCGATCATCACCCACCGAATCGCGGGTCGCCGAAAGCCGTGATCGATGGATGCCCGCATCACCGTTCGCACGGCCGTCACCGGGCCCGCGCCCCGCGTCGGCGTGAACCCCAGGTCGCGCATGAGCAGCCCCGCGACGACCACCATCACCAGCAGCACTCCGACGCGCACGAGGAACGGCACCCCGAGATTCGTGAGCTGCGCGATCAGGCCGCCGAGCACCGAGCCGCTCAGCATCGAGACACCGGAGACGACCTGGGCGCGACCGAAGACGGCCTCCAGGCTGCCCTGATACCCGGTCGCGTGCAGGGCATCGACCAACCATGCGTCAACCGCTCCCGTGAAGAACGTGAAGCCGAGCCCCAGCAGCACCGAGACGAGCGCCCACGCCCAGAACGGCGACTGCCACAGCCACATCAGCCAGTACAGGGCGGTGGTCGCCGCGAGGGTGAGGGTGCCGAGCAGATACGACGCGCGCCGCCCCCACGTGTCGGCGACCACGCCGGTCGGAATCTCGAACACCACCATGCCGAGCGTGAAGAAGGCGTTCGCCGCGAACGCCTCCAGGTTGCTGAGGCCCGCGTCGAGCAGGAACAGCGTGTTGATGCCCCAGATGAACGACGCGGCGATCGTGTTGCCGAAGGTGAGCACGTAGAAGGTGCCGCGCACCCGGCGAGCACTCATGACGCTCATGGCGGCATTGTGCCACCCCGCGGTGGCGTGACGGCGAACGGCTACGCGTCGACGTTCTGGGCGTTGGGCAGTGCGCCGTCTTCGTGGATGGTGAAGCGGTAGCCGACGTTCCGGACGGTGCCGATGAGAGCATCCATGTCGCCGAGTTTTGCCCGCAGCCGTCGCACGTGCACGTCGACCGTGCGGGTGCCGCCGAAATAGTCGTAGCCCCACACCTCGCTGAGCAGTTGCTCGCGCGTGAAGACGCGGCTCGGGTGGGTGGCGAGAAAGCGCAGCAGCTCGAACTCTTTGAAGGTGAGGTCGAGCGTGCGACCGTTGACCTTCGCCGAGTAGCTGGCCTCGTCGATCACGACACCCGAGGCCTTGATCAGTTGCGACTCGCCGTCGCCCTGCTGCTGGCGGCCGATCGCGAGCCGCAGGCGCGCGTCGATCTCGGCGGGCCCCGCCGTCTCGAGCAGAACGTCGTCGACACCCCACTCGGCGTTGACCGCCGTGAGGCCCCCCTCGGTGAGCACCACGAGCACGGGGCATCCCGCGCCCGTGGTCTGCAAGATCTTGCACAGCGTCTTAGCGGCAGCCAGGTCGGTGCGCCCATCGACGAGGATCGCGTCAGCGTTCGGAGCGCCCACGAGGGCGGCCGGTTGCGCGGGCACGCGACGCACGCGATGGCTCAGAAGCCCCAACGACGGAAGAACATCAGCGTCCACCCGCGAGGTCAGGATGAGCAGATCCGCCATGCGTCCTCCGTGGTGTCACCGCCCAGTCTATGCGCGCCGCCTAGCATGGGGGGCATGTCCCGTACGCTGGCGACCGCTGTTCCGGTTTGGGCTGCCACGATTACCGCCCTCGTGATCGCGATCGTCGCGCTGCCGAGTGCACAGTGGATCTCGAGCGTCGGAGTCATCGCCGCGGCCGCCGTGCTGCTCTCGTTCATCGTGCAGGTCGCGTTCCAGCGCACCGACGGGGTGGTGCGCCGGCTGCTCGTGAGCACCGCCGGCATCGTCATCATCGCCGCGCTCGCCTCGGGGCTGATGCTCATCCTCACCGGTCTACAATGAGCACATGCTGCTCGCCCTAGAGATCTTCTTCCTCGGCCTGCTGGGCCTGGCGTCGCTCGCCATCGGGTTCGTCTCGGTCGTCGTGCTCGTCAACCTGTACCGCGGCCAGCGCTGACGCGCGGCGGCAGGGTCGTGTTCACTCTCGACACGAACGTCCCCGCCGAGCTGACGCCGCTGTCGTGGCTGCTCGGTGTCTGGGAGGGCACCGGCGTCGTGCACTACGTCGACGGTGACACCGTGCGCGAACACGAGTTCGGCCAGCGCGTGAGCTTCAGCCACGACGGGCTGCACTACCTCAACTACTCGTCATCGACGTGGCTGCTCGACGGCGAGCAGACCCCGCTCAACGCCGAGGCGGGGTACTGGCGCCTGCACCGGCCGTCGCAGGCGGGCGACCCCGGCCCCGGAATGCTTCCCGGCATCGGCGATCGGCCCTTCCCGACTGCCGAGTCGGTCGAACAACTGCGCACGAGCCGCGACGACTTCGAGATCGAGGTGGCGCTCATTCACCCGAGCGGCATCAGCGAGCTCTACCTCGGCACCGTAAAGGGGCCGCGCATCGACCTGCAGACCGACGCCGTGATGCGCTCGGCTTCGTCGAAGGAGTACTCGGCGGCCACCCGCATGTACGGCCTCGTCGACGGCAGGCTGCTGTGGGCGTGGGACATCGCCGCGCTCGGCAACGACCTGCGCACGCACGCCTCCGGCACCCTGAGTCGGGCAGAGTGAGCGCCGTGTCGTCTGCCGACTCTGCCGCATCGCCGCTTGCCGCGCTTCCCGGCGCCGTCGGGGCACCCACCGCCGAGCACTACGGCGACCCCGTCGCCGAGCAACGCGCCCTCGTCGCCGGTCGCGCGATCGTCGACCTCAGCGACCGCGGGGTGGTCACCGTGACCGGCCCCGACCGACTGCGCTGGCTCGACTCGCTCACCTCGCAGGCGCTCGCCGGGCTCACCCCGGGTGCGTCGGCCGAAACCTTGCTGCTCGACCCGAACGGTCGCATCGAGCACGCCATGCACGTCATCGACGACGGCGTCACCACCTGGCTGATCGTCGAGGGGGACGAGGCCGACCAGCTCGCTGCGTGGCTCGACCGCATGCGCTTCATGATGCAGGTCGAGGTGGCCGATGCGAGCGGCGAGTGGGCCGTGATCGGCGCGATGAGTCCTGACGGAGTCGAGCCGAGCATCCCCGCCGCGTCACCGAACGGTGCGCCGCTGGTGTGGCGCGATCCCTGGAGTGCCGTGCAGACGGGCGGCTGGCAGTACGCGCCCGAGGCCGAGCACCCGGGCGGCGACTACCCGGCGCGCGAGCTAATCGTCGAGCGGGCGTTCCTCGCCGAGCTGGCAGGGCTTGCGCGCGCCGGCGGAGTACGCCTCGCCGGCTCCCTCGCCTGGGAGGCGCTGCGCGTCGCCGCCTGGCGTCCGCGGTTCGCGGCCGAGGTCGACGAGAAGTCGATCCCTCACGAGGTCGACTGGCTCCGCTCGGCGGTGCACCTCGCGAAGGGGTGCTACCGCGGGCAGGAGACGGTTGCCAAGGTGCACAACCTGGGGCGGCCGCCGCGCCGGATCGTCATGCTGCACCTGGACGGGTCCGACGCGCTGCTGCCGGCGCCCGGGTCGCCCGTGCACGGCGCCGACGCCGACCGCGCGGAGGTCGGACGCATCACCTCGGTGGCCAGACACTACGAACTCGGGCCGATCGCCCTCGCGGTCGTCAAGCGCTCGCTCGACGTGACGGCGCCGCTCGTCGTTCCCGTCGACGGCGTTGATGTCGCCGCCGCGCAAGAGTTGATCGTGCCGCCGGAGGCCGGCCAGGCAGCCGCCGTTCCCCGCTTACCGCGCCTCGGCGCGCAGCGCCGGTAGGGCGAGCCCCGTGGTGCGCGGCGCCGATCCGCTTCGCCGGCTCGAACGCCGCGTTCGCCGCCAGCTGGATGCTCGCCGCGCCGTGCGCAGACTCGCCCGGTCGCTGCCCGCGATCGCCCAGATCGTCGCCGGCGTCATCCTGGCGTACGCGTTCGCGCGGTACGTGCTCGACCACGAGTTACCGATCGTCGCCGTCACGGTAACGATCAGCGCCCTGGGGTTCGCGCGCGACGCGCGACCGCGACGGGTGCTGGAAACGGTCGTGGGCATCCTCGTTGGCATCATTGTGGCGGCGCTCATCGTGCTCGCGGTCGGGCGCGGGGTGTGGCAGCTGGCGCTCATCTTGGCGCTGGCGTTGATCGTGGCACGGCTCGTGTCGGCGTCGACGGGGTTCGCGGTGGCGGCGGCGGTGCAGTCGATGCTCGTCGCGGTGCTGCCCGACCCCGAGGGTGGGGTGTTCGAGCGTGCCGTTGACGGGCTCGTCGGGGGAGTGGTCGCGCTGCTCGTCACGGCGCTGATTCCGCGCCTGGACGTGCTGCGCACGCGCGGGGAATCTCGCGCGCTGTTCTCGCTGCTCGTCGAGTCGCTGCAGGGCGTCGCCGAGGCGCTCCGGCGCGGGGATGGGGCCGCCGCCGAGCTGGCCCTGTCGCGCAGTCGGCGCACCCAGCCGCTCATCGACGAGTGGACGATGTCCCTCGAGTCGGCGCGCGCTGTCGCCGCGTACTCCCCGTGGCTGCGCCGGGGTCGCGCGCGGTTGGCGGCCGAGGCCGAGCTGCTGGGATCGGCGGACCTGGTGACACGGCATGTGCGCTCGATCGCCCGCCGCGTCGAGATCTTGGTGCGTGACGGCCACGAGCGACCCGGGCTCGCCCACCTGCTCGACGAGGCGGCGGTGATCGTCGAGGCACTCGGTCGCTCCGTCGACGACGCGGGCGAGCGCGACCGCGCCCGCGTGCTCGGCCTCGCGATGAGCGGAGAGCTCGCCCCCGACCGCGTTCCCGGAGCGGTGCGGGTGCCCGACCAGGTCGTCGTCGTGCTGCTGCGCTCGCTGGTCTTCGACACGCTCACGGTCTGTGGGCTCACCCGCGACGAGGCGCGCCAGTCGCTCCCGCCCCTGTGAGGGCTCCTGCTCGCCACGACGTGCGCACACCCGCGCGGTAGGGCGCGCGACTCAGCGCGGGGCGACGGCGCTCCAGTCGACGGTGAGCTCGCCCAACCGCCAGCGCGACATGCCTCCCCGCACCGGCCAGCCCGCGTCGCGCAGGCCCTGCGCGGCGGCGATCCACCGCTGGCGGGCCGAAAACGCGCCGAGTGGCGCCGCGCGCATCCACTGGTCGTCGAGGGCTCGCAGCAACTCGTGCACACCCTCGCCCGGCACGTTGCGGTGAATCAGCACCTTCGGCAACCGCTCGGCGACGACGCTCGGCAGCACCTCGTCGGTGGCGACCCCGCCGCGTCCGCTCACGTCGCCCGAGCCGAGCGAGTCGACGTGGAGTGCGATCGTGAACGACTCCGGTCCGACCTCGGGGCGCAGCGACACCCAGCCGGCCACGCGGCCGACCTCGTTCGAGGTGCCCTCCACCAGCAGGCCGCCGGGTGCGAGCCGCGCGAGCATCCGCTGCCAGGCCGCGGCCACCTCACCCTCGTCGTACTGGCGCAACACGTTCGCCGCCCGGATCACGGCCGCGCGCTCCCCGCCCGGTAGCGGTACCTCGAATCCTCCGGTGACGAACCGCAGCCCGTCGAGCCCCCGCTCTCCCGCCGCGCGCGCGGCATCGGCCTGCTCGCTGGCGTAGCGCACCCGCGCCGGGTCGATTTCGATTCCGGTGACCCGAGCATCCGGCCGAACGGTGCGCAGCCGCGCGAGCAATTCGCGTGCGGTCCACCACGACGCCCCGTAGCCGAGGTCGACGGCGTGCGGCACGGCCGCCTGCCGCCACGCGGGATGCGCGGCAATGAAGCGATCCATTCGGCGCAGGCGGTTGACGCCGGTCGTGCCGCGTGTCACCCGTCCCTCGACCATGCGCACCATTCTCGCGCCCAGCGCCCAGCGCCCAGCGCCCAGCGCCTCCCGCCGCGGCCTCGCTAGGCTTGACCCCATGACGCACACGCTGATCCTGCTCCGCCATGGCCACTCCGTTTGGAACGAGAAGAACATCTTCACCGGGTGGGTCGACGTCGAACTGACCGAGCAGGGCCGCGCCGAGGCGCGCCGGGCCGGCGAGCTGATCAAAGAGTCGGGTCTCGCCCCGCGCGTGCTCTACACGAGCCTTCTGAAGCGCGCCATTCACACGGCGAATCTCGCGCTCGAGGTCGCTGACCTCGACTGGCTGCCCGTCAAGCGCAGCTGGCGCCTCAACGAGCGCCACTACGGCGCCCTGCAGGGCCTCAACAAGGCCGAAACGCTCGAGCAGCACGGCGAGGAGCTCTTCATGACCTGGCGCCGCAGCTTCGACACGCCGCCGCCCCCGCTCGACGACGACGCCGAGTTCAGCCAGGTGCACGACCCGCGCTACGCCGGCATCGACGGCGAGGTGCCGCGCACCGAGAGCCTGAAGCTCGTCATCGACCGCATGCTGCCCTACTGGGAATCCGACATCACGAAAGACCTCGCCGCCGGCAACACGGTGCTGATCACCGCCCACGGCAACTCACTGCGCGCCCTCGTGAAGCACCTCGACGGCATCAGCGACGACGACATCGCAGGCCTCAACATCCCCACGGGCATCCCGCTCGTGTACGAGCTGGGCGATGACTTCATGCCCGTGAAGCCGGCCGAGTACCTCGACCCCGAGGCCGCCGCCGCCGGAGCCGCAGCGGTCGCCAGCCAGGGCAAGAAGTAGCGGCGAGGCATCACCCCCTCCGCCCGTGCTGCACTTCGCGGTTGTCACGTTCCTCGATGAGGTGGCCCTCGGCGACGAGCTGCCGTTCGCCGAGCTGCCTCCGCACGTCGTGCTGCTCGACCGCGCCGCGACCGAGGCTGACCTCGGCCAGGTGACCGCCGCGGTCGAGCTCGCCTACGCCAGCCACGGCCCCTTCGAGGCCACCGGCGGCGACGACGACGAGCTCGGCCAGGATGCTCGCCCCGCCACCCTGCTCGACGACGACGGTTCGCTGATGGTCGCCCACCGCGCCCTCGTGCTGGGCCTGCGCGAGCTGGGCGTGCGGGTTGCCGACCCGACGCTTGCGGGCGCCGGATACCAGCCGCACGTGCCGATCCCCGAGGGTTTCGACCGCGTCGACCGCGGCGAGCGCCTTGAGCTACGCAGCGTCGCGGTGCTGGAGCTCGAGCGCGCCGCGCAGGGCGTGCCGGGCGGCATCACCGCGCGGGTGGCCGAGCAGTTCCCACTCATCTAGTGCGAGCGGGCCCGCGCTCGAGCGATGACGGCGCTCGGGGGCTGACGCTGACTAGTCGCCCGCGGGAACCCAGTCGCCGGTCGCGAGGTACTGCACCTTCTTGGCGATCGACACGGCGTGGTCGGCGAACCGCTCGTGGTAGCGCGAGGCGAGGGTCGCGTCGACCGTGTCGATCGCCTCACCCTTCCAGGTCTCGCCGAGCACCTTGTCGAAGACGCTGAGGTGCAGCGCGTCGACCTTGTCGTCGTCGTTGCGAATCTCTTCGGCCAGCGCCACGTCTTCTGTGCGCAGCAGGTCGACGAGCTTGCGCGCGATCGCGACGTCGACGGCACCCATCTCGACGAAGGTGGGGCGCAGGCTCTTCGGTACGACCTTGTCGGGGAACCGGTAGCGCGACAGCTGCGCGATGTGCTCGGCCATGTCGCCCATGCGCTCGAGCGAGGCGCTGATGCGCAGGGCGCTGACGACGATGCGCAGGTCGCGGGCGACGGGCTGCTGGCGGGCGAGGATGTTGATGGCCAGCTCGTCGAGTTCGGCGGCGGCGGCGTCGATGCGGTCGTCGTCTTCAATGACCTGCTCGGCGAGCGCGACGTTGACCTCGTTGAAGGCGCGGGTGGCGTTGTCGATCGACTCGGCGACCAGCGTGGCGATTTCGACGAGGCGCTCTTGCACCTCGGCCAACTCTTGCTGGAAAACTTCGCGCATGGGGGTTCGTCCTCGTCTCGTCGTGCCTGCGTCAGACGTGCCTACCGTGTCTTGCTCCGGTAAACGTCAGGTGTCTGAGCGATGAACTCTACTCTCAGTGGCGCCTCGGGGGCCGCCGCGGGGGCGGGTGTCGGCTCGGCGGTCAGTACGCTGATCATCATGGAGTCGGCACTGCTGGTTCCCCTCGCGCTCCTCGTTGGAGCGTTCCTCGGGGGCGGGGCCGTTGCGATCATCATCGCGGCGGCCAGGCGCGGGCATCGTGCCGCGCAGGTCGCGACGGCCACCGTGCCCGACGGCGTCGATCAGGTCATCGACGCGCTGGAGTCGGCGGCGGTCGTGTTGGATGCCTCCAACACCGTCATCAAGACCTCGCCCGGAGCCCACGCGCTCGGCCTCGTCTGGCACCGAACCCTCGTGCACGGCCGGCTCGTCGAGCTCGTCGACCGGGTGCGCCGCTACGGCGAACCCGTCACCGAAGACGTCGAGCTCACTCGCGGCCCATTGGGGGATGCGCAGTTACGTCTGAGCGTGCGGGTGGCCCCTCTCGGCACCCGCTACATGCTGCTTATTGCCGATGACCGCACCGAGGCGCACCGTCTGGAGGCCGTGCGGCGCGACTTCGTGGCGAACATCAGCCACGAGCTGAAGACCCCGATCGGCGCGGTCGGGCTGCTCGCCGAGGCGCTGGAGCACGCCTCCGACGATCCCGACCAGGTGCGGCGCTTCGCCGACCGTATGAAGACCGAGTCAGCGCGGCTCGCCGCCATGACGCAGGAGATCATCGAACTGTCGCGCCTGCAGGCGGCAGACGCCCTCGCCGACCCGATCGAGGTCGACGTCGATGCGGTGATCGCCGCCGCGATCGACAAGAACCGCGTCGCGGCCGAGGCGGCGAGCATCCAGCTGGTCAGCGGTGGCGCAAAGAAGGCGCGCGTGATGGGCGACGAGGGGATGCTCGTCACGGCCGTGCACAATCTGGTCGCGAACGCGATCCAGTACTCAACGAAGCCCTCCCGCGTCGGAATCGGTGTGTCGATGACCGACGACATCGTGGAGATCGCCGTCACCGATCAGGGCGTCGGCATTCCCGAGGAGGAGCTCGACCGCGTGTTCGAGCGCTTCTTCCGCGTCGACCAGGCCCGCTCGCGCTCGACGGGCGGCACCGGCCTCGGCCTCAGCATCGTCAAGCACGTGGTGCAGAACCACGGCGGCGACGTGCGGGTGTGGTCGCAGCCCGGCTACGGCTCGACGTTCACCATTCGCCTTCCGCGCGCCCTGGACCCGGTGCGCGATTCCACCCCGAAGCAGAAAGTGCGGTCATGACTCGCATCCTCATCGTCGAAGACGAAGTGTCGCTCTCTGAACCCCTGTCGTACCTCCTCACCCGCGAGGGCTACGAGATTCAGGTCGCGGCAGACGGCAACGAGGCGCTCGCCGAGTTCGACCGTGCTGGCGCCGATCTGGTCTTGCTTGACCTCATGCTGCCCGGCATTCCCGGCACGGAGGTGTGCCGAGAACTGCGTCAGCGCTCCAGCGTTCCGATCATCATGCTGACCGCTAAGGACAGCGAGGTCGACATCGTCGTGGGGCTCGAGCTCGGCGCCGACGACTACGTCACGAAGCCGTATTCGACCCGCGAACTGCTCGCGCGCATCCGGGCCGTTTTGCGCCGCCGGGTCGAGGAAGACGACATCGACGACAGCGTGCTGGAGGCCGGCATCGTGCGCATGGACATCGACCGGCACCAGGTGATGGTCGACGGCCGCGAGGTGGCGATGCCGCTCAAGGAATTCGAACTGCTCGAGTTGCTGCTGCGCAACGCCGGTCGGGTGCTGACCCGGGGGCAGCTCATCGACCGTGTGTGGGGCGCGGACTACTTCGGTGACACGAAGACGCTCGACGTGCACGTGAAGCGGATCCGCTCGAAGATCGAGCCGGACCCGTCGAACCCGCGGATGCTCGTGACGGTCCGCGGGCTCGGCTACCGGTTCGAAGCCTAGTTTCCGCCCGGCACGAACAACTCGTACTCGGGCAGGGTGCCGTCGAGCACGGGAACGAGGATCTCGCTGCCCTCAGCGTCGCCGTAGGTGAAGAAGATCGGGTGCAGGCCACCCATCGTCGCGCCGGTGCCCGACACGATGATCGACTGCTCGTCGTCGGGGCCGCCGACGCGGGTCAGGCCGAGCGGCTGAAGGGTCACGGTCTCGGTCTCGCGAGCGCCGCCGGCCTCCCACTGCACGGTGAGGGTCTGCTGCTCGTCCGAGTTGTTTGCGACCGTCATGACGAGGTTCAGCTCGGCGTTCGTCTCGCCGATCAGCATGACGTTGCGCACGGCGACCTGCTCGATGGTGGTGCCGACGCCGTCGCTCGGGTCGTATTCCTTCTGCGTGGCGATGTTCGCCGAGAAGGTGCATCCGCTGACGCCGACCATGACCGCGGCGGCGAGCGCGATCGTTGCCGCCATGCGAGTATTCACGAATTGCCTCCAGTGCCCGTCGTTTATTCGGCGGTCGCTGGCCGGGCATAGCCCGCCTGCGTGGGCGCGACCTCCACCAGTCTAGCGGGCGTGAAGACCCTTCGCGGGCGCGCGGGTCGCCGTCGGCGCCCGCTATCCGGCGCGGCTTGCTGAGAAATTCCTGTGGTAGAATAGGGATTCTGCGGAAGGACCACCACCCATGCAATTCGTTGTCGGAGAAACGGTCGTTTACCCGCACCACGGTGCGGCGACCATCACCGAAGTCAAGACCCGAGTCATCAAGGGCGAAGAGAAGACCTACCTCAAGCTCAACGTCACGCAGGGCGACCTCACCATTGAGGTTCCCGCTGACAACGTCGATCTCGTGGGCGTTCGTGACGTGATCGGCCAAGAGGGGCTCGACAAGGTGTTCGAGGTGCTGCGCGCACCCTTCACCGAAGAGCCGACCAACTGGTCGCGTCGCTACAAGGCTAACCTCGAAAAGCTCGCCTCGGGCGACGTCATCAAGGTGTCCGAGGTCGTGCGCGACCTGTGGCGCCGCGACCAAGACCGCGGCCTGAGCGCCGGTGAGAAGCGCATGCTCGCCAAGGCTCGTCAGATTCTGATCTCCGAGCTCGCGCTCGCCGAGAAGACTGACGAAGAGAAGGCGTCGAGCGTGCTCGACGAGGTTCTCGCCTCCTGAACGCACCCGTGCGGCTCGGCATCGTTGTCGTTGCCGCAGGTAGCGGCACCCGGCTCGGCGCGGCCGAGCCCAAAGCGTTCGTCTCGTTGCGCGGCGTGACGCTGCTGGAGCACGCGCTCACGGCGATCGCGCGCCTCGATGAAGAGGCGCGCGTCGTGGTCGTGGCCCCGAGCATCCGGCTGGATGCGGCGCGCGACATCGTCGACCGCGTTCTCGCGCCGGGGTACGGTTCCGTCGTGCCCGGCGGTACCGAGCGGCAAGACTCAGTTGCGGCCGGCATCGCCGCGCTCGCGGAGTCGGGCGAGCCGATCGACACCGTGCTGATTCACGACGCCGCGCGCGCCCTGACCCCCACCGCGGTGTTCGCGCGCGTGGCGGCCACGGTGCGCGAGACCTCGGCCGGGGTGATTCCCGCACTGCCGATGGTCGACACGGTCGCGACGACCGACGGAGGCGACGCGATCACCGGCGTCGCCGACCGGTCGCGTCTCGCCGTCTTGCAGACGCCACAGGGCTTCCCGTTCGCGGCGTACCGCGAAGCGATTGCCACGGCGTCGACCGGGCACACCGACGACACCTCGGTGTTCGCCGCTGCCGGCCACCCCGTCGTGACCGTTCGTGGCGACGAGGCGGCGCTGAAGATCACCACGCCGTGGGATCTGCGCCGCGCCGAGCTCATCGCGGACGAGCGCGCGCTCGTGCCCGCACCCGACGCGGGCGGCCGCGACGCGTCAGCAACCGCCGGCCCCGCCCTGCGCACGGGCGTGGGTGTTGACGTGCACGCCTACGATGAGGCGGCCGAGTGCTGGCTCGGCGGACTGTTCTGGCCGAACGAGCCGGGGCTTGCGGGCCACAGCGACGGCGACGCCGTCAGCCACGCCATCTGTGACGCACTCCTGTCGGCCGCCGGGCTCGGCGACATCGGCTCGCGCTTCGGCGTCGACGACCCGCGCTTCGCCGACGCGCGCGGCGAGGTGTTCCTCACCGCGACCCTCGAGTTGCTCGCGGATGCGGGCTACCGGGTCGAGAACGTCGCCGTGCAGCTGGTCGCCGCCCGCCCCCGCTTCGCGCCGCGCCGCGTCGAGGTCGAGCAGCACCTGAGCGCCATCCTGGGCGCCCCGGTCAGCGTCGCCGCGACGACAAGCGACGGCCTCGGCTTCACCGGCCGCGCCGAGGGAGTGACGGCGGTCGCGACCGCGCTCGTCGCCCGCATCGGCAGTGTTTCCATCACCGAAAAGCCCCGCCGGTAGGCTGGCGCGGTGAGTATCCGCCTCTACGACAGCCTGCAGCAGGCCGTCGTCGACTTCACGCCGCGCGAGCCCGGCCGCGTCGGCATGTACGTCTGCGGACCCACCGTGCAGTCGGCCCCGCACATCGGGCACCTGCGTAGTGCCCTCGTCTACGACCTGTGGCGGCGCTGGTTCGCGGCCCGCGAGTACACGGTCACGTTCATCCGCAATGTGACCGACATCGACGACAAGATCTTGGCGAACGCGTCGGACGACGAATCATGGTGGGCGCTCGCGTACCGCGTTGAACTCGAGTTCACGCACAGCTATCGCACCCTCGGAATCTTGCCGCCGACGTACGAACCGCGCGCCACAGCATCCATCGATCGGATGCACGCCCTCATCGAGACGCTCATCGCTCGCGGCCACGCGTACCCGGCCCACGACGGCTCGGGTGACGTGTACTTCGACGTGCGCAGCTGGCCCACCTACGGGGCGCTGACCCGACAGTCACCCGACGACATGGAGGACGCGGCCGACGCCCCGGCGCGCGCCAAGCGCGACCCGCGCGACTTCGCCCTGTGGAAGGGTGCGAAGACGGACGAGCCCGAGAGCGCCCACTGGGAGTCGCCGTGGGGCCGGGGTCGCCCCGGCTGGCACATCGAGTGCTCGGCGATGGCCGCCCGCTACCTCGGTGAGGCGTTCGACATTCACGGCGGTGGGCTCGACCTGCGCTTTCCCCACCACGAGAACGAGCTCGCTCAGTCGAGCGCGGCCGGTCACCCGTTCGCGCAGCACTGGGTGCACAACGGGCTCGTGAGCGTCGAGGGTCAGAAGATGTCGAAGTCGCTCGGCAACTCGGTGTTCGCCGCTGACCTCCTCGCCAGCCACGAGCCCGCCGTCGTGCGGTATTGGCTCGGCTCGGCGCACTACCGCTCGACCATCGACTACACGCCGACCTCGCTCGACGAGGCGCGCGAGGCGCTCGGGCGCATTCAGGCGTTCCGTGGCCGCGCGCGGACCCGCGGGGGAGACTCCCCGGCTAAGCAGGCGCACGCCGCCTCGATTGACAACCGGGTTCCCGCCGCTTTCGCGGCCGCGCTCGATGACGACCTCGCGGTACCTCAGGCGCTCGCCGCCCTGCACGAGACCGTCCGGGCCGGCAACAGCGCGCTCGACGCTGGCGACAACGAGACGGCCCGCGCTGCGCTCGACCAGGTCGACGCGATGGTGGCCGTTCTGGGTCTCGACGACGCGGCGCCCAGCCCGCGAGCCGGGGTCAGCGCTGATCGCGCACTGGCGGCTCTCATCGAGCTGAAACTGGCCGAGCGCCGCACCGCACGCGCTGACCGCGACTTCGCGACCGCCGACCGCATCCGTGACGAGCTGACCGCCGCCGGCGTCGTGCTCGAAGACAGCCCCACCTCGACCGACTGGAGACTCGATGGCTAAGCCCGGCCGCCCTGGCGCGCGCAAGAACAAGAAGGGCCCCACCGTCGGATCCGGCGGTCAGGGCCGCCAGAAGCTCGAGGGTCGCGGCCCCACTCCGAAGGCCGAAGACCGCAGCTGGCACCCGGCCGGCAAGCGCAAGGCCGCCAAAGAGCGGCTCGAGGCCGCGAAGTCGCGCACGGGCGGGCGCAAGCCGAACGCCGCGACGAGCACGAGCGGCGGTCCCCGCTCGGCGAAGAAGAGCGGCGACACCGAGGTGGTCTCGGGCCGCAACTCCGTCCTCGAGGCGCTGCGCGCGCGCATCCCCGCGACCGCGCTCACGATCGCGGTGCGCATCGAAATGGATGACCGGGTCAAGGAGGCGCTCGCCCTCGCCACCAAGCGCGGCGTGCCGATTCTCGAGGTCACCCGGCCCGAGATCGACCGCATGACCGGTGACTCGGTGCACCAGGGCATCGCGCTCAGCGTGCCGCCGTACGAGTATGCGCACCCCGACGACCTCCTCGAGCGCGCCGCCGACAGTGGTCGACCCGCGCTGATCGTGGCCCTCGACGGCATCACCGACCCGCGCAACCTGGGGGCGATCATTCGCTCGACCGCTGCTTTCGGCGGCCACGGCGTGATTGTGCCGCAGCGCCGCAGCGTCGGCGTGACCGCATCGGCCTGGAAGACCTCGGCGGGCGCCGCGGCCCGCACGCCCGTCGCGATGGCGGCCAACCTGACGCAGACGCTCAAGGCGCTGAAGCAGCAGGGTGTCTTCGTGCTGGGGCTCGACGGGGACGGCGACGTGTCGCTGCCTGGGCTCGAGTTGGCCGACCAGCCACTCGTCATCGTCGTGGGCAGCGAGGGGAAGGGCCTCTCGCGCCTGGTCGCCGAAACCTGCGACGCGATCGTGTCGATTCCGATCTCGGAGGCCACAGAGTCGCTGAACGCCGGAATCGCGGCAAGCGTCACGCTGTATGAGGTGGCGAGGCGGCGCGCCTCCGCTTGACAAGTGGCCGCTCTGGCTGTTCACTGTGTTCAGCACGGCTGAACAATGGCGACGGTCCTGCGTCGCCCATCGAGTGAGGAAGCTCCATGAGCGCACGCTACGTCGTTCGTCGGGCCGCTGACGCGGATTACCGCGATCCCGGCCCCATCGCCCCCGGTTCGACGGGGTACACCCGCTGGCTCGGCGTTGGTTACGCCGACGGGGCCGTGCACAGCGATTTCGGGGTGTCGAAGCTGGCCCCTGGTGGGCAGATTCCGACCCACGTGCACTCGTTCGAAGAGCAGTTCCACGTGCTCGAGGGTGAGGTCATCATCGCGACCCCCGAGGCGACCGTGCACCTCGTCGCGGGCGACTATGGCGTCGTGCCCATCGGCGTACCGCACGCCTGGCGGTCGGTGGGGGACACCGACGCCGTCTGGGCCGACCTCTTCACCCCGCCGGCGCGCGAAAAGTACGGCTTCGACACCTACCGCGTCGCAGACCTGCCCGTCGTCGACCCCATTGCCGTCGATGCTCGCGACCCGCGCACTCGCTCCTTCGGCAACATCACGACCGAGCACATGAACCCGGGCAAGCAGTCCCAAGAGCTGCTCGCCGTCTCCGCGAGCATGCGCACCGCCCTGCTTGTCTACAGCGGAATCAGCCTGAAGATGATGGTCGACTCCGACCTCGGCGCCACGAGCGGCTCGATGTTCATGGTGCAGTACGAGCCCACCGGCAAGGCCGGCCCCCACGACCACCCGCTCGAGGAGGTGTACCTCATCCTCGACGGTGAGGTCGACGCCACCTTCGACGGTGACCACTACCGACTCGTGCCCGGCGACATCGCCTGGGCCGGGGTCGGCTGCGTGCACTCGTTCGAGGCCGTCGGCGCTGAAGTGCGCTGGCTCGAAACGCAGGCGCCGCAGATGCCCGCACGGCACGCCTATCGGTTCTCTCGTGACTGGGAGTACCTGGCCGACAAGCTCAAGGAGGAGCAATGACCCGCACCATCGCCGTCATCGGAGGAACCTCCGGTATCGGCCTCGAGATCGCCAAGACCGTCGTCGCCCGCGGCGACAACGTGCTGTTGACGGGGCGCGACGCTGACCGCACCGCCGAGATCGCCGCATCGATTGGCGAGAACGCGACCGGCCTCGCCCTCGACATCTCCGAACCCGAGACGATTGCCGAGGCGCTGAAGCCCTGCGGCCAGATCCACGGTCTCGTGCTCGCCGCCATCGAGCGCGACGCGAACAGCGTGCGCGAGTACAACATTGCCCGCGCTCGGCGCCTCGTCACCCTGAAGCTCGTCGGCTACACGGAGGTCGTGCACACGCTGCTCGACCGCCTCGAGCCGACCGTCGACACCGGCATCGTGCTCTTCGGCGGCCGCGCGAAGGATGCCCCGTACCCGGGCTCGACGACCGTGGCGACGATCAACGGCGGCGTCGAGGGCCTCGTGCACTCGATGGCCCTTGAGCTCGCGCCCATGCGTGTCAACGCGCTGCACCCCGGCATCATCGGCGACACCCCCTTCTGGGCGGACAAGCCGGCTGGCGTGCTCGAGGCGTACGAGTCGCGCACTCCCGGTGGCAAGCTCGCCACCACGGCAGACATCGTCGACGCGACGATGTTCCTGCTGAACAACCGCGGTGTCTCGGGCACGAGCCTGTACGTCGACCGCGGCTGGCGCCTCACCTAGCCGTTCGCGGTCCCGGCACCGTTCGGCTGGGACGCGAGCCCAGCATCCCTCGTCTGTGAGCCACCACGGCGAGGGATGCGGCCGTTAAGGCGGCGATGAGCGCGAGCGTCGCGACCGCCCGGAAGCCGCCGACCAGGTAGAGCGGGGCCGCCGCGGCGGTGGCCGCCGAGCCGCCGAAGAACGCCGCCGCCATGAAGACGGTGTTGGCCCGCCCGTTCTGCGCGGGGTCCACAGACGCGAGCGCGAGAGGCTGCGTCGACACCTGCTCGCTCGACATGCCGGCCGACACGAGAAGCAGGCCGGCGGCCGCCAGGGGCAGGATGCTCGGTGCCGCGACGATGAGGCCGGTTCCGATCACGACGGCCCCGACACACACCGCGAGCGAGCGCGGAGCGCCCACGCGCGCGTGCAGGGGAGCGCCGAGGATCGTCAGCACTCCGCCGACAAGGCCGGCCAGCCCGAGCAGCGCCGCGAGGCCGACGCTCGCCCCGAGCTCGTCGACCGCGTAGAGCGTCGCCATCGACCACAGGGCGATGAAGGCCATGAAGCACAGCGCGTGAACCGCCGTCAGCAGTCGCAGGGTGGGCGACGCGGCTGCCACCGCCGGGATCGTGCGCAGGATCGTCGCGTAGCGCGGCGGGGCGGCTGGCTTCTCGCGGGGAGAGGTGGCGAGGCTCACCGGGACCAGCGCGATGACGACGAGCGCGATCACGACGAGCGCGCCGCGCCAGCCCAACGCCGCCGCGATGCCCCCGAGCGCGGTGCGCACCACGAACAGTCCGACGATGAACGACCCGAGCAACGTGGCGGCGGTCCGGGCCCGACGCGCCGGTGGGGCGAGCTTCAGGGCGGCGGCCACCAGCAGCTGGCCGATCGTTGCGGTCGCGCCGGCGACGAAGCACAGGGCGACGAAAACGGCGTACGACGGCGAGGCGGCGGCGAGCACCAGCGCTGCGACGGTGATGCCGAGCTGCACAGTGACCTGCCGTCGCGCCGAGAAGCGGTCGCCGAGAGAGACGAGCAGCACGATGCCGAGCGCGTAGCCGGCCTGGACGGCGATCGTGGCGGCGCTCGCCGCGACGCCGACGACACCGAACTCGTCGGCGACCAGGGGCTGAATCGGCTGAGGCACGTAGATGACGGCAACCCCCGTGGCGGCAATGACCGCCATCGCGGCGACCCGGCGGCCCCACCGAGCCGCCTCGGACGCGGGGGCGGAGGGCGGGGTCGAGGCCTGCATCCCGTCGTGATCGGGGGTGTTTCGCATTCTGGGCATCCTCTCGGCGGGGAATGGTCGATGCGACTGGATATATCTGCCCCGACGGCGCTAGTATTTCACTCTGGCTGTACACAGTCGTACACCTTTATTGAATTGCTCAACGAGGAGGAACTCATGACCGATGCCGTCGCACCCCGCGCCGACGACTTCGCGCCCGGCCGACCCGTCGTCTTCCGCAACGCCACGGTGATTACGGTCGACTCGGCAGGCGTTCTCGAGAACGCCGACGTACTCATCACGGACGACACGATCGCTGGCGTCGGACACAACCTCGAGGTACCCGCTGGCACGCTGGAGATCGACGCCAAGGGCGGAATCCTCATGCCCGGCATGATCGACACCCACCGCCACATGTGGCAGACCGCCCTGCGCGGCTACGGCGGCGACTGGGCGCTCAGCCAGTACTTCGTCTTCTACTACCTGACCTGGGGCCACGTGTTCCGCGCCGAAGACATCGCGGCCGGCAACCAGCTCAGCGCCCTCGAGTCGGTCGACCAGGGTGTCACCACCACGGTCGACTGGTCGCACGCGCTGCGCACCCCCGACTACGCCGACGCCGCCGTCGAAGCGCTGAAGAGCATCCCCGGCCGTTTCGTGCTGGCGTACGGCAACTACCTCGGTGCGCCGTGGGAGTGGATGAACGACCCCGGCTTCCAGAACTGGGTGAAGAACTTCAAGGCCGACGACATGATGGGCCTGCAGGTGGCCTTCGACGTCAACTCCGGCCCCGACTTCCACGAGAAGGCGGCCTTCGAGGCGGCGCGCGACCTCGGACTGCGCGTCACCACCCACGCCGGTGTGTGGGGTGTCAACGGCGACCCGAACATCGAGTACATGTACGACAACGGGTTCATGACCGACCAGATCACCTACGTGCACGCCTCGTCGCTCGGCCCCGACAGCTACCACAAGATCGCCGCCACCGGCGGAACGATCTCGATCGCCACCGAGAGTGAGCAGAGCGCCGGCCAGGGGTACCCCTCGGCGTGGGTCGCGAAGAAGTACGGCATCACCGCGTCGCTGTCGATGGACACGAGCGTGTGGTGGAGCGCCGACTTCTTCTCGGCCATGCGCTCGACGCTGTCGTCGTTCCGCTCGCGCGACCACCTCGAGGCCCACAACAAGGGCGAGACGGTCAACGTCAACCGCATGAAGGCGGAAGACGCCGTTTGGCAGGCCACCATGGGTGGCGCCCACACGCTCGGTATGGCTGACAAGCTCGGCTCGATCACCGTGGGCAAGAAGGCCGACCTCGTGCTGCTGAAGAACGACGAGTCGCCGGCCATGACGCCGATCCTCAACCCCTACGCCCACGTCGTGTACCAGGCCGGCACGGCCGACGTGCACACCGTCGTGGTCGACGGCAAGGTCGTCAAGTACCAGGGCGAGCGCATCGGCATGCCGCTGAAGCCGGTCGCCGACCGCGTGGCGGCCTCGGTCGAGTACGTGCGCGGCGAGCTGGGCGAAGAGGCCTGGGCCGAGTGGATGAACCCCGCACTGCCCGAGGACGAGCCGATCGCGAACCCCTACATGTACCTCGACGAGGAGAAGTAGGCAGTAACGCAGTCGCGATCCTGACGGCGGGTGGTCCTGACGGGCCACCCGCCGTTTCGCGCGTCCCGGCGCCCTGTGCGGCGGCTGCCGAGGCGTCGAGCGCTGGTTCTGTGGTGTCGAGCGTCTCGGGCCCGTGGTGTCGGGTGTGGGCCCCGGGGCCTGTGCCGTGGCGGCGGGCTGGCGCATCCCTGTCATGTCTCGGCGGCGGGCGGCGCATCCCTGACGCGCCGTCGCGGCGGGGTCGCGCATCCCCCGCCCCGCTCACGCACACACACGTACGGGGCCGGCGCACCACCCGCGCCGACCCCGTAACCCGGTCCGGCCCCGCACCACCCGCGGGGCCGGGGTCTCTAATTTCTGCGGGTCCTCGACCAGGCGTCGAATCCGACGGCCACGAGGATGATCACGCCCAGCGCGATGCCCTGGAACAGCGGGTCGATGCGCAGCAGCGTGAACCCGTTGTAGAGCATGGCGATGAACAGGATGCCGAGCACGGTGCGCCAGACGGCGCCCGCGCCTCCGAGGATCGACGTGCCACCGACGACGATGCCGGCGAGCACCGTGAAGGTGAGCGTCGTCGCGATCGCGTCGTTCTCGGGCACCGAGGGGGTGCGGGCGAGGTCGATGACCCCGGCGAGCCCCGCGGCGGTGCCGGCAATCGCGAAGGTGGCGATCCGCACCACGTTGACGCGGATACCCGCCAGTCGCGCCGCCTCGGCGTTGCCACCGGCGGCGTACACGTAGCGGCCGAAGGTGGTTCGCCACAGCACGATGCCGAGAATGATGAGCACGACGGCCGCGATCCAGGTGGGCAGGGTCACGCCGAGCGGGCGCAGCAGCGCGAGCCACCGGAACTCCGGCACGTCAACGCGGATCTGCCCGACGCCCTCCTTGCCGAACTGCGACACGAGCTTCGTGGCACCGAGGATGATGAAGCTCATCGCCAGTGTGGCGATCAGGGGATTCACCTTCAGATAGGTACTGATGATTCCGTTGATGAGTCCCACGATCAGGCCAGCCAGGATGCCCGTAATGATTCCCAGCGCCGCTCCCGTTTCGCCTCCCACGCGCACGATGATCGTGCCGCAGATGACGGCGGTGAACATGTAGGTGGCGCCGACCGAGAGGTCGATGCCGCCGGCGATGAGCACGAGGGTCGCCGCTGCCGCGACGATGAGGATGCCGGCCTGACGGTCGAGCACGTTGCCGATGTTCTGCGCCGACAGGAAGGCGGGGCTTCCGATCGACAGCGCGATGAACACGAGCAGGAACGGCACGACGATCGCGACCGAGCGCCACGGGATGTTCTTCAGGAAGCGCTGAACAGCATCCGCATTGCCGCCGCTTGTCACCCGGCCGCGCGGGGCGGGCGGGGGTGCGGCGGGCGCCGTCTTTTCCGGGGTTTCGATGCTCATGGTGGTCAGCTCCCTACGGGGGTCGGATCGGCAAATGCCGCCGTGATGATGTTTTCCTCGGTCATCTCGTCGCCGGTCAGTTCGGCGACGACGCGGCCAGCGCGAATGACGAGCACGCGATGCGCGAGGCCGAGCACCTCCTCGACGTCGGAGGAGATGACGAGCACGCCGATGCCCTGTTCGGCCTGCTGTGCGATGAGTTCGTAGATTGCTCGCCGGCTGCCGACGTCGACGCCCCGAGTGGGTTCGTCGGCGATGAGCAGTCGCCGGGCCTTCTGCAGTGCGCGGCCGAAGAGCACCTTCTGCTGGTTGCCACCCGACAGGGCCGAGACGGCGCGGCGGTCGTCGCCGGCCACTGTGACCCGCTCGAGGAGCCCCCGCGAGGCGCGACGTTCGTCCGCGGTGCGCACCCAGCCGCCCGGCGCGACCTGCGCCATGTTCGACAGGGTCACGTTGTCGCGAATGGGACGGCCCAGCACGAGGCCCTGCTCTTTGCGCGACTCGCCGATGAGGAAGATCCCCTTCTTAAGCGTGCGTGGAACGTCGGCCGGGCAGCTCACCCCGTCGATCTCGACGAGCCCGGATGATCGGGGCGTCGACCCGTAGATCGCGTGCGCAATCTCGCTGCGACCGGCTCCGACCAGTCCGGCGAGGCCGACGATTTCGCCGGCACGCACCGTGAGCGAGACGCCGTTGACGCCGGGTGCGACGAGGTCGGTGACGCGGAGCACCTCGGGCGCGGCCGGATCGACGGTCGGCTTCTCGGGGAAGACGGAGCCAAGGGTGCGGCCGAGCATTCCCTCGATGAGGCTCGCCTCTGTTTCGTCCGCCGCGGGGGCGGTGCGAATGTGCTGGCCGTCGCGCAGGATCGTGACGGTGTCAGCCAGGTCGAGCACCTCGGCGAGGAAGTGCGAGATGAGCAGCACGGTGTGGCCCGAGTCGGCGAGCTGACGCACGACGCCGTGCAGCAGCTCGGCGTCGTGGTTCGACAGCGCGGCGGTGGGCTCGTCCATGATGATGAGCGAGGCGCCGCGGGCCAGCGCGCGCAGGATCTCGACCTTCTGCTGGTCGGCCGTGCGCATGCCGCCCACGACGGCGTCGGGGTCGAGGTCGAAGCCGGTCCGTTCGGCTACGGCCACGAACTCGGCGCGCAGTTGCTTGCGGTCGATCCAGCCCGCGGTGCGCGGCTCCCGCCCGAGGAAGACGTTCTCGGCGACGGTGAGCTCCGGCACGAGGGCCAGCTCTTGGGCGATGGTGGCGATACCGCGGTCGAGTGCCTCGCGGGGCGTCGAGAAGTGGGCGGGCTTCCCGTCGATGAGAAGCTGCCCGGTGTCGGCCGTGTACACCCCCGAGATGATCTTCGAGAGGGTCGACTTCCCGGCGCCGTTCTCGCCGACGAGCGCGTGCACGCTTCCCGGCTCGAGGGTCAGGTCGATATCGCGCAGCACGGGGGTGCCGCCGAAGGACTTGCCGACACCCCGCAGCTCGATGAGGAGCTGCGGGGTGCCAGCGGTTGCCGTGTCAGGCATGGATTATCCGGCCCACTCGCCCGTGAACTGGTCGGCGGTGTCGCGGGTCATGACGCCGTTGTTCGGGAAGTCCGCGAACGGGTCGATGTCGCCGCGGTTCACGCCGTTGCGCAGGGCGTCGACCATGGCCTCCATGGCGAGGCGTCCCTCGGTGGCCGGTGCCTGCACCACGTTCGAGAACACGACGCCCTCGGCCACGCGCTCCTTGCCCCACGCCGATCCGCCGTAGCCGATCATCAGGAAGTCGCTGAGCGAGCGTCCCGCGGCCTCGATGGCGAGCACTGCACCCTGCAGGCCCTGGTCGGAGGTCGCGATGAGGTCGATGTCCGGGTTCGCCGAGAGGATGTCGGCGACGGCACCCTGGGCGGCGGCGGGGTTGTAGAAGGTCTCACCCTCCGCGACAACCCGCACGGGCGTGCCGGCGGTGACCTCGTTGAACGCCTCCCACAGAGCGACGCCGATGGCCGAGGCCTTCACGTCGTGCAGGAACGCCACGTCACACGGGTCGAGGTTCTTCGAGGCGCAGGCCTCGACGGCTTGCTGACCGAACTTCGTGCCGATCTCCGACGGAACGAACACGACGTTCGCGGCGAGGCCGTCCAGCTGGGTCGCTCCGGTGGTGAAGTCGTCACCGAGGATCTGGTCGACGTTGACGACGGTGATGCCGGCGTCGATCGCCTGGCTGACGATGTCGACGAGCGCCGGTCCGAAGATGGGCTGAACGATCATCCCGTCGTACTGACCCGAGGCGATGACGTCCTGGATCAGGGTCACCTGGAGGTTCGGGTCGAGGTTGCCGTCGAAGACGGTGATCTCGATGTTGTTCTCGGCGGCCACGCGCTGAACCTCGGCGAGCATGGGCTCGTCGTAGGTGTTCGCGACGGCGAAGGAGATGAAGGCGACCTGCAGGGTCTCTTCCGTGGGTGCGGGTGCTGCGGTGTTGTCATCGCTCGGGGCCGGGGTTTCGCCAGCGTCGCTGGCACAGGCACCGAGGGTGAGAGCCGCCGCGGCGGCGAGTGCCACAAGCGACAAGCGCCCGCGGCGTGCGATGGGTGAACGCCTCATCTGATTTCTCCCTTGAAATCGTGGGTACCGGTGATCGACAGTGATCAGCCGGGTGGTGCTATTCAGCGTGACTATACATCTGCGTGTACCGAGAGTGAAGCCCTGGCGAAAAAAATGTTCGCAGGGCCGATTCCTGTGGGGTGATTGACAGTCCTGGCTGGACGGTGTTTATCTGTGGTAAACATGACGTACTTGCGACACCGCGCCACGCGCACCGATCTGGAGGACTCGATGAAGAGCACCGGCACCACGGGCATGAACGCCGTTGACTGGGAGGCGCGCGTTGACTTCGACCGCCTGCGCACCGACCGTCTGCTCCGGCTGAAGGCGCAGCTCGATAAGTCCGATGTGGGCGCGCTGCTGGCGTTCGACTTCTCGAACATCCGGTATATGTCGGCGACGCACATCGGCACCTGGGCGATGGACAAGCTGATCCGCTTCGCGCTGATCACTCGCAAGACCGACCCCATCGTGTGGGACTTCGGATCGGCGGCCAAGCACCACTCGCTGTACAACCCGTGGCTCGACCACACCCACTCGGAGGCCGACGCCGACCCGCACGCTCCTCACCACGGCGCCACCCGACCCCGCCTCGAATCGGGGTCGCGCGCCGGAATCTCGACGCTGCGCGGCGCCTTCCCGCCGGATGCCGGCATTGCCGACGAGGTCGCCGCGAAGATTAAGCGCGAACTCGAGAAGTTCGGCCTGCAAAACGAGCCCCTGGGCGTTGACGTCATCGAGCTGCCGATCCTGTTCGCGCTGCAGCGCGCGGGCATCACGGTGGTCGATGGTCAGCAGGTGTTCATGGAGGCTCGACGCATCAAGACGGGCGACGAGATTCGCCTCCTCACGCAGGCCGCGTCGATGGTCGACGCCGCGTACGAGAACCTGTACGAGTTCCTTCGGCCGGGCGTTCGCGAGAACGAGACCGTCGGGCTTGTTGCCAAGACGCTGTACGACCTCGGCTCCGAGTACGTGGAGGGCGTGAACGCGATCTCGGGCGAGCGCTGCTCGCCGCACCCGCACGTGTTCAGCGACCGCCTCATCCGCCCCGGTGACCCGGCGTTCTTCGACATCCTGCACAGCTACAACGGCTACCGCACCTGCTACTACCGCACCTTCGCGGTCGGCTCGGCAAGCCAGGCGCAGAAGGATGCCTACACGCGGGCCCGCGAGTACATGGACCGCGCCATCGCACTCGTGAAGCCGGGCGCCACGACCGCCGATGTCGTTGCGGTGTGGCCGAAGGCCGAAGAGTTCGGATTCCCGAACGAAGAGGCAGCGTTCGCCCTGCAATACGGGCACGGCGTTGGCCTGTCGATCTGGGAGAAGCCGATCTTCTCGCGCCTCACCTCCTTCGACCACCCCGAAGTTCTCGAAGAGGGAATGGTGTTCGCCCTCGAGACGTACTGGCCTGCCGCCGACGGCTGGGGCGCCGCGCGTATCGAGGAAGAGGTCGTCGTCACGAAGGACGGCTGCGAGGTCATCACGAAGTTCCCCGCCGAGGAGCTGCTCGTTGCGGGCAAGCGCTACTACTCGGTCGGTGGTGAGCTGTCGACGCTGCGCGACAGCCAGTCGCACCTGAACACGGTCGACGGCCGTGGTGGACGCTAACAGGTCCGTGGATGCACGGAATGACAGTTAGCATGGATGCACGATGAGCGTTCACTCGGACTGCTCACCACAGAGACGCCGGTAGTTGCGGCGAAGCGGGGAGAGGTGCAACGGTGCAGTTCGACCTGGGATCAGAACTACGCAAGGTTCGTGAGGCGCGCAAGCTCAGCTTGCGGGCGGTGGCGAGCGCCGTAGGCGTGTCTGCCAGCCTGCTCTCGCAAGTAGAGACGGGCAAGACGCAGCCGTCGGTGTCGACGCTGTACGCGCTCGTGAACTTCTTGGGCATTTCGCTTGACAGCCTCATGGGCCACGGGCCGGCGACCAGTGCGCCGCTCGGCCTGAGCTCGGCCGACGACGACCAGCCCCGCGACCCGTCTCGACGCAGCGACAACGTCGTGCAGCGGCGCGAAGACAACCCCGTCATCGAGATGGAGAACGGGGTGACGTGGGAGCGACTGTCGGTCGGCGAGTCGGCCATCGCCGACCCGCTCATCGTGACGTACGAGCCGCAGGGGTCGTCGTCGGTCGAGGGCAAGATGATGCGCCACGCGGCGACCGAGTACGGCGTACTGCTCGAGGGCAAGCTCACCCTACGCATCGAGTTCGACCGCTACGAACTTGAGCCGGGTGACTCGTTCTGCTTCGACGCGATCAAGCCCCACATGTACGTCAACGAGGGGGATGTTCCGGCCCGCGGAATCTGGTTCGTGATCGCCCGCAAAGACATCACGATCGAATCACTCGACGAGCTCGACCACGATCACGGTCACGCCGCCGAGACCGCCGACGTCGCGAAGGCGCCGGCGTCAGCGGTCGACGTGTTGCAGGTGATGCGCGGGATGCGCGCCGAACGCTCCTAGCGCCGCCGCGTTACCTCGGCGACTGCCGACCAGTCGAGGTCGGCGAGCTCGGAATCGGCCAGCGCTCGCTCGAACCGATCGCGCAGAATCGGCGCGGTGGGCAACTCGACGTCTTGTTCTGCGGCGAGCTCTTCCGCGAGCCCGAGGTCTTTGAGGCCGAGCGGCATGCGGAAACCAGGGGGGCTGTAGCGCCGCTCGGCGATCATCGATCCGTATCCGGCGTAGACGGGCCCCGCGAACAGGCTGTTCGACATCAACTCGATGAAGTCGCTGGCGTCGACGCCGTGAGCCTCAACGAGGGTGATCGACTCGGCCATCGCCTGTAGCGCGTGCAGGATCGTGAAGTTCATGGCGACCTTGACGGCGTTCGCCTGTCGCGGAGTGTCGCCGAACCGCCACTGCTTGACGCCGCAGTGCTCGAGGTAGGGGGCGACCGCGTCGCACAGTTCGGGGGCACCCGCGACGAGCAGGTTGAGCTTGCCTTCCGCGGCGACGTTCGGGCGACCGAGCACGGGGCACGAGACATAGCCAACGCCTGCGGCCTCGGCGACCGCCTGGATGCGGTCGGCCGCCGCCGCGCTAATCGACGCCATGTTCACGTGGATGCGCCCCTCACCGTCGCCGGCCAGGTTCGCTTCCGACAGCACGGCTTCCGCCGCCGCGTCGTCGGCCAGCATCGAGAACGAGACGGGCGCCGCGAGCGCCTCACGAGCATCCGCTGCCAGCCGCGCGCCGGCGGCGACGAGCTCGTCTGCGGCTCCCGCGCTCCTGTTCCAGACGACGACGTCGTAGCCGGCCCCAACGAGCCGGCCAGCGATTGCCTGGCCCATGTTGCCGAGCCCCAAAAATCCGAGCGTGATCGACATTGTTCACCCTTCGTGTCAGTTGTTCAATGATACTGAACGAAGGGGGGCGCGTCAGTACGGGTTCGCGACGAACAGATCCTGTGCCGGGAACTTCGTGAGCACCTGGGCCCCGGTCTTCGTGATGACGACCTCCTCCTCGATGCGCGCGGCTGAGATGCCGTCCTCCGCGGGGCAGTAGGTCTCCAGCGCAAACACCATTCCCGCCTTGATTTCGACGGGATTCGTCAGCGAGTTCAGGCGCGAAATAATCGGGCGCTCGTGCAGGCCGAGGCCGAGGCCGTGGCCGAACTGCAGCCCGAACGCCTCCATCTCATTGGCGATACCAATGTCGGTCGCCTTCGGCCAGAGCTTCGCGACCTGATCGGTGCCGACGCCGTCGCGCACGGTATCGATCGCCGCGTCCATCCACTCGCGAGCGCGCTTGTACGCATCGTGTTGCGCGGGGGTCGAGCTGCCGACCGAGAACGTGCGGTAGTAGCAGGTGCGGTACCCGTTGTACGAGTGGATGATGTCAAAGAAGGCCTGGTCACCCGGTCGGATCAGTCGGTCGGTGAAGTTGTGGGGGTGCGGGTTGCAGCGCTCGCCCGAGACGGCGTTGATGGCCTCAACCTGTTCGCTGCCCAGCTCGTAGAGCTTCTTCGCCGCGAGCGCCACAATGTCGTTCTCACGAACGCCAGGCTTCAGCGCGTCGGTGATGTCCTGATAGACGCCGTCGACCATCGCGGCCGCCTGGCTCAAGAGCATGATCTCGTCGACGTTCTTGATCGAGCGTGCATCGAGCATGTTCTGCTGAATGTCAACGACCTCGAGCCCCTGGCGCTGCATCTCGAACAAGAAGGCCGGCTCGACGATGTCGACGCCCACCGGCATGCCGGCGAGGCCCGCGTCGTGTAGCAGGCCCTTGATGACGGTGACGGCCTCCTTCATCAGCCCGACCTCGGGATGAATCGCGCCGCGCAGGCCCAGCATGCCGGCGTGACTGTGACCCTCGTGCAACCACGGGGAAAACAGGCGGTGGTGCTTGGCGGCCGAGCCGAAGTCCCAGAGGTGCGGCTTGCCGTCGCGGGCGAGCAGCGCGTAGCGCGACATCTTGTCGCCGAGGGCGCCACCGATCCAGGTTTGAGTCGTGTACCGGATGTTGTAGAAGTCGAAGAGGAGGAATGCGCCACACTCGGTCGCGCTCAGGGCCTCCATGGCACGCGCGAGGCGGTATTCGCGCAGACGGGCAAAGTCCACGCGCTGCTCGTAGTCGACGCTCATGTGCCCGTGGGCGGGAATCATGCGCGTGTCGAAGTCGGTGGCGGCGTCGGCGTGTGCACGCTCTGCGGTGAGGGAAGGCATGGTCAAAACTCCTGGTGTGGGCACGCTCGTGCTGGCATGCTCGTCGGTGGGCGCGAGGGTGGGCGCATTGGCGGCGCCCACCCTCGCGGTCAATAGGGGTGGATCAGCGGTGGGTGCCGATCACCACTCCGGTGCGACCGACGGGTCGGAGGCGTTTTCTGCGGTGACCTTGACGCTCGGCATGAACAGCTCCGCCTCGAACGGCGCTCCGGTCAAGACGGCATAGGCCAGGCGGATGGCGTTCTCGCCATCCCACGACGACGACTGGAACACGGTGCCGTCGAGCTCACCCGACACCACGAGCGGGTTCCCGAGGAAGGTGTTGCCGATCGAGGTGATGATGAGATCCTTCGGGTCGATGCCGCGGGCCTTCAGGGCATCGATCGCGCCAGCCACCATCGTGTCGTCCGCGGCGTAGATGCCACCGACGTTCTCCGGGCCGACCGCCGTGAGCATCTCAGAGACGGCAATCTGCGAGTCGTCCTTGTTCCAGTTACCGGGCTGCTCGGCGAGGATCGTGACGTTCGGGCAGTTCGCCTCGATCGTGTCGACGAAGCCGGCGTTGCGGTTGATCGCCGTCGAGTTGCCGGTGAGGCCGTTCACGACGAGGATGCCAATCTCCTCGCCTGCGGCGAGGTCACACATGATCTCGGCCGACGAGACGCCCTGACCGTAGGTGTCGGGGCCCGAGTAGGCCTGGATGAGGTCCTTGTCTTCCGGGTTCACGTCAGAGTTCGTGACGGTGACCGGAATGCCAGCTGCCTGAGCGGCGGTGAGGCAGGGACGGATCGTGTCACCGACGGCCGGCCACAGGATGATGAGGTCGGGCTGGGCGGCGACGGCCACCTCGCACTCGCTGGCCTGGCGGTCGGCGTCGTACTGAGAGTTGGTGATGGTCAGATTGATGCCGAGTTCGTCGGCGGCAGCCTGCATCGGGGGAAGGTAGGTCGTACCGTACGGCTGGTCGGTGCCCTGCGGAAGCAGCGCGTAGACCTCGAAGGTCTCCTGACCGCCGTTGCCGGTGTCGCCACCGGGCTCGGGCGCGGCACCGTTTGTGTCACCGTTGGCACAGCCGGAGAGCACGAGCCCCGCAGCGGCGGCGATGCCGATGGCGGAGAGCGTGATGCGAGAGGTTCGCATGGTTTGCCTCTTTCCGTATCTATTGGGGGCGGCCGGAGTGGCCGACTAGGGGTGGGGGGTACAACTCAGCCCGTTGACTGAGCCTTCTCGCGGCCCCGAAGCGACGAACGAACGCCGGCCAGAGCTGCGCGAAGATTTGCGGGGTCAGTGATCACTGCGAGTAGCAGAATCACGCCGATGAAGATGTCCTGGATGTCGACCTGGACTCCCGAGAGGGTGAGCGCCACCTGCAGGATGCCCAGCGAGAACGCGCCGATCAGGGTGCCGAGCACCGATCCGCGGCCGCCGTTCAGGACGACACCTCCGATGATCGCGGCGGCGAAGCTCGCGAGCAGCACGGTGGAGCCCGCCGTAGGATCGGCTGCCGTGCGTTCGAGCGTGTTGATCACGCCCGCCAGCGACGCGACGAAACCTGAGATGAGGAAGCCCGTCAGGATGCGGCGGCGCACGGGGATACCGGCGTCGACGGCCGCCTGGCGGTTTCCGCCGACGGCATAGAACTCGCGACCGGCCTTCATGCGCGTCAGGAAGATTTGCAGCGCCACGAACGCGGCGATGAACAGCAGGATGCGCGGCGTGATGGGCCCGACGAGGGGCGCACCGAACGCAATGCCCGCGTCAATATTCGTCAGCCGCACGGGCTTTTCATCCGACAGGACGAAGGCGAGACCGCGAAGGGCAAACAGCATCCCGAGTGTGGCAATGAAGGAGTTGATGCCCACGATCACCACGAAGAAGGCATTGATCGCACCGATCACGAGTCCGGTGAGAAGTGCCGCCACAATGCCCAGCCCGATGTCGGGAATGCTCGCCATGACGACGCCCGACACCGCGAGCGTGCTCGCGACGCTCAGGTCGAGCTCGCCCATGAGGATCACGGCGGTGAGCCCGAGCGCGACGAGTCCGATGAGCGCGACGCGACCGAGGGTCACCTGGTACGACGAGAACACGACCGGTTCGAGGAGTGCCGTCACGACGACGACCAGGGCGAGCAGGGCAAGGCCGCGGCCCTCCGTGCGTCGCGCGATCGTCACGCGCACACGGTCGAGGAACGATCCGTGGGCCTGGCCCAGTTGCATCGTCTGCTTCACAGGGGTGTCGTGCTGGGTCACTTCTTCGCCGCCCTTCGCGCGAGAGCATCCACCGAGACGGCGAGAACGATCAGCGCTCCGATCGCCATCTGCTGGAAGCCGAATCCGATACCGGAAAGAACCAGGATGTTCGTGAGCACGCTCACGAAGACGACGCCGAGGAGGGTGCGCAGAACGCTTCCGCGTCCGCCGAACACGCTCGTGCCGCCGATGATGATGGCGGCCAGCGCCCGGAACTCGTAGCCGTTCGACATCGACGACACCGCGGTGTTCGAGAAGGCGGCGAGGGCGAAGCCGGCGATCATGGCGGCCAGCGCCGTGATGACGAACGCGCCCACGACCACGGCGGTGGTGTTGACCCCCGCCAGCCGCGTCGAGGCCTTGTTCGATCCGTAGGCACGCACCGCGAACCCGAACGTGGTGCGGGTCAGCACGAACCAGAGCACGGCGGTCACAACGAGCAGCAACAGCGCCGACAGGGGGATGGGACCGAGGCGGGCCTGGCCGAACGCGCGGATCGGACCGTCTTCGGGGCCGAAGAAGATGCTGCCGCCGGAGAGCCAGCGCAGGATGCCCAGCCCGATGAACGTCGTCGACAGCGTCACGATGACCGCGTTGGCCTTGAAGAATCCGACGGCAAGTCCGTTGACCACGCCGTAGATGAGCGCAACGAGGCTGGCGACGGCAAAGGCCGCGACGAGGCCGAACTCGTTGCTCACCGCGATCATGATCACCGCGGCCGTCGCGACTTGGGCGACCACCGACAGATCGAGGTAGTTGGCGCTGATCACGACGAAGGTCATGCCGACGGCGACGATGCCGATCGGCGCCGCGCGATAGAACACGTCGGTGAGGTTCGGCAGCGTGGCAAAGCCGTCGACGAACAGCACGGCCGCGAGAATCAGAACGACCGTGAAGACGATCACGCCGCGCTCGGCGAACCAGTTCAGGATGCTCGCCCGCCGGCTCTCGAGGCCAGCCGCCGGTGGGGTCTTCCCGACGGCGATGGATTCGGTCAGTGTTTCTTTGGACATCAGGACTCCACCAGGGTTTCGCCGGAGGCGAGGGACATGACGGCCTTCTCGGTGGCGTCGGCGCCGTTGAGAGTTCCGGTGATCCGGCCGTCGCGGACCACGTGGATCACGTCGGACAGTTCGAGCAGTTCGGGAAGGTCGGAGCTGACGACGAGCACGGCGGTGCCGTTGTCGGCGAGCTCACGCACGAGACGGTGGATCTCGGCTTTCGCCCCCACATCGACACCGCGTGTCGGCTCGTCGAGCACGATGACGTCGGGCTCGCGCCCCAGCCACTTGGCGATGACCACCTTCTGCTGGTTGCCGCCCGAATACTGACCAACTTCGCGATTGATCTGCGGCGGCCGCAGGCCGACAACATCGGCGAGGCGGGTGGCGAATTTCGACATGGCGCGCCCGCTCAGCACCGAGCCTCGCGACAGGGTTGCGCGGTTCGGCAGCGCGATGTTGTCGGCGACGCTCATGGTCAGGGCGAGTCCGTCAACCCGGCGCTCTTCCGGCACGTAGCCGATGCCGGCCCGCACGGCGGAGCCGTAGCTGCCGATGGAGGTGGTGGTGCCGCCCACCGTGACGGTGACGTACCCGGCACTGCGCGGATCGGCGCCGATAATGGCCCGCACCAGTTCGGTGCGTCCGGCGCCGACGAGGCCACCGAGCCCGACGATTTCGCCCGCACGAACATCCAGATCGACGTTGTCGACGCCGGGGGCGCGGATTCCGCGCGCCGACAGAACGACCTCACCCGGGTTTGCCTCGCGACGCACCTGCAGATCGAGCTTCAGCTCGCGGCCCACCATCGCGTCGATGATCGCGCTGGGGGTGGTCTCGGCGATGCGCGTGCGTGCCACGAGTTCTCCGTCGCGGAGGATCGTCACGGCGGTGCAGATGCGGAAGACCTCGGGGATGCGGTGAGAGATGTAGATGATCGCCATGCCCGAGGCGGCCAGGCGCTCGAGCATGGTGAGGAGGTAGTCGGTTTCCGCCGGGGTCAGGGTCGCCGTCGGCTCGTCGAGGATGAGCACGCGGGGCTTCCGGGCAACAGCGCGCGCGATCTCGACGAACTGGCGAAGCGATACGGACAGGCGCGCGATCGGTTCGTCGAGGTCGACCGAGACGCCGATCTCGTCGAGGGCGTCGGCCGCGATCTTCTTGAGTTCCCGCCTGCGGGTGAAGCCGGCGGTGGTGGGAGGGGCGCCGAGCAGGATGTTCTCGGCAACCGTCATCTCGGGCACCAGGCTGAGCTCCTGATGCACGAGGGCGATGCCCGCGTCGATGGCGGCGCGTGGGCCGGGATCGACGGGCTCGCCGCCCACGGCGACGCTTCCGGTGTCCGGCGTGATGATGCCGGCCAGGATGCGCATGAGCGTTGACTTGCCGGCGCCGTTCTCTCCGACGACGGCGTGAATCTCACCGGGCTGCACGGTGAGGTCGACGTCGTTCAGCGCTACCGCGCCGCCGAAGCGCTTCGAGATTCCCTGCGCGCGGAGCGCGGGGTGCTGATCCTCAGCGGGTGTCGTGTTCATCACTCTCCATTGGGTGCTGACGCGGTGGTGCCGCTCGTCGAGTGTAAACACACACAGAACGAAAGCACCAGGCTTGGGGCGAAAATGTTATCTAAAACAGAACACGGGGGGCCTCGGGAGGCCCCCCGTGTGTACACCGGGGGTGGTTACTGCATCACCATGCCACCGTCGATCATCAGCAGCTGTCCCGTCATGTAGTCGCTCTCGGGGCTTGCCAGGAACGCCGCGGTCCCCACCACGTCTTCCGGATACGAGTAGCGCTTCATGAGAATCATGTTCTCGGCGAGCGAGTCCATCGACTGTCCGGGCTTCTCGAACTTGCCGATCGCGACGAGGTCCTTGTCGAGCTGTTCCCAGAGCTCGGTGCGCACAACGCCGGGTCCGTAGCCGTTCACGGTGATGTTGTGCTCGATGAGCGCCTTGGCCCCGCCCTTGATGAATGCCAATACCGCGTGCTTCGAGGCGGCGTATGGCACGACGTCGTCGAAGGCGTCGCGCGAGAGAATCGAGCCGACGTTGATGATCTTGTACGGGTAGTCCTGCTTGCCCTGCTTGACCATCTGCTTCGCCGCCTCCTGCATGCACACGAGGGTTCCCCAGGCGTTGACGTCCATGATGCGTTGCCAGTTCTCCTCGGTGATGTCGAGGAAGAACAGCGGCTTGTTGATGCCCGCGTTGTTGAGCAGCACATTGATGCTGCCGAATTCGGCCACCGTGTGCGCAACCGCTGCGGCAGCCGACTCGCGCTTCGTCACGTCGAGGGCAACGGCCGTGGCGACGCCGCCCGCGTCGATGATCTCCTGGGCAACGTTCTGCGCGCCCTCGAGATTCACGTCACCGAGGCAGACCTTGGCGCCCTGGGCGGCGTAGTACTTGCCGACGGCTGCGCCCATGCCCTGGGCGGCGCCGGTGATGAGAACGTTCTTGCCGGCGAGACGAGTGGTGTCCATGGGAGCGATTCCCCTTTGCTGAGTCAGTGGTCGGCGGCCGTGGAGGAGGCCGGCACTGTGTGCTTCAGCATCCCGACGACCGTGTCGGTGTTATCCCACACCATACACTTGCCCCATGCGGGGGCGTCAAGAGCCGGCAATTGCCGACAGGCAACGGTTTGCGCGCACCCTTTGCCGTGCTTGTGTACACATAAGGTGAACAGTAGGGTGAAAAAGCCCTCGGTGACGCGGCCTCGGCTGGTCCCGCGCCGGTCCGGCGCGGCGCCGCCCTGTGTTCTGTGGAGCAGTACGGGGGAGCGTCCGGCATACACTGGCACCTGACGCACGAAAGCGAGGAAGCTGGCGATGACGGAGACTGAGAACGAGTGGGCGATCGTCGGCGAGCGCATTCGCCTTGCTCGCGAGGCCCGCGGAATGAGCGTGCGTGAGCTCTCGCGCCGTGTTGACGTCTCCGCCAGCCACGTTTCTCAGGTTGAACGCGGACTCGCCTCGTTCAGTGTCCGGGCGCTCTACACGGTCGTCAGCGAGCTCGGCATCTCCATGGACAGCCTGTTCGAGGAGACTCCTGACGAGGGAGCCGCGCCGCCGTTTCCCGAAGACGACGCCGTGGTCGTGCGCTCGAAAGACACGTCCCTGGAAGAGGCGGGCATCGTGCTCCGGCACGCTGATCGCCCGACAATCAGCCTCAGCTCCGGCCCACGGTGGGAGCGCCTGACCGCGAAGCCTGAGTCGCACGCCGAGTTCATCGACGTCATTTACGCCCCGGCGCCCGGTGCCGAGCCTCCTGCCGACTACGTGCGGCACGACGGTCGCGAGTACGGGGTCATCATCCGCGGTCGGCTCAACGTGCAGGTCGGCTTCGGCACCGCGGTTTTGGAGGTGGGCGACTCTATTTCGTTCGACTCGTCGATTCCGCACCGGTTCTGGAACAGCTCAGACGAGGAAGTGCACGCAATTTGGTTCGTTCTCGATCGGGTCGACGACGAGATGCGCGAAGCGTTCTCGAGCGTCGGCTCGGCGAACCACCTACACCAGCAGCGGTAGTTCGCCGAGCCACAGCGCGCGGCGGGTGAGGGCTCGGATCAGCCCTTCCACACCGTCTTGAGGTTGCAGAACTCGCGGATTCCCGCGGCGGCCAGCTCGCGCCCGAAGCCCGAGTCTTTGATGCCGCCGAACGGTAGCTCGGGGTACGAGATCGTCATGCCGTTGATGAAGACGGCGCCGGCGTCGAGTTCGCGCATCAGGTAGTCCTGTTCGTCAGCGTCCGTCGTCCATGCCGCCGAGCTCAGTCCGAACGTCGTCTGGTTGGCGATGCGGATGGCGTCGTCGATGTCGGCGGCGCGATACAGGGTCGCCACCGGTCCAAACGCTTCCTCCATGACGAGGCGGGCGCTGTCGGGCAGGTCGGCGACCACGGTCGGCGGGTAGAACCAGCCGGCGCCCCCGGGTACCGACCCGCCGGTCAGCACGGTCGCACCCTGGGCGACGGCATCATCGACCAGCTCGGCCAGCTCGTCACGTCCGCTCCGGTTCGCGAGCGGGCCCACCTGCACGTTCTCATCCATGGGGTCGCCAACGGTGAGCGCCGCCATGGCCGCGGTGAATTTCTCGGCGAACACGTCGTAGACGTCCGTGTGCACGATGAAGCGTTTTCCGGCGATGCATGACTGGCCGTTGTTATTGATCCGGGCGGTGACCGCGGTGGCGACAGCAGCATCCAGGTCGGCCGACGGCAGGACGATGAACGGGTCGGATCCGCCGAGCTCGAGTACGGCCTTCTTCACCTGGCCGCCCGCGCGGGCGCCGACCGCGCGACCCGCGGGTTCCGAGCCCGTGAGCGTCACGGCGGCGATGCGACGGTCGTCGATGATGGCGTCCACCGCGCCGGCCCCGATGAGAAGCGTCGTGAACGACCCCTCCGGGAACCCGCCGCGCGTGAAGAGCGTGTCGAGGTACAGCGCCGACTCGGGCACGTTCGACGCGTGCTTCAGCACACCCGCGTTGCCCGCCATGAGGGCGGGGGCGGCGAAGCGGATGACCTGCCACAGCGGGTAATTCCACGGCATAACGGCGAGCACCACGCCGAGCGGCTCGTAGCGGGCCCACGCGGCGCTCGCGCCCACCACGCTGGGGTCGTCGAGCGGCTCGTCGGCGAGAAAGGTTTCGGCGTTGTCGGCGTAGAAGCGCATGTTCTTCACGCACTTGAGCGCCTCGGCGCGCGACTGCGCGATGGGCTTGCCCATCTCGCGCGTGATCATGACGGCGACCTCCTCGGCCTCCGCCTCGAGCAGATCGGCGGATGCGCGCATCCATTCGGCGCGCTGGGCGTACGTTTCGCGACGCAGCACGCGGGCAGCGGCCGCGGCGAGCCCCAGGCGGCGCTCCACCTCGGTCGCGTCATGCGCAGTGAACTCGCGCTCGGTGATTCCGGTGGTCGGGTTGGTCACGGCGATCGCCATGGGGAAGCCTCCTAGTCGGCCGCGGGCGCGGCCTCGGTGAAAATCTCGGGGTGGTCGGCGAGGAGCCGGCGGGTACGCCGGATGTGGCTCTCGACGGTGCGTTCGGCACTCTCGAGGTCGTTCTCGCGAAGGGCGGTGACGATCATGTGGTGCTCGTCGTGCACAATGCGTTGCCGGTGTGAATCGATGAGCAGGGTGTAGGCGCGGCGGTACGGCTGCGTCGCGCCCCACAGTCGGGTAACGAGATCACCGAGCACGAGCGTGTCGGCGCCGGAGTAGGTGCCGGCGTGAAACTCTCGGTCGAGCCGGAGGAACTCCTCGACGTCATCCGTCTCTGCCATGCGCGTGGCAAGCTCCTCGAGCCGATCGATATCGGCGCTGGTGAGCCGCGGCGCAGACATGCGCAGCAGCAGGGGTTCGACGCGTTCGCGCGTCTGGTACACCTCCTCGCACTCGGCGAGCGTCATGCGCGAGACCCAGGCGCCCGTGTTGGCGACGAGGGTGACGAGTCCGTCAGCCTCCAGAATCTTCAACGCTTCCCGCACGGGCACCCGGCTCGCTCCGAAACGAGCCGCTATCTCCTCCTGGCGCAGGCGAGCGCCGGGAGGGTAGGTGCCGTCGAGAATCGCCTCGCGGATCGCGTCGGCGACGCGCGCGCTCGTGTTGCCGTCGCGCGGTTGTGGTGTGGTGATTCGGGCGGCATCGCTCATCGGCCCGGCTCCCTGGTGTCCCAGAGGAGCACGGGTGACGTCTTTTCATAGGCCTTCCCCTGCGGGAAGCTCACGAGCTCGAACTGCATGCCCCAGGGGCTCAGGAAGTACACCCAGCGCTGTCCCTCGCTGGCGTTCTTGCTCCAGGTCGGCTCGCCGAGGATGCGCACCCCGTGCCCGCGCAGGTAGTCAAGCGCGGCGTCGAAGTCGTCGACGTAGAAGGCGAGGTGGTGCCCGCCGATATCGCTGTTGCGGGGCTGCGGCGCCTGCCCGTCCGCGGCGTCGTACTCAAAGATTTCGAAGTTGGTTCCGATCCCGCACCGGTAGAAGCGCAGCTCACGAATCGTGGTGCGGGGATGCACGTTGAGGTTCGTCTGCATCCAATCGGTGTCCGACACATACGGCCCCAGCGAGTAGACGTACTCGCATCCGATGACGTTGACGAAGAAGTCGTGCGCTTCCTCGAGGTTCGGGACGGTGAAGCCGATGTGGTCGGTTCCGCGCAGTCCGGGGATTCCCGTCGTCATCGTGCCTCCCGTGTCCGTCACCATTGCCAGTGCATGCAATATAGCCACACTTCGGGGCTAAGGGCCACCCTCTGGCCGAAAAACGGTTGAGATTGGATGCAATCCTGGGTACTGTGTCCTCACCGCGCATCGCACGATGCTCGCTACGCGCCACCGAAGGAGCGGCAATGCCGAAACGACGACGTTTGGAAACCGGGATCGACTGGGTCGAGTTGTCGACCACTGCCGCCGACTGGAAGAAGGCCGACCCCGGTCTGCTGCAGACGATGCTCGGGCAGCTGCACCTCATCCGGGCCTTCGAAGAGCGCGTTCTCGAGCTCGCCGGTGAAGGCCTCGTGCACGGCCCCGCCCACTCCTCCATCGGACAAGAGGGTGGCGCGGTCGGCTCGATCGTGGGCCTCCGAACGACCGATGCCGTCAACGGCTCGCACCGTGGCCACCACCAGTTCCTCGCCAAAGCGCTGACGCACGTGGCGCCCGATGGGCTGAACCCGTCCGAGCTGGTGACCCCGCGCATCCAGGAGGTTCTGCAGAAGACCCTCGCCGAGATTCTCGGGCTTGCCCAGGGCTACTGCCGCGGACGCGGCGGCTCGATGCACCTGCAGTGGTTCGAGGCCGGCGCCCTCGGCACGAACGCCATCGTCGGCGGCGGCGCGCCCATGGCGACCGGCAACGCGTGGGCGCAGAAGCGCTCGGGCACCGACGACCTCACCATCAACTACTTCGGCGACGGCGCCGCCCAGATCGGCTCGGTGCTCGAATCGATGAACCTCGCTGCGGCCTGGAAGCTGCCGGTCGCGTTCTTCGTCGAGAACAACCTCTACGCAGTCTCGACCCACATCGAAGAATCGGTCGCCGACACCCGCCTGTCGGTGCGCGGTCAGGGCTTCGGTATCCCCTCGTGGCGCGTCGACGGCATGGACCCGCTCGCCGTGCACCTCGCGATGGAGGAGGCCGCCGCCCACATGCGGGCCGGCAACGGCCCCGTCGTCATCGAGGCCGAGGTCTACCGCTTCTTCCACCAGAACGGGCCGTACCCGGGCAGCGCCTTCGGCTACCGCACGAAGGAGGAAGAGGAGGAGTGGAAGAAGCGCGACCCGCTGATCAAGGTCGCTGACGAGATGCAGAAGCTCGGCCTCATTGATGAGGCCGGCCTCGAGCAGGTGCGCCAGCAGGCGCTCGCGGCGATGGATGCGGCCACCGCCGAGCTGCTGGAGGCCGACCCCGAGAAGGAGGGTCGCCGCCGCATCCGGCCCGAGCTGTGGCCCGACCCCGCGTTTGTCAACGTGGGCGTACGGGGTGACGGCAGCGAGCTGGACGCGCTGACCGCCCTCGAGCCGACCGCCGACACCCGCCCGCGGAAAGACGTGAAGTTCGTCGACGCGGTCGCCGGTGTGATGGAACACCGGATGGGTCAGGACGACCGAATTATCGTGCTGGGCGAAGACGTTCACCGCCTGAAGGGCGGCACGAACGGTGCGACAAAGAACCTGTCGACGGCGTTCCCCGACCGCACCCTCGGAACCCCGATCAGCGAGAATGCGTTCGCCGGCCTCGGGGGCGGACTCGCCCTCGACGGGCGCTACCGCCCCGTTATCGAGTTCATGTACCCCGACTTCATGTGGGTGGCCGCCGACCAAGTCTTCAACCAGATCGGCAAGGCGCGTCACATGTTCGGTGGCGACAACCCCGTGCCGCTCGTGCTGCGCACCAAGGTCGCCATGGGCTCGGGCTACGGCTCGCAGCACCTCATGGATCCGGCCGGCATCTTCGCCACGAGTCCCGGCTGGCGCATCGTCGCCCCGTCGTGCGCCGAAGACTACGTCGGCCTGATGAACGCCGCGCTCGCCCTGCAGGACCCGGTGCTCGTGATCGAGCACGTCGACCTGTACGGAGCGAAAGACACCATCATCGACGGCGACATGGACTACATCATTCCGCCCGGGAAGGCCGCCGTTCGCCGCGAGGGTAGCGAGGTGACCGTCATCAGCTATCTGTCGATGGTCACGCACAGCCTCGAGGCGATCGAGCAGACCGGCGTCGACGCCGAGCTGATCGACCTGCGCTGGCTCGACCGCGCATCCCTCGACTGGGAGACCATCGAGAAGAGCGTCAAGAAGACCAACGCCGTCTTGATCGTCGAGCAGGGCGCCGTCGGCACGTCGTACGGCTCGTGGCTTGCCGACGAGATTCAGCGGCGCCTGTTCGACTGGCTCGACCAGCCCGTGCAGCGCGTCACCGGCGCCGAGTCGTCGCCGTCGATCTCGAAGGTACTCGAGCGTGCCGCCATCGCGCGCACCGAAGAGGTCGTCGCCGGCCTCGAGACCGTGCGCCGCCACGCGGGAGGAGCGCGCTGATGTCGACCACCATTCGCATGCCGGAGGTGCTCGCGAACGTCACCGAGGCCGCCGTGCAGAAGTGGCTCGTCGCCCCCGGCGACACCATTGAGGTGGGCCAGCCGTTCGCCGAGATCGAGACAGAGAAGGCCGTCGTCGAGTACACGGCCGAGACGGCCGGCACGGTTCTCGAGCTGGTCGTTGCCGAGGGCGACTCGGTGGACGTCGGTGCACCGATCGCGGTCGTCGGCGAGGCGGGCGAAACCCCGACGGTCGAGGACGCACCCGCGGCACCGGCCGCAAGTGCGCCCGCGACCCCGGATGCTCCGAGCGCCCCCGCGGCGCCCGTCGCGTCCCCGGCGCCCTCCGCCCCGGCGTCCCCGGCAGCGCCGGCTGCCGCGAGCACCCCCGCCGAGGCGCCAAACGCTCCGGCCCCCGCCTCTCACGGGGGACGCCAGTTCATCAGCCCCCTCGTGCGGCGGCTCGCCCGCGAGAAGGGCATCAGCCTCGACGGCGTTCAGGGCTCCGGCCCCGACGGCCGCATCGTGCGCAAAGACCTCGAGGCGCTCATCGCCAGCGGGGGCGGCCAGAGTGCCACCGCGACGGGCGCGGGCGATGCGCCCCGCGCATCCGCGCCCGCCTCGTCTGTGTCGGCCGCGAGTGGCACGCCCGCCGCGCTGCCGGAGGGTGCCGAGCTGGTGCCGCACAGCCGCATGCGGGCCACCATCGCGCGACGGCTCACCGAGAGCAAGAACCAGGTGCCGCACTTCTACCTCGAGGCCGAATGCCGAGTCGACGCACTGCTCGACCTGCGCACGCGTCTGAACGAGGGCGCCGCATCGAAGATCAGCGTCAACGACCTCGTCGTGAAGGCCGTTGCCGGTGCGTTCCTCGACGTTCCCGAGGCGAACCGCACCTGGAGCGACGAGGGAATGGTGCGGCACGCCGCGGTCGACATCGGCATCGCGGTGTCGCTGGACGACGGGCTCGTCGTGCCCGTCGTGCGCGGGGCCGAGGCGCTCAGCGTCAGCGCCCTGGGCCGCTCGATCGCCGACCTGGCGACCCGCGCCCGTGAGGGGGGTCTGCGCCCCGACGAGATGCAGGGCGGCAGCTTCTCGGTGTCGAACCTCGGCATGTTCGGCACCCGCTCGTTCAGCGCGATCATCAATCCGCCCCAGGCGGGCATCCTTGCGGTCGGCGCGGCGCGGCAGGCGCCGGTCGTCGTCGACGGTGCGCTCGAGGTGGGCACCGTCATGGCGGTCACGCTCTCGGCTGATCACCGCGCGTGGGATGGGGCGCTTGCCGCACGCTGGCTCGCCGCCTTCGTCGCGCGCATCGAGAACCCGCTGACGATCCTCGCCTGAGGCGTCACGCACAGCCCGATCGGGGGTCCGTCGCGAGGTGGTAGCGGCGGACCCCCGGTCGCGATACGTTCGCCCTGATCGGGTGAATTTCTCCCCCCTAACTCGAAGGTGAGTTCAGACCCATGCAGATTGCCATCCGGCGCGAGCCGATCGAGGGGGAGCGGCGCGTCGCCGCCACCCCCGCGACCGTCGCGACCTATGTACGGGAGGGGTACCAGGTCGTCGTCGAGAGCGACGCGGGGGCCGCTTCCGGATACACCGACCCCGCGTATGCCGACGCGGGCGCCACGATCGTTGACACCGTCGACCTCGCCGCGGCCGACGTCTTCGCTCACGTGCGCCCGCTCGACCCCGCCACGATCGCCGCGCTGAAGCCCGGCGCGGTGACCGTCGGTTTCGCGGCACCCGCCGGCGAGCTGGAGGCCGTTGCGGCGCTCGCCGACCGTGGCGTGACGGCGTTCGCGCTCGAACTGGTGCCACGCATCTCGCGTGCTCAGTCGATGGACGCCCTCACCTCGCAGGCGCTCATTGCCGGCTACCGCTGCGTGCTCGAGGCCGCCACCCGCTTCCCCCGCTTCCTGCCGCTCTACATGACGGCGGCCGGCACTATCCCTCCGGCGAAGGTGCTCGTGCTGGGTGCGGGTGTCGCTGGCCTGCAGGCGATCGCGACGGCGAAGCGCCTCGGGGCCAAAGTGTCCGCGTACGACGTGCGCAGTGCATCCGCCGATGAGGTGCGGTCGATGGGCGGCACGTTCATCCACCTCGACCTCGACGAGAACGCCGATGCGGCGGGCGGCTACGCGAAAGAGCTGGCCGCCGACCGCGCGGCCCGCCAGCGCGAACTGCTGACCCCGCACGTGCAGGCGGCCGACATCATCATCACGACGGCAGCCATCCCTGGCCGCCCCGCTCCGCGTCTCATCACGGCCGACATGCTGAGCGGCATGACGCCGGGCAGCGTGATCGTCGACCTTGCAGCCGAGTCGGGCGGAAACGTCGAGGGTGCGGTCGCCGGCGTCGACACCTCCGTGGCCGTCGATGGCGGCGCGATCACTCTTGTCGGCATGAAGGATCCGGCGTCGACGATGGCGTTCGACGCCTCGCGACTGCTCGCCCAAAACATCGCCCAGCTGATCGGCCTGATGACGGTCGACGGCGCCCTCACCCCCGACTTCGACGACGAGGTCGTCGCCGGGGCGTGCCTCACCCACGGCGGCGCTGTCCGTCACGAGCCGACCGCGCAGGCGGTCGCCGAGCGGAACGGAGCCGCCTGATGGAGGCCATCACCCTGCTCACCTTCTTCGTCCTCGCCGTCTTCGTCGGCTTCGAGGTCGTGTCGAAGGTGTCGAGCACCCTGCACACTCCCTTGATGTCGGGCGCGAACGCGATCCACGGCATCATCCTCGTCGGCGCGGTCATCGTCGCGGGCAGCGCCGACGACCCGCTCACGCTCGTCATCGCCCTCATCGCCGTGCTCATGGCGACGGTCAACCTCGTCGGCGGCTTCGTCGTCACCGACCGGATGCTCGAAATGTTCCGCGGCCGCGGCTCCGCCCCGGCCGCTCGCGAGGGGAGTGACGCCTGATGACTGTGCTCACCCCCGAATGGACCGCCCTGCTCTATCTCGTTGCCGCGGTCTGCTTCATCCTGGCGCTCAAGGGACTGGGGAGCCCCCGCACCGCGCGGCGCGGCAACCTCGTCGGAGCGCTCGGCGCCGTCATCGCCATGGTGGTGGTCTTCCTCTCGACCGAACTCGACAACCTCGCGCTGATCCTCGGTGTCATCGCGGTCGGCACGATCATCGCCGTGCCTGCCTCGCGCATGGTCAAGATGACGCAGATGCCGCAGCTCGTCGCCCTGTTCAACGGCGTCGGCGGTGGCGCTGCCGCTCTCGTCGCGCTGCTCGAGCTCGAGCACTCTGTCTCGTTCGGCGCGTACCTTGCCGTCGCCTTCACGGTGCTCGTCGGCTCGATCGCGTTCTCGGGCTCGGTCATCACCTTCCTCAAGCTGCAAGAGCTGATGCCGACCCGCCCGATCGTGTTCACCGGTCACGCGGCCGTCATCGTCGTGCTCGCCGTCGTTGGCCTCGCCGCCGCAGCGATCATCGTGCTGCCCGAGGCCTGGCTTGCCAGCGTCGGGCTCGGCGGGCTGAAGTGGAGCGCCGCCGTCGCCGGCCTCGGCGTCGGCTCAGTGCTCGGCGTCCTGCTCGTGCTTCCCGTTGGCGGCGCCGACGTGCCGATCGTGATCTCGCTGCTGAACGCCGGCACCGGGCTCGCGGTCGCGGCGTCCGGTCTTGTGCTGAACAACACACTGCTGCTCGTCGCAGGCACCCTGGTCGGTGCCTCCGGGTCGATCCTGACCCGCGAGATGGCGAAGGCGATGGGCAGAAGCGTCACGGGCATCCTGTTCGGGGCGTTCCGCGGCGCCTCCAGCGCCGGGTCGACCGCCGCGAGCGACCGCCCGGTGCGCTCTTCCAGCGCCGACGACGTGGCGATTCTGCTCGGCTACGCCAACCGGGTGGTCGTGGTGCCCGGGTATGGACTCGCCGTCGCCCAGGCACAGCACACGATGGCCGAGCTCGCGCAGACGCTCGAAGCGAAGGGCATCGAGGTCGTGTTCGGTATTCATCCCGTCGCCGGCCGCATGCCCGGGCACATGAACGTGCTGCTCGCCGAGGCGAACGTGCCCTACGAGGCGCTCGCCGAAATGGACGAGGTGAACCCGCAGTTCAAGACCGCCGATGTGGCGCTGGTGGTCGGCGCCAACGACGTGGTGAACCCGGCCGCGAAGACAACGCCCGGCTCGCCGATTTACGGCATGCCGATCCTCGACGTGCAGGAGGCGCGTCAGGTGGTGTTCCTGAAGCGCTCGATGCGGCCCGGGTTCGCCGGCATCGAGAACGACCTGCTGTTCGACCCGAAGACGACGCTGCTATTCGGCGACGCCAAGGAGTCGCTCACGAAGGTGCTCGGCGCCGTCAAGAACCTGTAGCGGCGGCGGGCGTCCGCGCGGGATGCCCGGGGCTGGCTAGACCTTGTCGCGCCAGCTTCCGGGCGCCCCGGCGTCCGCATCCTCGATGACGGGCATCGCGGCCGTGTCGAGCGTGGGCACGCCGATCGACTCGGTGGTCGGCGCGATGACCGTCGCCTCGTCGCGCCGGTGGCGGAGCACGGTGTCGATGTACGAACTGAGCGCTTCGGCGAGCGAGATGGCGCGCGACTCGTTCTGCGACAGGAACCAGCGGTGCTCGAGCAACTGGTGGAAGACTTCGGGCTCTTCGAGCTTCCCGCGCAGGTCGCGGGGAATCGCACGGATCACCGGCTCGAAGACGCGGCTCAACCACTCGTGGGCGACCTGCTCCTCGTCGACGTCGGCGCCGGGATAGGTCGCGGCTGAGTACGAGTCGAGGTCGTTCAACAGGCGACGCGCCTGGTTCTCGCCGGCGTCGATGCCGGTGAGGCGAAGCAGCCTGCGTGAGTGGTGTCCCGCATCCACGACCTTGGGCTTGATGCGCACCTGCGTGGAGTCACCTGCCGTCGTGATGGCGAGTTCTTCGATGTCGAAGCCGAGGTCGTTGAGGCGCTCGACGCGCTGGGTGATGCGCCAGCGCTCCGTCTTGTCGAAGGCCTCCCAGCCGGTCAGTTCGCTCCACAGCGAGCGGTAGGCGTCGACGATGCCGTTCGACACGTCGATCGCGTCGATGTTTTCGTCGAGGCGGCCGCCCGCCTCCAGGTCGAGCAGCTCGCCCGCGATATTGACTCGGCCGATCTCAAGGTCGTTCTCGCGCTGCCCGTTCGACAGGCCCCCCTCGTAGAGTTGCCCGGTCTCGGCATCGACGAGGTAGGCGGCGAAAGCTCCGGCGTCACGGCGGAACAGCGTGTTCGACAGCGACACGTCGCCCCAGAAGAAGCCAGCGAGGTGCAGCCGCACGAGCAGAACGGCGAGAGCATCGACGAGGCGGGTCGCGGTGGAGGGGCGCAGTGTCTGCGAGTAGAGCGCGCGGTACGGCAACGAGAAGCGCAGGTGCCTCGTGACGAGCACGGGCATGAGCGGGTCGCCGTCGTCAGACTCGCGGCCGGTGATGACGGCGACCGGCTCGACACAGGGCACGTCGAGGCGCTGCAGGGTGCGCAACATGTCGTACTCGCGCCTGGCCATCTCCTCGGTCGTCTCCTTGATGGCCACGACGTAGCCGCTCAGGTGCACGAAGCGCACGAGGTGACGCGAGATGCCCTTGGGCAGCGACGCGATCGCGTCGTCCGGCCAGCTGTCGAGGGGCAGATTCCACGGCAGATCGAGCAGCGCAGGGTCGACGACGGCGGAGGTGATGTTGAGCGAGGCACTCATGGATGCTCCCTGTCCGAAACCAGCGGATGTCGCGTCACGACAACGGGGGCGGGGCGTCTGTGCGACACCCGCGCCCCCGGTGGTGCGGTCGGCCCGAGCGTTAGCCCGAAACGACCGGCTGCGTGTTGAGGCGGTCGCCGCTCTCGGCGTTGAACACGTGCACGTGCTTCGGCTCGGGCGTGATGTAGACCGTCTCGCCGCTGTGCGGGTGCACGCGGCCGTCAACGCGGGCGACGATGTCGACGCGCTGGCCGACGACATCGGCGTGACCGTAGAGGTAACCGTCGGCACCGAGCTCTTCGACGATGTCGACCTCGACGGGCAGGCCCTCGCCGGTGGTCGAGACGATCAGGTCTTCGGGGCGAACGCCCACGGTGACGACCTTGCCGCCAGCGGCGTCGATGATGGCGCGCTCGACCGGGGTCACCGCGTTGCCGAACTTCACGCCGCCGTCGGCGAGCTCTGCCGGGAAGAGGTTCATCGCGGGCGAACCGATGAAGCCGGCCACGAAGACGTTGTTGGGCGTTTCGTACAGCTCACGCGGCGTACCGACCTGCTGCAGGATGCCGTCCTTGAGCACGCAGATGCGGTCGCCCATGGTGAGCGCCTCGGTCTGGTCGTGCGTGACGTAGACGGTCGTGACGCCGAGGCGGCGCTGCAGCGAAGCGATCTGGGTGCGGGTCTGCACGCGCAGCTTCGCGTCGAGGTTCGACAGCGGCTCGTCCATGAGGAACACCTGGGGCTGGCGCACGATCGCGCGGCCCATGGCGACGCGCTGACGCTGACCACCCGAGAGCGCCTTCGGCTTGCGGTCGAGGTACGGCTCGAGGTCGAGCAGCTTCGCGGCCTCGAGAACGCGGCTGGCGCGCTCGTCCTTGCTCACGCCGGCGATCTTCAGGGCGAATCCCATGTTCTCGGCCACCGACATGTGCGGGTACAGCGCGTAGTTCTGGAAGACCATCGCGATGTCGCGGTCCTTCGGCGGAACGTCGGTGACGTTGCGGTCACCAATGTAGATGTCGCCCGCGTTGACCTCTTCGAGGCCGGCGAGCATGCGCAGCGAGGTCGACTTTCCGCAGCCCGAGGGGCCCACGAGGACGAGGAACTCGCCGTCGGCGATGTCGAGGTCGAGAGCGTCGACCGCGGGAACCTCGCTGCCCGGATACAGGCGCGTGGCCTTGTCGTACTTAACAGTTGCCATGACTGTTTTTCTCCTTCACCGGCAGGTACGTGCCGGACGATCCGTAGTGAATGGATGAGGGCCCGTCGCCGAGCCCCCGGGCGTCGTTGCCCGTTCGGGACAGTATGCCACCTTCGGTCAGTTGGCGCCGCCCGAGGGTGCGGTCGTACCATCGGTGAGGCGCCACGGGCGCCGCCGACCCGCCGCGGTGCGCCGCGGAATAGAAGGAGCACGAGCATCCATGCCGAATGCTGACGGCGCCACCGAGCGTCAAACGAAGAATGCGCGCCGCGCGGAAGCCCGCGAAAAGGCCCGCCAACTGCGAGAAGAACAGCGCAAAAAAGAGAAGCGCAACACGCTTCTCATGCAGGGCGGTATCGGTCTCGGCGTCGTTGCCGTGATCGCGATCGTCGCGGTGCTCATTTTGAATTCCACCCAGCCGGCAGCGCCAGGGCCGCGCAACATGGCGAGTGACGGCATCACCGTCGGCGCCGACTACATCGCCGTGACCACTCCTGGGCTTGCACCCGAGGCGACCCCGCGACCCCTTCCCGAAAACGAGCCAGGAATTGTCGCCGTCAACATCTGGGTTGACTACCTGTGCCCGGCCTGCGGCGCCTTCGAGGCAGCGAACGCTGACACGCTGCGCTTCCTCATCGAGTCGGGTTCTGCCACGGTGACGTTCCACCCCATCGCGATTCTGAGCAACCAGGGGGCGAGCCAGCGGGCGGCCAACGCGGCAGCCTGCGTTGCCGACCGCGCCCCGAACAGCTTCTTCGACTTCAACGAGCTGCTGCTGACCAGTCAGCCGGGAGACGGCACGGGGTGGAGCGACGAGCAGCTTGTCGACTACGCCGCCAGCGTCGGAGCCGGTTCGTCGGCCGTCGCCGAGTGCATCACGTCGGGCGAGTTCTCGTCGTGGGTGACCGCCGCGACGAACCGCGCCCTGGCCGGACCGCTCCCGCTCGAAGGAACCGACCTGGCCTCGATTCAGGGCACGCCGACCGTGCTCGTTAACGGCGATCAGTTCCTGCCGGCCAACATCGCCGACCCCACCGAGTTCCAGCAGTTCGTTCTGCAGGCGGCCGGGGAAGACTTCACCCTCAACCCGACGCCCGAGCCTGAGGAGGGTGCCGACGACGGCGGCGAGGGGGAGGGCGACGAGTAGTCGTCGCCTGCGCGCCGCCACGGATGCTCGGGCGGCGGTACGCTGAAAGAGCGCCCGCGGGCGCATGGCCGGCTTGGCGCAATTGGTAGCGCACCCGACTTGTAATCGGGCGGTTGGGGGTTCGAGTCCCCCAGTCGGCTCTCTGGCGGAATGCTGGCGCGCATTCCGGGGTTCGAGTCCCGCAGTCGGCTCTCTGGCGGAATGCTGGTGCGCATTCCGGGGGCACCGCCCCCAGCCCGCTCACGGCCAACGCGCTGCTAACGCTCATCGAACCCCCTGCGTACCGGACACGAAAACGCAATACCCCCGTGAGGGGGGAGGAATTTCGGCGACACGCCCCCAATAAAGGGGGTTTCTGTTCGTTTTTCGATTACACGCACTTGGCATATCTCTGCAGGCTCTCTAGCGTGATAAACGTCCGGTCGGGGGGATCGGATACACACACAGGTTCTGGGGGGAGCCTCTTATGTTGCGATCATTTTTCGCAGGGACGGCGCTTGCGACCGTCATTCTGGTGGTGATGCCGTTCGTCGGTTCACCGCCGAGCGATGCACCGGCGCGGGCCGGCGTTTCGGGGGGAGCGCCCGTTCCCGTCATCTCGACCGCCACGGTTGATCCGGATGACCTGTCGCGCGTTTCCATCACTGACCTCGCTCAGCGCCGACTCGGCAGCGAAGCTGACCGCTCCGACGTCGTCGACGCTGACGAGGCGGACGTCGATGAGGCGAAGGTCGACGAGACCGAGGCCGAGGAGGCCGCCACCGACGAGGACGAGGCCGACGAACCGCAGTCCGGCGCCACGGGCTCGAGCGGTTCGACCGGCTCCACCGGTTCGACCAGCTCCCGTGGTTCGACCGGTTCCAGCGGTTCCACCGGTTCGACCGGCTCAAGCGCGCCCGCGCCCGCCCCGTCAACGCCCGCGCCCGCCCCGGCGCCTCCCGCGCCGAAGCCGACGCCCACCCCGTCGCCGACCCCGCCGCCCTGCCCGGGCCCGATCGGTGGATCCACGCCCGGAGCGCCCGGCCGCACCTCCGCCCTCGGCGTCGGCGGCACGACGAGCGCCGACCTCAACGACTTCGCGCAGCGCTTCAACGCCATCCGCGTCGCCAACTGCTTGCCGCCGGTTCCGCCGTCGAACATCCGCTACGACTCCTGCATGGAGGACCGTCTGTTTTGGATGGCCGAAGACCCGAGCGCCGACCCCATGAGCGCGTGGGGGCACAAGGGTCAGGCGAAGCGCAGCGACGGCGTCCCCGACACCGGCTGCGACGGCAACCTCGCGGGCGGCTCGGGCGTGACCGGTGCCACCGCCGCACAGCGCTGGTGGGATTCGAGCGGCCACCGCGCGTCGCTGTACAAGCCGGGCACGAGCGTGCAGGGCGTGTGCATCCTGTTCGCGATGAGCCACGGTGGTGTGCCGAACGAGCCGTACAGCTTCACGCGCGCCGCCGCCCGCTGGGTGAACTGCTAGGCCACTGACATCACACGACCCGCGACCCCTAGGCTGGGGCCGCGGGTCGTGTGACGTTCCTCCCGCGACATGGAGGCGATGATGGCGACACATTCACTCGGCTGGGGCATTCTGGCGACCGGCGGTATCGCCCACTCGTTCGCCTCCGACCTTGCCCACGAGGGCTTCCGGCTCGCGGCGGTCGGTTCGCGGCGAACGGATGCTGCGCACGCGTTCGCAGCGGAATTCGGCATCCCGAACGCGCACGGCAGCTACGAGGCACTCGTCGCCGACGAGAGCGTCGACGTCGTGTACGTGGCAACACCCCACCCGATGCATGTCGAGAACGCGCTGCTCGCGATCGAGGCGGGTAAACATGTGCTGATTGAGAAGCCGGTCACGCTGAACGCGCGCGATGCGGCGCGCATCGCAGAGCGTGCATCCCAGAGGGGTGTCGTCGTCATGGAGGCGATGTGGACCCGATTCCTGCCGCACATGGTGCGCATTCGCGAACTGCTGGCCAGCGGGGTGCTCGGCGAGGTGCGCACCGTCATTGCCGACCACACCCAGTCGCTGCCGACGAACCCCGAGCACCGACTGCAGAACCCCGACCTCGGGGGCGGCGCGCTGCTCGACCTCGGCATCTACCCGGTTTCGTTCGCCGTCGATGTGCTCGGCCTGCCGCAGGGCGTGCGCGCGCACGCATCGATGACGGCGACCGGTGTCGACCGCCAAACCGCGATGATTCTCGACTACCCCGACGGGCGCCAGGCGGTGCTGCACACGGCTCTCGACACGGCGGGTCCCAACCGTGCCGCCATCATCGGCACCGAGGGCACAATCGAGATCGACCGCGTCTTCTACACCCCGACCTCCTTCACGCACTACGACCGGTCGTGGCAGGTCGTCGAACGCTTCGAGCAGCCCGTGGCGACGCGCGGCATGCACTTCCAGGCGGCTGAGCTGGAATCGCGGGTCGCGGGCAACGCGCCGACCGTGCTGCCCTTCGACGAGTCCGTGCGGATCATGGGCGTGCTCGACGAGGTGCGCCGCCAGATCGGCCTGACCTATCCCGCGGAGGTCACCGAGCCTGGCTCGGTATCATGAGCGAGTGACTGAGCCCGAGCAGCCGCGCACGCGACGGGCGGCTCGCCCCGAGCCCGCGGGTTTCGCCGCGTGGGTTCGACGCCACCCTGTCGCCCTCACCGCCACTGGCCTATCGCTGGCCTTTGTGATGCTGGCTGCCGTGGCTCTCGGGGTCGGCATCGCGGTTGGCGACGAGCGGGCGTCCGCGGCCGTCGCGGTGGAACGCGAGCCGGAGCCCGAACCCGAGCCAGAGCCAGAGCCCGAACCTGACCCGCGCCCCGTGCCCGATGAGCTCGTCCCCCCGAGTCCGCTGCGCACCTGCACCATCGCGACCCAGGCCGCCGACCCTCGGCTCGGGCAATTCCAGGCGCACGTCATCGACATCTCCACCGGCGATACGCTCTTCGACCGCGACGGCGCCGTTGCGCAACCCGCCGCGAGCAACATGAAGGTGCTGACGGCCGCCGCCGCCCTCGCCGCGCTCGGCCCCGACTATCGACTGACGACCCGGGTGGTCGCCGGCGAAGAACCCGGCACCGTGGTTCTGATCGGCGGCGGCGATGTGACCCTCAGCGCGCTCCCGCCGGGGCAAGAAAGCTTCTATCCCGGCGCGCCAAAGTTGGCCGATCTCGCCGCCCAGACCGTTCACGCATTCGCGGCCGCGAACCCCGAGGAGCCGGCCATCACGCGGGTGCTGCTCGACACCTCGTACTTCCCCGACGACGACCGCTGGGATTCGAGCTGGGACCGCAGCCTGCAGACGATCGGCTATGCCTCCGAGGTGACCGCACTGCAGGTTGATGCCGATCGCGCGAACGCTCGTGCGCAGGAAAGCCCCCGTAGCACCGACCCGGTCGGCCGCGCTGGTCAGGCGTTCGCCCAGGCGCTCGCCGCCGCCGGTAACCCCGGCGGCGCTCCGGCGGTCGAGCGCGGCGCTGCCGGGGCCGGTGCGCAGCTCGCCGCCGTGCAATCGCAGCCGATGGCGCAGCTGATGGAGCGCATGGTGCTCGACAGCGACAACTCGCTCGCCGACGCGATCGGTCGCGTCATCTCCCGGCACTACGGCCTCGGCGGCACGGCGGCGAGTCTGACACCTGCCTTCATCCAGGCGCTCACGCCCTACGGAATTCCCACCGATGGTCTTGTCGTGCGCGACGCATCCGGGTTGTCGAACCTGAACCAGATTCCGCCGGTCTATCTGGCGCAGCTGTTCACCGTCATCGAGCGCAGCCCCGACCTTCAGATCATCACCCGCTCGCTGCCGGTTGCGGGGCAGTCGGGCACGCTGCGCACCCGGTTCGGCGGAGCCAATGCGGTGGCCGCCGGCCAGGTGACGGCGAAGACCGGCTGGATCGACAACGTCTTCACCCTCTCCGGGCTCATGACCGCCTCGGACGGCGCTCGCATCGCCTTCAGCCTCTACGCACTCGGCCCCGTCAGCTTCAGCGCGCGGGACGCCCTCGACACCGTCACCGCAGCCATCTATGGTTGCGGCGACAACCTCGCCAACATTTGACCCGATATCCCTCCGGAGGCGTCATGTCCCGCGCACTGCTCATCATCGACGTGCAGAACGACTTCACCGAGGGCGGCGCGCTCGGCGTCGACGGTGGGGCCGCGGTCGCGGCGGCGATCACCAACCACCTGCGCTCGCACCCCGACCTGTATGACGTGGTGATCGCATCCCGTGACTGGCACGACGAAGACAACGACAACGGGGGCCACTTCGCGAAGCCGGATGCTCAGCCCGATTTCGTCGCGACCTGGCCGGTGCACTGCGTGGCCGGCACCGACGGCGCCGAGTATCACCCGGCCATCGACACGGGCCTCATCGACATTCACGTGCGTAAGGGGCAGGGTGTTCCCGCCTACTCGATCTTCGAGGGGACGACAGACGACGGTCGGCCCCTGCCTGTGGCGCTCGACGCCCTGGGGGTCACCGAGGTCGATGTGGTCGGCATCGCCACCGATTACTGTGTGCGCGCCTCGGCGCTCGACGCGCTCGGCTCGGGTCGTGAGGTGCGGGTGCTGCGCGATCTGGTGGCGGGGGTTGCGGCAGAGTCGAGCGAGGCCGCGCTGCACGAGATCGCGCAGGCGGGTGGCCGCGTCGAGGTGGCGGGTGGCGCGTAACCCCTAGTCGACGGCGACGTCGTCTTTGGGCACCAACAGCTGGTGCTGTGCCAGATCGCGGTAGAGCGGAACATCGCGCACGAGTTCGGCGTGCGTGCCGGTGCCGATGACCTGGCCCTGGTCCAGCACGACGATCTGGTCGCTGTCGACGACGGTCGACAGACGGTGGGCGATCACGATGAGGGTGCGGTTTTCGGCCACCGCGTCGATGGCGTCGCGCATGAGCTGTTCATTCACGCCGTCGAGCGACGACGTCGACTCGTCGAGCAGCAGAATCGGGGGAGCCGCGAGCAACGCTCGAGCGATTGCGAGGCGCTGACGCTCGCCGCCCGACAGCATGACGCCGTCCTCCCCGACCTGCGCGTCGAGGCCGGCGTCGGTGCGGTCGAGCACTGTGCCGAGGTTGACGCGACGCAGCACCTCGATGCACTGCTCGTCGCTCGCGCCGGGCGTGCCGAGCAGCAGGTTGTCGCGCAGGGTGCCGGCGAGCACGGGAGCGTCCTGCTCGACGTAGCCGATGCGGCTGCGCAGTTCGGTGCGGTCGAGTGCACGAATGTCGACCCCGGCCATGCGGATCACGCCCTCGGTGGGGTCGTAGAAGCGCTCGATGAGCGCCAGCACGGTCGACTTGCCCGCGCCGCTCGGGCCGACGAGCGCCGTGCGCGAGCCCTGCGGCACGGCGAATGAGACCCCGCGTAGCACGGTGGTGTCGCGCGGCTGGTCGCCCACGACTTCGGCGATCGCCTTCTCGGCGTCGGTCTTGTGCGCCGCCTCGGGGTAGCGGAAGTGCACGTCGTGGAAGGCGATTGCCGCATCCTCGTCCGTCGCGGGGGCGGGGGTGAGGTGGGCGTCGCCCTCCTCTTCGCTCGGCAGCGCGATGATCTCCTGGATTCGCCCGAGTGCGCCGAGCGCGCTGTTGACGCTCGTGACGGCACCGAAAGCCTGGCCGAGTGGCCCGATCATCAAGAACAAGAACAGGATGAACGCCACGAGGTCCGCGATTCCGATCGCCCCCGAGGCCACGCGGAACCCGCCGACCCCCAGCACGACGAGGAACGAGATTTGCAGCGCGATGGAGGAGATGGGCACGACGAGGGCCGAGATCTTCGCGACGGTGATTCCTTGCCGCCACGCGCCCCGAGCATCCTCGTCGACCGTCGCGATCTCGCGATCGGTCGCGTTGGCGGCGCGCACCGTGCGCACCGACGAGATGGCCCGCTCGACGGCGGCCGTGAGGTCGCCCACCTTCTCTTGCGCCTTTCGGCTCGCGACGCGGATGCGCAGCGACAGCAGCACAACGGTCACCACCGACACCGTGATGACGAGCAGCGTGAGACCGAGCAACAGCGGGTCGATGACGAGCATGGCGATGAGCGCGCCGACGAAGATCAGGCTGCCGCCGATCGCTTCGACGAGCCCCTGCGTGAGCACGGCGCGCAGCAGCGTCGTGTCGCTGCCGACGCGGCTGACGAGGTCACCTGTGCGGCGCTGGTCGAACTCGCTGATCGGCAGGTGCAGCATGCGCCGCACGAGCGCCCGCCGGCTCGACAGCACGACGCCCTCACCCGTGCGCTGCAGCAGGTAGTGGCCGAAGCCGCTCAACAGCCCGCTCGCGACGACCAGGGCAACCAGGATGATCACGAGGCTGCCGAGGGGTTCGGCCGCCTCGACGCGCGTGATGACCTGGCTGACCAGCAGAGGCTGGGCCAACGACGCGGCGGCTCCGAGCACCGAGATCACGATGACCCACGACAGCACCGTCTTGTGCTCGAACAGGTAGGGCAGCAGCTGTCGGAAGCTAGCGCGCGGGCCGTCATCGGGTGACCGGCCGAACCCGCGGCGTGCGCGGGCGGAGGAGGCGGTGCTCATGACCCCATCCTGCCCGAGCCCGGCTTGGGGCTGGCCGGAGGTCGTTTACGGCCGAACGGGTCTATGCTCAACTCTCGTGCCAGCGCCCGTCATCACCGCATCGTCGCTCGTCAAGAAATACGACGACTTCACCGCCGTCGCCGGCATCGACTTCGAGGTGGCACCGGGCGAGTCGTTCGGGCTGCTCGGGCCCAACGGTGCCGGCAAGTCGACGACGATGCGCATGATCGGCGCGGTGTCGACCCGCACGGGCGGCGAGCTGTCGATCCTGGGGCTCGACCCGAACCTGCACGGTCCGGATATTCGTTCGCAGCTGGGCGTCGTGCCGCAGCAAGACAACCTCGACCTCGACCTGCGGGTGCGCGACAACCTGCTCGTCTACGGCCGCTACTTCGGCCTTCCGCGCCGGGTCATCGCCGAACGCGCCGACGAGTTGCTGGAATTCGCCCAGCTCGCCGATCGCAAGACGGCGAAGGTCGACGAGCTGTCCGGCGGAATGAAGCGGCGCCTGACGATCGCACGCGCCCTCATCAATGACCCGCGCATCCTGCTGCTCGACGAGCCGACGACGGGCCTCGACCCGCAGGCCCGGCACATTCTGTGGGATCGCCTGTTCCGCCTGAAAGAGCGCGGCACGACCCTCGTGCTCACCACCCACTACATGGACGAGGCCGAGCAGCTCTGCGACCGCCTCGTCGTCGTCGACAAGGGCCAGATCATGGCGGAGGGGTCGCCGGCAGCGCTCATTCGCGAGTACTCGAGCCGCGAAGTGCTGGAGGTGCGGTTTGGCAGCGACAAGAACTCCGAGGCCGCCGAGCGCGTCGCCGGCATCGGCGAGCGCATCGAGGTGCTGCCCGATCGACTGCTGATCTACAGCGACAACGGAGAGGCCGAGCTCGAAAAGATCACGAAGCTCGGACTGCACCCCATCACGTCGCTCGTCCGCCGCTCCTCGCTGGAAGACGTCTTCCTGCGTCTCACCGGGCGGAGCCTCATCGAATGACGGCAACTGTCCCCGAATCGGCCCGTGCATCCGGGCCGGATAATGAGGATGCGCGGCGCGCGCTCGCCGCGGGCGTCGCGCCTCGCAGATACGGCGCCCTGTACATCGTTGAGCACCGCATCCGTGCTCTGCGCGGCTACGCGAGCTCGGCGATCCTCACGAGCCTCGGCAACCCGATCGTGTACCTGTTCGCGCTCGGGGTGGGTCTCGCCAGCCTCGTGCCCGAGGGCATCGGTGGCGTGAGCTACCTTGAGTTCGTCGCCCCGGCGCTGCTGTGCGCGGCCGCCATGACGGTGGCCGCGAACGAGACGACGTACCCGATCGTCGCCGGCTTCAAGTGGAACCCCATCTTCTACGGGATGAACGCCTCGCCGATCGTGGGAGCCCAGATCGTGCAGGGCATCATGATCTTCCTGGCCTTGCGGATGACCTTCGCCGTCGGCGTCTACTACGCCGTGATCCTTGCCTTCGGTGCGGTGCCCAGCGTGTGGGGCATCGTGACGGTGCCCATCGCGGTGCTGACCGGCATGGCGATCGGCCTGCTCATCTCGTCGTACGCGTCGACGCTGAAGGATGAGCGCGGGCAGCTCGCCATGGTGATGCGCTTCGGGTTCACCCCGATGTTCCTCTTCTCGGGCACGTTCTTCCCGCTTGAGCAGCTGCCCATCTACCTGCAGCCGATCGGCTGGGTGTCGCCGCTCTGGCACGGAGTCGAGCTGGGTCGCCTCGCCGCCTACGGCCACGAGATCGCGCCGTGGCTCGTCGCCGTGCACATCGGCTATCTCGTTTCACTCGTCGTGATCGGCCTCTGGTCGACCAGCCGTACCGTGACGAGGAGGCTCGCCGGATGACCGCTCTCGCCGGCCGCACCCGCGGGCTCTACGCGGGCAACACCCGTGCCGTCGTCGCGCGCGGGCTCTTGGCGACGAAGAGCAACAACTGGCTCATCATCGTCTCAGGCTTCTTCGAACCGGTCTTCTACCTGCTGTCGCTCGGCATCGGATTTGGCGCGATCGTCGGCACGGTCCAGACATCGACGGGCGCCGAGGTGCCGTACGCCGCGTTCATCGCGCCGGCACTGCTCGCTGTTTCGGCCATGAACGGTGCGGTGTACGACTCGACCTGGAACGTGTTCTTCAAGCTGCACTACGCGAAGCTTTACCAGGGCATGCTCACCACGACGCTGGGGCCGCTCGATGTCGCGCTCGGCGAGATCATGCTCGCGCTCTTGCGCGGCGCCCTCTACGCCTCCGGCTTCATGATCATCATGCAGGTGCTGGGGCTCAACCTGTCGTGGACGGCGATCCTGGCGCTGCCCGCCGTTCTCATCATCGCTTTCGGGTTCGCGAGCCTCGGCATGGCGATCACGAGCTACCTGAAGACCTTCCAGCAGATGGACTGGGTCAACTTCGTGATGCTGCCGATGTTCTTGTTCTCGGCCACCTTCTACCCGATCAGTGTCTACCCGGAGGCGATCCAGTGGATCATCCAGGCGCTGCCGCTGTGGCACGGCGTCGAGCTGATCCGGGGCTTCACCACCGGATCACTCGACGCCATGGTGTGGGTGCACCTCGGCTACTTCGGGGTGATGATCGCGCTGGGGATCGTCGTCACGACGCGCCGCCTACGCGCCCTGTTCCTGAAGTAGCCGAGGTGCGCGTCCCGGTTAGGGCCGCGAGGTGAACACGGTCGCGTTGCCCGGCAGCACGTACACCGTGCTCGCCTGGCCGCTGTAGAAGCGGTCGGCGGTGTCCCAGTTACCGTTCGAATTCGTGAACGTGAATCCGAACGATGATGGGGCGTTCTGCACGGTGATGGTCCACCAGTGGCGGCCGTTGATGAAGCCCTCGTACTGCATCGGGAACGTGCCTGAGATGCCATTCCACGTGTGGAGTGAGTAGCTCTGCGCTGACTGCCATTCGGCGAACTTCACGGTGACGGAACCCGAGTTCGCTGGCGGTTGCCCTGTGCCGCTCGGCGTTGCCGCGTACTGTTTCGTCACCTCATTGAAGGTGATCGTGTACGTCGTGTTCGCCTGCACGGGGATGTTGCCCCCGTTCTGTACCGCTGTGCCGCTGGCAGACGTGCCTCCGTAGTTGAGGTTCCAGTTGCCGAACACGTCGAACTTGAAGCCCTGGCCGCTCCCTGCCCCGAACGACACGTTCGACGCGGTCCACACGTCGCCCGACTTGGTCATCGGCGTCGACAGTCCCCAGCCGTTGTGGGTTCCGCGCACGTATACGCTCGGCCATGCGCTGCCAGCCGGTCGGAACCGGTCGATGAGCTGTGCGTAGCGGAAGGCCCCGGTTCCCGAGGCGACCTGGTTGACGCGCAGGACGGTCATGCCCGAGTACGAGTGGTTGCTGAACGCGTCGTTGACGTTGTCCCATCCGAAGTTGGTCGTGGCACCGCCGGCGAGCGCGTTTTCCCCCTTGATGTCGACACCCTGTCGGGCGGCCTCATCGGCGACCCAGCCGACCAGGGTCTTGGCCTGCGACCACTGCGGCGCGAAGTTCTCGTTGCCGAGCTCGAGGCAGGTGAAGTGCAGCACGATGTCGCGCCCGGAGCTGTCGAACCGCGTGGCGAGGCTCACGATGTTTTGGTATCCGCGACCCGTCGCCGGCGAGAAGATGTCGACGCTCGTCTGGATGAGCCCGGCGGCGACCTCCGCCGCGCGCGGCACGGGGCCGCCCATGGCCCAGTGAATCCCGGGGATCTTGTAACCGATCTTCGCGTTCGGGAAGGCGCTTCCGAGCTGGGTGATCACGGTGCCCAGCATCAGCTCGCCGTGCGCGACAAGCGAGCCGTTGTACCAGTCGATGAAGTCGCGACCGTACTGCGTGAAGCGGTAGTCGCCGGACGAGAAGAAGAAGCCAGCGTTGCTGGGCGGCTGAATCTGGGAGGCACTGGTCAGGCTGGTGCCCCAGGCGGCGTTGATCGCGGCGAGAGACCCGTACTTGGCGACCATCGCATCCTGCAGACTCTTGATTGCCAGCGGCGAGTACGCCTGAAGCGCACCGCGCGTGGGGTAGCCGGTTCCCGAGTCGTGGCTGTTGTACGACGGGTAGCGCAGTTCGCCTGCCGGCCCGAGCGAAACGTTGATCTCTTGCATGCGGGTCGCGTATTGCGTGCCGTAGCGGGCAACGAAGGCCGCCGTGAAGTCGGCGTACTCGTTCGTCACGAGCGGTGTCGCCCAGCCCTGAACGGTTTCCCGCGAGAAGTTGCCCTGCTCGCTGCGGTGCCGCAGGCCGTTGCCGTCGAGGGTGACGCCGTTCAGTGTCGCGCCCGTGTACTTGCCCCAGAGCCAGTTCGGCAGCGGAATGTCGCACGTGTCGCCGACGTTTCCGCCGCACTGGTGGAACGAGAAGATCGGCACGATGTCGAGGCCGGCGTTGGTGATCGTGGCGAACAGCTGGTCGTAGTACCCCCAACTGAACTGGTTGTCTCCGTTCGCCTCGACGAGCCCCCACCACACGTCGACGCTGACGGCATCCACGCCGTACGCCTTCACGGCGTTGAGGTCGTTCGTGAAGGCTCCCCAGTTGTCGACGATGAGGGGCGCCATGACGTTGGCGGTGAACTCCGACGAGGTGTTCGCCTGGGCGACGGGCGCCGGTGTTGGTGCGGCGACGAGGCCGGTGATCAGAGCAAACCCGAGGAGGAGCCCCCCGAGTCGCCGAACGGGTGATGGAATGCGCATTCGCTGTCTCCTGCGCCGGCGGGTGCGACGTCATCGTCGCTGTGGAGCCCCCGGTCTGCAGTGAGTATGACCCGCGCGATTACGGGTCTGCAATCGGTTCCACAAGTTTCCGACGGGATGCGTGAAATCCCAGTTCGTTGCACATTTCGCCCGGGAAATCAGGCCGTCGCATTCAGGAACAGAACGTGCGTTCCACCTCTGCGAGCATCCCTCGATGAGCGCGCATTCGGTATGCGACTGTCCCCGACACGGGGGTGTTGCCGTCACTCCTGGGCGGGCGTACGGTGGCGGCATCCCAACTGGGGGGTTGGGTTCACACACGATCGGGGGGTCGCCGTGATGCTGTCACGTACGCTGTGGGTCACTCTGGCGCTTGCGCTCATCACACCGTTGGCCGTCATCGCGCCGGCGCCCGCGCAGGGCGAGCTCGAGACCTTGGCCATCGCGGCGCCGAAGGGCGCGTCTGCCACACTCATCTCGGCCACGACCTCGAGGTGCCCCGCGGCGATTCGAGGCTCGACACCGAAGGCGCCCGGGAAGGTGTCGCCACAGGGCGTCACGGGGACGACGACGGCGGACCTTCAGTCGTTCGCCACGCGCATGAACCAGATCCGTGTGGCCAACTGCCTGCCGCCAATCCCCTTCCGTAATGTGCGCTACGAATCGTGCATGGAGCGCCGCTTGTTCTGGATGGCGGAGGACCCGAGCACGAATCCGATGAGCGCGTGGGGGCACCGCGGTCAGGCCAAGCGCAGCGACGGTGTGCCGGACGTGGGATGCGACGGCAACCTGTCAGGCGGCAGTGCCAACACCGGGGCAACGGCGGCCGAGAAGTGGTGGGCATCGACCGGCCACCGAGCATCGCTCTACCGACCCAGCACGAAGACGAGCATGGCCAACACCTGCATCCTGTTCGCCATGACGCACGGCGGCGTGCCGAACGAGCCATACAGCTTCACGAGGGCAGCAGCCCGCTGGGTGCGCTGCCCGTAGGGGGCTGCCCCCAGGGTCGCTAGCCGCGGATCTCGGCGAGCAGCCGGGCGGTCGCGAGCGCGGCCTCGGCTGCCTCGGCGCCCTTGTCCTCCTTGGACCCCGGAAGACCGGCACGGTCGATGCCCTGCTGTTCGTCGTCAAGGGTGAGCACGCCGAAACCGACCGGCTTGCCGGTGTCGAGCGCGACCCGCGTGAGCCCATCGGTCGCGGCAGCCGACACGTACTCGAAGTGGGGAGTTCCGCCGCGAATGATCACGCCGAGGGCGACCACAGCATCCGCGCCCGCGTCAAGCGCCGCCTTCGCGGCGACCGGCAGCTCGAACGAACCGGGAACCCGGTACTCGACTATCGTCGCGCCCGACGCCTCCAGGGCGCGGCGCGCGCCGGCGATCAGACCGTCGCTGATCTCGGTGTGCCAGAGGCCGGCAACGATCGCGACCGTGAGACCGGTGCCGTCGATGGAGAGGGTGGGGCTTCCGTGGCCGCTCATGCGGTGCGTCCTTCCAGGGTGGTGAAAACGGGGGCGGAGGTGATCGAGTCGGGCAGTTGGTGGCCCATGCGGTCGCGCTTGGCGTTGAGGTAGCCCTCGTTGTCGGCGCCCACGCCGACGACGAGCGGCACGAGGCCGGTGACCTCGATGCCGTACTGGGTGAGCTGTCGCATCTTCTCGGGGTTGTTCGACAGCAGCCGCACTTTCGTCACGCCCAGGTCGCGCAGCATGTCGCTGGCGGCCTGGTAGTCGCGGGCGTCGGCGGGCAGGCCGAGCGCGAGGTTGGCGTCCAGGGTGTCGTAGCCGTCCTCCTGCAGACGGTAGGCCTTCAGCTTGTTGATGAGGCCGATGCCGCGCCCCTCGTGCCCGCGCATGTACAGGACGGCGCCGCCTTGACGGTGGATGACGTCCAGCGCCGCATCGAGCTGGGGGCCGCACTCGCACTTCAGCGAGCCGAAGGCCTCGCCCGTCAGGCACTCTGAGTGGACGCGCACGATCATGTCGTCGCGGGGCATGCCGCTCACGATCGCCACGTGGTCGGCGCCGGTTTTGCGGTCGCGGTAGGCCCTCATCGAAAAGGGGCCGTGATTCGTGGGCACCGTCGTCGCCACCTCGAAGCGCACCGAGCTGCCCTCGTCGATCGGCGTGACGTCCTCGATGTCGTCGTTTGGTGCCCCCGATTCGAGGTAGTCGATGAGGTCGGCGATGGTGACGACGACGACACCTTCGGCTTGACCGAAGGCGATCATCTCGGGCAGGCGCATCATGTCGCCGTCGTCGCTGACGAGCTCACCGATCGCGGCAACCTCGCTCAGCCCGGCCAGACGCATGAGTTCGACGGCCGCCTCGGTGTGACCAGGGCGCTGACGCACCCCGCCGTCGACGGCGCGCAGGGGAAGGATGTGACCCGGGCGGATCACGCTCGACGGCGTCGCCTCGGGGTTCGCGAGCACCCGCAGCGTGTGGGCGCGGTCGCGCGCGCTGATGCCCGTGGTCACGCCCGACGCCGCGTCGACCGTGACGGTGTAGGCGGTGCGCAGCGAGTCCTCGTTGCGCTTCACCATGAGCGGCAGCTCAAGTCGGTCGGCGATCGCGTTCGTCATCGGCGCGCACAGGAAGCCGCTGGTGTGCCGAATGGTCCACGCGATCCACTCGGGGGTGGCGAGCTCGGCCGAGATGATGACGTCGCCCTCGTTTTCGCGGCTCTCGTCGTCGGCGACGAGCACGGGACGCCCCGCGCGCAGTTCAGCCAGGGCCTGGGGGATGCTCGCGATGCTCATGCCTCGCTCCTTCCGTATGCGACGGCGTCGCCGACGCTCTCGCCGAACCCGAACCGCGCAAGACGCGCGACGTGCCGGGCGAGGATGTCCGTCTCGATGTTCACGAGCTCGCCGACCTGGCGAGCCCCGAGGGTTGTCCGCACGAGGGTCTCGGGAATCAGCGAGACCTCGAACCAGTCATCACCGGCAGCGCTCACGGTCAGCGAGACACCGTCGATCGCAATCGACCCCTTGTCGACGACGAGGGGGGCGTGGGCGGCGTCGAGGCTGAAGCGCAGCACCCGCCAGGTGCCCTCGTCGCGCACGTCGACGACCCGACACGTGCCATCGATGTGCCCCTGCACGATGTGCCCGCCGAGGCGGTCGCCCACGGCGGCGGCGCGCTCGAGGTTGACGGTGCGGCCGACCGCCCACTGGTCGGGGTTCGACATGGCGAGCGTTTGGCCCATGACGTCGGCGCTGAAGTGTTCGGGGTCGAGCTCGACGGCGGTGAGGCACACGCCCGACACGCTGATCGAGTCGCCGCTCTTCGCGTCGCTGACGGCCAGCGGGCCCCGCACGGTGATGCGCGCCGAGCCGTCGTCGCCGTGGGTGAGCGCGACGATCTCGCCCAGCTCTTCGATGATTCCCGTGAACATGGGTTACTGCTCCTTCGCGGGGCGGGCCACGACGAGGATGTCGTCGCCCAGGGTCTCAATTCGGTGGATGCTCAGCTGACGCGCATCCCGGATCGTTCCGATTCCGAGGTCGCCGATTGCCGTCTTCGGCCCGCCGAGCAGCATGGGCGCGAGGTAGACGAGGTACTCGTCGACGAGCCCGGACTGGATGAAGGCGCTCGCGAGCGTCGGGCCGCCCTCGACGTAGAGGCGGCGGATGCCGCGCGCGTGCAGCTCAGCGAGGGCGCGAGGAAGGTCGCGGTGGCCGAGCTCAATGAGCCCCGCCGGGTGCTGGCGCAGGTTCGCGCCCTCGGGCACGGGGCGCTCGCCGAAGACGACCGGGATCGGCTGCGTTGGCAGGAGCTCGCCGCCGTCGCCGCGTGCGGTCAGGCTCGGGTCGTCGGCGAGCACCGTGCCGGTGCCGACCGCGATGGCGTCGTGGGCGGCGCGCTGCTCGTGCACGCGCTGGCGAGAGGCGGCGCCGGTGATCCACTGACTGGTGCCGTCAGTTGCGGCGGCGCGACCGTCGAGGGTCGAGCCCCACTTCACGGTGACGAACGGGCGACCCAGGCGAACGCTCGTGAGCCAGGGGCGCAAGAACTCTTCGGCCTCGTCGGCCAGCACCCCGCCCGTGACCTCGACGCCGGCCGCGCGGAGGCGCTCGGCGCCGCCGCCCGCCACCTCACCGGGGTCGGCAATCGCGTAGACGACGCGGGCGACTCCGGCATCGATGAGGGCCTGGGCGCACGGTCCGGTGCGGCCCGTGTGATTGCACGGCTCGAGCGTCACAACAGCGGTGAGGCCCGCCGGGTCGGTGACGCGCGAGAGGGCGTCGACCTCGGCGTGCGGGGTGCCGGCGCCGCGGTGCCAGCCTTCCGCGACCTGCGCGCCGCGTGCATCCAGCAGAACGCAGCCGACCTGCGGGTTGACGCCGACCGCGGGGCCGCGTGACGCGATCGCGAGCGCGCGACGCATCGCCGCCTCGATGGCGGCGTCGCTGGCGCGGTGCGCGGTGTCGGTCATCCCGGGGCCTTCGGTGTCGGGCGCATCCGGGGTCGCGAGCGCAGACAGGCATGCCTGCTGCACGCGCGCTCCTCCCATCCGGACTGTCACCGTCGGTGCCGGAATTTCACCGGCTCAACCGCCACCTCACACCCGAATGGATGCGCGGTGCCGGGTCGCGGACTCTCACCGCCGGCTAGGAATTACACCTACCCCGGAGCACGTTCTTACGTATCAGCGTAGTCAACAGTCTGCGCGCTGGGTTATTCCCGCACGGTGGCTGGGAACTCGTCGGGCCTCTCGAGCAGCTCTTTCGCGCTCGCATCGTCGACGATCAGGTCGGTGATGAGGCCGGCGCGCAGTGCACCGTGCAGTGCGGGCAGCTTCGATGCGTCGGCAATCACACAGATGCGGCGGGGGATGCGGCGCAACGTGTCAAAGTCGGGCCCCGTCGCGCGGCGATTCAGATCGATGTTGTCTGACGACCCATCGGGGCGAAAGAACACCGTGGCAACATCGCCAATGACGCCCTGCTTCTCGAGCAGCCGGTAGTCGGCCTCGTCGAGATACCCGCCGATGTAGACGTGGCTCGGAATGTTGGCGAACGGCGAGCCGATGCCAAACAGGGCGATGTCGAGGTGCGACTGCATTTCGAGCACGCGCTTGGTCGAGCGTTCGCGCCAGAGGGCCTCGCGCGTCGCGGCCGAATCGAAGAACGCCGGCACGGGAAACTGCTGAAGCCGCGCCGAGTAGGCCTCCGAGAAGCGGCGCAGAATTTCGCTGGCGTAGTCGATGCCCGTGGTGTGCGGGTTTCCCGCGCCGTTCAGCTGAACGATGTCGCTGTTGTGGGTCTCTTTCGGCACGATGTGGCGGCTGATGGCGCCCATCGTCGACCCCCACGCGACCCCCAACGCCATGTTCGAATCGAAGACAGTGCTGAGAAAACGTGCAGCGTACGCCGCAACTGTCTCTTGACGGTCGGCGCCAGTGACACTAGACGGCATCGACACCACGCGTGCAGTGAGACCGAACCTTCTGCCGAGTTCTTCCTCGTCTCTGGCGGTCAATTCGGCGAGCGAGCGCACTCGAATATCGACCAGTCCCACCTCGCGCGCATAAGAAAGTAGGCGGGAAACAGAGGACCGAGAGGTGCCAAGGTCTCGCGCGATGGCATCCATCGTCCAGTCCTGCAGGTAGTAGAGGTGGGCGGCCCGGACAGCGGCGCGAGCGCGTGCGCTGGCTCCCGTCATGGAGTTCACTCAGCCACCTTTCAGTTGCACATTTGTGCAGTTGGGTTGGTATCGAGTCTGCGGCCTGATGAGCATTGATGCAAGGCACTCGTGCCGTCTCCTCTCCACACGCAGATTCGAGGTCGATCCGCATGCCGACGCCGACGTCGTCACCCCGCGCAGCAGTTGCCGCTCTCCGCGAGCGGCCCACCGCCGACGTGCTCATCATCGGGGGAGGGATCAACGGCATCGCGACGTTCCGCGACCTCGCCCTGCAGGGCATCGACGTCGTGCTCGTCGAGCGTGACGACTACGTCTCGGGTGCGTCCGCCGCCTCGTCGCACATGGTGCACGGCGGCATCCGCTACCTCGAGAACGGCGAGTTCCGTCTCGTTCAGGAGTCGGTGCACGAACGCAATGCGCTGTTGCGCCTCGCGCCGCACTACGTGCGTCCGCTGCCGACCACCATCCCGATCTTTTCGACGTTCTCGAGCATCGTCTCCGCGCCGTTCCGCTTCCTCGGTTGGAAGGGCGGCGCCAAGAAGGAGCGTGGGGCGGCTCTCATCAAGGTCGGCCTCACGATCTACGACACGTTCTCTCGCGACGGCGGCCGGGTGCCCCGGCACCAGTTCCGCGGCGCCAAGGCGTCGAAAGAGCTGCTGCCGAAGCTGCGCGACGACGTGAAGTACACGGCGACCTACTACGACGCCTCCATGCACGACCCGGAGCGGCTGGCGCTGGATGTCCTGAACGACGGGCTCGCGGCCGGCGACAACGCCCGCGCGGCCAACTACGTCGAAGCGGTCGACATGACGAGCGAGGGCGTGCGGCTGCGCGACGTCACCACCGGAGACGAGTTCGACCTCAAGGCGACCCTCGTGGTGAACGCGTCGGGGCCGTGGACCGACCTCACGAACAAGGCGCTCGGTAACGACAGCGCCTACATGGGCGGAACCAAGGGCTCGCACATCGTGCTCGATCACCCAGAGTTGCTGGAGGCCTGCAACGGCCGCGAGATCTTCTTCGAGTTCACCGACGGCCGCATCGTGCTGATCTACCCGCTGAAGGGCCGCGTGCTGCTCGGCACGACCGACCTCGCGCACGACATGAACGAGCCGATTCGCTGCACCGAGGAAGAGGTCGACTACTTCTTCGACCTCGTGAAGCACGTCTTCCCCTCCATCGAGGTCGACCGCTCGCAAATCGTGTTCCGCTTCTCGGGTGTGCGCCCGCTGCCGCGCCAAGACGCCGACTCCACCGGTCAGATCTCACGCGACTACCGCGTCGAGAAGGGCGAACTGCACGGCACGCCCGTGCTGAGCCTCGTCGGCGGCAAGTGGACCACCTTCCGCGCCCTCGGTGAACAGCTCAGCAACCAGGTGCTCGAGGTGCTCGGAGTCGACCGGGTCGTGTCGACCGACGGCCGCCTCATCGGTGGCGCCGTCGGCTACCCGACGACCGACGCCGACCGTGACAGCTGGTTGGCGACCCACGGGGCCGTCATCGGGCGCGAGCGCGCCGCCACGCTGCTCGACCGGTACGGCACGAGTGCCGAGGCCATGATCGCGAGCTTCGCCACGGGCGACGACACCCCACTCGTCTCCGCCCCCGAATACACCCGCGCAGAAATCGCGCACCTGATCGAGACCGAGCAGGTGGTGCGACTCACCGACATCGTGCTGCGCCGCACCTCGATGGCGTTCGTCGGCGCGGTCACCGGCGAGGTGTTGAGCGAACTCGCCGACATCGCCAGCGATGTGCTCGGGTGGAGTGCCGACGAGCGGCGCGATCAGATCGCGTCCGCCGCCGACTACCTGGCCGACGTGCACGGTGTGCACACGTCGGTCGAAACGGCAGGAGCGAAATGAGCGCTCACCCGAATCGGATGCTCGCGGCGCGCCGCGAGCATCCCCCGCGCTCCCGAGGCTGCGCTGGCGCAGCAGCGGGGCGGTGCGTCAGAAGGAACTGACAGCCGCGCCCTCGCCAGACGGACAGGGTCTGGAGAGGTTCACCCCCAACACACGATGAGGACAGGTCAACGTGGACAATCTCTTAACAGTATTCGTGTCAGAAATCGTCGGTACGGCGATGCTGCTTCTGCTCGGTGGCGGTGTCGTCGCCAACGTGATCCTTGCGAAGAACAAAGGCTTCGGCGGCGGCTTCCTGATGATCAACTTCGGCTGGGGCCTCGCGGTCTTCGCCGGTGTTACCGTCGCCTACGCCTCCGGCGCCCACCTGAACCCGGCCGTCACCATCGGTCTGGTGACGAGCGGCCTCACCGAGTTCGCACCCGGCGTCGCCGTGAGTGTCTCCTCGGTGCTGCTGTACTGGGCCGCCCAGCTGATCGGTGCCTTCATCGGTGCGGTCATCGTCTTCCTCGCCTACAAGAAGCACTTCGATGAGGAGCCCGACGCGGGCACCAAGCTCGCCGTCTTCTCGACCGGCCCGGCGATCCGCAGCTACGGCTGGAACACCTTCACCGAGATCGTCGGCACGTTCGTGCTGGTGTTCGTCGTCATCGGCTTCGGCCGTGCAGAACCGGCCGGTCTCGCCGCGCTCGGCGCCCTGCCCGTGGCCCTGCTCGTTGTCGGTATCGGTGCGTCCCTCGGTGGCCCGACCGGGTACGCCATCAACCCAGCACGTGACCTCGGCCCCCGCATCGCGCACGCGCTGCTGCCCATCAAGGGCAAGGGCTCGAGCGACTGGGGCTACTCGTGGGTGCCGGTCGTCGGCCCGCTCATCGGTGGCGCCATCGCCGGTGTCGCCGCGACGGCGCTGCTGCCGGTCCTGTAACAGACGGGGCGCGCATCCAACCACCAGGGGATGCGCGCCCGCACCCCCCTCGGACCGGCGCGTCGTCGGTCACCCCGCCATGAAGAACGTCAACAAAGGAGTGAACAGTAATGGCTGAGTACGTACTCGCAATCGACCAGGGCACCACATCGACCCGCGCCATCATCTTCGACAAGAAGGGCTCGATCGTCTCGGTCGGGCAGATGGAGCACGAGCAGATCTTCCCGAAGGCCGGCTGGGTCGAGCACGACCCGAAGGAAATCTGGAACAACACCCGCGAGGTCATCGGGTCGGCGCTGTCGAAGGCGAACCTGACCCGGCACGAGATCGCGGCCGTCGGTATCACCAACCAGCGCGAGACCGCTGTGGTGTGGGACAAGAACACCGGTGAGCCCGTCTACAACGCGATCGTGTGGCAGGACACCCGCACGCAGCCGATCGTCGACCGGCTCGCTGCCGACGGCGGAGTCGAGCGCTTCAAGAAGACGGTCGGTCTACCGCTGGCGACCTACTTCTCGGGAACCAAGATCGTCTGGATCCTCGAAAACGTCGAGGGTGCGCGCGAGAAGGCCGAGGCGGGCGACCTGATCTTCGGCACGACCGACACCTGGGTGCTTTGGAACCTCACCGGCGGCACCGACGGCGGCGTGCACGCCACCGACGTGACGAACGCCTCGCGCACCATGTTCATGGACCTCGAGTCGCTGTCGTGGGACCAGTCGATTCTCGACGCGTTCGGCGTTCCGGCGTCGATGATGCCCGAGATCCGTTCCTCCAGCGAGGTCTACGGCCACGTGCACTCGTCGTCGCTGCTGCGTGAGGTGCCGGTGGCCGGCATCCTCGGTGACCAGCAGGCTGCCACCTTCGGCCAGGCCGCGTTCGAGCCGGGCGAGTCGAAGAACACCTACGGCACGGGTAACTTCCTGATCTTCAACACGGGCGAGGAGATCGTCCACTCGAAGAACGGGCTGCTCACCACCCTCGGCTACAAGCTCGGCGACGAGAAGCCGCACTACGCGCTGGAAGGCGCCATCGCGGTGACCGGTTCGCTCGTGCAGTGGGTGCGCGACAACCTCGGCATCATCAAGGACGCCCCCGAGATCGAGGAGCTCGCCAAGACGGTCGACGACAACGGTGGCGCGTACTTCGTGCCGGCGTTCTCGGGTCTGTTCGCCCCCTACTGGCGTTCGGACGCGCGCGGTGCCCTCGTCGGCCTCACGCGCTACGTCAACAAGGGCCACATCGCTCGCGCGGTGCTCGAGGCCACGGCGTTCCAGACGCGTGAGGTGCTCGACGCCGTCAACGCCGACTCGGGTGTTGACCTGACCGAACTGAAGGTCGACGGCGGCATGATCGCGAACAACACGCTCATGCAGTTCCAGGCCGACATTCTCGGTGTGCCCGTCGTGCGCCCCGTCGTCGCCGAGACGACCGCGCTCGGTGCGGCCTACGCCGCGGGTCTGGCCACCGGCGTCTGGGGTTCGCTCGACGAGCTGCGCCAGAACTGGCAGGAGGACTCGCGCTGGACGCCGTCGATGGACGACGCCGAGCGTGACCGCCAGCTGCGCAACTGGAAGAAGGCCGTGACGAAGACCTTCGACTGGGTCGACGACGACGTCAACTAGTCGTCACACGTGACGCTGGCACGTCACATCGCCCCACAGTGGTGGTAGCTGCGGGGCGCGCGGGCGGGGTGCTTCGGCACCCCGCCCGCTGCCGTTTCTGCTCGAACTCGTGCGGGTTCTGCCCGAACTCGTGCCGGTTCTCCCTCAACTCGTGCGGCTTCTGCCTCAACTTGTGCGGGTTCTGCCCGAACTCGTGCGGGTTCTCCCTCAACTCGTGCGGTTTCTGTCTGAACTCGTGCGGGTTTGCGCAGTTCGCGCGTGCGCAAACCCGCACGATGTGCGCGGCCCCGCTCGACGTGGGTCGCGCCGCGGCCCGCCCGAGGTCAGGCGAGCAGCGCGGGTAGCTCGGCGAGCGAGGCGATGCGGGTGACCTCCGGCGGCGCCGTGCCCGCGCACGGCACCGCAGCACCTGGCGCCGTCGCGGGCGCATCGTGCGGACCGGCCTCGACGCTGGGCGCATCGTGCGGGTCGGCCCCGACGCTGAGCGCATCGGCGACGAGCGCGTCGGCGGCGGCCGACGTCAGGTTGCGGTCGGGGCGCGCGAGCCAGACCCCGCGCATCCCCGCTGCCGTCGCCCCGATCGCGTCGGTCGCGAGCCGGTCGCCGACGTACAGGCAGGATGCTGCGCTCACCCCGAACGCGGCGGCCGCCGCCACAAAGATGGCCGGGTCGGGCTTCGTCACCCCGAGCTCGCCCGAGGCCACTAGCCTGCCGCGTCGCTCGGGCTCGTCGACCGAGCCGTCGGCGCGCACGGGAGTGAGATCGAGCCTTTCCCACAGGTGGATGCGGTGCAGCTTGTCGGTCTGAAACGCGAGTTCGCCGTTGGTGATGATGCCGAAGCGCACACCGGGTACGACGGTTTCGAGCGTGTCCAGCACGGGCAGCGCGTCGTCGTACAGGGTCCAGTTGTCGCGGTAGCCGTGCAGGTACTCGGCGAACCAGCGCAGTGCGGCCTCGTCGTCGAGCTCGACGCCGTAGGGCAGCAGCAGGTCGCGCGCGCGCCAGATGCGCTGACCGAGGTAGTCGAGTTCGCCGCGCAGGTAGCGCGCGTAGTGCCGCTCTTCAAGGTGCCGCCAGCGCTGCTGCACGAGCCGCGCGTCAGCCGCAGCGAACGCCGCAAACCCCGAAGCGTCACCACCAGCAGCTCCGGACGCCGCGAGTTGCCCCGCCACAGCCTGCGCCCGCTCGATCGCCAGGTCGACCGCGCGCGAGTGCGCCATAAGCGTGTCGTCGAGGTCGAACAGGACAACCTCGACGGGGGACAGCGACATGCCTTATCCGCGCGGCAGGAAGCCGACCGCGTCGTACACGCGGCGAAGCGTCGCGTCGGCGATCTCTTCCGCCCGCCCGGCGTTGATCGCGAGGAGCCGGTCGAGCTCGGCCGGGTCGTCGAGCAGCTCGAGCGTGCGCTCGCGGATGGGTCGGAACGCCTCAACGACAGCCTCGGCGACGCTGCCCTTCAGCGCCCCGTACTGCAGCCCGTCGAAGTCGCCCTCGACGTCGGCCACGGTCCGACCGGTGACGATCGCGAAGATCGACAGGAGGTTGGATACGCCCGGCTTCGACTCGACGTCGTAGCGCACGACGCCCTCCGAGTCGGTGACGGCCGACTTGATCTTCTTGGTCAGTGCCTTGTCGTCATCCATGAGCCACAGGATGCCCGCGGGGCTCTCGCCCGACTTCGACATCTTCGCCCCCGGGTTCTGCAAGTCGTAGATCTTCGCCGTCTCTTTCAGGATGCGCACCTCGGGCACGACGAGCGTGTCGCCGAACCGCGAGTTGAACCGCCCCGCGAGGTCGCGGGTCAATTCGATGTGCTGGCGCTGGTCTTCGCCGACCGGCACGACGGCGGCGTCGTACAGCAGGATGTCGGCCGCCTGCAGGATCGGGTACGTGAACAGGCCGACCGACGCGGCATCCACGCCACCGCGAGCCGACTTGTCTTTGAACTGCGTCATGCGCGACGCCTCGCCGAAGCCCGTGATGGTGTTCAGCACCCAGGCGAGCTCGGCGTGCGCCCGCACGTGCGACTGCACGAACAGCGTCGAGTGTTCGGGGTCGATGCCCGCGGCAATGTACTGGGCGGCGGTGCGACGGGTGCGCTCGCGCAGCTCGGCCGGGTCTTGCGGCACCGTGATGGCGTGCAGGTCGACGACGCAGAAGACGGCGTCGTGGGTGGCCTGCATCTCGCGCCACTGCAGCAGCGCCCCGGCGTAATTGCCCAGGTGCAGGCTCGACGCGGACGGCTGCATGCCAGAAAACAGGCGCGGAAGACTCATGGTCTCCATTCTTTCAGGTGGATGCTGGGCTCACGTCACCCGACGAAGCGAAGCTTCGTCGGCGCCGGCGTCGCGGGGGGGGGGGGGGCGCACCACACCAACACCCCGCCGGGAAGCAGCCGACCCGAGCCGGGGGGGGGCGACCCCG
>NZ_JBKBPI010000011.1:0-90856 GCF_046293215.1 Microcella sp. | reverse complement strand
GCGTTAGACACCACTCAGAATGAAGGCCTTCTCCTCAACTACGTGTCACCAACCTGCTGACCGAGTACACCTAGGCGGCGCCGTCGAACATCGAGGTCACCGAACCGTCGTCGAAGACCTCGTGGATCGCCCGAGCGATCAGTGGCGCGATCGGCAGCACCGTCAGCCGGTCCCAGCGCTTGTCTTCCGGGATAGGCAGGGTGTCGGTGACGACGACACGGTCGATGAATTCGCTCTGCAGGATGTCGAACGCGGGCGGCGAGAAGATCGCGTGCGTGGCGGCCACCACCACACCGATGGCGCCATTCTTCTTCAGCGCCTCCGCGGCCTTTACGATCGTGCGACCGGTGTCGATCATGTCGTCGACGAGCAAGCACACGCGGCCCTCGACGTCACCGACGATCTCGTGCACCGACACCTGGTTGGGCACGAGCGGGTCGCGGCGCTTGTGGATGATCGCGAGCGGCGCCCCGAGCTTGTCGCTCCAGATGTCGGCGACCCGCACGCGGCCCATGTCGGGAGAGACGACGGTGAGGGTCTCGGGGTCAAGCTGGGCGCGGAAGTGCTCGAGCAGCACGGGCATGGCGAACAGGTGGTCGACGGGCCCGTCGAAGAACCCCTGGATCTGAGCCGCGTGCAGGTCGACGCTCATGATGCGGTCGGCGCCGGCGGCCTTGAAGAGGTCGGCGACCAGGCGAGCCGAGATGGGCTCGCGCCCACGCCCCTTCTTGTCCTGGCGCGAATACGGATAGAAGGGGGCGACAACCGTGATGCGCTTCGCAGAGGCGCGCTTCAGTGCATCCACCATGATGAGCTGCTCCATGAGCGCCTCATTGATGGGGTTCGCGTGCGACTGGATCACAAAGGCGTCGCACCCGCGCACGCTCTCGCCGTAGCGCGCATAGATCTCGCCGTTGGCGAAGGTGCGCGCGTCGGTAGGGACGACGTCGGTTTCGAGGGCGGTCGCGATGTCATGGGCGAGCTGCGGATGCGCACGCCCCGTAACGAGAACCAGCTTCTTCTGACCGGTGATCTTGATGCTGGCCACGCCGTGCTCGCCTTCTGCCGCCGCTGCGACGTTGTTACTTCTCGCCGGTCTCGTCGCGCTGGGCCGCCGCTGCCGCGTCGGCCGCCGCCGTTCCCGGTCGGTTCGCTGCGACCCACCTGTCGACGGTTCGCTGCGGCGCGGCGGTGACGGCCAATGCGCCGGGCGAGACGTCTTTTCTGACGACCGTTCCGGCTCCCGTGTACGCTCCGTCGCCAATCCTAACGGGGGCGACAAACACGTTGTGCGAGCCGGTGCGCACGTGGGAACCGACCACGGTCTTGTGCTTGTTGACGCCGTCGTAGTTGGCGGTGATCGTGCCAGCGCCGATGTTCGACCCCTCGCCAACCGTCGTGTCGCCGATGTACGACAGGTGCGGCACCTTGCTGCCCGTGCCGAGCACGGCGTTCTTCGTCTCCACGAAGGTGCCGATCTTGCCGTCATCGCCGACGACGGTCCCGGGGCGCAGGAAGGCGAACGGCCCCACGGATGCGCGCGCTCCGATCACCGCGCTGGTTGCGTCGGTGCGCGCGACCCGCGCATCCGCCCCGACCTCGACGTCGGTGAGGGTCGAGTCGGGCCCGAGGACGGCGCCGGACCGCACGACGGTCGCGCCACGCAGCTGCACGTTGGGCAGCACCTCGGCGTCGGGCTCGAGTACGACGCCGCGCTCGATCCACGTGGTGGCCGGATCGTGCACCGTGACCCCGGCCATCTGCCAGCCGCGCACGATGAGGGCATTCAGGCGGGCGGCCGCCTCGGCGAGCTGCACGCGGTCGTTGACGCCGCCGACAAGCCACGCCTCCGCGACGGGGATCGCGGCAACCCTCGCGCCCTCGCCGCGCAGCACGCCGATGACGTCGGTGAGGTACTTCTCGGCCTGGGCGTTGTCGGTGGTGACGTGCGCGAGCGAGCGGCGCAGAGCATCCGCGTTCACGACGTACGTGCCCGAGTTGATCTCGGTGACGGCGCGTTCTGCGTCGGTCGCGTCTTTGTGCTCGACGATGCGGTCGAGGGCGCCGTCGGATGCACGGATCACGCGCCCGTACCCGGTCGCGTCGTCGAGGTGCGCACTCAAGACGGTCGCGGCGGCCGCTGCGTCGCGGTGGGCGACGACCAGCTCGGCGAGGGTGTCGGCGTCGAGCAGCGGCACGTCGCCCGAGACGATGAGCACGTCGCCGTCGAAGCCGTCGGGAAGCGCGTCGAGGGCGACCTCGGCGGCGCGCCCGGTGCCGGGGACGTCATCCTGATCGACGATGACGGCCTCGGGGGCGAGTTCGGTGATGGCCGCGGCGACCTTCTCGCGCTCGTGCCGCACGACGGCGACGATGTGCGCGGGCTCGAGCGCCTGGGCGGTGGCCAGCACGTGGCCGATGAGCGGGGTTCCGGCGATGCGGTGCAGCACTTTCGGGGTGCGCGACTTCATGCGGGTTCCGGCTCCGGCGGCGAGCACGATGACGGCGAGGCGCTGGTCGGTCATGCCGACCATTCTGTCAGCGGTGCTAACACTCCACGACGTTGACGGCGAGCCCGCCCTCGGACGTCTCCTTGTACTTGCTCGACATGTCGAGGCCGGTCTGCCGCATGGTTTCGACGACCGTGTCGAAGCTGATCAGGTGCGTGCCGTCACCGTTCATCGCGAGGCGCGCGGCGGCGACCGCCTTCCCGGCGCCGATCGCGTTGCGTTCGATGCAGGGCAGCTGCACGAGGCCGGCGACCGGGTCGCAGGTGAGGCCGAGCGAGTGCTCCATCGCGATTTCGGCCGCGTTCTCGACCTGCTCGTTACTGCCGCCGAGCAGGTGCGCGAAGCCGGCCGCCGCCATCGACGCGGCGGAGCCGACCTCCCCCTGGCAGCCCGCTTCGGCTCCCGAGATGGAAGCGTTCGACTTGATGAGGGCGCCGATCGCGCCGGCGACGAGCAGGAACTCCTCCTGCGCGCGGGCGGGGTCTGCCGCGGTCGACGGAATCACGTCGAGCGCGTGCCGCATCACCGCCGGGATGATGCCCGCCGCCCCGTTCGTCGGCGCCGTGACGACCCGTCCGCCAGCGGCGTTCTCCTCGTTGACTGCGATCGCGTACGCCTGAAGCCACTCGAGGCTCGTGTCGCGAGTCGGCGCGGCATCGAGGTCGCGCAGTCGCGCCGCCATGGCGGCGGCTCGGCGCGTCACGTGGAGGCTGCCGGGCAGCGTGCCCGACTCGGTGAGGCCGGCGTCGATGCAGGCGTTCATCGCCTCCGCGATCGCCGCCACCCGGATGCTCGTCTCGGCCTCCCCACGGATCGCCGCCTCATTCGCGCGCGCCAGCCCCGCAATGCTCAACCCGTGCTCGCGGCACAGGGCGAGCAATTCGACCATCGTCGCGAACGCGTAGGGAACGCGCGGGCTTGCGGCGCGGGCGAGCGCGGCCGGGTCGTCCCCGTCGTGCTCGACGAAGCCGCCGCCCACCGAGTAGTAGGTGTCGACGCGGAGGGGAACGCCATCCGCATCGAACGCGCTGAGGGTCAGGGCGTTGGGGTGGCGCGGCTTCAGCTCGCGCGGCGCGAAGCGGAGCCAGCCGTCTGCGAAGGCGACGGGGTGGGTGGCGCGCAGGGCGAGCATCCCGTTGTCGGCGTCGGCGGTCACGCGCGCCACGTCGTCGCGGGTGACCGTCTCGACGTCGCAGCCGGCGAGGCCGGCGAGCACGGCTCCGGGGGTTCCGTGGCCGACGCCCGTGGAGCCGAGCGAGCCGAACAGCACGCACTCGACGCGTGCGACCGCGGCGAGCTGGCCGCTGGCGGCGAGCGCATCGACGAAGGCGCGGGCAGCGCGCAGCGGGCCGACCGTGTGCGAGCTGGAGGGTCCGATGCCGACCCGAAACAGGTCGAGAACCGAGATGTAGGTGCGCTCAGCCAGCGGGGTGGCGAGGGCGACGGGGATGCTCACGGCGGCTCCTGGGGCTAGCCGGGATGCGGCGCCACGGGTGGGGCGCGCAGGGCCCGGACGGGCTCAGCGGTGCGCGCGGCCCCGTTGTGCGGGCGCCGTCGAACCGCTGGAGTCATTCTGCCGTAGGTCGTTCGTAGGCGCACGATGTAGGCGTGGGGAACGTCAGGGGCGGAACTCGACGATGCGGTGCCAACGCGTGACCGGCCCCAAAGCTTCGAACAGTGGCGCGAAGTGGGGATCAGTCTCGTGGGCGTCGAGCAGCGTTTCGGCGACCCACCTCTCGGCCAACTGGTCGAACGTGCGGCGGACGGAGCCCTCGAGCAGGCGCGTACCGGCCGTGGTGTCACGCGAAACCGTCTCGCCCGCGACGACCGGCCGACCGCCATCGATGAAGACGAGCAGCACGGCGTCGATTGCTCCGGTTGCCGAAATGGCGATCGACGAGAGGTGGGGGTCGATCTCGTCCCACAGGTCCTCAACTAACGCACCCCGTGCATCCGGCCCCATCGGATGCCAGTCGGCGTGGGTCCACTCGTACATGTCGGCCCACGCCTGCTCGAGAGCGACACGCGAGACTGCGGCCGCCGGTGCAACATCGTCGTGGGGCCTCAGACGCACGGCGCGCGACGTGTGAAACGTGTTGAGTGGCGATCGCTGGATGGTGCGTGCGTCAAGAGTCGCCACGAATTCGTGCGCAGGATCGTTCTCCGCGGCTCCCCAGATGAAGGGTTTGGGCGCAGGCTGAAGGTCGGCGAGCGCCGCAAGCAAAGCGGTTGCGATGCCCGCACGCCGATGGCCGGGCGCGACAACGAGGTCGACACTGTACCGATCGGGATGCACGCGAGAGGTCCACATTGCCCCCGCACCGATCGACTCCCCCGCCCTGTCTTCTGCGATGAGCGTGCGGGTGTGCTCGTCACGCCAGCGGTCGGGCAGCATACGGCGCTCACGCAGCCAGGCCGGTGCGAGCGACATGTCGTCGGAGGTAGGCGAGCGGAGAATCACGGGATAACTGCCTCCCACGGGTTGACGAGATCGACCCCCGCATCATCGAAGTCCCTCACGTTCCGGGTCGCGAGGCGGTGAGAACCCGCCCGGCAGATCGCGGCAATCATCGTGTCCTCGACACTGATGATTCGACCGGCAGCCTCTCGCTGTGCTCGGAGGACGGCGAAGTGGTGTGCCGCCGCGACGTCGAATGCCAGAACCCGCTCGCCAGCTGCGTCAACCAATGCGTCAACAGCAGCGAGAATCGCCGACCTGCGTTGACCCTCTGGCAAACGAAAAGCGCCAAACCTGAGTTCGGCCACCGTGATTGCTGTGGTGGCAACCTCATCGGCGTGACTCGCCAACCAGCGCATCACTCCCTCGTCGGGGGAGGACTTCAGCGTCTCGGAGAAAACGTTCGTGTCAACAACGATCACGGCAACTCAACGGGCCGTGGTGCACTGCGCTCGGGCACAGAGAATTCGCCTCTCAGACTCTCCGTCGCGGCGACCCAGTGGTTGACGAAATCGGGGCGCTGAACGGTTGCCTCTTCGAGGATCGCGCGCACCTCGGCCTCCATCGATCGATTGTGCGCGGCAGCACGCTGCTTGAGGCCGCGGCGAACCGGCTCGGGAAGGTTACGAATGGTGAGAGTGGCCATGACACCTCCTGCTAGCAATGCTAGCAACACTGGCCGACTAGCGAATGGGTGAGTTCAGCGCCCGTTCCCTGGTCGCGATCTCACAACGCCCGCGCCATACACGTGACGCACGCCGGGTGTTGCGGCGCATGCGCGAAGGGCGGAGCCGGGGTCGCGTCACCCTGCAGGGAACGCCGGTGGCGAGAAGCTCCGCCCCCAGGATTCGAACCTGGACCTAACGGCTCCAAAGGCCGTCGTGCTGCCGTTACACCAAGGCGGATCGCGCGTCGCACACGCGCGGTGACCAGTCTGCCAGAGGCGAGGCGAGCATCCGGCCCGGCGCCCGCGCACGAGGTTAACCGACGCGCCCCGCGCGAGCCCGGGCATCCGCTCATCTGCCGCCCGCGATAATGAACGCATGACCGCCCCGGATGACGTCGACCGCATCGTCGACGCGTGGAGCCGTGAGCGGCCCGACCTCGACTTCACTCCCCTTCATGTGCTGTCACGCCTGACGCGCATCGGCCGGCAGCTCGACCGCGCTCGGAAGGACGCGTTCGCCGCCTCCGACCTCGAGCCGTGGGAGTTCGACGTTCTCGCGGCCCTCCGCCGCAGCGGTGACCCCTACGAGCAGAGCCCCAAACAGCTGTTGCAGCAGACCATGGTGTCGTCCGGCACGATGACGAACCGCATCGACCGCCTCACGACCCGCGGCCTCGTCGAGCGCCACACCGACCCCAACGACGGTCGCGGCATCATCGTGCGCATGACGAGCCTCGGGCAGGCCCGCGTCGACCGCGCCATCGGCGAACTCGTTGAGCGCGAACGGGCGCTGCTGAGCGGGCTCAGTCAGGTCGACCAGCAGCGACTGGCCGAACTGCTGCGTCGCCTCGGCGTCGGCGTGCAGGGCGGGGCATAAGCCCGAACGGGATGCACGGGGCTGGCTCTGCGGGGCGCGGCCCGTTGCGAAAAATCAGCCCTGGATGAACGGGATGACGATGCCGGCGATGAGGCCGAGCATCCCGACCGCGAAGGCGATGCCGCCGACGATGAGCATCGCGCGCCCGTCGGTCGCCGGGTCGTCGAGGCGGGGCGAATCGGGCTTCAGGGGATGCACCCAGACGGTGCGGGCATCCCCGACGGCGGGGATCGACCCCGTGAGCGGCGCGATTGCCTCGATGACCTCGCGCCCCTCGCCGAACCAGCGCAACCGGGCGTCGCTCTCGTGCACGGTCGTGATGACGGCCTTCTGCTGCTCGTAGCGCGACGCCCAGACCCGCCGGGCGATGCCGATCACGAGGAAGAGCACGCCCGTCGGCAGCGCCACCCACGCGAACACCTCGGCGATGAGGCTGGCGGCGTCGAGCGGGTCGGTCACGCCTTCAGGATAGGGGGCGGCCGGGATGCGCGGGGCGCGTTACGCCGTCGGAAGCAGCTCGCGGACGAGGGTTTCGATGCGCCGCTTGATGTCGTCTCGGATCGGGCGCACCGCGTCGATGCCCTGCCCGGCCGGGTCATCGAGCTCCCAGTCTTCGTAGCGCTTGCCGGGGAAGATCGGGCAGGTGTCACCGCAGCCCATCGTGATGACGACGTCGGAGGCCTTGACCGCCTCAGTCGTCAGCACCTTCGGGGTGTTGTTCGCGATGTCGATGCCCTCTTCGGCCATTGCCTCAACGGCGACCGGGTTGATCTGATCTTTCGGCTCGGAGCCGGCCGACAGCACCTCGACGCGATCACCCGCCAGGTGCTTGAGGTAGCCGGCGGCCATCTGCGAGCGGCCCGCGTTGTGCACGCAGACGAAGAGAACGGTGGGCTTCTCGGCGGCGGTGTCGGTCATGGGGAGGGACTCCTGGATGCTCGTGGCCGGGTTAACATCGACGCGGATCGATACGTCGAGTACAGTCGAAACATCGACCGCTGTCAATCTCAACCGGTCAGGGTGAACGGCGAGTGAACGGCGCCGCACCACGCGACAAAACCGTCGGAGGAGAGTCCCCATGCCGAGCGCCACGATGCTTCCCATCACCGATGTCTCGGCGTGCTGCACGAACGTGACCCGCGAAACCATTAGCGCCGAGAACGCCGAGTTGCTCGCCCGCTCACTGAAGGCCCTTGCCGATCCGGCGCGACTGCGTCTCATCTCGATCGTGGCCGCGAGCGAGGGCGCCGAGGCGTGCGTGTGCGACCTCACCGAGCCACTCGGACTGTCGCAACCCACCGTCTCGCACCACCTGAAGGTGCTCGTCGACGCCGGCTACCTCGAGCGCGAGAAGCGCGGCACCTGGGCGTACTACCGCCTCAGCCCCGGCGCGCTCGACGCCGTGTCGTCACTCATCGCGACCGTCTGAGCCCGAGCCGCGCCGCCCCGCGAGCGGCACTCGTGCAGCGGCAGGCCCCCGGGGCACACGTCGCGCGACGCAGGGCGCGGCGGGCGAGCCAGCCGCCCTCGGTAGCATCGCGATATGGCGTTCTGGCGGCGAGCATCCCACCCTGACGGCGACCTGCCGAAAACCGACCGCGGGGCCGCGACGTTCGACGACTACGACTACAACCTGGTGCCGAAGAAGCGCGAGCTGACGATGCGACTCGCGGCGAGCGACCCGCACCAGGAGCTACTGGCGACGCTGTGGAGCGAGGTCGGCGACGACCTCGCCTCGCTCGTCACTGCGACGCCGGCGCGCACCCTCGACCTCGAGCGCGTCGACGCGCCGATCGAGGTGCGCCTCTTCTCGGGGCGCAGCGTGACCGGCGTCGTCGGACGCGTGCCGCGCGGATTCGAGGGCGTCTACGACGAGGCGGTGCGCCGCCTGGATGATCGTGGCGACAAACCGCGCATCCCCGTCGGTCTCGTGCGCACCAAGGCGGGCTTCCGCGTGAACCTGCTCATCGGGATGACGCGCTAGGGCTCGGGCGCCCCGCCGCACAACCACGCCGCCGCGCCCAGCGGGAGCGCACCGCCGAAACACGGATTCGCGCCAAAACACGGGTTGGCCGAGCCGTGGCTCGGCGAAAACTTGTGTCGGGGAGCCGGGTTCGTGAACGCGTGCGGGTTTGCGCAACCCGTGCAGGTGTGTGACGGCACGAGTTGCGCGAACCCGCGCGAGTTCGGACCCAGGGCACGTCGCGCGGGACGGGACGCGTCGGCGCGCGGGGCGGGGCGGAGCGGGGCGGGACGGGCGGGGCGGGACGGGACGCGGCTCAGCCGAGCAACTCGCCCAGCTCGAGCCAGCGCGTCTCGAGCTCGTCGCGCTCGGCCTCGACCTCGCGCAGCGCGTCGTGCAGCCTGCCGAGACCCTCGTAGTCGGCGACGTCGTGCTCGGCCAGTTCGACGTGCAGCTCGTCGATGCGACCCTGCAGTTTGGCAAGCTTGCGGTCAATTGCCGCGAGCTCCTTCTCGGCGGCGCGGCGCTCGGCCCCGCCAAGCGCCGGCGTGGATGCTGCGCTCGCCCCGGTCTCGGACGCCCCCGCCCCAGAGGCGCTCGCCCCCGTAGACGCGGAACCCGCACCCGCGCCAGAACCAGCACCAAAGCCGGCGCCGCCGGCGCCACTACCGCCACCAGAAGCGCCCGACACCGACGCGACCGTCGCGCGCCCCGCATCCTGACCACCGCTCGGAGCCGCAAGTCGCGCGGCAAGCCGCAGGTACTCATCGACTCCCCCGGGCAGGTGTCGCAGACGCCCCGCGCCATCGGGCCCGGGCAGGATCGCGTACTGCTGGTCGGTGACCCGCTCGAGCAGGTAGCGGTCGTGCGACACCACGATGAGAGTTCCGGGCCACGTGTCGAGCAGGTCTTCGATCGCGGCGAGCATGTCGGTGTCGAGGTCGTTCGTGGGCTCGTCCATGATGAGCACGTTCGGCTCGTCGAGCAGGATCATGAGCAGTTGCAGGCGCCTCTTCTGCCCGCCAGACAGGTCGCGCACGGGCGTCGACAGCTGCGCCGAGGTGAAGCCGAGCCGCTCGAGCAGCTGGCCGGGCGTGAGCTCTTTGCCTCCGGCGACGTAGGTCGTGCGCTTCGACGCAATGACGGCCGACACCCGCTCGTCGGCCACCGCGCTGAGGTCGGCGAGCTGCTGATCGAGGGTCGCCACGACCACGGTCTTGCCGCGCTTCACCCGCCCCGTGGTGGGCGCGAGCGAGCCGTCAATCAGCTTCAGCAACGTCGACTTGCCGGCCCCGTTCACGCCGAGGATGCCGGTGCGCTCGCCGGGCGCGATGCGCCACTCCACATCACGGATGATCGTGGCATCGCCGTACGCGACCGACACGTCGAGCAGGTCGATCACGTCTTTGCCGAGTCGCGTCGTCGCGAGCTGCGTCAACTCGACCGGGTTGCGCAGTTCGGGCACGTCGGCGATGAGCGCATTGGCCGCCTCGATGCGGAACTTGGGCTTCGCGGTGCGGGCGGGAGCTCCGCGGCGCAGCCACGCGAGCTCCTTCTTCATGAGGTTCTGGCGCTTCGCCTCGATGGTCGCGGCCTGGCGGTCGCGCTCCATGCGCTGCAGCACGTAAGCGGCGTAACCACCCTCGAAGGGCTCGACGATGCGGTCGTGCACCTCCCACGTGTTCTCGCTCACCTCGTCGAGGAACCACCGGTCGTGGGTGACGACCACGAGGGCTCCCTGGCCGCGCGGCCAGCGGCGCTTCAGATGCTCGGCGAGCCAGGCGACTCCGCCGATGTCGAGGTGGTTGGTGGGCTCGTCGAGGATGACGATGTCCCAGTCGCGACTGAGCAGCGCGGCGAGCGCCACCCGTCGGCGCTGGCCGCCCGACAGGTCGTCGACGAGCGTGTCGCCGGGGATGTCGGGGACGAGACCGGCGAGAACGTCGCGCACACGAGCATCCCCCGCCCATTCGTGCTCGGCGCGGTCGCCGACGATCGTGGTGAGCACCGTCTGGCCGGTCGCGAGGGCGTCGGCCTGATCGAGCATGCCGAGGGTCACGCCGCGGCGGCGGGTGACGCGGCCGGCGTCGGGCTCTTGCTTGCCGGCGAGGATGCGCAACAGCGTCGACTTGCCGTCGCCGTTGCGGCCGACGACGCCAATGCGGTCGCCGTCGCCGATGCCGACGGTGACCCCGTCGAGGACGACGCGGGTGGGGTATTCGACGCGGAGCTGCTCGGCTCCCAGGAGGTGGGCCATTACGTCGAGCCTAGACGCGGCAGAATGGGAGGCATGTCTGACGCCGAGCACGCGCCCGCCGCCCACGAGGGCGCAGCGCCCGACGCCACCCCGCACCACGACGCCGTCAACGACGCCCCCGAGTCCGCGACCGGCACTGTCGAGCCCACGGGTCCGCTGCAGCCGCACGAGACGGCGCGTATCCGCCGCGTGTTGCCGTGGACGCTGGTGTGGGCCGCGGGGCTGATCCTCCTCGACCAGGCCACCAAGTTCTGGGCCGAGACGACGCTCGAGCGCGGCGTCGGGGTTCCCGTCATCGGCGACTGGATTCAGTGGCGGCTCGTCTACAACCCGGGTGCCGCGTTCGGCATCGGCCGTGAATACACCTGGATTCTGACGATTGTCGCGGCCCTTGCCGTGATCGGCCTCGCGGTGTTCGTCGCCCGCATCTCGAGCGCGCGCTGGGCGGTCGCGGTCGGCGCCATGTTCGGCGGCGCGATCAGCCACCTGGCCGACCGCCTCTTCCGCGAGCCGGCCTTCGCCCGCGGCGAGATCGTCGACTTCATCGACTACTTCGGGTTCTTCGTCGGCAACATCGCCGACATCGCGCTCGTCGTCGGCGCCGGCGGAATGATCCTCCTGAGCCTGATGGGCGTCAGCCCGCGACGACCCGAGCGCCGTGCACCGGACCCGTCGCCCGCAGCACCCGGTGACCCCCAGCACTCAGGCTGACCTGCAGTTCGAGCGCCGCGTCGGCGTCGGCGACAAGAAAGGCCACGGTCGGCCCCGAGCCTGAGATGAGGGCCGCGAGCGCACCCTCCACCTCGCCCGCCTCGAGCGTCGCCGCGAGCTCCGGCTGCAAGTGCAGCGCGGGTGCCTGCAGGTCGTTGTGCAGGTATTCGGCCAGCTGGTGGGCATCGCCCGCCCGCAGGGCCTGCAGCACCTCAATGTCGACCGTCGGCTGCTCGGGCGCGGGGGCGATGTCGGTGACGTGGCGCTCACGATGCCGGTCGAGCTCGGCGTACACCTCGGGCGTCGACAGCCCGCCGTCGGCGAGCACGAGCACCCAGTGGAACGTGCCCTGCGCGAGCGCGGGCGACAGTCGGTCGCCGCGCCCCGTGCCCACCGCCGTGCCGCCCATCAGGGCGAAGGGCACGTCGGCGCCCAGTTCGGCGGCCAACTCTCCGAGCTCGTCGCGGCCGAGCCCCGTACCCCACAGGTGGTCACAAGCGACGAGGGTCGCGGCCGCGTCGGCCGAGCCTCCGCCCATTCCCCCCGCGATCGGCACGTGCTTGGCGATCTCGAGGTGCACGCCCCCGCGGTAGTCGGTGGTGCGGGCCAGCAGCCGCGCCGCGCGGATGGCGAGGTTCGACCCGTCGGTCGGCAGCGCGCTCGTGTCGATGGGCCCGGTGAAGCGCACCGCGAAGTCGTCGGCTTCGGTCGCCGCCACCTCTTCGTAGAGCGACACCGCCTGGTAGGCGGTGGCCACATCGTGGTAGCCGTCCTCCTGCAAAGCGCCCACGCGCATGAAGACATTGATCTTGCCGGGCGCCTTCGCGTGGACGACGCGGGGGCCTGCGGCAACGCTCATGCCTCCACCCTAGGGCAGGGTGTCGAGCATCTTTGCGAGTCGTTCCTTGACGGTAGACAGAGCGTGGTCGTCGGCCATGCCCGACCAGGTGAGACTGACCGTGGCGGACTTGCCCGCCGCGGGCCGCACGCTGAGCACCAGCCGCTCACGCGCACCCCCGCCGATCGGCTCGGGAGCCCACGTCGCGCCAGGATTCGCCGCCTCGGGGCGCGCGCTCATCGGCTCGCCGAGCGCATCGCAAAGGTGCGGCACGACGAGCGCGTACACGCTCGGACCATCACCCGGGATGCGCCGGCTCACCGAGGCGGCGAAGGTTCCGTCCTGCTGCTGGCCGGGACGCCGCCGCCCCGTCGTCTGCTCGTATCCGACCGTGATCGACTGCGCCCACCACGCGTCGACGCCGTGGGCGGAGACGAGGTGCTCGGCGATCTGTTTATGGGGCCAGTCGCGCGCGCCGGCCGCATCGAGCATGCCGAACCAGTCGGCGGACCGTCGCCCGGTCGCCTCGAGAGTCGTGTCATCGCTAATCCCGCCCGCGGCGGACCTGACCGGTGCCCCATCGCCCATACGAGCATCGAAACACAGTCGGCGTCGCGCCGGTAGCCTCGAGGCCGTGCAGTGCGACTACTTCGACGCGGGGGTCTGTCGCTCGTGCACGCTCATGGGTGTGCCGTACGATGCGCAGCTGGCCGAGAAGCAGGCCAGGGTCGAGGCTCTGCTCGCCGCGCACCTGGCGGGGCCCGCGGACTCGGTGTGGGGCCCGCCGGTCGCGAGTGTCGAGAGCGGCTTCCGCGCGAAGGCGAAGATGGTGGTCGGCGGCACGGTCGACTCCCCCACGCTCGGAATCCTCGACGACCGCCGCCAGGGGGTCGACCTGCGGCGCTGCGGCGTGATCGCCGACCCGATTCTGGATGCTTTGCCCGCCATCGCCACGTTCGTCACGACCGCGCAGCTCACCCCGTACGACGTGCCGGCCCGCCGCGGCGAACTGAAGAACGTGATCATCACCCTCGGCGCCGCGGATTCGCTCATGCTGCGGTTCGTCACGCGCACCGCAGATGGCCTCGCCCGGGTGCGCCGCAACCTGCCCAGCCTGCTGGCAGCCGTGCCCGCCGCCCGCGTCGTCACCGTGAACCTGCTGCCCGAGCACAAGGCCGTTCTCGAGGGCGACGAGGAGCACGTGCTGACCGAGGCCCGAGCGCTGCCGCTGCGCGTGGGCGACGTCGAACTGCGGGCGCTGCCGCAGTCGTTCGTGCAGACGAACACGGCCGTCGCGGGCGCGCTGTACCGGCAGGCCGCGGCGTGGGTCGACGAGGTCGCCCCGGCGAGCGTCGCTGACCTGTACTGCGGGGTCGGCGGGTTCGCGCTGCACGCCGCGGGCGCTCCGGGCGCTGCGCGGGAGGTCGTGGGGGTCGAGGTATCGCGCGACGCCGTGGCGAGTGCGGAGCTCGCGCGCGACGCGCGGTACGGGCGCGACGACGATCGGGCGCGCATCCGATTCGTGGCCGACGACGCGCTCGAGTGGGCGCGCCAGCAGAAGCAGCTGCCCGAGCTGGTCGTCGTCAACCCGCCGCGGCGCGGGCTCGGCGAGCCGCTGGCGACGCTGCTCGCCGACCGCGGGCCCGACACGATTGTGTATTCGAGCTGCAACCCGGACACGCTCGCGCGCGACCTCGCCGCGATGCCCGACTACCGGGTCGAGCGCGCGCGAGTCGTCGACATGTTTCCGCAGACGGCGCACGTCGAGGTGCTGACGCTGCTGCGCCGGGTCAAGGGCTGACGCTGTCGCCGACTGCTGACGGCGGTGCGCCTCAGTCGCGCGAGTACGCGCCTCGGCTCTGCGAGGTGAGGCTCGGCACGAGCAGTCGGTAGATGCCGAGCCCGATGACCTCGATCGCCATGCCGAGCACCACGACGAGCGGTACAAGCTCGAAGCCCTCCTCGAAGGCAGCCGCGATGGGCAGCACAAGCAGTCCGTTGCGGGCGGCGCCGGCGAAGGTGAGCGAGCGCACCCCGCCGATCGACAGGCTGAAGGCGGTGCCGATCAGAATGCCGAGCGGTGTCATCACGATCAGGTAGACACCGAACAGCGGGGCGACGGCGACCAGCAGGTCGATGCGCTCGGCCGCGCGCGGCGTGAAGACGGCCGCGACGGTGCCGGCGGCGACGGCCGTTGCGGGCACCGTCCAGCGGTTGACGGCGCGCAGCGCTGTCTGCACGGGGGTCGCACGCTCCCCGATGAGTTGCAGGGCGCTGATCGCGAGCGCCGGACCGATGATGGTCGCGAGAATCACCGGCGGCAGTCCCGACACGTCGAGCGCGAGAAACCCGTCAGACAGGGTGAACAGGATCAGCAGGCCGGGAACCGTCACGGCCTGCACCAGCAGCATGATCGGGGCCGCGGCGAACAGCGCCTCAGCGTCGCCGCCCGCCCGACGCACGACGCCGACGATGAGGCCGACTCCGGGCGCGAGCAGCATGAGCAGCAAGCCGAGCTGCAGGTCGGGGTCGCGGAACACGATGCGACTGAGCACGAGAGTCAGCAGCGGACCGACGACCACCGAGAGCAGGAGGAGCGCCGACAGGAAGCGTTTGTCGAGCACGGTGCGGCCGACCGCCGCGAGCGGCACCCCGGCGAGCGTGACCGTGATCGCCAGCGCGATCAGCCCGAAGGGCAGCGCGTCGGGAGCCGCGCCGGCCTCGGGCGCGAGCGCACCGACCGCGAAGCCCACCGCGATCGCGGCAACGATCGGGGGCGCGGGATGCGCCTCCAGCCACCCGAGCGCACCTCGCGCGGGCGCGCCCACACCGCCGCCCGGCCCGGTGCCGGGCGCGCCGCCAGATCGCCCGGCAGCCGGGCCCTGCGGCGCGAGCGCGCTCACGCCGACTCGACCCGCGCGAGGGCGAGAAACGCCTCGAGGTCGAGCTGCTCGCCGCGCGCCGTCGGGTCTACCCCGGCGGCCTCGAGCGCCGCGGTCGCCGCTGCGGACGACCCGAACACCTCGGCGAGCGCCTGCCTGAGCATCTTGCGCCGCTGCCCGAACGCGGCATCGACCAGCTGGAAAGTGCGCTGGCGCAGGAGGTCGTCGCCGGGGACGCGACGTCCGTGCATCCCGACGATGACGCTGTCGACGTTCGGAACCGGCCAAAACACCTGGCGGCTGATCGTGCCCGCGACGCGCCAGTCGCCATACCAGGCGGCCTTCACGCTGGGGCTGCCGTAGATCTTCGACCCGGGCGCGGCGGCGATGCGGTGCCCGACCTCTGCCTGCACCATGACCAGTACGCGCTCGAGCGACGGCAGGGCGGCCAGCAGGTGCAGCAGCACCGGAACGCTCACGTTGTACGGCAGGTTCGCGACCAGCGCGGTCGGGATGATCGGGGCACCGTCGGGCGCGGACAGCGCGGCCGCGTCGACCGTCATCGCGTCGGCCGTCACGACCGTGAGCTCAGCGGCCGGCTGCAGCTCGGCCACCGTGGTCGGCAGCTGGGTGGCGAGGCGCGGGTCGATCTCGACCGCGACGACCGGGTGGCCCGCGTCGAGCAGGCCGAGGGTGAGCGAGCCGAGGCCCGGGCCAACCTCAAGCACCGTCTCGCCCGGCGTGAGCTTCGCGGCCTGCACGATGCGGCGCACGGTGTTGCCGTCGTGCACGAAGTTCTGACCGAGCTTCTTCGTCGGCGAAACGCCCAACAGTTCGGCGAGGTCGCGCACCTCGGCCGGGCCGAGCAGTGCTGCCACGTCAGTCGTTGCCCGGGCCGTCGCCCGGGTGAGGAGCCGACGGGGTGAAGTCGTGCGGGTCGCCGGGAATGTCGTGCTGCGTGGCGTCGGCCGCGTCATCGGCGGGCCGGTCGGCCCACGGGTCGCCGGGGGCCACCACCGGGTTATCGTCCCAGTGGCCGTAGACGTTCTCGGTGTTCGAGCTCAGCTGTGCCGCCAGCATCGAGGCGTCGGTGCCGATCGCGTCGGCCATGGCGCGCACGGTCCACGGCAGCAGGTACGGGCCGTTCGGGCGCCCGCGGTGCGGGTGCGGGGTGAGGAACGGGGCGTCCGACTCGACGAGCAGCAGGGCGCGCGGCAGCACCTCGAGGGCGTCGCGCAGGTTGCGGGCGTTCTTGAACGTCACCGTGCCGGCGAAGGAGGCGAACCAGCCGCGCTCGGCGCAGATTGACGCCAGCTCGACGTCGCCCGAGAAGCAGTGGAACACCACGCGGTCGGGGGCGCCCACCCGCAAGAGGGTTGCCACGACGTCGTCGTGCGCGTCGCGATCGTGAATCTGCAAGGCCAGGTTGTGCTGCTTTGCCAACTCGATGTGGGCCTCGAACGCGCGCAGCTGCGCCTCGCGTCCCCCCTCATCGGTGCGGAAATAGTCGAGCCCCGTCTCGCCGATGGCGACAACACGCGGTTGCTGGGCGAGGGCGTCGATGACGGCCAGCGCGTCGTCGAGGGTGCCCTCAGCATCCAGTGTCGGGGCCTCGTTGGGGTGGATCGCGACCGCGGCCAAGACGCGCGGCTCGCGCTCGGCGACCGCCGCCGACCACTGGCTCGTGATCACGTCGGTGCCGACCTGCACGACCCCGCGCACGCCCACCGCACTCGCCTTGTCGAGGTGCTCGCGGTAGTGCAGCGGGTTCTCGCCGTCGGCAATCTCGAGGTGCGTGTGATTGTCGTACACGGGCACGACGAGCGCCTCGGGGGCCGGCGGGTAGGCGAGGTCGCGGGTCGTGTCCTCCATGGCCGCGCGCTTGCGGATGTGCGGGTCGATCGCCTCGGTCATGCAGTACTCGCCTCCCCGGCCGGGCATCCCGACCGTGCTGGCGAGTCTACTGACCGGCGCGCGGGGGTCGCTGGGGGTTGCGCTTCGCGGGGTCGGGTGTGACGGATGCGGGGGTACAGCTACCCGAGCTGGTCGGCCTCGATACGCGGGAACAGCGGCGGCAGCGTCGACACGTCGGCGCCGGCAGGGAGCTGGCCCCAGCTCGCGACGTGGTCAATCCGCTGCTCGGCGAGCGGGCCGATCGCGGCATCGGCGCCGAGCGCCGTCCACAGCTGGGCGGTCGACTTCGGCATGACGGGGGCGAGCAGCACGCTCAGCGCGCGCAGCCCCTCGGCCGCGGTCGCGAGGATCGTGTGCAGGCGCTCGACCTTCGACTCGTCCTTCGCGACCTTCCACGGCTCCTGCTCGGTCAGGTAGCCGTTCAGCTCGTCGACGATCGTCCAGATCGCAGTGATCGCCTCGTGGATCGCGAAGCGGTCCATTGCGGCGCTCGCGCGCTCGACGGCCAACTCGACGACCTGCTGGATGCGCGCATCCGCCTCATCGAGGTCACCCGCGGCGGGCACGCGCCCGTCGCAGTAGCGGCCGATCATCGCGACGACGCGGGAGGCGAGGTTGCCGAAGCCGTTGGCGAGTTCGGCCTGGTAGCGGGCGGCGAGGTCCTCCCACGAGAAGGAACCGTCTTGGCCAAACGAGATGGCGCGCAGGAAGTAGTAGCGGAACGCGTCGGAGCCGAATACGTCGGTGATCTGCGCCGGAGCGATGCCGGTGAGCTTCGACTTCGACATCTTCTCGCCGCCGACGAGCAGCCAGCCGTGCCCGAACACTCGGCGCGGCGTCGGCAGGCCCGCGGCCATGAGCATGGCCGGCCAGATGACGGCGTGGAAGCGGGCGATGTCTTTGCCGACGATGTGGTTCGAGGGCCAGAACCTCTGGAACAGTTCGCCGGGCTGATCGGCGCGCCAGCCGAGGGCCGAGATGTAGTTGATGAGGGCGTCGAACCACACGTAGAAGACGTGCTTCTCGTCCCACGGAACGCGCACGCCCCAGTCGAAGCTCTGCCGCGAGATCGACAGGTCGTCGAGGCCGCGGCGCACGAACGAGACGATCTCGTTGCGCAGGCTGTCGGGCTGGATGAAGTCGGGCTGCGTCTCGTACAGCTCGAGCAGGCGGTCGCCGAACGCGCTCATGCGGAAGAAGTAGTTGGCCTCCTTCAGCACCTCGACGGGGCGGCCGTGAATCGGGCAGACGTACTGGCCCTCGAACTCGCCCGTGCCCTGCGCGAGGTCGTCGGGCTGCTTGTACTCTTCGCAGCCGACGCAGTAGTAGCCCTCGTACTCGCCGAAGTAGATGAAGTCGTCGTCGTACAGCTTTTGCAGGAACGCCTGCACGACGCTCTCGTGCCGCTCCTCCGTGGTGCGAATGAAGTCGTCGTTCGCGATGTCGATCGTCTCAAGCAGCGGAATCCACGCGTCGGCGACGAGCTTGTCGGCCCACTCCTTCGGGGTGACGTCGTTCGCGACCGCCGTGCGCAGGATCTTCTGGCCGTGCTCGTCCGTGCCCGTCAGCGACCAGGTCTCGACGCCGCACTGGCGGTTCCAGCGGGCGAGCACGTCGGCCGCGACCTCGGTGTACGCGTGGCCGATGTGCGGCGCGTCGTTGACGTAGAAGATCGGGGTGGTGACCGAGAAGGTGGGGGCAGTGGCCATGATTGCCCCATTCTAGGCGGGCGGCGGCTGCGCGCCCGGCGCGCGCGGGGCACGCACGCGCGGCATACTGCCCGAGTGCTGAACGGCCGAGTGCGCGGCCTGGCTGCGCGGGCTCGGCTGGGGCGCAAAGCGGAAGCCCCCCAGCGCCGTTCGGTAGGTTCGAGACATGCGGATGCGCGCCCTCCTCTCGATCGTTGCCAGCGTCGCGCTCGTCGCGAGCTGCGCCCCCGGCTCGGTGCTCGCCGACGGGCTCGAGGGGTGCCGCGCCGTCGCCCAGGGGCAGGTCGGCAGCGCGTCGTTCGGGCTGGTCAACAACGGCAACGAGCCCGTCATCATCGAGTCGATGACCGCGCAGGAGCTCTCGGGCGGCACCGTCGTCGACAGCTGGTTCGAGCCGTTCGACGGCGAGGGCGACCCCGAGCCGGTCATCTTCGGCGGTAGCCGCGCCGATCGCGCGGCCGAGGGTGCGACCGTTGCCGACCTCGGCGGCACCGTGCTCGAGCCGGGTGACGCCGGCTACATCGCCCTCGCGGTACGGCGCGACGGCCGGGGAGATGCCCTGCTCGAGGTGGTCGACATCACGACCGACACGCAGGTGCTGAGCGCGCCGGTGCGTCTGCGCCTCACCGACAGCTGCGAGTAGTTCTCGACACACGCCCCGGCCCGGAGTAGCGTCACGACCATGACGCGCCGACGACACTGCTCCGCCGGCCCGGTCGTACTCACATTGAGCGCGCTGGCAGTGAGTAGCTGCTCGCTTGGTGGCGGGCTAGTGGTCGACGGCGGCTACAGTTCCGACGGAATCGTGACTGCGTGCATCGACACCATGCAAGACGAGACCGCTGCCATCTTCGGTGTCGGAATCAGCAATACAGCCGATCGGGCCCTCACGATCACGGGCGTTGAGTTGCTGCACACCTACGACGTGGCGCCGGTCACCGTCGCCCTGGCATCCGAGGGCCGAGACGGTGTCGGTTGGGGGTCCGCTCTCGTCTCCACGATCGAGGACGATGAGCACATGAGTCAGGCGTGGAGCGCACGTCGAGACGCGATCGGTGCACACATTGAGCCGGGCGGCAGAGAGTACTTGCTGCTCATCACCAACACGGCAGCCGACCCGACGGTGCTGGCCGGAATCCGAGGGGTGAAAGTGAGTTTCGACGGCGCCCCGTGGCCTCGCTCAACGGAGAACCGCAACACGTATGGCTTCGGTCCCGATGCCCAATGCGACCCCGACGAGGTCGAGGAGTGGTAGCGGCCTACCCCCGCCGGGCGGCGAGCGCCGCCTCGTAGAGCTCGCGCGTGCCGAGGCCCGTTGCCGCTCCGACATCGGCGGCAGCGGCTTTGAGGCGCTCCCCCGCCGAGGCTCGGGCCAGCACCTCGGCGACCGCGCTCGGCAGGTCGGCGGCGAGGGCGGGCGCTCCCTCGATGACGATGACGAGCTCGCCCCGGGCGCCGTCGGCGAAGCGCTCGGCCAACTCGCCGAGGGTGCCGCGCGCCACCTCCTCGAACTTCTTCGTTAGCTCGCGGCAGACGGCGGCGCGGCGCTCGGACCCGAAACCCACCGCGAGGTCGGCGAGCGAGGCTCCGATGCGGTGCGGCGCCTCGAACACCACGATGGTGCGCTGCTCACCCGACAGTCCTCTTGCCCACGCGACCCGGCCCTTGCGGGGAACGAAGCCGTCGAAGGCGAAGCGGTCGGTGGGTAGCCCACTGAGCACGAGGGCGGTGAGCACGGCACTCGGTCCGGGGATCGCGGTCACGTCGACACCCGCGGCGATGGCCGCCTCGACGAGAACGTATCCGGGATCGCTGATGCCGGGCATCCCGGCGTCGGTCAGCACCACGAGGTCGGCGTCGCGCGCCGCCTCGACGAGTTCGGCGGATGCCGCGCGTTCGTTGTGCTCGTGCAGCGCGACGAGCTTCGGGCGGTTCTCGACCCCGAGGGCACGCAGCAGATGCGCGGCGGTGCGCGTGTCTTCGGCCGCGACGACCGGCGCCGCCTCGAGCACCTCGATGAGGCGGCGGCTGGCGTCGCCGAGGTTGCCGATGGGGGTAGCGGCGAGCACGATCACAGCTCCACTCTGGCACGCGAGGCTGCCGCAGGCCGCGGCGGGCAGCGGGAAACCCGCGGCTAGCATGAGCGCGTGACCGTGCAGACGCCGACCGCTTCAGGCCCCCGGGCGGCGACGACACTGCCGCGGGCCGTGCGCATCGGCGTCCCCGCCGCGATCCTCGGCGTGGCCGCCGCCGCTCGACTCATCGGGCTCGACACCCCCGAGACCCTCGTCTTCGACGAGACGTATTACGTGAAAGACGCCGCATCGCTGCTCGCATACGGATACGAGGGTCGCTGGCCCGACGACCCGAACCCGCGCTTCGAGTCGGGCGAGCTGACCCGCCCGGCCGTGGAGGGCGCGTTCGTCGCCCACCCCCCGCTCGGCAAGTGGCTGATCGCGCTCGGCCTCGCCGCGTTCGGCACTGGCAACCCGGTCGGCTGGCGCCTGTCGGCCGCGATCGCCGGCGTCGCGCTCGTCGGGCTGGTGATGCTGCTCGCCCACCTGCTCACGAAGAACGTCACCCTCAGCATGATCGCGGGCGGGCTGATCGCCATCGACGGCTCCGCGATCGTCATGAGCCGCGTCGCGCTGCTCGACGGCTTCCTCGCGCTCGCCGTCGTCGGCGCCGTCATCTGCTGGACGCTCGACCGCGGGCAGTACGGAAGGCGGCTCGCACCCCGCATCGCGATGGATGCGCATCCAGGCGACGAGCATCCCCCGTCGCGTCGCGTCCGCGACGATTGGGGGCCGGTGCTGTGGCGCCGCCCGTGGCTCATCGCGTTCGGGGCGACATTCGGGTTGGCTGCCTCCATCAAGTGGAGCGCCCTGTATCTGTTCGCGGCGTTCGCGGTCATGAGTGTAGTGCTCGACGCGGTTGACCGGCGCCGCGCGGGGGTGCCGTTCTGGTTCTCGGGCGGCGTGCTGCTGCAGGGCCCCGTGTCCTTCCTCCTCACGGTGCCGACCGCGGCGCTCGCCTACGTTGCGACCTGGACCGGCTGGTTCGCCACCTCGGGCGGCTGGGGTCGCAACTACGGAGGCAACGCGCTCGTCGCCCTCTGGCGCTACCAGCAGGAGGTGTACAGCTACCACGTCGGAGAGTCGACTCCGCACGCGTACGAGGCGCCCGCCGCCCTCTGGCCGTTGCTCGTGCGACCCACGTACATGCACTACAACGAGGTTTCCGAGGGCGTCGCGGTCGGCATCACGGGGCTGCCGAATCCCCTGATCTGGTGGCTGGCGTGGGCCGCGCTTCTGATCATTGCGGCGGGATGCGCGTGGTCGCGGCTGCGGATCTTCTCCGGCGGCGCACTCCCCGCCACCGTCGTGCTCACCGGGGTCGCCGCCGGCTGGCTGCCCTGGCTGCTCTACCCCGAGCGCACGACCTTCTTCTTCTACACGATCGTGCTCGTGCCATTTCTCGTGATTGGGCTGGCGATGGTGGCCGACGGCATCCTGCGCCGAGGCGGGCGGGTTGCGCTGCTCGTCATCGGTGCGCTCATCGTCGTCGTGAGCGTGTTCTTCCTGCCCGTCTGGATGGGTCTGCCGCTGCCGCTCGACCAGCTCAGCTGGCGGTATTGGCTTCCGAGCTGGGTGTGACCGCGCGGCGGCGGGGCCGGTAGGCAAGCTTCCGCAGCAGCCACTCGGCCGGGCCGGGCTTGTCGATGGCCGCGAGCACGTTCGCCGCGATCAGCGTGCCGAGCCAGGTGATCACGGCGATCTGACTCGCCTCCGCGATGCCCACCTGGTCGCCGAGTCCGAGAGCGTACGGCGCGAACACGATGACGAAGACGAGCGACTGGGTGAGATAGCCGCTGAGCGAGCGCTGACCGAGGGCGACGAAGATCCGGCCGATGGGGCCGGGGGTTTCGCGTCGTCCGGCAAGGATCGCGATCAGGGCGACGTAGCCGACCGCGCCGAACGCGCCCGTGCCAGCGTGCAGCATCGTGACAAGCGGCTCAACCCACACGCTGTAGTCGGCAACACCGAGTAGAGCGAGAGCGAGCGGCACGGCACCGAGCAGCGACACGGTGATGCCGAGCCCGGCGGCGAGGCCGAGACGTCGCAGGTGCGGGGTGGGGTTTTCGAGCACGCGGCGACGCGCGAGCCACATACCCAGGATCATCGGCGCGAGCAGGCCGATACCGCCGAACGGCATGCCGATCATCTGCACGAACCACTCGCCAGCGCGCAACAGCACGGCCCAGCCGAAGGTCTCGGCGGCGGCCGAGCCAAACGGCGCACCCATCGTCATCGCGCCGTCGACCGAGCCGAGCAGCCCGCTCAGCCCTTCGAGCGCGCCGATCAGAACGAGCATCCCGAAGCAGATCCAGCCGACGATCGCGAGCACCCTGCCCGAGGCCCGGATGAGCACCACCAGGGCGAGGCCGAGCAGTCCGTAGGGGCCGAGAATGTCGCCGAAGAACAGCAGCACGCCGTGTGCGGCGCCGAAGGCGATCAGCCAGAGGTTGCGACGGATCAGCAGGCGGCGGGTGTCCTCCCAGCTCGCCCCGCGCGCGTACTCGCGGGTCATCAACTGCGTCATGCCGTAGCCGAATAGCAGCGCGAAGAGCGGGTAGCTGCGGTTGTCGAACAGCATCGCGACGAAAACGTTCGTCCACTGGTCGGTCGCGTCGTCCGAGACGGGCTTCAGCGCGATGCCAATTTCGGTGCCGAACAGGAAGAACGGCACGTTCGCCAGCGCGATGCCGATGAGCACGAGCCCGCGGGCGACGTCGGGCGCGGCGGCCCGCTTCAGGCGGGGAGTGGGGGCGGCGAGTGTCGACTCGGTCATGGCCTCAACGGTAGGGGCGTGCGGCGAGGCGCGCCTCCGCCTGTGGAGTGATTCGCGCATCCCCCGCCTCACCCGCGTGGCCGAGCCCCGCGCGCCCGCGCGCCCTGCCGCCCTACGATGCTCGCGGCCTGCGTAACGTTTCTCAGGAGTAGAGGTACGGGTTGCCGGAAAACCCGCGGGAGTCATCGGTCTCGAGCACCTGAATTCCTGAGAAACGTCACGCGAGAGTCGCCCTTCAGCGGCCCTCGGTCGGCTCGAAGAATCTCCACTGACGGGCCGACCACGATGCGCTGATCCCCGGCCGGAGGCGGGGGGTGCTGGCGAGCGTGGGTATGTGGGCCCGGGCGGGGGCCGCGGGCGCTTACGAAATGTGACGGGGATGCACAGGGCACGTCGCGTCACTCGGTTACGGTGGCGAGATGGCCGACCGCGATTATGGCTTCCGCACGCGTGCCCTGCACGCGGGCAACGTTCCCGACTCGGCGACGGGTGCCCGCGCCCTGCCGATCTACCAGTCGAGCGCGTTCGTGTTCGACGACGCGCAGGATGCCGCCGCGCGCTTCGCCCTGCAGAAGTACGGCAACATCTACTCGCGCCTCGCGAACCCGACCGTGGCGAGCTTCGAGGAGCGCATCGCGAGCCTCGAAGGCGGCCTCGGCGCCGTCGCCACCGCGAGTGGACTGAGCGCGCAGTTCATCACCTTCGCCTCACTCGTCGGCGCCGGCGACCACGTGGTCGCCTCGTCGAACCTCTACGGCGGGTCGATCACGCAGCTCGACGTGACGCTGCGCCGGTTCGGGGTCGAGACGACCTTCGTCGCCAGCGACCAGGCCGACGACTATGCCGCCGCGATCATCCCGGGCCGCACGAAGGTGCTCTTCGCCGAGACGATCGCGAACCCGTCGGGCGACATCGCCGACCTCGAGGCGCTCGCCGACGTGGCGCGCGCGCACGAGATTCCGTTTATCGTCGACTCGACCATCGCGACCCCGTACCTGTGCCGCCCGATCGAGTGGGGCGCCGACGTGGTCACGCACTCCGCGACGAAGTTCTTGGGCGGGCACGGCACGACCCTCGGCGGCGTCGTCGTCGAGTCGGGGCGCTTCGACTGGTCGAACCACAACTTCCCGCTGTTCGAAGAGACCGTGCCGCACTACGGCGGGCTGACCTGGTACGGCAACTTCGGTGAGTACGCCTTCCTCACCCGCCTGCGCGCCGAGCAACTGCGCGACATCGGGCCGTCGCTCGCACCCCACTCGGCGTTCCTGCTCGCGCAGGGCGTCGAAACCCTGCCGTACCGCATGCAGGCACACGTCGACAACGCGCGCGCGGTCGCCGAATGGCTCGAACAGGATGCGCGGGTCGAGACCGTCCGCTGGGCCGGCCTCCCGTCGCACCGCCACCACGACCGCGCCGCGAAGTACACGCCCGCGGGCCCCAGCTCGGTGTTCTCATTCGACGTTCGCGGGGGCCGCGCGGTCGGCGAGAAGCTCATCGAGAACGTGCAGCTCGCCAGTCACCTGGCGAACATCGGCGATGCAAAGACGCTGATCATCCACCCGGCGTCGACGACCCACGCGCAGCTCACCGAGCAGCAGCTTGCTGACTCGGGCATCGGGCCGGGGCTTGTGCGCCTGTCGGTCGGCATCGAAGATGTCGACGACATCATCTACGACCTCGACCAGGCGCTCAGCGCCGCGACTGCGTAAGGGGCGAGCATTGAGCGAAACGAGCATCCCGACCGCGAACGCCGAGGCGACCGAAACCGTCACCCTGGCCAACGGCCTGACCTGCTCACTGCCCGCCGACTCGCCGCTCGCGAAGCTGTGGAGGTCGCAGCGCACCTGGGTCGGCCCATCGGCCAAGGAACGTCTCGCGATACTGCGGAACGCCAAGAGCGTCGCCATCGTTGGTGCGTCACCGAACCCGGCCCGCTCGTCGTACTTCGTCGGAACGTACCTGAAGCAGTCGAGCCCGTACCGCGTCTACTTCGTCAACCCGAACGCGACCGAGATTCTCGGGCAGCCGGCCTACCCGGACCTGCAGTCGCTGCCGGAAGTGCCCGACATCGTCGACGTGTTCCGTCGGGCGAGCGACATCCCGTCGGTCATGGACGACGCGATCGCCGTGGGCGCCCCCACCGTGTGGGTGCAGCTCGGCATCTGGAACGAAGAGGCCGCCTACTACGGTGAGTCGAAGGGGCTCACCGTCGTCATGGACCGCTGCATCAAGGTTGAGCACGCCCGGTTCCACGGCGGGCTGCACCTGATGGGCTTCGACACCGGGGTCATCTCGTCGAAGCGGCAGGCGCGGTAGGGGGTTCGCGGCCCGCGAGCCGCGACCCGCGACCCGCAACCCGCAACCCGCAACCCGCAACCCGCAACCCGCAACCGTCAGGGCTAGCTGACGCGTCCCGCCTTACTGCTTGCGACACGTCGCACTCCTGGGAGTGTGCGACGTGTCGCGAACAGCACGACTGGGGGCGAACCGCCGTCGAGGAGTTTGACGGCGACCCCAACGGTCAGAGAGCACGCCGAAGAACGCCGCGCACGTGCAACGTTGCACGCGCGCGGCAGCGTTCGCCGTGCCTCACGGAAGGGGCGGGCACCCCCGCACGCGCGGCGCGTGCGCCCTGCCTCACCGACGGCGCGGGCGGCCAGGACGCCGGGGCTCAGCCGGCCCTAGGGCCATAGCGCAGCGGACGCAGCGGACGCAGCGGACGCTGCGACCCTAGAAGTCGGTGTTCTCGGGGTGTGCGCCGACGCGCAGGCCCTGGTCGGCCGCCGCGATCGTCGCCATCTCGTCGGCCGAGAGTTCGAAGTCGAACACGTCGGCGTTCTCGACCATACGCTCGCGCTTCGTGGTCTTCGGGAAGACGATGATGCCCTCCTGGATGTGCCAGCGAATCGCGATCTGCTGCACGCTCTTGCCGTGACGTTCGGCGATCTCGGCAAGGCCGGCGAGCTCGGCGAGTTCGTACTTGCCCTGGCCGAGCGGCCCCCACGCCTCGGTGAGGGTGCCGCGCGGCTCCTGGAAGGCGCGCAGTTCGCGCTGCTGGAACGCCGGGTGCAACTCGATCTGATTGACGACCGGAATGACCCCGGTGGCCCTGTCGATGTCTTCCAGGTGCGACTGCATGAAGTTTGAGACTCCGATCGACTTGGCGAGGCCCGCCTCCTTCAGCGCGATAAGCGCCTCCCACGACTCGACGTGCTTGCCGTACTTCGGCGCCGGCCAGTGGATGAGGTACAGGTCGACGTAGTCGAGGCCCAGCCGCTCGAGGCTGGCCTCGAGCGCGGGCCGGGCGGTGTCGGCTCCCTGGTCGCTGTTCCACAGCTTCGTGGTGATGTAGAGCTCATCCCGGGCGATGCCCGACGACGCGATGGCCCGACCGACGCCCTCCTCGTTCTTGTAAATGCGCGCCGTGTCGATGTGCCGGTAGCCGACCTCGAACGCGTCGGAGACGATGCGCTCAGCCTCGTCGGGCTCGACGAGGAAAACCCCCAACCCCATCTGCGGGATGCGGTTTCCGTCGTTCAGGGTCAAGTGCGGCGTAGGGATCGCGTCAGTCATGCTCCCATCCTCACCCATGCGGCTCTCAGCCCGCTGGGACGTCGCGCTGATCAGACCCCGTGTAGACGCTCAGCGGGCGGATCAGCGCGTTCGCGCTCAGCTGCTCCATCACGTGGGCCGTCCAGCCGGTCACCCGCGCGGCCACAAACAGCGGCGTGAAGACCTCCGTGTCGAAGCCCATCAGGTGGTAGGCCGGGCCCGACGGGTAGTCGAGGTTCGGTTTGATGCCCTTGCGCGCATCCATGGCCTGCTCGAGCGCGTCGTACAGCTCCATCATGTCGGCGCGGTCGTAGTGCGCCACCAGCGTCTCGAGCGACGCCTTCATGGTCGGCACCCGCGAGTCGCCGTTCTTGTACACGCGGTGCCCGAACCCCATGATCTTGCGCTTCTCGGCGAGCGCCTCATCGAGCCACGCCTCGGCACGATCGGCGGATCCGATTTCGGCGAACACGTGCATGACGGCCTCGTTGGCGCCGCCGTGCAGCGGGCCCTTCAGCGCGCCGATCGCCCCGGTCACCGCCGAGTACACGTCGCTGAGCGTCGAGGTGATGACGCGCGCCGTGAACGTCGACGCGTTGAACGAGTGCTCGGCGTACAGCGTCATTGAGGTGTCAAACGCGTCGACGACGACCTGCTCGGGCACCTCGCCGAACACCATGTGCAGGAAGTTCGCCGAATAGCCGAGGTCGTCGCGCGGCTCGACCGGGTGCTGGTGGCGGCGGCGGCGCTGCGCGTAGGCGACGATCGCCGGGAGCTGTGCGAACATCCGCATCGATCGTTGCAGCGTGAAGTCGCGGTCGATCCAGGTGCGGTCGCTCGACAGCGTCTCGTCGAGCGCGCCGAGCACGCTGATCGCGGTGCGCACGACATCCATGGGATGCGCGGTGAGCGGAAGCGCGTCGATCGCCTCCTTCACGACCCGGTCGAGGTGGCGGTGAGCCCGCTCGTGCTCCTCGAATTCGGCCAGCTGCTGGTCGGTAGGCAGTTCACCGTGCCAGAGCAGGTACGCGACCTCCTCGAACGTGCACTGCGCCGCGAGTTGCTGCACCGGATAGCCCCGGTAGAGCAGCGAATTGGTCTCGGGGTTGACCTTGCTGATCGCGGTCTCGTCGACGACGACGCCGGCGAGGCCCTTCTTGATGTCGGGTGCGTTCGTGTCGCTCATGCCGTGCTCCTTCGCTCGGGGTCGCTCTCGGTGTGGCGGTCAGCGGCCGGTGTAGGTGAAGATGCCCGCGTCGAAGGCGTTGTACGCCTCGTAGTCGAGCAGCTCGTAGAGCCTGCCTCGAGTCTGCATGCCATCGACCTCGGCGTCGAGGGTGCCGTCGGCGTGCAGTGTGTCGAGCGCCCGCTCGATGGCGCCGAACGCCACGCGCAGAAGCGACACGGGATGGATCACCATGTTCACACCGACGTCGGCGAGCTGCGCGTGGGTGAACAGCGCGCTCTTGCCGAACTCGGTCATGTTAGCGAGGATCGGCACGTCGACCGCGCGCCGCATCGCGGCGAACTCGTCGAGGGTCGCCATCGCTTCGGGGAAGATCGCGTCAGCGCCGGCGTCGGCCAGGGCCTTTGCGCGGTCAATCGCCGCGTCCATCCCTTCGACGCCGCGGATGTCGGTGCGCGCCATGATGACGAGCTCGGGGTCGCGGCGGGCGTCGACGGCCGCGCGGATTCTCTTGATCGCGGTGTCCGCATCCACGACCGATTTGCCATCCAGGTGCCCGCAGCGCTTGGGGTTGACCTGGTCTTCGAGGTGCAGGCCCGCGACGCCCGCGTCTTCGAGCTCATGAACCGTGCGCGCGACATTCATCGGCTCGCCGAAGCCCGTGTCGGCGTCGACGAGGGTCGGCAGGTCGCTCATGCGGCTGATCTGGTGGGCGCGCTGCGCGACCTCGGTGAGCGTCGTCAGCCCGATGTCGGGCAGGCCGAGCTCGGCGGCCATGACCGCACCCGAGATGTAGGCGCCGTCGAAGCCCTTCTCCTGAATCAGGCGGATGCTCAGGGGCGTGAACGCGCCCGGAAAGACCTGCAGGCGCTCGCTCTGCAATCCCGCGCGGAACGCTCGCCGGCGCTCGGTGGGAGTCGTCGATGTCGACAGCATTAGAAGAGTCCCTTCGGGGCGGCGGGCACCGGCGCGATGGGCGTGACCGTGAGCCCGGTGAGTTCGTCGGGGGTGAGCTCGGGCAGGCGAGCGGCGAGCGCGAGGAAGCGGTCGACCTCGTCGTCGGCGAGCACGCCGTCGGCGAGAGTGCGCAGCTTGTTCTCGTATTCGGCGCGGCCGAAGGGGCGGGCGCCGAGCGGGTGCGCGTCGGCGACGGCGATCTCGTCGATCACTGTCTCGCCGCTGGTGAGTTCGATCTCGATGCGACCGCCGAAGGCCTTTTCGGCGAGGTCGAGCGAGTGGTAGCGGCGGGTCCACTCGGCGTCTTCGACCGTCGTGATCTTGTGCCACAGTTCGACGGTGTCGGGGCGGGCGGCGCGCTCGGGGGCGTACGAGTCAACGTGGTGCCAGCGGCCGTCCTGCAGGGCGACGGCGACGATGTAGGGAATCGAGTGGTCGAGCGTCTCGCGGCTGGCCGTCGGGTCATACTTCTGCGGGTCGTTCGCTCCCGAGCCGATGACGTAGTGCGTGTGGTGGCTCGTGTGCAGCACGATGCGCGCGATGTTCGCGGGGTCGCGCAGTTCGGGGCGCTCGGTGCCGAGGCGGCGGGCGAGGTCGATCCACGCCTGCGCCTGGTACTCGGCCGAATGCTCCTTCGTGTAGCTGTCGAGGATGCCGGTGAGCGGCTCGCCGCTGTCGGGCAGCGGCACCTCGTAGCGGGCGGTCGGGCCGCTGAGCAGCCAGGCGATGACGCCGTCTTCGCCCTCGTAGATGGGGCTGGGGCTGGTCTGGCCGCGCAGGGCCCGGTCGACGGCTTCGACGGCCATCTTGCCGGCGAAGGCGGGGGCGTGCGCCTTCCAGGTCGAGATCTCGCCCTTGCGCGACTGGCGCGTGGCGGTGGTGGTATGCAGGGCCTGGCCGATGGCCTGGAAGATCGTGCTCTGGTCGAGCTTCAACAGGGTGCCGATGCCAGCCGCGGCGCTCGGGCCGAGGTGGGCGACGTGGTCGATCTTGTGCTCGTGCAGGCAGATGGCCTTCACGAGGTCGATCTGGATTTCGTAGCCGGTGAGCAGGCCTTTGAGCAGCTGCTCGCCGGTGGCGCCGGCGTGCTGGGCGACGGCGAGGATCGGCGGGATGTTGTCGCCCGGATGCGAGTAGTCGGCGGCCAGGAAGGTGTCGTGGTAGTCGAGCTCGCGCACGGCCACGCCGTTCGCCCAGGCGGCCCATTCGGGGCTCACCGTCTGCGTTGCCGGCAGCCCGAAGACGGTGGCGCCGGGCGTGTACGGGTGGTTTTCGGCCTGCCCGCGGGCGCTAACGACGGGGGCGCGGCCGAGGCTCGCGGTGGCGACGGCGGCGTTGTCGATCACGCGGTTGATGACCATGTCGACGGCCGCGTCGTCGAGCGGGCGGTCCTGCTCGGCGGCGAGAGCGGCGAGCTTGCCGGCGAGCTGCTCGGAGGCGGCGAGCGGCTCGCTGCTCTTGTAGGTGCGCACGGTGTGCGTGGTCGTCATGGGGTGCTCCCTTTCAGGTGGGCGTGGATGCTCGTGAGCGCGTTGTGCAGGTGCAGGTGCGTTGCGTGGGCGGCCCGTTCCGCGTCGCCGTCGGCGATGGCTGCGGCGATGGCGCCGTGTTCTGAGGCGGATGCGACGAGTCGCGCATCGTCGTCGTGCGCGAGGCGGCGCACGCGCGCGAGGTGGGTGCGCACCCGCACAAGTGCGGAGGCGAGGTGGCGGCTGCGGCCGAGCGCGTGGTCGATCGCGTTGTCGAACTCGGCCACGAGGGCGTAGTAGCCGTGGCGCCCGGCGTCGTCGTCAGCAAGAGAAGAGGCGGTGACAATGTCGAATCGCTCGGCGAGGGTACGGAACCGTTCGCGCTGCTCGGGGGTGGCGCGGGCGGCGGCGAGGCGAGCGGCCTGCTCGTCGAGGGCGCGGCGCAGGTCGAAGAGGGCGGTGACGTCGTCGGCATCAATGCTGCTGACGACGAGCGTGCGGGGGCCGAGCTCGGTAGCGAGGCCGTCGTCGATGAGGCGGGCGAAGGCCTCGCGCACGGGAGTGCGACTCATGCCGAGGCGCTGGGCCTGGTCAACCTCGGCGAGCGAGCTGCCGGGGGCGAGCTCACCGTCGATGATGGCGGCGCGCAGGGTCGCGTAGGCGCGATCCGCTGCCGTACCACTCTCCTGCGCCATGCTTCTAATGTATACATAAATGCTGTCTGGGTCGACATCTACACCAGGGCAAGGCTTTTCCGTATACACCAGCAGTGGTCAGGGTCGCTCTCGCGCCAATGCGGATCGCGCTCATGACCGATGTCACGCGGGCTGAGCTGGGAGGCGCGAACGTTCTCGTCACCCGGGGCAAACCTGGTCTTACCGTTTCGGACACGTCGTACAACCGTGGACATACGAGGTGTCGTTTTCGACACGAAGGACGAAGGCGACGCGCGAGGGCGACGCGTGGGGCAACGCGGGACGTGCATGGACGCTGATGCCGTGGTCTGCTCATCGCCTCAGTTGCGTCACCGACCGCCCCCGCGCGGGCCGCGCAGGCGCCGCGCCATAGACTGGAGGGCTGATGATTGCCGCCGCCGCGCCGGGAGCCGACCCGCGCATCCACTACCCACCGGATCTGCCGGTGTCGCAGCGGCGCGACGACATTCTCGAAGCCTTACGCGACAACCAGGTCGTGATCGTCGCCGGCGAGACCGGCTCGGGCAAGACGACCCAGCTACCGAAGATGCTGCTCGAGCTCGGCTACGAGCGCATCGCGCACACGCAGCCACGCCGTATTGCCGCCCGCACGATTGCCGAGCGCGTCGCCGAGGAGCTCGGCACCCGGGTCGGCGACACCGTCGGCTACAAGGTGCGGTTCACCGACGAGGTCACCGACGCGACGCGCCTCACGCTCATGACCGATGGCATCCTGCTCGCGGCCCTGCGCGGAGACCGCGAGCTGAACCGCTACGACGCGATCATCATCGACGAGGCGCACGAGCGCTCGCTCACCATCGACTTCCTGCTCGGCTACCTCAAGCAGCTGCTGCCCCGCCGCCCCGAGCTGAAGCTCGTCATCACCTCGGCGACAATCGACCCCGAGAGCTTCGCGAAGCACTTCGCCGCAGGCGACGGCAGCCCGGCGCCCATCATCGAGGTGAGCGGGCGCACCTACCCGGTCGAAATTCGGTACCGGCCGCTCGTGCCCGATGCCGACGTGCCGGGCGACGACGGAGACGACTCCGACGGCGCCGACGCCCCCAGCACCCCCGACGACGCGATCGACATGATCGAGGGGGTCATCGCTGCCGTCGACGAGCTCGAGCGCGACACCGACGGCGACGTGCTCGTCTTCTTCAGCGGCGAGAACGAGATCCGGGATGCGGCAGACGCGCTCCGCGGCCACTTCCAGAAACGCGGAACGCGAGGCGCCGCCACCGAAGTGCTGCCGCTCTACGGGCGGTTGTCGGCCGCCGAACAGCACCGTGTTTTCGAGAAGCCAGCCCCGGGCATCCGTCGCCGCATCGTGCTCGCGACGAACGTCGCCGAGACGAGCCTGACGGTGCCGGGCATTCGCAGCGTCGTCGACACCGGCACCGCCCGCATCTCGCGCTACTCGGCGCGGGCGAAGGTGCAGCGCCTGCCGATCGAGCCGATCTCGCAGGCGAGCGCCAACCAGCGTTCGGGCCGCGCGGGGCGCACGAGCGACGGCATCGCTATTCGCCTGTACTCGCAGCTCGACTACGAGAAGCGGCCCGAGTTCACCGACCCCGAGATTCTGCGCACTAACCTCGCCGCCGTGATCCTGCAGATGATCTCGCTCGGGCTCGGCGACATCGAGCGCTTTCCGTTCCTGCAGCCGCCCGACAAGCGCGGCGTGAAGGACGGCGTCGACCTGCTGCTGGAACTCGGCGCGATCGACAAGCGCGGGGACGAGCTGCGCATCACCCGCGTCGGCCGGGCAATCGCGCCCCTGCCCCTCGACCCGCGCTACGCCCGCATGGTCGTCGAGGCGCAAAAACTCGGCGTCGCGCGCGAGGTCATCGCGATCGTGGCAGGGCTGAGCATCCAGGACCCGCGCGAGCGACCCGCCGAGCACCGCGAGAAGGCCGACCAGCTGCACGCGCGCTTCCGGGACCCGACGAGCGACTTCATCACGCTGCTGAACCTCTGGAAGCACCTGCAGCGGCGGCAGAAGGAGCTCAGCGGCAACGCGTTCCGGCGCGAGGTGCGCGGCGAGTTCCTCAACTACCTGCGCATTCGCGAGTGGCAAGACGTCGAGCGACAGGTGCGCCGACTCCTTCCCAAGGGCTCCGTCCCTGGCGGTGCGATGCAGGATACCGCCGACGCCGACATGGTGCACAGAGCCCTCCTGTCGGGCCTGCTCAGCCACATCGGCCTACGGGACGACCGCGACACCGGCAGCCCCACCTCGACGAACAAGGGGCGCGACGGCCGCTCCCCCGGCCGCTCCGCCCGCGGCCGCGAATACCTGGGCGCGCGGCAGCGGCGCTTCGTGATCTTCCCCGGCTCGGGGCTCGCAAAGAAGCAGCCGGCCGCCGTGATGGCCACCGAGCTCGTCGAGACGAGCCGACTGTTCGCCCGCACGGTCGCGCAGATTGACCCGGCCTGGGCCGAGCCGCTTGCTGCCCACCTCGTGAAGCGGCAGTACAGCGAGCCGCGGTGGGAGAAGCGCCAGGGCTCGGCCGTCGTCGACGAAAAGGTGACCCTGTTCGGCGTGCCGATCGTGCCGCGCCGCCGCGCGCAGCTCGCCCGCATCGACGCTCCGCTCGCCCGCGAGCTGTTCATCCGCCACGCCCTCGTCGAGGGCGAGTGGGACACCTCGCGCCTCGACAAGCGCCTCACAGCCTTCCTGCGCACGAACGCGCAGCTGCGGCGCGAACTCGAAAAACTCGAGGAGCGGCAGCGCCGCCGCGACATCCTGCTCGACGACGAAAAGCTCGTGGACTTCTACGAGGCGCGGCTGCCGGAGGACGTCACCGACGTGCGCCGCTTCGAACGGTGGTGGCGGGATGCGCGCCGCGAGCATCCGGATCTGCTCACGCTGTCGAGGTCCGACCTCGTCGACGCGGAGGAGCTGCCGCAGGGAGACGAAGACGCGTACCCGACCCGGCTGACGCTCGGCGATCAGACGCTGAGCGTCGGCTACCGCTTCGAGCCGGGCAGCGCCGACGACGGGGTCACGGTGACTGTGCCGCTGCCGCTCTTGCCCCGACTCGACGACGCCGGCTTCGACTGGCTCGTGCCGGGCCTGCGCCACGAGCTGGTGACCGCGCTCATCAAGACCCTGCCGAAGTCGGTGCGGCGCAACGTTGTGCCGGCGGCCGACTGGGCGACCCGGCTGCTGGCGGAGGTGCCCGACGGCGCCGACCTGCGCGAGCTGCGCATCACCGAGTTTCTGGCGCGCGAGATCCGCCGGCAGACGTTCACGCCGGTCGAGCCGGACGACTTCGACCTCGAGCGTCTGCCGGCGCACCTGCGCATGGGCTACGCCGTCGTCGACGACCGCGGGCGGCGTCTCGCCCGCGGCACCGACCTCGCCTCGCTGCAGGCGAAGCTGAAGACCCGCACCCGCGACTCGGTGGCGCGCGTGGCGACGGCGGCGGCCCGGGCGCCGATCGAGCGCGGAGGCATCACCGTGTGGGACGACACGGTCGGCGAGGCCGGCACCGTGCCCCGCCAGGTCGAGGTTCGTCGGGCCGAGACGACGATCCGCGGCTACCCGGCACTCGTCGACGAGGGGGCGGCCGTCGCGCTGCGCCTGCAGGTCTCGGTCGACGATCAGCTGCGGGCGCACCGGGCGGGAGTGCGGCGCCTCGTGCAGCTGGCCGTGCCGTCGCCGCTGAGCTACGTGCAGGAGCACCTGACCCACGCCGAGAAGCTGTCGCTCGCCGCCTCCCCATACCGGTCGACGGCGGCCCTCATCGACGACGCGCTGCGCGCCGTCATCGACGCCGAAATGGATGCGCGCAGCGAGCTGCCGTGGACGCACGCCGATTTCGAGGCGGTCCGCGACGCGGTGAACCGGGGTTTGCCGGATCGCCTGTTCCGGATCGTGGCGACGGCGGCATCCGTGTTGGCGGCGGCCCGCGAGGCGGACGTGGCGATCAGCCGAACCTCGTCGCTGTCGCTCATGGCGCCGCTGGCCGACTGCCGCGCGCAGCTGAGCCAGCTGGTGTTCGACGGCTTCATCGGCCGCACGGGGCTCGAGCGCCTGCCGCGACTCGTGGTTTACCTGCGCGGCATCGCGCACCGAGTCGAGAAGTTGGCCGAGAACCCGGGCCGCGACCGCGCCGGTCAGACCGAGTTCGAGACGGCGCAGCGCCTCTTCGAGCAGTCGGGCGGGGCGTTGCCGCTGCCCGCCGACGCGCGCGCCGAGCTGGTCTCGGTGCGCTGGATGCTCGAGGAGCTACGCCTCTCGCTTTTCGCCCAGCCGCTCGGGCCCCACGGGCCGATCTCGGTGCAGCGCGTTCGCAAGGCGCTGGCGGGGTAGGCGGTCCCCTCACGGCGCGGACGTGGGCGCTAGTTGCGCGCCTGTCCGTGCGTCAAGCGGTCAGGCATCAGAAGGGCCGCCCTCGCGCGGATAGCGGTCGTCGTATCCCTGAGCGCCGGGGCGACGTCGCGACGACACGACGAGGGCAACGACGACTGCGACCGTGCCAACGACCACGAGCAGCGTGACCCCCAGAAGCAAAAACCCTGTCCACCCGGCGACAACACTCAACTGGTCCACCCCACCTCGTCATGGGCCGAGCGACAGATGCTCACCCTTGGGTGAAGTCTGACACAGCCGCGGATACGGCGCCACGGCTACTTCATGGCGCCTGTGCCGCGGAAGGCACATTCTGTGGGCGCGGGCCCGTCCCCGGAACCCGCGCCCACAGCATCCCCCACCCCCTAGAGGAGAAACAGCGACAGCACCCACACCGCCGCGAAGCCCGCGAGGCCCTGCACGGCCGTCGCCGGCGTCAAGGTGCGGTAGGCCGTCGCAACCGGGATGCGGCTCAGCTGCGACACGACCCAGAAGAAGCTGTCGTTCGCGTGCGACACAACCATCGCGCCGGCACCCGTCGCAAGCACCGCGAGTACGGCGCCGATCGGGCTGTCGAGGCCGAGCGATCCGAGCAGCGGGAACAGCAGCGTCGACGTCGTCACGAGCGCCACGGTCGACGAACCCTGCGCCGACTTCAGCGCCGCCGACACGAGGAACGGCACGGCGATGCCGAGGCCGAGGCTGGCGAGCGATGCGCCCAGGGTGTCGACGAGGTCGGAGGCGGCGAGCACCGCGCCGAAGCTCGCACCGGCGGCCGTGATCAAGAGGATCGGCGCGGCCACGCGGATGCCCTCCGCGACGCGGTCGCTGAACGCATCCTTCTCGCGGCGCGCTCCGCGCAGTGCGAGCGCCGCCACGATGACACCGACGGCCAGCGCAACCGCGGGCGCGCCCAGCAGGCGGAAGGTGATCGTCAGCGGCGACTCCTCGCCGAAGGGGGCGGTCGGCAGGGCGGCGACCGAGCCAAGGCAGATCAGGATGATCGGAACAAGGATCGGCAGGAACGACACGAACGCGCTCGGCAGCTTTCCGTAGCTGGCCCGCAGCTCCTCCCACGACGCGTTCGCTGCGATGGCGTCCTCCGACTCCTCCGGGAGGAGCGGGATGTCGGAGTTGCGGTACAGCTGAGCGAAGGCGAGTCCGGCGATCGCGGAGACGGCGGCGACGATGAGGCCGAGTCCGATGATCAGGCCGAGCTGGTCGAGGGCGCCGTAGTTGCTCGCTGCCGCGATCGGCCCGGGGGTCGGCGGCACGAAAACGTGCGTCGCGTACAGACCAGTCATGAGCGCGATCGTCATCACGATGGGGTTCGCGCCGGCGCGCACGGTCACGGCCTTTTTCAGGGAATTGAGGATCACGAAGCCCGAATCGCAGAACACGGGGATCGACACGATGTACCCGATGAGAGACATCGTGAGGCCAGGGAACCTCTTGCCGAGCACGCGGAGGATCGCCTCAGCCATTGCGATCGCGGCGCCGGTACGTTCGAGGATGACGCCGATGATCGTGCCGAAGACGATCACGATGCCGATGTTGCCGAGCGTGCGCCCGAACGCCTCCGTGATGGTCGGAACAACATCGAGGGGGGCGAGCCGCAAGGCGAACGCGCCGACGAACGCGGCGCCGAGCAGCGCGAGGAACGGATGAAGCCGGAACCGTGCCGTCGCGACGACAATCGCGGCGACGAGCACCAGCAGGATGATGACGTCAATCATGAACCTTCTCCTTTGATGGTTCTTCGGGTGGCGATCCCGCGGGTGCGGAATCGGACAGCGGGTGCCCCGCGACGCTCAGCGACGAACGCGTGGCGACGAAGGCCCCGACGGTGATGAGCGACGCCGCCCGTTCGGCGGCGTCGCGAACGAGCTCGCCCGCGCGGGTGAGCAGCTCGTCGATGGTGGCGGCGCCCGGTGCGATCGGCACGGCGGCGGTGATGCCCGCCGATCGGAGCTCCGTCGGCGACAGCGTGACGCGACCCGCGATGGCGATGACCGGCACCCCGGCGTCGCCCGCAAGTTGGGCGATAGCGCCGGGCACCTTCCCCCTCAGCGACTGCGCGTCCAGCGACCCCTCCCCCGTCACGACGAGATCGGATGCGCGAATCGCGTCAGCGAGACCGATCGCCTCTGCGACGAGATCCATTCCGGGCTCAAGCTCGGCGCCGACCACGGCATGCAGCAGCGCGGGGATTCCCCCGGCGGCGCCGCCGCCGACGACGGAGCGCATGTCGATGCCGGTCTCTCGCAGGATGATCGTCGCCAGGGTGTCGAGGCCGCGGTCGAGGGCCGCGACGTCGGCCGGGTTCGCGCCCTTCTGCGGACCGAAGACCGCCGCAGCGCCGTCCGGTCCCGTGAGCGGGTTCGTAACGTCGCAGGCGATTCGCCATCGCGCGTGGCGTGCTCGGCTATCGAGTCCGCTCAGGTCGACGGTGGCGAGCTCGACGAGCGGACCGCCGCCGGCGGCGAGCTCGCGCCCCCGAGCATCCAGGAAACGGGCGCCGAGCGCCCGCAGCATACCGACGCCGCCGTCGGTGGTCGCGGAGCCGCCGACGGTGATGACCAACTCATCGGCACCGGCATCGAGCGCCGCACGCACAAGCGCGCCGACACCGGCGGAGTCGGCGTCGCGGGCGCGCAGCGGCTGGTCATCAACGTGGGGAAGCCCGTTCGCCTCGGCGGCCTCGACGATTGCGCGTCCGCCGGGAAGGATGCCGACCCGGCCGGTGCGCGAGCGACCGAGCGCGTCGGTGGTGGGAACGTCGACGAGGTGGGCGTCGGTCGCGGCGACCAGGATCTCGAGGGTGCCCTCGCCGCCGTCGGCGACCGGGAGGGTGCGGATGTCCGCCGACGAACCGAGTACCGCGGCAACGCCCGCCGCGATGTGACGCGCAGCCTCGTCAGCGGTCAGGCTGCCCTTGAATGAATCGGGCGCGACCAGGATGCGAAGGGGCGATGCCGACGACGGTGTGAGCACGCTTCGACAGTAGAAACTCCGCCCGGCCGTGTCATCGTCATAGTGCGCAGTTCAGCGCGGCATTTCTCGCGGATAAATGTGCACTGTGCACATTTGTGGTCACGGATGGTCCTCGGCCCGCTCGGCGAGAAGCGCGAGCGTGATGCGCGCGAGTGCACCCGGTTCGGTGACGGACCATCCGCCGAGCGACTGGATGCGGTCCACGCGCGCCGCGACCGTGTTGCGGTGGCGGTCGAGCATAACGGCCGCTCGCGACACTGAGCCGCCGGCCGCCGCCAGCGCGGTGAGTGTGTGTCGGTCACTCGCCGACAGGCCGCCGAGCACGCGTGTGACGAGCTCTCGGCGTGCCGCCGAGGTCATTCCTGCGACGATCGCCTCCGACTCCAGGTCATCGAGGCTGGAGCCGCCCGGTGGGATCAGGGCGGGAACCGCAAGCAGCGCGCGCAGGCGACGAGCGGCGTCACCGAGCGCCTCGAGGCTTGCCAGCTCGCCCGAATCGAGGATGCTCGCACCTTCTTCACGTGCGCGGTGGCGGAACATCTCGATGCGGTCCGCGGTCGCGCCGCCGACGACGATCCACAGCCCGTCGAGGTCGACGACGCTGAAGCCCGAGCCGACCGCACGCGCGGAACGGATCAGTCGCGCGGCAGCGGCGGGAGGGGTGGCCGGTCCCGACGCCTCCGCGCCCAGCTGCCGCGGGTCCACCGCGACGATGATGCGAAAAGGCGCGTCGAGCATCCCCCCTGCCGCAGCGGAACGGGCGGCCAGTTCTGCCGGGCCGAGCGCGCCGGCAACCAGCCCGGCGATGACGTCGCGCGCGATCGCGTCGCGGGCGGTGCGCGCATCCTGTTCCGACTCCGCGTCGAGGATCAGCCGCAGCGCGAGCAACAGCAGCGTCGCGACCTCCTCGACCTCGTCGGGGTCGCCGGTCACGCCGACCACGCCAAGCACGGCGCCATCGACGATCAGCGGGGCGTTCACGCCGGGCCGCACGCCGTCGCGGGCGTTCTCGCCGTGCACCCTGACCGCGGCGCGCTCCGCGGCGGCGCGAGCCGCCGCCCAGTGCGTCAGGCCGAGGCGCGACCGGTCGAGCGAGGCGATGATCACGCCGTCGGCATCCATGAGGTTGACGTTGTGCGCGACCGATGCCGCCACCTGGTCGACGAGGCGCTGCGCGAGTGCGGGGTTCAGCGCGCCGTCCACGCCGCCACCCTATCCGTGCGCTCAGCCGAACACGCGGCGGCCGGCGACCCAGGTGCCGACGTTGCGGGTTTCGTGGATGCTCGCCGCGCCTGCCGAGAACGGGTCGCGGTCGGTCGCGGCGAGGTCCGCGACGGCGCCCACCTCGATAACGCCCGCGCCGCGCGCGACGCGACCACGCGCATCCACCACCGGATCGGCGGGGCCGCGGCCCGTGATCCACGCGGAGCCGGCCGTGTACGCCTGCAGGGCGTCAGCCAGCGTCAGCGCCTCGTGCGGCAGCAGCGGCTCCGGGTCGTGCTCGGGGTCATTCGCTGGCAGCGTGCGATTCACCGCCACGTGGATTGCCTGCCACGGGTCGGGGGTCGACACCGGCCAGTCGCTGCCGGCGCACAAGCGCGGGTCGGCGGACACCGGCGCGCCCACCGGTTTCTGACGCAGGATCGACGCGAACGGGTACTGGGTCGCGGCGCGCTGCGGCCCCACGATCGGCACCGTCAGCTCGCGCATCTGCGGCTCGTTGCACGCCCACAACGCCTGCATGTTCGCCGTCACGCCGAGCGCGGCGAAGCGCGCCACATCGTCGGGATGCACGAACTGCACGTGCGCGAGGTGGTGGCGGCCGGGGGTGCTCCAGCCGTTGCGCTCGCGCGCGGCCGCAAAGCCGTCGAGGGCGTCGCGGACCGCGCGGTCGCCGATCACATGCACGTGGGCCGAGAAGCCCGCCGCGTCGAGAGCGACAATCGCGTCGAGCAGCTCCTGCCCGCCGACGAAGGCGATGCCGCGGGGATGCTCGGGGCTCGCCACGTCGCCCACGTACGGCTCCAGCATCGACGCCGTGCCGTTCTCGACCACACCGTCGGCCATGATCTTCACCGCGGGCAGGCGGAAGCGGGCGTCCGTGCCCAACGCATCGACCAGCGCTTCACGCCGAGTGACCAACTCGGGCACCTGCTCGACCCCGCGCTCGCGGTCCCACCACAGCGCACCGGTGACGTCAATGAGTAGGCGGGTTTCATCCAGCGCGCGGCGGTAGACAAGCGCGGTGTCCGAGGCGCCGAAGTAGTCGCCGACGATCGCGTCGTGCCACCCGGTGATGCCGAGGCTCACGGCGTAACGCTGCGCCTCCAGCAGCGCCGCGAACTCCTCGTCGGGCGTCGGGGCGGGCGCCACCGCCGCGACCAGCTTCGCGGCCCCCTCATGCAGCGTTCCCGACGGCGAGCCATCGGGAAGGCGCTCGATGCGGCCGTCGGCCGGGTCGGCGGTGTCGGCCGTGATGCCCGCGAGGGCGAGCGCCGCCGAGTTGACCCACGCGCCGTGGTGGTCGCGGTTGTACAGAAACACCGGGCGGATCGGCTCGACCTCGTCGAGTAGTGCGGCCGTGGGCGCGCCACCCGGGAAGGCGCTCATCGCCCACCCGCCGCCGGTGATCCAGGCGCGCGAAGCGTCGCAGCCGCGAGGCGGGTTCGCCGCGGCAAAGCGCACGACGATGTCGAGGTACTCCGACACCGATGACCCCTCGCTCAGGTCACACGACAGTCGCTCGAGCCCACCCTGGATGGGGTGGATGTGCGCGTCGACAAACCCGGCGTGCAGCAGGCCGCCCGCCAGGTCGACAACCTCGGTGCCGGGGCCGCGCAGCGACGTGAGATCAGCATCCACCGCGACGATGACGCCGTCGGAGACGGCGACGTCGAGGCGCTCCGGCAACGACGAACCGCCCGTGCCGCGCCACACGACCCCGTTCGTGAACAGGAGGTCGCACGGCTGAGACACGGGCGGTTCGATCGAGCGCTACAGCAACGACACCGAACTAGCTGCGCGAGCTCGAGCCCGAGTTCACCTCGTAGGAGGTGTTGACCGACTCGAAGAAGTTCACGAGCTGCAGGGTGTCGTTCGCCGTCGCCATCCACTTGGCCGGGTTCGCCACGTTGTACTCGGGCTCGAAGCCGAGCTCCTCCAGGCGACGGTCGGCCAGGTACTTCACGTACTGGTTGATGTAGTTGGCGTTGAGCCCGAGGATGCCGTTCGGCAGGAGGTCGTGGTTGTACGCCTCCTCCATCTCGACCGCGTCGAGGATCATCTGGCGGATCTCGGCGGCGAACTCGGGCGTCTGCAGGTCGGGGTTCTCCTCCAGCACCGTGAGGATCAGGTTGATGCCGAACTTCAGGTGCAGCGACTCATCGCGCACGATCCAGTCGACGAGCGAGCCGAAGTTGCGCAGGAGGTTCCGCTGGCGGAACGACAGCGCCACCATGAAGCCCGAGTAGAACCAGATGCCCTCGAGGATCACGTTGTATGCGACCAGGTTGCGGATGAAGTCCTGCTTGCCCTCGGTCGTCGTGATGTCGAGCGTGTCCTCGGTCATGCGCTTGATGAACTTGACCTCGAACTCCTCCTTGCGCGCCATCGACGGCACGTCGACGTGGCTGTCGTAGGCGGCGGCGCGGTCGATGGGGAAGGTCTCGAGCACGTACTCGAAGCTCATGCAGTGGTTGGCTTCCTCCCACATCTGCTTCGCGAGGTACAGGTGCGCCTCGGGAGCCTTGACATAGGGGTAGACGCCGAACGCGAGCGCCTTGTTGACGAGCAGCTCGTTCGGGTTGAAGTACGACATGAGGAACGTGATCGCGTGGCGCTCCTCGTCGGTCATCTTCTTGAAGTCGGCGATGTCTTCGCCAAGCTGAACCTCGTTGGGGAACCACGTGTTCGCAACGGCCTGGTCGTACAGGTCCATCGCCCACTTGTACGTAACGGGCTTCAGGAGGAGGCCCTCCTGAATTCCTGTGCCGAGAATGCCCATGGTGTGCGCTTCCTTCTGTGAGTGCGGTGCGGGAAAGAAATGATCGGGGGGTCTGGTGTCCCCGGATGCGCGGGGCGCGCATCCGGGGATCGTCACGGTGTCGTTACTGGCAGCTGTCGCAGTACAGGTCGTCCATCGGGTCGACCGGGACGGCGTAGCCGTCGACGGTGTCGTGCGGGCCCACGGTTACTCGCCCGCCTTCGCGACGCCGCCGAAGCCGAAGCCCTTGCGCGCGGGCGCGGGAGCCGCGGCCGGCTCGGCGCTCGGGGCGGCGGTCGACCCGCTCGCGGCGCCGAAGCCCTTCTTCTGCCCGCCACCGATCGCCTCCGACTTGTTGACCTTGACGGTCGACTGCTCGGCGGTGTGACGCGGCTTCATGTGCAGGTAGTAGGTCGTCTTGACGCCCTTCTTCCACGCGGCCGAGTAGATGTCGACCATGTCGTCGATGTCGCGCGTCTCGAGGTACATGTTGCGGCTGATGGCCTGGTCGATCCACTTCTGGGCGCGGGCCGCGACCTCGAGGAAGGCGTACGGCGACAGCTGGAAGCTGGTCTTGTACGACGCCCGAACGTCTTCGGGAATCTCGGTGATGCCCTGAATGTCGCCCTGGCTGCGCAGAATCGCCTCGCGGGTACGCTCCCACAGGCCCTGGGCCTTCAGCGCGTCGACGAGGTTGCGGTTCACCTCGAGGAACTTGCCCGAGCTGGTCGAGCGGCTGAAGATCTGCGAGAACTGCGGGTCAAGACCCGGCGTCGTGCCCGCAACCAGACCAATGGATGCCGTCGGCGCGATCGCCATGAGCGTCGCGTTGCGCACGCCCCCCTTGACCTTCTCGCGCAGGGCGTCCCAGTCGAGACGGGTGGTGCGGTTGACCTGCACCTCGACGCCACGGTCGGCCTCGGTGAGGTCGATCGTGTCGAAGGGCACGAGACCCTGCGACCAGCGGCTGCCCTCGAAGTTGTCGTAGGCGCCGCGCTCCTTGGCGAGCTCGACCGAGGCCTCGATGGCGGCGTACGAGACGTGCTCCATGATCTCGTCGATCAGGTCGAACGCCTCCTCCGAGTCGTACGAGTAGCCGAGCTTCTCGACCAGGTCGGTGAAGCCCATCACGCCGAGGCCGATCGCACGGTTCGTCGTGTTCGCGTGGTCGGCCTCGTCGACGCTCGACACCGTGATGTCGATGAGGTTGTCGAGCTGGCGCACGGCAAGCTTGGCGCTCTCTTCGATCTTCGCGAAGTCGACCTTGCCGTCGGCGAAGTGACGGCTCAGGTTGATCGAGGCCAGGTTGCAGACCGAGATGTTGTCGCGGTCTTGCGGCAGGCAGATCTCGGTGCAGAGGTTGGAGAGGTGGATCGTGCCCGTGTTGTTGTTGATGGCACGGTTGTTGATCGTGTCCTTCCACGTCAGCCACGGGTGGCTGGTGGACTGCAGCGAGATGAGGATCTGCTTGAACTGCTCGCGCGCGCCGATCTTCTTGAACATCTTGATCTCGCCACGCTCGGCCATCGCCACGTACTCGGCGTAGCGCGTCGAGAACTCTTTTCCGTAGAGCTCGTTCAGGTCACTGACCTCGAGCGGGTCGAACAGGTACCAGTCGTCGTCGTTCTGCACGCGCTTCATGAACTCGTCGCTGATCCACACGGCGGTGTTGGCCGTGCGGGTGCGGCGGTAGGGGTCACCGGAGTTCTGGCGCAGGTCGAGGAACTCGGGGAAGTCCATGTGCCAGTTCTCCATGTAGAAGCACAGGGCACCGAACTTCTTGCCGCCTCGGCTGACCGCGCGCAGCACCGAGTCGATCGTGTGCATGAACGGGATCGGCCCCGTCGACGTGGTGTTGTTCGAGCGAATGGGCGAGCCCTGGGCGCGCAGCTTCGTGACCGACAGGCCGATGCCGCCGGTGCCCTTCGTGAGCCACATGACGTCGCGCACGCTCTTGGCGATGTGCTCGATGTCGTCGTGCATCTCCATGACGAAGCAGTTCGACAGCTGCGGGTAGCTCGTGCCGGCGTTCACCAGCGTCGAGCCGGCCGCCAGGTACTCGAGCGACGACATCTTCTTGTAGAAGGCGATGGCGTGCTCGGTGGGGTTTGCCTCGTTGAGCGACAGGCCCATCGCCACGCGCATCCAGAAGTACTGCGGAACCTCCAGGGGCTCGCCGTTGCGGGCCTTGATGCCGTAGCGGTTGTTGAGCGTGACGACGCCGATGTACTTGAGCAGCTCGTCGTTCGCCGGCTCGAGAGCGTCGGCGAGAGCGTCGAGGTCGAACAGCCCGGTCGTGAAGCGCGGGTCGAGCAGCGCCTCGTCGACACCGCGGCGAATCGTCGCGGCGAAGTGCTCGCGGTGCAGGCGCTTCAGGTCGTCGGCGTCGGTGTAGTCACCGAGGACGCGCTTGTAGATCGTCTTGAGCAGCAGTCGCGCGGCCACCTGGTCGAACGCGGGGTCATCTTTGACGTTCTGCAGTGCGACCTGGATCACCGCCTCGTCGAGCTGCTGGGTCGTGATGCCGTCGAACAGGGTCAACTCGAGCTCGCTGGCGATCTGGGTGACCCACGTGATGTTCGGGTCAAGACCTTCGGCGGCGTGCTCGATGGCGAGGTTGATCTTGTTCGCGTCGTACGGCTCGCGGCTGCCGTCGCGCTTCACGACCGTGATGCTCACTGGTGCTCCATTCGGGCCCGCCCGGCGGGTCATGTGTTGGGCCGGTTGTCCGGCGTTTTCTGGCTGTGGTGGAGAGGGTCTGCGGCCCGTTAAACCGGGTCAACCGCGGCGCCCCCGCGCCGTGGTCTGGCCACTATATATCGGGGCACTGACAAACATCACCCCCTACATCTAGTGGGCGTGTCGTCCACAGGTGTGCATAACTTGTGGGGCTTATCCACAGCTTCTCGGACACCTCCGACACGCGGACGGGATGCGCGGAAAACGCGAAAACTGGCGCGAGAATTCGCCCCTCGCCGAGGCTCTAGGCTGGACCTCTTGTGAGCGGCTACATCGACCTGTTGAAAACCCGTGGAGTGGCGCGGATCATCTCCGCCCAGCTCGTCGCGCGGCTGCCATCAGGCATGCTCTCGCTCGCCTTCCTCATTCACATCGAGCGCATCTTCGACTCGTACGGATCGGCGGGGCTCGTGCTCGCCGCAACGAGCGTCGGGCAAGCAGTCGCCGGCCCCCTCACGAGCCGCTGGATGGGCAGACTCGGGATGCGCCCGGTTCTCATCACGACGCTCGTCATTTGCGCCACCGGCATCGCCCTCATCGCCTTTGCCCCCCTGCCCCTCTGGGGCTACATGCTCGTCGCCCTGATCACGGGTCTGTCGAACCCGCCGATTCAACCGGCCGTGCGCACCATCTATCCAAAGATGGTGACGTCGAAGCAGCTGACTCCCCTGTTCTCGCTCGATGCATCGGCACAGGAGCTGATCTGGATCAGCGGCCCGGTCGTCACCGTGTTCCTCGCCCTGCAGGTCTCGCCCGTTGTGGCGATCGCGGTCGCCGGCAGCTTCCTCGTGCTCGGAGGCATCTGGTTCATTTCGAGCCCCGAAGTCGGCAAGGTGCGCATCCCGCCGAGCAAGAACCGCATCGGCGTCGTGCTGAAGAACCGCGCCGTGTTGCTCGCCACGATCACCGGCTTCCTCATGATTGGCTCGGCCGCCGCCATCGAAGTCGGCGTCGTTGCCGTCTTCGGCGAGGGCGGAGCCGAAGCCGGACTCCTTCTCGGCATCTGGGCCATCGCCTCACTCGTCGGAGGCCTCTCGATGGGGCACCTGCCGATCGGCCCGTGGGCCCTCACCCGGCGCCTGTTCATCATCTTCGTCGGCATGGCCATGGCGCCCTTCGCCCTCGAGTTCTGGTGGCTCGCAATCGCCCTCATCGTGGCCGGCATCGGTATCGCGCCCGCGCTCGCCGTGATGTTCGCCATCGTGTCGGCCAGCGTGAAGTTCAGCGCGACCGCCGAGGCGTACGGCTGGCTCGGCACCGGGCAGCTCATCGGAGCGGCACTCGGCTCCGCGATCGCCGGCTTCGTCATCGACGACCTCGGCCCCGTCGGCGGCTTCTACACGGCCATCGCCTTCGCGCTCGCCGCCACCGTCGTCGGCGCACTGTTCGTGCGGTGGCACCCCGACCTGCGCGGGCGCGACGCCTCGCCGCTACCCGACACCGAGCCGGTGGCGACGATCAGCTAGCGGCGGGCCTGCAGCTAGCGGCGGGCCTGCACGGGTCGCAGCGCCTCGCCGTAGGCGACCAGCTGCGCGACCAGCGCATCCAGGCTGCTCGTCTGGCGGTCGTCGGCGGCAAACCCGCCGTCGCCCACCTGCTTGCTCGCGCCCGGCAGGTTCACCTCCGTCGGGATCTTCACCAGACCCACCGTCGACAGCACCGGCTCGAGCGCCGTCACACCCCGCGAACCGCCCGACATGCCGCCGTAGCTGACGAACCCGACGGGCCGGCCCTGCCACTCGGTGTACAGATAGTCGATGGCGTTCTTCAGCGCCGGCGAGTAGCTGTGGTTGTACTCGGGTGTCACGAAGATCAGCGCATCGGTCGCCTCGACGCGGGCACTCCAGGCGCGCGTGTGCGCGTGCTGGTAGTCGCGCTTGATCGGGTGATGCGGCTCGTCGAGGAACGGCAAAGCCAGCTCCTTCAGATCAACGAAGTCGACGTCGTGCCCCGCGCCCTCGACGCGCGAACGCACCCACTCAGCGATCGGTAGGCCGATGCGGCCAGGGCGAACGGATCCGACGACGATCATCACGTGAGCCATGCTGGAAGCCAACCACGGGCATCCTGGATCAATTCCTCAGGGCGCTGGATGCTCGCTGTGCGTTCTCGCGGATCGCTTCGCAATACTGGGCCCATGACCGCAGCCGAGCCCCTCGCCCCGCGCATCACGCTGTCCGACGGCACGAGCATCCCGCAGCTGGGGCTCGGCGTGTACAAGGTTCCGGCGGAGCAGACCGCCGACCTCGTCGCCGGCGCGATCGAGCTCGGCTACCGCCACGTTGACACGGCGGCGCTCTACAATAACGAGGCAGAAGTGGGCGAGGGCGTGCGCGCGAGCGGGGTGCCCCGCGACGAGCTGTACGTCACCTCGAAGGTGTGGAACGACCGACACGGGGTCGACGAGACGCGAGCCGCGTTCCTCGATGCGCTCGACGCGTCGGGCCTCGAATACTTCGACCTGTACCTGATTCACTGGCCGGCGCCACGCCAAGACCGCTACGTCGACGCGTGGAAGGCGCTCATCGCCCTACGCGAGCAGGGCCTCGTGCGGTCGATCGGCGTCAGCAACTTCGAACCGCACCACCTGCAGCGTCTCGTCGACGAGACCGGGGTCGCCCCCGTCGTCGACCAGGTCGAGCTGCACCCGTGGCTGCCGCAGCGTGAAATTCGGGCCGCCGCCTCGGCGATGGGCGCCGCCGTCGAAAGCTGGAGCCCGCTCGCCCGCGGCCGCGTGCTCGAGGTCGGCTCGCGCGACCGCGACGTGCTCGACGCCATCGCGGCGCGGCACGACAAGACGCCCGCCCAGGTGGCGCTGCGCTGGCACGTGCAGCAGGGGCTCATCGTGATTCCGAAGTCGACGTCACTCGAGCGCGTGGCCGAGAACGCCGACATCTTCGACTGGGAGCTCACCGCCACCGACATGGCCGAGATCGCGCAACTCGAGACGGGCGAGCGCACGGGCCGCCACCCCGACGACCTCGGGTAGGCGGGCTGCGCCGCGGACCTGCTCGCCTGCTCGGTTGCCGTCAACCCGTGATGGGCGCGACTGTCGTCTTTCTCAGGAACTTCTGTCGCCTCCCAGTCAACTTCATGGGCAACGACCCCGACGCGGTCAAGAATTCCTGAGAAGTCGTACGCCGCGTGCGGTGTCGATTCGCGCAGACAGTGCACGGCGGACCGCGGCCACCACCAAATCGCCGTGCCGGAGGGCGTGCAGGTAATCGACTCTCACGACCGGGAATCCGCTGCTCAGCGCCTCGAGATCACGTCGATAGTCGCGTTCCTGCTCACCGCGATGCCACTCGCGACCATCCACCTCGACGATCACCCGGCCCTCGACAAGAAAATCGACACGCCCGACTCCGGCAACTACGACCTGCGGTTCGACAGTCAGCCCGGCGTCACGCAGTGCGACCCTCACCAACGACTCGATGCCAGACTCCGCACGCGGGTCGAGGTCTCCCCACGTCAGTGTGCAGCGGCGGGGCGCTCTGTCGATCAGCTTGCGGACGACATCACGGTCGACCGCGCCCAGACGCACAACGCTGTCCAACACGGCGATCGCGACCGCGCGAGGCTGGCATCGAATGACTTGTGCGACCGCGTCTTCCGGTTCTTGCACGGATTCTCGCCCTGCACGAGCCGTCCAATGAATGCGAGCACCGCCCAAGAGACGTCTGTGTCGGGCTAGGCGCGAAGCATTTCGCGCGACGGCGACGTGAACTCCTGCATGTGGGGGGAGCCAACCGCCGACGTGCGCGAGCGCTGACACGCACGCCACACTGCCGCCTAGCGTGACGGCGCGTTGCACATCGATGGGCAGAGCAGGGCTGGCATACGCGTCACGTCGCAGTCGCACGATGGCACCCGAAGCCAGATAGCGACGCAGTTGCCGTTCTGGCAGGAGCCCCAGCAGGTCGGCACGGGAATAAACACGCAACGGGTTGAGCGCAGCCATGACGCGGAGCGTGCCTCGACTCGACGGTTCGAGGGCGCTCTGATCCCCAGCACGAGTCGACACCAGTTGAGCGGCAACGTGGGGAGGAGCGGTGACCAACTTCTCAGGAAAAATAGTGTCGTGTGTGCGCCGAGGGCCGGTCGGTTCGCGGGGCCCACGGCATTTTTCCTGAGAAGTGGGACGGCTCGCAGAGGTGAACCGGGCTTCGGCCCGCGTCGGTGGCGGGGGCCGGGCACGAGACGCTTGGCGCGGGGCGCAGGGCGCCGGGCGCCGGGCAGTGGCGTGGCGCGGGCGCGAGGCGCAGGCGGCGAGAACACCCGCTGCACGGCGCAGGGCACGGGGCTAGGGTGGCGGCATGAGCGCCGTGACACTGCCGCGACTGCACTGGGGGCCGACCGACAGCGACCGTCGCGCGCTGCTCGTGCACGGCCTGGGCTCGAGCGCGCACACCATGTGGCGCGTCGCCGAGTCACTGGCCGACGCCGGCTGGAGCGTCGACGCCGTCGACCTGCGCGGGCACGGCGACGCGCCCCGCACCTCGAGCTATCGCATCGAGGAGTTCGCCGCTGACCTCGCGACCACGCATCCGCGCGGCGCGACCGACACCCCGGGCAGCGGGGATGCTCACCCCGCCACCCAGCGCGGCACCTGGAACCTCGTGGTCGCCCACTCGATCGGCGGCGCCGCCACGGTCGTCGCGGCCGCCGCGCACCCTCGCTGGGCTGAGCGCCTCGTACTGCTCGACCCTGCGCTCCACGCCAACGAGCAGGCGCGAGACGCCATTCGTCACCGGCAGCTGGCGGCGAAAGACGCCATCACGATCGAGAGCGCGACGGCAGAAAATCCGCACTGGCACCCGCTCGACGTCGAGCTGCGGGTGCGGGCCGTGCACGCTGCCTCCCGGTTCGCGCTCGAGCACGCCGTGCTCGACAACCCCGATTGGGATGCGCTGCCGCACCTTCCGCACCTCACCCAGCCGACGCTCGTGATCGCGGGCGACCCCGACCGGGGCGCGCTGTTCGCGGGTGACCTCGCCACTCACGCGCTCGCCGCCAACCCGCTGATCGAGCAGCGCATCGTTCCGGGCGGCCACAACGTGCACCGTGACGCCCCCGGCTACACGCTCGACGCCATGCACGATTGGCTTGCCGACTTCTGAGCCGCGGCCGCCCTCGACTAACTCGCGAGGTCACCGATCGTGATCGTGCTGCGCTGCGTCCGGCCCGACTCGTCCGAGTAGGTGCAGGTCCACTGCAGCGGGAGGAAGGCGTTGGCGCTCAACCCGACCGTGTCACCGCCAGCCTCGAGCCCGAGCGCGGTACACCGCTGCATCGCGCGGTCGCCGAAGGAGGGCGCGACGAGCGCCGATATGAAGACGAACGCCGCGGCGAGCACCCCGACCAGCGTGACGACGGCGACGACTCGCACCGGGCCCCGTGACCGTTCCTCGGACTCACTCACGTCTTCACGCTAGCGGTCGAGCGCTTCCAGTAGCCCTTGGCGATGGCGTTCTCGGGGTCGATGCGCCAGCGCTCGAGCACCCGGCGGGCGACCGACACGAGCGACTGCTCGGCGCAGGCGAAGAGCAGCACGTCCGTCTCGAGCCCGATCGTCTCGGGCGCGGGTAGCGGGCGAGGCAGCGACTCCAGCGCGGAGGCGAGCGCCGCCGACGGCGTCGCGTCCGGCTCGAGGATGCGCACCTCCACCCCCGCAGGAACGTCGAGTTCCAGCTCGTCCACCCCGTACCGGGTTTCGAGCAGCACCAGGCCCGGGGCTCCCCCACCGGCGAGCGCCGCGATGTAGCGCCGCACGGCCGGCACGGCGGAGTCGTCGCCCGCCAGCACCCAGGCCTCCGGCGCTCCGCGCATCAGGACGGACCCCTTGGGGTCGGCCACGATCACGGGAGACCCGAGCGGCGCGGCGACGGCCCAGGGTCCGATCAGACCCGCCGGCGAGCCGTCGGCCCCGCGGTGCACGAGCAGGTCGAGGTCGATCCAGCCCTCAGAGACCGAGTGGTCGACGACGGTCTCGATGCGAAACTCCCCCGCCGGAACCCCCGACGCGTCGACGGGCACCGCCCAGTCGTCGACGGCACGGCCGACGTACACCCGGCCGTGGTCCCCGGCGCCGGGCGCCCGGTAGCCGACGAGAGCATCGGGGTTGTCCGCGGTAACGGCGAGGCGAACCCGCCAGAAGTCGGGCGCGACCTCCCGTCGCGATACCAAGCGCAGTGCGCGAAACGCGTCGGAATACTTGTCGCGATACAGGCTCACGGGCACGCGCCCGAGCCTAGCGCGGGGGCTTCCTAGCGGTCTGCCGTCGGCTGGCCCGGCGGCGTGCCCGACCCGACGGCCGGCAGCGCGTCGGTGACAGGTGGCGGCTCGTCGCCGTTGTCAATGTCTTCGGGGTTCGGCAACCCCATCAGGAACCGGTAGAACACGAGCGCGAGCAGGGTCATGAGTCCGCCCCCGATGATCCACGGCAGGCGGAGATCGACGAGCGCAATCGCACCACCGATGACCGAACCGAGCGGCATGGATCCCCACAGCAGGGTGCGCCAGGTGCCGTGCACCCGCCCGAGCAGCCGGCCGGGCACGATCGCCTGCCGGTACGACATCATCAGGATGTTCCAGATGGTGACGCTGCCCGATCCGACCGCGAAGCCGATCACCCCGACGGCGGCGACCGGCCAGATGCCCATGACGAGCGTCGCCACCCCGGCGATGAGGTTCATGGCGGCCATGATCGCCCCGAGCCCGAAACGAGCCTGCAGGCGCGAGGCGACGATCGAGCCGAGCAGTCCGCCGATCGCTCCCGCGAGCAGGAACAACCCGAACGCCGCCTCCGGAATCGCCAGCGTCTGCAGCACGAACAGCACGAGCGTCGCCGAAGAAGCGGCATACAGCAGCCCGGTCGCGGTCGTGAAGAACCACAGGGTGCGCAGTTGCCGGTTCGCCATGATGAACCGCCAGCCGTCGACGAGCTGGCGCCGGAATGGCTCGGTGGGCGGCGGGGAAACAGGCGAGGCGGATGCTCGCGGCGCGCCCTCCTCGTCACTCGCGTCCGCGACGTCCGGCTGCGCCGGCCCACCGCTCGCCGCGGCTCCGCCCCGGAACTGCCGCCCCGACGCCACCTGCGGCAGCAGCACGGCCAGCACGACGGCGAGCCCATAGGCCGCACCCAGCAGCCCGAGCGGGATCAGCACGGCGACGGCGAACAGCGCCGAGGTGAGCGGGGCCGCCGCGAAGTTCTGCACCACCAGCTCGGCGCCCTCGATGCGGGCGTTGGCGCGTGACAGCTTCTTCTTCGGCACGACGCTCGGCACCACCGCGCGGATCGCTCCGTCGTAGAGGGTCTCGCACGCGCCGTAGACGAAGATCAGCAGGTAGAGCCACCAAATGGTGAGGGCGTCGGTCCAGACGAGCGCGAGCAATCCCACGGCGAGCACGGTGCGCACCGAAGCGGCGAGCGCGAGGGCGTGCCGCCTGTCCATGCGATCGACGAGGATGCCGCTTGGCAGGGCGAACAGTAGCCACGGCAGCATCGCGAGAGCGGCCAGGCCGGCGATCAGCACCGGATCGTCGGTGAGCCGCGCGGCAAGCAACGGCGCGGCTGTGCGCGCGATGCCGTCGCCCAGGCTCGAGGCCAGGTTCGCCGTGAAGACGTTGGCGAAGGTGCGGCCGAGGCCGCGCCGCTCACTGCCCGGTGTGGCCTCCGAGCTCACCAGCGAGGATGCACGGCGGCGCGGAAGTACTGGTCGTACAGCGCCACCACGCGGGCGTGGAAGTCGTCGCCGAGGGGTTCGACGCCGCCCGCCGCCGCGTTCATGCGGGCCTGCTCGGGCGAGCGGGCCCCCGGGATCACGGTCGAGATGCCGGGCAGGTGCACGAGCCAGGCCAGCGCCGCGGTCGCGGGGGCGAGGTCGTGCTCGGCGGCGAGCGCGGCGAACTGCTGAGCCGCCTCCACTCCCGCCTCGTAGTTCACGCCCGAGAAGGTCTCGCCGACATCGAAGGCGTCGCCGTTGCGGTTGTAGTTCCGGTGGTCGTTTTCGGCGAACGTCGTCTCGCGCGAGTAGCGGCCGCTGAGCAGGCCGGAGGCGAGCGGAACGCGGGCGATGATGCCGACGCCGGCCTCCTGCGCGGCCGGGAGCACAGCATCCAGGGGCTTCAGGCGGAAGGCGTTGACGATGATCTGCACGCTCGCGACATTCGGGCGGGCGATGGCGGTGAGCGCCTCCTCGACCGTCTCGACGCTGACGCCGTAGTGGCGGATGCGGCCGGCGTCGACCATGGCGTCGAGGTCGTCGTAGACGCGGTCGATCGAGTAGACGGGGGTCGGCGGGCAGTGCAGCTGCACGAGGTCGAGCGTGTCGACCTGCAGGTTCTGGCGGCTGCGATCGTTCCAGGCGAGGAAGTTCTCGGTCGAATAGTTCTCGGGCACCTGCGGCAGACGCCGACCCATCTTCGTGGCCACGAAGAGCCCGGCGTCGGGGTGCTCGCGCAGGTAGCGGCCGATGAGCTGCTCGCTGCGGCCGTCTCCGTAGACGTCGGCCGTGTCAACCATCGTGACGCCCGACTCAACAGCGGCGTCGAGCACGGCGAACGCGTCCGCCTCGCTCACCTCGCCCCAGTCGGCGCCGAGCTGCCAGGTTCCGAGTCCGATCGATGAGACGGTCGCTCCGGTGCGACCCAGTACCGATGTATGCATTCGAAAAGACTAACCGGGCTCGGAGTCGTGCACGGGCGAGCGCACAACCTCGGCGACCGCCTCCGCGAGCCGCGGCCGCACGAGGTGGTCGTTCCCGGCGACGCGGGTGGCGGTGACGTGACGCAACCGCTCGGCGATCTTCAGCCCGCCCGGCGCGAGGAACGGGTCGAGGGTGCCGTAAACGAGGTCAACGGGAGCGTCGACGGCCGCCAGGTCGGCGATGGTCGTCTGCGACTCGATGGCGTTTTGCAGCGACCGCGTGAACGGCACCCAGTTCTCGGCGGTGACGTCGAGCACGTTCTTGATGGGCGCGATTCTCGCGAGCGCGGCGGCGGCGCGCACCGTGAAGTCTTGATTGCCGCGCAAGAACTCGTACAGGGTGAAGTAGGCGCCCATGCCCGCCCGGTCAACGCGGTCGCCGATCGTTTCGGGCGGAAGGTACAGCGGCGGGCTGACGAGCACGAGTCGCGCGATGCCGTTCGGGTGCCGGGCGGCGTAGCGGGTGGCGATCAGGCTGCCGAGCGAATGCCCGATGAGGATGAACGGACGATCGAGCTTCAGAGATCGGATGGTCGCATCGAGAGCCGCCGCGTGCTCCGCGAGTGTGTAGTCCCAGTCGGACGGCGCCGGGGATTTCCCGAAGCCCAGAATGTCAATGGTGATGCACCGGTGGTCGGGCTCGAGTAGCGGCACCAGGTTCTGAAACGTGACGGATGACGATGCGATGCCGTGAATCATCACGACGATGGGGCCGTCTCCCCCCGTGTCGCGGTCGATGTGCAAGAGGGGGGCGCGTCTCCGGCGCACCCAGGCGCGGAACCGCTGGCTCGCCGTCGCCGTCATGACCGCATTCTTCCCCACTCACCGCCCGTGCGAAAAGACAACACGGGGGCCGGCTGAGCCGACCCCCGTGCCCTTCGCGTCCACCCCTAGTCGCGCAGGTCTTTTTTGTAGTCGTTCTTCGCCTTCGTCGCCTCGGCCTCAGATTCGGCCTTTTTCAGCTCGGCTTCCTTCTTCTTCACCTCAGCGTCGGCCTGCATCTCATCGACCTTGTCGCTGGCGGCTTCTTTCGCGTCCTCGACCTTGCGGCCGATCTTCTCGCCGGTCGCCTCAGCGGCGTCCTTCGCACTGTCGGTGAACCCCATGGTCGTCCTCCTTTGTCGGTCGATTCCCGGGGTAACGGGTCGCGGTTCGTGTCCGCGTGCTTCGACGCTATCGACAGGCGCGCATCCGTTTCGAGCGTTTGCACCGGACGCTCTGTGCCCTATCAGCGGGAGTTCAGATAACGGTTATGCATCTGCCAAAAACGTTGGGTGGTGGGGCAAACATATGCGGGAGTAGCGTCACCGCCATGACCCGACCACGCCGCACCCTCGCCCCTCTCGCCGCCCTCGCGGCGACCCTTCTGCTGGCCGGCTGCTCTGCGGTCGCCGAGTCCGGCTCCGACGGGGGCGGCGGATGGGGCGGCGAGCCTGCACCCGGCGCTCCCGCCCCCGACATGGGCGGCGACGGTGCCGTCGGTGAGGATGAGGGCCCGATCAGCACTCCGACACCCGGCGATGGCCGCCAGGTCATCACCACCGGCTGGATGTACCTCACGGTGGAGGCCCCGCTGGAGGCGGCCACCGAGGCAGCCCGCATCACGGAGCGCGCGGGAGGGCGCGTCGATGGGCGCACCGAGTATGCCCCCCACAACAACGACGCGGGAGGCGCCGAACTGGTGTTGCGCATTCCGAGCGAGGTATTGCAGCCCACGATCGACGAGCTGAAGACCCTGGGTGAGCTCGAAGAGCTGAGCCTCAGCGCGAGCGATGTGACCCGCGAGGTGCAAGACCTGGACGCCCGCATCGGAGCACTCGAGGCTTCCCTCGACCGGCTCTTGGCGCTGCTGGTGCAGGCAGAGGACATTGACGACCTCATCACCCTCGAATCGGTCGTCGCCGATCGCCAGGGGCAACTCGAGAGCCTCCAAGCACAACGCCGATCGCTTGCCGATCGGGTGTCCCTCTCGACACTGACGCTGACCCTCGGGTCAGAGGCGGTGGCCCCGCCCACCGAGCCCGGTACCTTCCTCGACGGCTTGCGCCAGGGCTGGGATGCACTCGTCGCCTTCGGCTCAGCTGCGCTTGTGCTCACCGGCATCCTGCTGCCGTGGCTGGCCGTACTCGGGGTGCTGGCGGCGATCGTGTGGGTCAGCGTGCGCGCTGCGCGTCGGCGACGCGGCTCACGAGCGCCGAGTGCAGAGGATGCTCCGGCCCCACTCCCGTAACCTCGACGACCACCTGCTCGGGAGTGAGCGAGGCGAGCTTCTCGCCCAGCTCGATACTCTCCGGGTCGTCGGCGACGTCAACAAACTGCAGAGCCGCGCTGATGACTTCCAGAAGGGCGGTCGGATGCTCGCCCCGCTCCGCCAGCGCGGCCGCCGGTTCGATGAGGCGCTCGTGTCGCGACAGTTTGCGCAGGGGCTGCCGCCCGACGCGCTCGACCGGGTCGGCGAGGGCATCGTTCGCGAAACGGCGCAGTGCGGTGTCGCGGTACGCGTCCTGTACGGCGCGCTCGAAACCGTGTCGAGCGACCAGCAGCGACGAGGTTTCTCGCAGAGCGGCGCTGACGGCGTCACGCACCGCGGGCATCCCGATTGCCTCGTGAATAGTGGCGGCGCCGGCGAGACGTCCGAGGTAGGCGGTGGCCGCGTGGCCGGTGTTGACCGTGAACAGCTTGCGTTCGATGTACGGCGCGAGGTCGTCGACGAAGTGCGCGCCCGGGATGCTCGGCGGCGCACCCGGGAACGGCCCGGTCTCGATGGCCCACTCGCAGAACGGTTCAACGCGCACGTCGAGTCCGTCGGCGGGGTCGGCGGTCGGCACGATGCGGTCGACGGCGGTGTTGGCGAAAATGGCCCGCGTCAGGGCGGCGGCGTCATCGCCCAACGCCGTGGCGATCTCGGCACGCAGGGAGTCGGTCGCCTGCAGGGCGTTTTCGCACGCCATGATGACGAGCGGCGGCGTTCCCGCCGCGCGGGCGCGCAGCCCGTCAGCAATTAGCGGGGCGATGAAGCGCAGCACGGTGGGGCCCACCGCCGTCGTGACGATGTCGGCGGTCGCGACGGCCATCACCGCGGCGTCGCGGTCGGCCGCGCTGTCGATGGCCGAAAAACCGGTCACGGTCGTCTCTCCGCCACCCGGCCCGATCTCGATGACGCGGTAGCTGTCGGCGGCGGTGAGAGCGGAAATCAGGGGCGCGTTGACGTCGACAAAGACGAGGTCGTGTCCAGCCTCGTGCAGCAGCAGGCCAATGAAGCCGCGGCCGATGTTGCCGGCGCCGAAGTGGACCGCCGTCATGACCTGCCCCCTAGACGTTGACGTCGCCGAGCACGGCGAGCACGTCGTCCGGGGTTTGTGCATCGAGCACGCGCTGCACCGACTCTTCGTCGCTGAACGCGAGAGCCAGCGCCTGCAGCACGGCCATGTGGCCTCCATCTTTGCCGGCGATGGTGGCGACGACGCGCACAGGGTTGCCGTCCCAGTCGATGGGCTCGTCGTAGCGCACGAGGGTCATCGCCGACGAGTGGATCGCGTCTTTCGCCTCGTTCGTGCCGTGCGGAATCGCGAGGTGATTGCCCATGAAGGTCGAGACGGAGGCCTCTCGCGCGTGCATCGCCGCGACGTACGACTCGTCGACGGCGCCGGCAGCAACAAGCAGTCGGCCACCCTCGTTGATCGCCTCGTCACGGGTGCGGGCGGTGCCGCCGAGGATGATGCGGTCGGGGGTCAGAACGTCAGCGCTCATGGTCGGGTCCTTCTCGTCGGTGGTTGCCGTGGTGTGTGCCACGGCGTCGATCAGGGAATGCACGGGGGCACCGCGGCACAGCTGCTCACGATGCCCCCGTGATGGTGTCAGCGATCTTACGAGTGCTGGCTCTTGACGAGGGCGACAACCTCGTCGTACTTCGGGCTCGCCATGAAGTTCTCAACCGAGACGTGCACGGCGTTCGGGGCCGCGTGGCGGGCGCGGTCCGTGAGGTCCTGGTGAGTGATCACCAGGTCGGCGGTTTCATCGAGGTTGGCGACGGCGACGTTCGTGACGGTCACGTCCGTCAGTCCCGCGTCGGCGAACTTCTTGCGCAGGATCGTGGCGCCCATCGCGCTCGAGCCCATGCCGGCGTCGCAGGCGAACACGACGTTGTGGATGTCGGTCGCCGTCGCGGTGCCCTGGCCGAGCAGCGCACCAACGCGCGACTCGCCGCCCTTGTTCTCGGCGTTCTGGGCAACCGACGCGCCGAAGCTGTCGCCGTTGGCCTCGAGCGCGGCGAGGTCCTTCTTGCGGCTGGCCCGCAGGATGAGGCTCGCGACGAGGAACGTCACCGTGGCCGACAACACCACCGAGAGGACAACACCGACGTAGCTGTCGTTCGCCGTCTGCAGCAGCACCGCGAAGATCGAGCCGGGCGAGGCGGGAGCGCGAAGCCCCGAGTCGAAGATGAGGTTCGTCGTGACACCAGTGGCACCGCCTGCGATCATCGCGACGATCAGGACGGGCTTCATCAGCACGTACGGGAAGTAGATCTCGTGGATACCACCCAGGAAGTGGATGATGATCGCGCCCGGAGCCGACGCACGGGCGATGCCGACGCCGAAGAGCGCGAAGGCGACGAGCAGACCGAGGCCCGGTCCGGGGTTCGCCTCAACGAGGAACAGCAGCGACTTGCCGTTCGCGGCCGCCTGCTCGATACCGAGCGGCGTGAGCACACCGTGGTTGATCGCGTTGTTCAGGAACAACACCTTGGCCGGCTCGACAAGGATGCTCGCGATGGGCAGCAGGCCGGTCAGAATGAGGAAGTCGACACCGGCGCCAAGGCCCGCGCTGAAGGCGCTCACGAGCGGCGCAATGCCGAAGAACGCACCGATGGCGAGGCCGAAGCCGAGGATTCCCGCCGAGAAGTTGTCGACGAGCATCTCGAAGCCAGCGCGGATCTTGCCGTCCCAGATCGAGTCGATCTTCTTCATGAGCCACGCGGCGAGGGGGCCCATGAGCATGGCGCCGATGAACATCGGCACCTCGCTACCGACGATGACACCCATCGTCGCGATCGTGCCGACGACGCCACCGCGAGTGCCGTAGACCATGCGACCGCCCATGTTGGCGATGAGCAACGGCAGCAAGTAGACGATCATCGGTCCGACGAGGGCGTCGGAGATGGTCGCGTTGGGGGTCCAGCCCGTGGGGATGAAGAAGGCGGTGATGAATCCCCAGGCGATGAAGGCCGCAATGTTCGGCATGATCATGCCGCTGAGGAAGGTACCGAACCGCTGGATGCGCACGCGCGCGCCCGAGCGGGCCGGAGGGGCTGACGTCGTCGTCATGAGTGTCTCCTTATATGAGGGGTGGATGGTGCGGGATGAGGGGTCGGACGGGGGCTAGGGGCGAGCGGTCGTGACCGCCGCGCGGGCGGCCTCGGCACTCGGCGCGGCGAGCGCGAGCGCGGCGAGGCGCTTGGCGTCGTCGAGCGTGTGCTGCGCCAGTTCGGCGCGCACGTCGGCGATGGAGGTGGAGGACATCGAAAGCGTGGTGGCACCCAACCCGACGAGCACGACGGCGAGCAGGGGATCGGCTGCGGCCTCACCACAGATGCCGACCGGCACACCGTTGTCAGCGCCGGCACGACCCACCGCCTCGATAAGGCGCAGGACGGCCGGATGCCACGGGTCTTGCAGGTGGGCGACCGTGCCGAGGAGCCGGTCGGCGGCAAACACGTACTGGGTGAGGTCGTTCGTGCCGATCGAGACGAAGTCGGCGTGCGGCACGAGGTGGTCGGCGAGGATCGCGGCGCTCGGCACCTCGACCATGACGCCGGCGGTGGGCACACCGAGCTCGTGGGCGAGAGCGCGGAAGTACGCCGCTTCCTCCGGCGTCGAGACCATGGGCGCCATGACCCGCACGTGGGCGTCGCTCGCCGCAGCCGCTGTCGCCAGCGCGGTCAGCTGATCGCGCAGCACCTCTTCGTGCGCCTGCAGCGCGCGCAGTCCACGCCGCCCGAGCGCAGGGTTCTCTTCGCCCTGGTCGGTGAGGAAGGCGAGCGGCTTGTCGGCCCCGGCGTCGAGCACGCGCACGACAACCTTCTGGCCGGGGAACTCGGCGAAGACCGCGCGGTACGTCTCGGCCTGCTCGTCAACGCTGGGGGCCTTCTCGGCGCCGAGGAACAGCACCTCCGTGCGGAACAGGCCGACGCCTTCGGCACCGCGGGCGGCCGCTTCCCTGGCGGAGTCGACTGAGCCAATGTTGGCCAGCAGCGGAACGGCGTGGCCGTCGGCCAGGCGCCCCGGGCCGGTGCTGGCCGCGCGGATCGCGGCGAGCGCCGCCGTGCGCTGCAGCGCGAGGGTGACTCGCTCGTCATCGGGGTCTCGTTCGACCGTGCCGGTTTCGGCATCGACGAGCACCAGGTCGCCGTCGACGAGCGCGGCCGCACCCGTCGCCCCGACGACGGCGGTGATGCCCTTCTCGCGGGCGAGGATCGCGGTGTGCGAGGTCGGCCCGCCGTCGGTCGTGACGAGAGCGAGCACACTGTCGAGGTCAAGGGTTGCCGTGTCGGCGGGAGCGAGATCGCGGGCGACCAGGATGAACGGGGCGTCCGACTGCGGAACACCCGGCTCTGGCAGACCCATGAGGTGCGCGATGGCGCGACGGGCGACGTCGTCGAGGTCGCCGGCGCGCTCACCGAGGTAGCCACCCATGGCCGCAAGCACGTCGCGGAAGGACGCCATGGCCGCGTGAATCGCGTACTCCGCGGTCGAGCCGTCAGTGATGCGGTGCGTGACGTCGGCGGCGAGAGCAGGGTCATCGGCCATCATCGCGAGCGCGTCGAGGACCTCGGCCGCCGTGCCGCCGGCCGCCTGACCGCGCGCCCGCAGCTGGGCGGCGGTGGCGGCAAGCGCCTCCGTCGCGCGGGCCTGTTCGTCGTCCGCGGAGCGCTCCCGGCGGGTGTCGGCAGGGTCAGGCACGGGGTCGGGCATCCGCAGCACCGGGCCGACGGCGGTACCGCGCCCGATGCCGACGCCGCGGATCAGTTCGGTGGTGGCCATCAGGCGTCGTGATCCGTCGAGAGAAAGTCGACCAGTGCATCCAGCGTGTCGTTGGCATTGTCACCCTCGACCGCAACGGTGACCTCATCCCCGTACTCGATTCCGAGCGATACAACACCGAGGATGCTCGCCGCGTTGACCGACCGCTCCCCCTTGGTCAGCTGCACCTGCTGGCCCGAGTCGGTCACCGTCTTGACGAACAGGGCCGCGGGCCGAGCGTGCAGTCCGTTCGCGGAGGCGACAGCGAGAGTACGTTCGGCCATGGTCAGGGTCCTTCCAATGCGGCGGTGGTGTCGACGCGCTGCAGAATTTCGCGCGTCGCTTCAGTGATGACGGCCCCCCGGTCATCAGTGGTCAGCAGCACAATCGGGGTGGCCGTTGCGGTGCGCAGCTCATCGCAAGCGCCCCGCAGGTGGTGAGCCACCAGCAGCAGTTCGACGTCGGCGACGACGGCCCGGTCGGCCGACATCGGCTCGAGCTCGACCGCGGTGAGCCCGGCGTCGACGATCGCGGCGCGCAGAGCGTGAGCGAGGAACGTGCTCGACACCCCCGCTGCGCACACGAGGCCAACGCGATAGGTCACGGTCGCCTCCTTGCGAGTCATGCGGGCGGTGCGGGTGGTGGCAGGCGCGAGGCGGGCTGCTTCACGTGGTACTTATCGTGCGGAATCACCACCCACACCCGCCAACAGACGTCTTTCCTCCCCTGCGGAAATCGTGTGGCCGCGGCGCTGATCACCTACAGTGAACGCACGATGGCGGACAAGTACGAGCGCATGCTCGAGCTCCTGGCGCAGGCCGACGACTGGGTGACGGCGGCCGAGCTCGCCGACGACCTCGGCGTCACGACGCGCTCGGTTCGCAGCTACGTAGCCGCCGCGAAGACCGCCGCCCAGCCGCTGCCGATCGTTATCGCGTCCACGGCCGGGTATCGCCTCAATCGAGAGGCGTACGGCGAGTTTCTCGATCGGGCCCGCACGCGCGGCGATATCGCGGGCACGCCGCAAGAGCGCGTTCACCACCTGGTGCGCCGCCTCACCGAGCTCGATGCCGGCATCGACGTCTACGCTCTCGCCGACACGCTGTTCGTCAGCGAGTCGACGCTCGAAGCTGACCTGCGCAAGGTGAAGTCCATCGCCGACGACGCCGGCGCCACGCTCGAACGCTCGGGCAGCCGAGTGCGACTGGTTGGTACCGAGGGCTCGCGCCGCCGCCTGCTGAGCCGCCTGTTGCAGGCCGAGAGTTCACGGGGGGTCATCGACCTCGAGGCTCTGGAAAACGAGTTCGGTCTTGCTGGGCTCAGCGAGTTCAAGTCCGAACTCATGCAAGCGCTCGAGGCGGAGGGGTTCTTCGTCAACGAGTACGGCGTCGATGCGGTCCTCCTCCACATCGCGATCGCGGTCGATCGGGCGCGACGCGACCAGCATCTGTCCGATGCGAACGTGCATCCCGACCCGCAGCACACTGCTGTCGTCGACGTGTTGCGGCGCCTGACCGACGCGCACTACGACATCGTGTTGAACGCGGCCGACCTCGAGTACCTGGCCCGCCTGCTCGTGACGCGAGTGGTGGCCCCCGGTAACCGCGCTGCCGAAACGCCCGCCATCGATCCGGATGATCGGGCGACGGTCGACCGCATCGTCGCGCAAGTGCTCGACGAGTACTCGGTCGATTTCCGCGACGACGCATTCATGACCCGCTTCGCGATCCATCTCGGCAACCTCGTGGCGCGTGCCCGCGACAACGCCAGGAGCCGCAACCCCCTCACGCGCTCGATCAAGAGCTCGTACCCGCTGATTTTCGACATCGCCGTGTTCATCGCCTCGATCGTGCAGCGCGAACGCGACATCACCGTCGACGACGACGAGATCTCGTACATCGCCCTGCACCTCGGCTCGCACCTGGAGCGTGTGTCGCGGCGCGAACAGCGGGTGACGTGCTCGATCCTCTGCCCGAGCTACTACGACCTGCACCAGATTCTGCGCACGAAGGTCGAAGTTGAGCTCGGCGACCAGCTCACGATCGAGTACGTGGTGACCCGCTCCGATGTCGATCCGCGCGACCTGGCGAGCGAGCTGGTCATCACAACCGTGCCGACCGGCGCCGTGCGCGAGGGCGTTGTCGTGGTGCAGCCCTTCCTCACCGATGACGACATCGACGCGATTCGCCAGGCCGCCTCGCGGGCGCGGCGCCAGCGTCGCCGAGCAGGAATCGCCGACGAACTTCTCGAGTACTTCGACGAGCGTCTCTTCTTCGCCACCCCGCCCGGCGACGACCCCGAGTCGATCATCCGCGGCCTGGGGGCGGCGCTCGTCGAGGTGGGAGCGGCCGACCCGGCGTACGTCGAGGGCGCCCTGGAGCGCGAGCGTATGTCGTCAACGGCATTTACCGAAACGCTGGCCGTGCCGCACGCCATGGGCCTCACCGCCCAGCGCACGGCCATCGCCATCGCGCTGTGCCCGACGCCCGTCACGTGGGGGGATGCGCGGGTGTCCGTCGTCGCCTTCATCGCCTTCAGCCCCGACGGCCGCGCCCGCTTCCAGCCGCTGTTCGACCAGTTCGTGAACGTCTTCGCCGCGCGTCGAGACGTCGCGGGACTCGCGCGCGACAGCGGCGACTTCGCGGGGTTCATCGCCCACCTGGCCCGACTCATCGACGAGTCGTGATCACGGCTAGCGCTCAGCAGTAGGTCTTCACTACGCGCCAACGACGCGGATCACCCGTGTCGCGAATGTCGAACACGCGAGTTTCGCCGTGCTCGCCGGTCGCTTGGAAGCGCCACCCCACGCACTCGCTCGGGGCGAGATCGAGGTCGTCGCCCGCTGGATCGACGCGCCACCACCACGACACCGGCGCGGTGATCACCGTTGGCCGGTCGGTGACGCGCCACCGGTGCCCCTGCCAGATCAACCGCAGCGGGCGACCGGCGTCATCGGACCACACGACAGCGTCGACGTCGGGCGTCGGCTGGCGCCCACGGTCAGGCGCATGCTCTGTTGCTGTGGCGCGAATGGCAGACGCCATACGCCTCACCTCCGGCACGGGTCAGGCTGACGCGGTGCCGCGACACGCGACCCGCATTCGAACGTGTGTTCGAATGCTCGATAGTATGCCGGGTCGCCCCGACACGCCAAGAGCCGGGTTCAGCCCTCGGCAGCCCGGCGCGTCAGCAGGTCTTCGGCGGCGACCCACGCGAGCATGGCGCACTTGACGCGCGCGACGAACTTCGAAACGCCACTCAGGGCGGCGGCGTCACCGAAGCGCTCTTCGTCGAGCGGGATCTGCCCACGCGAGCGCAGCGCCTCGCGGAACTCGTCGATGAAGGCCTGCAGGTCGTCGGGGGTCCAGGCGTTTCCTGCATCGGCGTCTTCGGCGGCGAGCGTCGCGAACAGTGACGCGCTCGCCTGCGAGATCGAGCATCCCGACCCCTCCCAGGCGACCTCCTCGACACGCGTGCCGTCAGCGTTCCAGCGGAGGGCGAGGGTCACCTCGTCGCCACAGACCGGGTTGCGCTGGTGGCTCGTCACATCGCCCTCGGCGAGCCCGTAGCCGTGCGGCGACTTCGAGTGATCCATGATGATCTGCTGGTACAGCTGCTCGAGTCCGCTCATGCGTTCTCTCCTGTCAATCCGAAGAAGTCGCGAACGCCCGCGATGGCGGCGACCGCCTGGTCGATCTCGTCGGCCGTGGTGTGCACGCCAGCGCTCACCCGCAGGCTGGCCGTCGCGCCGAGGCGACGGTGCAGCGGCTGCGCACAGTGGTGACCGACGCGCGCGGCAATGCCCACGTTGTCGAGAATCTGACCGGCATCGTGCGCGTGCACCCCGTCGACGACGACGCTCGCGAGCGCGACCCGGGGCGCGTCGATGTCGGCGCCGAGCACGCGGATACCCGGCACCTCAGCGAGCCCGTCGAGCAAGCGTGCGCCCAGCTCATGCTCGGTCGCGGCGATACGGTCGAAACCCAACTCGTCGACAAAGCGGATCGCCTCGGCCAGCCCGATCGCCTGTGCGATGCGCGGCGTGCCGGGCTCGAAGCGCTGCGGAGATGGTAGGTACTCGGCACCCTCCATCGTCACGGTCGTGATCATCGATCCACCCGTGAGGAAGGGCGGCAGCGCGTCGAGCAGCTCGGCGCGACCGTAGAGCACGCCGATACCGGTCGGGCCGTAGAGCTTGTGCCCGCTGAATACCGCGACGTCGACGTCGAGCTCGCGTGGCCGCAGGGGTAGGTGCGGCGCCGACTGGCAGGCATCGAGCACGACGAGCGCCCCGACGGCGCGCGCGAGCGGCACGAGTCGGTCGAGCGGCGAGTGCGCTCCGGTGACGTTCGACACGTGGCTGACGGCGAGGATGCGCGTGCGCGCCCCGATCACGCCCGTCGCCGCATCGACGTCGATCGCCCCGTTGTCGTCGACGGGGACAAACCGCAGCGTGGCCCCGGTGCGGGCGGCGAGTTCTTGCCACGGGATGAGGTTCGCGTGGTGCTCGAGCTCGGTGACGACGATCTCGTCACCCTCGCGGAGTGCATACGGCGCGGCTGCCGCTCCCCCGCGACCGAGGCTCGCGTTCCCGATCGCGTACGCGATCAGGTTGAGCCCCTCGGTGGCGTTGGAGGTGAACACGACCTCGTTGTCATCGACCGCGAGGAAACGCGCGACGGTGCCCCGAGCATCCTCGTAGAGCTCGGTCGCCTCGCCGGCGAGCGTGTGGGCGCCGCGGTGCACGGCGGCGTTCGCCTCGCGATAGAAGGTGGCTTCCGCCTCTATGACCCGGGTCGGCTTCTGCGCGGTCGCCGCCGAGTCGAGGTAGACGAGGGGATGCCCGTAAACATCGCGGCGCAGAATCGGAAACTGCGCGCGAATGTGCTCCAGCTCAGCGGAGGAGAACGGGGCGGCCTCGGTCACCCCTCCAGCGTAGGGGGCAGGGCTGAGGGTCATGCTGGGGTAACACCCGGGCCGCCACGGATGTTCCGCCGATCGCACGCGCGTGGCACAGTGACAGGGTGAGCACTGTCGAGCTGCCGACCCGACTGCCGCGCTGGCTGCTCGTGCGTCGGGGGAAGTCGTTGCCCGTCGAGCGCATGCGGCTGCGCCTCGCGGCCTACGTATACGGCGGAATCCTGGTGCTCGGGGCGATCGCCGTGGCGAACGGCGAGACGACGCCGACGATCGTGCTGCTGCTACCCACCGTGACCTCGCTCCCCACTGAGGCCGCGCAGCTCGTCGCGGGCGGCTGGATCGCCCTGCAATTCTCGTTCCTCGGCGTCGATGTCGCCCGCCTCAGCGGCCGCCGGCCGACGCTTGACCCCGACGTAACGTCATAGTTTCAGATGGGGGCATGCGACTCATCCCCACTGCGTATCTCGCGTCATACTTCCTGTCGACGCTCGGCAACTCGATCGCCGCCATCGCCCTCCCCCTCATCGTCCTGCTGACAACGGGAAGCGCGTTGGGCGCGGGAACCGTCGCCGCGGCGACAGCGCTTCCCGCCGTGGTTGCGGGGCTGCTCATGGGCGTCGTGATCGACCGGATCAACCGGCGAACGTCCTCCGTCGTCACCGACCTCGTCTCGGCGGCGGCGATGGCGGCGCTGCCCATCGTCGACGCGATCACCGGACTCACGATCGGCTGGTTCGTCCTGTTCGGCATTCTCGGCTCGATCGGCGACGTGCCGGGGATCACCGCGCGCGAAGCACTCGTTCCCGCGATCGTGCGGCACGGTGCGATGAGCGCCGAGCGGCTCATCGGCCTGCGTGAAATGCTCGGCTCGGTCGCCTTCCTGATCGGGCCGGCCCTTGCGGGCCTGTTGGTGACGCTCCTCGACGGCACGACCGTGTTGTGGGTGACGGCCGGCACGTCGTTCCTCGCGGCGATGGTGACGCTCGTGATGCCGCATCGGATCGGACGAATCAAGCCCCATGCATCCGTCGCCCTCTCGAGCTCGCTCCCGACGCCCCCGCCGACGCCGTCGGCCTGGCGCGACCTGAAAGAGGGATGGCGGGCACTTGCCCGGGATCGCTTCCTCGTGACGGTCACCGTCTTCAGCGTGATCGTGGCGATGGTGCTCGCCGCGTTCCAGGGCCTGATTCTGCCGGTCTACGTCACGCTTCAGGACCAGGCCGGGATGCTCGGGCTGATCCTCTCCGCCCTCGCGGGTGGCCTCCTCATCGGCGCGGGCCTGTTCGCCGCCGTCGGCACGCCGGGCCACCGACGAGCGTGGTTCATGGGCGGACTGCTGCTCGCGACCGCGGGCTTCTTCGCCATGGCCTCGCTGCCATCGGTGCTGATCGTCATCGGTGCCGCCGCACTGGTCGGCGCGGGTGGCGGAATCCTCAACACGATCATCGGGGTCGTGCTCATCGAGCGCATTCCCGAAAGCATGCGCGGCCGCATCTTGAGTACGCAGAATGCCGCACTCACGGTGGCGGCACCGGCAGGCATCATGGCCGCGGCGTTGCTCGTCGAGTACGCCACGCTCGAGATCGCGTCGTGGTCGATCGCCTCCCTCTGGCTCATTGCCCTCGCTGTCTCGCTGGTCTCGCGATCACTCCGTAGTCTGAACTCGTCGACGCCCCCTGCCGATGAGGATCCGACCGATGCGCAGCAGTGACCTCGCCCACCTCGCCGGCGTCACGGTGCGCACCCTGCGGCATTACCACCAGCTCGGCCTCCTCGACGAGCCTCCGCGGACGCCCAACGGATACCGCGAATATTCGGTGCACCACCTGGTGCGCGTGCTGCGTATCGTCCGACTCGCGTCGCTCGGTTTCCGCCTGGGCGAACTGGCGCCGATGCTCGACCGCGACGGCAAGGACACGGCAGAGGTGCTCGAGCGGCTCGACGATGAGACGGCCCGGGAGATCGAGCGCCTAACCGAGCGTCGAGCGCTGATCGCACAGCTCATGGCGTGGAACGCCGCGCCCGACTTGCCCGATGCCTTCGCGCCGCACATCGCGCTCTTCGCCGCACGACTCGGCGACTCTACGCTGGCCCGCGTTGACCGCGAGCAGGCGATCCTGATCGGCCACCTGGCGAGCCCCGAGGTGCTCGACGAGTTGGCGGGGTTGTACGCGCGCTTCTCGGAACCCGCGCTGCTCGAGACGTCACTCACGCTCACCCGCCGCCTCGCCGACCTCGACGCGGATGCTCCGGATAGCGTCGTCGAGGCGATCGTCGCCGACATGGTGGCGACGTACGGAGACGTCATCAGAGCTCTTCGAGACGACGAGGTGTCGTTCGACCCGCGAGCAGTTGCCCTGTTGGCGGAGTACTCGAATGACTCCCTGAACGAAGCGCAGCGTCGGGTGGTGGAACGGGTGGAAGCCGCGCTCGACACGGCATCCCCCGCCTGACATCACGCCATCGCGCGTTCGATGGCCGCGATGCGGGTTTCGAGCGCCGTCACCGCCGCGTCCACATCGAGCTCATTCGTAATGACGTGAATCTCGAGCTCGTCCCCGTCGATGCGCGCGCTGAGCGTTCCCGGGGCGAGGTTGATGGCGAGGGCCAGGGTCACGCGCCCCGCCGCGGTCCCGAGGGTGGTGCGCCGGGTCACCCATGCGGGGTCCACGTCGGGGCGCGGCAGCCACAACGCCCGGCGCGCGACGTCACCGCCGCCCAGGATCGCGCTGCGGGCGATCCAGCCGACGAAACGCAGGCTCGCGGCCGTCGCCGCGACGCCCCGAGAGAGTCGCAGCGAGCCTCCCCGCGCGGGCATCCCGGTCACGAGGTACGTAGCGGCAACCCCCACGGGCACGGCCGCGAGCGCGTAGACGATTGCCGAGGGGCGCAGTTCCGTCACAGCGAACCACGCCGCCGCGATGACAATCGTGCGAAAGATCACCGAGACCACCATCAGCCGCCCCCTCCCGCCAGCACCACGAATAGGAGGGCGCCGGCCAGGGCTGCGACCGCAAGCGCACCCGACACCACCCAGGTTCCCAGCCGCGCCTGAACGCCGCTGACCGTCGGCATCGGCGACGGCCCCCGCCGCACGCGCTCCACGAGCGCGTCGCGCGTCGCCCCCAGAACACCGGATGCCCGGATCACGCCCCGCATCGTGCCGCCGGCAGCCCGCTCAAGCAGCACCACGACGTCGCCCTCGGGCACGATGTCTCCGCGCGGATGCAGCAGGCGAGCATCCCGGAATCGTGGCCGACGCGCGAGCGCGGCCGCGGCCAGCGCGAGGGCGATGCCGAGCAGGAACGGCCACGACTGGTCGACGACGGGGCCGGGCGAGAACCAGCCGGGCACGGTGAGCGGGGGTGCGAACCCGGTCGCGAGCCACCACACGGGGGCGGCCGCGGCGAGCGCCAGCACCGCCCAGGCCGCGGTGCTGATCGGTTTTCCGGCGGTGCGGCGGCGCGTTCGGCGGCTCATGGCGATGGCGAATCGGGCGAGCAGCACGGTTGACCCGACGGCAAACCACGGGAGGATGTCGGCGAGCGCGACCACCGGAAGGCCGGGCAATGCGACGTCTCCGAGCGACTCTTTCGACACGTACTTGGCGATGAAGCCCGCCGTCAGCGGCGCTCCGGCAAGGCCCAGCGCGGCCACGGTCTGGGGCACGACGACAGCCCACGTGGGGGCGCGGCTGAGATCCCACACCTGGATGCTGAAGAACAGCGCGCCCTTGATCAGCCCGTGGGCGACGCTGTAGACGACGGCAGCGGCGATGGCCGCGGGCGCGATCGCCGGCTCGAGCAGTGCCGCACCGATGAGCGCGGTAATGAAGCCCATCTGGCCGATGCTGCTGTACGCGAGAATCACCTTCGGGTTGTCGTGCAGCACGCCGACGACGGCAGCGAGCAGCCCCCCGACGAGGGCGAGCGTGACGAGCAGACCGCCCCAGAGCGGTTCGGCGGCCCCCTCGCCGAGCGGCAAAAAGCGCAGCAGGCCGATGATTCCCGCTTTGAGCATCACACCCGACAGCACGGCGCTGGCCGGGCTCGGCGCGGCGGGGTGGGCAAGGGGCAACCACACGTGCAGCGGAATCATGCCGGCCTTCACCCCGAAGCCGATGATGAGCAGCGCCACGATGACGTCTCGAGCGTCTGATGCGGCGACCGCCGCAGGCACGCTGATAACGTCGGTGACGCCCTCGGACGCGATGAGCAGGAATGCGCCCAGCACGGCCGACTCCCCAAACACCGTCATCACGAGGTACACCGCGCCGGCCCGGCGCGCCGAGGTCGTGCGGTCGTGCACGACGATCGCGTAGCCGAGGAAGCTCATGGCGGCGAACACGAGGTAGAACGTGACGAGGTTCGCCGCAACGAAGACCCCCACGTTCGCGGTGAAGCACAGCAGCAGGAAGCCGTTCAGCCCGGCGGGGCGCTCGGAGATGGACCGTGGCACGAACGCCAGCGCGATGCCGTACAGGATGACCGCGAGCAGCACGAGCGGGCGCCCCACCTCATCGAGGCGGATCGCGGTGCCGAACAGCATCCAGTCGACCGTTTTCAGCGCGCCGTCGTCGAGGCTCGCGACGATGCCCGTCGGCACGACCGCGAGCCACGCGTACTGCACGACGAGCTCGCGGGCGCGGGCACGCGCCTCGCCCGCCCCGAGACTCAGCGCGGCGATCGTCGCCGCCACCAGAAGCGGGACGACGAAGGAGAGAGTCCACATCACGGCCATGCTCCCTCCCCCACGATCTGCGCGAGAACCCAGGGCGAGTAGCCCCAGCCGGCGGCGACGCCAAACAGGATGACGAAGAGCGCGGTCGCGACCGCGGGCAGCAGGAGGCTCGCGGGCGCCTCCCAGCCCGAACGCCGGGCGGGTACCGGGAACGTGCCCTCATCGCTGCCCTCCGACTCTGATCGCGGCGACGTCCAGATGGTCGCGATGATCGGCAGGAAGTAGGCGGCATTCAACACCGTGCTGGTCAGCAGCACGGCGATCACCCACGGCTGGCCCGCGTCGAGCCCACCGAGCCCGAGCGCCCACTTCGAGATGAAGCCGGCGAACGGCGGCAGCCCGATCATGCCGAGCGCGGCGATGGTGAAAGCGGCGCTCGTGACGGGCATCCGTCGGCCGACCCCGGCGAGCTGGCTGACCTTTGACAGCTTGAGCTCTTCGGCGAACAGGCCGGCGCAGAAGAACAGCGTGATCTTCATGAAGCCCTGGTTGACCATGTGCACGATCGCCCCGGCGGTGGCGATCGGCGACAGCAGCGCCGCGCCGAGCGCGATGTACGACACCTGCGACACCGTCGAATATGCGAGGCGCTTCTTCAAGTCGTCCTGCGCGAGCGCGCGGACGGACCCGTAGACGATCGTGACGGAGGCGACGACGGCGAGCGCCTGCAGCATCCCGAGCTCGGCGAACAGGGCCAGGCCGAAAACGTCCTCGACGATGCGGATGATTCCGAAGGCGCCAGCCTTCACCACGGCCACCGCGTGCAGCAGGGCGCTCACCGGCGCTGGGGCCACCATGGCAATCGGCAGCCAGCCGTGCAGCGGGAACAACGCGGCCTTCACGCCGACGCCGAGCAACAACACTGCGCCGATTACCGTCGCCGTGAGCGGGTCACGGGCGGCGAATTCCGCCACCTCGGGGATACCGCCGGCACGGAACTCGACCGGCCCGACCTCGACGGTCAGCCAGGCGACGCCGAGCAGCAGGGCGACGCCGCCGCCGAGCGTGTACGCGAGGTAGATGCGGGCACCGCGCAGTGCCGCCCGCGTTCCGCGGTGAGCCACCAGCGGGTACGTGACGAGCGTCAACAGCTCGAAGAAAATCAGGAAGGTGAGCAGGTTGCCGGCCAGGGCGATACCGACCGTGGCCGTGACGCACAGGCTGAAGAAGCCGAAGAACCGGCTGCGGTTGGGTGAGCCCTCCAGGTAGCCGACGGCGTAGATCGTCGTCGCCAACCACAGGCCCGCCGAGAGCGCGACGAAGAACAGCGAGAACGTGTCGGTCACGAAGACGATGTCGAGCCCGGGAATCCACGTGAACTCGGCGCGCAGCTCCTCGCCCGCCACGACGCGCGGGATCAGCACGATCACGAGCAAGACCTTCGCGATCGCTCCAGCGAGGTTCAGGGTGGTGCGCAGCACCGTCTGCTTCTCGCGCAGCGCAAAGATCAGCAGCGCCGGCACGAGCGACGTCAGCAGAAGCACAACCGGCAGCGCGCTCATCACGGTGACCGTGTCATCGTTCATGCGCCACCCCCCATCGGCGCAGCACTCAGAACATCAATGAGCAGCCACGGAATGAGACCGAGCACCACCGAGAGGGCGGCGAGCGCCAGCGGCACGATGGCCACGGTGCGCGCGGGCCGGGTGAGCTCGCGGGCGCCCGAGAAGTCGCCGGGCGGGTTGAAGGTGGCTCGCAGCATGCGCGCCGTGTAGGCGAAAGTCAGCAGCCCGCCGCCGAGTAGCAGGGCCAGCCACCACCAGGCGCCCGCGTCGAGCGAGGCCTGCACGAGCATCCATTTGCCGACGAAGCCGAGCGTGGGCGGAAGCCCCGCGAGGCTGACGCCGGCGAGCCCAATCGCGGCGACCGTCCACGGCATGCGGCTGATCGTGCCCTCGAGCCCGTCGAGCCGACTCGTGCCGGCCGCGGTAGCGAGCGCTCCGGCGGCGAGGAACATGGCGGCCTTCGCGACGCCGTGAGCCAGAGTGATCAGAATGCCGCCGATCCAGGCCACCTGCGGGTCGCTCGCGGTGAACACGAGCGGCACCAGCAGCACCATGTACCCGACTTGGGCGACCGTTGAATAGGCGATGATCGACTTCAGGCGGTCGCGTCGCAGCGCGAGCACCCCGCCCCACAGCACGGCGGCGGCGCCCGCGACGCCCACGGCGGTCGCGAGCGGCGCGGCGAGGTCGGTGAGCGGGCCGAAGTACTCGACGATGCGCCAAAGAATCACGATCGAGGCCTTGATCACAAGCGCCGAGAGCAGGGCACTGACCGCCGTCGGGGCAGCGGGATGGGCGGCCGGCAGCCACGAGTGCAACGGGAACAGCGCCGTCTTCGCGGCCATGCCGACCACGGTGAGGGCGATGATCGCCCCGACGATCACGGTGTCGTCGGCGCGCTCGGCGGCCCGCGCCAGGTCAACGGTGCCGGTGTGTCCGTACGTGAGGGCGACCGCGAGCAAGAAGAACAGCGAGCCGGTCACGGCAACGAAGAGGTAGCGCAGGGCGGCTGCGGCCGATCGCGCTCCCCCCAGGGCGACAAGCGCGACGGATGCGATGGTCAACAGCTCCAACAGCACGAAGGCGGTGAACACGTCGCGCGCGACAAAGACGCCGTTGACGGCCGCGGCCGCCGCACCAACGAGCGGCCAGAACGCGTGCCCTCCCCCGAAGTGGTCGTCGGCGGCGGCAACGAGCGCAGCAGCCAGCACCGCGATTGCCGACAGGCCGATCATGACGACCGAGAGCCCGTCCGCGGCGAGAAGGATTCCGACGGGCGGCGCCCAGCCAGCCACCTCCAGCCGCACGGGGCCCGCGTCGAGCACGGCGATGCCCAGCAACACGGCGACCATCAGCGTGGCGGCGGCCGCGATGACCGTCAGCGTCGCCGCCGCTCGCCGAGGCAGCACGGCCGACAGCGCGCCGACCGCGAGGGGCAGAAAGACGGGCGCGAGCACGAGGGCTGCGGCCGACATCACTGCTCGACCTCCTCGAGGTCGTCGTCGAGCTGCTCGACCCGTCGCGCCAGCACGATGGCGATGCCCGTGACGGCCGCCATGACGACGATGCCCGTGAGCACGAGGGCTTGCGGCACGGGGTCGGGCTCGCCGTCGCCGCGATCGGCGAGCGCCAACAACAGCAGCATGACGCCCCCAGAGGCGACGTTGAGGGCGATCAGGCGGCGAATCAGGTCGCGTACCAGCAGGGTCGCGGCAACCCCCACCACGAGGATGAACGCACCGGCATACATAAACAGCTGCAGGGTGGTCACGCGGCACCCCCCAGGGCTGGGGCGGCTGCCGCGCTGTCGGCGGCCGCCGCATCGTCGCGCGAGCCGGCGGCCAGGAAGAGCATGGCGAGCGCGACCCCGATGCTGACGGTGAGCACGGTCTCGATGGAGAGAATGGCCGCGAACGCCCAGCTGAGGTCGAGCGCGAGCCACGTTCCCGTCACCGCGAGCCCGATGCCGCCGAGCAGGATGAACGCCAGCAGGCCCGCCACGACGAGCACGAGCGCGCGCCCTCCGGCCGCGCGGGCGGCGCGCACCCCGCACAGGTGGGCGATGATGAGCGCGGCACCGAGCACGGCACCGGCCTGGAAGGCTCCGCCGGGCTCACTGGTTCCGGCCACGAGCAGCCAGGCGGCGAGCAGCACGAGAGCCGGCACGATGATGACGGCGATGACGCGCCGTACCGGGCCCGGGTCGGTCACGGTGCGGATGCGGTCACGCGACAGCGCCGCAGCACCCACCGCGGCGAACACGACGACCGCGATCTCGAGCAGCGTGTCGAGGTTGCGGAAGTTCAACAGCACCGCGGTGATGGGGTGGCTCACGCCGCTGCGCTCGACGGCCTCCAGGGCGAGCGGCCCGAGGTCGGCGGGCTCCGCCGTGAGACGCGACAGCACGGTCGCCAGGGCGGCGAACGTCACCGCACCGAGCGCGGCGCCGACCGCCGTGATCGCCACCGCGCGACGATGGTCGCGCTTCGGCTGCGCGGGCTGTCGCCGGTGAAGTGCATCGACCAGCAGCGCCCCCGCCACCCCACCGCCGAGCGCCGCCTCGGCGATCGCCACGTCGGGCGCGGCGACACGTGCCCACAGCAGCGCGAGCAGCAGGCCGAAGACGAGGAAGGCGATGGTCGCGCCGACCCGGCGAGGAATCGCGATGGCGAGTATCGCGGTGACGGCGACGGCCGCCACGACGAGCACGTCGAGCACGTCGACGTCGGAGAAGGCGATGACCGTCACGGCTCCTCCTCCGTCTCTACCTCGGCCCGCCGCCTGCTGCCCGCCATGAGGTAGGCGTTCGCGGCGGTGCCGATGAGGGCGAGAATCCAGATGAGGGCCAGCTTCGCCACCACGCCGACCGCTGCCCATCCCGGTTCGGTGATGAGAAGGTGCAGGGCGAGCGCGGTGGCGATGAGTCCGAGGCCGAGGACGTCGGCCTTCGACACCGCGTGCAAGCGGCTCGCGAGGTCGGGGAAGCGCAGCAGCCCCACCGTGCCCGCGACAACGAAGAAGACACCCGCCGCGAGCAGGGTGATGACGAGCACGTCGACGATGACCATCAGCGCACCGACCGCCGAGTGAACACGACCGCGACGATGGTGGCCAGGCCGACGACGACGATCGCGATGTCACGCAGGGCCGGCAGGTCGGCGATCGCCGCGAGCACGATGAACAGGGCGGCACCGCCCGCGCCCAACAGCACGAACGCGGTGAGCCGGTCTTCGATCGTCGGGCCCGCAACGGCGCGCCACAGCCCCGCCAGGATGCAGGCAAACAGGGCGAAGGCCGCCACGATCAGGGCGACACTGACCGCGGCGCTCACAGGGTGTCCGTCATCGCGGCGCCGCCTCGGGCATGAGTCGGCGCGTGATCGCCTTCGTCACCTCGATGGCGACGTACACGGCGGCCGCGATCGCGAACGCGAACGCCCACGATCTGGCGGGTAGGGGGGCAGAGCCGAACAGGGTGTTCATGAACGGCGCATACACGAACAGCGCCTGCAGCACGAGCAGTCCGCCGATCGACAGCCACACGATGGGGTTCGAGAACCACTGGGCCGGCGACACCGTGGCCCCCCGCAGGTTGCGGCAGGTCAGCAGGTAGCCGATCTGCGCGACCGCGAGGGTGGTCACGGCGAGGCTCTGCGCCTGCGGGTCGTCGACGCCCTGGCCGCGCGCCAGGTAGTACATGGCGAGCGTTCCCCCGCCGATGAGCAGCGAGGCGAGTGCGATCTGGATCAGGTGGGCCGCGCCGACAATCGGGCGGTCCGGGATGCGCGGTGCGCGCTTCATGACGTCGGCCTCGGCCGGTTCGAACGCGAGGGCGAGTGACAGGGTGACGGCCGCGATGAGGTTGACCCACAGGATCTGCACCGGGGCGAGCGGGATCGACAGGCCGAGCAGCACGGCGACCAGCAGCACGAGCGACTGCGCGCCGTTCGTCGGCAGCAGGAACACAACCGACTTCACGATGTTGTCGAAGGTGCGCCGGCCCTCCTCGACCGCGCGCGCAATCGTGGCGAAGTTGTCGTCGGCGAGCACGATCTCGGCGGCTTCCTTGGTCGCCTCGGTGCCCTTGATGCCCATGGCCACGCCAACGTCTGCGCGGCGCAGTGCGGGCGCGTCGTTGATGCCGTCGCCGGTCATGGCGACGACCTCGTTGTGCGCCTGGAGCGCCTCGACGATGCGCAGCTTGTGCTCGGGGCTCACCCGGGCGAACGTGTCGTAGCGCTGCACGATGTCGCGCAGCTCTTCGTCGCTGGCGGCGTCGAGTTCGGCACCGGTGATGGCCTCGTCGGCGTGGTCGTCGTCGGGGTCGATGATGCCCATCTGGCGGCCGATGGCCGTCGCCGTTCCCGCGTGGTCACCCGTGATCATCTTCACGCGGATTCCGGCTCGCTTCGCGTCGTCGATCGCCTCAATCGCCTCGGGGCGAGGCGGATCGAGGATGCCGACGACGCCGACAAAGACGAGGTCGTCGTCGAGGTGCTCAAGCGCGAGGTCGCTCGTGTCTGGTTCGGCGGCACGCTGCGCTGCGGCCAGCACCCGCAGGCCGCCAGCGCTGAGCTCGGCGATGCGGTCGCGCCAGAAGTCGGCGTCGAGCGGCTCAGTGTCGCCGTTCGCCCCGAGCTGCGCGACGCAGCGGTCGAGCACCCGATCAGGCGCCCCCTTCACGTGCACCGTCACGTCGCCGTCGGGGCCGCGGTCGAGGGTCGCCATCAGCTTGTGTTCTGACTCGAAGGGAACGGCTGCGAGGCGCTCGAACTCCTCGGGAACGGCCTGCGCCTTGTGCGCGAGCGTGATGAGCGCGCCCTCGGTCGGCTCGCCGACGATCGACCACGCGCCGTCCTTCTCTCTGAGGCCCGAGTCGTTCGCGACGGCCATGATCGTGATCAGCCGGCGCAGAGCATCCTCGCTGGTGACGTCGACCTCAGCGCCATCGCGGCGGATGCCTCCGCTCGGGTCGTATCCCGTTCCGTCAACGTCGTAGGTGGCCTCGGATGTCACCACGCGTTCGACGGTCATCTCGTTCTTCGTGAGCGTGCCCGTCTTGTCCGAGCAGATGACAGTGACGGATCCGAGTGTTTCGACGGACGTGAGCCGCCGGGTGATCGCGTTGCGGCGAGCCATCGCCTGCACGCCCAACGAGAGCGTGATGGTCACGATGGCGGGGAGGCCCTCGGGGATCGCAGCTACCGCGAAAGCCACTGCGACGGTCAGCAGCAAGGGCACGGGGTAATCGTGCACCGCAAAGCCGAACACGACCAGCAGCACCGCAACGGTCAGGATGATGCGCGCCAGCAGAATGCTGAAGCGGTGAATCTTGCGCTCAAGCGGGGTCGACAGTTGCTCGACCGACTCGATCATCGTGCTGATGCGGCCGATCTCGGTCTCGGCGCCGGTCGCGACGACGACACCGGTGCCTCGGCCGCTGACGACGAGGCTGCCGGAGTGGCCGATCGACGTGCGGTCACCGATGCCCGAGACTTCGTCGACCGGGTCGGCGCTCTTCGTGACGGGCTCGGACTCGCCCGTCAGACCCGCCTCTTCGGCGCGCAGCTCGGTGGAGTGAGTGATGCGAATGTCGGCCGGGATGCGGTCACCCGACTTCACACGCACCACGTCGCCGGGCACGAGGTTCTCGGCGTTCGTCCCGACCCATTCGCCGTCGCGGCGCACCTGAGCGCGCACCGACAGCATGCTGCGCAGGCCGTCTAGGGCGCGCTGAGCCCTACCCTCCTGAATGAAGCCGATGAGCGCGTTGATGATGGCGACCGCGAGGATTACACCCACGTCGACCCAATCGAGCAGGAATGTCTTCAGCACGGCGGCCGCAAGGAGCACGTAGATGAGCACGTCGTTGAAGTGCCTCAGAAGGCGCTTCCACGCCGGGTCGGGAGCCTTCTCGGGCAGACGGTTCGGGCCAACCGTCTGAAGTCGGCGGGCAGCCTCGTCGGCGCTCAGCCCGTCGGGCGTGACGTCGAGGGCGGCGAAGGTCTCGTCAACGCTGGCGGCGTGCACGGCCGCGGGGGCGCGAAACGTGGTGTCCGAAGCGTTCGACATGGGGCTCCGATCGGGTCGAGCACACTGAAAACAGGCAAAACTTTTCCTGCAAATGAATCATCAGACTATCGGGTGGCCGTTCCTGAGCGTTTCCGTCAGACTACCCGGACGCGACGCCGCGTGGCAGGAACTGTCAGGAGTTCACCGGGCTGCGGGGTCGGCCGCCGCCCACCAGTCGAGCACCCGCGTCGCGAAGAACGTCAGCCACGGCGACGGCTCGCCGACGGGCACGTCGATCTCGAACCACACGGCGCCCGCATAGCGCCTGCCCTGCAGCCACGTGCCGTCGCCCTGGCGGGCATCGCGCACGATCGCGACCGCGTCGGCGGCGCGCTCATCGGGTGGAACGCCGTCATGCAGGAATGCCCGGCGCAGGTAGTCGAGCGCATTGAGCGCCGTGTACACGTGCCGGAACGGATAGCCGAAGAGGTCCACCCAGGGGCCCACTTTCTCGCCCGTCGAGGCGCGGTACAGCAGGCGCCGCGTCAGCAGATACTGCTCACCGCGGTGCCGCACCTCGCGCAAGCGGTCGTCGCCGGTGCGGATCTCCCAGTCGAGAATGCCCTTCAGCGCGTTCAGGGTCGAGTGAAAGCTGGAGCGCGTCGAGCCCTCGACCCACTCGCAGTTCCAGCCGCCGTCATCAAGCTGGTGCTCGGCGAACCAGTCCGCGATGCCCGACACCTCGGCGCCGAGCCAGGCGCCGTTGGCGAGCGTAAAGCCGTTGATGCACGCGTCAACCTCGCCACCCCAGTAGGGCAGGTCGTCGTACTCCCACCGACTGTTCGCGTCGAGCTTCTCGGCCGTGCCGGCGAGCGCCGACGCGTCGAGACCCCACTCGCGCAGGGTGTTCAGCGACCACGTCGTGGCGGTCCAGGGCTGACCCGCGCCGGGCGCGGCCTCGGGGCCGTGAAAGTCGAAGCCGCCCGGAAAGTAGGCGCCACCCGCCCACTGGCCGTCGGGGTCTTGGTGGGCGAGCATCCGCGCCCCCAGCCCATCGGTCGCGACCCGCGCCCGCGTTGCCTGCCACGTGTCGTCGGGCGCGCCGAGCAGGTCGCGCTCGACCTGCCAGGCGAGTGCAGGGTCGGTGGCGAGCATCCAGTCGACGAGTGCCGGATCGAGGGCGTGGCGGGCGTCGGTGGCCATGGCGCGAGGCTACTCGCGTGCGCCGACGTTCGACAGGGCGAGCCTGCTCAGGCGCGGTAGCGTGCAGCTATGCCTGCTCTCAACGACGGAACGACCATGCCCGACATCGGCTTCGGCACCTACCCGCTGCGCGGCGAGGAGGGAACGGCCGCGGTGCTGAGCGCCCTCGACGCCGGATACCGCCTTATCGACACGGCGGTGAACTACCAGAACGAGGATGCTGTGGGTCGCGCAATCGCAGAAACGGCCGTTCCGCGCGACGAGATCATCGTCGCGACGAAGGTGCCGGGGCGCGACCACGGCTACGACGAGACGCTGCGCTCGTTCGACGGGTCGATGGAACGACTCGGGCTCGATGTGCTCGACCTGTATCTGATCCACTGGCCAAACCCGAGCGTCGACAAGTACGTCGACACGTGGCGGGCAATGGTGCGCCTGCGCGAGGAGGGGCGCGTGCGCTCGATCGGCGTCTCGAACTTCACGGCCGCGTACCTGACCCGCGTGGCCGACGCGACGGGTGTGATGCCGTCGGTCAACCAGATCGAGCTGCACCCGTTCTTCCCACAGGTGGAGCTGCGCGCCTTCCACGCCGAGCACGGCATCGTCACGGAAGGGTGGAGCCCCCTCGGCAAGGCCGCCCCGGTCAAGGAGTCGGCGCCCGTCGCGTCGGCCGCAACGGCACACGGGGTGACCCCTGCCCAGGTGATCCTGCGCTGGCACCAGCAGATCGGCTCGCTGCCGATCCCGAAGTCGGGAAACCCGGAGCGGCAGCGCGAGAACCTCGAGCTCGGGGGCTTCACCCTGAGCGATGCTGAGGTGTCCGCCATCACCGCACTCGGTCGGCCCGACGGGCGCCTATTCGGTGGCGACCCGGAGACCCACGAAGAGATGTGAGCAGGGGCGCGACCCTAGGGGCGACCGCGCACCGCTGAGTCGCAGAACACCGTTTCTGCAGCCTCCCCGCCGCGGCAGCCGCCGTCGATGAGCACTCGGTCGCCGATCGGCTGAGTGAGGCGGAGGGTGTACGGCACCTCGTCGTTGCCCTGACAGGTTGCCGCCTGCGGCGACCCGGGGCTCACCCGCACCGTGATGACCACTTCCTCGTCACCGAACTCGACCGACGGCTCGTTCACGGTGCCGGTGACGCCGCTGTTGCACTCCACGCGGCTGACGAGAATCTCGAACGTCGTCGTTGCAGAGTCGACCTCGACCTGGGGCGCCAACCGCCACGTCGCATCTGACTCGCCCTCGCTCGTGGCGCAGCCCCCGAGGCCGACGGCGAGTGCGATGACCCCCACTGTGCCCACCGCGATCGGGGCGAATCGAGACATTCTCCGCGGAGTCATGCCGACAGCGTGACGGACCGTGAACCGGAGGTCAAGACAGACGCACTGGTGGACCTGAGGGGAATCGAACCCCTGACCTTCTCATTGCGAACGAGACGCGCTACCAACTGCGCCACAGGCCCTAGAACGACGTCAACCTTATCACCGCGAAACGCGCCGGATGCACACGGTCGCGGCCACGCGGACGTCGCGACTCAGCCGGCGACGCGGCGTCGCTCGAGCACCTCGTCGAGGTCGGGGGCGCGCGTCGGCAGACCGTCAAGCATGCCCATCGCTGCGAAGCGGCTCGGCTGCTCGGCGGCCAGCTCGGGCGCTGTCGCCGCGGCCGGGGTCGCGGCGGGCGCGCCCGGCGCCGACGCGGCAGCCGACGCGGCGGTGTCCCGCTGCGCCTTCTCGGCCTCGGCCGCCGCGGCAGCGAGCACAGCGGCGTGGTCGATCGCGCTGCGGCGCAGCTCGGGACGCGGGGCCGCGTCGATGGCGGTGTCGAGGTACAGCGGCTTCGGCAGCGGCACGGGAGTCCACTGGCGGGGGGCGCGGCGGCCCTCCGTGGCCGGCGCCAAGTCGACGAAGTCGCTGCTGGCCCCCGCACGCGAGCCGTTGCCCGCGAGAACGGCGGAGCGGCGGCGGCCCGCCCGGGCGAGTCCGACGAGCAGCACGACGCCGCTGACGGCGACGACCGAGGCGAAGGCGGTCCACGCCCACGCGCCGAGGCCGGCCGACACGGCGATTCCGATCAGCGACAGGAACGTCACGAGCGTGGTGACCGCCCGCGAACGGCGAAGCCGACGCTGGCCGGTGCGCGCAGCATCCACTTCGGCGACGAGGCCCGGGGCCTGCGCCGCCAAGCGGGCCCGCAGCGCGCGCTGCGCGGCGACCTCACGGGCGCGGGCGATCGCCGCCTCTTCGCGCTGACGGGCCGCGAGCGACCGCTGCTGCGCCGCCGCCTCGCGCGCCGTCAACTCGGCGCGCACCGGCTCGGGCAGCTCGGTCGTCTGCGCCATGATGCGCAGCGTCTGCTGCAAGCGGATCGCGTTGCGCTCGGTCGCGAGGTACTCGCGACGTCGGCGCCACAGCGGAATCAGGTACCACAGCCAGAGCACGGCTGCGAGTGCAATCAGTAGGGCAGTACCGGCCCCTGAACCCTCAGCCATGGCACGAGAGTAGGGCCGCTACGGCAGACGGAGCCCCCGGCGCGCCGCGATGCGGTCGACCTCGGGAACGTGAGCGGCGTGCTCGGGCACCCGGCCCTGTCGCCAGCGGTGCAACACGCCAACGGGAACCTCCTCCACGGTCAGCGCGAAGCAGAAGTGGTCGCGCCAATCACCGTCAATGTGGATGTAGCGGCGGCGCAGCCCCTCGTAGCGAAAGCCCAACTTCTCGACCACGCGCAGGCTCGGCCCGTTCTCGGGTCGAATACAGATCTCCATGCGGTGCAGCCCCCGCGAAAAGAACAGGTGGTCGGTCGCGAGCGCCACCGCCGTGGGGGTCAGCCCGCGCCCGGCGAAGCGCTCAGCCACCCAGTAGCCGAGCGTCGCTGACGCGAGCGAACCGTAGGTGATTTGGGACACGTTCAGCTGGCCCGCGAACTCTCCGTCGCACTCGATCACGAACGGTAGGCCGCTGCCAGCGCGCGCCTGCTGCAGGAGCCCCCGGATACTGCCCCGCGTATCCCACGCCAGGTTCGCCCCCGGGCTGGTCGCCTCCCACGGGCGCAACCACGAGCGGTTCGCGATCAGTTCACGTTCGAGCGCGCGCGCATCCCGCACACGGATCGGCCGCAGCACCGTGTCGCCCTCGCGGAGCGTCGGAATCGCGGCCATGGAGCGAGATTAGCGTTCAAGCGTCGCGACGAACTCCGTCAACCAGCTGCGCAGCTCCGGCCCCAGGTCGTCGCGTTCGCTCGCCAACTGCACGATCGCCTTGATGTAGTCGAGCCGGTCGCCCGTGTCGTAGCGGCGGCCACGGAAGACGACGCCGTAGACGCCGCCCGAGGAGGCGTCGTCGGCGAGGGTGAGCAGCGCATCCGTCAACTGAATCTCGCCGCCCTTGCCCGGCTCGGTGTGCTCGAGTACGTCGAAGATCTCCGGCTTCAGCACGTAGCGGCCGATGATGGCCAGGTTCGACGGGGCCGTGCCGGGCGCGGGCTTCTCGACGAGGTCAGTGATCTTGACCACGTCGTCGGTGTCGGTCGCTTCAACGGTCGCCACACCGTACAGGTGCGCCTGCGCGGGGTCGACCTCCAGCAGGGCGACGACCGTGGCGTCGCGCTCGGCGGCGACATCGATCATGCGCGGCAGCAGTGGGTCACGCTCGTCGATGATGTCGTCTCCGAGCAGAACGGCGAACGGCTGGTTGCCGACGTGCTGGCGGGCGCGCAGCACGGCGTGGCCGAGGCCCTTCGGGTCACCCTGACGCACGTAGTGCATGTCGGCGAGGTTCGTCGACTCCATGATCTTCTCGAGGCGGTCGTCGTCGCCCTTGCGGCGCAGGGTCGCCTCGAGCTCGGTCACGCGATCGAAGTGGTTCTCGAGCGCGTTCTTGTTGCGTCCCGTGATCATGAGCACGTCGGTCAGCCCGGCCGTCACGGCCTCCTCGACCACGTACTGGATGGCGGGCTTGTCGACAACCGGCAGCATCTCTTTCGGCATGGCTTTCGTGGCCGGCAGGAAGCGTGTTCCGAGCCCCGCCGCGGGGATGACTGCTTTCGTGATCGGTTTCGACATGCCCTCAGCGTAGCGAGGGGACACCTCCGCGCGCCCTGGCAGCCCTACGATGCTGGGTATGCCCAGCGATCCGGTCACCGCCAAACGGGCGCTGCGCGCCGAACTGCGAGAGCGGCGGCGTATCAGGCCGGCGTCCGAGCGCGAGGCGAGCACCGCACCCCTCACGGCGCAGTTGATTGCCCTGACGCAGTCGCTCGGTGCTCGCACGGTGGCGTGCTACCTCTCGACGCCGAATGAGCCGGACACCCGCGCCTACCTCGCCTGGGCGCGCGAGAACGGCGTTGACGTGTTGCTGCCCGTGTCACGCGACGACGGACTGCTCGACTGGGCGGCGTACGACTCCGACGACGAAGGCGAAGACGTTCTCGGCATGCCCGTGCCGATCGGCGGAATCGTTCCGCCGATCATGGTGGGCGAGGTGGGACTCATGCTCGTGCCCGCGGCGGCATGCGACCACGGCGGCATGCGCATGGGCTGGGGCCGCGGCTATTTCGACAAGACGCTCGGGTCGATGGACAAACGACCGCCCGTGTTCGCCGTGATCTTCGACGACGAAATCCTGGATGAACTCCCGTACGAACCGCACGACCAGCCCGTTGACGGGGCGGTCACCCCGGGTGGCATTCGACGGTTCTGAGCCGACGTATCCTTGACGGCGGAGGAAACGGCGCCATGCCCACGTATTCGTACCGATGCACCGCCTGCGAGAACGCGTTCGACGTCACGCAGGCGTTCACCGACGACGCGCTCACCGAATGCCCCGCGTGCCAGGGGCGGCTGCGCAAGATCTTCTCGGTCACCGGGGTGACCTTCAACGGCTCGGGCTTCTACCGCACCGACAGCCGGGCGGCCGCGGGTAAGGGTTCCGGGTCGTCCGACTCGGGGTCGAATTCGTCGGGCTCGAGCACCGCGTCCAGCGCGCCGGCGGCGGCCGCCAGCTAGGGTCGGGACGGTCAGCTTTCCGTCCTTTCACCCGAAGGAGCCACCATGCTGAAGGGCTTCAAAGAGTTCATCCTGCGCGGCAACGTCGTTGAGCTCGCCGTTGCCGTCGTCATCGGCGCGGCGTTCACCGCGGTCGTGAACGCGATCGTGAACTCGGTCATCAACCCGGCGATCGGCGCCCTCTTCAACGCCGACGACCTCGCGAGCGTCGCGGTCATCACGATCGCGACCGACAACCCCGACGAGCCGGCCATCATCTCGTTCGGCGCGGTGCTTGGCGCGCTCCTGCAGTTCCTCATCGTCGCCGCCGTGGTCTACTTCGCCCTCGTGCTGCCGATCAACACGCTGAAGCGTCGCGCTGAAGAGCGGCGCAAGGCCGGCGAGCCCGCCGTGTCAGAAGACACTCCCCCGACCGAGGCCGAGCTGCTCGCCGAGATTCGCGACCTGCTCGCCGCCCAGCGCGGGCCGTCGTCGGAACGCTAGCTCCGAGCGACTCGGCCCGGCGTCGCCGAATCGTCACTCAGCGCGCGCAGGGCCGCCACGGCGTCGGATGCACGGGGCCACGGAACGAAGACGTGGTCGTGGAAAAACCCGGCGACCACGTTCGCGGGAATGCCCTCGGCCGCGAGCGCCGTCGCGATGGCCGCGGTAAGCCCCACGGCCTCGAGGTCGGAATGCACGCGCAGGGTGATGCGGGCGAACGGCGCGCTCACCTCGACGGGGGTGTTGACGTTGCGCGCCGGCGGGAGATCACGCTCGCGCAGCACCGAGGTCACCCCCTCGGTCTCCACGACGGTCACCTCCGCACCCGAGAGCGGCGCGGCCGCCGCCGCAAACACCCAGGGGTCGGGGTCGAGCTCGGGCTGCATCGACGACAGCAGCACGCCGAGGTCGCTGACGCCGCTCACGCGTAGTGCGGCGGCTTGTCGGCCCGCAGCCGGTCGTCGTTCTCGCCCGAGCCGTGGCGGTGCGGCTCGGCAGTGAGGGGGGCGCGGGCGGGCGCCGGGTCAGACCCGGGCGGGGGCGCCGTGGTGACCCGGCGACGAGCGCGAGGCGGGCGCGGAGCCTCGCCGCGAGCATCCGCCGAATCGTGTGTGGTCACGCGCACCAGGGTACGCGTGATCAGAACAGCGGCTGCGTTTCGTTGTGCGCCGCCTGCGCGCGATACTCGGCCGACGGGGGCGGCATCGGCGGAGCGAACGGAGACGCGGCGGGCGCGGCCGACGTCGTCGACGGCGCGGGCGTGACCGTCGACGCGGGGGCCGTCGTGGGCACCGGAACCGGGCCCGTCGCCACCTCGCGGTCGATCGGCTGAGCGGCGGGCGGAACCGGCGCCGGACGCGCCATCGCGACAATGCGTTCGGCCACCGCGTCGGGGTTCGAGAAGAGTTCGAACACGTGCACGCGGGCGTAGTGCCAGCCGAGGCGGCGTAGCAGGTCGGGGCGCAGGCGCAGCGACTCACGCAGGCTCATCGTGCCGAGTGACGCGTCGGTGTCGATCGCGATGCAGTAGCCGCCGCGGCTGGCGACCAGCTTCAGCTTGCCGCGGTGGCCAAGTGCCGTGCGCAGTCCCCGCGCTTCGAGTCGGCGGGCCAGGTCGATCAGCATCGGATCGCTGTCGTCGGGCACATCGACGGCGGTGCGACGCGCCTCGGTGTCGGCGAGCAATTCGGCGAGCGCGCGAGCACCGGGGCCCATACGGTCGTCGTCGAGGTCATCGGCGCGGATGCACGACACGATGCGCACAAAGCGGCGCGCACGGGTCATCGCGACCGCCAGCAGCCGGTCCCCACCAGGGCGCCCGAGGGCCCCGAACTCGCTCAGCACGCGGCCGTGTGGGGTGCGCCCGAAGCCAATCGAGAAGATGACGCGGTCGCGCGACTGGGCGACCGCCTGCTCAATGGTCAGCACCACGAACGGTTCGGCGCGGTCGCCGAGGAAAAAGTCGTGCAGGTCGGGGCGCGATTGCATCGCGCGCAGCACGGCCGTCTGCACGCGCGCCGCGTGCTTGGCGCTCGCGGTGATGACCATCAGCGATTCCTTCGGCCGCGCGGTGGCGTGCTCGAGCACGCGCATCACGACCTGGTCGACCTCGGCGTCGACGCTCTCGATCGTGCCCGTGTCGTCGTCGGGCATGCCGTTGCCGTCATCGAGGTAGTCGACCGCGATCGACGGGTGACCGAGGAACGACCCGGCCCACGGCAGCGAGTCGATGCGGCCCGCGTAGAAGCGACGGTTGACGAGTTCGGCGAGGTCCTCGCCTCCCGCGCGGTACGAGCGCGTGAGGCTGAGCGTCGGAAGCAGCTCGGAGAGCTGGACGAGTGCGCTCGACGAGTGGCGCGCATCCACGTCGCTGGTGTCGGCGGCGGCCGGCTGGTCGGTGACGGCGATCGAGAACGCGGCCGGCGTCTGCGTAACCGGGTCGCCAACGGCGACAACCTGGCGGCCGCGGCGGATCGCCGGCGCGACCTCCGCGATCGTGACCGCACCGGCGTCGAGCACGAACACGGCGTCGAACGGGATGTCATCGCTGATCTCGTGGACGTCGTACGGCGAGCTCAACCACACGGGCGCGAGCGGACGGCTCAGGTGCGGCGCGTGCTTCTGCAGCTCGGCGGGAGTGATCGCGCCGCTCTTCAGCGAGCCGCGCAGCGCGGCGGCCTCGTCGGGCCAGTCGGTGATGCCGATCGACCAGGCCTCCGACAGCTGCCACGCCATCATGGCGGCGCTGCCGGCGGCATGCGCCTCGTCGACGAGGCGGAAGTCCGACTCGAGCCGATCGAGAACACCCGTGTCGGCGCCGAGCAGTGCGCGGTCAGCCTGCAGAAGGCTGTCGAGGGCGCTGCGCCACCAGGCGAGCTCAAGCTCGGCGGCGACCTGCTCGTGCGGCACGTGGCGCTGGGCGAGATCGTCGAGCAGTGCGGTGAGACCCCACGGCTGCATTTCGCGCATCAGCTCGGTGCGCTCCTGCAGGTTCGCGAGCACGTCGCTCTGCTCGGCGAGGCCGGCGAGCGTGTTCTGCAGGTCGTCGATGCGGCGGTTGAGCAGCTGCGTTTCGCGCGTCGTGTGGCCGAGCGGAGCATCCAGCGCTTCCAGGTCTTGCTCGACCTGCTGGAACGCGACCGCCACGTCGGCGATGCCGACGGGCACGGTCGGCGTGATACCGACAGGCGCGAAACGCTGCCACAAAATGCGCTGCTGCTGGATGCGCGTGAGCGCGTCGTGCAGGTCACTCACGTGAACGCCCGGGCGCACGTACTCTTTCGCGAGCGCCTTGAGGCGACGACGCGTCGTCGCGGGCATCGTCGACCCCTCGCGACGGGGCGCGGTGGCGGCGATCAGCTCACTCAGCGAGCGGTCGAACACGGCCGGCTGGAACTTGTCGAGCGTGTCGCGCAGATCGGTGAGCAGGCGAAGGTAGGTGCCCAGCTCGGCGAGCGTCTCAAACGGGCGCATGGGGGTCGTCGCGACGAGGGCGACCGCGCGCTCGAGTAGCCGCGGCACCAGCTCGGTGTGCAGGCGGCGGGCGCGCTCCTGGGCGCGGGTCGCCTCCTCGCCCGTCGAAAAACGCGCGCCGTACCAGGGCGAGTCGCCCGGGCCGTACGTGAACTGGCCGAGCTTGGCCGCCTGCACGATGACGTTGGCCGCGTGCGCGCGATTGTGGGCGAGGGTTTCGACGGCAGAGCGCTCGAGCCGGGCGCGCGTCGTCGGCGGGCTGGGCAGCAGGGCCAGGCGACTCAGCTCGGTCACGCAGTCGTAGACGCTGATGCCGAGCTTCGGGTCGGGGCGGCCGAGCGCCTCGCGGTAGTCGAGCAGCACGCCCCGCAGTCGCACGAGCGCCTCGTTGATGTCGGCCACGCGAGGCTTCTGCGCCTTCTCGTTGCGGCTGATGGCGCGGATCAGGTCGCGGCGCAGTGTGCGAGGCATGACCGTGACGCCGGGCAGCCCGATGTCGATGAAGCGGCGCTGGATCGAACTGAGGGCAGCGCGACGCGAACTGACGACGAGCACGCGCTTGTTCTGGGCGATCAGCGTGCCGAGCGCGTTGACGACCGTCTGCGTGGCTCCCGTGCCGGGCAGCGTCTTCACGACGATCGAGTTGCCGGCGGCGACGTTCGCGATGACGTCCTCCTGCTCGGCGTCGGCGTCGAGCAGGAGCAGGTCGGTCTCGGGCGGGCGCTGGTCGGCCGGCACCGGCGTGACCGTCGTCTGGCTCTCCTGCACCGCCCAGCGGGCGCTCGTGTTGCCGGCGATGGCGTCGAGCACCGGATGCGCGAGGTCGCGCGCGTCAGCGGCGAGCGCCGGCCCGACCTCGGCGAACGTCGAGACGACGAGGCGCGGGGTGATGGTGAAGCCGTTGAGGTGCGCGGTGAGCCCGCGGAGCCGGTCGAGCGGCGGGTTGGGCTTGAACGTGCCGCCATCGTCGGCGAGGGCGACGAAGGCCTCCTCATCGAGGTGCAGCGAGAACTGCTGGGCGAGCACGCGCGCGAGTGCCGGGTTGAGCACGAGCCGGTCGAGCAGCGTGAGCTCGATGTCGCGGCCGCGGCGGCGCAGGTCGAGCGGGCGCAGCAGGAGGGGGGCTCGATAGTCGGTGCCGTCGTGGCTCCACGCGACCATGCCGATGCCGAGGGCGATTGCGTCGATTCCGCGCACGCTCGACAGTTCGAGACCCTTGTCGGCAATGCGCTCGGCGGCGATGCGGGCGGCCTTCAGCGCCACGTCGTCGCGCACCAGGTTGCTCAGCAGGGTGGGGCTGCCGGCGATGAAGCGGGCAAGCCCACCGGGGTGGCTGGTGCCGAGCTCGATGCGGCCGCGGCGGTCATCGTCGAAGTGCAGCAGAGGGCTGTCGCCGCCGAGCTCGGCGAGTTCGGCGCGCCAGCGCTGCCAGGTCTCGCTTGCCACGTTCATCGGCGTGACCGTGGGGTCGCCGATGGTGAGCGCCCCCGGTTCGACCGACGGCGCGGCCGCGGGAGCATCGTCATCGAGCTCATGATCGTCGTATCGGTCGGCACGCCACACGCGGTCACCCTACGACCGGGGGCGTGATTCGCTGGGTATTCCGCGCCGCGTGGGGAAAGATGCGCCGCCTACACTTCGGTCTCGTGGAACTGTTCGGCGGAGTCGTCTCGGGAATCCTCACCGCGGCCTTCACCCTCGGCATCGTCGTCACGGCGGTGCTCGTCGGCGGGATCGTCATGGTGTCGCGGGGTCGCCACCGTCCCGAACGCGAACTCGACAGCCAACGCACGCGGGCCGGCGTCGCGCTCGTGCAGGCTGACGACGCCCTCCAGTCGGCCGAACGCGAGCTCGGCTTCGCGCTCGCCCAGTTCGGAGAGCGTGACACGGCCGCGTTCCGCGTGGCGATCGATGAGGCCGAGCAGGACAGGCGCGAAATCTTCCGGCTGCACGGGATGCTCGTGGACGACCCCGCTCCCGGCCTCCGGCAGCGCGAACGCGCCGACCGCATCGTGATGCTTGCCGACCGCATCACCGCGCGCCTCGGCGAACACGAGGCAACGTTTCGACGTCGACGCAGCGCCGAGTCAGGGGCACGCGAGCGGCTCACCCGACTGCGGGAGCGCTCGGACGCCGTACGCGCGCGGCACGCCGACGACGAGCGCGCCCGCCAGCACACGCCCGACGCCTACAGCGCACGGGCGCTCGGCGCCGCCGCCGATGCACCACGGCTCGCGGCTGAGCGGCTCGACGCCGCCGACGCCGCACTCGCCCGCGTCGACGACGCGCTGGCGCAGGCGGTGCCGCCGCCCGTCACCGAAGAACTCGACAACGCCGACGTCGCGATCGCCGCGGCCGAGCGTCTGCTCGATGACCGGGCCGCGGCGGCCGCCCGGCTTGACGACGTCGCCACCGCCCTCGAGTCTCTCGCCGCCGACGCGCGGGTGCAGCGCACCGAAGCGCTCGACGCCGTCGGCTCCGCACCGGACCCCGACACCGCGGCGGGCATCACGCGCGCGGTCGCCGACGTTGACGCCGCGCTCGCCAGCACCGTGGATGCTCGTGACCCACTTCCCGCTCTCACCCGCCTCCGCGCCGCCCTCGACGCGCTCGACGTGGCCCTCGCCGCGGCGCGCACGCAGGCGCAGCGGCTCAGCCACGCGCGCGAGGCGCTGGACGCGGCGATGGTGACCGCGCGCATCCAGCTGGCCGACGC
>NZ_JBKBPI010000010.1:0-132887 GCF_046293215.1 Microcella sp. | reverse complement strand
ACACGCTGGCCTGGTCGAGGCCATGCGGGCCAACTTTCCCGGCACCAGTTGGCAGCGTTGCCGCACCCACTACGCCGCGAACCTCATGTCGGCCTGCCCGAAGCAGATGTGGCCTGCCGTGAAAGCAATGCTGCATTCCGTCTATGACCAGCCCGACGTTGCAGCTGTCGAGGCACAGTTCGACCGGCTCCTGGACTACGTCGGCGAGAAACTGCCTGGCGTGCACGATCATCTCGATGCTGCCCGTGCCGATATCCTCGCATTCACGGCGTTCCCGAAAGATGTGTGGCAGCAGATCTGGTCGAACAACCCCAACGAACGTCTCAACAAAGAAATCAGACGTCGCACTGACGTTGTCGGTATTTTCCCGAATCGAGACGCGATCACCCGGCTCGTTGGAGCGGTCCTGGCAGAGCAATCTGACGAGTGGGCGGAGGGCCGCCGATACCTCGGACTCGAGGTGTTGGCTCGTTGCAGGGTTCGCCTCATCACGGACAACGTTGCTGAGGAGGTGGCTGTGGAACTACCCCTCACGTTGACTGCGTAGCCAAGCTCATTCTCGAAGAATGTTCGTTACACCACTCCACGGGACTTGACCGATCTTTCTCGACTTGTTGAGTTCCAGGCAAAACAGGCCTCGCCGATTAAGTCACATTGGGAGGCAATGGCTCCTCTCGTCACTAAAGCTATAGCCGACTCTGGACTGACCAATAATCCGAAGTGGGCAGCGCTCACGCCAAAACATCGAGAGATAGTCGGGAAACTCGTCCGTGAACTCAAACAGCACATAACCACTGCATTGAGTGAACTTGGTCTCGGCAGCGGTGCGACCGGTGCAGACTTCGACGCTCCGGTGTTCTATGATCTGCAACAGCTCTGTGACTTCTTCATGCCGAACCGTATCCAGCTGGAACAGGCTAATGACAACAAGATCGCTGGATACGTCGCGACACTGCAGATGCGCCTCAGCCGCCTCCTTGCCGATGGCAGATACGACTTCATGACCAGGGTCGAGAAACACGATGACCCCCTTGGTACCTATCTGCGTGCAGTGATGGGAGCCGACCCGACGAAGGACAACGATTCATCAGATTGGCCCGCCGCCGCAAATTATCGAGAGCAAACGAAGAACCACGATTCTGGCCCGTCGGTTACTATCTTCGACCTGAGCCTTATCGCCAGTGATGTACTTGAGAACGTAACGGCGCTGCTTGGTCGTATCCTCTTCGACTTTGCTGTGCGCAGTGATCCTCGCGCGAGACACCCATTGCTGCTGGTGCTCGAAGAAGCACACCGCTTCATCCCGGCTCGCCATGACAGCAACGGAGGCGGAAGCCGCTCAACTGCCGTCTTCGAACGCATCGCAAAAGAAGGCAGAAAGTTCGGAATATCCCTTCTGCTCGCGAGCCAGCGTCCGAGTGAGCTGAGTGAGACTGTCGTTGCGCAGTGTGGCACAGTAATCGCGCACAGACTTACCCACGAGTCAGATCAAGCACTGCGGGACTGCCCCTACTTTGGTTGACGGGTAGGGGTCGGGGTGTTCAGGCCGCTTCTGCGGTTCTGTAGATCATCTCAAACTCGACGGGTGTGAGCTTTCCGAGGCCTCGTTGACGGCGGCGGCGGTTGTACTTCGTCTCGATCCAGGTGACGATCGCGAGGCGGAGTTCCTGCCGCGTCTCCCAGCGGCGCGTGTTGAGGACGTTCTTCTGCAGGAGCGCGAAGAAGCTCTCCATGCTGGCGTTGTCGCCCGCGCCGTAGGAGCGCCCCATCGACCCGACCAGCCCGTTGTTCTCGAGCAGCCGTTGGGTCCTCTTCGCGCGAAACTGGCCGCCTCTGTCCGAATGGCAGATCGTGCCGACCGGCTGCCGCAGAGCGATCGCGTTGCGCAGCGCCGACCGCGCCAGCGATCCCTTCATGCGCGAGTCGATCGAGTAGCCGACGATCTTGTTGCTGCAGACGTCCTTGATCGCGCAGATGTAGAGCTTGCCCTCACGAGTGGGGTGCTCGGAGATGTCCCAGAGCCAGACCTTGTTCGGGGCATCGGCGGCGAACTCATGCCGGACGACGCCGTGCTCGTCGACGACCGCGAGGAGGTCATCATGCGGGGCAGGCCCGGTGGAGCCGGGCTTGGAACGCTTCTTGTGATGGCTGGCGGTGATTCCAGCGATGCGGCAGAGCCGATGCACGCGGTTCTCGCCGACGGTGATGCCGTACTCGTCGGACAGTTCATCGGTGAGGAATCTGTAGCCGAGGGTCGCATCATCGCGGTGAGCCTCGTAGAGGACGTCGATGAGGTGAGCATCGTCCCAGTCCCGCTGGGAGATCGGGGCCTTCAGCCACTTGTAGTACCCCTGGGTCGATAAGCCCAGAACCCTGCACGCCACCACGACCGGCACCCTGATCGGAGCGCCGGCCGCGGCCATCTCACGGACGAGCGGGAAGACTATTTTCCCGGCAAGTTCGCCTGCGACAGATACGCCGCCGCACGGCGGAGCACCTCGTTCTCCTGCTCGAGCAGACGTATGCGCTTCTTCGCCTCGCGCAGCTCCGTCTGGTCGGCGCCGGTGAGACCGGGACGTCGTCCGTCCTCGATGTCTGCTTGCTTCATCCAGTTCGACAAGGACCCTTCGGAGACACCGAAGTCCTTCGCGATCTGCGACAGCGGCGTCTGGCCCTGTCGGGCCACCGCCACGACGTCGTCTCGGAACTCCTTGGGATACGGCTTTGCCACAGGGACATCCTTCCAGCGAGGACGAATCCTCACAGATCAGACGTCAACCAAACTCGGGGCAGTCCCTAGTGGACTGGCAAGGCCACGCCTAATTAGGCTCGGACAGGCGACCTATCCCGGAGTATTCACGTGCAGTGGACGATTTATTTGCTGCGACCGTGGGTATCGCGCATTGCGACTCCTGAGTCGATGAGCCAGGTGCGCACTGTGCCCGCCGAGAACCCAAGTCTGCTGCCGACCGTTTCAAGCGAGTCGCCAGCCTCGTATCGGCGACGCATCTCATCGACCTCGTGCGGCTCAGGAGCACGGCCTCGGAGTTTCAACCCGCGCTTGCGTAGCTGGTGCGCAAGTGACTGGCGGCTGATTCCAAGGTCTGAAGCAATCGCCTTGAGAGTCGCGCCTGCTTCGTATCGAGCTTCAGCGATGACCAGCTTCTCCTCGCTCAAAGGCGGGAGATGAGTGGGGAGTTTCCGGCCGTGGCGACGCTGTAGCAGAGGTCGCTGTCGGATGAGATGATGGGTACTCACTATGCGGCGCAAGGGCGGGGCACTTTTCGACAGTATTCCCCTTACTTCCACGTTCACGCGCGACGCTGGATCGCGTCGCGGGAGCTCGATTCCCCTAGGCTCCACAGCGGTGATTTCTGGCTTTCTGGCCGCGCCGCCGCTCCTGCTGCGCGGCGCACTCCGGGCCACGATCGCGGTCGCTGCCCTTCGCTCTCGCACGCTCGGACTACGAAAAAGCCCCCCGGTGTGAATCGAGGGGCTTTGTTCGTTTCGGGGTCTACGCGACGGGGGCTTCGACCGGCTCGTCCTCGACCCACAGGTCGTCGTCGGCGCGCAACGTTTGGTACGCCGCGTATGCGACGGCACCCACGGCAATCACACCCAGCGCGACGGCGATGTAGCGACCGGGGCCGGGCGTCGGCTTCACCTCGATGATGCCCAGTCGCTGGCCAGCACGGGTGCCGAACTCACGGCTCGTGCGTGAGGCCTCACGGATGGCCACCCGCCCGTTGTCGCGCGCGACATCGATGACGGCGAGCGTGGCTCCGATGGCGCCGGTCACGGCGGGCAGGATGGCACGATTCCAGGTCTGGCGTGAGTGGTCAGCGGCCGACCGCACCGCTCCGACGCCTGCTTCGACGCCGGGCTGCAGTCGCTTCTCGTAGGTCGTCTTCACGCGGGGTGCGACGTCGCGCTTGGCAACCTCGCCCGCCTGCCGGCTTGCCTCGCGCAGAACTGCGGCGGCGTGGTCGAGCACCTCGCGCTGTTCACTCCACAGGTCGCCGGCCTCCCCGCGGAGCTTCTTCAGATTGCGGCGGCTCTTGCGAGACAGTCCCATGATCGGTCCTCCTTGTGGGTGGTGGGCGAAATGTCGACCCCCATCCTTCCACCGACTCGGCTATTCCCCCGCGGACGCCGACGGAATGCTCAGGAAGCGCGCATCCCGCACCATGACAGAATTGCGACATGTCGATTCACACCGCTGTCGCAACCATCCACACCACCCAGGGCGACATTCGCGTCAACCTGTACGGCAACCACGCCCCGAAAACGGTAAAGAACTTCGTCGGACTGGCGACCGGTGAGATCGAGTGGACCCACCCCGCGACGGGGCAGAAGACCTCGGAGCCGCTGTACAACGGCGTCATCTTTCACCGCATCATCAAGGACTTCATGCTGCAGGGCGGTGACCCGCTCGGTCAGGGCATCGGCGGCCCCGGGTACGAGTTCGACGACGAGATTCACCCCGAGTTGCAGTTCACCGAGCCGTACCTGCTCGCCATGGCTAACGCGGGCAAGCGCGGCGGCCGCGGCACGAATGGCTCGCAGTTCTTCATCACGACCGTTCCCACGACGTGGCTGAACGGAAACCACACCATCTTCGGTGCGGTCGCCGATGAGGAGTCGAAGAAGGTCGTCGACGCGATCGAGTCCGTTCCGACGGATGGCCGCGACAAGCCGCTCGAGGATGTCGTGATCACGAGCATCGAGGTCGCCGAGGTCGCGTGACCGTACCTGAGCCCGGCACCGGGGAGGCCGTCGACCCGAACGTCTGCTACCGCCACCCCGACCGGCGCTCCTTCGTGCTGTGCCAGCGCTGCGGTCGGACCGTCTGCGGTGAGTGCCAGACTCCGGCGGCCGTCGGCGTGCAGTGCCCGGAATGTGTCGCCCAGGCGCGCTCAGCGCTCCCTCGGCAGAAGCGGGCCTTCGTTCGCGCGTTCCGCCGGGGAGGCGCGACGCCCGTGGTGACGTACACGATCCTCGCGATCACGCTGGGTGTGTTCGTGCTCCAACTTCTCACCGGGAGCGCGGTCACCCGAGCGCTCGGCTACGCGCCCCCTCTCACCCCCATCGAACCGTGGCGCATGCTGACCGTCGCGCTCGTCCACAGCCCGACGTCGTTCTTCCACATCCTGTTCAACATGTACGCGCTGTTCGTGCTGGGCCCCCTGCTCGAACACCTCGTCGGGCGCGCCCGCTTTCTCGTCGTCTACGTGATGAGTACCTTTGCCGGATCGCTCGCCGTTTTGTGGCTCGCGCCGCTCACCTTTGTCGTCGGCGCATCGGGCGCGATATTCGGCCTGTTTGGCGCATTCTTTGTCATCCAGCGGCGCTTAGGGGGCAACACCGTACAGCTCATGGTGATCCTTGGTATCAACCTGGCGCTGGGATTCGTCGTGCCGGGAATCTCGTGGCAGGCCCACGTGGGCGGGCTGCTCGGGGGCGCGATCGTCGCGCTCATCCTCGTGAGGACGCGCCGCCGCGATCAGCAGCTGTTACAGGGCGTGCTCATTGCGGCCTTCGGAGCGCTGCTCATCGCCGGGACCGTCCTGCGGTTTTCGGGTGTCGGATAGCCCGTCGGTTATCCACAACCCCATCCACAGTGGGGATAAGAATCACAGCGCTGTGATTCCACCCCCTCTTCGGGGGGTGTGGAGCGTTAGCGCCAGCGCGTCGTCATCAAGAAGCCGATGAACATGATGCCGAAGCCGACCATGATGTTCCACGGCCCGATGGCCGCAATCGGTAGCGCCGAGGCGCTCACGTAGTACGTGATGATCCAGATCAAGCCGAGCAGCATGAAGCCGAACATGACCGGCTTGAACCACACCGGGTTCGGCGCGTCGGCGCCGCTGCGGGCGTTGTTGGGGTTGTCAGCGTCACGCGCCGTCGTCCGTGCCATGCGCCCAGTCTACCGGGCAGGGGGCCGCGGTGCCGTGGATGAGGGCGACCGGGCACCCGCAGACGAGGCGCCTACAATGAAGCGGTGACCGACAGCATCCCCCGCGAGGCGGCGAGTACGCCGACTGAGGCCGAACCGCAGCGACGTGCGCGGCCGCGGGTCAGCGTGGTCGGGGTGATCGGCGAGCTGCTGATCACGGCGGGCGTCGTGGTCATGCTGTTCCTCGGCTGGTACGTGTGGTTGAACGACATCATCACAGGGGCACAGCAAGAAAACGCGGCGCTCGAGGTCCAAGAGCAACTGCGCGCCGAGTTCGAGCGTGACCGCGGCGATGAGCCGGTCGAGCCCCGAGAGCCGGGTGAGCCGGTCGTCGCCGTTGCTCCCCCCGCCGGCGAGGCATTCGGCACGCTGATCGTTCCGCGCTTCGGTGATAGCTACGTTCGCACCATTGCGTCGGGGGTCGACCTGCAGACTGTGCTGAACAACCCGCGACTGGGAATCGGGCACTACAGCGAGACACAGATGCCCGGCGAGATCGGCAACGTCGCGCTGGCTGCACACCGCACCACCTACGGCGCCCCGTTTGCCGACATCGCCGAACTGCGCGTGGGTGATCGCATCTACGTCGAAACGCGCGATGGGTGGTACGAGTACGCCTTCCGCAACCTCGAGTATGTGTGGCCGACGGCTGTTCAGGTGCTCGAGCCGGTGCCGCAAGCGCCGCAGGTGGAAGCCAACGAACGGTATCTGACCCTGACGAGCTGCAACCCCCGGTTCTCGGCGGCCGAGCGCATCATCGCCTACGCCGTGTTCGAGACCTGGTATCCGCGCGAAGACGGCCCGCCGGCCGACATCGCTGGTTTGACCCAGGCGACCGCGTCGCCCGCTATCGGATAGGAACCGTACGCATGTACGCAGCCCTGTGGCGCATTCTGCCCGGACCGGCGTGGCTCCGTGTGATCATCCTGCTCGTGCTCGCCGCCGCGGTTCTGGCCGCCCTGATCACCTGGGTGTTTCCGTGGGCGGCCGACACGTTCTTGCCGCAAGAGTCGACCGTGGAGCAGTGACCGTGCGCGTTCTCGTCATCGACAACTACGACAGCTTCGTCTACACGCTCGACGGGTACCTGCAGCAGTTGGGCGCCACGACCACGGTGCTGCGCAACGACGCGGTTTCGGCCGACGAGGTGGCCGACCTCATTGCTGACTACGACGCCGTGTTGGTGTCGCCGGGGCCCGGCACGCCGGCCGACGCGGGAATCTCGATTCCCGCGGTGCAGGCGGCGATTGCCGCCCACAAACCGCTTCTCGGCGTGTGCCTCGGACATCAGGCAATCGCCGAGGCGCTGGGCGGTGTCGTCACCCACGCCGAAGAACTGATGCACGGCAAGACATCGCAGGTGGTGCACGAGGGGGACGCGCTGTTTCAGGGTGTTCCCGAAAGCTTCCGGGCGACGCGGTACCACTCACTCGCGATCGTCGATGGCACGGTACCTGACGAGCTGCAGGTGACAGCCCGCACGGAAGGCGGCGTCATCATGGGAGTACGGCACCGCACGGCCCCCGTGCACGGTGTGCAGTTTCACCCCGAGTCGGTACTGACCGAGGGCGGCTATCGGATGCTCGGCAACTGGCTCGCCGAAGCAGGACTTCCCGAGGCGGCCGAGACCGCACGGGGCCTCAGCCCGCTCATGTCGAGCGACGCCGCGTCGGGCGTCTAGCCCTCGCTGCCGTCGTCGGGGTTGGCACCCGCCGTGCCACTGCAGTACACGAGCGTGATCGGTGACGACTGCGGCTGATCACCCGGCGGAAGCGACTGGCCTGTGACCACGCCGCCCTGACAGCCGCCGTCTGCCTGCACCGTGACCTGCAACCCGAGGTTGCGTGCCTGAGTGGTTGCGTCGCCGATGGGGAGGTTTCGCAGGTCGGGAACCGACACGAGACCGTTCGAAATGGTGAGGTTGACGATGTCGCCCTCGCGCAGCTGCACGCCGGTGTCGGGATCGGTGCGAATCACGACGTTGGCGCGCACCGTGCCGGAGTTCTCGCTCGTCACGGTGCCGACAACGAGCCCGCGGGACTCGATCTGTGCGGTTGCCGCAGCGATGTCGAGGTTGCGCACGTCGGGCATCTGCACGCGTGCGGCACCCGAGGACACGAAGACGCGGATCTCCTGACCCGGCGACACGGAAAAACCGGCAGCGGGATCCGTGCGCAGGATCAACCCTTCGTCTTCCGAAGTGCCGGGTTCCTGCCTCGCGGTGACGCGCAAGTTCTCCTCGGTCAGAATCCTCTCCCCGTCGGCGAGCTCGAGCCCGACGACATCCGGAACCTCGACTGCAACATCGGGAACGAAGCTGTTTGAGCGGTCGAGGGTGAACGCCCAGAAGAGTACGGCGGCGATCAGCACGGCGACGACGACGATGCCCGACCAGATCCAGGCGACGGGGGGTCGGCTCTGCGTGCGTGTACGGCGGTCGTCATCGTCGATGGTCAGCTGCCGCATGGCGGCCTCCGTTCCGGCGGTCGCCTGCGGGTTGACGCCGAACAGCGACATCGTCGGGTCATTGTCGCCGTCGGTGCGGCGCGGCGGAACCTGCCCGGCTGCAGCGGCCGATAGATCAGCGCGGAACTCGGCGGCAGTCTGAAAGCGCTGGAAGCGGTCTTTGGCCAGCGCGTGCATGACGACCGCGTCGAGCGCGGGAGAAACGGCGGGGTTCAGGCTGCTCGGGGTCGGGGGCACCTCGCTGACGTGCTGGTACGCGACCGCGACGGGCGAATCACCACGGAACGGCGGGCGGCCCGTCAACAGCTCGAACAGCACGACGCCGGTCGAGTAGAGGTCGGTGCGGGCATCCACGGTTTCGCCGCGCGCCTGCTCGGGAGAGAAGTACTGCGCCGTGCCAAGAATCGTCGATGTCTGCGCGACCGTCGCCGAGGAGTCGGAAATCGCGCGGGCGATGCCGAAGTCCATGACCTTCACCTGGCCGGTTGCGGTCACCATGATGTTGCCGGGCTTCACATCGCGGTGCACAACGCCGGCACGGTGCGAGTATTCGAGCGCGGTCAAGACCTGCTCGATGATCTGCGTTGCCTCGGCGGGCGGCAGCGGGCCGTCGAGCACCATGTCTTTCAGCAGGCGCCCGTCGACGTGCTCCATCACGATGAAGGGGACGACCGTCTCGTGGCCATCGGCCTCGCGGCGAACCTCCTCGCCCGCGTCGAAGACACGCACGATGGTGGGATGCGCCATGCGCGCAGCCGCCTGAGCCTCCTGGCGGAACCGGGTGCGAAACACGGGGTCGGAGGCGAGCGACGACTTCAGTAACTTGACGGCGACGCGGCGGCCGAGCCGCGCATCCGTTGCGATGTGTACATCGGACATACCGCCGCGGCCGATGAGCGCACCGAGCTCGTAGCGACCCGCGATCAGGCGGGTGCCGGGGGTGGTGCTGTCCATCGGGGTCCGTTTCGTTGCAGGAGAAATCGTCGCTAGTGAGTGTAAGCGGATGCGCGCCCCGATACCGCGCCGGGGTGTCTCAGCGCGGTATCGGCTCGGTAACGCCGCCCGTTAGCCTTCGTCGTCTGGGTCGGGGCTCGGTGTCGGGCTGGGGCTGGGCGTCGGGCTGGGGCTCGGCGCCGGCGCCTGAATGGGCACCGCGAGCTCGTTGGAGCGCTCGGACTGGAGGTCGCCGCACAGGGCCACGTAGGTCACACGCAGCTGGCCGCCGTTGTCGAGCCGCACCTGCAGGCTGTTGGTTCCCGCTGGAATGGGATTGCTCTGCTGCGGGGCGCCGCCGACGATCGTCACGTTGTAGCCGCTCAGGGTGAAGCCGGGCGGACAACTCGTGTACGACGGCCACGACAGGGTCACGGTCGACCCCCCGACGTACGGGCCGCTGCCCGGGTTGATCGCCAGATTGTTGGGCTGCGGCGGCGTCGGCACGGCCGTGTAGAAGGTCACGCGAATCGTCTGGCCCTCGGTGACGAGGCCGGTCTGGTTGATGCGATACGAGAGCCCGACCTGATCTTGACTGGGTGCGGGGTTGCCGTCTTGTGCGTCGAGAATCAACCCCAACTCGTCGAAGCGTCGCTGCACTTCATCACGGGTGAGCCCGAGGAACTCCTCTTCGGTGATGCGAATCTCATCCGGCTCGTCACTCGGTTCGGGACTGGCCTCGGAGACGGTCGGGCTGGGGGATGTGGGTGGCTCGATGGGCTCGTCACTGGGCTGGGCGAGAACGGCGATGATGGCGCCGATGATGAGCACAACCAGCAGGCCGATGAGCGCGATGAGGGGCCAGGTCCACGGACTGCGCTTCTTCTTCGCGGCCGCGGCCCCGGCTGCTGCGGCGCCCGCCGCGGCGCCCGCGCCCATGCTCGGCAGAACACGGGTCGCTTCGTCGTTGCCCCCTGCGCTTGGCAGCACGCGCGTCGCGTCGAGCACCTCGGTGGCCGCGAGGCCGGCCACGGCCGGCACGATGGCGGCCGCGCCCCCGACGTCGCCGCGCCGCAGCGCCTGCGCAGCCCGGGCGAAGTGTTGGGCGCTCGCGGGGCGCTCGGCCGGCTTCTTGGCGATCGCCGACATGACGAGGTTGCGCACCGGCTCGGGAACCGACACCGGCAATTCCGGCGGCGCATCATTGATCTGCGCCATCGCGATCGCGACCTGCGACTCGCCCGTGAACGGGCGACGTCCGGCGAGGGCCTCGTACGCAACGATGCCGAGTGAGTACACGTCGGTCGACGGGCTGGCGGACTGACCGCTCGCCTGCTCGGGCGACAGGTACTGCACCGTTCCCATGACCTGACCGGTCGCGGTGAGGGGAACCTGGTCGGCGATGCGAGCGATGCCGAAGTCGGTGATCTTGACGCGGCCGTCGGGGGTGATGAGCAGGTTGCCGGGCTTGATGTCGCGGTGCACGAGCCCCGCCTGGTGGGCGGCGTGCAGGGCAGAGGCGGTTTGGGCGACGATGTCGAGCACCTGGTCGCTCGAGAGGGTGCGCTCGCGCTCGAGAATCGTCGACAGCGCCTCGCCGGGCACGAGTTCCATGACGAGGAAGGCGCTACCTTCCTCCTCGCCGTAGTCATAGACGTTGGCGATGCCCTCGTGGTTCACGAGAGCGGCGTGGCGAGCCTCGGCACGGAACCGCTCGAGGAACCCGGGGTCGCCGAGGTATTCGTCCTTCAAGATCTTGATGGCGACGGTTCGGCCGATGACCTGGTCGGTCGCCTGCCACACCTCGCCCATGCCGCCGATCGCCACGCGAGAGAGCAGCTGGTACCGCCCTCCGAATGTGAGCCCGCTGGTGGGTCTCATCTGTTCAGCACCGCCTCCATGACCTGTCGCGCAATGGGAGCCGCGACTTGATTACCAAAAGCATTCTGGCCCTGCCCGCCGCCGTCCTCCACGACGACCGCCACCGCCACCTGCGGATTGTCCGCCGGCGCGAAGCCGGTGAACCACAGTGTGAAGGGTTGCCCCGCACCGTTCTCCGCGGTGCCCGTCTTGCCCGCGACCTCCACGCCGGGGATTGCCGCGTTGAACGCAACGCCGTCCGAGACGCCGTCGACGAGCATCCGGGTGAGCGTTGTCGCGGTTCCGCGGGTGATCGGCTGGGTAAAGACCTCAGGCTCTGACTCTTGAACGGTCGACAGGTCGGGAGCGATGATGCGATCGAGCAGCGTCGGCTGCATGAGCTCGCCGCCGTTGGCGATGGCCGCACTGATCATCGCGATCTGGAGGGGGGTGACGCGCACGTCGTACTGGCCGAAGCCCGTCAGCATCAACTGGGCATCGTCGAGGTTCTCGGGGTACTGGCTCGGCGTCGCGTTCATCGGAACGGCGATCGTCTGCCCGAAGCCGAAGCGCTCGGCGTACCCGGCCAGCTCGTCTTGCCCGAGTTCCAGTGCGAGCTCGGCGAAGGGGATGTTGCAGCTCAGCCGCAGCGACGTCGCGAGGGTGACCGTTTCCTGTCCTCCGCAGTTTCCGCCCTCCGCGTTGCTGATCACGTTCGTCGACAGCGGCAGTTGAAGCCGCGGCGGGTTCGGGAACTCGCTGTCGGGGTCGAACTCGCCCGAATCGATCGCGGCCGCAGTGACGAGCACCTTGAACACCGAGCCCGGGAAGTACAGGTCGCCGCCGATCGCGCGATTGTTGAGCGGCCGGAGCGGATCGGTGATGAGTTCGTTGTACGCGTCGATCACGCTCGACGTGCGGTGCGCCGACAGCCGGTTTGGGTCGAAACCGGGAGTAGAGACCATGGCGAGGATCCGCCCGGTTGACGGCTCGATCGCAACAACGGACCCGCGCAGGTCTCCCATCGCGTCGTACGCGGCCTGCTGGACGGCCGGGTCGATCGTGAGCTCGACGGCCGCACCGCGCGGGTTCTGGCCGGTCACGAGCGCGCTCAGCTGGTCGAGGAACTGCTCGTTCGCGGTTCCCGTGAGGAAGTCGTTGTAGGCCGACTCGATGCCGGTCGTTCCCTGATTCAGCGAGAAGTAGCCGGTGACGGCCGAATACAACTCGGGCTCGAGGTACTCGCGGAGGAAGCGGAACTCGTTGTCGACAGGACGCGACTGCGCGATGGGTTCTCCCGCGACGAGAATCGGACCGCGCTCGGCGGAGTAGCTCGCGAACAGTGTGCGCACGTTGCGGCCGTCGGCGCGCAGCTCGTCGACGGCGAACACCTGGATGACGCTGAGCGAGACGAACAGCGCGAGGAACATGGCGAGCGTCGCGATGCTGATGTGACGCAACTGCTTATGCATCGTCGTCCACCACCAATCGTGGCTGGTGACGCACCGTGTCGCTGAGGCGCAGCAGTAGTGCGGCGATGATCCAGTTCGCCATGAGCGACGATCCGCCGGCCGCGAGGAACGGCGTCGTCAATCCGGTGAGCGGGATCACGCGGGTCACGCCGCCGATCACGACGAAGACCTGCAGTGCGATGAGGAAGCCGAGCCCCACGGCCAGCAGGCGCCCGAAGTCGTCGGTGCCGTTAAAGCCGATGCGGTAGGCGCGGGCGACCAGCAAGAGGTAGAGGGCGAGGACCGCGAACAGGCCCACGAGCCCGAGTTCCTCACCGAGGCTCGCGACGATGTAATCGCTCTCGGCCAGCGGCACGATGTCGGGGCGGCCGCGGCCGAGGCCCGTACCGATGAGCCCGCCGTCGGCAAGTCCGAACAGACCCTGCACCAACTGGTAGCTGCCACCGACGGCGTCGTAGATCTCCGGGTTGAACGAGTCGAGCCACGCATCGAACCGACCGCGCACGTACCCCAGCGCATCGCGCGCGATGAGCGCACCGCCGACGAAGAGCCCGAGCCCCAGCAGGATCCAGCTGAGGCGACCGGTTGCGACGTACAGCATGACGAGGAACAGACCGAAGTACAGCAGTGCGGTTCCGAGGTCGCGCTGGAAGACCAAGACGCCCATCGCGGCAGCCCACGCGACGAGCAGCGGGCCGAGGTCGCGAGCGCGCGGAAGGCGCATCCCGAGCACTTTGCTGCCCACGATCGAGAGCGAGTCGCGCGCCGTCATCAGGTAGCCAGCGAAGAAGATCGCCAGCGCGATCTTGCCGAGCTCACCCGGCTGGAACGAGAACGGGCCGACGGCGATCCACACGCGCGCGCCGTTGATGGTCTGGCCGATGCCGGGAGCAAGCGGCAGCAGCAACAACCCGATGCCGATGAACAGCGCGAGGTAGCGGTAGCGGGCGAGCACTCGGTGGTTGCGCACGGCGACGACCACGATGAGGGCAATCACCATGGCCAGAGCGGTCCACGCCATCTGGCGAACGCCCGCGCTCGACCAGCCCTCGAAGCCTTTGGCGATGTCGAGGCGGTAGATCATGGCGATGCCGAGCCCGTTGAGGGTGGTGATAATCGGCAAGATGAACGGGTCGGCGTCGGGTGCGACCACGCGCAGGGCGAGGTGCATGACGATCACGATCACGGCGAGACCCGTGCCGTAGGTGATGACGGTCTGATCGAGCTCGCCGATCGCCCCCAGCTGCACGAGCGCAATCGCTCCGCCGCTGACGGCGAGAGCGAGCACGAGCAGGGCGAGTTCGAGATTGCGCAGCTTCGATGGCGTCTTCAGCTTGATGCGAATCGCCTCGGTGAAGGGCGCGGATGCACGGGGAGCGTCGATCGCGCCGGTCGGGGCCGCCTGCCCGACAGGTGCGGTGTCATCGTTCGGCTTCACGACGCAGCCTTTCGATGATCGCGAGCGCATCGATCAGGTCGACGGCGCTAATGGTTTGCTCGACGGCATTGCGGCTGAAGGGCGTGAGCGCCATCAAGTCGATGCTTGTCTCCTGGTACACGCTCGACAGCGGGATGGGGCCGGCGTTCTGCTGCACGCCCTGGAAGATGGCGACTCGGCCGTCGACTTCGCCGACGAAGAAGCGCGTCTGCGTCCACTGATAACCCGCGGTGAGGGCCGCCGCGATGAGGCTGATGATGAGGACGAGGCCGACGCTCCACGTGACGCGCCGGCGAATCTTGCGCCGGCGGTCCTCCGCGATGAGTTCGCGGAGGAACTCTTCGCTCTCGGGTTCGAAGTGCTCGTCTTCTGGGTCGGGCGTCGGCTTGAGCGGGTGCAGCAGCAACTGCGGCAGGCTCTTCGACGCGCGCTTCTCCTCGACCGGGCGGAAGCTCAGCGGCTTCGCGGCCGATCCGACCATGATTGGCGAGGAGACGCCGCTGGACTCGTCGTCGTCCACTCCGACGACCAGTACCGTCACGTTGTCGGGTGCGCCGTTGTCGAGACTCGCCTGAATGAGCGCATCGACGGCGGCCTCGGCGTCGGCGTTCTCCGTGAGGATCTCGGCGATGCGCTCGTCGTCGACGTAGCCGCTCAGCCCGTCCGAGCACAGCAACCAGCGATCGCCCGGCATCGTGTCGAGCACATCGGTGTCGATCTCGGGCGAGATGTCAACGTCTCCGAGCACCCGCATGAGCACGGAGCGCCGCGGGTGCACGGCGGCTTCTTCGGGCGTGATGCGGCCGGAGTCGACGAGCCGCTGCACGAAGGTGTGGTCTTTCGTGATCTGCGTGAACTCGCCGTCGCGCAACAGGTACACGCGGGAGTCGCCGATGTGCGCGAGCGCCATTCGCTCGCCGACGCGCACGAGGCCGCTGACGGTCGTTCCCATTCCGGTCAGTTCGGGATGCTCGAACACCGTCTCTGCGAGCTCACCGTTCGCCGTGAGCAGCGCCTGCTCGAGCGCGTCGCGCGCCTCCTCTGCGGTGTCGAACCGCGCATCCGTCTGGGCGATCGCCTGGATCGCGAGCGCGCTCGCGACGTCACCGCCCGCGTGCCCGCCCATCCCGTCGGCGACGACGAAGAGGTGGGTGCCGGCGTAGCCCGAGTCCTGGTTGTTGGATCGGACCCGCCCGACGTGGCTGGCGGCCGCGGTGCGCACTGTCATGGGCGCCTACCGTCGCAACTCGAACGTCGTCGTGCCGATGCTGACGGGGGTGTTGAGGGGCACGTGCGTAGGGATGCTCACCCGCTTGCCGCCGAGGAACGTGCCGTTGGTCGAGTCGAGGTCCTGCACCATCCACTTGCCGTCCCAGAGCATGAGGCGGGCGTGATGGGTGGAGGTGTAGTCGTCGCGGATCACGAGCCCCGAGTCGCTGGAGCGGCCGATCGTGAGCTGGTCGCCGTCGAGCTCGAGCTCGATTCCCTCCTTCGAGCCGCTCGTGATCACGAGACGGCGGGCCGGTTCGCCGTCGTCACTGCCGTTACCGCCCGCCACGCCGCCGAGCCCGCTGCGCGGCGCTGGCGACAGGTCGCGGGTCGGCGCGGCTGCGGCCACCGGCGTGGGGCTGGGGGCGACGACCGGCGAGGGTTGCGCCGACGTCGGCATGCGGCGCACCTTCTGCCCGAACAGGTCGGAGCGCAGCGCGTACACGATGGCGAAGACGAGCGCCCACATCAGGATGAGGAACCCGACGCGCAGGAGCAGCAGCGTCAACTCGCTCACAGAGCGCCTCCTCGGGTGGTGCGATCAGCGGCATCGTCGGACTGCGCCAGCACCCGGTACAGGATGCGCGTGCGCCCGATCTCGATCACGCTATCCGGTTGCAGCACCGCGCGCGTGACGGGCTCACCGTTCAGTCGCGAGCCGTTGGTCGAGCCGAGGTCGGTGACCTGCCCGTTGGCGCCGTCCCACGCGATCTCGACGTGTTTGCGCGAGGTGCCCGGGTCGTCGACGGTGATGTCGGCCTCGGAGCCTCGGCCAATAACGGTTCGGCCCTTCGGCAGCCGGTGGCGCTGCCCATCGATGTCGAGCACCGCGACCCAGGTGACGCGGCCCTTGACGGACTCGGAGCTGACGCGCAACATGCCCTCGCTCAGCGAACCGTCGCGCTCGAGGGTGATGCGGATGCCGCCGGGAAAGGTGTATCGCTGCGCGGTCGCGTGCCGTTGCACGAGCTGGGTGAGCTCATCGTCGAGAGCCTCGCCGAGGGCGGACATGCGCTCGTGGTCGGCAGGGGCCAGCCGCACCGTCAGACGATTCGGAACGAGGATGCGATCACGCGCCACCACGGCTGCCTTGGTATCAAGTTCGCGGCGCAGCGCCGCGGCGATCTCTACCGGTTGAACGCCCGACTTGAAGGTCTTGGCGAACGCGCCACCGACCACGCGTTCCAATCCGCGCTCGAAGCTATCGAGAAGCCCCACGTGCGCCCTCCCTCTAGCCTTTGGACGTACCGATGCTAGTCGGCGCGGGTGGGCAGTGCCCGAATCGGGCATTCCCTCACACGCTTTCTGGGCGAATCCGCCGCGGGCACCCCGTGCGAACGGGGGCCGCCCGCTGTGATAATCTCGCCAGGTTGATGGCGCGGTGACGCGCGATCTCGCGCGAGTGGCGGAATTGGCAGACGCGCTGGCTTCAGGTGCCAGTGCCCGCAAGGGCGTGGGGGTTCAAGTCCCCCCTCGCGCACGAGATAACCGTCTCGATCACGACGTGATCGGGGCGGTTTCGTCGTTTCTGCGGCTGATCGCGGGCGGGTCGCGCTCGCCCGCGGTCGGGTGGGCAGCCACGGCGCGCGCGAGCGCCCGGTCGCCGAGTGCGACCACCATCATGTGGGGCACCGTCAGGGCGGCCAGGCCAATGAACACGACCTGGAGCAGACGATCGTCGAGCGCCCCCGGTTGAGCGGTCGCGGCGAGCACGCCCACGGCGACGAGCAGGGGGGCGGCGGTGGCGGCGGCCACGATCGTGACGGTGGTGCGTTTCGGGAGGGTGTCGCGTTCATCCCGGAAGCCTTCGCGCAGATGCCGGGCCGAGTGCAGCAGGCAGAAATAGATGATGAAGAACACGAGCGGCGGCGTCGTGAGCGCGAGAAGCGCGGCGAGAGCGAGCTCGATTCCCTCGTGGGGTCGGCGCCGAGCGGCCATGACAGCGGCGGCGATCATGCCGACCAGCAGGGCCGGCGCGATGAACGACTGCGCTGCGGCTATCTCAGCCGCGCCCTCACCCGCGAGCACCACGTAGAGCTCAGCCACGGCGGCGTGGTCGGCCAGTGCCGGCAGGCTCAACAGGGCTGCACCCGCGAGAAAGCGCAGCGGCCACGGCCGGTCGGCGTTCCAGTCTCCGCCGAAGTGGGCCGCCGAGATGAGCAGGAAGACCGTGAGGCTAAGCAGCGGGGCGACGAACCACACGCCGATGACCGCGGCGGAGATCGCGAGGTAGCCGAGCGTGAACGTGATGAGCCCGCGCGGCGTGCGCCACAGCCCGACCCGTCGGGCGACGACCGGATCGAGCGCGCCGTGGGGCACCCCCAGCACGGCGACGAGCACGGCGATGACCGCGGTTTGCACCACGAGGGGCACGCCGGGGTCGGCGGCCAGATAGGCCACGGCGGCGACAACGGCGAGCGTCGAGAACAGCGCGGTCTCGGGGGGGATCCTCATGCGGCCCACTCCGTCACGCGTGCCGCCAGTGGCGCCGACCCGGGGGAGAGCATCGCGCGCTCGAGCCGGGCGGTGCGGTCGGGGAGCTGGGCGAGGAAGGCGCCCAGGGGCAGGGCGAGGATGATCGCCACGAGATCGCTCGCGGTCGCTCGGTCGGTGAGAAAACGAACGAGGCGCTCCGGGCTCACGCGGTGGGCGAGGGCGAGGAAGAACTCGGGAGCGCGTTCGGGATGCGCGCGCAGCGTCTGAAGGAAGATGCGGTCCATCTCGCGCCGCACCCACGGCTCGGGAGGGTGCCCGACGGGGGCGCCGCCGGCGAGCATCCGCTCGGCGCAGTCATCAGCCCACGCCTGGATTCGGGTAAACGCGTAGCCCGTGGCGGCGCGCAGAGCGCCCCCTCCGTTGCCGGCGCGCACGACTCCCGGTACCGGGAGAGGCGCGGCGGGATCGGCACCCATGGGGAGCACGCCCGCCTCCTCGCGCAACACGCGCGAGCCGTCGAGACCGAGCGCGGTGAGCTCGGCGTCGCGCTCGCGGCCGATCTGGTCGAGCGGTAGCGGGGTGGCGCTGAATCGGGTGAGTTCGACGAGGGCGGTCGTCGGGGTGAGCGGCAAGACGTAGGTGAAGGCGAACCCGGCGTCGTCGGCGCGCATCCGCGTCATGAGCCCGGCCGTCTCAGGCGTGAGCGCACCGGAGCCCGCGTGCAGCGCGCCGCCGTGTTCGACCTCGGCCCCGACGAAGCACTGAAACATGGTGGCGCGCGTGCTCGTCGGCCGCGTGTCGACGACGTGGCGGGTCGTGACGACGCCCGCGCTGGTGTGCACCCGGATGCGGCCCGCGGCCACCCCGTCGGCAGGGGTCGCCGGTGCGATTCCGGTGACGGTGACGCCGAGCTGCAGGCTGACGGCGGAGGACCGGTCGATGCGCGCGCGAGCGTCGCGGTAATAGTCGATGCCGCGAATCGTTTGGTAGGTGATTCCGGGGGCCGTGTGAACGGCGGGGGACGATCCGTCGTCGTAGCGCCACGCGGCCCACTCGTGCGAGACGAGGTGGCGCAGTGGGTGGGTGCGGGGTGCCCAGAAGCTCCAGGTGCGATCGTCTCGGTAGTCGTGGCGGGCATCCACGATGAGGACGTGCCCGGGGTGACCTCGCTCGGCGAGCCGGGCGCCGAGCGCCAGGCCAGCTGCGCCGGCGCCGATCACGAGCGTGTCGACGGCGCGCGGCGACGCGGACGCGGCGGCGGGGGTGACGATGGCCACGGGTGCTCCATTGCTCGGGGTAGGGCATCAGTAGACGGCGGCCAGCCCCGCGGATCGTGGACGAAGAATGCGTGAGGGCTTCGTGCTCGCCGCGAGTTCGCTGAGTACCGGGATTGGTGTACCCCAGAGGGGTATGCGACACTGGGGTCATGAACGACAACATTTCCGCTCAGCCCGGTCTCAACCTGCTCGGACAGGGCGGCGGTGGGTGCTGCGGCGGTGGCGGCTGTGCCTGCGACCACGGCGGGTCTGACGCTGCGTCCAGCGCGAGCAGCGCGAACACGACCGCGGGCGTCGAGGCGTCATTCCTCGTCAGCGGCATGACCTGCGGCCACTGCGTCGCGAGCGTGACCGAGGAGGTCGGGGCCATCGATGGCGTCGTGAACGTGGCCGTCGATCTCAATGCCCAGGGGGCGTCTCGCGTCACCGTTCAGGCGACGCACCCCATTGCGACGGAGGCCCTGCGGGCCGCGGTGGCCGACGCCGGCTACGAGATTGTTGGGCGCTGACCTGGGGTTTCCTCGCTAACTAATTCTGCGAATCCGGTTCGGTCAATTACTCTGAATCGGTTATGACACCCCACATTCTGCGTGCTCGCCTGCGCGCGGTCGCCCTTCTGGGCGCCGCAACGATGGCGCTCACGGGTTGCGCGACATCCTCAACGGAGGCGGCCGACGCCCCCGTGCAGGCCGACGTTGCCGCGGCGCCCGACGCCACGGTCGCCCCTGAGGAGGCGGTTGCGCCCACGCGCGTCAGCGCTCTTGACATTGATGAAGGCGCCGGCGTTATTCGCCTCGCGACCGATCGCGGTGTCTACGTCGCCGCATTGCCCGACACCGACACGGCGGCACGGTCGACGACCGTGCTCGGCGATCGTACCGATGACATCAAGGCGTATCAGCGCGTGGGAGCGCGGTTGCTGATCAGCGGTCATCCCCATGACCCCGCCGCCTCCGCTGATGAGCGCCTGGGCCTGTGGGTGGGCGACGCGAGCTCGGGAGAGTGGCAGCCGTTCGCGCTGGCCGGCGAGGTGGACTTCCACGCGATAACGGCGGCCGGCCCGACGCCCGCCGACGCGATCATCGCCGCCGCCGACACCGCCAGCAACTCGCTGTACTACAGCCCAGACGGCGGGGAGTCATGGCAAAAGGGCGCGGTCATCGGAGCGACGTCGCTCGCGTTCACGAGCGACGGCTCGACTCTCGTCGCTGTCACGCCCGTCGGCGTGAAGGTGAGCACCGACCGTGGGCGCACCTTCGTCGAACCCGAGGCGGCACCGGCCCTGCAGCTCGTGGCGACGCCCCCGGTGGGCACCAAAGACTGGCGCATCGTCGGCGTTGACTCCGCCGGGGCGCTCTGGCGCTCGAGCGACGGAGACCGCTGGGAGCAATTTGGCGCGCTCGCGGTCGTGCCCGCCGCGCTCGCCCTCGGCAAGAGCGGCGAGGTCATCTACGTGGCAACGACCGAGGGCGTCTTCGTCAGCAATGACGGCGGCGAAACGCTCACCCTGATGGTGGAACTCGGCTGGTAGGACCCGCGGCGTGCAGTACCCCGGTGGGGTATGTCACAATGGGGCCATGATGATGGCACCTGTGCAGCTTGAGATCGGCGGCATGACCTGCGCGGCATGCGCGGGACGCGTCGAACGCAGCCTCACCAAGGTGGGTGGGGTGAGCGCGAGTGTGAACTACGCGACCGAGAAAGCCACCGTCACCCCGCTTGACGGTGCCGAGACCCTTCCCGATGTCGATGACCTGATCGCGGCGATTGAGAAGGCCGGGTACAGCGCGACGCTCGTGGTCCCGCCCACCGAACGCCGCGCATCCGCCGCCGCGAACGGGGGTGCCGCGGGTGATCCGCTTGCCGACGCCCGGCGACGGCTGGCGATCGTCGTGGCACTCACGGTGCCGGTGCTCGTGTTGTCGATGGTGCCGCTGGTGCAGTTCCCGAACTGGCAGTGGCTCGTGCTCGCCCTGGCGGCGCCCGTGGCGGTCTGGGGTGCATGGCCGTTCCACCGCGCGGCGTTCGTCAACGCGCGCCACGGCACCGCGACCATGGACACGCTGATCTCGGTCGGCGTGGGGGCCGCGTTCCTGTGGAGCCTGTACACGCTGTTCTTCGGCGAGGCCGGGGTGACCGGCATGGTGATGAGCCTGCAGCTCTTCGGCAGCGCCGACACCGGCTCGCACGAGATCTACCTGGAGGTGGCCGCTGCCGTCACCGCCTTCATGCTCGCGGGCCGCTACCTCGAAGCGAAAGCCAAGCGCGCCAGCGGTGAAGCCCTGCGCGCCCTGCTCGAGCTGTCGGCAACCGACGCGGCCGTACTGCGCGACGGCGTCGAAACGCGCATCGCGGTCGACCAACTCGTGGTCGGTGACCTCTTCATCGCCCGCCCGGGCGACACCATCGCCACCGACGGCCTCGTGCGCGAGGGCGCAACCGCCGTCGATACGTCGGTCATGACGGGCGAAAGCGTTCCCGTCGAGGTGGGCGTCGACACGCGCGTCGTCGGCGGAACCGTCAACGTCGGCCCGGGCGTGATCACGGTGGAGGCCACGCGCATTGGCGCCGACACCGAGCTGGCGCGCCTCGGCCGACTTGTCGAGGAGGCGCAGACGGGGAAGGCGCGCGTGCAGCGCATCGCCGACCGGGTCTCGGCCGTGTTCGTCCCGGTCGTCATGGTGCTCGCGCTGCTCGCGCTGCTCGGGTGGTTGCTGGTCGGCGGCACCATCGAGCAGGCCTTCACCGCCGCCGTGACCACCCTGATCATTGCCTGCCCGTGCGCGCTGGGTCTTGCGACCCCGACCGCCCTGCTCGTCGGAACCGGCCGGGGCTCGCAGCTCGGAATCCTCATCCGCGGGCCAGAAGTGTTGGAGCAGACCCGCCGCGTCGACACGATCGTGCTCGACAAGACGGGAACCCTGACGACCGGCCGCATGCGCGTGACCGACCTCGTGCCTGCCGTCGGCCACAGCACCAACCGCGTGCTGGCCGCCGCAGCGGGTGCGGAAAGCGGCAGCGTGCATCCCGTCGCCGCGGCGATCGTGGACGCGGCCCGCGAAGCGGGAGTCGCTCAGGCCCCGGTCGACGGCTTCCAGGCGCACGACGGCGCGGGTGTCTCTGCCGTGGTTGACGGCAGCGCAGTCGCCGTCGGCAGGGCCGACTGGCTCGCGAGCGCGTGGTCGGTGACGGTCGACCACGATGTGCTGGCCGACATCGCGCGCCGCGAGAGCGACGGGATGACCGTGGTCGCGGTCGCGATCGACGGCGCGTTCGCGGGCGTGATCGCGATCTCGGATGCCGTGCGTGCCGAGGCGCCGGCGGCGATCGCGCGACTTCGCGCGCTGGGCCTCACCCCCGTGCTGCTGACCGGGGACAACGCCGGAGCGGCGGCGCGGGTCGCCCAGCAGCTCGGCATTGACGACGTGCGCTCGGGGGTGAGCCCGGTCGGCAAGCTGGAGGCGATCCGCGGACTGCAGGCGGACGGCCGCGTGGTCGCGATGCTCGGCGACGGGGTGAACGACGCCGCGGCGCTCGCCGCCGCCGACCTCGGAATCGCCATGGGATCGGGCACCGACGCCGCGATGGCCGCGAGCGACCTCACCATCGTCTCCGGAGACCTCGCGCTCGTTCCCGACGCAATTCGACTCGCTCGGCGCACTCTGCGCACGATCATTGGCAACCTGTTCTGGGCGTTCGGTTACAACACGGCGGCGATTCCCGTCGCGATGATGGGGCTGCTGAGCCCCGTGCTCGCGGCCCTCGCCATGGCAGTGTCGAGCCTGTTTGTGCTCGGTAACTCTTTGCGCCTCAGGGGCTTCTCGCCGGAACCGCGCTAGCGGCTGTCAGCGCCGGCACCGCCCGCCCGGACGGACGGCATCCCGAGGGCGACCGGTCCCGTCGGGAGCCGGAGCGCGGCGGGGGCGGTGTCGGGCACGACGGGTGAGCGCGGCGCGACCGCAGCGACGGGGACGTACCGGGCTCCGAGAGGGGGCCGAGCCTCCGCGTCGTCCTTGTTGGGCCAGAGCGCGAAGGCGCGCTCGGCCTGCGCCGTGATCGTCAGCGAGGGGTTGACGCCGAGGTTGGCCGAGATGGTCGAGCCGTCGACGATGTGCAGGCCCTCGTGCCCGAAGGCGCGGTGGTAGGCATCGACGACACCCGTGTCGGGGGAATCGCCGATCGGGGCGCCGCCGAGGAAGTGGGCGGTCATGGGCACATCCACAACCTCGCCGATGCCGGACTCCGGGAACCCGCGCATGTGTTCCGCCATGCGGCGGTAGGCGGCGTTGGCCTGGGGAATCCACGTCGGGTTCGGCTCGCCGTGGCCCTGCCTGCTGCGCAGCGCAACGCGGCCACCACGCTTCGGGGTTGCCGTGACGGTGAGCGAGTTGTCACGCGTTTGCATGACGAGGGCGACGATCGACCGGTTCGACCACGAGCCGATGCCGAAGAGGATGGACCCTACCCGCGCGGGGTGGCGAACCACCTGACCGAGCCAGCGCAGCCAGCGCGGAACGCGGCCGCCGCCGTCGACCATGACGGTCGCCAGCAGCGCCATCAGGTTCGAGCCATCGCCGTAGCGACACGGCTCAATGTGTGTCTGCTCGTCGACGTGGATCGACGAGGTGATGGCCACACCCCGCGTGAAGTCGACGTCGTTGCGGTGCCGCCATCGAGTGGTCGCGCCGCCGAGCGCTTCGGAGTTGGTGCGGGTCAACTCGCCCAGTCGATCCGAGAGCCGGGGAAGGTCGCCGTGCACTTTCGCCGCGTGCAAGAGCTGCTGGGTTCCCCACGCGCCGGCGGCGACCACGACCTGGGTGGCGCTCCAGCGGCGTTCTCCTCCCGGCCCAGGGCCGGTGGTGCGACTCAGCAGTTCGTAGCCGCCATCGGCGAGGGGCCGCAGGCGGGTGACGGTTGTGCGTTCGACCACGTCGACCCCGGCAGCCTCGGCGAGGTGCAGGTAGTTCTTCACGAGCGTGTTCTTGGCGTTGTGACGGCAGCCGGTCATGCACTCGCCGCACTCCAGGCACCCGGAGCGCGCCGGGCCGGCGCCACCGAAGTACGGATCGGGGCTCTCTACCCCGGCTCCCTCGCCGAAGAACACGCCGACGGGGGTGCGACGGAAGCTGTCGGCGACGCCCATGTCGGCCGCGACCTTCTTCATGATGTCGTCGGCCGGTGTGATGCTGGGGTTGTCGACGACGCCCAGCATGCGACTCGCCTGGTCGTAGTACGGCTCGAGCTCGGCCTTCCAGTCGGTGATGTGGGCCCACTGGCGATCAGCGAAGAACGCATCAGAGCGCGGACGATACAGCGTGTTGGCGTAGACGAGCGAGCCACCACCGACACCCGCCCCGGCCAGAAGAATCACGTCACCGAGAACGTGGATGCGCTGAATACCGAGACAGCCGATGGCTGGCGCCCACAGGAACTTCCGCACGTCCCAGCTGGTGCGGGCGAATTCGTCGTCGGCGAATCGGCGGCCCGCCTCCAAGACCGCGACGGAATACCCCTTCTCGACCAGGCGCAGCGCGGCAACCGACCCCCCGAACCCGGAGCCGATCACGATCACGTCATAGTGGCGTTCCGGCGCACTCACGGCGTCAGCCCTTTCGGTAGCTGTCGACCGCGGCGGCGCCGAGCGGCGCGGCGATCGCCCAGGAGTCGATTCCGGCAAACCGCGTCAACCGGCGCGCGGTGACGTGCGCGGTGCGATTGTCGACGAACCACAGAGGCGTCGGCCACGCCTGCCACGGCCCCCGCCCCACCGTGCGTTCGACGTGGTCGGGGTCGAGCAGGAGAGCGTTATGAACAACCCCGATTCCGCTGCCGATCTCGTGGACCGTGTGGCCGGGGTATGCCCCCCAGGTCGCCGCGGGCATCCCGAAAATGGGGCCGACCCAGCTGTTGACGCCGATCGTGCCGTAGCGCAGCTGCGCGACCGCCCACTCGAAGCGATCGCCGAGCTGATCGATGGTGCGCGGGTGCGCGATGATGCCGGCGCCGAGCGTTCCCGCGAGGCGGTCGTTGCAGAAGGTGACCGCCGCGTCGAGATAGCTTCCCGGGTCGGGGGGTGCCGGCAGGCGGACGATGCCGATGACCGGACCGAAGGCCTCCGTCGTGAACAGGTGCTCATCGGCGTTGGCGGAATCCAGGTGGTCGACGAGGGTGCGCGGTGCTTCCGGGTCGCCGCCCAGCACGCTGGCATCCGGATGCGCCGTGATTGCCTCGAGCTGACGGCCTGACGCGCCCGGGTAGTAGGCGCGCCGCGCGGGAGCATCGCGCAGGGAGTCGCGCAGGGCGTCGACGAAGTCGTCAGCCCGCGACCAGTGAGCGGGAATGATGACGATCTGGGTGGCAACGCAGTTGAAGCCAGAGTTGTGCAGACGCTGGGTGGCCAGGTCGCGCGCGACCGCGTCGCACTCGTCGTCGGTCCAGTCGTCGTCGGGAATGACGATCGCGGGGCCGACGCCGCCGAGCTCGCTCGTGATCGGCTTGGTCATCAGGCGCTCGTCGGCCTGTCGCCGACGCTCAGCGTCGTCATCGCTCCCGAATACGATCGCATCGTGCGTGGCACGGCTTCCGGTGATGTGTACCGCATCGACGAGGGCGTGGTGCACGAGGGCCTGCCCGAGGTCGGCGTCGCCTGTCGTGATGCGCACGAGGTCGAGGTCGATGAGCGGAGCGAACGCTGACGAGAGCGCGTCGGCAAGGCGACTCTTCAGCGGGTTGAGCTTCACGATCACCGCGCTGGCCTCGGCGAACAACGCGCTGAGCACGTCAAGCGCGGCGATTCCGGTCACGTTGCCCGCCCCAAGCACCGCGGTCACGCGGGGTTCGCGCTCCGGGTCGCGTAGCGCGCGGGCAACCCCGGCGCGAACGGCGTCGAGGTCGAGACCGGGGCGCAGCCAGACGTGCGCCTCGTAGCCGGTCAGCACGACATCTTTCGGCAGGTACGGGAAGGCTTTTACCGCGATGCGCCCGCCCGGGGCGCCCGTCACCTCCACCTCGTCGAGGGGGGAGCGACCCTTCTCGAGAAGCTTCAGCGTCTTCTCGAGCGCGCTCGTCATCGTGATCAGCGCGTACGGGCCGCTCGACCACTCTTCCCCCGCCGCCGGTGACCGCGGGTCAACGTCTTTGATGGCGCAGGCCGCGGCGACCCAGTCGGACGCGACCGCGAGGGTCGCCGCGCGTACGCCGCGCAGCAGCGCACGCTTCTCGCCGAGCGGCATGGCGACCCAGCGGGCAGCGCCAGCGCGCAGCGCACCGAGATCGTCGTCGAGTGCGGGGTCGGACAACGGGGCTCCTCGAGGGCCGAGCGGGGCCCGGGTTCAGCGGTGAACGGTGGCTGTCAGCCTACTCGCGGCGCTCGCTCTCTGCCGGGAGTCCGATGAGGCCGCGCAGCTCGTCGACGGTGTCGACGACCGCGATGGCATTGTCGAATTCGCCGTCGACGGCGTACCCCCAGCTGACCCCGATCGCGGGGATGCCGTGGACGCGCGCACCCTCGATGTCGTAGACGCGGTCACCAATCATGATCGGCCGGCTGAGGTCGGCTCCGATCGCGTCGAGGCGCACAAGTGCTTCGGCGATCACGTCGGCCTTGGCGCTGCGCACCTCGTCGGCGGATGCTCCCGTGATGACGTCGAAGTGGTGCGCGATCGTGAAGTGTTCGAGCATCAGCGTGGCGGGAACCTCGGGCTTGGAGGTCGCGAGGCTGAGCGGCAGGCCCGACGCGTCGATGTCGGCGACAAACAGACCCATGCCCGGAAAGAGTTCGGCGTCGTATGCACCCTGATCGAGATACTGCTCGCGGTACACCTCGAGTGCGCGCTCCCGCTCGGCGAGGGTCATGCCCGCACGATCGCGAAACGAGTCGAGGATCGGCGGCCCGACATAGCGCAGCAGCTCGGCGTCGCTCGGAACGGGCAACTCAAGCGTCGCGAACGTGCGCTTGAGGGTGTCGATGATGCCGGGGGCGGAGTCGGCGACGGTTCCGTCGAGGTCGAGCAGGATCGTCGTGTAGGGCAGGCTCACGCTCCTGAGCCTAGGTGCCCCGCCTCAGAACAGTCGGGGCACGCCGTCGTCGATGCCGCGCATCGCGTCGTAGTCGAGAAGCAGGCACCGAATGCCGCGGTCTTCGGCGAGGGTGCGCGCCTGCGGGGTGATCTCTTGCGCGGCGAACACTCCGGCGACGGGGGCGAGCAACGGGTCGCGGTTCATCAGCTCGAGGTAGCGCGTCAGCTGCTCGACCCCGTCGATGCCGCCGCGGCGCTTGATCTCGATGGCCACCGATTGGCCCGCCGCATCCCGGGCCAAGATGTCGACCGGTCCGATCGCGGTCATGTATTCCCGCCTGACGAGCGTGTACCCGTCACCGGCGAGCTCGATCTGCTCGGCGAGCAGCTTCTGCAGGTGGGCCTCGACCCCGTCCTTCTGCAGGCCGGGGTCGACGCCGAGTTCGTGTGCCGTGTCGTGCAGCATCTCGTAGATGGATACGACCAGCATGTCGGCGGTCTTCGCGTGCGTGACGCGCCAGATTTCGGCGACCCCCGCATCCTTCTGGTCATCGTCGGGTTCATGCACGGTCAGCGTGCACGGCGGGCTCATCCAGTTCAGCGGCTTGTAGCTGCCGCCGTCGGAGTGCACGAGCAGGGACCCGTCGTTCTTGTGGATGAGCAACCGCGTCGCCATCGGAAGGTGCGCCTGCAGGCGGCCGGCATAGTCGACGGAGCAGCGGGCAATAACGAGACGCACCCGACAAGACTAGGCGCGCTCGCTCACCCCCAGAGACCCGGTCGCCGCTCCTCGGCGACGCTGTTGCCGCCGTCCACCACGATCAGCTGGCCGGTGACGTAGCTCGCCCCGGGGGAGCACAGCCAGGCGATCGCGCTGGCGACTTCGTCGGGGCGACCGCTGCGCCCCACGGGCGAGAGGTCGCCCTCGACCGCCTCCTGCTCGAGCTGCGAACCGGTCGCGATCCAGCCGGGCGCCACCGCGTTGACGGTGATGCCCCGGCGGGCCTCGTCGATGGCGAGCCCGCGAGTGAAGCCGAGCACGCCGGCCTTCGCGGTGCCGTACCCGAGGTCGTCGCGCGCCGCCTGCACGGCACCGGTGGTCGACGCCACCGTGACGATGCGTCCCCAGCCGGCAGTGCGCATCCCGCCGATCATGGCTCGGGTGACGAGGAAGACACTCGTGAGATTCACGTCGACGGCGCTGCGCCACTCGGCGAGGGTCATGTCGAGGTCGCCACGGGGCATCTCTTCGCCAAACGCCACCATGCCGGCGTTGTTCACGAGCACGTCCGGCAGGGCGCCGCGCTCGGCGATCGCGGAGGCCAGTCGCTCGACCCCCGCCTCGGTCTCGAGGCGCGCAACGAAGCCGTGGGCATCGTGTCCACGCTCGGCGAGCTCGCGCACGCGGTCGTTGATGCGGTCGGTCGTCGCCGTCATGAGGATGCGCGCTCCGCGTTCGGCGAGCATCCGCGCGGTCGCAAATCCGATTCCGGTGGGCGACCCGCAGCCGGTGACAAGCGCGGTTCGCCCCGTGAGGTTGAGGTCGGCAGGCGAGGTCATGCCCGGAGCCTACGCCGCGGGTGCCCCCTGCGGGGTGCGGGTGTTGACGCCGCGCTCGCGCGTTGCCGGCGAGGACACGGCCGTCAGTGTCACGAGCGCGAGCACGACCCACAGTGCGTTGATGAGGCCGACGCGTTCACCCAGGAACCCGATGAGGGGCGGGCCGACGAGGAAGGCGAAGTAGCCGACCGTCGCGACGGCGGCAACGCGAGCAGCCGCCTTGTCGGGATCGTCCGCCGCCGCCGACATGCCAACCGGGAAGCCCAGCGATGCGCCGAGGCCCCACACGAAGATGGCGACGCCAGCGATGACCGGCTGGTCGACGAGGATCAGCACGCTGAGCCCGATGATCGCGAAGATGGCCGAGCCGAGCAGCACCGGCACCCGGCCGAAGCGGTTCAGGAGGGGAACACCGACGATGCGGCCCGTGGTCATCGCCACGGCGAAGACCCCGAAGTAGAAGGCGCCGGTCGCCTCGTCGACGCCGCGGTCGTCGACCATGGCGAGCGCGAGCCAGTCGTTGGCGGTTCCCTCCGCAAAGGCCATGCCGAGCACGACGAGCCCAATGATCAGTGTGCGCGGCTCTTTCCAGATGGCCATGCGCTCGCCGAAGGTCGACCGCTCGGGCCCAGGGCCGTCGTCGTCCAGGCCCGGCAGAATGCGGTGGCGGGGTATCGCGCGGATGGTGACGAGGATCCCGACTCCCAGGAGGAGCGCGATGCCGACCGTGTGAACGTCGAGTCCGATGCCGAGCACCGCGACGCCCGCGGCGATGCCGGCGCCCACGATCGTGCCTCCGCTCCACGCGGCGTGGAACCACGGCATGATCGCTGAGCCCTGCGCCTGCTCGACACCGGCGCCCTCGACGTTCATGGCGACGTCGGTGATGCCCATGGCGGCGCCGTAGATGGCCATCGCGATGAGCACCGTGACGTACGAGCCGAACTGCGCCGACCCGACGCCGACGACGGCGATCATGACGAGGGTCGTGAGGATGCCGCCGAGAATCGCCGAACGCGTTCCGATACGCGCGATCAGGTGACTCGACCCGAGCAGGCCGATGATCGACCCGGCAGCGAGCCCAAAGATCAGCATGCCGAACTGTTCCAGGTTCACGTCGAGCGCATCGCGAATCGCGGGCGTGCGCGCCACCCAGGTGGCCATCGTCGCGCCGTTGATGGCGAAGACGGCGAAGACGGCGAGGCGCCACGCGGCCAGGCTCGGCCGCGTATCGAATCGATTCGATGTGCTCATTCGGCTACGCTACCAATCCATGACAGGCCCGGCAAACGGCGAGGCGACGCCCCCGGCGGCGGCCGGTCGCACGACCCTCGCCGATGTCGCTAGGCGCGCCGGGGTAAGCCCGTCGACAGCGTCGCTCGCGTTCTCTGGCGCAGGGCCCGTCTCTGACGACACGCGTGAGCGCGTTCTCGCCGCCGCGCGTGAGCTCGACTACGGCGGCCCCGACCCGCGTGCCCGCAGCCTGCGCACCGGGCGCAGCGGCATCATCGCCGTCGTGATGGAGGAGCGCATCCGCGACGGCTTCACCGACCCCATGGCGATCGCCATGCTCGACGGCATCGCCGACGAGATCGGCGCAGCGGGGTACAGCATGCTGCTGCTCACCGACAGCCCCGACCGCGAGGCGGGGGGACTGCGCGACGCTCCGATGGACGCGGCGATTCTGTTCGGCTGCTCGACCGACCTCGATCCCGCCGTCGCGGTGCTCGGCCAGCGGCACGTGCCGCTGGTCGGCGTCGAAACGACGCCGCGCGACGGCATGCGCTTGGTCAATAGCAACGACCGCGAGATGGTCGAGCAGAGCGCACGCCTGCTCAGCGAGTTGGGGCATGAGCGGGTGGGCATCATCACGCTCCCGCTCGACCGCGCGCGCACGCGGGGGCCGTTGACGAGCGATCGCTTGGTCTCCTCTGACGCCTACACCGGCCTCGAGCGGCTGGCGGGTGCTCGCGCCGTCTTCCCCGACGCACCGGCGATCGTCGCCTCCGGCTCGCTGATCGACGAGGGGATGCTCGCAGCCGCTTCTCTGCTCGATGCGCACCCCGAGATCACGGCCATCATGGCGCAGAGCGACCTGCTTGCCCTCGGCGCGATCCAGGCGGCGGAGGAGCGCGGTAGGCAGGTTCCCGATGACCTCAGCGTCGTCGGCTTTGACGGCGCGCGCGTCGACGGCCTGACGACCCGAACGCTCACCACCGTCGTTCAGCCCATCGCCGAGAAGGGCCGCGCGGCCGCTCGCCTGGTCCTGGGCGCCCTCGCCGAGGAGGGCGCGCTGGGCGACCGGGTATTCACGAGCATCCTGCGCGTGGGCGACACAACCGGCCCCGCTCCGCGCCGCTAGCCGGAGCCGGTCACAATCCAGCGCTCGCCCCGCGCACGCCAGCCGAGGGTGGCCGCGCGCGCCGCGAGGTAGCCGATCATGAACGACAGAAACAGGCCGGCGAGACCCGCACCGAGCATTCCGATGGCGAGTCCCAGAACCGCCAGATAGGCGAGCAGGTTCAGGATGCCCGTCACGGCCAGGTAGCGCCCGTCACCCGCCCCGATGAGCACCCCGTCGAGCACGAAGACCAGTCCGGCCAGGGGCAGGCCGACCGCGAGCGTCACGACGGCGAGCGGAACCAGCGCGCGCACGGCGGGGTCGCCGGTCATGGCCAGCGCCAGCAGGGGCGTGGCGGCAAGGAGGGGAACCATGAGGGCGGCTCCGACCGCGACGCCCCAGCCCACCAGTCGGCGCGTGATGGCGTGCACCCGCGGCACATCGCTCGCGCCCAAGCCGTGACCAATCAGCGCTTGACCGGCGATCGCCAGGGCGTCGAGCGCGAGGGCGAGCAGGCTGTACAGCGCGAACCAGATCTGCGTGGCGGCGAGCTCCTCCGTGCCGAGGCCTGCGGCCACCACGACCGTCGCCACGAGCGCGACGCGCAGGCTGACCGTGCGCACGAACAGCCACGAGCCGGCTCGCGCGGCCGCGCGAATCCCCGTCATGCCGGGTCGCAGCCCAGCGCCGTTCGCGGCCGCCGTGCGCACGACGATCACGACGAGAACCGCGGCCATGCCCCACTGCGCGATGACCGTGCCGAGCGCCGATCCCGCGATGCCGAGGCTGACACCGTAGATGAGGACGGCGTTGAGGGCGATGTTGGCGGCGAAGCCAGCGGCCGCGACCACCAACGGCGTTCGGGCATCCTGCAGCCCTCGCAGCACGCCCGTGGCGGCGAGCACGAGCAGCATGCCGGGGATCCCCCACCACGCGATCTCCAGGTAATCGAGCGCGGCAGCCGCGACCGTCGGCTCGACGCCGAAGAGCTCGACGATCAACGGTGAGGCTGGCAGCATCGCGGCCAGCAGCACGAGGCCGAGCGCGAGTGCCAACCACACGCCGTCGATGCCGGCCGACAGCGCGCCGCGGCGGTCTCCCGCCCCGAGCCGTCGCGCGACGATCGGGGTGGTGGCGTACGCCAGAAAAATGAGCAGCCCGATCACGGTCTGCAACACGGTGCTGGCGACGGCAAGACCCGCGAGCGATTCGGCACCCAGGTGCCCGACCATCGCCGTGTCGGTGAGCACGAACACTGGCTCGGCGATGAGCGCACCGAGCGACGGAACCGCGAGCCGCAGAATGTCACGGTCGAGCGGCGAGGGTCGGGGCAGTGCGCGCACGCACCAACGCTACGGGGATTCCTAGCTCCGGCAGGGCACCAGAAGTTAGGCTCGGTGTTCGTGACTGCAGACCTCGCAAGCGGCATCCTTCGTGACGAACTCGACCCGAGCATCCGCCCGCAAGACGATCTGTATCGGCACGTCAACGGTCGCTGGCTCGGCCGCACGGAAATCCCGGCCGACAAGGCGCGCTACGGGTCGTTCATGGTGCTCGCCGAGGAGGCGGAGAAGGCCGTTCGCAGCATCATCGAAGAGGCGCAGAGCGCCGAGCCCGGCACGGAGGAACGCAAGGTCGGCGATCTCTACGCCTCCTTCATGGACGAGGAGCGCATCGAGGCCCTCGGCGCCGAGCCCCTCGCGCCGCTGCTCGCGCAGATCGACGCCATCGCCGATCGGGATGCACTGATCACCACGATCGGACGGCTGCAGCGTGAGGGCGTCAGTGGCCCGTTCCAGCTGTTCGTCGACAACGACCCCGGAAACCCCGAGCGCTATCTCGTCTTCGTCGAACAGGGCGGACTCGGCATGCCGGACGAGTCGTACTACCGTGACGATGCCCACGCGGACACGCGCGTGGCGTATCGCGCTCACGTCGAGGCCATGCTCGCCCTTGCCGGACTCGACAACGCGGGCGATCGCGCGGAGCGAATCATCGCGCTCGAGACCGCACTGGCCAGCCACCACTGGTCGACCGTGAAGAACCGCGATGCGCAGGCCACCTACAACCTGCGCGGCTGGGACGACTGGTGTTCCCTCGCCGGCGACGTCGATCTCACGCTGTGGCGTGACGGCTACGGGATCCCCGAGCGGGCGCTCGCCGAGGTTGTGCTGCGCCAGCCCGACGTCACCGAGGGCCTCGTCGCCGTGCTGCACGACACCCCGCTGGACGACTGGCGTGATTGGCTGCGCTGGCACACCATCCGCTCGATGGCCCCCTACCTCTCTGGCGCGTTCGTGCGGCAAAACTTCGACTTCTACGGCCGAACACTGACCGGCGCTCCCGAGTTGCGCGCCCGCTGGAAGCGCGGCGTCTCGTTTGTCGAGGCCGCCATGGGCGAGGCGGTCGGCAAGGTCTACGTCGACCGGCACTACCCGCCGGAGGCGAAAGAGCAGATGGACGAGCTCATCGCGATGCTCATCGCCGCCTACCGCCAGTCAATCGAGACCCTCGAGTGGATGACCCCCGCGACCCGCGAGCGCGCCCTCGACAAGCTTGCGACGTTCACCCCGAAGATCGGATTTCCGGCCCGCTGGCGCGACTACTCGGCGCTCACCGTCGACCCCACCGATCTGCTGGCGAACGTGCGGGCCGCCGGCGAGTTTGAGTTCCAGCGCGAGCTCGCGAAGATCGGCGCGCCGATCGACCGTGACGAATGGTTCATGACCCCGCAGACGGTCAACGCCTACTACAACCCGGGGTTCAACGAGATCGTGTTCCCCGCGGCGATCCTGCAATTTCCCTTCTTCGACCCGAATCGGGATGCAGCGGCCAACTACGGTGCGATCGGCGCGGTCATCGGGCACGAAATCGGGCACGGCTTCGACGACCAGGGGTCGCGCTACGACGGTGACGGCGCCCTGCGCGACTGGTGGACGGCCGAGGACCGGGCCGCGTTCGAGGAGCGCACCGGCTCCCTCATCGCGCAGTACGACGCGCTCGAGCCGACCGAGACGCCGGGTCACCACGTCAATGGCGCGCTCACGATCGGCGAGAACATCGGCGACCTCGGCGGCCTCGGCATCGCGTGGAAGGCGTATCTGCTGTCGCTGAGCGGCGAGGAGCCCCCCGTCATCGACGGCCTCACCGGCGCGCAGCGCTTCTTCCTGTCGTGGGCGCAGGCCTGGCAGCTCGCGATCCGCCCCGAGGAGGCGTTGCGCCTGCTGTCGATCGACCCGCACTCGCCGAACGAGTTCCGCTGCAACCAGATCGTGCGCAACATCGACGCCTTCTATGACGCCTTCGCCGTCACGTCCGATGACGAGCTGTGGCTCGCGCCCGAGGAGCGAGTCACCATTTGGTAGATGACGCGCCGCTGACACGACGACGGGATGCGCGCCGCGCCTCCCCGACGTCGGCGCGCCATGTCGCCGAGCACCGCGACCCGTCTTTCCGACCGTCATTCCGCGCCCTGGGCGCCCTCGCCTATGAGGGCGCGCGGGTGTCGGTCGCTGTTCTCGAGCTGGACACGGGGCGACCACTGTTCGCGGTCGACGAGCGCATTGTGCTGCCGACAGCATCCGTGGGAAAGATTCTGTTGCTCGTCGAGGTGAGCGCGCGACTCAGCGAGCGGCGCCTGTCCGATTTCGCGATCATTGACCGCGCGCCGCAGGATGCGGCCGCGGACAGCGGCATCTGGCAGCACCTCCAGGCGCCCGCGATGCCGATCGCCGACCTGGCTGCCCTCGTCGGAGCTACGAGCGACAACCTCGCGACGAACGTGCTCTTGCGGCAGATCGGCCTGGACGCGGTTCGCTCCCGCACCGAACAGCTCGGACTCGTGCGCACGGCCCTGCTCGACGTGGTGCGCGACACCCGCGGCCCCGATCACGCGCCGCAGCTGTCGGTGGGCTCAGCCGCCGAATTGGCGTGGCTGTTCCACGCCCTGATGCACGGGCAGATCGTCGACCGGCAGACGAGCGACCGCGTGCTCAACTGGCTCTCGCTGAACACCGACCTCTCGATGGTGGCGAGCGCCTTCGGGCACGATCCGCTCGCGCACCGCGGCGTCGAACACAACACGTGGATGCTCAACAAGACTGGCTCGGATGACGGTGTTCGCTCGGAGGCGGGCGTGTTGCGCGGGCCGCGAGGGGGACTGACGTACGCTCTGTCCGTGCAGTTCGAGGATCGCGACCTCGCGTCCCGACTGCGGGTATTGGATGCGATGCGCACGTTCGGGCTTGACCTGTTGGAGTGGGTGCACTGACGGGGACCCACTCGTAAAGTCGGGGAATCCTCCACACGCCCCAATGCGGGGCTAGACTAGACAGTCTACGTTGTCGCGCGATTCTCAGCGTCGCTAGAGTGAGCGCGTCCCGAATTCGGCTCACCCGACGTTTGCCGAAGGTCGAGACACGCGCTACCCGAATCGCAGCACCCACTGCGAGAACGCGGTTCCCCGACCGCGCCGCACCAACCCATACCCGAATGCCGCGCGCCCTTGTGGTGCGCTGTGCTCCCAACCCCCAGGAGCTGATCCATCATGTTGCGCAGACGCATCCTCGCGGCCGCCACAGCAACCGTCCTTGCGCTCGGTATGAGCGTCGGCGGTGCCGGTGCGGCCCTCGCTACGGTCCCGTCCTCTAGCGTCAACCCTGCGGTCACTGTCGAAGAGTGCGTGCCGCAAGACGCAGTGCCCGAGATTCCCGAACGTTCTCGTATGGAGTACCAGAGGTATTCCTGGGTTGGCGGTCCCATTACGGAGGCGCCCACGATCGTCCCTCCGAGTAGCGCGCATTGGCAGGCCAACACCACTAACAAGGACAGTGGCGCGCATAGGGATGACCCTGTCGGCGTTCCGTTCCAACGTGACAACCCCGGTCAGGGTAATGCTGACTGGTTCTTCTGGACGGCAACGAAGGTGATCGAGCAGCCTTACGTGCCTGGGGTGGATGAGGTTGTCTGTCCGGACCCGATCTTCGAAGTTGGCATGTACATCTACAAGAAGCTCAACCCGGAACTCCCGGCAGCCTGGGAGAACTCGGATGTGCAGAGCTTCGTAAAGTCGAAGACCGGATCCGATTGGTTCGGTCCCGCCGACTTCCCGAGCGCCTCGATTCCCGATGACGTGTGCGTCGGCGGCTACGGTTTGCAGCAAGACAAGGTGAGCCACTTCGGTGACTTCACGTGGCCCAGCACCCTCAAGTACCCTGACGACAGGATCGGCCCGGCCCTTTACGACTGGAAACATGACGACCTCGTCACCTTCCTCGACATCGACTGCAACCTGACCACCGAGCCGCTGGCGAGCGCGGGCTTCACCTGGACTCCGGCAGAATGTGACACCGCGCAGACGGTCAGTATTGACGACAGCTTGCTCATCAATGCGACGGCTTCCGAGCCCGACGTTTTCGGGAACACGGTTACCTTCACGATCACCTCCGAGGCGGGATCGGTCTTCGGTGAAGACGCGGCTGATGCCCCGACTTTCAGTCCGGCAGACGGGGCGCCGTCGTTTACGTGGAGCTTGAACAGCCCCGAGAACACCGTGATGACTGTCGTCGTAGAGATTCTCCCCGCCGACGCGGAACTTTGTGAAGAAGAGGTGCAGCCGCTTCCGGCTTCGGCGGCGCTCGCCTTCATCGATCCCACTTGTGACTCGCCGCAGAGCCTCGCGGCCCCGACATCGTTTGAGACCGTCGGCGTGTTCAGCACCGACGTGACTGTCAACGGACTCTCCTACGAGGTTGTCTTCACTGCCGAGCCTGGCTACATCTTCCCTGCGGGCGAGGGCGTTGACGAGACCGGCTTGACGCTGACCTTGGATGGTGAGCTCGACCCCGCGTTGACGGGTGAAGAGTGTGAGGAAGAGGTAGAGCCGCTGCCGGCGTCGGCGGCGCTCGCCTTCATCGATCCCACTTGTGACTCGGCACAGAGCCTCGCAGACCCGACATCGTTCGAGACCGTCGGCGTGTTCAGCACCGACGTGACTGTCAACGGACTCTCCTACGAGGTTGTCTTCACTGCCGAGCTCGGCTACATCTTCCCCGCGGGCGAGGGCGTTGACGAAAACGGCTTCACGCTGACCTTGGATGGTGAGCTCGACCCCGCGTTGACGGGTGAAGAGTGTGACTTCGACTTCCCGACGCTGGGAACCGCGAGCGTTGCCTTTACCTACACGGCACCGACGTGTGACCTGCCCCAGACTGTCGAGGTCAACGTGGCCGACAGCGCGAACGCCAGCCTGCAGAGCACCGACACTTCCGTTCCCGGACAGGTGACGTTCTTCTTCATTGCTGATGAAGAATCGGTGTTCAACGAGTCGGAGCCGCCGGTATTCACTGGGCCGGGCTCGGAGCCGACCGTCTCGTTGGTCGATATCAGCGATGACTTCAGCGAGCTGACCGTCGTTGTTCAGGTGTTGCCGGCCAACGAGGAGGCGTGCGACGAGGAGGCGCCGCCCGTGTTGACGGACCTGCCGACTCTTGCCCTCACTGGCGCGAGCGGCATGCTCGGAACGCTCGGCATCGTGGCTCTGCTCATCACTCTGACGGGCATCGGCGTCGTCGCCACCCGCCGTCGCGTGGAGGTGTAATACCCAGCACCCCACGCCGCGCGGTCGGGGGTCAGGAGCTGACCCGAATACAGCACCCGCCCCCGACCCGCACCCCTTAGCGAACCGGATGCTTCCGCACAGGAGGCATCCGGTTCGTGCTGTCACCGTGACAAACATGATCAGCACTGCCCTCGCCCGAGAACTGCGAGAAGCCGGTCTCGCATGGCACCCCGCATCCGGCGACCGATTCCAAATCGACCGGCCCGAACTCGACGGTGACATCTTCACGGTGAGCGACCTCACCATCGAACCCCACCACTACCCAACAGGCACGGTGCTCGGCTTCAACGGCACCACCGAGTGGGCGCTCGACTCCGTAGCCGTCGAGGACGCACTCTGGCTACCCCGCGAGGATCAGCTCCGCGACCTTCTGCGGGGCGCCTTCCGACGTCTCGACCGCACGGAGGATGCGTACGTCGTCACCGCGGTCATCGACGGAAGCGAACGACGCTACGAGAGCGTGTCAGCTCCCGAGGCCTACGGCCTCGCCGTGCTCGCCCTGCTCGACCGCGTGCGGGTATGACGGCATGGCGCGCTGCACCTCGATGCCGAACAGCGTCTCCACGGCGCTGCTGACCGCATCAGCCTCGCCCCGGGCCGCGTGAGCGCGCGCACGCGTCGATGGGGTGTGGAGCAAGACGCCGGCGAGGTGGCGAAGCGCTTCCTCGGTGCGGCCGTCGTCACCTCGGCGGCGTGCACGCTCGATCTCGTCGTCGACGAGTGACAGCACATGCTCGCGCAAGGCAACGATCGCGGGTGTGACCTGGGCGTGCGAGGCGAAGTCGTGCGCTGCCGAGTCGACAACAGCGCGGGCATCCTCCTCGGCGCTCCAGTGCACGAGCGGCGCGTGCATGCGCAGTGTCTCCAAGTCGAGTAGCGTCACACCGTAAAGCTCGCCGACCGCGGGGTCGATGTTGCGCGGCAACCCCAGATCGACGGCGAAGAATCGAGCGTCCTCGGGTACATCCGCCGCGGCAATCGACAGGCGAGTCGTGCACGTGATGACGACGTCGGCCCACACGAGCGACGGCGCCAGGTCGTTCGTGGGCTCCGTCTCGCTGCGGGCGGCGAAAACCTGGGCGCGCCCCGTCGGCGAGTACACGCGGATGCGGTCGGCACCGCGCTCACGCAGCGCGGCGACGGTGGTCGCGGCGTACTGGCCCGTTCCGACGAGCAAAACGTTGACGCCCTCCCATGAGCGCAGCCGGCTACCGACGAGGTCGAGTGCGAGACGGACGAGGGATCGACCCGTGCGGCTGGCGTCACCCTCGGCGCGGGCCGCCCGCGCCGTGCGAATCGCGTGCTGGAAGGCTCGGTCGAGAGCGGGCGAACTGGCGCCGCTCTCACGAGCAACGGAGGCCGCGCGCTTGACCTGACCCGCGATTTCCTCCTCTCCAACGGCAACGGACTCAAGCCCGGCCGACACGGAGAAGAGATGGTGGATCGCTCGAGCGTCGTTGAGCAACTCTGCGGTGGTCAGGGCTTCTGACGTGCCGACGCCCGCGACGCTGTCGAGGGCGTCGGCCACGGCCCGGGACGCGATCTCGCGCGCGAGTGGATCGGGAGCATCGATGTCGAGGTAAACCTCGACCCGGTTGCACGTGGAGATGCCGACAGCGCCCCGCACGGCGGCGTGGGCGGCGGCGACCTGGGCCGTCAAGGCCTCGGCGTCAACAGACAGCCGCTCGAGCAGGTCGAACGGCGTGTTGCGATGGTTCGCGGTGACGCAGAGAAGCACGACCGCAATGGTACGCCCACCTGGATGAGTGACCGTTCAGGTGCGGCAGTCGAAAATCACTCAGTGACCGGGGCTTTCTCTCTCATGCACTCGTCAGACTCGTGCGACACTGGGGGCCTATCCTGAGCCTCGTGCCTCTGACACCGACACACCCCCTCGTCGACGGCCGTACGAGCGCCGCGCCCCTGGTGCGGGCCTACCGCGGGCAGCGCCCCGAGCGTACGCCTGTCTGGTTCATGCGGCAGGCGGGCCGGTCGCTCCCCGAGTATCGCGCGTTGCGTGCGGGCGGCGACATGCTCGAGGCATGCCTCACGCCGACGATGGCGAGCGAGATCACCCTGCAGCCGGTGCGACGGCACAGTGTCGACGCCGCCATCTTTTTCAGCGACATCGTCGTGCCCGTCCTGTTGGCTGGGGTCGACGTGCGCATCGTTGCCGGGCGAGGCCCCGTTCTCGACAGTCCCGTGCGTACCGCATCCGACGTGCTGAAGCTCCGGCCCCTCGACCCGGCGGCCCTCGACCCGGTGCGCGAGGCGGTTGCGCTCACCGTCGCCGAGTTGGGGCACACACCGCTGATCGGTTTCGCCGGTGCGCCCTTCACCCTTGCCGCGTACCTTGTCGAGGGCGGTCCGTCGAAGGACCAGATCCGCGCCCGCACGCTGATGCGCTCAGACCCGCAGACCTGGGCCAGTCTGCTCAACTGGTGCGCCGACATCACCGGTCAGTTCTTGCGTGCTCAAATCGAGGCCGGCGCGAGCGCCGCGCAGCTGTTCGACTCGTGGGTGGGTTCTCTGTCGCGCGACGACTACCGGCGGCGGGTTGCCCCGCACTCGAAGCGTGCGCTCGACCACCTTCGAGGGCTGGACGTGCCCATGGTGCACTTCGGGCTCGGTACCGACCGCATCCTGCCCGACATCGCTGCGCTCGGGGTTGACACGGTCGGCATCGACTGGCGCCTACCGCTCGACGACGCCGCAGCAATCCTCGGCGATGATTTCAGCGTGCAGGGCAACATCGACCCTGCACTGCTGGGCGCACCGTGGCCCGCGCTGCGTGCCCACATCGATGACGTTCTCTTGCGCGGTCGCGCTGCCCGCGCCCACGTGGTCAACCTCGGCCACGGCGTTCCCCCCGAGACTGACCCCGACGTCCTCACGCGCATCGTGCAGTACGTGCACGGCGAATTCAGCGACGACGACTGAGTCGTATGGAGCGCGACATCGTGGTGGGGGCCGGCATTGCCGGCCTCCTCGTCGCGCTTCGACTCGCCGAGGCGGGTCGCGCCGTGCGCCTCGTCGAGGCGCGCACCGGACTCGGCGGCCAGGTGACGGGTCACACGGTTGCCGGCATCGAACTCGACGCCGGCGCCGAGGCCTTCGCAACGCGGGGAACCGACATCCCCGATCTTCTGTCGGATCTTGGCCTGAGCGATCGCGTCGCGAATCCCGCGCCCCTTTCTGCCTGGATGCACGGGGTCGACGGGCGCAGTCGCCCGCTTCCCGCCGCCAGCATCTTCGGAATTCCGAGTGTTCCGCTGGCGCGCGATGTCGCGGCGGTGCTCGGCTGGCGCGGTGCGGCACGCGCGGCGCTGGAGCCCCTCATTCCCGCCTCACGCGGCGCCGCCGCGTCCACCGTGGGCGAGCTGGTGCGTACGCGCATGGGCACGGCCGTGGTGGATCGCCTCGTTGCACCGGTCGTCGAGGGCGTGCACTCCGAGCATCCCGATCGCGTTCCCCTGAGCGCGCTCGGGCGCGTTCCCGAGCACATGGCGCAGGGCGATTCGCTGACACGCGCCGTGCGCCGCGTGCGCGACAACGCCCCCGCTGGCAGTCTCGTCGCGTCGCTCACGGGAGGCATGCGAACGCTCACCGACGCTCTGGCCGCACGGCTCGAGGCTGTGGGCGTCGACATCGTCACCGAGACGCGGGCCACGGAGCTGACACCTGACTCGGTCATGCTCGCCGGGGCGGGTTCGACATCGCGCACCGATCGCGGCCGCCTGATCCTCGCCGCGCCGGGCCTCACCGGCTCGGCGTCCACCGTCACCCCGACCCACCTCGTCACCCTCGTTGTCGACGCACCATCGCTCGCCGAGAACCCCCGCGGCACCGGCCTGCTCGTCGCGCGCGGGGGGCGTGTGCGCGCCCGCGCCCTCACCCACGCCACCGCGAAGTGGCCGTGGCTGCGCGAGAAGGCCGAGGGGCTTGAGGTGCTGCGCCTCAGCTACGCCGAACCCGCCGATGACGCCACGGCCCTCGCCGACGCGAGCGCGCTGCTCGGCACGGCGATCGACGACCGGCGGCTCGTCGACAGCCGGGCCGTGTCGTGGACGCGCGCCGGGCGCGCGGAACCGCACCCGAGCATCCCGACGGTCGGCGAGCAGGTCGCTGGAACTGGACTCGCCGCCGTCATTTCTCACGCCGAACGCATCGCGAAGGAGCTCACCGAATGACCGACACCGTCGCCTACACCCTGTACGCCGTGCTGCGCCGCGACCCGCATCGCGAGGCGAGCGGCGCGGGCGTCGCTGAGGCACTCGCCGCCGTCGCCGAGACCGACGTCGTCGTGCGCGGCCTGTACGACGTGAGCGGCCTGCGCGCCGACGCCGACATCATGGTCTGGATGCACGGGGATAGCCCCGAAGCGATCCAGGCCGCAATGCGCACCCTCCGTCGCGCTCCGCTGCTGTCGACGCTGCTGCCGACCTGGAACGCCATGGGCGTGCACGTGCAGGCGGAGTTCAGCCGCAGCCACGCGCCCGCATTCATGCTCGGCAAGGACCCGCTCGAGTGGCTGTGCGTCTACCCCTTCGTGCGGTCGTACGAGTGGTACCTGCTGCCCGACGACGAGCGCCGCGAGATGCTCGCCGAGCATGGGCGCAAGGGCAGCGCCTTCACGGGCGTGCTCGCCAACACCGTCGCGGCGTTCGCGCTCAACGACTACGAGTGGTTGCTCGGGTTGGAGAGCGACAATCTGTTGGACCTCGTCGACATGATGCGCGACCTGCGGTACACGGAGGCGCGCCGCCACGTGCGCGAGGAGGTTCCGTTCTTCACCGGCAAGCGCTTCGGCGCCGGCGCCGACATCGATGCGCAGATCCTGGAGGTAGTGCGATGACACAGCGCACATCAAACATCGCCAACAACGGCCTCGGCCCCGACGGCAAGGCCGTCGTCGTCGATCTCAACGAGGGCCGCTACGAGGGCGAGCAGTTCGCCCGCGCTGCCACCGACACGGCACAGAAGTACGCGCTGCCGGGTCGCGTCGAGGAGCCGGTCGCGTACGACGCCGTCATCCTCGCCGGCTTCGGTGGCCCCGAGGGCCAGGACGACGTGATCCCGTTCCTGCGCAACGTCACCCGCGGCCGCGGCATCCCCGACGAGCGCCTCGAGGAGGTCGCGCACCACTACCGCCACTTCGGCGGTGTGAGCCCGATCAACGAGCAGAACCGCCAGCTGCAGGCCGCCCTGCAGGCCGAGGCCGACCGCCGCGGCCTCGGTATTCCGATCTACTGGGGCAACCGCAACTGGGACCCGTACCTGCCCGAGGCCCTGCAGAAGGCCTACGACGACGGCCACCGCACGATTCTGGGCCTCGCGACAAGCGCCTACTCGAGCTTCTCGAGCTGCCGCCAGTACCGCGAAGACTTCGCGAAGGCTCTCGACGCGACGGGCCTCTGGGGTGAGGTGCGCATCGACAAGGTGGGCCAGTTCTTCGACGCCCCCGGCTTCGTGCAGCCGTTCGTCGCCGGCGTTGTGGATGCGCTGCGCACGCTGATCGCGGAGGGCGCCGACCTGACGACGACGCGTGTCTTGTTCGCGACCCACAGCATCCCGACCACTGACGCGGAGCGCAGCGGACCGCGCGATGTGGACTGGGGCGAGGGCGGTGCCTACGCCGCCCAGCACCTCGCCGTCAGCGAGGTGATCATGACGAAGGCGCTCGCCGAACTGCGCGCCGAGGACGAGCACGCGAACCTGCCCGACGTCGAGTGGCAGCTCGTCTACCAGAGCCGGTCGGGCCCCCCGAGCCAGCCGTGGCTCGAACCCGACATCAACGACGCCATTGCCGACCACGCCGCCGCCGGCGCGACCGCGATTGTCATGGTGCCCGTCGGCTTCGTGAGCGACCACATGGAGGTCATGTGGGACCTCGACACGGAGGCGATGGAGACCTGTGAGGAGCACAACCTCCGGGCCATTCGCGTTCCGACCCCGGGCGTTGACCCCGTGTACGTGAGCGGGCTCGTCGACCTGATCGAAGAGCGCCTGAACGGCACCCCCGCGAGCGAGCGCGTGCGCGAGACCTCCCTCGGGCCCTGGTACGACGTGTGCCGGCCGGGCTGCTGCGAGAACGTGCGCGCGGGTTTCAAGCCGGCGATCTCGGGCCTGCAGCCGTGAGTGGTGCCGAGTCCGCCCCGATCCGGCTCGGCACTCGCGGAAGCGCCCTCGCGCTGGCGCAGTCGCAGCGCGTTGCCGACTCGATCGCGGCCCGCACGGGCCAGCCGGTCGAGCTCGTGCCGATCACGACCCACGGCGACACGTCGACGGCGTCGCTCGCGAGCATGGGCGGCGTCGGTGTGTTCGTCGCCGCGGTGCGCGAGGCCCTGCTCGCGGGCGACTGCGACGTCGTCGTGCACTCGCTGAAAGACCTGCCGACCACCCCGCACGACGGACTCGTCATCGCGGCCATGCCGAAACGGGCGGATGCGCGTGACGCGCTGGTCTCGCGGGACGCGGTCACGCTCGATCAGCTCCCCGACGGCGCGAAGGTTGGCACGGGCTCGCCCAGGCGGCGCGCCCAGCTGCGCCGGCGCCGTCCGGAGCTCGAGATCGTCGACCTGCGGGGCAACGTCGACACCCGCATCGGGCGAGTGCTGGGCGACGCAGTGTCCGCCAAGACAGGCGCGGTGATCGATGCTGACCTCGATGCCGTGGTGCTCGCGGCCGCGGGCCTCGAGCGCATCGGCCGGGAGGACGTGATCACCGAACACCTGGGAATCGACGGTTGGCCGACGGCTCCTGGCCAGGGCGCGCTCGCCGTCGAGACCCGTGCGGATGCGCGCGGCCCGCTGCGTTCGGCGCTGAAGAGCATGGATCACACGGCCACCCGCGTCGCGGTCGACGCCGAGCGCGCGGTGCTGCGCCTGCTCGAGGCCGGCTGCTCGGCCCCGCTCGGCGCGCACGCCTTCATCGACGGCGGCATGCTCTTCCTCTCGGCGCGGGTCTACTCACCCGAGACGGGCGAGCGGGTCTCGAGCGCACACGCCCTCTACCTCGAAGACACGAAAACCCCGGCGGAGGACGCCGCCCAGCGCGTCGTCGACGACCTGCTGAAGCAGGGCGCCGCCGACCTCGCACCGCTGGGAGGAACCCCGTGACGAACGATTCCCGCGACCTCGCCCCGCGCATCCGCCCCCGACGCCTCCGGCAGTCGGCCGCCATGCGCCGCCTCGTCAGCGAGACCGAGCTGCGCCCGCGGCACCTCGTGCTGCCGCTGTTCGTGCGCGATGGGCTAGACGCCCCGCAGCCGATCGGCTCCATGCCCGGGGTCGAGCAGCACTCGCTCGACAGCCTGCGCCGCATCGCGGTCGAGGCGGCCGAGGCGGGGCTCGGTGGCGTGATGCTCTTCGGCGTGCCCGCGACGCGCGACGCGGTCGGCTCGGGCGCGACCGACCCCGACGGCATCCTCAACGTCGCCACGCGCGCGATCGCGGCCGAGGTGGGCGACGCGCTGGTTGTGCAGACCGATCTCTGCCTCGACGAGTTCACCGACCACGGCCACTGCGGCGTTCTGGATGAACGGGGCCGCGTCGACAACGACGCCTCGCTCGAGCGCTACACCGCCATGGCGATCGCCCAGGCGGAGGCCGGCTCGCAGCTGCTCGGCTTGAGCGGCATGATGGACGGCCAGACCGCCGCCGTGCGCACCGCGCTCGACGACGCTGGATTCACCGACGTTGCTCTGTTGGCCTACTCGGCGAAGTACGCCTCGGCGTTCTACGGGCCGTTCCGCGACGCCGTCGACTCGCAACTCACGGGCGACCGCCGCACCTACCAACTCGACCCGGCGAACGGGCGCGAGGGCGTGCGCGAGGCGCTCATTGACCTCGACGAGGGCGCCGACGTCGTCATGGTGAAACCCGCGCTCGCCTACCTCGACGTGCTGCGCCAGGTTGCCGACCTCTCGACCGTGCCCGTGTGGGCGTACATGGTGTCGGGTGAGTACGCGATGATCGCCGCCGCGGCGCAGAACGGGTGGCTCGATGGCGACCGCGCACAGCTCGAGGCGCTCCTCTCGATTCGCCGCGCCGGGGCGGACGCCGTGCTGTCGTACGCCGCGCTCGACCTGGCCCAGAAGGGACTTCTGTCATGACCCGCTTCATCTCGGGCCGCACCCCGACCACTAACGCCGAAGCGTTCGAGCGGGCGCTCGCTGTCACACCGGGCGGGGTGAACTCGCCCGTCCGTGCGTTCCGCTCGGTGGGGGGAACGCCGGTCTTCCTGGCGAGCGGGCACGGGCCGTATGTCGTCGACGTCGAGGGCACCGAGTACGTCGACCTTGTCGGGCAGTGGGGGCCGGCGCTGCTCGGCCACGCGCATCCCGATGTCATCGCGGCCGCCCGCGCGGCCGTCGATAAGGGGCTCGGATTCGGCGCCGCCTCGACCGGCGAGGTCGAGCTCGCCGAACTCGTGCTCGACCGCCTGACGCTCACCGGCCCCGATGGCGCCGAGCGACGCGGCATCGAGAAGCTGCGCCTCGTCTCGACCGGCACCGAGGCGACCATGACGGCGATCCGCCTCGCACGCGGCGCGACCGGGCGGCCGCTGCTCGTGAAGTTCGCCGGGCACTACCACGGGCACTCCGACTCGCTCTTGTCGGAGGCGGGCTCGGGCATCGCGACGCTGGGCATTCCGGGCTCGGCGGGCATCACCCCCGAGACCGCCGCACAGACGATCGTGATTCCCTACAACGACGAGGACGCGCTCGCCGAGGTTTTCGCGGCCCATGGCGACCGCATCGCGGCCGTCATCACCGAAGCGGCGGCCGCCAACATGGGCGTCGTGCCGCCGAAGCCGGGCTTCAACCGGCTACTCGCCGACACCGCGCACGCGCACGGCGCTCTGCTCATTGTCGACGAGGTCATGACCGGGTTCCGGTCGACCGCTGCTGGCTGGTGGGGGCTCGAAGAGCGCGAGGGCGTGCCGTACGAGGCTGACCTCATGACCTTCGGCAAGATCATCGGCGGCGGGCTGCCGCTCGCTGGCCTGGGCGGCCGCGCCGAGATTCTCGACCTGCTCGCCCCGCTCGGCCCCGTGTACCAGGCGGGAACCCTCAGCGGGAACCCCGTGGCCGTCGCGACCGGCGCCGCCATGCTGCGCGGCGCCGGCCCCGAGGTGTACGAGCATTTGCCCCGCGTGGCACACGAGATCGCCGACGGTCTGTCGGAGGCGCTGAGTGCCGAGGGCGTCGCCCACACGGTCGCGTGGGCCGGCTCACAGTTCTCGATCTTCTTCCGCGACAGCGCCCCGCAGAATTACGCCGAGGCGCAGGCACAAGACGTATTCCGCTTCGGGCCGTACTTTCACGCGATGCTCGAGCACGGCGTCTCGCTGCCGCCGAGCGTCTATGAGGCGTGGTTTGTGTCGGCCGCGCACGACGACGCGGCGGTCGAGCGGGTTCTTGCGGCAGCGGTGCCGGCGGCGAAAGCCGCAGCGGCGGCGCGGCCGTAGCGTCTGGGAATAGCCTCCACGAACCCCGCGCGCCACACGAGCCCCCGACTACGCTGGGGCAGGTGTTTTCGGCCGACCGATCCGGCCGAGGAAGAGACGGAGGACACCATGCGCGGCAAGATCCTGTTCGCCACTGGCCTCGCTGTTGGGTACGTGCTCGGCACGCGCGCGGGTCGCGAACGCTACGAGCAGATCAAGAAGGCGGCCGACCGATTCTGGGGTGACCCCCGCGTGCAGCGGCAGGTCGACAAGGTCGACGGCTATGTGCGCGACAAGGCTCCCGAGGTCGCCGAATTCGTCGCCGATGGGGCGAAAAAAGTTGTCACGACGGTCATGAACAAGTCGGAGTCATCATCGTCCGGGCGCTCCACGAGCACCTCATCGGGATCGAGCACGAAGAGCTCATCCTCATCGCGCAAGACGCCCGCCAAGCGTTCGACGACGTCGAAGAGCTCGGGTTCACGCTCGAGCTCGTCGTAGTCCGGGGGTTTCGACATGACTGACCCGTTGTCGACTCCGCCCGTGCCCCCCCGTGCAGCCCGGCGCTCGATCGGCGCCCTGCTGGCCGACATTCCCCGCATTGTGACCGAGCTCATCCAGGCCGAGATTGCGTCGCTCAAGGCCGAGGTTTCGAGCAAGCTGAAGTCGGCAGGCATCGGCGCAGGGCTGCTGGTTGGCGCCGGCGTCTTCGCCTTCTTCGCCGCCCTCGTGCTGCTGGCCGCCGCCGTATTGGGGCTCGCGACCGTCCTTCCCGCCTGGGCGGCAGCGCTCATCGTGGGGGGTGCCATTCTGCTGCTGGCCGGCATTCTCGCCGGTATCGGCATTGCCCAGCTGAAGCGAGGGCTGCCGCCGACACCGACCGAGACGATCGAGAGCATCGCCGAAGACATTCGTGTCGTGCGCGGAGAGTCGAAGGGAACATCGTGAGCGACAACCCCGCCCGCCGGGCCGACGAACTGCGCGCCGAACTCGAGGCGACTCTGAACGAGATCGATAACCGACTGAACCCGCGCGTCAAGGGAGCCGAGTTCGGCCGCCGCGTGCGCTCCGGCTACGAGCGCAACCCCGTGCCGTACCTGATCGGGGCTGCGCTGGCGACCGCGGTCGTCGTCGGCCTGGTCGCGTGGGCCATTGCCGGCGACGACTAGGCCCTCAGCATGCGACCCGCCGATTTGGGTTCCCAGCGAGAGCGGTTCATCATGGTAGGCGATGTCTTCACTTCGCGACGGGACCACCATCGAGCGCACGCCGACCGCTGCGCTGCCCGTCATTAAGCCGCTACTCGGCTGGCGCGTGCTCGTACCGCGCGGCGGCAAGTGGGGCGACGGCATCGCGGCCCAGCTGCGATCGTTCGGCGCGCAGCCGGTCATCGCCCCGCTCATCAACTTCGCGCGACCCGAAGAGCCAGAGCTGCTGACGGCGGCGCTGGGCCGCCTGCGAGAGGGTCACTACGACTGGCTGCTCGCCACGAGCGCCACCACGGTCGACGTCTTGGTCGGCCACGGTGTGCGGCCGCCCGACACGACCCGCATCGCGGCGGTCGGCGAAACGACCGCGCAGGCACTCCAACTCGCCGGCTACCGGGTCGACTTCGTGCCGAGTGATCATTCGGCCCGCGGCCTCCTTCGCGAGTGGCCGGGCGGGGCCGGGCTGCGCGCCCTCCTGCCCCAGTCCGAGATTGCGGATCAGTCACTGCTTCAGGGTTTGCTGGAGCGCGGCGTCGACGCCGAGTTCGTTGCCGCATACCGGACGGTGGGGGTCAACGCGCCCGCTGAAGTAATCGCCGATGTCGCCGGTCGACGCATCCGCGCGATCCTCGTCAGCTCGGGCAGCGTGGCCCGCCAGATCGCCGCACAGTTCAGCCCGCTGCCGAGCGAGGCTGTCGTCGTCTGCATCGGCCCGCGCACCGCGTTCGACGCCCGCGCGGCCGGTCTCACGGTTCACCGCATCGCGGAAGAGCGCTCGAGCTCATCTCTCGTGCGCGCCCTGGCGGAATACGCTATGGACCCGGACGACGCGCATCCGCCCGTCATTACCTGACGGGCGGACGCGCTCAGCGGCCGACGCGCTACCGCGCGGCGGGGCCGACCGTGCGGACCGGCGCGGTCATCGCGACGGTGTCGTCGAATTCCTCCTCGACCTCCGCGTTCGACCGGAAGGTTGCGAGGCTGACGGCGACCGCGACGATCATGTTCGCGACGAAGCCCGGGATGATCTCGTACAGGGCGAAGCCGGCGGCATCCCAGATGAAAACGGTGGCCGCGCCGACGATCATGCCGGCGAGGGCGCCCCAGTTGGTGAGCTTGCGCCAGAACAGTGACAAGAGCACGATCGGCCCGAACGCGGCGCCGAAGCCCGCCCACGCGAAACCGACCAGCTCAAGGATCGTGCCGCCCGGATTCAGTGCGATGAGCACGCCGACGGCCGCGACCACGAGAACGCACACGCGGCCCATGGCGACGAGGAACCCGGGCGTGGGCTCCTTCTTGGCGACCACCTTGTAGAGGTCTTCGACGAGAACGGACGAGCAGACGACGAGTTGGCTCGAGACCGTGCTCATAATGGCGGCGAGTACCGCGGCGAGCACGAGGCCGGCGACGAGCGGGTGCAGCAGCGTCTGCGCGAGCAACAGCATGACGGTCTCGGGGTCACCGAGCTCGATGCCCCGGCTCGAGAAGAATGCGAGCCCGGCGAGGCCGCCCGCGACGGCGCCGAGCAGCGACACGATCATCCAGGTCATCCCGATGCGGCGGGCGGGCTTCACGGCCGGCACGTCTTTCAGGGCCATGAAGCGCACGATGATGTGCGGCTGACCGAAGTACCCGAGGCCCCAGGCGAGCGCCGAGATGACGCTCACGACCGTCGCTCCCGTCAGCGCCGACCCGGCGAGCAACGACAGGTGGTCGGGGGCGACGCGGTTGAGCTCGTCGACGGTCGGACCAAGTCCGCCGATCGCCACCACGGCCATCACCGGCAGCAGGATGAGGGCGATCAGCATGATCACGCCCTGCACGACGTCGGTCAGCGAGGCGCCGAGGAACCCGCCGAACAGCGTGTAAGCGAGGGTGACGCCGGCGACGAGCAGCATGCCCGTCAGATAGGTCGAGCCAAACGACTGCTCGAAGAAGACGCCACCGGCCACCATCATCGACGCCACGTAGAAGGTGAAGAAGACGAGGATGACAACACCCGAGGCGATCCGCAGTACGCGCGACTGGTCTCGCAGGCGGTTCTCGAAGAAGCTGGGGACGGTGATCGAGTTACGCGAGCGCTGCGTGTAGGCCCGCAGGCGCGGCGCGACAAACTTCCAGTTCAGATAGGCGCCGATCGTGAGCCCGATCGCGATCCAGCCCTCGATCAAACCGAAGGCGAAGATCGCTCCCGGCAGTCCGAGCATGATCCACCCGGACATGTCGGATGCCCCCGCACTGAGGGCGGCGACGCCGGGCGGAAGCTTCCTCCCGGCGAGCAGATAATCCTCGTGGGAATCCGTCTTTTTGTAGGCGTAGAAGCCGATGCCAAGCATCGCCGCGAAATAGATGACGATCGCGCCGATCTGAAAGATCTCGTCGGACATGTCGTTTCTCCTCAGTCGTTTGTGCGCGCACACGATTGCGGGCACAAACGACAACCCTAACAAGGGCTGTGAACGACACGCGAATGAGGCTCGTTTTGCTCGGTGTCGGCGGCGGGATTACCCGAAGAGCAGGGCGGCCTCGTCGTAGCGTTCCTGCGGCACGGTCTTGAGCGAGCCAAGGGCGGCCTCGAACGGGACGAACACGATGTCGGTGCCGCGCAGGGCGACCATCTGGCCCCAGCGGTGGCCGTTGACGGCGCGCACCGCGGCCATGCCGAGGCGGGTGGCGAGTACCCGGTCGTACGCACTCGGGGTACCACCGCGCTGGATGTGGCCGAGCGTCGTCGCGCGCGTCTCGATGCCGGTGCGAGCCTCGATCAGCGGAGCGAGGCGCTCGCCGATGCCGCCGAGGCGCGGCCGGCCGAACGCATCGAGGCCGCGGTCGTTGTGGGGCTCGTCGTCGCCCTCCAGGGTGAATCCCTCAGCGACGACCACCAGCGGTGCGCGCCCGCGGTCGTAGGCGCTCTGCACCCACTCGCAGAGCTGCTCCATGCTGGTGCGCTGCTCGGGGATCAGGATCGCGTGCGCCCCCGCGGCCATGCCCGAGTGCAGGGCGATCCACCCGACGTGCCGCCCCATGACCTCGGCGACCATGCATCGGTTGTGCGCGTCACCGGTGGTGCGCAGCCGGTCCATCGCCTCGGTGGCGATACCGACGGCGGTGTCGAAGCCGAACGTGTAGTCGGTCGCATCCAGGTCGTTGTCGACCGTCTTCGGAACGCCCACGATGCGCACGCCCGCGTCCGTCAGGCGCTTGGCGGCGGCCAGCGTGCCTTCCCCGCCGATCGCGATGAGGGCATCCAGGCCGTTGTCGTTCATGACCTCGTTGATGCGGTCGACGCCCCCGCGCCCCTCGAACGGGTTGGTGCGGCTGGTGCCGAGGATCGTGCCACCCTGCTTCGAGATGCCCTTCACCTCGTGTCGGCCGAGGGTCATCGTGTCGTTTTCGACCAGACCCTTCCAGCCGTCACGGAAGCCCACGTACTCGTGCTCGTGCACGGTCGTGCCGGTGAGAACGGCCCCGCGGATAACCGCGTTCAGCCCCGGGGCGTCGCCGCCGGAGGTCAGCATTCCGATACGCATACAGCTATCTAAGCGGGTGCGGGTAACCGATGCGAAAACGGCGGATGCACCCCGCGCCTCGTTCGCCACCGAACGGAATCCCCATGCTCACCTACTACCCCTCACGACAACTCCTCAGTAGGGTTGCGATCGAACACCGCCCCGGTAGTTGACCACCCCCACACCCGTCAGGAGTCCCCATGACCGACGCTCCCCCTCCCGCTTACTCGCAGCCCGCGCAGCCGGCCGTCAACCCCGGCCAGACGCTGGGCATCATTGCGCTGATCTGCGCCTTCTTCTTCCAGCTGCTCGGCCTGATTCTTGGCATCATCGCGCTCAACCAGTCGAAGAAGGTCGGCATGAAGAACGGCCTTGCTGTCGCCGCGATCTGGATCAGCGTGGTGCTGATGGTGCTCGGCCTGCTCGTCGTCATTCTGTCGATCGCTCTGTTCGGCTCGCTCGCGGCGATCACCGAGTACAGCACCTTCTAGCAGCAGCGTGCCATCGTGGCGGTCGTGACGACCGCACCCGTCGGCGACCGCGCCGAGCTCATTGACCCCTCGGGGCCACTCGAGCTCGGCGCGGTGCTGTTTCCCCTGCGTCGCGGCACGGGTGACCCGACGCAGCTGTGGGAGGGCGAGCGCGGTGGCTCCGGCCCGGTCTGGCGCGGACAGCTCACGCCGGATGGCCCCGCCACCATTCGGATGCACGCCATCGGCCCCCGCGCCGCAGACGGCATCGACGTGCGCGCCTGGGGGCCGGGCGCCGACTGGTCGATCGCGCACGCGCGCGAACTGCTGGGCCTCGACGACGTGGGGTGGCCCGCATTCGATGCGCTGCTCGTTGAGCGCGCCGCGGCCGGTGACGCGGCAGCCTCGGCCCTGCAGCGACTGCGTCGCCGCCGCCCGGGGCTGCGCCTGCTGCGCACGGGCATCGTGATCGAGGCGGCGGTGGCGGCCGTGCTGGAGCAGAAGGTGACGGGTGTGGAGGCGAGGCGAGGGTGGCGCACGCTGATCCGGGCGCATGGCGCGGTCGCGCCCGGTCCTGCGCCAGCCGGCATGCGCATCCTGCCGACGGCGGAGGCCTGGCGGCGCATCCCCGATCATGAGTGGCATCGCGCGGGGGTGACTCCCGCCCGGCGGGACACGATCCGCCGCGTCGCCGCGGTCGCCCCAGCGCTGCAGCGCACGGCCACCATCGGCAGGGGCGCCGGTGCCGACGCTCGGCTCGTCGCCGGGTTGCGGTCGATTCCGGGCGTGGGTGCGTGGACGGTCGCCGAGATTGTTCAGCGCTCACACGGTGACCCCGACACGGTGAGCGTGGGCGACTACCACCTGGCTCACGGCGTGACGCACTGGTTTACGGGCGAGCGGGGCGACGACGCCGCGATGATGCGGCTGCTTGAGCCGTACCGCGGTCACCGACAGCGGGTTGTGCGATACATCGAAACGAGCGGCGTCGAGACGCCACGCTTCGGTGCCCGACTCACCATCGAAGACCACCGTGAACGCTGAGAGGGTTACGGTCGCGGCGTGAACATGTTCTTCCGACTGCTGTGGCTGAGCTTCCGCACCCGACGCGGGCCGCGAATCCAGCCCACCGATGTCGCGCGCACCGCGTTTCGCGTGTGGCCGACCGACCTCGACGTGCTGATGCACATGAACAACGGCGTGTACCTGTCGATCATGGACCTCGCCCGCATCGATCTCATGGCGCGGTCGGGCGCCTGGGCTCGGCTGCGGAAGCGCGGCTACTACCCGGTGGTCGTCTCATCGACCATCACCTATCGGAAGTCGCTCGAACCGTGGCAGCGGTTCGAGGTGGAGACCGCCATCATCGGCCTGGACGGCAAGGCCGGCTACGTTGAGCAGCGCTTCGTGCGCGGCGGCGAGATTCACGCCCGCGCGATCGTGAAGGCGCGATTCTTGGCGAAGTCGGGCGGAACGGTTCCGATGGATGAGCTCGCCGAGCTGTTCGGGTTAGATCTGGCGGCGCATCCGCTGCCCGAGTGGGTGCGCGAGTGCAGTGAGCGCGCGGCATTGCCGACGCGGCGCGAACCGGCGCCCAGCACGTGGGAGATCTAGCGGTCAAGCCCTCGCGGCCAGTGACGTGAGCGGAGTACCGTCACCGTCGTGAGCACTGATGACCGCCGTCCGCACTCGGTCTACTCGGTTGGTGAGGACCCCGACCCGCAGGTGTCGCTTGCGAACGAACGCACCGCCCTGTCGTGGATGCGCACCGCGCTCGCGCTCGTTGCGGCCGGCGTTGCGCTCGCCACCCTCGTCAGCTTCGGTGAGCTGCCGACGCTGCTGCTCGTCATCGCCGCGGTGTCGAGCCTCGCCGGCGCCGTGCTCGCGGCCTGGGCTCTCGGCCACTGGCGCGCCGGTGAGCGCGCGCTGCGACTCGGCCGGCCGATTCCGAAGCCGTCGGCACTGCCGTGGCTGACCGCCGGAACCGTCGCCGTCGCCCTCCTGCTCGCCGCGTTCGTCGCCTTCGAGGCGATCGAGCGGGCCGGGTGAGCGTGTCCGGTAGTGTCGGCGCGACCCGCCCCGCCGACGATGACCGAGACCGTTCCCGTCTTGCCTGGCAGCGCACCATGGCGCAGGCCGCGCTCGTGGTGCTCGTTGCCGCGGTGACGAGCATCCGTGTCGGAGAGCCGCTCGTGACGATCGGGGCCGCCGTGCTCGCCATCGGAGTACTGGTCTTCGCGGCACTGGCCCCGAGCGCGGGACACCGACGGGCCGCCTGGCCGTTGATGCGTTCGGCCGCGACGGTGACGATCGTCGCCGGAGCGCTCGGCGCCGCCCTGGCCGGTGCGCTCGCGCTGACGGCGTAACCGTTTAGTCGCCGGTCAGGACTCGCTTCATGAGCCGGTCCATCGCACGGTCGCTGAGCAGGCGCCGGGCGCCGACGACGGTCTTCGCCGACGCGGGAACCGCTTCACGGGTCTTCGGCTTGCGAGCCGTCGCCGCGCGCACGATGGCCTCGGCCACCTGTTCGGGCGTGCCCGCCGCGCGGCCGCCGTCGATGCGCTCATACGTCGCGCGCATGCGCCGGGCCACGCCGGCGTATGGGCCCTCACCCGACACCGCGGTCATGCTGTCGCGGGCGATCGAATTCCACTCGGTGCGAATCGGGCCCGGCTGGATGATCGTCACGGCGATCCCGAAGGGGGCCACCTCGAGCCGCAGCGAGTCGCTCAAGCCCTCGACCGCGAACTTGGTGGCGTGGTACCAGGCGCCGAGCGGCTCGTAGATGCGTCCGCCGATCGACGACACGTTGATGATGCGGCCAGTGCGGCGCTCGCGCATCCCGGGAAGGACCAGTTGCGTGAGGCGAGCCAGTCCGAAGACGTTCACCTCGAACTGCCGCCGAGCCTCCTCGAGCGGCACCTCCTCCACGGAGCCGTACGAGCCGTAGCCGGCATTGTTGACGAGTACGTCAATGCGCGCGCGTTCGCGCAGGATCTGGCCCACAGCATCCGTCATGCTGTCGTCGTCGGTGACGTCGAGGGCGAGCGTGTGGGCGCCGCGCTGTTCGATCGCGGCCATGCGCTCGACGCGGCGGGCGCCGGCGTACACGATGAAACCCTGGGCCAAAAGACGCTCGACCGTGGCCTCGCCGATGCCGGAGGAGGCGCCCGTCACGAGAGCGACGCGCGCATTCTGTGCACTCATCATCAGGTGCCGCTCCGCTCGTCGAGCACCGCCATGGCCGCGTTGTGACCGCCGATCGCGCTGACCGCACCGCCGCGGCGGGCGCCAGAACCACACAGGTAGATGCCCTCCAGGCCGGTGGCGACACCCCACCGTTCCGCCGCCGTGGAGGCATCGTCGCCGTCGTTGAGCCACGGCCAGGCGAGGTCGCCGTGGAAGATGTTGCCGCCTGGCAGCCGCAGCGCCTCCTCGAGGTCGCGCGTGGTCTTCGTCTCGACGCAGGGGTTGCCTGCGGCATCGGTCATCAGCACCGATTCGATGGGCTCCGCGAGCACCGAGTTCACTGATGCGAGCACGGCGGCCTGGAGCTCGTCGCGCATGCGATCGTTGTTCTCGGCGGTCAGCAGTCGATCGGGCGCGTGCAGTGCGAAAACGGTCAGTGTCTGCGCGCCCGCCGCCCGGAGCTCGGGCCCGAGAATCGTCGGATCCGTCAGAGAGTGGCAGTAGATCTCGGCCGGCATGGGGTCGGGAATGCGCCCCGCGCTGGCGGCGTCGTATGCCGACTGCAGCTGACTGAACAGCTCGTTGATGTGGAAGGTGCCTCCGAACGCCGCGTCGGGTGCGACGCTCGCGTCCTTCAGGCGCGGCAGGCGCGACAGCAGCAGGTTCACCTTCACCTGGGCGCCCTCGGCCACAGGCTCGGTCACCGGGGATGCGCCACTCGCGCCGCTCGCACGGCCCGCCGCAAGCAGGCGGTTCAGTTCACGCGGCGATGCGCCCACGAGCACGCGATCGGCGGCGACGCGATGTTCGGTGTCACCGACCCGGTAGCTGACGACACGATCGTCGTCGAGGGCGGTCACCTCGGCGCCCGTCGTGAGGGTTGCGCCGGCGAGGCGCGCCGCGCGAGCGAGTTCGCCCGTGACAGCACCCATGCCGCCGACGGGAACGTTCCAGTCGCCGGTTCCCCCGCCGATCACGTGGTACAGGAAGCAGCGATTCGCGGCGAGCGTCTCGTCGTCGTTCGACGCAAACGTGCCGATGAGGGCGTCCGTGTACGCAACGCCGCGCACGAGGTCGCTCGCGAACGTTTCGGTGATCGTGCGGCCGACGGGCTGCTCAATGAGGGAGTTCCACAGCGCCTCATCGCCGACCGCGGCCCGCGCCTCGCTGCGGGTGAGCAGGGGGTCGGTGACGGTGGGGAAGAGGGCGCGCGCGAGCCGAGCCGTTCCGTCGTAGAAGGTGCGCCACGCATCCGCGTCGTTTCGGGCGCCGATCGCGGCGAACGACGCGTCCGTTGCCGCGGTGTCGTGATTGTCGACGAGCAAGCCGCCCTCGCCGCCCGGCACGGGCGTGTACGACGAGTACCGCCGCGGAGCGAGGCGAATCGACAGCCCCAGGTCGTCGATGATGCGCTGCGGCAGCAGGCTGACCAGGTACGAATAGCGACTCAGCCGCGCGTCGATGCCGGCGAAGGCCTGCGCCGAGACGGCCGCTCCGCCGACCGTGTCGAGGCGTTCGAGCACCTCGACGCTGAGACCCGCTCGGGCAAGGTAGGCGGCGGCGGCGAGACCGTTGTGGCCCCCTCCGATGATGACGACGTCGCGACGAGTGGTCACGGAAGCTCCTGCGTGCTGGAATGCGGTGGTGCGGTGAGGCCAGCCTATGCAGGCGCGGGCATGCTGTGCACGCCTCGGGAGATCACTGGAGGAATGCGACGGCGCGGCTGAGCACGTCTCGGCAGGCCACGATCGCCGGGCGATGCGCGGATGCGCGGCGCGCGGCCGTGAATACGGTGCGCCTCGGCGCCTCGGGCAGGTCGATGAGTCGCACGCTAGGGGCTCGCTCGCCCCACACGAGGTCGGGCAGCAGCGCCACGGCGTGCCCGGCCTCCACCAGCCGGATGTGTGCCTGCAGGTCAGCGGTCTCGAACCGCACGTCGGGCTCGAATCCGGAGCGACGACACACCTGCTCGGCGAAGTGACGACTGGCCGTACCGCGCGGCTCCATCACCCACGGCAGCGCCGCCGTATCAGCGAGGGATGCGATGGGGTGAGGCTGCGCACGGGTCGCGGGCGGCGAGGGGGCGGTGGCCAGGCGCAGCGCATCTCGGCACAGCGGCACCCGGTCGAGCTCGTCGCGGCGGGGCGCCGAGTGTGCCGGATACTCTTCGGCGATCACGAGGTCGAACTCGCGGGCCCAGACCTCGTCGAGCGCGCTTTCGGGCTCGCGCTGGGTGATCTCGACCCGCATCGCGGGGTGCTCGTCGGCGAGCAGGGTGAGGGCGCGGGGAATGATGCCGAGCGCCGCCGACTGAAACACGGCGAGCCGCACGGTGCCGCTCGGGGCTTCCGTCGCCTCAGCGAGCGATTGCTCGAGCCGTTCGAGCTCGTCGAGCACGGCACCGGCTCCCTCGGCGAGCAATTCGCCGGCGGGAGTGAGTTGCAGGCGTCGGCCGACCCGCTCGAACAGCGGCGTCCCCGCCTCCTGCTCCAATTGGGCGAGTTGTTGCGAGACGGTCGACGGGGCGTACGAGAGCGCGCGGGCGACCTCGTGCACCGTGCCGCGGCGGCGCAGCTCGCGCACCAGGCGCAGTCGGCGGGGATCGAGCATCCCGATGCCCTTCTCGAAGCGATCTATTGTTCGTCATATTCGCACGAAATTGTGCGGAAACGCCCGCTATACCCGAAGAGTCGTGAGTGAGACAGTAGAGGGCATGACTACGACGTCGACCGCAGAGTCGTCCGCTGATGCCGCCGTGCAGCAGGTTCGCGCCTGGCTTGCCGATACGCAGAACGCCGCCGCCGACCCTGCAGCCGAGCGGCTCGCCGGCCTGCTACAAGACCCGGACGGCCTCGATTTCGCCATCGGCTTCGTCGACCGCGTCGCCCGCCCCGACGACCTCCGGGTCGCCGCTCGCGAGCTCGAGCGACTCAGCCGACGGGTTCCGAAATTCTTGCCGTGGTACCTGCGCGGGCTCATCGTGCTCGGCGGCGGCTTCGCTCCGCTGCTGCCCTGGCCGATCATCCCGATCGCTCGGCGCGTGCTGCGCGGCATGGTCGGGCACCTCATCATCGACGCGACACCCGAGCGCCTCGCGCGCACTCTCGGCACGCTGCGTGAGAACGGTGACCGTCTCAACATCAACCTGCTCGGCGAAGCCGTCCTCGGCGACGCGGAGGCCGATCGCCGCCTGGAAGGCTTACACGAACTCGTCGCCCGTGACGACGTCGATTACGTGTCGGTCAAGGTGTCGGCCATCGTTAGCCAACTGTCGATGTGGTCGTTCGACGAAACGGTCGAGCGCGTGGTCGAGCGGCTTGCGCCGCTCTACCAGCGCGCCGCGTTTGGCGGAACTCCCACCTTCCTGAACCTCGACATGGAGGAGTTCCGTGACCTCGATCTCACGATCGAGGTGTTCACGCGCCTGCTCGACCGGCCCGGTCTCGGGCAGTACGAGGGCGGCATCGTCTTGCAGGCCTACCTTCCCGAGGCGGTGCCCGCGCTCGACCGGCTGACCGAGTGGGCACTGGCCCGCCGCGCTGCCGGGGGTGCGGGCATCAAGGTGCGCGTGGTGAAGGGTGCGAACCTCGCCATGGAGCGGGTCGAGGCGGCCGTGCACGATTGGCCGTGCGCGGTGCTGCCGTCCAAGCAGGCCACCGACGCCAACTACAAGCGCGTGATCGATCGCGCGCTCGACCCTGAGCGGATTTCCGCGGTGCGCATCGGTGTTGCCGGGCACAACCTGTTCGACATCGCGTGGGCGCTGCAACTGGCGCAGGAGCGGGGCGTGGCCGACCGGGTCGAGGTTGAGATGCTCATTGGTATGGCACCCGCGCAGGCCGACGCCGTGCGAGAGACCGCCGGCGGGCTGCTGCTGTACACGCCGGTCGTGCATCCGCGGGACTTCGACTCGGCGATCAGCTACTTGATTCGCCGACTCGAAGAAAACGCCTCGAGCGACAACTTCCTCTCCGGCGCCTTCGAACTCGCCGACGACGCGACAATGTTCGCGCGAGAAGAAGAGCGGTTCCGCCGCTCGCTCGCCGACCTTGCACAGGCGCCCGAGGCGCCGCCCGTGCACCGCGTGCAAGATCGATCGACGGATGCGCCGCACCCGCTGCCGGGCGGAGTCGGCGTCGACGAGGGCTTCGCCAACGAACCCGACACCGATCCGTCGCTGCCCGCGAACCGGGCGTGGGGGCGACAGATCCTGGCGGCGGCGAGCGATGCATCCGTCTTCGCGCACGGCGATGCGGTGCTGGCCGAGGCGACCGTTCGCGACGCGGGGGCGCTGGAACGAATGATGGCGGATGCGCGGGGCAGCGCATCCACGTGGGCTGCGGCCGGTGCCGAGCACCGTGCGACGGTGCTGCACGCCGCGGGTCGCGCACTGGCCGAACGCCGTGCCGCGCTGCTTGCCGTCATGACGGCCGAGGCGGGCAAGACGCTCGCCGAGGGCGACCCTGAAGTGAGTGAGGCCATCGACTTCGCCCACTACTACGCCGAAAGCGCGCGGATGGTGGACAGCGTGAAGGGGGCGCGCTTCGAGCCTGTGCGGCTCACCGTCGTCGCCCCGCCGTGGAACTTCCCCGTCGCGATTCCCGCCGGCAGTGTGCTCGCGGCGCTCGCCGCGGGCAGCGCGGTCATCATCAAGCCGGCCCCACAGGTGCGGCGCTGCGCGGCCGTCATGGTCGACGCGCTGTGGGCGGCGGGGGTGCCGCGCGAGGTGTTGCGCCTCGTCGACGTGCCGGAAAACGAGCTGGGACGACAGCTCATCAGCCACCCCGCCGTCGACCGGGTGGTGTTGACGGGGGCGTTTGAGACGGCGGCGCTGTTCCGGTCGTGGCGTCCCGACCTGCCGATCCTGGCCGAGACGAGCGGCAAGAACGCGATCGTCGTGACCCCGTCGGCGGACTTCGACCTCGCCGCGGCCGACATCGCCAAGTCGGCGTTCGGTCACGCCGGGCAGAAGTGTTCGGCCGCGTCGCTCGCGATTCTCGTCGGGTCGGTCGCCGACTCGGCTCGGTTTGAGCGGCAGCTTCTTGACGCGGTGCGCACAATGAAGGTGGGCTGGCCGACCGACGCGGTCAGCGTCGTCGGTCCGCTCATTGAGCCCGCACAGGGCAAGCTCCTGCGTGCCCTGACCCAGCTCGAGGGAGACGAAGAGTGGCTCGTGCAGCCCCGAGCGCTGGATGGCGGCGGCCGGCTGTGGACTCCCGGCGTCAAGCGCTGGGTCGCGCCCGGCAGTGATGCTCACCTGACCGAGTACTTCGGCCCCGTGCTGGGCCTCATGCGTGCCCGTGACCTTGACGAGGCTCTCGAGCTGCAGAATGCGACGCCGTTTGGCCTCACCGCCGGGCTGCACTCGCTCGATGCCGACGAGGTCGACACCTGGTTGGAGGGCATCGAGGCCGGCAACCTCTATGTCAACCGTGGAATCACCGGCGCGATCGTGCGCCGGCAGCCGTTCGGCGGCTGGAAGCGCTCGAGCGTCGGCGGGTCAACGAAGGCCGGCGGGCCCTCGTACGTCTACGGCTTTGGCACGTGGCAGCCGGTCGCTCGTGAGCCGAAGAAGAACCTGTCGCTGCGCCACCTCGGCGAGGCGGCGGCGCACGTCTTGGAGGCTGCGCAGCCCGGCATGGACTTCGTCGGCTTCGACGCCGCGCGGGCCGGCGCCATCAGCGACGAGAAGGCGTGGCAGGCCGAGTTCGGAGTCTCGCGCGACGTATCGGCGCTGGGCGTCGAGCGCAACGTGCTGCGCTACCGGCCGGCATCGGTCGTGGTGCGGCAGGCGGAGGGCGCATCGGTCGCCTCCCTCGTGCGCGTTCTCGCCGCGGCTGCGAGGGCGCGGGCGACCGTTTCGCTGAGCGTCTCGGTACCACTGCCTCCCGCCCTGCTGTCGCTCGTCGAGGACGAGTTCCACACCGCCGTGCGTACCGACCCGGATGCACGGGTCGTTGTCGAGACGGATTCCGCGTTCGCTGCGCGCGTCCGCGCGGAACTGCCTGAGCGCATCCGCCTCGTCGGGTCGGACGGTGTCGTCGCCGGCACCGGCCGCACCGGAGCCGACATTGCGCGCGAGCTTTTCCACACGATCGACGGTGATCCGGGTGTGGCCATCTGGGCGGGCCCCGTGACGACCGCGGGGCGGGTCGAGTTGCTGCCGTTCCTGCGCGAGCAGGCGGTGTCGATCACGGCCCACCGCTACGGCAACCCGTATCCGCAGCTCGCGGAGCTGGAGGTCTAGGCGGCGCCGGCTGAGGCGAATCGGCGCGCCAACGCTTGAGTGTGTCAGGCAGGCGCGCCCAGGCAGGCACGCTCGGGAAGGCACGCTCAGGCAGGGACGCCCAGCCAGGCACGCTCAGGCAGGGACGCGCAGGCAGGCACGCTTAGGCACGCACGCGCAGGCAGGCACGCTCAGGCACGCACGCCCAGGCACGCACGCTCAGGCAGACATGCGCCGGACCCAGCGACTTCCACAACAGCGGAACGCGTGAGTGCGCTTCACCCGTTCCGCTTCTCTGGAGGGCGCTGACAACGGTGTATACCGTCTGACCGTCGTGACCGTCGTGGCCGTCGTGGCCGTCGTGGGCGTCAGTCGCGGAGGGCTGCGTCGACGTAGGCGCGTGCCGAGTCATCGTCGATGCCGAGGCGCCGAACCGTGTCGGCGTAGGCGCGCGCCGCGTCCTGCGCTGCACGCTCGCTCGCGTCACCCTGCGCGCGCACGAACGAGCCGTTGCGCCCGCGGGTCTCGATCACCCCGTCGCCCTCGAGTTCGCGGTAGGCGCGGGCGACCGTGTTGACGGCGAGGCCGAGGTCATCGGCGAGACGGCGCACGGTCGGCAGCTTCGCCCCGGCGGCGAGCTTGCCTGAGCGCACAGCGTCGCGCACCTGCACGCGAATCTGCTCGTACGGCGGCACCCCCGCCTCGGCGTCGACCCTGACCAGCATGGGTCGAGGCTACTGCGCGTCGCGGGCGCACAGCGGCCAGAGGCTGCGCTGCACGTGACGAGACGGCTCGCGCGCGGACACGATAGCGATGAGTACCGCCAGCATCGGCATCGCGAAACCCACGGCGGCGTTGAGCCAGATGTCCCCGGCAACGCGCGACCTAGCTGGCAGCGCGGGGTCGACCGCCGATCGAGTGCCTCCCGGGTCTGTGGCGCGATCGTCAGGTTCTAGCGCCGGGCACAGGCATGCGTCGCGACGTTGAAACGCTCCGGTTGAAAGGTCGTCCAGAACTGCCAGCCGATACAGGCGATTACGTCGACACCGAAGGCGATGACGGGGCCGACGAGCGTGCCGAAAAGACATCGGACCGGATGTCGACCACGAGCGTTGCTCTCAGGGAGGTGCTAGGCAGCAGGTTCGAGAGCGCGGTCGCGCACGTACCGCTCCGCGGGCACGAACAGCGAGCTACGGCCCCCCGAGACCAGAATGACGAGTGCGATGACGCCCAGCATCACGGCCGCCGTGCCGGTAGACGCCGACGTGAGGGACACGTGCGCGATGACGACCATCCCGATGGCGCCGGTCGTCGCCGCGTAGGCGAACTCGAGAGGTTCGCGCAGGCGCTCCGCGTCCAGGATCCGCGCCCAGACCCACGATTCGTCGACGATGCCGCTCTCGTCGGCCTGAGGGGTGTGACTCGCCGGCAGCCCGCGCACAGCCATGCGGCGGCGCGCGACAAGCAGGGTTGCGGCGATTGCGGTGATGATGAGGGCGCCTACGGCGACCGTTGCCACGAACACGCCGGAATCGCCGGTCAACACGAGCGCCCCATACAGCAGCGTGCCGATGCTGCTCACAGCAGCAATGACGATCCACGCCGAGGCCCACCGTTCCTCCCAGGGCTGCGCGAGGGCCGCGAGCTGGGCAACGTTTCCACTCTCGGCGTCGGCGACGGGCACCGCCGGGAGGATCGGCCCGGCCAGACGCCGACCCAGCACCGCCCCGAACCGCTGCAGCGTGACCGCGATGAGCGGCACAGCGAGCGACACGACGGCCGGGCGTTCGAGCATCACCATGCCGATCGCCGATGCGTTCACCGCCACCACCGCGCCAGACACGACGAGGGCGACTGCCGCGCCCAGCTCCTCGAAGCGCTGACGGCGCATCAGCGGCGCCGCCAGGTCGTCGGGCACGGCGAGCCCGGCGCGCGCGGAACGCCGCATCAACTGCCGCTCGCGGTATGCCGGAACGTGCGCAAGAAGCGCAAAGAGGAGGCCTGCTGCAACGAGAAGCCCGCCGACGACGAGGGCAAGTTCGGTGGCGATCACCCACCCACCGTAGTCACGACCGCCCCACCCGTCGACGTTTTCTCACAGAGGGGTCACGCCCCGCCCGGCGCGTGCCGCTCCAAAAACCCGTACACCTCGCCGCGGTCAACGCCGGGGAACGCGTCCGCCGGCACGGCCGCGAGCAGCGACGAATGGATGCGCGCCTGCGGCCGGGCGGCCCCGCTCCAGCGGGCGGCGAGCGGCTCGGGCGCCTGCCGGCAGCACGACGGATCGGGGCACGTCGACTCGCCCCGGCGGGCCGTCTCCCGGCCGCGGAACCACTTCACGTGCGCGAACGGCGTGCCCACCGAGATCGAGAACTCGCCCGCCGACCCCGACTCGATGCGCGAGGTGCACCAGTACGTGCCCGTCGGCTTGTCCGTGTACTGGTGGTACGCGCTGAAGCGGTCGGGCTCGTCGAACACCTGGCGGGCCGACCATTTGCGACACACGACCTGCCCCTCGACCGCGCCGAGGGCATCCGTCGGAAACTGCACGCTGTCGTTCTCGTACGCCTTCGACAGCACCCCGTTCGTCGACACCTTCAAGAAGTGCACCGGAATCCCGAGATGCTCGGTGGCGAGGTTCGTGAAGCGGTGCGCCGCCGTCTCGTAGGACACGGCGAAGGCGTCACGCAGGTCCTCCACGGCGAGCTCGCGCCGCGCCTTCGCTCTCGTCAGGAAGTCGACCGCGTCGCGCTCCGGAATCAGCAGCGCCGCCGCCAGATAGTTCGTCTCGACCCGCTGGCGCAGGAAGTCGGCGTAGTCGGCGGGCTCGGGCCGGCCCAGCACGTGCCCGGCGAGGGCCTGCAGCAGCGCGGTGCGCGGGTCGCGGCCCGGCGGAAGGTGCGCGGGCAGATAGATGCGCCCGTTCTCGAGGTCGGTGACCGACCGCGTCGATGCGGGCAGGTCGTTCACGTGGTGCAGCGAGAACCCGAGGTGCGCCGCCAGCTCGGCGGCGACGCGTTGCGGCAGGGGACCGCCGTCGTGACCAACGGCCGTCAGCAGCGCGGCCGCCTGAGCCTCCAGCTCGCCGAAGTAGTTGCCGCGCTCGCGCATGGCTCGCCGCAGCTCGGCGTTCGCCCGCCGCGCCTCCTCCGGGGTCGCCGCTCGCTCGCGGTGCACCCGCTGCAACTCGTCGTGCAGGGCGAGGATCGTCTCAATTGCCTCATCGCTGAGGCTCTTGCGCACCGGCAGCGGCGCGAGCCCCAGGCCGGCAAATAGTGGCCCCCGTTGCGCCTTCTCGAGCGCGATCTCGAGCGCCGCCCGTCGGCTGGGCGCCTGCGGGGTGAGCAGCGCATCGAGCCCCACCCCGACCGTGCGAGCGATGGTCTGCAGCTCGCTGAGCTTCGCCTCGCGTTTGCCGTTCTCGAGGCTCGACAGGTGCGACGGCGCGACCCCGACCGCCCCCGCGACGTCGGCGAGCGTCAGCCCCGCATCGGTGCGTAATTGGCGGATGCGCTTGCCCAGCAGCAACGGATCGGTCACGTCACCAGCCTGGTCGCCGGTCGTCGCGGTCTCGAGCATGCGCCGAGCCTGCCAGCGCGGGTTCTTCAGCGCAACTGAAATAGCGAACTATTTCAGTCCAGATTTCTGGGTTCGAGGCTCCCGATTTCGCTCAGAGTCGATGACACGACCTACCGACGGTTCTTCCGAGACCGTGAGAAACACCGACGAAGGAGCATCCCATGAGCACCACCCGCCCCGGCGACCAGACGCAGACCGCCGCCGAACTCGAGACCAGCTGGAAGACTGACGCCCGCTGGGACGGCGTCCGCCGCGACTACTCGGCCGACGACGTCATCGAGTTGCGCGGCCCGGTGCGCGAAGAGCGCACGCTCGCCCGCCGCGGCGCCGAGCAGCTGTGGGAGCTCATCCAGAAGAACACCACCGACCCCGGTGAGTGGACGTACGCGCTCGGCGCCCTCACCGGCAACCAGGCCGTGCAGCAGGTGCGCGCAGGGCTGAAGGCCATCTACCTGAGCGGCTGGCAGGTCGCCGCCGACGCGAACCTCTCGGGCCAGACCTACCCCGACCAGAGCCTTTACCCGGCCAACTCGGTGCCGGCGGTCGTGCGGCGCATCAACAACGCTCTGCTGCGCGCCGGCCAGATCGAACCGGACGCGCGGGAGTGGATGGTGCCGATCGTCGCCGACGCCGAGGCCGGATTCGGTGGCCCGCTGAACGCCTACGAACTCATGCACGGCATGATCGAGGCCGGCGCCGCGGGCGTGCACTGGGAAGACCAGCTCGCCAGTGAGAAGAAATGCGGCCACATGGGCGGCAAGGTGCTCGTGCCGACCAGCCAGCACATCCGAACCCTCCAAGCAGCTCGGCTCGCCGCCGACGTCGCCGACGTGCCGAGCGTCATCATCGCCCGAACCGACTCACTTGCCGCCAACCTGCTGACGAGCGACGTCGACGAGCGCGACCGCCAGTTCACCACCGGCGAGCGCACCGCGGAAGGCTTCTACGAGGTCGAGCCGGGGCTGCCGGCCGTGCTCAGCCGGGCGCACGCCTACGCCGAGTACGCCGACCTGATCTGGGTCGAGACGTCCGAGCCCGACCTCGAGCTCGCCCGCGCCGTTGCCGAGAGCATTCACCGCGAGTACCCGGGCAAGCGCCTGGCGTACAACTGCTCGCCGTCGTTCAACTGGAAGATGCACCTCGACGACGCGACGATCGCGAAGTTCCAGCGCGAGCTATCGGCGATGGGGTACGCGTTCCAGTTCATCACGCTCGCCGGCTTCCACGCCCTCAACCACTCCATGTTCCAGCTCGCCCGCGGCTACAACGAGCGGCAGATGAGCGCCTACGTCGAACTGCAGGAGGCGGAATTCGCCGCCGAGGTCGACGGCTACACGGCCACGCGCCACCAGCGCGAGGTCGGCACCGGCTACTTCGACCGGATCGCCACGGCCCTGAACCCGACGAGCGCAACGCTCGCGCTCGTGGGATCAACCGAGTCCGAGCAGTTCCACTGATCCGCGCCCGAGGCGCGCCGACTCGACGAAACGAGACGATCATGACCACGACGACCCCCACCACATTGGGCACGCTGACCATCACCGGTGCGATGCGACCGCGCTACGACGAGATCCTCACCCCTGAGGCTCTGCACTTCGTCGCGGAGCTGCACGACCGGTTCGCCGGACCCCGCCACGACCGGCTCGCCGACCGCATGAAGCGTCGCTACGAGCTCGGAAACGGCCGCGACCTCGGCTTCGTGCCCGAAACGGCATCGATCCGTGAGGATGCTGACTGGCGCGTCGCCGGCGCCGGCCCCGGCCTCGAGGACCGCCGCATCGAAATCACGGGCCCGTGTGACCCGAAGATGACGATCAACGCTCTCAACTCGGGAGCCAACGTCTGGCTGGCCGACCTTGAGGACGCGACAAGCCCGACCTGGGCAAACATCATCGAGGGCCAGCTCTCGCTGTTCGACGCGATCCGCGATCAGCTCGAGTTCACCTCACCGGAGGGGAAGCAGTACCGGGTCACCGATACGGAGCGCACCCCGACGATCGTGATGCGACCCCGCGGCTGGCACCTGGTCGAGAAGCACATCGAGCACGCCGACCGCACCGGCCAGCAACTGGCCGCAAGCGCAAGCCTCGTCGACTTCGGCCTCTATGCATTCCACAACGCGCATGAACTGGTGCGCCGGGGTCGCGGGCCGTACTTCTACCTCCCGAAGATCGAGTCGCACCGCGAGGCACGCCTCTGGAACGAGATCTTCACTTTCACGGAAGACCGCCTGGGGCTCGCCCACGGCACGATTCGCGCGACGGTGCTCATCGAGACGTTCTCGGCCGCGTTCGAGATGGACGAGATTCTCTACGAACTGCGCGATCACTGCGCGGGCCTCAACGCCGGGCGCTGGGACTACGTGTTCTCGATCATCAAGAACTACCGCGGCCGTGGCCAGTGGTTCGTCTTGCCCGACCGGGACCGCATCCTCATGACACTGCCGTTCATGCGGGCATACACCGAGCTGCTCGTGCAGACCTGCCACAAGCGGGGCGCACATGCCATCGGTGGAATGAGCGCGTTCATCCCGAACCGCCGCAGCCCCGAGGTCACCGAGCGTGCCCTCGAGCGCGTCGCCGCCGACAAGCGCCGCGAGGCCACCGACGGGTTCGACGGGTCGTGGGTCGCGCATCCCGATCTGATTCCCGTGGCCCGTGCCGAGTTCGATCGCGTGCTCGGTGAGCGTCCGAACCAGCTCGACCGGATGCGCGACGACGTGCACGTGACGGCTCGCGAGCTGCTCGACATCCGGTCCGCCGGGGGAGAGGTGACGCTCGCCGGTGTGCGGGCCAACATCTCGATCACCGTGCGCTACTTGGAGGCGTGGCTGCGCGGCATCGGGGCGGTGGCGCTGGACAACCTGATGGAGGATGCGGCGACGGCCGAGATCAGTCGCTCGCAGTTGTGGCAGTGGATCCACCAGGACACGGTCACGGCGGAGGGCGAACAGATCACGCGCCAGCTGGTGGAGCGCCTGCTGCGCGAGGTGCTCGCCGACCTGCCGACCCCGGAGGGCCACAAGCTCGCCGAGGCGGAGGACGTGTTCCGCGAGGTGGCGCTGCAGGAGGTCTTCCCGACCTTCCTCACGGTGCCCGCCTACACGCGGTACCTGGTCGAGCGCGGCCCGTCGACCGAGTCGGAGCGGGAGTCGAGCGCGGCCCGCGAGTCGGTTACCGCCTGACCTTGGCGAGGGGCCTGGCCCAACGCGTGCGAACGCCCGTCTGCCAATACAGGCGGGCGTTCGAGGCGCCCGGGTCAATACCAGTCGTCGATCGCGGCGAGGAACTCGTCGAAGTGGCTGTACCAGAGGGAGTGCTCGGCGCCCGGAACGTCGGTCACCGCCATTCCGCGGGCGCGCAGGGCCTCGGCGACTTCGTCGGTGATGTAGGGGCTCGGTGCCGGCCGCACCATGAGCGCGGGCGTCGAGCCGTCGGGCGTCCAGTCGTCGCCGGGCGACGCCGACAGCGCCACCGCCGTCTCGACGTCAAAGCGCGAGGCGGCGAGAGCCTCCACCTCGATGTCGCGCTCCGAGTAGAAGGGGCGCCGCGCGCGAAGCCCCTCAGCCGTGCGGGCCGCCACGCTCTCCGAGTAGTAGGCGCGTGCCTCATCGGCGTCGTGTGCGCCCTGCTTGATGAACGGCGAGTCGACGAACACCGCGCGCTCGGGCGTGAGCGACGGCAGCGCCGCCGCCAGCACGGTGCCGCCGTACGAGTGGCCGATCGCGAGGCGGGGCGCAGCGTCGCTAAGTGAGCGCCAGGTGGTGACCACAGCATCCACGACGCGCGCGACGGTCGCCGCGCGGTCGGGAGCGGAGCGTCCGTGGCCGGGGAGGTCGAGTGCGATAACGCCGTGCCCGCGATCGGCGAGTACGGGGGCGACGCGCCACCAGCTGTCGGAGCTGCCGAGCATTCCGTGCAGCAACAGAACGCTCGGCGGGGCGTCACCCCAGGCCGTGTACGCGAGAGTCATGCGACGCCGACGGCCCCTACGGATACTCGCGGTGCACGAGCCGCGAGAACACGATCGCCGAGCGCGTGTGGTCGACGTTCGGCGCCGCACGCACCCGCTCGAGAGCCTCCTCGAGCGAGGGGATGTCGCGCGAGCGCATGTGCACAATCGCGTCGGCCTCGCCGGTCACCGTGCCGGCGTCAACCACCTCGGGAACGGCCGACAGCAGGCGCCGCAGGTCTTCCGGCGAGACGGTGCCCCGGCAGAACAGTTCCACGTACGCCTCGACGGCCATACCCTCGACGGCCGGGTCGACCTGCACCGTGAACCCGCGAATCACCCCGTCGGCGACCAGCCGGTCGACGCGGCGCTTCACGGCCGACGCCGAGAGCCCGACCACGTCGCCGATGTCGCCGTAGCCGGCCCGCGCGTTCTGCCGAAGCTGGTCGATGATGCGGGAATCGATCGCGTCCATGCCGTCAGGCTACGCGCATCCATTGCGTGGATGCCCGTGGCGACGCGCGATCATTGCGCACGGTCCCCGACGCGCACGCGCCGAAGGTGTGAGACTGGAGGGCGTGACCGTAACCGAGCAAACCCCCGCCCCCGCGACCACGCCCGCGACGACCTCGCGGATTCCGACCAAGCGCACCGTGCTGATGTGCCGACCCGAGCACTTCACCGTCAGCTACCGGATCAACCCGTGGATGCACCCCGAGAACCCGACGGACACGAGCCTCGCGGTGCAGCAGTGGCAGAAGCTCTACGACATCTACCTCGAGCTCGGTCACGAGGTGCACCTCATCGACCCCATCGCCGGGCTGCCCGACATGGTCTACGCCGCGAACGGCGGCTTCACCTATGGGGGCGTCGCCTACGGCGCCAAATTCACCTACCCCGAGCGCCAGCCGGAGGGCCCTGCCTACATGCAGTGGTTTGGCGACAACGGCTTCCGCGTTCACGACCCGGTCGAAACCAACGAGGGCGAGGGCGACTTCTTGCTCGTCGGCGATGTCATTCTCGCTGGCACGGGCTTCCGCAGCGACAGCCGCAGCCACGCCGAACTCGCCGAGGTGACCGGCCTCGAGGTGCTGAGCCTCAACCTCATCAACCCCAGTTTTTACCACCTCGACACCGCCATCGCCGTGCTCGACCCCGAGCCCATTGAGGGTGGCCGACAGAACATCGCCTACCTCGAGAGCGCCTTCGACGAGCACTCGCTCGGCCTGCTGCGCGAGCGGTATCCCGACGCGATCCTCTGCACGGAGGAAGACGCCGCGGTGCTCGGCCTCAACTCGTACAGTGACGGCTACAACATCGTCATCGCCAGCCGCGCGACGGACTTCGACCGTCAGCTGCGCGAACGGGGCTACAACCCGATCGGCGTCGACCTGAGCGAGCTGTTGCTCGGTGGTGGCGGCGTCAAGTGCTGCACGCTCGACCTGCGCTGGTGACCGCTGTGAGCGACGATCGCGGCACGGAGCACGCGCACCTCGACGACCGCACGGCCACCGCGATCGCCCTCGAGGACGCGCGCCTTGCCCACAACTACCACCCGCTTCCGGTGGTGGTCGAGAGCGGCAGCGGAGCCTGGGTGACCGACATCACCGGCCGACGCTTCCTGGACTGCCTCGCCGCGTACTCGGCCGTGAATTTCGGCCACGGGCATCCCGATCTGGTGGCGGCCGCGCGCGACCAGCTCGAGCGCATCACGCTCACCAGCCGCGCCTTCCACAACGACCGGTTGGGGCCGTTCGCCGAGGCGCTCGCGGCGCTCGCCGGCGTCGAGATGGTGCTGCCCATGAACACGGGAGCCGAAGCCGTCGAGACGGCCATCAAGCTGGCGCGCCTCTGGGGGCACCGGGTGAAGGGTATCGCCGACGGCGAGGCCGAGGTGATCGTGATGAGCGAGAACTTCCACGGGCGCACCACGACGATCATCAGCTTCTCGTCCGACGCGGCGGCGCGCGACGGCTTCGGCCCGTTTACGCCCGGTTTCGTCACCGTGCCCTACGGCGACGCGGATGCTGTGGCCGACGCCATCACGGAACGCACGGTCGCGGTACTCGTCGAACCGATCCAGGGCGAGGCCGGCATCATCGTGCCGCCCGCGGAGTTCCTGCCGAACCTTCGCCGCATCACGCATGAGCGCGACGTGCTGCTGATCGCCGACGAGATTCAGTCGGGCCTCGGTCGCACCGGCGCCACGTTCCAGTGCGACAACGCGGGCATCATTCCCGACCTCTACGTGCTCGGCAAGGCACTGGGGGGCGGCATCGTGCCCGTGAGTGCCGTCATCGGACGCGCCGACGTGATCGGCGTCGTGCGGCCGGGGGAGCACGGCAGCACGTTTGGCGGTAACCCGCTCGCGGCCGCCGTCGGGCTCGCCGTCGTCGAACTGCTCGAGACCGGCGAGATGCAGCGCCGGTCTCGCGAACTCGGCACGCACCTGCTGCACCGCCTGAATGAACTCGTCGGCCACGGCCTGCTCGCCGTGCGCGGCGTCGGGCTGTGGGCGGGCATCGACATTGACCCTCAGCTCGCCACGGGACGTGAGGTGTGCGAGGCGCTACTCGAGCGCGGGGTGCTCGCTAAAGACACCCACGGCTCGACCATTCGCCTGGCTCCGCCGATCGTCATCGAGCGCGACGATCTGGACTGGGCGGTCGATCAGCTGGCCGACGTACTGGAGGCGTTCGCGAGTCGATCGTGACGGACGCGAGCTGGTTCTGAAAATCGGGGTGTGCATCCGGAGCGAGGTTAGGCTAACCTAACTTCTCGGCGCCACAGTCGGCGCCGCCTGCCGGAGTCTCCGCCAGGTTCTTCCTCTCTTCTCTGGAGCCGATATTCGCATGCGCGCTCGCCGCCTCATCGCCCCCGCCGCTCTCACCGCCGTCATCGCCCTGATGGCCGGCTGTGCCACGGGGGACCCCAGCACCGATCCCGCTGACCCGACGACGGCGCCGCCCGCCGACGCCGGCTCGTTCACCCTCTACTCCGGCCGCGACGAAGCCCTCGTGCAGCCCCTCATCGACCAGTTCACGGCCGAGACCGGCATCGCCGTCGAGGTGCGGTACGGCAACACCGCGGAACTCGGCGCCCTGCTGCTGGAAGAGGGCGCGGCGACTCCGGCCGACGTGTTCCTGTCGCAGGATGCCGGCGCGCTCGGCGCCCTCAGCGCTGCCGACCTCTTCGCCCCGCTGCCCGATGACATCGCCGGTGCGGTGCCGCAGGGCTTCACCTCGACCGACGGCAGCTGGGTCGGCGTGACCGGCCGCGCCCGCGTCGTCGTGTACGACGGCGAACAGTTCGACGAGGCCGAGCTGCCCAGCACGATCGACGGCTACGTCGACGGAACCTTCGACGGCTCGCTGGGAGTGGCGCCCACCAATGCCAGCTTCCAGTCGGCGGTCACCGCCCACCGCGTCCTCCTGGGAGACGAGGCCGCCGAACAGTGGTTGACCGACCTTCAGGCGGCCGGCCCGGAAATCTTCGACGGCAACGGCGCGATCCTCACCGCTGTCAACGAGGGCGTGGTCGACGCCGGTTTCATCAACCACTACTACTGGTACCGCCAGGCCGCCGAGGTCGGCGCCGACAACATGCGCGCCCAGCTGAAGTACCTCGACGCCGGCGACCCCGGTTCGATCGTCAACGTGACCGGCGCCGGCATCATGGCGGGCTCGGCTGACAACGCTGCCGCTCTCGCGTTCGTTGAGTACCTCATCTCGGAGGCGGGCCAGGACTACTTCGTCGAGCAGACCTTCGAGTACCCCCTGGTGCCGGGTATCGCCGAGCCCGAGGGTGTTCCCCCGCTCGAGTCGCTGCTCAACCCCGAGCTCGACCTGAGCGATCTCGACGACCTGTCCACCACGCAGGAGATGCTCGCCCGCGTTGGCCTGATCTAGGGGCCATCACCGCGGATACGCGGGGCCGGGTGTCTTTCGGGGCTTCCGGCCCTGCCGTATCCCAGCCCCGCAGTGCTTCACTACATCCATGACTACACTCGCGCGCTCGAGGCCGACGGGAACGGACACGCGTCCCCCCGTCGGCCTCGTCGTGCTCGCGGGAATCGCGGCAGCGGCCGCGGCGATCCCGCTGGTGTACCTGGTCGTCCGGGCGGGCGGCACGGGAATCGAGTCGATCATCCAAACCCTCTCGCGGGGCCGGGTGCTCGAGTACGCCGCCAACACGCTGAGCTTGGCGCTCGCGACGACCGCCTCCGCCCTCGTTCTCGGAACCGCCGTCGCCGTCGTGCTCACGCGCATCCGCGTGCCGTTTCCGCGTACGTGGCTGCTCGTGTCCTCGCTTCCCCTCGCCGTGCCGTCGTATCTCGCCGGGTACGGCTGGCTGGTGTCCATTCCGACGCTCAGCGGGTTTGTGCCGAGCTGGTTGCTGCTCACCGCAGTGACCGTTCCCTATGTCACCCTTCCGGTCGCCGCCGCCCTCCGCAGTGCGACGGGTGACCTGGAGGGCGTCGCCCGCAGCCTGGGACGGGGACCGATCGGCGCGTTTTTCGTCGCGACCTGGCCGCAAATTCAGCCCGCTGCGATTGCCGGATCCCTACTGGTGGCCCTCTACTCGCTCAGCGAGTTCGGGCTCGTTGCCATGATGCGCTACCCGACTCTGACCTGGGGAATCAACTCGGCATACTCCGCCAGCTTCGATCGCGCTCAGGCGGCGACCCTTGCGCTGCTGCTCGTCGTCATGGCGTTGGTCGTCGTCGCCGGGGAGCGCGGGGCGCGCCGTCAGTTGCCGAGCACGGTCGCGCGGGCCGTCCGCCCGCGCCCGGTCGGGCGAGGGATGCTGTTCTCGCTTCTTCCCGTCGTGGCCGTCGCGCCGGTCGTCGGCGTTGCTGTGCCGCTGCTCGGCTTGGCGACGCGCCTGCTGCAGGCCGACACGCTGCGCGCGATCGATGTGCCGCGCCTCCTGGCGGCCGTCGGCGCGACACTCGGTGTGGCCGTCGCCGCGGCGATCGTGGCGACGCTTCTCGCGCTGCCCATCGCGGCGTTGGCCGCCCGCTACCGTGGCCGCCTCATCACCGCGATCGAGTCGGTGGGCTACCTCGGTCACGCCCTTCCCGGGATCGTCGTCGGCCTGTCACTCGTCTTCTTCGCCCTTGCTGTCGTGCCGGCGCTGTACCAGAGCGTCGTGGTGCTGGTCTTCGCGTACGCCGTGCTCTTCATGCCGAAGGCGATTGGCACGATGCGGGCGGGACTCGGCGACGTGCCGCCGCGCCTGATCGCCGTTGCCCGCACGACGGGTGCGTCCCCGCTCGTTGCCTGGTGGCGCGTCACTGTTCCCCTCGCCCTCCCCGCGGTGGGAGTCGGGGCGCTGCTGGTGGCCATCGCCACCATGAAAGAATTGCCCGCAACGCTGCTGCTGCGGCCGACGGGAATCAACACGCTCGCCACCGAGTTGTGGAACAGGACGGTCGTCTTCGAGTTCGGTGCGGCCGCGCCCTACGCCGCACTGCTGGTGCTCGTCGCCGCGGTCCCGGCCATGATTTTGTCCGGAGTGCGCACCACCGCCAAGGAGGAGCTGTGAGCGAGCTCGTCGTCGAGAACGCGAGCGTCGACTACGGGTCGACGGTCGGTGTCGCCGACGTGTCGCTGCGGGTCAACTCGGGCGAACTTGTTGCCGTGCTGGGCCCGTCGGGGTGCGGCAAGACGACGCTGCTGCTGGCGATCGCTGGACTCTTGCCCCTGAGCGCCGGGCGCATATCGGTTGGCGACCGCGAGTTGTCGAGCCGGAACGCGACGGTGCCACCCGAGAAGCGGGGCGTGGGCTGGGTGCCGCAGGAAGCATCCCTGTTCCCGCACCTCACCGTGGGCGACAACATCGGCTTTGCCCTCAGCGGCGGTGCCCGACGCGGGGGTGCGCGGGGCCGCGAGCGCTCAGCCCGCATCGCCGAACTCGCCGAGCTGGTGGGTTTGGGAGGGCTGATCGGCCGCGCCCCGAACCAGCTATCGGGCGGCCAGGCTCAGCGCGTAGCGCTCGCCCGCGCCCTCGCACCCCGGCCCGATGTGCTTCTGCTCGACGAGCCCTTCGCGGCGCTCGACACGCAGCTGCGCGTGGGGCTCCGGCGTGAGGTGGCCGAGCTGTTGCGCCAGCAGGGCACCACCTCGCTGCTCGTCACCCACGACCAAGAAGAAGCACTGACTCTCGCCGACCGCGTCGCCGTCATCCGAGACGGCCGCCTCGAGCAGTTTGGGACACCGGAAGAGGTGTACCAGCAGCCGGCGAGCGACTGGGTGGCTCAGTTCGTGGGCGACGTTGTCGAGCTGGAGGGTGAGTGGCGGCAGGGCCGCGTGTCGTGCGCTCTCGGCTCGGTCGAAGCTGCCGCCGTGGGCTTCGACCCCCGCGACGGTGAGCGCGTGCGACTCATGCTGAGGCCCGAGTGGATCGTTCCCCGCCCCGACCTGCTCGCGCGGGCCGCTGCCGGCGCCGACGCCCGGGTGTCGGGCATCTCATACGCCGGCCACGACGCGATGCTGACGTGCGACCTCGTCACGGGGCCGCGGGTACGCATGCGGTTGCCGGCCGTCGAACTGCCCCAGGTGGGCGAAGAGCTGCGCCTCGCGGTGCAACGCCCCGGCCTCGCATTCGCGGCCGCGTAGCTCAGGCCGTAACCGGCTTCGTCAGGCCGAGTCTGAGGCTCCACAGGTGGCCGTCCGGTTCATCGGTCGGGATCGAGATGCGCATAGGCGCGACCTCCGGGTCCCAGCGGCGCGCCTCTCCCGTGAACTCGTCGACGAATGCCAGCACCGTCGAGCCGTCGGGAGCAGTCCACTCGGCGTGTTTCCCGACACCGTCAGCACCGACCACGATTGCGACGACCATCTCCGCGCCATCTCGCAGCTGAATTCCCTGCACCGCGGGCGGCAGGCGGTCACCACCGTCGCCGTCAATGGGTGATGCCTCCACGTACAGTCGTGACAGCCGGGGTGACCAGTGGCGGTACGTGGCGATCGCTCGCGATGCTCGGGCGCGTTGCTCGTCATCCCAGGCGGCGAGATTGCCCATGAGTACCCATGGCCCCCCCACTGCGAAGACGGCGAGAGCTGCACGGTCGGGACGACCCACTTCGTCAGCCATGTAGGCGCTGCACCATGACGCCGGCAGGTAGTGACCGAGCCCGAGCTTGGCGGTGATGGCGTGCTCGGTGTCGCACCAATCGTCTCCGATTGTTGTGTCGTGGTGGGCGATCATCTGGAGGTCGAGCGGGCGGGCGCCGTTCCAACAATTCTCGATGCGCACGTGTGGATGGCGAGCGCGAACGCCGCGCAGCAGTTCGTACCAGCCGGTCACCGCGTCGTGTTCACCGTCGCCCGGGTCGTGATCGTGGTGCGCAGCGTCGCACCGGCTGATCGTTTCGAAGTCGTGGAGGATCCATGCCAGCCCGTCGGCGACCAGGCGGTCGATCGCCTCGGCGATCGCGTGACGCACCGCCTCGTGCCCAATGCACAGTTGATGGGTTCGGTGAGACACTGTTTGCTGAACGCCGCGCCACTGAGCGATCCACTCTGGATGTTCGTGCGCGATCCGCGACCAGGGGTCCGCGTTGCCGACCCCGAGCCACAGTCCGAGCTGCATGCCACGATCCGCCAGGGACTGAGCGATTCCGGCGATTCCGGCCGGGTATGCCGAGCTGGCTTCCCAGTCGCCCACGGCCGCCGACCAACCTTTGTCGAGGGTGACGATATCGGCGCCGAGGTCAGCGGCCGCGCTGATGAAGTCATCGACGATGTCGCCGGTGATCGCGGTGCCAAAACCCCAGGTATCGGCGATGAGGGGCGTCGAAGCGTCCCGGTGCGCGGTCGGAATCACCGCGCTGAGTGCCGTACGCAGGAAGGCGTGAGCGCTGTCGTGACCGCCATTGGTGTGGGCCACGTGCAGGCGTGGGTGAACGGGGCGGGCTCGGACCGCGCGTGGTTCGGCCACCGCCGCGGGGGCAATCAGGTCGAGACGAGCGTGGTCGCGGTCGCCACTGACGCGCAGTACGAGGGTGTCGCTGCGGTCGACCGCGGCGGCCAGGGCGACCGGGTGGCCCTCGGCGTTTCGGGCAGCAATCGTGAACCATCCGGCGCAATCCTGGAAGCGATCCGCCACTGCCGGGGGAGTTCCGAGCGCGAGATAGGCCACTGCATCCGTCGTCGGATCGTTCGGGAAGGGCACCCGCCAGGTTCTGTCCACGTTCCACGCGGCGGCATCTGCCGTTGCGTATGGACCGCACACAAGCAGCCGATCCGTGTTCTCGGCGACGGGCAATGTCACGACGGTCAGCCCTCGGTGCTTCGCATCCCAACTGAATGGGCGAAGGATGCGAACCGTGATGTCGGTCCACCCGGAAAGCTCCTGCCGAGCGAGCAGCGTTCCGAGCTCGTCGTCGGCACACACCGTAGGCAGAGGCGTCAGCGGTGGTGCACTGATCATGAGCACCCCCGATCGCCAGTGGCCGATGACGATTCATCATACCTATAGCTGCGGGCGCGCGCGACTAGGCTCACGCCATGATCGACGACGCTCGACTCCGCAACCGCTCACGCGACCTCGACGACGGCGACCCGCTTGCTCCGCTCACACAGCACTTTCTTCCCGGCGCTGACCTCGTCGCTTACCTGGATGGGAACTCTCTGGGCCGCCCGCTCGCCCGCACCCTCGAGAGCATGAGACGCCTCGTCGAACGCGAGTGGGGTGACTGGCTGATTCGCGGCTGGGATGAACAGTGGCTCGTCCGCGCCGAAGAACTAGGCGACCGCATCGGTGCAGCGTGCCTGGGCGCGGCCGCCGGCCAGACCATCGTGGGCGACTCGACGACGATCATGATCTACAAGGTGCTGCGCGCATCCGTTGCGATGCGTCCGGGCCGCACCGAACTCGCGATCCTCGGCGATGAGTTCCCAACCGACCGCTTCATCGTCGAGAAGGTGGCGGCTGACCAGGGGCTCACGGTGCGCTGGGTGAGCGCGCCGCACGACGGCGGAATCACGCCCGAGCTGGCCGCCGAGCACGTCAGCGAGCGCACGGCCGCGGCACTGTTCAGCGGCGTCGCCTACCGCAGCGCATGGTGGGCCGACATGCCGGCGGTCACCGGCGTGGTGCAGTCGCACGGCGCGCTCATGATCTGGGACTGCTCGCACGCTGTCGGCTCGGTGCCGCTCGAGCTCGACGCGTGGGGCGTCGACATGGCGGTCGGATGCTCGTACAAGTACCTGAACGGCGGGCCCGGGGCGCCCGCCTGGGCGTACGTCGCGGCGCGGCACCAGGAGCAGCTGGTCAACCCGATTCCGGGCTGGCTGGGCGCGCGCGAGCCGTTCGCGATGACACGCGGCTACGAGCCGGCGATGGGCATCCGCCGGCTCGTGAGCGGAACGCCGCCGATCGTCGGCATGGTGCCGCTCGCCGACATGCTGTCGCTGATCGAGCGCGCCGGCATCGCGGCGATTCGCGAGAAGTCGGTGGCGCTCACCTCGTTCGCGATCGAGCTGATCGACGAGCTCATTCCGGATGCTCGCCTCGCCTCGCCGAGGGACGCCGCGCGCCGTGGTTCCCACATCACGGTCGACCACCCGACCTCGGCGCGGGCGGTGCAGACGCTGTGGGGCGAGGGCGTGATTCCCGACTTCCGGCACCCGAGCGGGGTGCGCATCGGGCTGTCGCCGCTCAGCACGACCTTCGCCGAGGTCGAGCGCGGCGTGCGATCGCTCGCCGCCGCGCTCGCCTGACCTCGGCGCTGATCGTGCGTGTGGTGCGGGTGCGCTCCTAGCGTCGACCCGCGACGACGCCGACGAGCACGCCGACGAGCGCGACTGCCACGGCGCCCACGGCCACGCCGAACGCGGTCGGGTAGTCCTCGCGGTACTGGTCGACGCGGCGGCCTACCTTGCGGGCCTCGCGCATGACGAGGGGCTCGTCGCGGTGGTCGTCGACCGCATCGCCGACAACGTTCTCGCCGTCGCGCACGGCGTCTCGGCCAGCGTCAATCAGGTCGTCCGTGGTCTTCTTCAGCTGCTCGTTCATCCTGGGTCTCCTTGTCGTGTCATGTGATCGGGTGGGTGGCGCTGAGTCGCTACGAGGCGACCGCCGAGCGCACCTTCTTCGCGGCGCGATCGGCGCGCTTACCGATGTTCTTGCGGGCCTTCGCGGTCTGCTTTTGCAGCGCCTTCTTCGCGGCGCGCGCATCCTTCGCCCGCTGCTTGCGGAACTTCGCACGGCGCTTCTTCGCCTGCGGATCCGTCCAGAGACGCTCGACCTGATGGCGCAGCGTCTCGGGATGTTCGGCGAGCGTCGGGCGGTTCGCGCGCGTTCCCAACACGTACGCGGCGACCGCCGTACCACCGACGATGAGGACGTTCCTGTTCATGCTTCTCCTTCCCGCGCGCCGGTGATCGGGCCGAACGCGCGTCTTCTAGTCAGACGCATTACGCCCGCGCTTCGTCACCAAAATCAGGGGACGCCCAGGAAGGAGCCAGGGGCGGCTCAGGAGGCGGTGACCGCCCCAGAGCTGTCCACGCGCAGGCGCTGGCTGCCCCGCATCACCCCGTCAACGCGCACGGCGCCGGCGACGTCGAGGGGTCGCACGGTCACAGCCCCGTCCTCTGCCGGCTCCATGCCGAGGACGGCCTGCAGCACGGCGACGGCGGACGCGGCCGACCAGGCTTGGGGCCGACAGGCCGCCGGGTACGGCACGGGGGAGGCCACCTGGTCGAGACCGTCGCCGGAGTGCAGTTCGGGCACCCGGTAGGCGAAGCCTTCGGCGGCGCGCAGCAGGCCCGAGATGAGCTCCGCCGCCTCGGCGGCGTGACCATCGCGGGCCAGCCCGAGTACGGCGATTGCGGTGTCGTGGGTCCAGACCGCGCCGCCGTGGTAGCTGAGCGGCCAGTAGCCGCCCGAGTCAGTGGCCATGGTGCGCAGGCCATAGCCCGAGCTCATGGCCGGGTCGGCAAGCCGGCGCGCGATGAGTGCGCTCTGCTCGGCGTCGAGCAGACCCGTTCCGAGAAGGTGGCCGATGTTCGACGTGACCGTGTCGACGGGGCGCTTGTGAGCATCCAGCGCGATCGCCGGGTAGGGGCCGAGGTCGCCCGTGAGGGCGGGGTCGGTGATCCAGAACGTGTCGTGGAAGAGCCGCTTCAGTTCGGTGGCCCAGGCGCGCCAGGTGTCGCCGCCGTCGCGCCCAAACGCGTCGAGTAGCTCGGCGCCGTGCATGGCGGCCTCGTAGGCGTACGCCTGCACCTCGCACAGCGCGATCGGGCCATCGGCCAGGCTGCCATCGCGCCACTGCACACTGTCGCCCGAGTCTTTCCACCCCTGATTTGCCAGGCCGTGGCCGGAGCGATCAACGTACTCGAGCAGCCCGTCGCCATCGGCGTCCCCGTGGTCGCGCATCCACTCGAGGGCGCGCTCGAGCGACGGCAGCAGCGCGCGGACGTCGTCGTCGGGCATACCCCAGCGCCAGGCATCGTGCAGCAGGCAGATCCACAAAGCGGTCGCATCGACCGTGCCGTAGTACAGCGGGGGCAGCGAGGTCGCGTCGTCCACCACGAGCGTCTGGCGCCGCAACTCGTGCATGATCTTGCCGGGTTCCTCTGCCGTGTCGTCGACCATTGCGGTTCCCTGCAGACCGGCGAGCACGCGCAGCGTGTCAGCCGCGAGCCCGGTGCCCAGGGGCAGGAGGAAGCGGGCCGCCCACAGCGAGTCGCGCCCGAACAGGGTGAAGAACCAGGGAGCTCCGGCGGCGAGGAATTGCTGATCGGGCCGCGAGGTCGTCGTCATGCGGAGGGCGTCGAGGTCGGTCAACGACTGGGCGACCCAGCGTGCCAGGCGCGCGTCACCGGCGGCGATGTCGGGAGTCGACCACGGCGCCGGTCCGTCGGCCCCGCGCACGGCGGCGATGCGGTCTGACGCATCGAGCCGCCAGCTCAGCGTGGTCTCGCCCCGGGCCGGCACGGTGATGTCGGCGGTGAGGGTGATCGAGCCGTCGGCCGCCGCGAGCGCGAAGCCGTCGCTCGAGAGGCATACGTCGACGCTCTCGCCCGACCACGTCGCGACACCGTTGGTCACGACGGGCGCGACGGCAGCGTGCTCGGGACGGCCCTGCTTGATCGATTCCATGAGGCTCGCGTCGGCTGTGAGCGCGACGCGTATGCGGGTGGTGAGCTCGTGCGGCTGGCGGGAGCTGAGCCGCAGGGTTTCGGTCATGCCGTTTGCGTCGACGGTACGGGTGATGTCGAGCCGCACGCCCGGGTCGGGGGTGGGGTCGTCGAGATCGCGCAGCAGGAACTGGATGCACGCCTCACTGGCGCTCGGGGCCCCCGTCGCGATGTGCTCGGGCACCGCACCGCCCACTGAGAGTTCGAGACCGCGCACGATGCGCACGTCGGCCAGGTACACACCGTGGATCGGGGCGGCGCCCATGGCGCCGGACGGGGCGGACCAGACCTGCGTGGGTGCGCGCAAGACCGTGAGGGCGTCGTGCAGCAGCGGTTGGCGGGGAGGGGTCACGGCGAGTCTGCTCCTCGGATCCGGGGGCCAATGGTCGGGCCGGTGGGGGGCCGAGGGCTTGACACCGGCGTCTGGTGTGGGACACACTACCGAAGAATTAGAACGATCAAAATGATCGATCCAATTCACGTTCTCATCACGAACATCCGATCGCTGATTCGATCCGAGCACTGGGCCAAAGGGGGCGCACGTGGGACGCATGCCGACCGTCGATGACGTCGCGCAGGCGGCGGGAGTCTCTCGCCAGACCGTCTCGAACGTGCTTAACAGCCCCGCCATCGTGCGCGAGACCACTCGAGAGCGCGTCGAGCGGGCGATCGCCGATCTCGGCTACCGCCCGCACGCCTCGGCGCGGAGGTTACGCACGCGGCGGTCTTCGACGATCGGCATTCGGCTCGATCCGCTGCGCGATGGCATCTCGGGCGCGGTGCTCGACCGCTTCGTGCACAAGCTGGCCGAACAGGCCGACGCCCGCGACCTGCGGGTCATGATCTTCACCGCCGATGGGCCAGAAGACGAGCTCGCCCATATTCGCCGCCTGCATGACGGTTCCGATGTCGATGCGTTCGTGCTCATCGGTACCGTGCACGGCGACGTTCGCCAACAGTGGTTGATCGACCACGCCGTGCCGTTCGTCTCCTTTGGTCGGCCCTGGGGTGGCGATCTCACCGACCCGCGGCACCGGTGGGTCGACGTTGACGGGCGCGCGGGCGTTCGCGACGCCGTCAACCGGCTGCGAGCATCCGGTGCCGAGCGCGTTGCGTGGATCGGCTGGCCGAGCCCGTCGGGAACCGGAGATGAGCGACGCGCCGGCTGGTCCGAGGCGTGCGGACTCGACGGGGTGACCCGGGCTGCGCTCTCGCGCTCGACAGAGGACGGCGTCGACCAGGGCGCGGCACTCGCCCGCGACCTGTTGAGTGGCTCGACCGCGCCCGACGCGATCGTCTGCGCGAGCGACTCCCTCGCCCTGGGTGCACTGATGGCCGCCACTGCTGCCGGTCGACCCGACCTACCCATCGTGGGCTTCGACAACACCCCGGTCGCCAGTGCCGTCGGCCTCTCGAGCATCGACCAGCCGCTGGACGAGGTCGTTGCGGCAGCTCTTGAGCTGCTCTTCGGCGAAAGCGGCGGCCAGGTGCGGCCGAATCCAGACAGCAACGAGGAGCCGACGAATCGGCTCCTCGTGCCTCGACTCGTCGAGCGCAGGTCTAGCCACCTTGCGCTCGGCGGAATCACCGGCGCCTAGGGGCTCCGGCAATCACTCATCGAAAGGAATCACTGTGAAGGCATCACAATGGACCGCCCTCGGGTTGACCGGGGCGCTCGCCGTCACTCTAACCGCCTGCGCGCCGAACGGCGAGGGCAACGGCGGTGACAACGGTGGCACGGGCGCGAACGGCGGCGACTCGCTGAGCGTGCTCATCGCATCGTCGGGACCGGCTGAAGCCGGCTACTACCAGGAGGCCGCCGCCCGATTCACCGAGGCGACGGGCACCGAGGTTGAGATCGTTGTCGCGAACGACCTCATCCAGCAGCTGGGTCAGGGTTTCGCGGGCAACAACCCGCCCGACCTCTTCTACTTGCCCTGGGACCAGTTTGAGACCTACGCCAGCCAGGGCTTCCTTGAGCCGTACGCGGGCGACCTCGCCAACGCGGGCGACTTCTTGCCGGCGCTCGTCGAGCAGTTCAGCTACAACGACGAGTTCTACTGCGCGCCGAAAGACTTCTCGACCCTCGGGCTGCAGATCAACACGGAGGCGTGGGAGGCCGCGGGGTTAACCGACGCGGACGTGCCCACGACGTGGGATGAACTCGCCACCGTCGCCGAGGCGCTGACCGACGCTGACCAGGTCGGCCTGTCGATGGGACGTGAGTACGCGCGCGTCGGCGTCTTCATGAACCAGGCGGGCGGCCAGTTGGTCGACGGCGACACCGTCACCGCCGACACTCCCGAGAACGCCGCGGGCCTTGAGTACCTTCAGGGTCTCATCGCCGACGGTTCGCTCGTCTTCCCGCCCGACCTCGAGGCCGGATGGGGTGGCGAGGCGTTCGGCCTCGGCCGTGCCGCGATGGTCGTCGAGGGTCCGTGGATCAACGGAGCCATGGCGAACGACTTCCCCGACCGAGAGTTCATCTCGGTCGAGCTGCCGGCCGGACCCGGCGGCCCGTCGACGTACTCGTTCGCGACCTGCTGGGGCATGCCGGTCGACAGCGACACGCGCGGCTCGGCCGTCGCGTTCGTCGAGTTCATCACGACGCCGGAGGAGCAGCTGCTCGCCGCTGAGGCGTTCGGTGTGATCCCGTCGACCTCGGCCGGTGCGGACACCTACGCGAGCCAGTTCCCCGAGAACGCGGCCTTCGTCGCCGGTGTCGACTACGCGGTCAGCCCCGTCGCCTTCGCCGGCGCCGCCGCCGCGGTGAGCGAGTTCAACACCGAACTCGAGAACATCGCGACCGCCAACCCGTCGGCACTGCTGGCCAGCCTGCAGGCCAACCTGCAGTCGGCCCTGGACAGCGCCCGCGGCTGATGTCCACCACCCGCGCCAGCGCGCGCCCCCGTCGCGGCGGAGGAATCCGCCGCGGCGAGGCCCGCGCGGGCTACCTCTTCGTCACCCCCGCGGTAGTCATCGCCGCGGTGTTCCTGCTGATCCCGATCGCGCTCGCCTTCTGGGTGAGTCTCAGCGACTGGAACGGCTTCCAATCGCCCCTGAACCCGCGCGTTAACTTCGTCGGCGCCGACAACTACGCGGCCATCACGACCGAGGATGGTCTCGCCCAGCGCAACTTCGGTCGAGCAGTGCGCAACAACCTCTACTACGTGCTGCTCGTCGTGCCGCTGCAGACAGCGCTGTCACTCTTCCTCGCCGTGCAGGTCAACCGTGCGGTGCTGCGTGGCCGCGGGTTCTTCCGCACCGCCTTCTACTTCCCGTCGGTCACGAGCTCCGTCGCGATCGTCATCGTCTTCCAGTTCCTGTTCCTCGGCACCGGCGCCGTGAACCAGGTGCTGCGCGCCTTCGGTGTGCAAGGCCCGAACTGGCTGAACGACTCCCGCGGCGTGCTGCACATCGTCTACGGCGCGTTCGGCGCCGACACGCCGCCCTCCGCGCTCGCCGACGGCGGGATGCTCGGCATTAGCTGGTGGGAATGGCTCGCCGGCCCGTCGGTCGCCATGACTGTGCTCATCATCCTGGCGATCTTCACCACCTCCGGCACCTTCATGCTGCTGTTCCTCGCGGCCCTGCAAAACATCGGCTCCGAGATCGACGAAGCGGCCTTGATGGACGGGGCAAAACCCCTGCGCAAGTTCTTCTCCATCACCCTGCCGATGTTGCGACCGACGCTGTTCACCGTGCTCACGCTGGGGCTCATCGGGTCGTGGCAGGTGTTCGACCAGATCTACGTGTTGGGGGGTGGGGCGAGCATCCTGACGCCCGCATACCTGTCGTACGAGACGTCGTTCAACGAGTTCCGATGGGGGCAGGGGGCCGCGATCGCGTTCATCCTGTTCGTCTTCATCATCGTGCTGACGCTGCTCCAACGGTGGATCCTCCGTGAGCGCTCGCCGAAGAAGCGGGGCTTTGCACAGCGGGCGTCTGCGCGCAACCTAACCGAAGGGGGCATCCGATGACCGCCCACGCACCCGAGGTGCCCTCGGCCCCCAACCGTCGGCGTGCCGTCGCTCCGAAGCGGCGCAAGAAGATCGGGGCGAAGGCGCGCAGCAACATGCTGCTCGGCTACCTGATCCTGATCGGCCTGGCGCTGATCTACATCTACCCCTTCCTCATCTCCATCTCGGGCTCGCTGAAGACGGATGCGGAGGCGACGCAGGATGCGCTCGGCCTGATCCCGCAGACCATCACCTTCGCCGCGTACGAGCGCCTGTTCACGCGCGAGCCCTTCGCGCTGTGGGCGGGCAACTCGATGCTGGTCGCCGTGTGCGTGACGGTCGGCCGCGTGCTGTTCGACTCGATGGCCGGCTACGCGCTGTCGCGCCTGCGGTTCCGCGGACGCACGGTCATCTTCGCCGCCTTCATTGCCGTGCTGTCGGTGCCGGGGGTCGTGCTGCTGATCCCGCGCTTCCTGATCCTCAGCGAGCTGGGGCTCTACGACACGTACGGCGGCATGATCATCCCGCTGCTGTCGACGGCTGCGGGGGTGTTCATCATGAAGCAGTTCTTCGACTCGATCCCGGAGTCGATCGAGGAGGCGGCGAAGATCGACGGGGCGGGAACGTTCCGGCGTTTCTGGTCGGTCGTCTTGCCCATGGCAACGCCCGCGCTCGTGACCATCTTCATCCTGAGCTTCCAGGGTTCGTGGAATGAGCTTGGTCACTTCATCGTGGCGCGGCAGAGCCCCGAGCTGAACACGCTGACCGTCGGTGTCGCTCAGCTCGTGTCGGGACAGCTGGGTGCGGGCAAGCAGTTCCCGCTGCAGTTGGCCGCGGCCGTGCTGATGAGCATCCCCGTCGTGGTGCTGTTCTTCATCTTCCAGCGCCGCATCATGAACACCACAGCCGGAGCCGAAAAGGGGTGACGGGGGATGCGGGCAGCCCCTACCGGCTCAGCGTCTGGAAGCGCTTGATCGACAGCGGCACGAAGATCAGCAGCATCACCGCGGTGCCGAGCAGCACCGTCGCGATCGGGTTCTGCGCCGTCCACGCGTCGCCGACGACCGTGCCGGGAGGCACATTGCCGAACAGTTCGCGCGCCGACTGCACGAGCGCCGACACGGGGTTCCACTCGGCGAAGACGCGCAAGGGCGTCGGGAGGTTCTCGCTCGGCACGAACGCGTTCGAGATGAACGTGAGCGGGAAGAGGATGAGGAACGAGGCGTTGTTGATGATCTCGGGGCTGCGCACGGCGAGCCCGAGGAACGCCATCACCCACGAGAAGGCGTAAGCGAACAGCAGCAGCAGGGCCACGCCGGCGACGAACTCGAGCGGCGACGAGTTCACGCGCCAGCCGACGACGAAGCCCGTCCCCATCATCACCGTCATCGACAGCGCATTGATGACGAGGTCGCCGTTCGTGCGGCCGACCAGCACCGCGGCCCCGCTCATCGGCAGCGTGCGGAACCGGTCGATGATGCCGTCTTTCAGGTCTTGCGCCATTGCCGAGCCCGAGTACGTCGAGCCGAAGACCACGGTCTGGGCGAAGATGCCCGCCATGAGGAAGGACGTGTAGCCGTCGCCGGGGATGTCGATCGCGGCGCCGAACACGTAGGTGAACAGCAGGACGAACATGATCGGCTGAATGAGGCTGAACAGCAGGATCTCGGGCACCCGGATGATCTTCATCAGGTTGCGCCAGGTGGTCACCCACCCGTCGGAGAGGAACCGCGAGATCGCGCTGCCGGGAAGCGGCTGCAGCGTGGCGGCTGTGCCCCGGCTGCCGCCCGACGCGGTAGCCCCGACGCTCGTGGGATTCAGTTCGGCGGTCACGCGGCGGCTCCTTCGGCATCGTCGGCCTGTTCGGCCGTGTGTCCGGTGAGTTGGAGGAAGACGTCGTCCAGGGTGGGTCGGCGCATTCCGGCGTCGTGCAGGGCGATGCCCTGCTCGGCGGCGGCCCCGACAATCGCGCTCAGCGCGACGGGTCCGTTGTCGACGGGTACGACGAAGGTGCGCCCGCCGCCGCCTTCGACAGGCGCTCCCGATCCGAAGCGAGACATGATCTCGGTCAGAGCACGAGCATCCGATTCGCTGACGAGGGTGACGGCGACGCGCTGGCCGCCGACCGAGGCCTTCAGCTCGTCGGCGGTGCCCTTGGCGATGACGCGGCCGTTGTCGATCACCGAAATGGCATCGGCCAGGCGGTCGGCCTCTTCGAGGTACTGGGTCGTGAGCAGCACGGTGGTGCCCCCGGCGACGAGCGACTCGATGATGTCCCACAGGGCGAGGCGGCTGCGCGGGTCGAGGCCGGTCGTCGGCTCGTCCAGAAACAGCACGGGCGGGTTAATGACGAGGGCCCCGGCGAGGTCGATGCGTCGCCGCATGCCGCCCGAGAACCCCTTCACCGGCCGGTTCGCCGCGTCGACCAGGTCGAACAGTTCGATGAGTTCGGTCGCCCGCTGCCTGGCGACCTTCGACCCCAGGTGGTAGAGCTTGCCGACCATCATGAGGTTCTCGAAGCCGGTGAGGTTCTCGTCGACGGCGGCGTACTGGCCGCTTGCGCCGATCATGCGCCGCACCCGGTCGGGGTCGCGCAGCACGTCGACGCCGTCGATGACGGCGGTGCCGGAGTCGGGCTTGATGAGGGTGGTGAGCACCTTGACGGTGGTGGTCTTGCCGGCGCCGTTCGGGCCGAGCAGTGCGGTGACGGTTCCCTGGGCGACGTCGAGGTCAAGGCCGTCGAGGGCGCGCACGACGGGGGCGCCCTTCGGGGTGTAGGTCTTGACGAGGTCGCGGGCCTCGATGAATGCCATGGGCTGAACCTACTCCCGTCGTGCGACGGTGCGGTTAAGCGTTCGCCGAGAGCGTGTGACGGATGCTCGGGGCCCCGCCAGGCGCGCGGAGTAGCGTTGCCGGCATGGCTGACGCACCGATCCTGGATGCTCGCGGAGGCGACCGCGCGCTCGACGCGAGCCGCGATGCGGGCATGCTCGCGCGCATCCGGGAGAGGGCGCCGCAGTATGACCGCGACAACGCGTTCTTCACCGACGACCTCGCCGAGCTGCGCGCCCACGGCTACCTCGCCCCGCGCAGCCTGACGGCGGCGATGCGCGACCAGCGACTGCTCGCCGCGCACGGCCCCGCGACGGCGCTCGGCCTCACCATGCACCTCGTCTGGATGGGGGTCGCCCGCGACCTCGCCGCCGCCGGCGACGACTCGCTGCAGTGGGTGCTCGACGACGCGGCCGCCGGCGAGGTGTTCGCCTTCGCAATCAGCGAGCGCGGCAACGACCGAGTGATGAGCGACTCGCTCACCCGGGCCGACCGGGTCGACGGCGGCTGGGCCCTCACCGGCATGAAGATCTTCACCACCCTCTCGCCCGCGTGGACTCGTCTCGGCACCCTCGCCCGGCACGACCCCGACCCCGCGCGCGGAGAGAGCGGCGACCCGGTTATCGTCCACGGCTTCCTTATGCGCGACGACCCGCAGGGCGACCCGACCGCGACACCGCCCGGCGTCACCGTCACCCCGGACTGGGACACGCTCGGCATGCGCGCCACCCAGTCGCACACGACGCACCTCGACGGGGCGATCATCCGCGATGAGCACGTGGCGCGCATCCTGCCCGCGGGGTCGCCCGGCGACCAGTACACGCTGGCGATCTTCGCCAACTTCTTGACGCTCATCGGCGCGGTCTACGCGGGGATCGCCGACCGCGCGCTCGAGCTCGCCGTTGAGTCGGCGCAGACCCGCACGGGCATGAAGCTCGGCGGGGCGCCGTACGCGCACGACCCCGACATCCGCCGGCGCATCGCGGATGCGGCGATCGCCCTCGACGCGCTCGCGCCGCAGCTCGAGGCGGTCACCGCAGCCCGCGACGCCGGGGTCGATCGCGGGCTGCGATGGTTCCGCGACCTGACGGGGCTCAAGCAGCGCTGCGTGCAGACGGCGCGCGACGTGGTCGACCAGTGCATGCACGCGGTCGGGGGAGCGGGCTACCGCTCGACGGCCGAACTGAGCCGCCTGCAGCGCGACGTGCTCGCGGGCATCTACCACCCGAGCGACCCCGAGAGCGTGCAGGCCGCGGTCGCCGCCGACCTGCTCGGGCCGCTGCCGTGACCCGGGTGCGCGAGCGCGACATCGAGCTCGCCGACGGGCGCACTCTGCACGTCTACGAGACGGGGTGGCGATCGTCGCGGTTTCCGATCATCTGGCACCACGGCACGCCCAACGTGGGCTCGCCCCCCGAGCCGCTGATGCGTGCCGCCAAGAAGGCGGGGCTTCGCTGGGTGTCGTTCGACCGGCCCGCCTACGCCGGATCGACGCGAAACCGTGGGCGCTCCGTCGGGTCGGTGGCCGCCGACGTCGAGCAGCTCGCCGACGCGCTCGGGCTCGAGCGGTTCGCCGTCTTCGGTCATTCGGGCGGAGGGCCGCACGCACTGGCCTGCGCTGCCGAACTGTCCGACCGAGTCTCGGCCGTGGCGGTGAGCGGTTCGCTCGCCCCGTACCGGAGTCAGAGCAGCGACGAGCCCGACGACGCTGGGGCGCAGGCGGGCCTGGACGCTGAGGCCTGGTTCGACGGCATGGGGCCGATCAGTTCCGCGTCGCTCCGCGCGGCGCTAGAGGGTGAGGACCGCAAACGGGCGCACGAGGAGTCGGGCGGCGAAGGCATCGACTTCGGCCTCCGTGATTGGGCGGCGCTCGCCGGCTCGTGGGCGTGGTTGGCGACGGTGGCCGCCGCAGCGGTCGCGACGGGAATTGACGGCATCGTCGACGACGACCTCGCCTACGTTGCACCGTGGGGCGTCGACCTTCAGCGCGTGACGGCGCCGACACTGGTGGTGCATGGTTCTGACGACCGGGTTGTGCCCGTTGCGCACGCCCGCTGGCTCGCCGACGCTGTCCCGGGGGCGACCCTGTGGGAGCTCGACGGCGAGGGGCACATCTCGGCCCTCGCCGACGACGAGCGCGGAACCGAGGCGGCCGTGCGCTGGATCGCCGATGTGATTGGCTTGTGAGATGACGATTAACCAGCATCGAGCCTGGCGGTACACCGTCCTCATTCTCGCCATCGGCCAGCCGGTGTCGTCGCTGCTGTTCGACCTGTTGTCGGACGAGATGATGGAGTCGGGGCCCGAGTTCTCTCCGCTCATTCCGCCGGGTCCGTGGTTCGCCATCTGGGGGCTGATCATCGTGGCGAGCATCGCGTGGGCGATCGCGCAGGTGCGTCCATCGACGATCCGGCCGGCTACGAGCATCCGCGACCGCCTTGCCGGGCCGTTCGCGATCGTCTTCGCCGGTTTTGCCCTCTGGCTTGCGACTGCCGCCTTCGGCCAAGACAATCCGCTTGGTCTGGCCGTCTTCGTCGTCTACCTGGTGGCGTTCATCGTTGCCTGGCGCCGCGTGGTCGCCGCCCGTGACGAGATCGCGACGTGGAACGTCGTCGAGCGCGGCCTGCTGTACCTCACCATTGGCGTGTATTCGGGCTGGGTGTCGATGGCATTCTTCGTACAGATCGGCACGGTTGTCCAGGGTGCCGGTGCGCCGTACGACACTGAGTGGGGGATCACCTGGCAGGCTCTCGTTCTGGCCGCCGCCGCGGGGCTCGCCGTGCTCTTCGCCGTCGTGTCGCGCGGCTCGATCGTCTATGGGCTGACCGTCACCTACGCGCTGATTGGCGTCGGCATCAGCACCGCGGATGCGCAGCTCACCCTTCTCTGGAGCCTCGCGATCGTGGCGGTCAGCATCCTGTGGGCGTCGACGCTCGTCATCCGCGTCATGGATGCGCGTCGTCGGATGGGGCTTACCCGAACGCGGTCGTGACCACGTTGCGTAGCTGATCGAAGGCGACCCCGACCTCCGGGCGCCACGCGGCGAAGCGGTTGGTGAGAAGAACCAGCACGACGCCCGCGGCGGGAGATATCCAGAACTGCGTCGACGTCCATCCGTCGTGCCCGAACCAGCTGTGGTCAATCAGCCCGGGACGTCGAGGCAGGTTGAAGGCGAGGCCGAAGTCTTCGTCTGTTTTGGTCGGATCAGGGTCGATCACGTACAGCCCCTGAGTGCGATTGCGCAGCATGGCGCTGAGTGTTGCTGGTCGCACGGTGCGGCCGTCGCCGCGCAGCAGCGATTGGCCGATAGCGAGGAGGTCGTGCACACTCGCCACGGCTCCTCCGGCGGGGTGGCGCAGTGGCATCAGCGCGTCATGGTCGTGCCCGACGATGTCAGCGTCGTAGACGGGTCGCGCGTCGGAGGCGTCGAACGACAGGCTCGCGGCCCCTGCGTCGCGCGCGAGCGCCTCGATCTGCGCGGTGAACGCGGTGTCGGTCACCGACTCCACCATGGCCGCGACGCCCTCCCAGGCGATGTTGTTGTAGCGCCGCGCGGTGCCGGGCACGAACTCGAGTTCTGCGGCCAGCAATACGTTGCGAAGCACCGCCGTGCTCGAGAGTGACACGTCGCTGAGTCCTGACGTATGACTGAGCAGTTGCCCGAGCGTGACCTGCGGCGTCGCCACGCCCGGCACGAGCGAGCCGAGCGTCTGGTCAACCGTGAGCAGGCCGCGCTCGACGGCACGCATCGCGGCGAGCCCGCTCAGCGGCTTCGTCACCGAATACAGGCAGTACCGCGATTCGGGATGCGCGGCTCCCGCAGCATCGGACCCTGCCGCCGCGATGTCCACGACTCCGTCGGCGGTGGCGATACCGATAACCGCGGTCGGAAGCTGGCCTGCGGAGACGCGGGCGCGCATCCAATCGATGGCGGGGGCTGCGAGGGTCGACACGGGGCCTCCTTGTGTGGTGGTGACGGGTGTCGAGCCTACGGGTGGCTGGCGCGGAAGGTGTCATTGTGGGACACGAACTTTTGCATGAACTGTGATTCATGTAACTTCGGGCCGGGCGATGTGCGCCCCGACACGCTCCCGATCATTCGGAAGGTCACCACGTGAGCATCGAACTTGCCCTGCAGAACCTGCTATCGCCACCCGTGCTGGCCTTCTTGATCGGCATCATCGCCGTGGTGGTGAAGAGCGATCTGCGCGTGCCCGATGCGCTCACGCAGTCGGTGTCGATCTACCTCCTGCTGGCCATCGGTCTCAAGGGAGGCGTCGCGCTGCGATCGGCGGATCCGGGCGAGGTGCTGGGGCCGATTCTGCTCGCGCTCGCGTTGGGCATTGTGATTCCGTTCGCCGCCTACCTCGCACTGCGCGTCGCGACCCCCCTCGGCCCCCTCGATCGCGGTTCGATCGCGGCCCACTACGGCTCCACCTCCCTGGTCACCTTTACGGCGGCTCTCGTGTTTCTCGACCTCGCCGGACTCGGCTACCCCGGGTACGCACCCACCCTTCTTGCCGTGCTCGAGATTCCCGGCATCATCATCGGCGTACTGCTGGCGATGCGGCACTCGGCGGAAGCCTCGACCGGGTGGCGGGCGCTGCGCGACGTCATGGCGGGCAAGTCGATCATTCTGCTGCTCGGCGGACTCGCGGTCGGCGCCGCGATCGGCGAACGGGGGTACGCGCCCCTGCAACCGTTCTTCGTCGACCCGCTCACCGGCGTGCTGACGCTGTTCCTGCTGGCACTGGGGCTCGAGGTGGGACTCCGCCTGGGCTCGCTGAAGCAGGCAGGATTCGGGCTCATCGTGTTCGCGCTGGTGTTCCCGCTGCTCGCGGGGTCGCTCGGCGTTCTCGCCGCCACGGCGATCGGTATGTCGGTCGGTGGCGCCGTGGTGCTCGGCATCCTGTGCGGCAGCGCGTCCTACATTGCCGCACCGGCGGCGGTTCGCTTCGCGCTCCCTGACGCGAACTTGACGTATCCGTTGTCGGCGAGCCTTGGCGTGACCTTCCCCCTGAATCTGCTGGCGGGCATCCCGCTGCTGACGCTGCTGGCGACCACGATCGGGGCGTGACGCCTGGCGCGCTGACGGCGCGTGGCCCACTTGCTTTAGTTGCTAAACTAAATGCATGACGACGATCGCTCTCTTCGGCGCCACCGGCAAGACCGGCCGCCGCGTCCTGACCCGACTGCTGGATGCTGGACACGCCGTGCGCGCTCTCGTGCGTGATCCGGCGCGCCTCGACCACGAGCATCCTGACCTCACGATCGTGACCGGCGACGTGCTCGACCCGGCCGCCGTGCACGCGACCGTTGCCGGCGCGGACGCGGTCGTGAGTGTGTTCGGCCACGTCGCCGGGTCGCCCGCGCGCGTGCAAACAGACGGCACGGCGAACATCGTCGAGGCCATGCGGACGGAGGGCGTGGTCCGCATCGTGTCCCTGTCTGGAGGGGGGCTCGCCGACCCGGCCGACCGACCCAAGGCCGCTGACCGCGTGATCACCTTCCTGCTGCGCCGACTGCAGGGCGAGGTGCTTGCCGACGCCGAAGGGCACCTCGAGGTCCTGCGTGGGAGCGGACTCGACTGGACCATCGTGCGCGGGCCCCGCCTCACCGAGAAGCCGGGCACAGGACACCACCGTGTCGGCGGGGTGGGGGTCAATGCGAGCACCGTCATCAGCCGCGACGACCTTGCCGACTTCATCGTCACGCAGATCGACGACCGTCAGTTCGTCGGCCGCATGCCGTTCGTCAGCGCGTGAGAGGCTGGCGGGGTGAGCGACGCATCCCGCAACCGTGACGCCGATATCGGCCGGATCCTCGCGGCCGCTGCCGAGCTCACGAGGCAGGTAAGGCGGATGCGGTCATCGCCCTTCGCGGCGGATGGCCTATCGGGCAGGCAGGTCGACGCGCTGTTCGTGCTCGCGCGCTCAGGCATCGGCATGACGCCGTCGGCGCTTGCCGAGACGCTGGGCGTGACGGCCGGCGCCGTCACCCAGCTGGTGGACCCGCTCGTCGAGAGGTCGCTGGTCGAGCGTCGCGCGCATCCGGATGATGCGCGCTCACGGCTACTGACGCTGACGGAGGACGCGACCGGGCGCATCGGCGACTTCGAGGCCGCCGTGCGCGCGCATCTGGCCGACAGGTTCGGCGCGCTGGACGACGCCGCGCTCGCGCGGCTCGCCGAAGCGCTCGAGCGGGTCGCCCCGCTCGAGCGCTAATCCGCTACTTCGCCGCGAGGTGCGGGTGGTGCGCCTCGACCACGTTCGGGTGCGCCCGCACGCGGCTCTTCAACCAGTTGCGGCCGAACACAGCGTGGATCGGGTTGTTCGGATCGAGGGTGACGCCGCGCGCCTCGGCGGCGAGCTCGGCGGGCAGATCGATGTGGGGGATCTCGGCGTCGAGCGCCGGACCGTGGAAGTACGGGATCGAGATGCGCTCATCGCCCTCGGACGGTGAGACGACGCGGTGCAGGGTCGCCTTCAGGTACCCGTCGGTCGCGACCTCGAGCAGCTCGCCGATGTTCACCACGAAGGCGCCGGGCACCGGCGGGGCGTCGATCCACTCGCCGTCTTTCTCAACCTGCAGGCCACCCTTGCCCTCCTCCACGTAGAGCAGAGTGAGCACCCCGAGGTCTTTGTGGGCGCCGACGCCCTGCTCGGGCTGAGGGCCCGACTTGCCGGGGTAGCGCACGATCTTCATGTTCGGGCTAGGGCGCTCGCCGAAGGCGGCGTCGAAGTGGTCGGCCGGGGCGCCGAGAGCCTCGGCCCAGGCGCTGAGCAACCGCGCGCCGATGCCGTTGAGGCGATCGATCCAGGCGAGGGCCGCCGTCTTCAGCTCGGGGAGGTTCTCGGGCCACAGGTTCGGCCCGTCAAGCACCCAAAAGTCCTCGACGCCGTCGCCGGCGGGCACGGCGTCGCGCTCGGCGCCGATGTCGATCTGCTCGCGCCAGTCCTGCTTGCCGAGGGTGAGCTCGCCGCCCACGCGCGTGTAGCCGCGGAAGTGCGGGCTCAGCGTGTTCTCGATCGCGAGCTTCTCCTCCTCCGGCAGGGCGAAGAAGCGCTTCGACAGCTCGATCATCTCGGCGAACTGTGCATCGCTGACGCCGTGGCCGACGAGGTAGAAGAAACCCACCTCGTGGGTGGCGCGACGCAGCTCGTCGCGGAAGCGGGCCTGGTCGTCGGCCGAGCCGTCGAGCAGCGAGAGGTCGATGATGGGGAGGGCGGCGGAGGTCATGGGTTTAATCCTTATGCATGAAGTTGCGGGTTGTCGACGCGGGCGGGGCCGCGGGTGCGCAGAGCGCGCGAGGGGGTCTAGCGGGGGAGATTCGCGCTAGCGACAACAGCAACAACAGAGGCGGATGCTCATGATGCGATCACGGTATCCGCGCCGTTTTGCCCCCGGCCACGTTTGTTACGCCGTGTGACGGGATGACCGGGGCTGCGCATCCAGGACGGTGCGGATGCGCGGTAGCGCCTCCTCAATGTGCGCGCGAAGCGTGCCCTGCTCGCGTGCGAGCCACGCGTGCAGGGCACGGCGAAACAGGGCGAACCCGATCGCGGCGAGTACGTCCGCATCGTCGGTGTGAAAGCCGCGGTCGATGAGTGCGTCGGCCACGGCGGATTGCCAGCGGGCTTGCTTCGCGAGTTCGCGGCCCGATAGCGCGACGTCGGAGTCGACAATGCGCTGGCGCGCGGCGAGGGTGGCCCGGCCGGGCTCCATCGCGTCGGCGAGAGAGCCGAGCGCGTGGTGCATGAGGGTTTCGGCATCCCGGAGGTTGTCGCTGTCGGCCGTCGCAATGGTCGTCAGCAACAGAGGCAGCAGCGCGTCATCGTCGGCGAACAGCACCTCTTCTTTGTCACCGAAGTGACGAAAGAAGGTTCGGGCGCTCACGCCCGCACGGTCGGCGATCTGATCGATCGTCGTTGCGGGATAGCCGTGCTCCGTGAAGAGCGCGATCGCGGCGTCGACCAGGCGTTCGCGAGTGTCTTCGGGCCAGCGGGGCATAGGCCCACTCTACTCTTGTGTCAGTTTCTGACATCACATACTCTGGTGTCATGACAGTTCATGACATCACCCGACCCACCGTGCTTCTCACCGGTCCCACCAGTGGCATCGGAGCCGCCACCCTGCGGCACCTCATCGAGAACCCTGCTCGCCCGCGCCTCGTGCTGCTGGGCCGCGACCCCCGCGCGCTCGCGGATTCCGTGGCCGCCGCACGTTCGGCGGGTCGTGACGCCCACGGCGTCGGGCTGGATCTCGCCGACCTTGCCAGCGTGCGCACGGCCGCGGCAGATGTTGGCCGACTCATCGACGAGGGGCACGTTGGCCCCCTCGACGCTCTCGTGCTCAACGCCGGGGCGCAGTTCATGAGTCGCCGGCTCACCAGCGCTCAGGGTTTCGAGCGCACCTTCGCGGTGAACGTCATCGCCCAGCACGCTCTGCTGCGTGCGCTCGAGAACAGGCTGGCGCCGCGTAGTCACGTCGTCCTTCTTGGCTCATCGACCCACCGCGGCAAGCGCTACTCCTTCAATCTGATTCCCGACCCCGAGTGGCGTTCGCCGGCCGAGCTCGCCGTACCGATGCCGCCCGCAACCGGTTCGGTGAATACGGCGACCGAGCGTGAACACGGGGGAGTCGCGTATGCCACGAGCAAGCTTGCCCTCGTCACGCTGGCGCACGCATGGGCCGACCGGCTTGCCGGGGACGGGCGACGACTGAACACCTACGATCCGGGTCTCGTCGTCGGTACGGGGCTCGTGCGCGAGATGCCCGCGTTCCGCTACTGGCTCTGGAAGTACCTCATGCCGGTGCTGGCCGTGCACCCGAAGGCGACGGTGCCCCGCGTTACCGGCCGGCACCTCGCCGATCTCGCCCTCGGAGACGTGCATCCGACCCTGCACGATGCCTACGTCGAGATCGGAAAGATCACTGAGGCCGAACCGATCACCCATGACCACCTGCGACAGCAGCAACTGCTCGCGTGGCTCGACGAGGCCATTGCGCCCGTGATCGCGGGGTGACGGGAAGCCATCGACGCGGTTTACTCCGGCGGCGGATTGCCCGCAAGGGGGTGCGTGTCGGGCTCTCCTACCCCTAGGCTCGCCCCATGGATGCCGTGACGCAGGTCCTCGGCGAGCGCGGCGTGGTGCTGGGCGTCGCTTCCCTCGTGCTGAAAGAGGGGATGACCGCCGAGCGTGCCGAGGACGTCGTGCGCGCGGGCGTGGCCGCGGGCGCGGTGGCGATCGATACGGCGCGGGCCTACGCCACCGTCGACGATGAGGCGGTGGGCGAGCGGCTCGCCAAGGTCGCCCGCGACGCTCGGCCGGGCCTGCCCATCATCACCAAGGCCGGACACTTCCGCATCGCTACCTCGGCGTGGGACGCCGACGGAAGCGCCGAACGGTTGCGTCACGACGCGGAGGTTAGTCGCGAAGTGTTTGGGGCTCCGCCGTCGTTGCTGCTGTTGCACCGCGCCGACCGAGTCCGCGACATCGAGGAGTCGGTGCGCACGCTCGCCGAGCTGCGCGACGAGGGCGTCGTCGAGACGATCGGCCTGTCCAACGCGAGCATCGAAATGCTGGAACAGGTCAGCGCCATCACGCACATCAATGCCGTCGAGAACCGCCTGGGGCTGGGTGTCGACAACTTTGAGGAGTACCGGTACTGCGCTGACAACGACATCGCCTTCCTCGCCTACGCGCCGTTCGGCGGCCCCCAGGCCGCACCGCTAGCGACGCGGGTGCCGCGTGTCGCCGCCCTCGCAATCGCCCGCGAAACATCGGTGCACCGCCTGACACTCGCCGCGCTGATCGATGCTCTGCCCGGCCTGTGGCCGGTCGTTGGGCCGACGCGTGTCGAGAGCGCGGCTGACGCGGCCGCCGCCGGGCGCGACGAGGTCGACGATGACCTGCGGAGCGCCTTCGCCGAAGACATGCGCAGCCGCGATGTGCCGCTGCCGGGGCTCAGTGAGGTGGGGGCGGAGTAGTCCGACCATCGGGGTCGGGGCCTGCCGCGCATCCGTCCGCGTCACTAGCCTGGGGAGCATGTCCGAGCATCCCGCGCCGCCGCTGCCGATCACGACGCTGACGATCAATCCGGCGCTCGACGTGAGCACGTCGACGGCCACCGTCATGCCCGAGCACAAAATGCGCTGCGGGCCGAACCGCCTCGACCCGGGCGGCGGGGGAGTCAACGTCAGCCGCGTCATTTCCCGCCTCGGCGGCCAGTCCACCGCCATCTACGCCGTCGGCGGTCCGACCGGGCAGGCGTACCGCCAGCTGCTCGAAGCGGAGGGCATCGTGGGTCGCGCTGTGCCGATCGCCGGGTCTACGCGCGAGAACATCACGATCGACGAGACCTCGACGGGCAAGCAGTTTCGCTTCGTGCTGCAGGGCCCCGAACTGAGCGAGGCCGAGTGGCAGGCCGCCCTCGATGCCACGGTTTCGGCGGCGCGGCACGGGGGGTACGTCGTTCCGAGCGGGTCGTTGGCGCCCGGCGTGCCGGACGATTACTACGCGCGGGTCACGCACGCGGCCCACGGCTCGGGGGCGCGGGTCGTCGTCGATGCCTCGGGAGAAGCCCTGGCCGCGGCGCTGGACGAGGGCGTGTACCTGATCAAGCCGAGTGGGCGCGAGTTGGGCGAACTCGTCGGCGCGACGCTGTCGACCATCGACGAGCGCATCGCCGCGGCCGAGGAGCTCGTGCGGCGCGGGCGCGTCGAGGTCGTGGCGCTGACCCTGGGCGGCGACGGCGCGGTGCTCGCGACGCGCGACGAAACGCTGCGGCTCACCCCACCCCCGATCGAGGTGCACTCGACGGTGGGCGCGGGAGATTCGTTCCTTGCCGGCATGGTGCTGCGGCTCGCCGAGGGTCGCTCCCTCGCCGACGCATTCCGTGCGGGTGTGGCGTGCGGTGCCGCCACCGCGATGACCGAGGCGACCGAGCTGTGCCACGCGGCCGACGTGCTGCGGCTGGAAGCGAGCCTCGCCGCCTGACGCGCCCCGCGCATCCTGCCGTCAGCGGGATGCTCGCGATGCGCCCGCGCGATTCTCACGCGTCGCTCCGATGCGCCCGCGCTCGCCGTGCGGTGCTCGTTACCGCTTCGAAATATGTTGTGCTTGACCACAAACGGCGACCGACCTATAGTCAAACCGTCCCCATCACTTTCGGCATAGACGCCGAAACTTTCGAGAGGTTCAAAGATGAACAGACGAGCACCGAGGCGCTGGGCGGCAATTGCCCTCTCCGGCCTCACCATCGGCGCCCTCGCCGCGTGCTCCCCGAGTGCCGAGCCCGGCACCGGTGGCAACGGCGGTTCGGGCAGTGGCGACGAGGTCGTTCTGACCTGGTGGCACAACGGAACGGGTGAGCCCCTGCTGGGCTTCTGGGAAGACGTTGCCGCCGAGTTCGAAGATGCCAACCCGGGCGTTCGCGTCAACGTGACCGCCTACCAGAACGAGGAACTGCAGCGCACGCTGATCCCGAACCAGCTGCGCACCGGCGGCGGACTCGACCTCTACCAGCAGTGGGGCGCCGGCGAGCTGGCCGCCCAGGTCGAGGCCGGCTTCGTCAAGGACATCAGCGCCGAGGTCAGCGAGCGCGTCGACCAGCTCGGTGGCGTTGTCGCCCCGTGGCAGTTCGAGGGTGCGACCTACGGCCTGCCCTTCAACTTCGGCATCTCGGGCTTCTGGTACAACACCGAGCTGTTCGCCGAGGCGGGCATCGAGGGCACGCCCGAGACCCTTGATGAGCTCTACGACGCCATCGACGCGCTGAAGGCCGCCGGCATCGTGCCGATCGCGGTCGGTGCCGGTGACGGCTGGCCCGCCGCGCACTACTGGTACCACTTCGCCTTGAAGTCGTGCTCGCCGGAGATCTTGCAGGAGGCCCAGGTCTCGTACACCTTCGACGACCCGTGCTTCGAGACCGCGGGCGAGCTGCTCGAGGAGTTCATCGCCTCCGAGCCGTTCAACCCCGGATTCCTCGCCACCAGCGCCCAGCAGGGTGCGGGTAGCTCGGCCGGCCAGGTCGCGACCGGCGCCGCTGCCATGGAGCTCATGGGTCACTGGAACCCGGGCGTCATGGGCGGCATCCTCCAGGAGGAGACCGGCGACGAGAACGCCACCCCGCCGGAGTTCCTCGGCTGGTTCAACTTCCCGGCCATTGACGGTGCGCAGGGTGACCCGACGGCCGCGCTCGGCGGCGGCGACGGCTTCTCGTGCACCGCGTGGTCGCCGCCGGAGTGCACCGACCTGCTGAACTACATCACGAGCGTTGAGGTGCAGACCCGCTTCGGTGAGATCGGCGCCGGTATCCCGGTGACCCCGGGCTCCGAGGCTGGTATCTCCGACGTCAACCTGCTGCAGGTGCTTGAGGGCCTCCAGGCCTCGACCTACGTGCAGCTGTGGCTCGACACGGCCTACGGCCCGACGGTCGGCGGCGCCATGAACGAGGGCATCGTCAACCTGTTCGGCGGCCAGGGCTCGCCCACGGCGATCGTCGACAACATGAGGAACGCCGCGGCGACGCTGTAACCCTCATGAGCCTCACCACCACGAGCACCGGGTCCGCGGCCACCGCCGCGGGCCCGGTGCCCCCCTCACCTGCCCCGCCCCGTGCATCCCGGTCGCGACAGAAGTCGCGCGGCCTGCTGCTCATCTGGGTGTTCGTCGCTCCGGCACTCATCGTCTACGTGACGTTCGTGCTGGTGCCGGTCGCGCTGGCCGCCGTCTACAGCTTCTTCAACTGGAACGGTCTCGGCGCCCTCGACCGCTTCATCGGCTTCGACAACTATGTGCGAGCACTGACCGACCCGATCTTCCTCGGCGCGATGACGAACAACTTCCTGATCGTCGTCCTGTCGCTACTGATCCAGGGTCCGCTGGCGATCGGTATCGCGCTGCTGCTCAACCGCCCCCTGCGCGGTCGAGCGCTGATTCGCACCCTCGTGTTCGTTCCCTACGTGCTGAGCGAGGTCGTCGCGGGTCTCGCGTTCCGTCTCATGCTTCCGCCGGGCGGGCCGCTCGACTCTCTGCTCACCTCGGTTGGCTGGACGGGGGAGAAGCCGCTCTGGCTCGCCGATCCCGACGTCGCCTTCTGGACCCTGTTCGCCGTCATCACCTGGAAGTACCTGGGCTTCGCGATCATTCTCATGCTCGCCGGCCTCCAGGGTGTGCCGGAAGAGCTCAGCGAGGCGGCCGCGATCGACGGTGCCAGCTGGTGGCAGACCCAGCGGCACATCACACTGCCGCTGCTCGGTCCGACCATCCGCATCTGGGCGTTCCTGTCGATGATCGGCTCCCTTCAGCTGTTCGACATGGTGTGGATCCTCACTGGTGGCGGTCCGCTGAACGCCACCGAAACGATGGCGACCTACATGGTCGAGTACGGCAACGGCCGCTCGCAGATCGGCTACGGCAGCGCCGTCGCCGTCATCCTGTTCGTCGTCTCTCTAGTCATCGCGCTGCTCTATCAGCGCTACGTCCTGCGTCGCGACATGCGCGGCGCGATCACGAGGGGCTAACCTCATGACCGCCACACTCACTCCCGGGGCGGCGCCCAACGCGCCCACACCGGGCTCACCCCGCGTCTCGCTCGACGACCCGCCGCCCTCGCGGCGCAAGAAGCGCGACCTCGCCACGCCGTTCGCGTACATCGTCGCTCTCGTCATCTGCGGCATCACGGTCGCGCCGGTCATCTACGTGATCCTGGGCGGGTTCCGCACGACGGCGCAGATCAACCGTGACCCTGCCGGGCTTCCCGACCCGTGGGTGTTCGACCGGTATCTTGGGGTGTTCCAGGACCCGAACTTCTGGACGCAGTTCGCGAACTCGACGATCGTCGCTGTGGCGACGACCGGGGGTGTCGTGATCCTCGGCGTGATGGCCGCTTTCGTGATCGCACGCTACGAGTTCTACGGGCGCACGTTCCTGTTCTCATTGTTCGTGGCGGGCCTGCTGTTCCCGCTGACGGTCGCGGTGCTTCCGCTGTTCACGATGCTCCGCTCGTTCGGGCTGCTCGGCAATCTGCTCGCGGTGATCGCCCCGCAGATCGCGTTCGCCCTCCCGGTGACGATCATCATCCTCGTCCCGTTCCTCCGCGCGATCCCCGCCGAGTTGGAAGACGCGGCGCTGATCGACGGGGCCGGTCGCTTCACGTTCTTCTGGCGCGTGCTGCTTCCGCTGTCGTGGCCGGGGCTCATCACGGTGGGCGTGCTCGCCTTCGTCGCCAGCTGGAACGCCTATCTACTTCCCCTGCTGCTGCTCGGCAACCCGGCGACCGCGACGTTGCCGGTCGGCGTGCAGTACTTCTCGACCGCCTACTCGCAGGACACCGCGGGGGTGCTCGCCTTCACGTCGATCGCGATGCTGCCCGCCCTGCTGTTCTTCACCCTCGCCCAGCGCCGCATCGTCGGCGGGCTGACAGGAGCAGTGAAGGGATGACCATTCACACCCCGTCCGCCGTCACCGTCGACGGCGGAGCACCCTGGCACGACCGCGCTCTCGAGCCCCAGGCTCGCGTCGAGGCGCTCATCGCCGCCATGACACTGCGCGAGAAGATCGCACAGCTCTACGGCGTGTGGGTCGGTGCCGGCGCGGACGGCGGCGACGTCGCCCCGCACCAGCACGACCTCGACGACGAGATCGACCTCGACGAGGTTCTGCCCGACGGGCTCGGCCAGTTGACGCGCCCGTTCGGCACGGCACCGGTGGATGCGGGGGTCGGCGCGCTGAGTCTCCTCACGACCCAGCGCCGCATCGTCGCCGAGAACCGCTTCGGCATTCCCGCGCTCGCACACGAGGAGTGCCTCGCGGGCTTCGCCGCGTGGGGCGCAACCGCCTACCCGGTTCCTCTGTCATGGGGCGCCACGTTCAACCCCGAGCTGGTCGAGCAGATGGCGACGCGGATCGGCGCCGACATGCGCTCGGTCGGCGTGCACCAGGGCCTCGCGCCCGTGCTCGACGTCGTGCGCGACGCCCGCTGGGGTCGCGTCGAAGAGACGATCGGCGAGGACCCGTATCTCGTCGCCACGGTCGGCAGTGCGTACGTGCGCGGGCTCGAGACGGCGGGCATCGTCGCCACGCTCAAGCACTTCGTCGGGTACTCGGCGTCGCGCGCGGGCCGCAACCTCGCCCCCGTCTCGGTCGGCCCTCGCGAGCTCGCCGACGTGCTGCTGCCGCCGTTCGAGATGGCCGTTCGCGAGGGCGGGGCGCGTAGCGTCATGAACTCGTACACCGACCTCGACGGCGTGCCCTCGGCGTCTGACCGTCGCCTCCTCACTGAGCTGCTGCGCGACGAGTGGGGCTTCACGGGCACCGTCGTGGCCGACTACTTCGCGATCGCGTTCCTCAAGCTGTTGCACGGCACCGCCGACTCGTGGGCCGAGGCCGCCGGCGCCGCGCTCGAGGCGGGCATCGACGTCGAGCTGCCTACGGTGAAGACCTTCGGCGAGCCGCTGCGGCGCGCCATCGACGAGGGGGTCGTCGACGAGGCCCTCGTCGACACGGCGCTGCGGCGCGTGCTCGCGCAGAAGCTCGAGCTGGGCCTGCTCGAGGCTGACTACGATCCCGTGCCCGAGGCGCTGCGCGACGTCGCGTTCACCGACGCCGACAGCGTGCGGGGCTCGATCGACCTCGACAGCCCCGAGAACCGGGCGCTCGCGCGCACCCTGGCCGAGCAGTCCATCGTCCTCGTGAAGAACGACGGGTTGCTGCCGCTCGCCGCGCCGCAGCGGGTCGCCGTCATCGGGCCCAACGCCGACGAGCGGTACGCGATGCTCGGGTGCTATTCGTTCCCGACGCACGTCGTGAGCCAGCATCCGGGGGTCGAGATGGGCATCCAGATCGACACCGTGCTGGATGCTGTGCGTACCGAATTCGCGGACGCCCGCGTCACGCACCTGGCCGGCACCGGCATCGATGACGGGGCGACCGCTGCCATCGGCACCGCGGCCGAGACGGCGAAGAGCGCCGACGTGGTGATCCTCGTGCTCGGCGACCGTGCGGGCCTGTTCGGTCGCGGCACGAGCGGTGAAGGCTGCGACGCGGGCGACCTGACGCTGCCCGGCGCGCAGCAGCAGCTGCTCGACGCGGTACTCGCCACGGGAACGCCGACCGTCGTCGTGCTGCTGACCGGGCGGCCGTATGCGCTCGGCGACGCTCCCGAAAAGGCTGCCGCGATCATCCAGGCCTTCTTCCCGGGCGAGGAGGGGGCCGGCGCGATCGCCGGCGTCATCAGCGGCCGGGTCGAGCCGGCCGGGCGCCTCCCCGTGAGCATTCCCGCGCACCCGGGCGTGCAGCCGTCGACCTACTTGGCAGCGCCGCTCGCGCGGAAGACCGACGTGTCGAACGTCGACCCGACCGCCGCATACCCGTTTGGACACGGCCTCGGCTACTCCGATGTGGTGTGGACCGACCTCGAGAGCCCCGACCACGAGGTCGCGACCGACGGCGAGGCCGTCCTGTCGTTGCGACTCGTGAACCGCGGTACCCGCGAGGCGCACGAGGTGGTGCAGTTGTATGTGCACGATCCCGTCGCGAGCGTCGTGCGCCCGGTGCAGCGGCTCATTGGCTATCAGCGCGTGACGATCCCGGCGGGGGCCGCGGTGCGCGTCGCCGTGAGCGTCCCGATGGATCTGCTCGGGTTCACCGGACGCGACGGTCGCCGCATCGTCGAGCCCGGCGTCGTCGACCTGGGTTTCGGGCGCTCGAGCGGGAACATTCCGCTCGTGCACCGCGTGCAGGTGACCGGCGCCGTTCGCGAGCTCGGCGCTGACCGCGCCGTGCACGCGCGTTTCCAGGTGATCGGAGCGTGACCCCGACCGACCCGGCGAGCCCCGTCGCGCACCGCCGCGGCGAGGCCGACGTCACCGTGCTCGGTGTCGACGGCGAGCCGCTCGCGAACACCGAGGTCGTGATCGAGCAGACCGGGCACGAGTTCGCGTTCGGGTGCATCGGTTTCGACCTGATCGACCACGCCAACGGCACGGCCGACGAGCGGCACCTCGCCGCTGACTGGCTGGGGCTGTTCAACCTCGCCGTGCTGCCGTTCTACTGGGGCATGTTCGAGCCCGAGCGTGGCAAGCCCGACACGGCACGGCTGCAGCAGGCCGCGCGCTGGTTCGGTGAGCGCGGGGTGCGCGTGAAGGGCCACCCGCTCGTCTGGCACACGGTGAAAGCCGCATGGCTCGATCAGTTGCCGACCGAGGAGGTCGAGCGGCTCGTGCGCGAGCGCGTCCGCCGCGAGGTGCGCGACTTCGCCGGCCTCATCGACGAGTGGGACGCGATCAACGAGGTCGTCATCATGCCCGACTTCGTCAACGAGCCCGACGGCGTTCCGAACGCCGTCTCGCGGCTCGCGCGCGAGCTCGGCCGCGTCGAGATGGTGCGTCTCGCCGTCGACGAGGCCCGTGCATCCGACCCGGGTGTGCGGCTGCTGCTGAACGACTTCGACCTCAGCGTCGACTATGAGCGCCTCATCGAGCAGGTGCTCGAAGCGGGTGTGCGGCTCGACGCGATCGGCGTGCAGACCCACATGCACCAGGGGTTCCGCGGGGCGCAGCTGCTCGAGCTGGCCGACCGCTTCGGCCGCTTCGGTCTGCCCGTGCACTTCACCGAGACGACGATCCTGTCGGGCGACCTGATGCCGGCCGACGTCGTCGACCTGAACGACTACGTGGTCGACGAGTGGCCGTCGACCCCCGATGGGGAGGCGCGGCAGGCCCGCGAGCTCGAGCAGCACTACCGCATGCTCGTCGGCCACCCGAACGTCGCGTCGATCACCTACTGGGGCATCACCGATCGCGGAGCCTGGCTCGGCGCCCCCGTCGGCCTCGTGCGCGCCGACGGCCGCCGCAAGCCCGGCTACGAGGCGCTGCGTCGGCTCATCAAGGGCGAGTGGTGGGTCGCGCCGACAGCGGTGCGCACCGACGAGGCAGGCCGGGTGCGCGTCGCGGGCTTCGCCGGCGACTATCGCGTCAGCGCAGGGGATGCTCGGGGTGCGTTCTCGCTGTCCACCGGCTCATCGTCGGCGCGGGTCGCGCTCGCGCCGTAACGACTGCGGTCAGTCGCGGCGCGCAACAATCGTCACCGTGCACGGGATCAGGTCGCGCTCCGCCTCCGGCCACACCCAGCCGCCGGGCACCTCGATCATTCGCGCGGCGAACTGCCACGGGAGGATGCGGCCCTCGTCGACGGCGGTGATGCGTAACCCCGCGTCGAGGAGGGCGGTCATCACCGACGAGATCGGGTGGATCCACTGGTAGGTGCGCGAGTTCTTGACCGTGCCCTCGCCGACGTAGGTGGTGTCTTCGTCGAACACGATGGGGTCGCCCCCGCCGAAGTAGGGGTAGCGCACGACGGGGGCGTCGGCCTCATCGTCGAGCGCGTAGAGCATCGGGTGCCCGTCGCGGATGTAGAAGACCCCGCCGGGGCGCAGTAGGGCGGAGATCTGACGCGCCCACGTGGCGAGGTCGGGGAACCACGTGATGGTGCCGATGCTCGTGTACACGACGTCGAAGTCGCCCGTCACCGCGGCGCGCGCGGCCTGCACATCAGCCTCGACCCACGTCGCCTCCAGGCCGAGCCGTGCGGCGAGGCGCTTCGCCGATTCGAGAGCGGCGGGGGAGAAGTCGACGCCGGTGACCCGGGCGCCGAGGCGCGCGAACGACAGGGTGTCGGTGCCGATGTGGCATTGCAGGTGGCAGAGGTCGAGGCCGCTCACCGTGCCGCCCGGCAGATGCGCGGTCAGAGCTGGCAGGTCGGCGCGTACGACGTCGCTCAGGTGCGTGGGGTCGTCGAACGCGTCCAGGCCGTAGCCGACCTCGTGCAGGGCGACGCGTTCTTCCCAGTTCGCGAGGTTGGCGTCGCGGGCCGTGGCCCACGGGGCGGGGTCGATGGTCTCCGACATGGCGTCAGCCTAGGGGCGGCGTGCCCGCGGGGCACGGGGACGGCTCAGTGCCCGGCGACGCCCCGACCCGCCCACCGCAGGATGCGCAACGCCCGGAGGGTGATCACCGGGCTGTCGTCGCCGACGGCCTCGCCGACGCCGGGCGCGAGGGTCGCCCAGTGCTCGCGCTCGCGCTCGCCGTCGAGACCGGGATGCAGCGCGCCCTGCGCCCAACGACCCTCCGGCGTACGCAGCGACTCGAGGTGGTCGAGCGCGGCGTCGAGGCGCTCGTCGGCGTCGACACCAGCGTCACGAAGGAAGTCGAGTGCGCGCACGATGTCGTAGTGCCACCCGGGTGGGGACGCGGGCTGCAGGAACGCCGGATCAGCGACCTCGCCAGTGGACAGCCGGTGCATGACCCCGCGATCCATGAGATAGCTGATGCCGGTCTCCAGGGCCTCACGCAGGCGCGGATCGGGTCGCCATCGATTCCACTCCAGCAGGCCCTCGAGGACGCACAGCGTCGAGTGGAACGAGCCGCGCCGACTGCCGGGGGCGTCACAGTTCCAGCCGCCATCTGCCAGCTGCTGCCCGAGCAATCGGTCGGCGATGCGCGCCGGCCCCTCGTCGTCGACGCGGAAATAGCCGGCATTCGCGAGCACCATGCCGTTCACGCAGACCTCGGTTTCGCCGCCGAAGTAGGGCGTGCGGTCCTGATAGATATACGTGACGTTCTCGTGCACGCGATCGACTGCCTCGCGCACCACGGAGTCAGCCGGATCGATCTGAAAAAGGCGCAGGATCGCGAGCGCGTACGTGGCCGACCCGTCGGGAGAGTCGGCCCAGCCGCTCGGCTCATCGGCCGCCCACGAGCCGTCGGGTCGCTGGCGCGCGAGCAGCGCCTCGCCCCAGCCGGAGTGGGGGATGCGCGCCCGCGCGATCAGGTACCGCTCTTTGGGCTCGTCGTCGAGGTCGCGCAGCACCTGCCATTCCATCGACGGGTCGACCTTGATGAGCCAATCGTGCGCGTCGCGGGCCATCGCGCCACCCTAGTGGCTGCGCTCAGCGCGCGGGAGGGGCTGTCGAATCGCGCACGACGAGGCTCGTCGCGAGGTCCATGCGGGGGGTGCCAGGAGCATCCTCGCCGCGTGCTGCAGCGAGCACGAGCTTCGCCGCCTCGACGCCCATCTGGCGCAGCGGCTGGTGGACGGTCGTGAGCCGCGGGCTGACCCAGCGGCTGAGCGGAATGTCGTCGTAGCCGACGATCGACACGTCGCCGGGCACCGAGAGCCCGAGTGCTCGAGCCGCTTCGAGTGCCCCGAGAGCCTGCAGGTCGCTTCCGGCGAAGATAGCTGTGGGCCGATCGGGTCGATCGAGCAGCGCGATGGCCTGTGCTCGACCCCCCTCCACGTGGAAGTTGCCGAAGCGCACCCACTCGTTCTCGATCTCGAGCCCTGCCGAGTTCATCGCTGAGCGATACCCGTCGAGGCGGGCAAGTGAGCACATCATGTCGGCCGGGCCGGTGATCGCGGCGATGCGGGTGTGGCCGAGTTCGATGAGGTGGCGGGTGGCGGCGAGTCCGCCCGACCAGTTCGCCGAGCCCACCGAGGGAACATCGGGCGATGGGTCACCGGCGGGGTCAACGATCACAAACGGGATCGCGCGCGAGCGCAGGCGCTCGCGGAGTTCGGGGGGAAGGTCGCTGAACACGAGCACGACGCCGGCCGGGCGGCGGCGAAGCACGCCTTCTAGCCACTCGCTGCCGGGGGAGTGGCGGTCGCCCGTGACCGTGAGCACGACGCTGAGCCCCTGATCTTTGGCGACCGATTCGACGCCATCGATGAGTTCCATCGACCAGATGCGGTCCAGTTCGTGAAAGACCAGCTCGATCAGTTCGGCCTTCGCGGTGGCCGCCCCCGTGCGGCGCTGGTAGCCGTGCTCGGCGAGCAGTGTCTCCACGCGCGCGCGGGTCGACGGCGACACATCGGGCCGCCCGTTCAGGACTTTCGAGATGGTCGCAAGCGACACCCCGGCCTCGGCTGCCACGGCGGAGAGCGTGACCCGTGGGCCGGCAGAGGGGGCTGCGGTCGACATGTTTCGAAGCCTACTCTCGAAAGTTACGCCGGCACGACGGCGGCGCCCTGCACCGCCTCAATCGGGTCGGCGAGGAGCCCGTCCCAGGCCAATTCGGCGGCGCCGATGAGCAGGCGCTGCGAACCGAGCGCGGCGGGCTCGATCGTGACCTCCGCCGCCGACGCGGGCAGTGCATCCGCGATCAGGGATGCGCGCTGAGCCTCGTCGGAACAGCGCCACAGCGCGGCGAGGTGCCCGCCGAGCACGATCCGCTCGGGATTCAGGAGGTTGATCGCGCCGCGCAACGCGAAGCCGAGCCAGCGCAGTTGTCGCGCGACCTCGGCGCGGGCCGCGTCACCGCCAGCCTGCTCGGCGACGGCCGCGACGAGCGCCGCCTCGAGGGCGTCGTCATCGGGATGCTCGAGGCCGACCGCCTGCACGAGCGCGTCGCGAGGCGCGAGCGCTTCGAGGCAGCCGCGCGCACCGCAGGCGCACGCGGGGCCCTCGGGGTCGAGGCCGAGGTGTCCGAGTTCCCCGGCGTAGCCGGCCGTGCCGTCCATGGGTCGGCCGTCGACGACGAGGCCGCCACCGATGCCGGACGGGCCGCCGTTGAGGTACAGCATCGTGCCGGTGCCGACCCCGGCGCCGAACGTCTGCTCGGCGCGGCAGCCGAGGTGGGCGTCGTTGGAGGCGGCGACGGGCATCCCGAGGGCGGCGGAGAGCGGGGCGGCGAGCGGTTCTTCGCGCCAGCCGAGGTGCGGGGCGAGGCGCACGTGCCCGTCGCGGCCGCGCACGAGCCCGGGCACGGCGACGCCGGCGGCGAGCACCTGCACGCCCGGGTTCTCGGCGGCGAGCTCGCGCACGGTCTGCGTCGTCAGGGCGACGGTCTCGGCGACGGTCGGCACGTGGTCGAGGTCGACGCGGCGGCGGGCGACGATCTGCCCGCCCAGCGAGACGAGCGCCACGTCGACGACGTCGAGCTCGGGGTTGACGGCCGCGACGACGCGGGACTCGCTGGGGGCCACGCGGGGGCTGGGGCGCCCGACGCCTGAGCGCGGGGCATCGTCGCGTTCGTCAACCCATCCGTGCTCGACGAGAACCGCGACGAGGTCGCCGATCGTCGACCGGTTGAGCCCGAGGGCCCGAGTGAGGTCGGCGCGGGTGACCCCTCCGTGGCGGTGCACGAGGTCGAGCACGGCCGACAGATTGCGGCGGCGCAGCGCTCCAGCATCCATGGGGGTCGGCTTCCTCGGGGTCATGCGTTCCAGTCTGGCGGTAATCGTCTCGCGCGTGATACGTTGTGTCAACCAACAAATACATCCCGCGGTGTCGCAGCGACGCGCCCGCGCACTGGAGGACAACGCCACCATGGCCCCGACGCCCACCCCCGCAGACAAGTTCACCTTCGGCCTCTGGACCGTCGGCTACAACGGAGCCGACCCCTTCGGTGGTCCCACTCGTGCCGCGCTCGACGTCGTGCACGTCGTCGAGAAGCTCGCCGAGCTTGGCGCGTACGGCCTCACGCTGCACGACGACGACCTGTTCGCCTTCGGCTCGTCCGACGCCGACCGGCGGAAGCAGATCGACCGCCTGATCGACGCGAAAGCGGCCACGGGTATCCAGGTGCCGATGATCACCACGAACCTGTTCAGCGCGCCCGTCTTCAAAGACGGCGGATTCACCTCCAACGACCGCGCCGTGCGGCGCTTCGCGCTGCGCAAGGTGCTGCGCAACCTCGACCTGGCCGCCGAGCTGGGCGCGCACACCTTCGTCATGTGGGGTGGTCGCGAGGGTGCCGAATACGACGCCGCGAAGAACGTCGGCGCCGCCATCGAGCGCTACCGCGAAGCCGTCAACATCCTGACCCAGTACGTCACCGACAAGGGCTACGGCATTCGCTTCGCCATCGAGCCGAAGCCGAACGAGCCGCGCGGAGACATCCTGCTGCCGACCGTTGGCCACGCGATGGCGTTCATCGAAACGCTCGAGCACCCCGAGCTCGTCGGCCTCAACCCCGAGGTCGGGCACGAGCAGATGGCCGGCCTCAACTTCACGGCCGGCATCGCGCAGGCGCTCGAGGCGGGCAAGCTGTTCCACATCGACCTGAACGGCCAGCGCGGCATCAAGTACGACCAAGACCTCGTGTTCGGCCACGGCGACCTGCACAACGCGTTCTCGCTCGTTGATCTGCTCGAAAACGGCGGGCCCAACGGCGGCTCGGCCTACGACGGCCCCCGCCACTTCGACTACAAGCCGTCGCGCACCGAAGACGAGACTGGCGTGTGGGAGTCGGCCAAGGCCAACATGCGCACGTACCTCCTCCTGAAGGAGCGCGCCGCCGCCTTCCGCGCCGACCCCGAGGTGCAGGAGGCGCTCGCCGCCGCCCGCGTCGCCGAGCTGTCGCAGCCGACCCTCGGCGAGGGTGAGTCGATCGACGCTCTGCTCGCCGACACCTCGGCGTACGAAGAGTTCGACCCGAGTGCCTACTTCAATGGCAAGGGCTTCGGCTTCGTGCGCCTGCAGCAGCTCGCCACCGAGCACCTCATGGGTGCCCGCTAGAACCGAGCCTCACGACCCCGACGGGCCGGGTGCGCGCAGTACCGTTCAGCCGCGCACGCCCGGCCCGCCGGACCACCCCCCGCCCATCGGAGGAGCGCATGACCCTCGTCGCCGGAGTCGACTCGTCGACCCAGAGCTGCAAAGTACTGATCGTCGACGCCGACACGGGGCGCCTCGTGCGGGAGGGCCGCGCCGCGCACCCCGACGGCACCTCGGTGCCGCCTGAGGCGTGGTGGCGGGCGCTCGCCGAGGCAATCGACGCCGCCGGCGGGCTCGCCGACGTCGACGCGATCGCCATCGGCGGCCAGCAGCACGGCATGGTTGCGCTGGATGCTGAGGGTCGCGTCATCCGCGACGCCCTGCTCTGGAACGACACGCGATCCGCGGCGGCCGCGGCCGAGTTGATCGCCGAGGTCGGCGCGGAGGAGTACGCGCGCCGCACCGGCGTCGTGCCGGTCGCCTCGTTCACAGCGACGAAGTTGCGCTGGCTGCGCGATGCCGAGCCCGACAATGCTGCCCGCGTCGCCGCGGTTGCGCTGCCGCATGACTGGCTCACGTGGCGCCTGCGCGGTTACGGGCCGGAGGGCGAGAGCCCGCTCGGCCCCGTGCTCGACGAGTTCGTCACCGACCGCTCCGATGCGAGCGGCACCGCCTACTTCTCGGGCGCGACCGGCGAGTACGACTTCGAGCTGTTCGAGCGGGCGCTCGGGCGTCCCGCCCGCGTCGCGCAGCCGGGTCGCGCCGCCGTGCTGCCCGCCGACGGGGCACTGCCTGCAGACGGTGCGCCTCCCGTCGAAGACGCGACGTCGACCGAGGCGTACCACTTCTCAGGAATTGTGCTGCCGCGCGTGCTGGCTCCCGCAGAATCCGTGCCCGTCGACGCCAGTTTTCCTGAGAACTGGGCGCCTCGCCCCGGCACCCGCGTCGCAGCCGGCGCCGGCGACAACGCCGCCGCGGCCCTCGGTTTGGATGCCCGTGAGGGCGACGTCGTCGTCTCGATCGGTACCAGCGGCACCGTCTTCGCGGTCAGTCCCGAGCCGGTCGCCGACCCGAGCGGTGCGGTTGCGGGCTTCGCCGATGCCTCCGGGGCGTTCCTCCCCCTCGTCGCAACGCTCAACGCGGCCCGCGTGCTGGAGGCCGTCGCCCGCCTCCTCGGCGTCGACCACGACGAGCTCGCCGAGCTGGCCCTCGCGGCTGAGCCGGGCGCGGGCGGTGTCGTGTTGCAGCCCTACTTCGAGGGCGAGCGCACTCCCAACCTGCCCGACGCGACCGCGAGCCTCTTCGGCCTGACGCTCGCGAGCACCACCCGCGAGAACCTCGCCCGTGCCGCCGTCGAGGGCATGCTGTGTGGGCTGGCCGACGGCCTCGACGCGGTGACGCGCCTCGGGGTGCCGGCCGCGAGCATCCGCCTGGTGGGGGGCGCCGCGCGCAGCCGCGCGGTGGGCGCCGTCGCCGCCCAGGTGTTCGGCCTGCCCGTCGTGATCCCCGAGCCGGGCGAGTACGTGGCCCGCGGCGCCGCCGTGCAGGCCGCCTGGGCGCTCACCGGCGCGCGCCCCGCGTGGCCGATCGACACGTGGGCCGAGCTGCCCGCCGACCCGCAGCCGGTGATCCGCGAGCAGTACGCGGCGCGCGCTGTCACCGGGCGGTAACACCGCCGCAACACGACCCCTCTACCCTCGCCCGTGTACGGGAGGGGGTCAGATGCCGACTCGGGTCGCCGAGAGCGTGTACACCGTCGGCGCTCTCGTGGAACGCGCCGATGCCTGCGCGCTCATCGTGGACGCCGACCGCGCCCGCGCAGACGACAGCGACGCCACGGCGCTCGCCGCCGCCGTCGTGGACCGCGCGCGACCCGACTCGATCGCCTCGGCTTTCGCGGGTGCCCGCGAGCACGCGCGGCGGGCCCGGGGGATGCTCGGAGCTGACGTTCGCGAGGCGCTCGACGCAACGCGCGCCCGCATGCCGCGCAAAGTGGCCTCCGCCCGCCTGCACGAGTTCTTGTCGTGGACGCGTGAGCGGGCGTCGCTCATCACCGGGATCGTGGAGGCGTCGGCGCCCCGAGACGACGCCTACTACCTGTTCACACTCGGCCGCGCGAGCACGCGGGCGCTCATGACGGTGCGCACACTCGCGGAGCGCGTGCCGTCGGTGGCTGACGCGGCTGACGCGGCGTCGCTGCTGAGGGCCTGCGGCGCTCTCGAGACGTTCCGCGCGCGGGGCTCGGGTGATCCCAGCCTTGCCGATATCGAAAGCCTGTTGTTACACGATGAGGGGGTGCCGCACGGGCTGCCGTACACGCTCGCCACGATGGATCGAGCTCTGAACGCACTCCGCCTCGTGCAGCGCCCGTCGGGGGCTGTGCCGCGTCGACTTCCGCCGCAATTGACGCTCGGCGGGTTGCCGGAGATTCGCGATGCGGTCGCGCACCGCGTGGAGTCCGCCGCAGTCGACGTTCGCGATGCCGACGAGACGTTGCTGAAGAGCGTGCGCCGCTAGATGCGCCGCGACCCGGCCTCGACGATCGCGATCTCGCGCGTCGCGGTCTCGCGGTCGAGGCCGTCGCCGTCGTAGCGCACGTGCCACTTCGGCCGGTACCAGCGCTGCCGCCCACCCGACCGGCGGATGCGCAGATTGCGTGTGGCGCGCATCCAGATGACGGTGACGGTCGCCGCCGCGATGCCGGCGAGCGCGCCGACGGCGATCGCCCAGCGCGGGCCGAGCTCGTTGGCGATGAGGCCGAGCAGCGGCCCGCCGAGCGGGGTGCCGCCCATGAAGATCATGAGGTAGAGCGACATGACGCGTCCGCGGATCGCGGGCCGGGTCGTGGTCTGCACGTACGCGTTCGCCGAGGTGATCATCGTGAGGGCGAAGAAGCCGATGGGGGCGAGGGCGAGTAGGAACAGTGGGAAGGTCGGCATGAGGGCGGCGACCACCATGGTCGCCGAGAACCCGAGCGCCGAGCCGACGATGACGCGCAAACGGGGACGGTCGCGGCGCGCCGAGCCGAGCGCTCCGATGACCGAGCCGACGGCGACGATCGACGACATGAGGCCGAACTCGCCGGCCCCGCGGCCGAACTCGACGCTCGCCATCGTCGCGGTGAAGATGGCGAAGTTGAAGCCGAAGGTGCCCATCAAGAAGACCATCGCGAAGATGGCCATGAGGTCGCCGCGGCGGCGGACGTAGGCGAGGCCGGCGCGGAACTGACCGCGGGACTTCGCCTCCTTTGTCATGGGATGCAGTTCGCTCTCGCGCAGCAGATACAGGGCGAGAAGCATTGCGAGGAAGGTGACGGCGTTGATGACGATGACCCAACCGGCGCCGATGACGACCGTCAGCAGGCCCGCGACGGCGGGGCCGATGAGGCGCGCGGTGTTGAACGAGGCCGAGTTCAGTGCGACGGCGTTCGGCAGGTCTTTCGTGCCGACCAGTTCGCCGACGAACGTCTGCCGGGCGGGCGCGTCGATCGCGGTCGTGATGCCGAGCCCGAGAGCGAAGAGGTAGACCATCCACAGTTCGGCGACGCCCGCGACGATGATCGCGCCGAGCCCGAGGGCGAGCAGGGCGAGCGTGATCTGGGTGGCGGCCAGGAGGCGACGCCCCGGAATGCGGTCGGCGAGGATCCCCGCGTACGGCCCGATCAGCAGGGCCGGCCCGAACTGCAGCGCCATCGTGATGCCGACCGCGACCGCGTCGTTGTCGGTGAGCTCGGTCAGCACGTACCAGTCTTGGGCGGTGCGCTGCATCCAGGCGCCGATGTTCGAGATCAGCGCGCCCGCGAACCAGATGCGGTAGTTCACGCCCGCGAGCGAGCGGAACATCGCGTTCAACTGTCGGCCAGCTTCCGCAGCACCGGTCGGGCGGCCTCCAGGGCGGCGCGCTCGTCGTCGCTCAACTCGTCGAGCCGGTCGTGGAACCATTGGGTGCGCAGGCGCCGCGTCTCGGCGACAACCTGCTCACCCTCGTCGGTGAGCGCCACCCACACGCACCGTGCGTCCTCGTCGCTCGGCGTGCGGGCGACGAGCCCGGCGGACTCGAGCGCGTTGATGGTGCGGTTCATGGCCGGAGCGCTCACCCGCTCGCGGTCGGCGAGCTGCCCGGGCGTCGAGCGCCCTTCGCTCGTCAAGAGCCAGAGCACGCCGAGCTGGCTGTCGGTGATGCCTTCGCCTCCGCGCTCGTTGCGGATGCGCCGCGCGAGTTTCTGAATGAGTACGCGCAGTTCTTCGTCGGGGTCGGTTGCGGAGGTCGTCATGGCAACTCATTACCCTAGGTCATTAACCTGGGTAACGAATGGATGCGCGTACGCTGGCCCCAAGGAGGCCATCGATGGTGAAATTCATCGCCGAGCGCGATCACCGCACGTTCGTCGACGACCACGGCGTGACCGTGCACTTCTACGTCTGGTCGCCCGGGAAGCCCCGCGGCGTCGTCCAGATTGCACACGGTGTCGGCGAGCACGCGCTGCGCTATGAAGCGCTCGCGCAAGACCTGGTGAACCGGGGCTACGCCGTCTACGCCGACGATCACCGCGGCCACGGGGCCACCGGCGTCGAGCAGTGGTCGGGCGACCTGACGAAGATCGGCAAGCTGGGCGTGGGCGGGCTGCGCGCGACGCAGCAAAACCTGCGAGACCTGGCCACGATCATCCGTCGAGAGCGTGCCGGAATGCCGCTCGCGCTCGTCGCCCACTCGTGGGGCTCGCTCATGGCGCAGAACCTGCTGAACGCGGGCCGCCAGCCGTGGGACGCCGTCGTGCTCACGGGCACCGCCCACCGCACGCCGTGGGGCATGAACTCGGGCGAGTTGAACGCTCGCCACGCGCACCTCGGCGACACCGGGGCCGAGTGGCTGAGCCGCGACCCCGAGGTCGCCGCCGCGTTCGTCGCCGACGAGCTCACGACCGACGCGAAGGTGCTGAAGCTGTTCGGCCTGTTCGACGCGCTGCGGCTGTATGGCCGCCCGAAGAAGCTCGACCGCGACGTGCCGCTGCTCATCATGGTGGGCGACGACGACCCGCTCGGCGGCGAAGAGAGCGCGGCGAAGCTCGCCAACGACTACGTCGGTCGCGGGGGTCTCAGCGACGTGCAGCTGATCGTCTACCCGGGTGCGCGCCACGAGATCTTCAACGAGACGAACCAGCAGGAGGTGCGGGACGACCTCATGGCCTGGCTCGACGAGCGCCTGCTCGGCGAGACAACGCCGAGCGTCGCGGGAGGGTCTGACGCGGCTGACGCGACGGCGACCTCAGGCGACTGAGTCGCGCACGACCTGTATCAACAGCAGCGTGCTCGGGCCGAGCGCGACTACTCGGTGCCGAGCGTGCGGGAGCTCCAGGATTTCGTCAGCGAGAACATCAACTTCGTCGCCGCTCGCAAACACGGTGACAGCACCGCTCAGCACCTGGAGAACGGCGTCTCCCGGATTGTCGTGTTCCGCAAGCTCTGATCCCGCGGTGAGACCGATTCCCGCGATTCGCAGTCGATCGTTCGGCGATGTCAGCCATTGAACCGCGACACCCCGCGGTGACTCTGCGGCGGCGGCGTTGAGCGCGGCGGTGAGTCCAGCGAGCTGAGTGATGACGGCGTCCATGGCCGCACCCTAGCCTGAGTGCATGTTGCCGCCGATCGTTTCTCCCGCCTGGTTCGCCGAGCACCGCGACGAGGTCGTGGTCGCCGACGTGCGCTGGTACCTCGACGGGCGGTCGGGGCGCGAGGCGCACGAGGCCGGCCACATCCCCGGCGCCGTGTTTGTCGACCTCGACGCGTGGCTCGCCTCCCCCGCGACGGCGGCCGACGGCCGGCACCCGCTGCCCGACCCGGCGGTCTTCGCGATGGGGCTCGGAGCGCTCGGCATCGGCGACGGTGACGCGGTGGTTGCGTACGACGACGCCGGCGGCGTCATCGCCGCACGCCTGGTCTGGATGCTCCGGGCCGTCGGTCACGATGCCGCCCTTCTCGACGGCGGCCTGGATGCGTGGGTCGCCACGAATGGGGAGGCTGCGCTCGAGACCGGCCCGGTGGAGGCACGGCCGCGGTCGCTGTCGACCCGCGCATGGCCCGCCGAGCGGCTGGCCGACCTCGACGAGGTGAGCCGAGCATCCGCCGATGAGGGGCCTCTGCTGGTCGACGCCCGCGCGCCCGAGCGGTACCGCGGCGACGAGGAGCCCGTCGACGCCCGCGCCGGCCACATTCCCGGTGCGGTGAACCTGCCCACGCGCGACCACGTCGGCCCCGACGGCCTGCACCTCGCGCCGGAGGTGCTGCGCGAGCGCTTCGCGGCGGCCGGCGCGACCGGGCGCGAAGTCATCGCCTACTGCGGCTCGGGCGTCACCGCCTGCCACACGCTGATCGCGCTCGAGTACGCGGGCCTTCCCGCCGGGCGCTTGTACCCCGGCTCGTGGTCGCAGTACGCGGCCGCTCCCGGCCTTCCCGTAGCCACCGCTCAGTAGGCTTGCCCGCATGAGCGGTGAGAGCCCCCTGCACGGCGAATACAAGGTTCCCGGCGGAAAGCTGGTCGTCGTCGACCTGACGGTCGAGAACGACGCGATCGCGAGCATCCGGATCGCGGGTGATTTCTTCGTCGAACCCGACGAGACCGTTCACGAGATGGAACGCGCCGTCACCGGGATGCGCGCCGACAGCGACGCCGTCGCCCTCACGCGGGAGCTCGCCGCCGCGGTGCCGACCGGGGCGCAGCTGCTCGGGTTCAGCCCCGAGGCCGTGGCGACGACGATCCGACGCGCCGTGAACAGCGCCACTACCTTCGCCGACCACGACTGGCAGCTCGTGCGCGGGCCGGCGCTGCAGCCCGTGCAGCAGATGGCGACCGACCAGGTGCTCACCGAGGAGGTGGGGGCCGGGCGGCGCGGGCCGACCCTGCGCATCTGGGAGTGGGCGAGCCCGGCCGTCGTCATCGGATCGTTCCAGAGCGTGAAGAACGAGGTCGACCTCGACAACGCTGCCGCCTACGGCTTCGAGGTCGTGCGCCGCGTCTCGGGCGGCGGCGCCATGTTCATCGAGCCGCAGTCGGCGATCACCTACTCGCTCTACGCTCCCGTCGACCTCGTGAAGGGAATGAGCTTCGCGGAGTCGTACGCCTTTCTTGACAGCTGGGTGCTGACCGCCCTGCACGACCTCGGCATCGACGCGAGTTACGTGCCGCTCAACGACATCGCGAGCCCCGCCGGCAAGATCGGCGGCGCCGCCCAGAAGCGGCTCGGCGCCGGAGCCGTGCTGCACCACACGACCATGGCCTACGACATGGACGGCGACCGCATGACCCAGGTGCTGCGCATCGGGCGCGAAAAGCTGAGCGACAAGGGCATCGCGAGCGCCAACAAGCGCGTCGACCCTCTGAAGTCGCAGACCGGCATGACCCGCGACGCGATCATCGACTCGCTCGTCGACACCTTCGACCGGCTGTACGGGCTGACCGAGGGCGCCATCACCGCGGAGGAAAGCGCCCGCGTCGAGCAGCTCGTGGCCGAGAAGTTCGGCACGCACGACTGGGTGCACCGGGTTCCGTGAGGTCGCGCCTGCGCGCGACCGCGCTCGTCCTGCTGCTCGCCGGCCTCCTGGTCGGGGGCATCATCGCGAGCGCCGTCACCGGGCAGCTAGCCGTCGCCCCGACCGAGGTGCTCGGCTCCCTGCTGCGCGCCATCGGCATCGACACCGCCTGGGCGCCCACCGACCCGATCGTCGAGTCCACCCTGTGGGTCGTGCGCTTCCCGCGCATCGTCATGGGCCTCATGGTGGGGGCTGCGCTCGCCGTCGCGGGCGCCGTCATGCAGGCCATCTTCGGCAACCCGCTCGCCGAGCCGGGCGTTGTCGGGGTGTCTTCGGGGGCCGCACTCGGCGCATCCATTGCCATCACGATCGGCGCCAGCGTGCTCGGTGGCCCGGGCGTCGCAGTCTTCGCCTTCCTCGGCGGGCTGGTTGCCACGCTGCTCGTCTACGCGGTCGCGCGGGCAGGGGGGCGCACCGAGGTCGTCACCCTGCTGTTGACCGGTATCGCGATCAACGCCTTCGCCCAGGCTGGCATCGCCTTCGTGCTGTTCATCGCCGACTCGGCCAGCCGCGAGCAGATCGTGTTCTGGCAGCTCGGCTCGATCGCCGGGTCGATGTGGAACCAGGTACTGATCGTCGCCGTCGTCGCGCTGTTCGGTACGCTCGCCGCGCTCTTCCTCGCCCGCCGACTCGACCTACTCGCGCTCGGCGAGCGCAACGCCCGACAGCTGGGGGTGAACGTCGAGCGACTGCGCATCATCGCGATCGTGCTCGTCGCCCTGCTCACCGGCGCCGCCGTCGCCTTCACCGGCATCATCGCCTTCGTGGGGCTCGTCGTGCCGCACATCATCCGCATGATCATCGGGCCCGCTCACCGAGGTCTGATTCTCGCCAGCGCGGTCGGCGGCGGTGCCCTGCTCGTCATCGCTGACCTCATGACGCGAACCCTGATCGCCGGGGCAGAGCTGCCGATCGGCATGCTCACCTCGCTGGTCGGCGGGCCGTTCTTCTTCTACTTGCTCTACCGGCAGCGCAGGCGCAGCGGGGGGTGGGCGTGATGAGCGACTTGCCCGGAACGCCCGTCACCGGGTCGATTCCTGCCCACCCGGCCGAGAGTCGCGTCGTGCTCGAGGCGCGCGGCGTCGGGGTGACGCGTGACGGCCGGCAGATCTTGCGCGACGTCAACCTCGAGGTGCGCACCGGCGAAGTGCTGGCGCTCGTCGGCCCCAACGGCGCCGGCAAGTCGACCCTGCTCGGGGCACTCAGCGGCGAACTCGACTACGACCACGGCACCGTGGTGCTCGACGGCAAGCGTCTCGGCGACTACCGCACACTCGAGCTGGCGCGGCGTCGTGCTGTGCTGAACCAGGCGAACGAGGTCAGCTTCCCTTTCCTCGTGAGCGAGATCGTGGCCATGGGGCGCAACCCCTGGGTGCGCACCCCGCAGTTCGATGACGACGAGCAGGCCATCGCTGAGGCGATCCGCACCGCCGACGTCGCTCACCTGGTCGAGCGCCGCTTCACGGCGCTGTCGGGGGGCGAACGCGCACGGGTGTCTCTCGCGCGCGTGCTCGCCCAACGCACCGAGATCGTGTTCCTCGATGAGCCGACCGCCGCACTCGACTTGCGCCACCAGGAAGACGTGATGCGCGCATCCCTGGCTCTCGCCCGCGCGGGGCGCGCCGTCGTCGTGGTGCTGCACGACCTGTCGCTCGCGGCCGCCTACGCCGACCGCATCGGCATGCTCACCGGCGGAACCCTTGCCGCAATCGGCACCCCGAACGAGGTGCTGACCGCCGAGCGCGTCGGCCGCGCCTACGGCCTGGGTGTGCGGGTGTACCACCCCACGCCGGGTTCGCGGCCGGTCATCCTCCCGCTGCGCGACTAGCCGCGCTTCCTACCGCCGGGTCACCTCGTCGTATTCGGGATGCCGGCGCATCCACATACGTACGAATCCGCACACCGGCTGCACCGGTTCGGCGCGTGAGTCGCGCACCTCGTCGAGGATCGCCTGCACGACCTCGCCGCCCACGCCCTTGTTGCGCATGAGCGGGGGCACTTCGGCGTGCAACAAGCGCAGGGTGCCGCCGGCGACGTCGTAGTCGATCCAGCCCTGCAATTCGTCGCCGCGGTGCACGGAGTAGCGGGAGGCATCGGGCTCGTGGGTCACGGTGAGGCTCATGCCGGGCACCCTACCCGGCTGAGCTAGGCGGCTGACTTCGGCGGCAGCGAGAACAGCGTCGCCACGCCGATGGCGATGAGGATCCATCCACCGATGAGCACGAACGTGGCGATGGCCAGGCCCGGCAGGGTGAAGATCACGATGCCACCGATCACGGAGACGACGCCCGTGACGACGGCGAGCCAGCGGGGCAGCGCCGTACGTCCGGTGAACCCGGCGACGACCGAGGCGATGCCATCGACGATCCATCCGATACCGATGACGAGGGCGAGCACGACGAGCGACTCGGCGGGGTTCGCGAGCGCGATGACACCCGCGACCAGGACGAGAACGCCCAAGATGCCGATGAACCAGCGGGCACCCGTGCCAAGCGCGGTCGAGGTGATCGCCAGTACAAGGCGGAACACGCCCGCGACGATGAGGTACGCGCCGAACAGCAGTGCCACGGTGAGCAGGGTGACGCCCGGCCAGAACAGGGCGATGACACCCATGACGATGGCGGTGATCGCGGAGGCGAGCACGAATCCACGCTCGAGAACGACGGGAGACGGTGTGGGGGTGGAGATAGCGCTCATGGCGCCATCATCCTCCTAGGCCGACGCGCGCACAACGATATCGGTCGGCATAATGATGCGCCGCGCGGGCTCGTCTCCCCGCAGAATGTGCAGCAGGGTGCGGGCGAGCAGGCGACCCTGTTCCTCTGACGGCTGCCGAACGGTCGTCAACTCGACCTCGCTGGTCAGGGCGGCTGGGCTGTCATCAAAGCCCATCACGCGCACGTCGGCAGGAATCCGCAGCCCACGCTCGCGCAGCGCCGTGACGGCGCCCACGGCCATCAGGTCGCTCGCGACAAACAGCCCGTCGAAGCGCTCGCCGCGGTCGAGGAGTGCCCGGGCGGCCCGGGCCCCACCGGTCATGGTGAAGTCGCCGTCCTCGACGAGCGAGGCGTCGAGCCCGGCAGCGGCCATCGCCTGCTGGAATCCGGCCAGACGGTCGATGCCGGCGGGCATGTCGAGTGGGCCGGTGATCGAGGCGATCCGCGTGCATCCCGCATCAATGAGATAGCGCGTGCCGTCTGCGGCGGCCGCCACGTTGTCGATGTCGACGAAGACGCTGTCGGCGGCGTTGGGGTCGATGGGGCGACCACCGAACACGACCGGCAGGTGGCGCCCGAGGGTCGACAGGAAATCGTCACCCACGTGGTGCGAGACGACGAGGGCTCCGTCGACGTTGCCGCCGGTCAGGTATGCGAGTGTCTTCTGGGCCGCCTCAGAGCGCGCAAGGTGCAGGTTCAGCACGTAGTCCGACGCGTCGAGCTCGTCGGTGATGCCCTTCACGATCGCCGCGAAGTACGGGTCACCGAACAGGCGCGACGTGTCTTCGGGCACGACGAGCGCGATCACCATCGAGCGCCGGTTGGCGAGCGACCGGGCCGCCCGGTTCGGGGTGTACCCGAGCCGGGCGATCGCGGCCTGCACGCTTTCGATGACCTCGGGGCTCACCTTGGGCGAGCCGTTCACGACGCGCGACACCGTCGCCCGCGAGACGCCGGCCTCGGCCGCCACCATCTCGAGGGTCGGCGCAACGCGCGGTGTCGTGGGGGCGGAGGTCATGAGCGCAGTTTACGGTGCGGGATGCGCGGCTCAGCCGAGCGCGATCGCGCGGTCCGCGATCACTCGCTGATACCGGCGACCGCTCGTCTTCACGGTGCGCACCTGTGTGTCGTAGTCGACCCGGACGAGCCCGAAGCGCTTGTCGTAGCCCCACGCCCACTCGTAGTTGTCCATGAGCGACCAGTAGAAGTAACCGTGCACGGGCGCACCGGCGTCGATAGCGTCGAGCACCGCGGTGAGGTGCTGCTCGAGGAACGCCGCGCGCTCGGGGTCGTCGACGCTGCCGTCGGGTGAGACCACGTCGGTGTAGGCCGCGCCGTTCTCGGTGACGTAGAGGTCGATGCCCGCATCGCGCGTGTACTCCTCGTGCACGCGCACGAGCAGACGCGTGAGTCCTTCCGGCTGTACCTCCCAGCCCATGGCCGTCGTCGGCAGCTGGCGCGAGTGCCAGTAGACGCCGTCGGCGACGGGGAAGGGGGAGAGCTTCGGCCGCTCCGACGGTGCCGCTGTCGACAGCCCCGCGCTCGGATCGGGCCGATCGCTGAGCGCACCGCCGTGGTAGTAGTTGATGCCCAGCGCGTCGATGGGCGCACTGATGGCCCGAAGATCGCCGTCCTGCACCGGCAGCGACAGCCCGGCCACGGCGAGGTCGTCGAGCAGGTCGCTCGGATAGGAGCCCCGCACGATCGGGTCGATGAACAGGCGGTTGTGCTGCGCGTCGATGCGGCGGGCTGCGTCGACGTCTCCCGGGTGGCTCGGGTCGACCGGATCAGGCACGGTCATGTTGAGCGTCACCCCGAGCTTCAGCAACGCATCCCGCTCGCGCAGGGCCTGAATGGTCAGACCATGGCCAAGCAACAGGTGGTGGGCGGCATCGAGCGCCGCCTGCGGGTCCTGCCGGCCGGGGGCGTGCTCGCCCGACAGGTAGCCGAGGAATGCCGAGCACCACGGTTCGTTGAGCGTCGTCCAGTGCTCGATGCGGTCGCCGAGCACGTCATGCACCGCGAGCGCATAGTCGACGAAGCGCAGCGCGGTGTCGCGCGCCGGCCAGCCGCCCCGCTCTTCGAGCGCCTGCGGCAGGTCCCAGTGGTACAGCGTCAGCCACGGGGTGATGCCGGCGCCGAGCAGCTCGTCGACGAGGCGCGAGTAGAAGTCGAGGCCCGCCGCGTTCGTCGACTGTCCATCGGGCTGCACCCGCGCCCACGACGTCGAGAAGCGGTAGGTGTCGACGCCGAGTTCCTTCATGAGCGCGACGTCCTCGCGGTAGCGGTCGTAGTGCTCGCAGGCGCGCGACCCGTCGTCGCCGCCGACGACGGCCCCGGGGATGCGCGCGAACGCATCCCAGATCGCGTCGCGTCGACCGTCGCGGTCGCTGGCTCCCTCAATCTGGTAGGCGGCGGTGGCGACCCCGAACCGGAAGCCGGCCGGGAATGCGCGCATGGTTGAGGTCGCGCCGTGTGGCGCGGGGGTGATGAGGGTCATCCCTTGACAGCTCCCTGCATGATGCCGCTGACCAGGTGGCGGCCGGCGACGGCGAACAGAATCAGTAGCGGAGTCGTGGACAGCAGCACGCCGGCCATGACGATCGAGTAGTCGACGAACCAGTTGCTCTGCAGCAGTGACAGGGCCACGGGCAGCGTCGGGTCTTGACGGTCGAGCACGATGAACGGCCAGAAGAAGTTCGTCCACGTGGCGATGAAGATGAACAGGCCGAGCATGGCGGCGGCGGGTCGGGCTGCGGGAAGCGCCACCGACCAGAAGGTGCGGATCATGCTGGCGCCGTCAACGCGGGCGGCCTCGATGAGCTCGTAGGGCAGCGCCTGTGACAGGTACTGCGTCATCCAGAACACTCCGAACGCACTGACGATGGCGGGCAGGATGACGGCACCGAGCGTGCCGGCGAGGCGCAGCTCGCTCATCGCGATGAACAGCGGCACGACGCCGAGCTGCGTCGGCACGGCCATCGTGGCGATGACGAAGATCAGCAGGCCGTTCTTGCCGCGAAAGCGCAGCTTGGCGAACGCGAAGCCGGCGAGCGTCGAAAACCAGACCACGCTCGCGGCGACGACGGTCGACACGATGATCGAGTTGCGGATCGCGCGCCAGAAGTTGACGCTCGGGTCGTTCAGCACCGCGGCGGCGTTCGACAGGAAGTTGCCGCCCGGCCACCACACGATCTCGCGGCGGGTGATCGTCGACGCGTCGCCCGAGCCGATGAGGAACGACCAGTAGAGCGGGAACATCGAGGCCAGCAGCACCACGATCAGGAACGTGTAGCTGAACCAGCCCGGGCGCTGCCCCGTGACCTGGGCACGCCGGCGGCGACGGTTCGCCTCTTTCAGGCGCGCGTTCCATGGCGAGCCGGGGCGAGCATCCTGGGTGATCGTGTCTGCCGCCGCCTCGGGGGCGGGGGCGACGGGAAGGACAGGCGCGCTCATGCGGGGGCCCCCGAACGGGATGCTCGCTTCACCGCGCGCTTCTGGGCGGCGGTGATGCTCGACGAGCTGGCGATGGTGCGGGTGATCGCCAGGTTGATGAGACCGACGATCACGATGATGAGGAAGAGCAGCCAGGCGACCGCGGCGGCACGGCCGAAGTTCAGCTGGCCCCAGCCGAGGTTGTAGAGGTAGAGCGTGATGGTCATCCACTGGCTGTTGGCGCCGCCCTGGCCGAACTGGTCGTAGAGGCGCGGCTCGTCGAAGATCTGCAGACCACCGATGGTCGAGGTGACGACGACGAAGATCAGGGTCGGGCGCAGCTGCGGAATCGTGATCGAGAAGAAGCGGCGCACAGGGCCCGCCCCGTCGATGGCGGCGGCCTCGTAGTAGTCGCGCGGAATCGCCTGCATCGCCGCGAGCAGGATCAGCGCGGTGTAGCCGGTCCAGCGGAAGTTCACCATGGTCGCGATCGCGATGTGGCTCGCCAGCACGTCGCTGTGCCAGCCGATGGGGTCGATGCCGACGTTGCCGAGCAGCGTGTTGATGAGGCCGTACTGGTCGCCGAACATGTTGCTGAAGATCAGCGTCACGGCGACGGGGGCGACGACGAAGGGCAGCAGCACACCCATGCGCCAGAACGTCTTGGCGCGCAGGTTCTGGTCGAGCACGGCGGCGACCACGAGGGCGAAGGCCACCTGCGGCACGGCCGAGATGACGAAGATCGAGAAGGTGTTGCGCAGGGCGATCCAGAACGGTGTCTGGTTCAGCACGAAGGCGAAGTTGTCGAAGCCGACGAAGTCGCCCTGACCGCCGATGAGGTTCCATTCGTGGACGCTCACCCACGCGGTGTAGACGAGGGGGAAGAGGCCCGTGATGGCGAACAGGATGAAGAACGGCGAGATGTAGAGGTACGGCGAGACCTTGACGTCCCAGCGCGAGAGCTTTTGCGAGAACGCGACGCGACGAATCTGGCGTTCGGCCTGCTTCGTCTCGCGGCGCTCATCGCGAACGGCGGTGGTCATGAGGGCTCCAGGGTGGATGCGGCGGGTAACGAAGGGGGTGGGGTGCTGCGCGCGGCACACGTTCGCGCGCAGCACCCCGGTATGAGCGGATGCTCGGGGCGGCTCGCTAGAGCGAGTTCACCTCGTCGACCCACTGCTGCCACGACTGCTCGACCGTGTGCGTCTGGTCGACGTCGACACGGGTGAGAGCGCGCTGCATGGCGTCATTGATGGGGAAGTACTTCACGCTCTTGAACGGCGCGACCGTGATCGCCTGCGAGCGGTCGATCAGGATCTGGCCGACGGGAGCGTCGTTGAAGTACTCGTTGGTGGCGCCGGTGAGCAGCTCGTCGCTGTACGCGTCGACCTGGCTCGGGAAGGTGCCGGCGTTGGCGAAGGCCGTGAGCTGCTGCTCGGGCGCGGTCAGCCACGCGGCGAGCTTCTTCGCTTCCTCGATGTTGGCGCCCTGGGCGGGAACGGTCAGGTACGAGCCGCCCCAGTTGCCGCCGCCACCGGGGAAGACGTTCGCCACGTCCCAGCCGTCAACGTCGGGGGCGTTGCCCGAGATCACACCGAGCATCCAGCCGGGGCAGAGCATGGTGGCGAAAGCGCCGTTGGCGAGCCCTGCGAACCAGTCGTCGCTCCACTGGCCGAGCTTGGCCGAGAGGGTCGAGCTGGCCTCCAGCACCGAGGTGTAGATGGCCTCAACCTCAGCGTTCTCGGTGGCGATGACGGTGCCGTCGGCCTGCTCGTACGCGAACTCGACCTGGTTGATCCAGCCCTGGTAGGTGGCGCCGGCCGAGTCGAACCAGGCGTCGCCGGTCGCGTCGACGTACTGCTGGCCGACCTCGAAGTAGCGGTCCCAGTCGCCCTCAAGCAGGGCGGCAACCTCGTCGCGGTCGGTGGGTAGGCCCGCCGCCTCGAAGAGGTCGGCGCGGTAGCAGACGGCCTCGGGGCCGATGTCGGTGCCGTAGGCCACCAGGCGGCCCTCGGCGTCGGTGGCGGCGGCGGTCTTCCAGTCGACCCAGCGGCCCTCGACGGCCGGGTCGCTCAGGTCAGCGAGGCGGTCGCTGTACTGCATCATCTCGGCGAACCAGTCGACCTCGACGGCCTCGACGTCGGCAAGGCCCGAGCCTGCGCCGAGCTTCGTGAAGAAGTTGTCGCGGGCCTCGTTCGAGGTGGCGGCACGGTTGTGCACGATCGTGATGCCGGGGTTGTCTGCCTCGTACTGGCGGAACATCTCGTCCGCGTAGCCGAAGTCGTTGAACGTGGCGACGGTCAGCGTGATCGGGTTGTCGGGCGAGGCGGGCTCACCGGTCGACGTGTTGCTGCCGGTGCCGGAGGCGCAACCTGCGGCGAGTAGGGCAAATGCGGCGGCGCCAGCAACGGCGGTCGTCGCGGTGGTGCGGCGTGAAAGCTTCACGGTCACTCCTTTGTGCGTGGGATGTGGTGGTGCTCCGGGGTGGAGCGCGAGCGGGGCTCGGGGTGAGAGCGCTCTCATTCGCGAGGCGTGAGAGCGCTCTCACACTTGCCGCGACCGTACGCCTCTCGGAGTGGCACTGTCAAGCAACATTCCACAGAAAATGTGAAACCCCTGGTCAGAGCGGTGTTTCTCGACGGCGATCCGGCATCGCTTAGGCTCGGTCCGTGGGCACTCCGGCGTATCAACGCACCGCGCGCGCTGCTGCGCTGGTCGCGGTAGTGGCCGTTTTCGTCGCCGGGTGTGCAGGCGGCGTGGATCGCGCCGAAGATCGCGATGGGAGCATCCCCTCGGCCGCGCCGTCGCCGTCGAGCGCGCCCACCGCGAGCCCCAGTAGCGACCCGGGGGACGACACCGAATTCGACCGCGCTGCGCGGTCCATCGACGACCCCGCAAGCATCTGGGTGGTGGTGAACAAGTTGCGGCCACTCAACCCCATCGACTACTCGCCCGCCGACCTCGTGACGGCCGACGTCGCGGCCACCAACCCCGCGACCGTGCGCGCCGAGGTGGCAGAGGCACTCGTTGCCCTGTTCGCAGCGGCGCAGAGTGAGGCGGGCATCGAGCTGCAGTCACTCAGCGCCTACCGCAGTCTCGCGACTCAGCGCACCATCTACGACAGCGGAGTGGCCGCGAACGGAGTCGAGTTCACCGACCGATTCAGCGCCCGGCCCGGCCACAGTGAGCACCAGACCGGGCTCGCCGTCGACCTGGGCGTGCCGAGCGGGCAGTGCGCCTTCGATGCCTGCTTCGGCGAGTTGCCGGCGGGAATCTGGCTCGCCGAGAACGCCCACCGCTTCGGTTTCCTGCTGCGCTACCCCGAGGGTGCGCAGCCGATCGTCGGCTTCGACTACGAGCCCTGGCACTTCCGGTACATCGGTGTCGAGCTCGCGACAGAGATGCAGGCCCAGGGCGTCGCGACGCTCGAAGAGTTTTTCGACCTGCCGGCGGCTCCCGACTACGTCGACTGAGCGAGCGCGTCGGCCATGCGGTCGACAATGTCGAGTGCGATCGGACGCGGCGTCGCGAGGATGACCCGTACCCCACCGGCACCCGCCTCGCCGCACGCGCGACCGTCGGTCAGGGCGACGGCGGCCTCGCGGCGGAACCACTGCCCAAGATCGGTCTCGCGCGGGTCGATTCCGCCGGGGAACACCACGTCGCGAAGGTCGATCCACCCGATATAGCTGCCCTCCGGCGCGACGAATCGAGCGTTCGGGATGCTCGTTGCGAGTCGGTCTGCGACCGCCGCAACCGTGCCGCGCAGGTAGTCGACGAACGCGTCCAGCCACGGGCCGCCCTCGCGGTAGGCCGCAATGTTGGCGACAGCTCCCAGGGTGCTCGTGCCGTGGCCGAACAGCGGACCCTGGTCAGCAACGACGCGGTGGTCATCGTCGTTCGAGACGATCAGCTGTGCGCACTTGAGACCGGGCAGCGTGAATGCCTTCGAAGCGGAGGTGGCGGTCAGCGCCTGCTGGGCGGCGGCCTCGCTCACGGTGGCGTACGGCACGTGGGGCGCGTCACCCAGCAGCAGGGGAGCGTGCACTTCGTCGGCGAACACGCGCGCGCCGTCGTGGCGCGCGACCACCTCGGCCAGGGCTGCGAGCTCGTCGCGCTCGACGACCCTGCCCCCAGGGTTGTGCGGGTTGCACAGCACGACAAGGCGGGCGCCGGCGGTCAGCGCCGCGTCGATCGCCGCGAGGTCGAGCGACCAGCGGCCACGCGCATCCACGAGGTTCGGCACTTCGATGACGGTGCGTCCGTGTCGAGGTGGAACCGTGAGAAACGGCATATATGCCGGAGTCGGCACGATGACCGCAGAGCCCTCCGGCGTGAAGAGATCGATGGCGACCTCGAGGCCGTGAATCACGTCGGGCAGGTGGTGGACGCGCGCGGGCGGCACCTCCCACCCGAACCGTTCGCGCATCCACGCCGCTGTTGCCTCGCGCAGCTCGGCGGCGAGGGGCCGCGGCAGGTAGCCGAACTGCGCCTGATCGACGGCCACGTGCAGCGCCTCGGTCACGGCCGGTGCCGTGCCCAGATCGCTCTCGGCCACCCAGGCGCCCAGCGCGCCCGGGTTTGCCGACCACTTCATGCCCCCACGTGCATGAAGCTCGTCGGCGGTGACCGCATCCCAGGCGGCGTGGAGGGCCGCCGTGTCGATCGGGATGGCCACGGCTAGCCAGCGAGGGCGGCGTCGACGATAGCCTTCGCCGCGGCCTGCACCTCGCGCAGGTGCGACTCGCCACGGAACGACTCTGCGTAGATCTTGTAGACGTTCTCGGTACCGCTCGGGCGGGCGGCGAACCACGCGTTCTCGGTCGTGACCTTCACTCCGCCAATCGCGGCGCCGTTGCCGGGCGCCTCGCTCAGACGCGCGGTGATCGCCTCACCGGCGAGGGTGTCGGCCGTGATGGCATCGCCCGACAGCTTCGACAGCGCCGCCTTCTGCTCGGGCGTCGCCGCCGCATCGATGCGCTCGTACGCCGGTGAGCCGAAGCGCTCGGTCTGCGCGCGATACAGCTCGGAGGGACTGCTGCCGGTCACCGACGCGATCTCGCTCGCGAGGAGGGCGAGGAGGATTCCGTCCTTGTCGGTCGTCCACACCGTGCCGTCGTGGCGCACGAAACTCGCGCCCGCGCTCTCCTCGCCGCCGAAGGCCACCGAGCCGTCGATCAGGCCGGGGACGAACCACTTGAAGCCGACCGGCACCTCCCACAGCCGTCGGCCGAGGCTTTCGACGACGCGGTCGATCATGGTCGACGACACGAGGGTCTTGCCGATCGCGGCGTCCGGTCGCCACTGCGGGCGGTGCGTGGCGAGGTATTCGATCGCGACGGCCAGATAGTGGTTGGGATTCATCAGCCCGCCATCCGGAGTCACGATGCCGTGCCGGTCGGCGTCGGCGTCGTTGCCCGTCAGGAGGGCGAAGTCATCGCGGTGGGCGAGCACGCTCGCCATCGCGCTCTGGCTTGACGGATCCATGCGGATCTTCTCGTCCCAGTCGAGCGTCATGAACGCCCAGGTCGGATCGACGGCCGGATTCACGACGGTCAGGTCGATGCCGTACGTGTCGGCGATCGCCGCCCAGTAGTCCACCGACGCGCCGCCGAGCGGGTCAGCACCGATGCGCAGCCCGGCGTCGCGCACGGCGCCCAGGTTCACGATGTGGCGCAGGTCGTCGACGTAGTGCTTGCGGTAGTCGTAGCTCTGCGTATCGACGACCGTCGAGCGCTTAACCTCGGCGTTTCCGCCGCGGATGATCGCGTTGGCGCGGTCGGCGATCCAGCCCGTTGCGTCGGAGTCGGCCGGGCCGCCGTGCGGCGGGTTGTACTTGAAGCCGCCATCCCGAGGGGGATTGTGGCTCGGCGTGATGACGATTCCATCCGCCTGCGCGCTGCCGGTGTCGCGGTTGTGACGGATGATCGCGTGGCTGAGAGCGGGCGTCGGAACGTAGTCGGCGCGCGCATCGACGAGCGCGGTCACGCCGTTGCCCGCGAGCACCTCGAGTGCCGTGCGCTGCGCCGGGGCCGACAGGGCATGGGTGTCGGCACCGACGAAGACCGGGCCGCTCGTGCCTGCCTGGGCGCGGTACTCCACGATCGCCTGCGTGATCGCGGCGATGTGGGTGTCGGTGAAGGCGCCGTCGAGGCTCGACCCGCGGTGGCCGCTCGTGCCGAACGCGACCCGCTGCGCGGGGTCGTCCATGTCGGGGGAGCGGTCGGCGTACGCGGCGACGAGCGCCTCGACGTCGATCAGATCGTGCGGCTGGGCGGGGGTTCCGGCGCGAGACGTCATGCGCCCATCCAACCACCGGGGGCATCACGTTTCTCAGGAGTGTGGGCGAATTCACCCCGAAAGCAACGGGCAGGAGGCGCACCATCGCCCGTCTACTCCTGAGAAACGTCACGCATCCCGCCCGCAATAGACTCGCCCTATGAGCGACACCGCGCCCGAGACGCCGACGTACTCGTACCTCGGGCCGGTCGGCACGTTCACCTGGGAGGCGCTGCGCCAGGTGCCCGAGGCGGCCGGCGCGACGTGGCGCAGCGTGTCCAACGTCGGCGAAGCGCTCGACGACGTCGTGGGCGGCCGCAGCGTTGGCGCCATGATCGCGATCGAGAACTCCGTCGAGGGCGGGGTGAGCGCCACGCAAGACGCGCTTGCGACCGTGCCGGGGCTGCGCATCGTCGGTGAGTACCTGGTGCCGGTCAACTTCGTGCTCGTCGCGCGACCGGGTACAACGCTCGCCGATGTGCGCACCGTCTCCGCGCATCCCGTGGCGTACGCGCAGTGTCGCCGGTTCTTGGAGGCGCAGCTGCCGAGCCACGGACACATCCCCTCCGCCTCGAACGTCGCCGCCGCCGCCGGGCTGCTCGAATCGACCCTCGCCGACGCGGCGATCGCGCCGCCGAACATTACCGAGCACCACGAGCTGACGGTGCTCGCCGAGAGCATCGGCGACAACCCCAATGCCGTAACCCGCTTCGTGCTGGTGAGCCGCACGCTCGGACTTCCCGAACGCACAGGCGCTGACAAGACCAGCATCATCGCGGAGCTGCCCGATGATGCGCCCGGTCGTTTGCTCGAGATGCTCGAGCAGTTCGCCACCCGCGGCGTCAACATGAGCCTGATTGAGTCGCGTCCGATCGGTGACGCTCTGGGGCGCTATCGCTTCGTCATCGATCTCGATGGCCACATTCACGACGAGCGGGTGGCCGATGCGTTGCTTGGCCTGCGTCGTTTCAGTCCCAACGTGATCTTCCTCGGCTCCTACCCGCGCGCCGACAAGCGGCCGGTTGAGTTTGTGCCGCAGTACTCGGACGACGTCTTCACGGATGCTCGCGACTGGCTTCGCGGCATCCTGTCGGGCGAGCCGCCGCTCGCCTAGGTGTACTCGGTCAGCAGGTTGGTGACACGTAGTTGAGGAGAAGGCCTTCATTCTGAGTGGTGTCTAACGCCATCGAAG
>NZ_JBKBPI010000009.1:0-135837 GCF_046293215.1 Microcella sp. | reverse complement strand
CAACCATCGCACCGGGCAGCCGATCCTCCGGTCACTGACAGCGTACGACCACTGAACCCTTGGAATCAATCATCTAGGCGCCCGCCGTGGCATTCCCTGCCGCGCCGGGTGCGCCCTGGCCGCCGGCTCCGCCGCCCCCGCCACGACGGCGGCGACGACGCTTGCGCGGCGCAGCACCCTCGCCGGATGCGCGGGGTGCGTCAGCCTCGGAGCGGGCGCTTTCGGCGCGCTCGCTGCCCCGAGCATCCCGGGTCTCGGACGAGCCGGAGGCGGTACCGGAGCCGCTGGAGCGGCGTCGGCTGCGTTCGCGGGGCGGACGCGATGCCTCTTTTTCGGCCTTCGGAATCGGGGTCGCCTTCAGGCGCCCCTTCGAGCCCTCGGGGATGTCAAGGTCGGTGTAGAGGTGCGGCGACGAGGAGTATGTCTCGACCGGCTCGGGCTGCCCCATATCGAGCGCGCGATTGATGAGGGCCCACTTGTGCATGTCGGCCCAGTCGACGAACGTCACCGCGATGCCGGTCTTGCCCGCGCGGCCTGTGCGGCCCGCGCGGTGCAGGTACGTGTCGTGGTCGTCGGGCACCGTGTGGTTGATCACGTGTGTGACGTCGTTCACGTCGATACCGCGCGCGGCCACATCGGTGGCGATCAGAATGTCGCGCTTGCCGGCCTTGAACGCCGCCATCGAGCGCTCACGCGCCTCCTGGCTCATGTCGCCGTGAACGGCGCCGGCATTGAAGCCGCGGTCGTTGAGCTCTTCGACGAGCTTCGCCGCCGCCCGCTTCGTTCGCGTGAAGATGACGGTCTTGCCGCGCCCCTCGGCCATGAGGATGCGCCCGATCACCTCGTCTTTGTCGAGAGCGTGCGCCCGGTAGACGATGTGCTTGATGTTGGCCTGCGTGAGGCCCTCGTCGGGGTCGGTCGCGCGAATGTGGATCGGTCGCGTCATGAAGCGGCGCGCCAGCGCGACGATCGGGCCCGGCATGGTGGCCGAGAACAGCATCGTGTGACGCGTCGGCTTCGTCTGCGCGAACAGCTTCTCAATGTCGGGCAAAAACCCGAGGTCGAGCATCTTGTCGGCCTCATCGAGAACCATCACCTCGACGTCGGCGAGGCTCAGCAGGCGCTGGCCGGCCAGGTCGAGCAGGCGTCCTGGCGTGCCGACGACGATCTGAGCGCCCGCCTTCAACTGGTCGATCTGACCCTCGTAGGCCTTGCCGCCGTAGATCGACACCACGGTCGTGGGTCGGTTCGACGCGGCCAGCTCGATGTCTTCCGTCACCTGCACGCAGAGCTCGCGCGTGGGTACGACGATGAGCGCCTTGACGCCGGGGCCCGGATTCGTGCCGAGCTTCTGAATGAGGGGAAGACCGAAGCCGAAGGTCTTGCCGGTGCCGGTCTTGGCCTGGCCGATGATGTCTTGGCCGGTCAGCGCGAGCGGGATGGTTTGCTGCTGAATGGGGAAGGGCTCGGTAATGCCCTTAGCTGCGAGGGCGTCGGCGATGTCTGCTTCGACGCCCAGGTCGGTGAAAGTCACGTGTCTGTGCACCCTGTCTTGTTATCGGAAGCCCTCAGTTTAGCCGTCGGGGTCCGGCGGCCCTTCGCGCATCGCCTACTCTGGTCGGGTGGCTCTGTGGTTTCGACGCTCTCGGCCGCGCGCCCAAGCTCCGATGCTTCGGCCGCGCGACGCTGCCGTTGCCGCGCTCAAGATCGACCTGCACGAGCTCACGCCCCCGGCCGACCACTTCTTCGGCCAGTGCGCCGCTCTGCACCTGACCTTCTTTGAGCAGCTCAGCCACGCTGCGGCGAACGCGCCGCTCGTGACCGACAAAGATGCGCTCGCCCGGGCCGCAGGCCTCATGCTCGACCGCTACCGCGCGCTCGTTGCCCGCATCGATCAGCACCGACTCGACCGCTCGGCCACGATGCAGCCGCACCTGGCGGGGGTGGCAGAGTTCGAGCGCCGCGTCATGGGAGCCGACTGGCACGAGCAGGTCGCGAGCGCCCACGTGACCATCGGTTTTCTGACCGACTTCTGGCTGAATCTCTCGGCCGGGCTCGACCGAGATGACCGCGAGGCTGTTGAAGAGGCCTTGAGTAACGGCTCGGTCGAAGACACCCTGCACGCGATCGTCGAGCGCTCGATTGCGGCGAATCCGCGGCTCGCCTCGCGCCTGGCTCTCTGGTGCCGTCGGCTCGTGGGCGACACCCTGCTGCAGGCGCGCACGGCTCTCGTGATGCACGACGATCACGCCCGCGACGAGGCGCAGATCGAGCCGGTATTCACCGAGCTGATCGGGCGGCACACGCGCCGGATGGACCGTCTCGGGCTGACGGCGTAAGCGCCGCTACGAGCGGGCGGCTGGCCGCATCAACTCAGCGAGCAGCTCGGCGTCGGCCTGCTCGCGCTTCGGGGGAAGCGCCTTCGCGAGGGCGATGCACACGATCGAGGCGATGCTGAAGCTGATGAGCCAAATCCACACGGCCTCGTGGCTCAGCCCCGACCAGATGCCGATCACCCAGGTGACGCAGACCGCGGCCGCGCCGGCGGAGGGCAGCAGAAGCAAGCCGTACTGCTGACGGCCCGCGATGAGGTAGCGAAGACCCAAGCCGATGAGGGCGCCGATAACGGCGGCCGGAATGAGCGCGAGGCCCATGCTCAGCCCACGAAGCCGACGCGGCGGGCGGTGTCGGTGCCGATCTCGACGTAGCCGATGGTCGCCGTCGGGACCACGTAGCGCTTGCCCTTGTCGTCGCTGAAGGTGACGAGCGGCGCGCCCTTCTCGATCGCGGCGCTGACGGCCTTCTCGACCTCGTCGGCGGTCTGCGACGTCTCGAAGGCGACCTCACGCGGGCTGTTCAGAATTCCGATGCGAATGTCCACGATCTGAAGCGTAGTCGGCGCGGGCGGGCTCAGGCTCGCTGTTCACCGTGAGCGGAGCGACCGGCGTCGGGGGTGGCCGTTAGCGTGGGCGTATGCCCCGCCTGATCGCCCGTGATCCGGATGCTCGTGCCTCGCCGATCGCGCTCGACGACTCCCAGCGCGCCCCCCGTGACGCGCTGTTCGACGGCGCGGGGTCGGGTGTCGCGGTGCTCGGTGCGCCCGGCACGGGGAAGACCGCGCTGATCGTTGCGTGCGTTGTGGAGGCGGTCACGGCGCGGGGGTTCGCGGTCGATCGCGTCATGGCGCTCACGCCGTCGCGCCGCTCGGCGACGGCCCTGCGCGATCTGCTTGCCGAGCACCTTGCCGCTGCGCAGCCCGATATCGCCTTGCCGGGGCCCCTCGCTCGCAGCGTCGCGGCGTTCGCGCACGCAGTGCTGTCGGCTGAAGCCCGCGCTCGCGGCGAGGAGGAGCCTCGGCTGCTGAGCGGCTCCGATCAGGACTCCGATATCGCCGAGCTGCTCGCAGGGCATGACGACGACGGCACGGGCCCCGCGTGGCCCGAGCATCTCGGGCCCGAAGTGCGCCGGCTCGAGGCGTTCCGCACCGAGCTGCGCGACGCGATCGCTCGGCTGTCAGAGCACGACTGGACGACCGACCGGCTGCGCCGTGAGGGCGCCGCGCACGGGCGGCCCGAGTGGCCCGCCATCGCCGACTTCGTCGACGAGTATCGGCGGGTGCTGGGCGGCGCGCGCGCCGGCCAACTCGATCCGGCCGAACTGGTGCGGGCCGCCGCCGACGCTGTCCCGCGCCTGCGCGAGGTGTCAGGGGTCGTGCTGCCCGAACTGCTCCTCGTCGACGACGCGCACGACCTCACCCCGGCCGGTATCGATCTCGTGCTCGCGCTCGCGGCGCAGGGCACTCGGGTGCTCGTGGTCGCAGAACCCGACGTCGCGACCACGGGGTTTCGCGGGGCCGAGCCCGAGGCGCTCGGCCGGCTCGCGAGCGTCCTCGGGGGCGGCTCCGGGCATCCCTTCGTGCTCGCGACGGCACACCGCCAGTCGGCGCCGCTGCGCGCCCTCACCGCGCTCTACGCCCAGCGCATCGGCACCGCCGGCGCGGGCAGGCAGCGCCGGGCGGTGGCGGGCCACGGCGACGACGCGGCACCGCTCGGCGGGGCACTGGTCGCGCTGACGGCGTCGAGTCCGGCGCGCGAGCGGGCCCTCATCGCTGACGTGCTGCGCGAGCGACACCTGATCGACGGAGTGCCCTGGGCGCGCATGGCGGTGCTGGTACGCAGCGGCGCGCTCGTTCCCGCTATCGTGCGTGCGCTCGCAGCCGCCGAGATTCCCGTGCGCTCGACGACGGCCGGTCGGCCGTTGCGCGAACACCCCGCGGCGCGCGCTCTCGTGCGCTTCGTCGACGTGGGAGTGGGGCGTTCGCCGCTCGATCCCGACGCCGCCACAGAACTACTCCTCGGGCCGCTCGGGGGCCTCGACCGCGTCGCCCTGCGCCGACTGCGCCGCGCACTGCGGGCCGAAGAGGTCGCGGGCGACGGCGCCCGCACGGCCGACGACCTCCTGGTGGAGGCGCTTTCGGCACCCGATCGGCTTGTCACCATCGATCACCGCACGGCCCGGCAGGCCGCGCGGGTCGCCCGCACCCTCGCGACGATTCGAGATCAGTACGACGCCGGGGCGACGGTCGATGAGCTCTTGTGGACGGCCTGGAGCGACGCGCGCGTGGTCGACACGTGGACCGCGGAGGCGCGCGGCACCGGTACCACCGCCGCGGAAGCCGACCGGGCACTCGACGCGGTCACCGCCGTGTTCGCTGCCGCCACGACCATCGTCGACACGGTGCCAGACGCCACCGTCGACACCTTCCTCACCCGCATGCTCGACAGCGACGTTGCCGATGACCTGCTCGCCCCCGCCCGTCTCGACGACGCGGTGCTCGTCGCGAGTCCGGCTGCAGCCGCCGGCGTCGAGGTCGACGTCGCGATCATCGCCGGTCTGACCGACGGGCTCTGGCCCAATCAGCGTCTGCGCGGTTCACTGCTGCACGCGCCCGACATCAGCCGCGTGCACCGCGGCATCGCCTCCGAGACGCTCGACGAGCGCCGGCTCGTGCTCGACGACGAGCTGCGGCTTGCCACGCTTGCCGTTTCCCGCGCCCGACGGCAGGTCATCGCCACGTCGGTCGCCGGCGACGACGACCGCCCCAGCGCCCTCTGGGATGCTCTGGCCGACCTCGTCGGCACCGGCCCGGTTGCCGAGACGGCGCGCCCCCGTCGGCCCCACGCGCGCTCGTTCCGTCGCCTCGTCGGCGAGCTGCGCCGCCGCCTCACCGACCCCGCGTCGGGCGAAACGGTGCGGCGGGAGGCGGCCGCGGCGTTACGCCGGCTCGCCGCCGAGGGGGTGCCCGGTGCCTCACCCGACGACTGGTGGGGGCTCGGCGCCCCGTCGACCACCGTTCCGCTCTTCGGCGACGACCCCGTACGCCTGTCACCGTCGAAGTTGGAGGCCATCGAGGTGTCGCCGCTCGACTGGTTTCTCAACCGCGTCGCCCCCGAGGAGGGCAACGCGGTCATGGGTATCGGCACGATCGTGCACGCCGCCGTCGAGACGCTCACCGACCCGACGGTCGACGAGGTGTGGCAGGCGATCGAGGCCCGCTGGGGTGAGCTCGTGTTCGACTCGCCGTGGCTCGCGGCGCAACAACGGCGCCTCGCCCGCCGGTACGCGCGCGGTGTCGCTGACTACCTGCGCGACGCGGCGGCCGCCGGGCGGGTGGTCGCGGCTGCCGAGCACCGCTTCGCGGTGGAGGAAGGCCGCGCCGTCGTCTCCGGCATTGTCGACCGCATCGAGCGCGACGCCGACGGCCGGGTGCGCATCATCGACGTGAAGACCGGAACCCCCGTCACCGACGCGAAGGCGCGCGACAACGCGCAGCTCGGCGCCTATCAGTTGGCCTACGCCGAGGGCGCCTTCGACGAGGTGCTCGACGAGCTGGGCGAGCACACGGCTGACGGGGCACGGCTCTTGTTCGTGCGGGAGGGGCTGAAGGGGCAGTCGTACCGCGAGGCTACGCAGCCGGTGCTCGACAGCGAGGCGCTCGAGGCCTTCCGCGAGCGGTTGCGCCAGGCGGTCGCCGCCGTCGCGGTCGCCCAGTTGACGGGTGCGCGGGTCATTGATCCGTACGGTCCGCCTGGCCAGCGCCGGCACAGCATCCATCGGGTTCCCCCCGTGACGGGCGAGCGATGAGCGCGCCCCGGTATTCGGCGTTGCAGATCGCCGAGGCGCTCGGACAGCCGCCGCCCACGGCCGAGCAGCAGGCCGTCATCGAGGCGCCGCTCGGCCCCGCGCTGGTCGTCGCTGGCGCCGGCTCGGGCAAGACCGAGACCATGGCGGCGCGCGTGCTGTGGCTCGTCGCCAACGGGTTGGTGGCGCCCGATCAGGTGCTCGGCCTCACGTTCACGCGCAAGGCGGCCTCAGAGCTCGCGCACCGCATTCGCGAGCGCCTCGTCGCCCTCGGCTCGAGTGCGCTGTTCGACGGCCGCGACGCACCGCCCGTGGTTGACGCGTTCACGCAGCCGACCGTCGCCACCTACAACGCCTTCGCCTCGAGTCTGTACCGCGACAACGCCGTCCTGATCGGCCGCGACCCCGACGGCGTCGTGCTCGGCGCGGCCGCCGCCTGGCAACTCGCGCGGGGCCTCGTCGCGCGCGCGACCGACGAGCGACTCGCCGACCATGACCTCACCGTCGATCGTGTGACGACCGCCGTACTCGACCTCGCCCATGCGCTCACCGAGCACTTGGTCGCCCCCGACGCCGTGCGCTCGGCTCTCACCGAGTTCGCGTCGGTGGTCGAGCTTCCGCCCGGCGGCCGCGGGGCCTACGCCGACGTCGACGCACTCGTCGCAACGCTCGCGCCCACCCTGCCGCTGCTTGACCTCGCCGAGCAGTACGCCGAGCGCAAGCGCCGCGACGGGCTCATCGAGTTCTCCGACCAGGTCGCGCTCGCTCTCGACCTCCTCGACCGGCACCCCGAGGTGGACCAGGCGCTTCGCGAGCGCTACCGGGTCGTGCTGCTTGACGAGTATCAAGACACGAACGTTGCCCAGACACGCCTGCTGGCCGGCCTGTTTGCTGGCACCCCGGTCATGGCGGTTGGCGACCCGCACCAGTCGATCTACGGCTGGCGCGGCGCGAGCGCGACCAATCTCGACGACTTCGCCACGCGCTTTGCCGTGCCCGGAAGCGACCGCGTCGACCGGTACTCGCTCAGCACGTCGTGGCGCAACGGCCGGCGCATTCTCGACGTCGCCAATGCGCTCGTCGAGCCGCTGACGGCACGCGGGGGAGTCGCCGTCAGCACGCTCGAGCCGGCCCACTTCGCGAGTGACCACGACGTCGAACTCGAACAGCTCGAGACCGTCGAGGCCGAGGCCGAGCGTGTCGCCGCATGGTTCGCTGAGCGGCTCGGTATCCCCGCGAACGGCGAACCGGGGCGCGCGGCATCCGCGGGCGACGGTGCCGAGAGCCGATCACCCACCGCCGCGCTGCTCATGCGCAGCCGCTCGACCCAGCCGATCTTTCTCGACGCGCTGCGGCGCCGCGGCGTGCCGTTTCACGTGCTGGGTATCGGTGGGCTGCTCACGCAGCCTGAGATTGCCGATCTCGTTGCGGCGCTGCACGTCATCGACAACCCGAGTGCGGGCACCGAGCTCGTGCGGCTGCTCGCGGGGCCCCGCTGGTCGATCGGCCTTGCTGACCTCGACGCCCTGCGCGAGGTCGCGAACTGGCTGCGCGAGCGAGACCTCGCGCAGCAGCGCTTCAGTGACGAGGTTCGCGCCGCGTTGCGGGCGAGCGTCGCCGGCTCAGAATCCGCCTCGATTGTCGACGCGCTCGACTTCGTCGCCCACGCGCCCGACGGCCACGGTCAGCTTGCGGCGTTCAGCGAGGTCGGCATCGCCCGCCTGCGAGAGGCCGGCCGACTCTTCGCCGCCCTCCGGCGGCGCACATCACTCGACCTCGCCGACCTGGTGGGCGTCGTCGAGCACGAGTTGATGCTCGACATCGAGGTCGCCGCGAACCCCTACCGCGTGCTGGGGGAGTCGCCGCGCGACGCCTTCCTCGACGCCCTCGACGACTACCTCGGTCTCGCCGAGGATGTCAGCCTCGGCGGCTTTCTACGCTGGCTGCGCGAGGCCGAGTGGCGCGACAACCTCTCGCCGCGCACGGAAGACGCCGAGCCCGGCACCGTGCAGGTGCTCACGATTCACGGTGCCAAGGGCCTTGAGTGGGACAACGTCGCCGTTCCGCGGTTCGTCGCCGACGAGTTACCGGCGAAGCCCCGGTCGACCCGCGGCTGGCTGAGCCTGGGAGTGCTGCCCTACGAATTGCGCGGCGATGCCGCTGAGCTTCCGGTCTTCGGCTGGCGCGGGGCCGAGAGTCGCAAAGACCTGCTCGATCGCCAGAAGGCGTTCCAGCGCGAGGTCGGCGACCATCTCGAGCGAGAAGAGCGACGGCTCGCCTACGTTGCCGTCACCCGCGCCCGGCACCGGCTGCTGCTGACCGCGTCATTCTGGGCCGGCCAGTCGAAGCCGCGTGCGCTCAGCCCCTTCCTCGTGCCACTCATCGAGCGCGGCCTGCTGCCGACCGTCCCGGCTGAGCCCGCCCACGACGACAACCCGCGCGCCGTCGACGACGGTAACGACCCGTGGTGGCCGGCCGACCCGCTCGGCAGCAGACGCGAGGCGCTCGAGAACGCGGCCGCGCGCATCCGACAGACCGGTGAGCGTGCCGGTGACGAGAGAGACCCGCTCGGCTGGCAGAGCGACATCGACATGCTGCTGGCGGAGCGCGCCGAGCGCGAGCGCCGCACCGGCGAGGTCGCCGTGCCGTATCGCGTGCCCGCCTCGGCGTTTCGCCAGTACGTCAACGAGCCCGACGCGGTCGCGGAGCGACTGCGCCGACCGCTGCCGCAACGGCCGTACCGGCAGACCCGGCTCGGCACGGTGTTCCACCGCTGGGTCGAAGAGCGCTACGGCCTCGGAGCGATCGTCGATCGCGTCGACGTCGGTCTCGACGACCACGACGTCGAGGGTGACGGCTTTGACCCGGAGGTGCTCGCCGAGCTGCAACAGCGCTTCGCGGCCTCCGAGTGGGGCGACCGTGAGCCGCTCGAGGTAGAGTGCGAGATTCACCTGCCGCTCGCCGGCCACCTGTTCATCTGCAAGCTTGACGCCGTCTACCCGGCGCGACTGCGCCAGCCGGACGGTCGGTACATCGACGGGGTCGAGATCGTCGACTGGAAGACCGGGCGTGCCCCGACCACCGACGAGGATCGCGCGCAGAAAGAACTGCAACTCGCCCTCTACCGCCTCGCCTACGCCCGCCGCACGGGGCGCGCCCTCGACGAGATCAGCGTCGCCCTGTACTTCGTCGCCGACGACCTGGTGCTGCGGCCCGAAAGCCTGCCCGACGAGGCCGAGCTCGCGCGCCTGTGGCGCGCCGCAATGGGGGGCGCGACCGGCGCCGTGGCGACCGACGCTGGTTCGGCCGCTCAGCGGGCGGCGACCGGCGCGGCGAACCGCGACCGATAGCCCTGAACCGCTCCGCGCATCCCAATGCCGCAAACGCCGACGAGCTCGTCGCCCCGGAAGTACTCGACGACGCACTCGTCGGTCAGCTCGCCGGCGACGACCTCGCTGCGATCAGCCAGGTAGGTCATGCCGAAGGCCAGCAGGTGCATGTCGTACTGGTCAGACCAGAACGACGGCAGGGGAGCGAACGGTGCCGCCACGATCGGCGCACAGTCGTCCCCGCGGAGGTGCGCAGCGAGCACCTGGCCGGCCCGCTTGCCGGTCTCGGTCGGCAGGTTCCAATGCTCGACCCGGCGCGCCACCTCGTCGAACAGCGGGTTCGGATAGCGGGCAACATCGCCGACCGCGTACACGTTCTCGAGCACCTGGCCGTCGGCGCGCACCGCCTGCATGCCGCCGTTGACCAGCACGCCGTCGCTGGCGTCAAGCCCCGACCCGTCGAGCCACTCCGTGTTCGCGTCCGAGCCGATCGCGACGACCAGCACGTCGCACTCGAGCATCACGCCGCTCGTCAGGATCACCCGCTCGACGCCCGGGTCGCCGACGAGGCCGAACAGTCCGTTCTCGCAGAAGAACCGCACCCCGTGCGCCTCGTGACGTCGCCGCACCTCTGCGCCGAGCAGTGGCCCGAGCGCTCGCTCGAGTGGGATGCGTGACTGCGACACGACCGACACGGTCGCCGCGCCGGCCTTCGCTGCCGTCGCGGCGATCTCACACCCGATGAAGCCCGAGCCGAGAATGACAACGTTCGCGCCCGGTCGCAACGCTTCGCGCAGGGCGACGGCGTCGTCGAGGGTGCGCAGCACGTGGATGCCCGTGAGCCCGTGATCGTCGATCGGCAGCGGCTTCGGGCGCAGCCCGGTCGCGATGACAAGCGCCCGATACGGATGCTCGGTGCCGGTCTCGTCGACCACCACCTGACGATCGGCATCGAGCGAGGCGGCCGCGCGCCCCAGCACCCACTCGACGTTCTCCTCCAGCGCCGATCGAATCGGGAAGGCCACATCCTCGTGGCCCTGCCCCTCCGTCTGCAGTAACTCCTTCGACAGCGGAGGCCGGTTGTATGGCGCGTGCGGTTCGGCGCCGAGAAACCGGATCGGGCCGGCGTAGCCGGCCCGGCGCAGGTTCTCGGCCGTGCGCAAGCCAGCCATCGACGCGCCGACGATCAGGACGGGGCGGTCGTCAGCATCCATGGGGCGTGGTCCTATTCGCGGGTGAGCGTGATCGCCTGCATGGGGCAGACGTCGGCCGCGGCCTCGAGGTCGCCGAGCATCTCGTCGGGAGCCTCGGCGACGTACTCGAGCTTGTCGTCAGCGTTCAACTGGAACACCTCGGGCGCCTCGAAGACACACTGGCCGTAGTGCTGGCACTTGTTCATGTCGACGTCGATCTTGATCATCAGTTCTGCTCCTTCGCAGGGGTTTCCTCGATGCGGGACGGGTACAGGTCTTTCGACGGGGTGCGGACGCCGCGGAACTCCCAGTCGCCGCCGAGCGCGGTCGAGACGACCTCTTCGCTCGAGGTCGGCTGGGCGCCCACGTCGGTGCGAATGGGGGTTGGGCCCTCGACGATCGTGTTGGTGAGGCGGCCGAGGCCTTCGACCTCCACCTCGACGACGTCGCCCGGGTACACCGGGCGCGAGTTCGCGGGCGTGCCCGAGAAAATCATGTCGCCGGGCACGAGCGTGATGGTGCGGGCGAGGTCGGCAACCAGGTAGTGCATGTCCCACTCCATGTTCGCCGTCGAGTCCTCCTGCTTCACCTCGCCGTTGACGATCGTGCGAATCGTCTTGCCTCGGAAGTCCCAGTCGGTGACGAGGCCCGGCCCGACGGGGGCGAGCGTATCGCTGCCCTTGACCCGCAACATCGAACCCGCGTCGGTGTCGCGGAAGTCGTGCAGCCCGTAGTCGTTGCCGACCGTGTAGCCGGCGATGTAGTCGCCTGCCTCGGCTGGCGACACGTTGCGGCAGGTCTTGCCGATGACGATGACGATCTCGCCCTCGTAGTTCAGCCACTGACAGCCGACGGGCCGCACGATGTCGCCCCCGTGGCTGTTGAGCGCCGTCACCGGCTTGTGGAAGTACGTCGGCGCCGGCGGCAGCTTCGTCATGAACTCGTCGGTGCGGCTCTGATAATTCAGATGCACCGCGATGATCTTCTGCGGCTCCGTCGGGGGCAGGTGAACGGCATCCTCGATCGCGATCTCGCGGCCGTCGGATGCGCGCAGCACGTCGCCGTCGCGGGTCACCTGAACGGGCGCGCCGCCCAGCAGGATGCGCCGATACTCGGTCACGCGGCGTCCTCGCGCGAGAGCGTCACATTCTTCGGCGGCGGGAAGCCGCCCTCGGGCTCGGGGAAGTACACGTGCACCTGACCCGTGCCGATCGAGTTTTCGTACTCGGAGTACATGACGCCCTTGGCGGTGTTGGCCTCCTCGCCCGTGGCGCCCGCCATCTGCAGCCAGTGGCTGAAGTTCGCCTCGGGCTTGAACTTCTTGAACTCGTCCATCGTGTCGAGGATGCGCTTGTGGTCACCCTGCTTCATCCACTCGATGCGCTCGAGGTCAGCAGCGCGCGCCTCGGGGCTGAAGATGTGGCTCGGGTCACTGGATTCGTGCTTGCGCAGATCGCGCAGCTTGTAGAACGTGTGCGACAGGGCGCCGGAGGCGAGCAGCAGCACCTTGCGGTCGCTGTCACGGATCGCCTCGCCGAGAGCGCGGCCAGCCCGCAGGAAGTCCTCGGTCGTCGCCGTCTGGCACACCGAGAGGCTCACCCAGCGCTTGTCGAGACCGCGGCCCAGGTAGTGCCAGAGGTTCACGGTCGCGTAGAAGATCGGCAGGTGCGGGTCGGAGATCGGGGTGACCCACGTGCCGTTCTTCTCGTCGTAGTTCGCCACGGCGTTGGCCAGCTCGGGGTCGCCGCGGAAGGCGTAGGGAATCTGCGACATGCCGCGTGGCAGCTCTTCGCTCGTGAACAGGCCCGAGCGCTCAGCGTGGGCGGTGATGACGAACTCGACGGTGGTCGCCCAGTGCGAGTCGAGCACGACGACGGTGTCGTAGTCGAGGGTCTCCATGACCTCCTCGCGCAGGCGCTTGAGCCCCGGTACGAGGCTGATTTCCTTGCCCTCATTGAGGTCGTAGCGCACGTCCTGCGGCAGCATGATCGTGGGCACGTGAGCGAGCAGCGCCGCTCCAACGACTTTTCCCATGGTTATTCCTTCCATCCGGTCGGTGCGTAGACGGTGTTCTTGACGTCGGCGTAGAAGTCGAACGACCAGGTGCCGCCCTCACGGCCAATGCCCGACTTCTTGGAGCCGCCGAAGGGGGCGGCGAGGTCGCGTACGAAGAAGCAGTTGACCCAGATGGTGCCGGCCACCAGGTTCTTCGTGAGGCGTTCGGCGCGGTCGCGGTCGCCGCACACGACGACGGCGGCGAGCCCGAACTCGGTGTTGTTGGCCAGGGTGACGGCCTCGTCGTCGCTCGCGAACGTCTGCATCGCGAGCACCGGGCCGAACACCTCGGCGGTGAGAATTTCGCTGCCAGGCTTCGCGTCCGCGATTAGCGTTGGCCGGAAGTACAGGCCGCCGAGCTCGTCGTTCGGCCCTCCGCCGATGACGACGCGAGCGCCATCGGCCGTCGCCCGCTCAACGAACCCCTGGATGCGCTCCAGGTGCACCCGATGAATCTGTGGCCCGATCTGGGTCGCCTCATCCCGCGGGTCGCCCTGACGCAACTGCTGGGCCTTGGCGGCAAAGGCCTGCTGGAAGCGGTCGGCGATGTTCTCGTGCACGAGCAGGCGGGTGCCCGAGAGGCAGACCTGGCCGGCGTTGTCGTACTGTTCGACCGCCAGCTCGACGGCGAGGTCGAGGTCGGCATCGTCGGTGACGATGAGCGGACTCTTGCCGCCGAGCTCGAAGCTGACCGGTGTGAGGTTGTCGGCCGCCGACCGGGCGATCGCCTTCGCCGTCGGAACACTGCCGGTGAACGAGATGCGGGCGATGCCCGGGTGCGCGACGAGGGCGGCGCCCGCCTCGGCGCCGAAGCCCTGAACGACGTTGAAGACGCCCGCCGGGACGCCCGCCTCGGCGGCGAGATCGGCGAAGTAGCTGGCGCTGAGGGGAGTCCACTCGGCCGGCTTCAACACCACGGTGTCGCCGGCCGCCAGTGCCGGGCCGATCTTCCACGTCGCGAGCATGAGCGGCGCGTTCCACGGGGTGATGAGAGCGGCGACGCCCGACGGATCCCACGACACGACGTTGTCGTGTCCGCGGGTCTGCCACACGGGGTGGTGCAGCTTCTCGACCGCCCAGTCGGCGAAGAAGCGCAGGTTCATGGCGACGCGCGGCATGACGCCGCGGCGGTGACTGCGCAGCAGCGATCCGTTGTCGAGGGTTTCCAGGTTGGCAAGCTGCTCCAGGTCGCGCTCGACGAGGTCGGCCAGGCGGTGCAAGATCTCGCGGCGGCCGTCGGCGCCGAGGTCGCGCCAGCCGGGGAAGGCGGCGCGTGCGGCGTCGACGGCGCGATTCACCTCGGCCGATCCGCCCCGGGCGACGTGCGCCAGAACCGCCCCGTCGATCGGCGACACCGATTCGAACGTCTCGGGTGATGCGACGCGTTCGCCGCCGATGAAGTGGCGGGTGTCGACGGTGAGGCCGGCGAGTGTCACCTGGTGCACGTGGCTGCTCCCTTGCAGTGGTATGTCATTCGTATACGAACGATTCCCTCGATAGTAGACCACGGGTTCGGCCAAGCGGTAGGGCGCCGGCCGAATCAGGCGGCGATGGGTGCGCCGAGCATCCCGCCGCACCCCGCCGGATCAGCGCTCGGTGAGGCGCGTGATCTGCCGCAGCATCTCGGCGAGTTCGCGGCGCCGCTCCGGATCGAGAGTCGAGGTCGCCTGCTGCTCGTGCGCGTTGAAGGTGGGAAACAGGGTGAGCATCAGCTCGCGCCCCGCGTCGGTCATCGACACGATCACCAGTCGACCGTCGCTCGTGCTGCGCGCGCGGGTGACGTAGCCCTTCGCCTCGAGGGTGCCGAGCACTCCGGTGAGTGTCGCTTTCGAGAAGCCGCCCTCTTCGGCGATCTGGCGGGTCTCAATGGGTTCCCAGATCCACGTGACCCAGAGCACGACGAACGCGGTCCAGCTGAGGTCGGTGGGCGCCAGCACCGTGCGCTCGAAGTAGTTGCGGGTCGCATTGGCCGCGCGGAACAGGTTCGAGATCACCGCCATCGCCTCGAAGTCGATCGGCAGGTTGCCGAGTCGCTCGGCGACCTGCTGTTCGGTCTCGGCGAGTGTGTGCGCACTGGGCATAGTGACCCTTCCGTTCGGTCACCATCCATTCAACGCCATACGGGGGCGAATGCGCGGAATTCGATCGTTTCGGCAGGGGGACTCGACGGATGCGCGGAGATTCGTTAGCATCCAAACAATCGTCCCCGGAACAAAGGCGCTGCAATGACGCACACCCTCACCCAGCCGAACCTTGCTGACCTCGACCTGTTCGCGGGCGGCGCCCCCTGGTCGACCTTCGACGAGCTTCGCGCCACGCCCGGGTTGCACTGGTCAGACGAAGAGGCACCGAACCACGGCTTCTGGTCGGTCACCCGCTACCACGACATCGTGCGCGTGCTGCGCGACACCGACACCTTCACCTCGACGAAGTTCACGAACCTCGAAGAGGTCGACCCCGAACTGCAAGACCAGCGCCGGTCGCTGCTCGAAACCGACGGTCTGCGACACCGAGCGCTTCGCCGGATGCTGCAGGGTCAGTTCACCCCGCAGGCGGTCGCGAAGTACGAGACCTTCCTGCGCGGCATCACCGCCAAGACCCTCGACGCGGCCCTCGCCAAGGGCTCGTTCGACTTCGTGGAGGAGGTCAGTGCTGACTTCCCCATTCGCGTGCTCGCGCGCTTGCTCGATGTGCCAGACAACGACACAGGCAAGCTCATCGAATGGGGAAACCGCATGGTCGGCAACACCGACCCGGAGCACGCCGACGTGCTGATCGGATCGGCCGACAGCGACGAGTACCGGCATGTGCCGTTCCGCTCGCCGGCGGCGATCGAGGTGTACGAGTACGGCCGGCACATGGCCGAGGCGCGGCGCGGAAAGGGTGGCTCCGATCTCGTCACCCTCCTCGCCGACGGTGTGCCCTCCGACGGGCAGCCGCTCACCGAGCACGAGTTCAACACGAACTTCTTGCTGCTCGTGGTGGCCGGCAACGAGACCACCCGCCACACCATCACGCACTCGATGAACAACCTGCTGAACAACCCCGATCAGCTCGACATCCTGCGCAACGATCCCTCGCTGATCCCGTGGGCGGTCGAAGAGTTCTTGCGGTACGCCTCGCCGGTCTACCACTTCCGTCGCACGGCGACGACCGACACCGAGTTCTCGGGAACCGCCATCGCCGAGGGCGACAAGGTCGTGGTTTGGTTCGCATCGGGCAACCGCGACGACTCGGTGTTCGACGAGCCGTACCGCTTCGACGTGACCCGCAACCCGAACGAACACATGTCGTTCGGGCGCGGCGGCCCGCACATGTGCCTCGGCAACGCGCTCGCCCGCATCGAGCTGCGCATCATGTTCGAAGACCTCCTTACCCGCGACGTGACGCTCGAGCGCACCGGCGACATCGACTACCTGCGCTCCAACTTCGTGCACGGCATCAAGCGCATGCCCGTGCGAGTGGTCTAGTCGGCCGGGCACGGCCCGCAATCGGGGGCGCGCGACGCTATTCACTCTCACGTGCCGACGTGGTGTGGCCGCGCGGCTCTGCGGCGCCGCACCGCGACGCTCGGTGCCGCGCCGCTCTGTGCCGCGCCGCTGTGTGACGTTTCTCAGGAGTAGAGCGCCGCTCGCCCCGAAAACACGCGCTGATTCGGCGCCGGCGCGTCTCTACTCCTGAGAAACGTCACGCTCGTCCTCACAACCCGCCATGCTGAGGGCATGAAGGCCGTCATCGCGCGCCGCTACGGCGGCCCGGAAACCCTTGAGATCGTGGATGCGCCCCTCCCGGAACCCGGGGAGGGCCAGGTTCGCGTGCGCATCGCCGCGAGCTCGGTGAATCCGCTCGACTGGCACGAGCTGCGCGGCACCCCGTACCTGATTCGGCTCGCTCGCGGCGTTCCGCAGCCGAAAGACGCGGCGCTCGGAAGCGACCTTGCCGGCACGGTCGAGGCGGTGGGTGCGGGGGTCACGCACTTCGCGGTCGGCGACGAGGTGTTCGGCTACGGCAAGGGCGCCTGGGCCGAGCACGCGGTTGTCGCCGAGAAGGGCCTCGCGCATCGGCCGCCCGCCGTGGGCGTCGAGGAGGCGGCGGGGCTCGGCATCGCCGCCGTCACCGCGCTGCAGGCGCTCCGTCGGGGCGGGCTCGATGCCCCGAGAACCTGGGACGGCGCCGGCGTCGAACCCATGCCGCCGCGCGTCATGATCATCGGGGCCACGGGCGGGGTCGGCAGCATCGCCACCCAGCTCGCGGCCCACTTCGGCGCCCACGTGACGGCGGTCACGAGCGCCGGAAACCGCGAGCTCGCCCTGCGCCTCGGCGCCGAGGCCGTGCTCGACTACGCCGCCGACACCCTCGATGACGGGCTCGCACGATACGACATTGTCGTTGAGGCGAGCGGCGCGCGTCCCACCCGCGAGCTCGCGCGGCTGCTGACCCCCGACGGGGTGCTCGCCGTCGTGGGGGCGCCCCGCGGCGATTGGGTCGCGCCGGTGGCGGCTGTCGCGAAGCGGGCTGTTGCGAATCGGTTTACGAAGAAGACGATTGTCAGCATCCTGGCCCGCCGCGACCCGGACGATCTGGCGACGCTCGCGGCACTGCTCGGCGAGGGCGCGATTCGCGTCGTCGTGGGCGAGGTGTACCCGCTCGAGCGCATCGCCGACGCCGTGCGGCACAGTGAGAGTGGCCACGTACGCGGCAAGATCATCGTGCGCGTGGCGCCGTAGGGCGCCCGCCTCACGCGCGCGTCACACCCGCGTCGGCAGGCCTGCCACCTCGGTGAGGAACGCGTCGACGAGCGCGTTCGTGCGCTCGCGCGCGGCCGACTGCTCGGCCACGGTCTGGGCGAGCATCACGGCCGGATCCTGGCCGTCGGCTTCCACCTTCGCGTCGCCGCCCCAGTCGAGCCAGCCCTTCAGCCCCGCCGCATCGAGCTCGGGGTGAAACTGCACCGCGAGCGAGCGCCGAATGGTGAAGGCCTGCGAGGCGACCGGGTTGCGGGCGATCTCGACGGCGCCGGGCGGCAGCTGCCACCGGTCGTAGTGGAACTGAAACCACGGGCCCGGCCCTACGAGCGCCGGCCGGTCACTCCAGATGGCGGTCCAGCCGATCTCGCCCTTGGGGGCCGGCGCCACCGACCCGCCCATCGCGCGGGCGATGAGCTGGCCGCCGAAGCAGATGCCGAGAACGGGGACGTCGTCGGTGACGGCCTGGCGCATCCAGTCGATCTCGGGTAGCAGCCAGTTGCCGATGCAGGCGTCGTCCCACGCGCCCCACGGCGAGCCGAGCGGCACGATGACGTCGTAGTCGGTCGCGTCGGGGAATACGAAGGGGATGTTCGGCGAGGCGAACTGCTCTTCGGGCACGACAAGCACCGTGTCGATGTCGTAACCGTGATCGGCGAACCGGTCGCCGACGGGGCCGAGCGGCGAAACATGGTCGTGCTGGATGAACAGGGCACGCATCGCGGGAACTCCTCGTCGAGATCGCGGTCGCCGATCGCAAACGGGATGCTCGCTTCGGCGTGGCGGCCCATCGACGCGCCGCCGCAACTACAGTATCGTTTGTTTACGAACGAATCAGAGATGATTCGCCAGGGCACGCCCGCACCGACCACCCGGGTCGAGCGGTACTGTCGCCCCAACACGCCACGAGTGCCACAAGGGAGTCGCACCATGACGCACAGTCTCGCCAACCTGCAGAGCGAGCTCATCGCCGCCGAGATCGACGTGCTGCGCGTGATCTATGCCGACATCATCGGCACGATCCGCTCGAAAGATCTGCTCGTCAGCGAGCTCGACAAGATCCATCACGGCGGGCCGACGTTCTGCCAGGGCGTGTGGGTCACGACGACGCAGGGCGGCGTGCTCGACGGTGCCGACGTGCTCTCGAACGGGCTCGAAGACTTCGTGACGCAGATCGTCCCCGAGACGTGGCGGGCGCTTCCGTGGGAGCCGGGTGTCGCGTACGTCGTCGCCGGCGCGAACAACCCCGACATGACGCCGAACGAGCTCGCCCCGCGCACGCTGCTCGAGCGCATCGTCAACGAGTACAAGGCTCTCGGCCTCGTGCCGGTCGCCGGCCCCGAGCTCGAGTTCTACATCGCCGACAAGAACGACGACGGCACCTACCGCCGCGCGATCAACCCGTCTGGCCGCGTCTACACCTCGGGTGCGACGGTCGACCCGAAGGGCACCTTTCTGCACCTGCTGCGCATGCTCGACCGCCTGCGCATCGGCGTGTTCGCCGGCAATCACGAGTTCAGCCCGAGCCAGTACGAGATCAACATCTGGCACGGCGAGGCACTCGATGCGTGCGACCGCATCTGGATGCTCAAGGCCGGCGTCAAGGACGTCATCGCCCGCCTCGGCCAGGCCGCCACCTTCTCGGGCAAGCCGTGGAGCGACGAGGGCGGCAGCGGCTTCCACCTGCACCTGTCGCTCGAAAGCCCGACGGGCGAGAACCTCATGCACGACGCGTCGGCGCCCGACGGGCTCAGCCAGACGGCCCGCCACATGATCGCGGGCATCATGGAGCACGCCTCCGCGCTGGTGGCCATCTGCAACCCGACGATCAACGCTTTCCGTCGCCTCGGGCCGGACACTCTCGCCCCGTACCGAGCGAACTGGGGTCTCGACAACCGCAGCGCGATGGTGCGCATCCCGCCGGAGCGCGGGGGAGGCACGCGCCTCGAGATCCGCCTCGGCGACGGTGCCGCGAACGCCTACCTGATGACGGCGGCGCTGCTCGCCGCGGGGCTCGACGGAATCCGCCGCGAGCTTGAGCCGCCGCCCGCCGCTGTCGGCTACGCGTACGAAGACGACTCGTGCCCCGTGCTGCCGATGACCCTCGGCGACGCCCTCGATGCTCTGCGCGCCGACGAGCGCCTCATCGAACTGATGGGCGGCCCGCTGGTCGATGTCTTCGAGGTCATGAAGCGCGACGAGATCGAGCGCTTCACCGAGGCGGTCGGCCCCGACATGCCCGACGAGGTCACCGACTGGGAGGTCAAGGAGTACTTCCTCGACCTCTAGTCGAGGAAGCGTGGGTGCTGTCTCGACCTGTAGTCGAGGGAGCGTGGGTGCTGTCTCGACCTGTAGTCGAGGGAGCGTGGGTGCTGTCTCGATCTCTAGTAGTGCGCCCGCGCCTGCAGAATCACGATGTGCTCGTCGGTGACGTAGTACACGAGCCGGTTGGTGTCGTCGATGCGGCGAGACCAGGCGCCCGACAGTACGTGCTTGAGGGGCTCGGGCTTGCCGATCCCTGCGAAGGGATCACGCCGTACGTCGGCGATGAGGGTGTTGATGCGCTTCAGTGTCTTACGATCTTGGCTTTGCCAGTAGACGTAGTCTTCCCAGCCGTGGGCGTCGAACGCGAGGGCGCGAGTCACGGATCGACGAGGTCGTACTGCTCGAACTCTCCGCGTCGGGCGCGCTCGATCGACGCGAGGAGCCGCTCAGCGTTGGCAGGGTTGCGCAGCAGGTGGGCGGTCTCGGCCATCGCGTCGTAGTCGGCCTTCGACAAGATGACGGCGTTGCCGTGCTTCGACACCACTTCAACGGGCGCGTGGTCGTCGTTCACCTGCTGGATGATCCCAAAGAGCGTCTTGCGCGCTTCGGATGCACTGATCGCGGTCATGACGGCCTCCCAAGTCGTACCGGATATGGTACCACTCGGATGCTCGCGGTGGGAGGGCGTCCCCTCGCGATCGGTCTACACGCTCGGGTTCGACTGGTCGTGCACGAGCTTTCCGCCGTTGAAGGTCACGCCGATCTCGCGGTAGTAGGCGCCGATCTTCTCGTGGATAGGCAGGATCGACGCGAGCTCGTCCCAGGGGGAGTCGTGCAGTTCGAGCTCGAAGTCGCCGCGCCAGGTGGCGCCGATCTCGGCATCGACTCCACCCATGGTGATGAGCTGGTCGAGCGAGTTGCCGGCGCCGGGGGTGATCGAGGGCATCCAGCGCGAGTGCAGCATGGGGTGCCCGTTGACGAAGCCGTTGGTGTCGCTCTCGGAGTCGAGGGTGACGACGAGCGAGGCGAGTCGGTGGTCGTAGGCGGCGAGCGAGGCGCCGATTTTCGCGCCCGGGGCGAGGCGCGGGGCGGCGCGGCCGACGTTCATGACGCGGGTGACGGCCATCGAGCCGAGCTTCTTCGGGTAACCCTGGAACCAGCCGCGGGCGATCGCGAAGTCTTTCGTGACCCAAATGGCGACGCAGCGCGTGTACGTCTGACCGTCGTGCTTCACGCGCACGACGGCGAAGGTTTCGAGGTACTGCGAGCGCTGCGGGTCGAGCAGCTCTGCTCCGGACGCCGAGCACGACTGCCAGTCGGCCCAGATCAGGGCGACGGCGCCCGGGTCGTCGTCGGCCAGCTCGAGGCCCTCGGGCAGGAGGGCGGCGACGTTGGCGGGGTCGGTGCGGTACTCGGCGGTGAGTAGCGTTCCGGAGTAGTACCACGGCATGTCGGGGATGATCGCGCTCTTGCCGGTGGGGGTTTGCGGGGCCATGAAGCCGGTGAGATCAGCCATTGCCCCAGCCTAGCGATTCATTCGGAAACAAACGATAGGCAATTTCTGGCCGCGTGGCTCCCGAGCGGGGCGACGTGGCGCGGTTCGTTCTTCCCTAGGCTTACGGGCGTGACCGCATCTCTCGGCCTGGGCCTTGCCGCACTCGGCCGGCCCGCCTACATCGCCCTCGATCGCGATCGAGACCTGGGCGCGTTTTCCGACCGCGGTGTCGACCGCATGCGGGCACGCGCGCACTCCATGCTCGACGCGGCATGGGCTGCGGGGGTGCGGTATGTCGACGCGGCGCGCTCCTACGGCCTCGCCGAGCAGTTTCTGGGGGAGTGGCTGTCTGAGCATCCCGAGCGGCGCCCCGAGCTCACGATCGGATCCAAGTGGGGCTACCGCTACGTGGCGGACTGGCAGCGCGACGTCGACGTGCACGAGGTCAAAGACCACTCGCTGGCGCACGTCGAGGAGCAGTGGCCGCAGACGCTCGCCGCGCTGGGCGCCTCGCCCGACCTGTACCTCATTCACTCGGTGACCCCGGACAGCCCCGCGCTGGGCGACGGCGCGCTGCTCGACCGGCTGCGGGAGCTCGCCGCCGACGGCGTGCGGGTCGGCATCAGCACCAGCGGCCCCCACCAGGGCGATGTGCTGGATGCGGCCCGAGGCCTCAACGACACCCCGTTTTCTGCCGTCCAGGCGACCATCAACGTGCTCGAGCCATCGGTAGGGCACGCGCTCGAGCGTGCCCACGAGGCCGGATGGGTCGTCGTCGCCAAGGAGGTCTTCGCCAACGGGCGCCTCGCCTCGACGCCGGAGGGTGAGCCCGCGACGCCGTGGGCGGCCGCCCTCGCCGCGGCGACGGGTGTCGCCCCCGAGGCGGCCGCCCTCGGCTGGGCCCTCGCCCAACCCTTCGTCGACATTGCGCTCACCGGGGCCGTGACCGAACAGCAGTTGGCGGCCAACGTCGCAGCGGCCCCGCTGGCGCCGAGCCAGCTGACAGCGACGTCGTCGCTCGCCGTCGAGCCGGCGCAGTACTGGGCGGCGCGCTCGGCCCTCGCCTGGCAGTAGCGCCGCCGCGCGGTCGCGCGCATCCGCTGGCGCGAGCGCCCCGACGCTCTTGTGGACAGAAACTCGGATGCTCGCCCCGCCCCCGCGCACAATGTCGCGCATGTCCACCCCCGTCGCCACCATCACCGACCGGGTGCGGGCCCGCGTGCGCAGCGAGCGCGTCGACCTGCACCGCGATCCCGACGCCGCCGAGCGCCTCGTGCGCGAAGAGCTGCGCGTCTACGCCGAGCGGTCGCTGTCGGGCGCGCTGCCGCGCATCCACGATGAGGTGCGCACGCACGGCGAGGTGCTCGCCGGCCTCACCGGGTATGGCGCCCTGCAGCCCTACTTCGACGACGCCGAGGTCGAAGAGATCTGGCTGAACGCGCCCGACGCGATCTTCGTCGCCCGCTCCGGTGTCACCGAGCGCGTGCCGCTGACGCTGACCGACGATCAGGTGCGCGTGATCGTCGAGCGCATGCTGCAGGCCACCGGTCGCCGGGTCGACTTGAGCTCGCCGTTCGTCGACGCGAGCCTGCCCGACGGCTCCCGCCTTCACGTGGCGATTCCGGACGTGACGCGGCGGCACTGGGCGGTAAACGTGCGCAAGTTTTCGCAGCGTATCCGCTCGCTGACGCGCCTCGTCGAACTTGGGTCGCTTACCCCGCAAGCGGCCGAGTTTCTGCGCATGAGCGTGCTGGCCGGCTGCAACATTCTCGTCAGCGGCGCGACGCACACCGGCAAGACGACGATGCTCGGCGCCATGCTCGCGAGCGCCCGCCCGAGCGAGCGCATCATCACCGTGGAGGAGACCTTCGAACTCGACCTCGACGCCCCCGACGTGGTCGCGATGCAGTGCCGCAGCGCCAACCTCGAGGGCACGGGCGAGATCACCCTGCGCCGCCTCATCAAGGAGGCGCTGCGCATGCGCCCCGACCGCCTGGTCGTCGGCGAGGTGCGTGAGGCCGAGTCGCTCGACCTGCTCATCGCCCTGAACAGCGGAATGCCGGGCATGTGCTCGCTGCACGCGAACAGCGCACGGGATGCCCTCATCAAGCTCTCGACGCTGCCCCTCTTGGCCGGCCGCAACATCGACTCTTCGTTCGTCGTGCCGACGGTCGCCAGCGCGATCGACATCGTCGTGCACCTCGAGCTCGCTCCCGACAGGGGCCGTCGCGTGCGAGAGATCGTTGCCCCGACCGGCGCGGTCGCCGCCGACGGAATCACGGTTGCGCCCCTCTTCGTCCGCGATGCTCTCGGGAATCTGGTCGCCACCGGCTCGCTTCCGCCCCGACCCCAGAAGTTCGCCGACGCGGGGCTCGACCCGCGCCCCGTGATCGGCCACGCCGCATGACCGTCGTCGTCGCCCTGCTCCTTGCCGCGGGAGTGCTGCTGGTCGCCTCGCCCTGGCTCTGGCCTCGAACCCCGAAACCGGCGGATGCTCGCCCCGGCTCCCCGGGACGCCTCGCCGATTTGCTCGCACGCGCCGGCCTCGCCGCGGTGTCTCCCGCCGTGCTCGTGGCCGTGATGGTGGTGCTCGCGGTCATCGGCGCGGGCCTCGTCCTCCTCCTGGTCCCTGTTCTCGCCCTCGCTCCGGCGGCGGCGGCCGTGTGCGCGGTGGCTCCGATCCTGCTCCTGCGCGCCCGCGCCGCCGCCCGGCGCCGCGCGCTGCGCGCCCTCTGGCCTGATGTCGTTGACCTGCTGTTGTCGAGCATCCGTGCGGGGCGTGGGCTTCCCGACGCGATCAGCGCGCTGGGCGACAGCGCGCCCGACGCGGTCCGCCCGGCATTCGTCGCGTTTCGCCGCGACTGGATGCGCACCGCCCGTTTCGATGAAAGCCTCGACACCCTGAAGCGAAGCCTCGCCGACCCGGTCGCCGACCGCATTGTCGAGACGCTCCGCATGGCGAGGGAGGTGGGCGGCACGGAGCTGCCCGCCGTTCTGCGGTCGCTGTCGCACTACCTGCGTGCCGAGGTGGCGGTGCGCGGCGAGGTGGAGGCGCGCCAGTCGTGGGTGCGCACGGCCGCGCGGCTCGGCGTCGCAGCGCCCTGGGTGGTGCTGCTCATGCTCGGCTCGCGCCCGGAGGCTCAGGCCGCCTACAACACTCCGGGTGGCGTTGCGCTCGTCGCCGCGGGCCTCGCGGCAACCCTCGTGGCGTACCGACTGATGGTCGCGATCGGTCGCCTGCCCGAAGAGGGACGGTGGTTCCGGTGAATCCCGCCCTCGCGGCCGCCCTCGTCGCCGGTGGCACCCTCGGCCTCGGGCTGTGGCTGCTCGCGAGCGCCGTGCCACGCATCGGCCGCCCCCGGCTCGACCAGCGCCTCGCGCCGTACCTCGTCGATGTCAGCCCGATCGCAGCCCAGCTTGTCGCCCCGCGGCGCTCCGACCCGTTGCCCGTGCTCGGCGCGCTGCTCGCGCCGCTTGCCGAGCGGGGTACGCGCCTTCTCGAGTCCGTCCTCGGCGGCGAGGCGACCATTCGTACGCGCCTGCGGCAGTCCGGATCGTCCGCGACGGTGGGCGGCCAACGCACCCGGCAGCTGTCCGGCGCCCTCATCGGTGCTGCTGCGGGCGCGGCGCTCGGAGTCGTCGCCGGCCGCGAGTCGCTGGCCGTCATCCCCGTCGCCATTGTCGGAATTGGCGCCGGCGCGATCGCCGGTATCGCCCTCGTGGATGCTGTGCTCGCGCGGGCGGCGAAGCGCCGCTCCCAGCGCATCGCCCAGGAATTCCCCACCGTCGTGGAGTTCCTCGCCTTGAGCGTCGCGGCGGGGGAGTCCATCGTGGAGGCGCTGCGTCGGGTTGCCCGCATGGGCAGTGGAGAGTTGGCCGGCGAGCTCGACCGCGTGGTGTCTCGGCAGGCGGCTGGCCAGCCGATCGCGGAGGGTCTCGCCGAGTTGCGCGACGAGTTGGCGATCCCGTCGGTGTCGCGCCTCGTCGATCAGGTGTTGGCGGCGATCGAACGGGGTACGCCCTTGACCGAGGTGCTGCGAGCCCAGGCGGCGGACGCTCGCGACGACGCCAAGCGTTCGCTACTGGAGGCGGCGGGCACCCGCGAGGTCGCGATGCTGATCCCGCTCGTGTTCCTCATCCTGCCGGTGACGGTGCTGTTCGCGGTGTACCCGGGCCTGCTGGTGCTGCAATTCGGCTTCTAGGCTGCCCGCACCGGACGCGATCAGGTCGGTTAGCCGTGCCGAGCGGCTACCTCGGCGATGACCTCTGCGAGCTCGGCGGGTTTCGTGAATTGCGGCCAGTGACCGGTCGGCAGGTCGACGTAGCGCACCTCGTCGATCGCGGCCACCTCGGCCACCATCGGCTCGCCGGCGGCAACCCACTGCTGCAGCATCGCGGACGGGAACTCGCAGCACACGATGGTGGCCGGTACCCGGGTGCGTGCGTCGTTGGTGAGCCGTTGCGGGTCGCTCGCCACCCGCGCCGGTTGGGGGATCGCCCGCGCGCGAAATGCCTCGCGTAGCTCGTCGGTGAGGTCAACGAGGTCGTCCGGCTCGAACGCCTCCCACGGGGGAAGCGGAATCTCGCCGCCGACGACGGGCAGTTCGGTGTTGACGCTCTGCCCGTCGCCGAGCGGACCCGCGTCTACGTACACGACCTCCGCGACCCGATCGGGTCGCGCATCGACGGCCGCGTACGCGACCGCCGCGCCGCCGCTGTGGCCGACGAGCAGTACACGGTCACCCGGAAGCTCGTCGATGAGACGCACGACGGCATCAACATGATCGCCGAGCCCGATGTCGGCACGATCGGCGTCGACCGACTCCAGACCCGGCAGTGTCACCGCGTGGACGGCGTGCCCGGCCGCGCGCAGGGGGTCGGCCACGTCACGCCACGAGTCGCCGTCGAGCCAGAACCCGGGAATCAAAACGATATTCATGCGGTCACGCTACGCCCGACCACCGACACCGGCGCCCCGCTGCCCAGACCTGTGGACAGGTCACCACTCACCGCGCGAAGCCACGCATTATTGCTCGCGTTCATCCCGCCCCCGGAAGGAATCGTCATGTCCCGTCTCCGCGCCCGACTCGCCCGCCACCTCGACGACGATCGAGGGGATGTGCCCGGCTGGGTGCTCATCACGCTCATGACCGCGGGCCTCGTCATTCTGATCTGGGCGCTCGCCGGCCCCGCCCTGTCTGGCGTTTTCCAGCAGGCGATCGACCGGGTCGCGACCTTCTAGCCTGCCGGCCCCAGTCACCACCCGCATCCCTCACCGCGAATACCCGAATGCTGCCCCGACGACTCGACGACGACCGCGGCTCGGCCCCGGTCGAATTCGTGCTTGTCGGCACCCTGCTCACCCTCGTGCTGCTGGCCATGCTGCAGCTGGCTCTCGCCCTGCACGTGCGCACCACGCTGATCGACGCCGCTGCCGAGGGGGCGCGCTTCGCGGCGCTCGCCGACAGTTCGCTCGAGGCGGGCGTTGAGCGCTCCCGCGAGCTCATCGCGACGGCGATCGGGCCGCGCTACGCCGGTGACGTGGGCGCCGGCTTCGGAACGTTCGGCGAGCATCCCGTCGTCGTGGTGACGGTTCGCGCGCCGCTGCCGATGGTGGGCCTGTTCGGCATCGACGGAGCCTTGGAGGTGAGTGGCCGTGCGGCGCTCGAACCGCTGCGCTGAGACTCGACGGCGGAGCGACGCCCGGCGCCGTCTCCTTTCCCGTGCGGCCGCCGACGACGGCTCCGCCTCACTCGAATTCATCACCGCCGGGATGCTCCTGCTCATTCCGCTCGTGTACCTGATCGTCGCGCTCGCTACGATCCAGTCCGCCGCGCTCGCCACCGAGGGGGCGGCCCGCCACGCAGCCCGCGTCTTCGTGCAGGCTCCCGACACCGCCGCGGGCAGCGCCGCGGCCGCGCGGGCGCTCGAGCTCGCACTCGCCGACCACGGGGTCGCTGCCGAGGCCGTCGACCTCACGATCTCGTGCCAGCCCAACCCCGCCGCCTGCCACACCCGCCGTGGCTGGGTCACGGTCGAGGTCAGCGCGCGCGTGCCTCTGCCGCTCGTCCCCGACGCGCTCGACCTGCGCACGCCGCTCGCCATACCCATCGACGCAGCCGCCACCCAGCAGGTCTCGCGGTTCTGGGGCGCGCGATGAGGCGACGAGCGCGCGCGACGGCGCCCCGCGCATCCCGGATGCTCGCCGACGACACCGGATCGATCCTCCCGCTCATCGCGGGGTACGCCGCGCTCGGACTCGTCGTCGTGCTGCTGGTGTCGGCCGCCACCTCGCTCTACCTCGAACGCAAGCGACTGTTCACGCTGGCCGACGGGGCCGCGCTCGTCGGTGCTGAATCGTTCGACCTTGACGCGGTGCGCGCGCCCGACGGCAGCCTGCGACCGAGGCTTGACGACGCCGGCGTCGCGCGCGACGTGAGCGCGTACCTGAGCGAGGCGCCCACGTCGGGATTCGAGGCCCTGCGCCTCGTCGCCGCCCGCACCCCCGACGGGGTCTCCGCCGAAGTGACGCTCGAGGCCGCCTGGCGCCCGCCCGTCGTCACCCTGTTCGTGCCAGAGGGGCTGACGATCGAGGTGACGGCGACCGCCCGCAGCGTGCTGCAGTAGCGGCCACGGTTCCCGCGGCGCCACACCCGCGCCGTCAACACACGCAACACCAAACCTGCGCGCTCACTGAGTTTTCTGAGTGCCCCATGCACGTTCCCAGAGTGCGGCCGATACGCTCACCGCATGACCAACCTGGAGGGCGCGTCGATCATCGTCGTGGGCGCAACGGGCGGCCTTGGCCGGCACATTGCGCGCATGCTGCACGAGCGCGGCGCGAAGCTCACGCTCAGCGCGAGAAACATGACCAACCTCGAAGCGCTCGGCATCCCGGCGACCTTCGTGCCCGGCGACCTGGCCGACCCCAACTTCGCCCGCACCCTCGTCGCGACGGCCGTCACCGCCAACGGCAGGCTCGACGGAGTCATCAACGCCGCCGGAGTCGTCGCGTTCGGCCCCGTCGCCGAACTCACGAATGAGACCCTCGAGCAGCTCTGGCAGGTCAATGCCGCTGGGCCCGTGCGCGTCATGCGCGCCGCCACCGACTCGCTCGCGAAGAGCGCCGAAGCCGGGGGAGAGCCCTTCGTCGTCACCCTGTCGGGCCTCGTCGCCGAGAGCCCCACCAACGGGCTCGCCGCCTACTCCGCCGTCAAGACGGCCCTGCACGCGTTCACGCAGGTCGCCGCGCGCGAGCTGCGCCGCCAGAAAATCCGCGTCCTGGATGCCCGGCCCGGCCACACCGAAACCGAGCTGTCACGGCACCCCATCGCGGGAGAGACGCCGAAGTTCCCGACCGGCTACCTCCCCGAGGCGGTCGCCGCCCGCATCGTCGAGGCGATCGTGAATGGCGAGAAGGATCTGCCGTCGACCGCGTTCACCGACATTCCGGCGGCGCCCACCGAGACGGTTCCCGCCCCCGAGCATCCCGTCGACGCCGACATGCATCCGGCGGCACGGATGGCTGCCGAGATGTCGCTCGAGGTGGCCACTCCGCTGAGTGCGCAGTCGGCCGCGAGCGCACAGTCGGTGTCGAGCGTGCGCTCGGCCTCCAGCGCCCACTCCCCGTCGAGCGCGGACGCGTCCGCGGGCACACAGTCGTCGGCGAGCACCCTGTCAGCACCACCCGCGCCCGACAGCAGCACCTAGCGCGCGACCCCCGCGAACTGCAGGGCGACCGCCAGGTCGAGGAGGTAGTGAATGCCCACGAGGTAGGGCAGCAGCACGGGCCTGCGTGACAGCGCGAGGGCGAGAAAAATCGCGAAGGCGACGAACATCAGCGCCCGCCACGCGATAAACGCCGGGTCGGCGCTGAGCGGCAGAGCCACGTGCTGCAGCGCGAGCGCGCCACCCGCGATCAGCACGGCACTCCCTTCGCCGAGACCCCTTTCACGCAGCTCGGGCAGCACAATGCCGAAGTACAGCGGCAACTCGACGGCGGCCGTCGTCAGCGGAAACACGACCACCACCGGAATGATCGCCCACGCCGGCAGCGGCTGCACGAGCGCGCCAACCGCCAGCTGGGGGTCGCCGAACAGCAGCGCGCCGAGCCCGAGGGTTCCGCCGGCACCGAGCGCGAGTGCGATCACCGTCACGAGGGCAACGAGCCCCAGCACGCGCGGCACCCGGTGCGGCTCGACGCGGTACACGTCGCGCAGGCGCCGGTCGTGGCGGTGCAGCCACCAGCGCATCAGCACGAGCGAGACAACGTTCACGACGATCGCCGTGACCGGCCACCAGGCGCCGGCCGCCGCGAACGGCTCGGCGACGCCTGCGAGCGCGAAAATCAGCGTGAGCAGCAGCTGCCCGGCGGCGAACAGCGCGAGACGGTGCGTCAGCGCGGCAGTCAGCGTGGCGGTCGACACGGGGCTCCTTTACACACATCGGGATGCGCGGTGCGGCTCACGAGCGACCCTAGCGCTCGAAGGCGCCCCAGGCCACGCCGATAGGCTGGAGACACAATGATCGACCTCGATTTTTCTGAGCGCATCGCCGCCGCCCGCTCCACCTTCCGCGACATCCGCGCCGTCGTCGACGTCGACCGCCTGCGTGCAGAGATCGCCGAGCTGGGCGAGAAGGCGGCTGCCCCCGACCTCTGGGACGACGTCGACGCCGCCCAGAAGGTGACGAGTGCCCTCAGCCACAAGCAGGCCGAGCTCAAGCGCATCACCGAGCTCGAGCAGCGCCTTGATGACCTCGAGGTGCTCATCGAGTTGGCCCGCGAGGCCGATGACGCCGACTCGGCCGCCGAGGCGGCCGAGGAGTTGGCGGGCATCGAGAAGATGCTCGGCGACCTCGAGGTGCAGATCCTGCTCGACGGCGAGTACGACGACCGGCCCGCCGTGGTGACGATTCGCGCCGGCGCGGGAGGCGTCGATGCCGCCGACTTCGCCGAGATGCTGCAGCGCATGTACCTGCGCTGGGCCGAGCAGCACGGCTACTCGGCGACCGTCATGGACACCTCCTACGCCGAAGAGGCGGGCATCAAGTCGACGACGTTCCAGATCGACGCTCCGCACGCGTTCGGGCTGCTCAGCGTCGAGGCGGGCACCCACCGGCTGGTGCGCATGAGCCCGTTCGGTGCGGCCGGCAAGCGTCAGACGAGCTTCGCCGCGGTCGAGGTCATCCCGCTCATGGAGGAGACGGCCGAGATCGAGATCCCCGAATCCGACATCCGGGTCGACGTCTTCCGCTCCTCGGGCCCCGGCGGCCAGAGCGTCAACACCACCGACTCGGCCGTGCGCATCACCCACCTGCCGACCGGCACGGTCGTCTCGATGCAGAACGAGAAGAGCCAGATTCAGAACCGAGCCGCCGCCATGCGTGTGCTGCAGTCGCGCCTGCTCCTGCTGCAGAAAGAGCAGGAGGCCGCGACGAAGAAAGAGCTGGCCGGCACCATCACCGCCAGCTGGGGCGACCAGATGCGCTCGTACGTGCTCGCCCCATACCAAATGGTGAAAGACCTGCGCACCGAGTACGAGGAGGGCAACCCCTCGAAGGTGTTCGACGGCGACCTCGACGCGTTCATCGCCGCGGGCATTAAGTGGCGCAAGCAAAAGCCCACCGACTAGGCCGGCGCACGTAAGGGGCGCCTGAGAGTCGAGGTGGCGCGCGCGTGGCAACCCCGTGCATCCCGCGCCCCCGCCTACGCTGACCGGCGTGATTCGATTCGATGAGGTCACCAAGGTGTACCGCGGCAACGCGAGGCCGGCGCTCAATGCCGTCGACCTCGAGATTCTCGCCGGCGAGTTCGTCTTCCTCGTGGGCGCGTCCGGCTCGGGTAAGTCGAGCTTCCTGCGCCTCGTGCTGAAGGAAGAGCGCCCCACCTCGGGTCAGATCCACGTGCTCGGGCAAGACCTTGGCCGCATCTCGAGCCGCAAGGTGCCGTACTTCCGCCGCAACCTCGGGGTTGTCTTCCAAGACTTCCGGCTGCTGCCGAACAAGACCGTGTTCGACAACGTCGCCTTCACCCTGCAGGTCATCGGCAAGTCGAAGGGCTTCATTCACGAAGCGGTGCCCGACGCGCTCGCGACCGTCGGCCTCGACGGCAAGGGCGGGCGCTTCCCGCACGAGCTCTCGGGCGGTGAGCAGCAGCGCGTCGCGATCGCCCGCGCCGTCGTCAACAAGCCGTCGATCCTGCTGGCCGACGAGCCGACCGGAAACCTCGACCCCGCAACCTCCGACGGCATCATGACGCTCTTGCAGCGCATCAACGCCAACGGCACGACCGTCGTCATGGCGACCCACGACGTCGGCATCGTCGACCGGCTGCAGCGCCGCGTCGTCGAGCTCGTCGGCGGACGCATCGTGCGCGACGAGCGCGGCGGCAGCTACACCCAGGCCGTGCCGCTCGTGCGCGAGCAGTCGTTCGGCCCCGCGGAGGTCACCCCGTGAGGCTCGGACTCGTTCTCAGCGAGGTCGGGCAGGGGCTTCGCCGCAACCTCTCGATGGTCGTCTCGGTCGTGCTCGTGACCTTCATCTCGCTCACCTTCGTCGGCACGGCGATCCTCCTGCAGTCGCAGATCACCCAGATGAAGACGTATTGGTACGACCGCGCCCAGGTCGCCGTCTACTTCTGCACCGACTTCACGACGGCCGGCAGCTGCGACCAGCAGGCCGCGACCGACGACCAGATCGCCGCCGTCGAGGCACAACTGCAGTCGGCAACTCTCGCACCGTTCATCGACGCCTACTACTTCGAAGACCAAGAGCTCGCGTTCCAGAACTTCCAAGACCAGTTCGCCGGCAACGCGATCGCCTCCCTCGTCACGCCCGAACTCATGACCGAGGCGTTCTGGGTGAACCTCGTCGACCCCGAGCAGAGCCAGATCCTCTCCGACGCGCTCGCGGGTCTCGCCGGGGTCGAGTCGGTGGTCGACCAGCGCAGCTACCTCGACCAGATCTTCGCGATCCTGAACGCCTCGAGCCTCACGGCGGTGGGCATTGCCGCCCTCATGCTCGTCGCGGCCGCACTGCTGATCGCCACGACGATCCGTCTGAGCGCCTTCTCGCGTCGCCGCGAACTCGGCATCATGCGCCTCGTCGGAGCCTCGAACCGCTTCATCCAGACCCCCTTCGTGCTCGAGGGGGTCGTCGCGGCCCTGCTCGGCTCGCTGCTCGCCGGCGGCGCCGTCATCGCGATCGTGCACTTCTTCGTGCAGGGCTATCTGACGCAAACCCTCCCGGGCACGAGCTTCGTCACGGTCGACGACGCCCTGCTGGTCGCCCCCGTCTTGCTCATCGCGGGTGGAGTGCTCGCCGCGATCGCGTCGAACGTCGCGATCAGCCGGTATCTGCGCGTCTGATTCGTGCGCGCCCGTCGCGCACCGAGCATCCGCCCGAAATGGATGCTCGGAGCCGGGCTATGCTGGAGGGCTGCGCGCTGCCCCGCGCGCCCGTGACGGTCACCCGACGCGCTGAGTGGAAAGGAGGGGCGCCATGCCGAAAGAGCAGGGTCAGAAGGTCGTGGCGACCAACCGCAAGGCGCGTCACGACTACACGATCGAGGACACCTTCGAGGCCGGCCTCGTCTTGAGCGGCACCGAGGTGAAGTCGCTGCGTCAAGGGCGCGCGAGCCTCGTCGACGGCTACGGCTTCATCGACGGGGGAGAGGCGTGGCTTGATGCCGTGCACATCCCCGAGTACTCGCAGGGCACCTGGACGAACCACGCCCCGCGCCGCAAGCGCAAGCTTCTTCTGCACAAGCAGCAGATCATCAAGATCAGCCAGAAGACCAAAGAGGGCGGCTACACGCTGATCCCGCTGAGCATCTACTTCAGCGACGGCCGCGCGAAGGTCGAACTGGCGGTCGCGAAGGGCAAGCGCGAGTACGACAAGCGCCAGACGCTGCGCGAGAAGCAGGACAAGCGCGAGGCCGAGCGGGCCATGCGCAGCCGCAACCGCCTCGGCGAGTAGAGGAGCGCGCTCACCGGGCGCACAGCATCCCCCGGTCTATGCTCGACCCTTGTGGCAGACGGCGCGCGCGACGAGGTGACGTACTCCGACCGCACCCGGTGGCAGGCGTTCGCGATCGCCGTCGCGGTCGCGTCGCTCACGATTCTCGACCTATCGAAGGTGAACGTCGGCATTCCGGCGATCGAGCAAGCGCTCGGCGCCGGCCCCACCGAGGTGCAGCTGATCGTCGCCGGCTACGTGCTGGCGTTCGGCGTGGTGCTCGTGCCGGCCGGCCGCTGGGGTGACCTGAACTCGCGGCGACGGATGTTCCTCGCCGGGCTGGTCGTCTTCCTGCTTGCCAGCCTGTTCTGCGCCATCGCGCCGAGCGTCGAAGTACTGATCGGCTCGCGCATCCTGCAGGGCATCTCGGCCGGGCTGCTCATGCCGCAGGTGCTCGGGCTCACCCAGCAGCTCTTCCAGGGCCCGGCGCGCGGGCGCGCGTTCGGCATCTTCGGCGCGGTCATCGGGCTCTCGACCGCCTTCGGGCCGACCCTCGGCGGCCTCTTCGTCAGCCTCGGCAGCGACGACGTCGGCTGGCGCCTCATCTTCTGGATGAACGTACCGCTCGTGCTGCTGCTGTTGCCGTTCGCCTACAAGCTGCTGCCGCGCACCCAGCCCGCTTCCGATGGCCCGGCCGACCTCGACCTCGTCGGCACCGCGCTGCTCGGCGTGGGCGTGCTCGCGCTGATGCTGCCCTTCGTGCTCACGACCGGCAGCCCCGACGACGACCCGGCGCGCTGGTGGTTCCTCGGCGCCTTCGTCGTCATCGCCGCGCTGTTCGTCGCGTGGGAGCGCCGGTACCTCGCGGCCGGCCGCACCGGGATCATCGACTTCACGCTGTTTCGCATCCGCAGCTACCGCAACGCCACCGTGCTGGCGATGGCCTACTTCGCCGCCATGCCGGCAACCTTCCTCACTCTCACGCTGTTCCTGCAGCTCGGGCTTGACCTTCCCGCCGTGTACGCCGGAATGGTCACGATCCCGTTCGCCCTGGCGAGCGCCGTGACCTCCTTCTACTCGGGGAAGGTCGTCGATCGATACGGGCGCCTGATCGTCGTCGTCGGTCTTGTCGGTGTGCTCGCCGGTTTCGGCGGAGCGGTCGCCTCGGCCCTGCTGCTGCCGCCCATCGCCGTGCCGTGGGCGATGGCGGTCGCAATGCTCGTCGCCGGGGCCGGCGGTGGGGCCGTCATCGCCCCCAACCAGACCCTCGCCCTTGCGGAAGTGTCCGTGACCTCGGGCGGCGTCGCCGGCTCGATCGGCCAGGTCGGCCAGCGCGTCGGCACCGCCGTCGGCCTCGCCGCGGCCGTGTCGGCCTTCTACGCGACCGTCTACCGCGAGGAGGGCATGTTCTCGCAGCTGGTCGTCTACCAGGACGCCTACCGCAACGCCGGGGGCGTGATCGTGCTGTTCGTGTCGATCGCGCTCATCGTCGCCGTCGTCGACCTCCGTGCTCGGCGTGCGGGCAGGGTTCCCGACAAGGTCTAGCGCGGCTATACTGAAGGGCTACGCCGCGGATCCCGCGAGCGTGTGAGAACGCCGGTGGCCGGCCCGAACGGCAGCCAACGGCTCACGAAACTCCACAGTGCGTGACAGCGACTCGCTCGCACGAGCATCCATGCTCCATTCGGACGATGGGATGCACGATGCGAGCCCCACGGGGATGATCGGTTTCGACACTGCCTGCGAAACTGTGAGAAGCGGGTCGAGGATGCAGGGTTGTCTCGTAAACGCTCCCTGTAACCAATAGGTGCCAATGCTAAGCGCACCGACTTCGCTCTCGCCGCCTAAGGCAGAGTAGATAGTCCGTCAGCCCGGGTTCGCCTCCGCCCCGGTCGCTGGCGTCAGTGAGGAGGCTTGCTGTGTGGTTGCGTCTCAGGGCCACACGGGACTTTTACTGAGGCTGGGCCCGTCGACCTAGGGGTCTGCAACAAAGGTCGGGGCCGAGCAGAACGTCTCAGCAGACTACGCCCGTAGAAGGCTCAGGCTCACAGCAGTGGACGGGGGTTCGATTCCCCCCATCTCCACGAGTAGCCGCTGTCACGCACTGTCGGAGGGTTGAAGCCGTGTCGTGGCGTCCTGCCAGACTGGGGCCATGCGGTTCATCCTCAACGTGATCTGGCTGATTCTGTCGGGCCTGTGGCTGTTCCTCGGTTACGCGTTGGCGGCCCTGATCATGGTCGTGCTCATCGTCACGATTCCGTGGGGCATCGCCGCGTGGCGCATCGGCGTGTATTCGCTGTGGCCGTTCGGCAAGACCGTGGTCGATCGACCCACCGCCGGGGTGGGGTCCGCGCTCGGCAACATCGTGTGGGTGGTCCTCGCCGGCTGGTGGCTCGCGATCGGGCACATCCTGTCGGCTCTTGCCCTCGCGATCACGATCATCGGCATCCCGTTCGCGTGGGCGAACCTGAAGATGGTGCCCGTCGCGTTGCTGCCGCTCGGCAAGCAGATCGTCGACATGTAAAAAATTATTGACACGCATGCTGCGCGTGCCCTACCGTTCGGGTGTCAAGAATTCTTGACACCCGAACGATCGAGGGGATGCTCGCGATGAGCTTCGAACACCGCGGCGCGTGGATTCAACTGGCCGTCACCATCGGCGCCTACGCCACCTACCTGACGCTGCTCGTTCGCCGCGCAGACGGCGCTCCGCTCAGCGAAACCCCCTATGGCGACCTGATCGCGTGGATGATCGGCGGGTCGATCGTCATCGGAATAGTGCTGACGATCATCGTCGGAATGTTCGGCGGCGAGCGTGCGCGGCGAACCGATATGCGCGACCGCGCCATCAACCGGCTCTCCGATCAGGTCGGCGCATCCTTCATCATCATCGGCGCAGTCGCCGCGATGATTCTCGCCATCCTCGAGGTCGAGCACTTCTGGATCGCCAACGCGATCCTCGTCGGCTTCGTCGCCTCAGGCATCCTGTCGTCGATCGCGCGCATCGTCATGCACCGCACGGGGGTGCCGTCGTGGTGAAGCCGACGCGTGTCACCAACCGCATTCGCGACCTGCGCGACGAGCACGGTGGCATGACCCAGGGCCAGCTCGCCGACGCGCTCGGCGTCACCAGGCAGACGGTTAACGCGATCGAACAGGGCAAGTATTCGCCTTCTCTCGAAGTCGCCTTCCAGATCGCCCGCGTCTTCGGGGTCGGCCTCGACGACATCTTCCGCTACCCCGACGGCGCGTGAGCGCCCACCCCGAAAGGCACCCCGATGACTAGCGCGACCCCGACCGTCCCCCCGATCATCCCGACGACCATGCGCGCGCTCGTGCAGCGCGGGTACGGCACGAGCGATGTGCTCGCCGATGAGATGCGCCCCGTGCCGACACCGCGGCGTGGTGAGGTTCTCGTGCGCGTCGAGGCCATGAGCCCCGATGCGGGCACGATCCACCTCCTGGCCGGGCGACCCCTCATGGTGCGCCCCGCCGTCGGCTGGCGAACCCCTCGTCAGCCGGTCCCGGGTCTCGCCCTCGCCGGTCAGGTCGTCGCCATCGGCGAGGAGGTGACGACCATCGCCGTGGGCGACCACGTCGCGGGGTCAGGCGCCGGTGCCCTCGCCGAGTACGCCGTCGCGCCCGCACGGAAGCTCGCGCTCGTGCCCTCGGCGGTCTCGATGACGGATGCGGCGAGCATCCCGATCTCGGCCGTCACCGCCCTGCAGGCGGTGCGCGACGTCGCCCGCGTGGAGGCGGGCCAGCGCGTGCTCGTCGTCGGGGCGGGTGGCGGCGTCGGCGCGTTCGCCGCGCAGTACGCGGCGCTCGCCGGGGCCGACGTGACCGCCGTGGTCAGCGCTCGCAAGTTCGACTTCGTGCGCAGCCTCGGCGTGGAGCGGCTGATCGACTACGCGCGCGAGAGTGATCCATCGCGCTGGGGCACGTTCGACGTCGTGATCGATACCGCCGATGGCCGACCGCTGCACGTGCTGCGGCGGGCGCTCACCCTACCCGGCACGCTCGTCATCGTGGGCGCCGACGGGGTCGGCGGGCCGGTGTTCGAAGGCTTCGACCGGCAGCTGTTTCGGGTTCCGCTCGCCAACGTGGTGGCATCGCAGCGTATTGCGTCGGTCATGCAGAAGGAGACCGGCGACGATGTCGCCCGCGTGCTGGGCCAGTTGGCAGAGGGCAGCATCGCGTCAGCGGTGACGGAGGTGGTGCCGTTCGCAGACGCGCGCCCCGCGCTCGACAGGCTCGCCGCGAAGCAGGTCGCGGGCAAACTCGTGGTGACGCTCGGCTGACGAGATTGTCAGCTCACCACGTTCTCCGCGTGTTCGACGAGCGCCCGATGTTCGGAACTTTCGTCTGGATTTCGTGAACGATTGGTGTTGAGGCGACAACGCCGCTCCCGGCGCGACGACCCCCGCTTGGGGGTAGAACGCGGTTTCGCTGTCGTGTCATTCATTGACTTGACACCAACTGGCCGTTGATTAGTCGCCAACTCGGTTCCCGCCGTTTACCCCATTCACCCCATTTCGAAATCCATCAGCCTCAGATTTAGCTCGCTCAGTACCGCTGAGCATCCCCTGAAATCCCTGAGGATGTGCCGTGACCGCTGTGCAACCGAGGGCCGTGGTGACCCGCCGCGGTCCTGCCGACGTCGTCTTTCGTGGCACGGCCGTCGCAGCTGGTAGCGCGGTCCTCGTGATCATGCTCTTGGTCGGGGGTTTCCTCCTTGCGCGGGCCTCCCAGGCGCTGGAGGTCGCAGGCTGGAGCTTTCTGACCGAACAGGCGTGGGAGCCGGACGGTGGGCGATTCGGGATCGCCGCCGTGCTGGTCGGAACCGTATTGATCGCCCTCGTCGCAATCTTCTTCGCCGTTCCGCTCTCTGTCGGCATGGCGTTGTACATCACGCAGTACGCGCCGATCCGCATTCGTCGCCCACTCGTGACGATGGTGGACCTGATGGCGGCAGTCCCGAGCGTCGTGTTCGGACTGTGGGGCTTTTTCTTTCTTCAGGGGGCCATCGTTCCGGTCGCACGGTGGATCTCGACAAATTTTGGCTGGGTTCCGTTCCTGAACGTGCAGTCGGCTGACGCGGGTGATCCCCTGGCGACGACAACCGTCTACACCTCATCGACCTTCATCGCCGGAATCGTCGTCGCGCTGATGATCACGCCGATCGTGACGTCCATCATGCGCGAGGTGTTCGACCAAGCACCGGTCGGCGAGCGGGAGGGGGCACTCGCACTTGGCGCGACACGATGGGCCATGATCCGCTCTGTCGTGCTGCCTTTCGGCGCGGGGGGAATGATCGGCGGCACCATGTTGGGACTCGGACGAGCCCTCGGGGAGACCATCGCCGTCTACATGATCATCTCGCCCGTGTTCGTTATTCAGCCGCGCATCCTCGAAAACGGCGCAAGTTCTGTCTCCTCATTGATCGCGCTTCGCTACGGCGAAGCAACGGAATTTGGAATGTCGGCACTGATGGCGGCGGGACTTGCGCTCTTCCTCATGACGCTGGTCGTGAACTTTGCCGCCTCGACAATCGTGGCGCGATCGCGTTCCGGGGCGAGCAGCTGAGGCACCGATGACAATCATTGAACGTCCAGTTCCGTCTGATGACGCCTCAACGACGCAGACTGAGCCCCCCGCAGCACCAACTGATTCCTCCTTCGACGCCATCATCCGCGGCATAGACGAGGTGCCTGTCGTTGAACGTCGGCGACAGACCCACGGGCTTCGCGTTCTCGACCTCTTGTCGATGATCGGGGCGATCATTGCGTCTCTCGCCTTCACAACGCTCCTGACCACCCAGTGGGCCCCGATCAACGGTCCGCTGCCCTTCTTCCTCATCGCCTACGTCGCCTTCGTCGTCTTCTACACCGTGCTCGTGTCGCTTGACGAACGCAGTCCAGCCGTCCTTGACCGCATCGTTGCGGTGGCCATCCACTCGCTGGCGGCAACGGTGGTTATCGCACTCATTTTTGTCGTCGGCTTCACCGCCATCCGTGGTGCCGAGGCGCTGCCGTACCTCAGCTTCTTCACGGAGGACATGTCGCTGGCAGGTCCGTTGGACCCGCTCAGCGAGGGTGGAGTGCTCCATGCGATCGCCGGCAGCCTCATTCAGATCTCGATTGCGCTCGCGGTGACGATTCCGCTCGGCGTGCTAACCGCGCTATTCCTCACAGAGGTGCCCGGCAAATACGCGCGCTTCGTGCGAACGATTGTCGAAGCCATGACCGCGCTGCCCTCGATCGTGGCTGGCCTGTTTATCTTCGCCACGTTCATCCTTGTTTTCGGGCTTCAGAAGTCGGGAATGGCTGCGGCTCTCGCCATTTCCGTCATGATGCTTCCCATCATGATCCGCGCTGCGGACGTGGTGTTCCGACTCGTGCCGCACACGTTGAGAGAAGCATCCATCGGTCTCGGCGCAGGGCAGTGGCGCACCGTATGGCATGTCGTGTTGCCTACCAGTCGATCGGGCCTCACGACCGCGATTATCCTGGCCACCGCACGGGGAATCGGCGAGACGTCTCCCGTCTTGCTCACGAGTGGCTTCACAGCTGCCCTCAACACCGATCCGCTTAACGGCCCGATGGTGTCTTTGCCGCTGGCGGTCTTCCAGTTCGTCAAGTCGCCCGAGCCGAACATGATCGCGCGTGGCTTCGGAACGGCTGTCGTGCTGCTCATGCTCGTGTTGATCCTGTTTGTGATTGCGCGCATCATCGGCGGGCAAACCGTCGCCAAGCGGGACGCCCGCCGCCGCCGTGTCGCACGAATTCTCGCGCCGATTGCGCCCGTGGCACGACGCACAGTGCGCCTCGTGCGTGTGGCGGCACACCGCGTACTGATCGCCGTCGGGTACCGCCTCGCTGTCGTCGTCGACGACGTCCGTTCTCGACGCACCGCGCGCGCGGCGACGAGGACAGTCCCCGGCTCCACTCGCAACAGTCAGAAAGAACCCTCGTGATTGCTCGTTTCGCTCGCCCGCAGAGGGTGACGCGCGTCTTGTTCGCTGCGCTCGTACTCGCCCTATTCGCGCCGGTCGGTTTGCCCGCTACGACGGGGCCCGTCGAGGCCGCGCGAGCCAACGACTATGTGCCGATCTCAGGGGGCGGGTCCAGCTGGAGCGCCAACGCAGTTGATCAGTGGCGACGCAACGTGCAACAGTTCGGTCTTCGCGTGAATTATGCGAGCACGGGCTCGGTCGACGGCCGTAACCAATTCAAAGCGGGCACTGTCGACTACGCGGTCTCAGAGACGCCATATGGTCTGACCGACAATGGTGTACTCGACGCGTTGCCGAGCCGCCCTTTCGCCTACATGCCGATCGTCGCGGGCGGTACCGCCTTCATGTACAACCTGCGTGCGGGTGGCCAGCCGATTACCAATCTGCGATTGTCCGGCGATACCGTTTCGAAAATCTTCACCGGGGTCATCACGACCTGGGATGACCCGGCGATCGCGGCCGACAACCCGGGACTGGCACTCCCTGCCAGGCGCATCGTTCCCGTAGTGCGTTCTGACGGCTCCGGGTCAACCGCCCAATTCACCGGCTGGATGGCTGCACAGCACCGGTCGATCTGGGACGCGTACTGCAAGAAGGTGGGACGCTCCACGCCCTGCGGGCAAACCTCGAACTACCCCACGTTGGCCGGTGCAGGATTTGTTGCGCAACCCAACTCGCAGGGTGTCTCGGGTTACGTCGCACAGCGCGCCAACGAGGGAACCATCACCTACGTCGAGTACTCGTACGCCTTAAAGACGGGATACCCGGTCGCAAAGGTCCTTAATAAGGCGGGCTACTACGTCGAGCCCACGGCCTCCAACGTTGCGGTCGGCCTCCTGGGCGCGACAATCAACCAGGATCGGAACTCACCCGCCTACCTGACGCAAAACCTCAGCGGAGTGTATAACAACGCCGACAAGCGCGCGTATCCGCTGTCGTCGTACTCCTACATGATCGTGCCCACCGCCACCTCGGGGAGCTTCACGGACGACCGGGGTCGTTCATTAGCCGCCTTTGCAAATTATGTTCTCTGCGAAGGGCAACAGCAGGCGGAGGTTCTGGGGTATTCGCCTCTGCCCATCAACCTAGCCAAAGCGGGTCTCGACCAGGTACGCCGCATTCCCGGAGCGGACACCAAGTCGATCGATATCAAAAAGTGCAACAACCCCACGTTCTCATCCGATGGAACGAACACCCTCGCTGCTCGCGCGCCCCAACCAAGCGAGTGCGACAAGAAGGGAGTTACTCAGTGTTCTGACGGCACCGGCGGCGCCAAAGAGACAGACACGCCGCCGGCCGCGGGCGGTTCCGCTTCTGGAGGAGCGGCTGGAGGAGGCTCGACGTCCGGGGGGTCGGAGGCCGACGGTTCGGGCGGTGGTGACGGTTCAGGGGACAGCGGCGACGCTGGATCTGGAGACGACGGGACGAGCGAAGGCGACCCGTTTACCGAGACCCCCGGTGAAAGTGGGTTCACCGGGGGTATTGGTGCCGGCGGCGGAACAGGTGTGACCGTCGGCGGTCCGGTCGCCTGCGACGACGACACGGGACAATGTTCATCCATCCGTGCAATCCCTGTTTCGGCCCCGTCAGCGGACGGCTGGGAACCGATCGATTGGGCTGTGCTCGCGGTCGCACTCGTCGCCATCCTTGCTGTGGTGGTGCCCCCGCTGCTCGTTACCGGTGCCGCACGTGGGGGTCGGCGATGAGCGCGAGGCGAACTCAGCGCGAGTTGCGCCCCTGGGTCCGCAGGCCGGGCTGGGCGGTGGTTCTCGTCACCCTGCTTGCGGCCGACCTCGGATTGGGTCTCCACTTCACGGCGCTCGCTGCTCAGGCAGCCTCAGCCGGTCAAACTGCAAGCGCCGTGACGGTGCGATGGTCCGACTCGGAACGTAATACCGACATCCCGGGAAGTGACGCGTTCGCAAACTTTACGGTGACCGTGAATCAGACAGTCGACCTCGTGAGTCAGGGAGTCGAGGTTCGATGGAGCGGACTCCGCGAAACGAACCCGTCGGAGTTCGGGCGCGACTACGTGCAGATCATGCAGTGCTGGAGCCCCAAGGGTTCGCCGGTCCGACCCGAGACGTGTCAGTTCGGCGCACCGAGCAGCACCTTCGCGGGGCTGATGGGAGTCAACGCCGCCAATCGCTCGCTGATCGAGGGAGAAGACCCCGAGCAGGTGTACGGACCGGATCAGCTCATCCCGCCGCCCCGGAGCAATCCCAACCTGCGCGCCTTCGGCATCCCTTTCATCTCCGCCCGCGGTGGTCAAAGCTTCACCGTTGCCGACTATTTCACCTCGGCGACTACGAACGAAGTCTCGGCGGCCCGCACCGGCGCCGACGGCACGGGTTCCGCAATCATCGAGCTGCAGACGTCACTGGAAGCACCGCACCTCGGGTGTGGCGCCCCGCTTGCCGTTGGCTCTGCAGAGCTCGCCAGGGACTGCTGGCTCGTCGTCGTGCCTCGTGGCGACCTGAATCTTGACGGATCATCCTTCACTCGTGATCCGGGGTCGCGCATCACGGGATCTCCGCTCAGTGCGAGTGCCTGGGCTCAGCGAGTCGAGATCCCCCTGGTATTCGAGCCAGTGGGTCTGTCGTGCGCGCTCGGGCAGGCCGAACGCCGAACGGTGGGCACTGAACTGGTCGCCGAGGCGATGACCTCCTGGCAAAACGCGCTGTGCGCCGCGGGCACGACCTACGGGTACTCGCAGATCGGGGATGAGGAGGCGAGGCGCCAGCTGCTCAGCACGACACCGGGAGCTGCGGGGCTCGCGTTTGTGGGCGAACCCATTTCACCATCGCAACTCACCGAGGGGACAACTGTGTTGTACGCGCCGGTGGCGGTCAGCGCTCTGACGGTTGGCTTCACGATCGACTACTTCGTGGCGACAAACTCTCCGGTCGGCCCGCGCAACGGGACGTTGCTTGCGGATATCGTCCTCAATCAGCGTTTGGTTGCGAAGTTGCTAACGCAGAGTTATCGAGCCGATGTGCCGAACGGCAATGCAGTGCCCGCCGTCGCGCAGAACCCGCGTAGCCTCCGTCACGATCCGGAATTCATAGCGCTCAACCCAGAGTTCCAATTCTTCAGCCAGCAGGCCGAGCCGGAAGGCCTCATGGTAGCCCTGGGTAGTTCGGATGCGAACAAAGCTCTGTGGAGCTGGGTTCTCAGCGATCCGGATGCGCGAGCGTTTCTTGACGGCACCCCCGACCCGTGGGGGGCACGGGTGAACCCCTATTACTTCGATCTCGATCTTGACGCTGACCCTGTAGACACGTTCCCCAAGGCCGACCTCACCACCTACCGGCAGTTTCCGTCTATTCCGGAACCCGGGTACGGAACGCTGAACATGCGCCCGTACATGAACGACATGCTTGAGGGGGCGCTTCGCACGAGGCGAGCCGATGCCGGCGCACGAGTCGTGTGGGATGACACGCGGGTACCCCCGTCGTTTGTTTCCGGCGGGCCGCAAATTCCTGGGCGACGCTTCGCGATGTCCATCGTCGACACGCCGAGCGCTTCCCGGTACGCCGTAGGCACAGCACGACTTGTCAATGCTGCCGGCGAAGCACTCGGACCTAATCAGGATGCGCTTCTGTCGGCTTTGAACGGGATGACCGCTGGAGCACAGCCGGGCACCCTCGCTAACTCGGCGGATCGAAAGGTGAAGGGGGCGTACCCGCTTACCCTGCCGACGTACGCTGCCGTGAATCTCTGCTCTACCGATCTGGATGCGCTTGCTGATTACGCAAACCTGATCGAATTCGCGGTAGGTCCCGGACAGCGGCCGGGCGAGGCGCGTGGCTCCTTGCCCGCTGGGTACCTCCCCCTGCCATCCGCTCTCGTGGAGCAGGCGCTCGAGACGGTAGCCGCGATTCGGGCCGAGGTGACGAAGCCGGAGTGCAAGGAGCATCAGCCGCCGGCGGAGGAGCCGACACCGACGCCCACGCCGACGCCTGACGATCTGGGCGGCGATTTCGGCGAGGACTTCACCGACCCTGATATCGACTTTGGTGGATTCGTTCCGGATGAAACATCAGCCGATGAGGACGCAACGCCGACACCCGTGACTCCGAGTCCGCCCTCGGACGTCGAGGCCGTGCTCACTGGTACCGCTGGATGGTCTGCCGCACAATACGGCATCGCGGGCGCGGCACTATTTGGCCTGCCATGCATCCTGTCCGGTCCGATTTTGCTCCGGCGCGGAGCGTTGGCGCTGTGACGCGCCAGCTAAAGATGTGGTCCGTGATCCACCCACCCCGGGTGGCGGATCCGCTGTTTCCAGAAAGGGGAACAATCATGAAGGCACAGTCCTTCGCCAAGCTCGCCGCAGGGCTTGGTGTCGGCGCGCTCCTGGTGGGCGCTGCCGTAACCCCGGCAAATGCTGACCCGGCCGACGGCCGGTACGGCATTCTCGTCGGCGTGGGATCGGACACGACCCAGTTCGTTTCCGACGGTCTCGGGAAGTCGCTCGGAACCGTGGGTGGATTCGATCGACTCGCCTCCTACGACGCGCTTGGCGATCGCAAGATCCAGACGCGTCCGGGTGGCCCGTTGATCGATCGCCCGAATGGCTCCGGCAATGGCGTCAACGTTCTGCGCGTGGCCCTCGGTCAGACGCCGCAGACCTCTCTTACGGTGACGCAGTCGGGCTCTCCGGTCACGTACTCGTGGGATACCGCGAGCACCGCCGGGCAGGTCGACTGGGCGCGTTCGTCGTCGAACTCGCCGGCAGCGGAGCGGACCGCGAGTGGTGTTCTCGCGTGGGTTCCTTTCGCGATTGATGCGGTCACGTACGCGACGTCACCAGACTCTGTCATTCCCGACCTCGCGAAGGGTTCCTCGGCAGACACAGTCGACTCGAACGGTGTCGGCACTGCGTCGCTGTACAGCATCTACAACGGGCTCGTGACGCGCGTCGTTCTCGATTCGAATGGCGACTACTCGAAGGTCGTGAACGACAGCTACCAGCTCGTCGGAGGCGAGACGGCTGTCCCGATCAATGCCTACATTCCGCAGGCGGGTTCGGGCACCCGATCGTTCTGGATAGGTCAGGTAGGAATCACTGAAGCCGCGATCAGCGCTGGAACCACCGCTGCTAAGGATCTGTACCCCAACCCTGGCGGCGGCGAGCCGCTGCTGGTGCAGGAACACGATGGCGCCGCCACCGTCGGAGACCCGGGCGCTCTTGTGGCCTTCTCAATTGCTCAGTGGATCACGCAGGGCAACGATGTCGATGGTGTTCCGGATCGTCGCTTCAATTCGGAGCTTCGGGCCGTGAACGGGCAAAACCCAGTTCTCGGCGCCGAGGGAAGCTACATCCTCGACCCGTCGTGGAACGTCATCACGCGCAACGTGTACCACGTCGTTCCGAGTGCCGAGGTCGACAACCCCCGCTCGCTCACGAACTGGATGTTCGCCGGAACACGCTCGCTGGTGTGCTCGCAGCCGGACGTCATCCAGCGATACGGCTTCGGCCTGCTGACGGCCACGACGGGACCGAACTCGTGCGGTGACACCTCAAACCGCGCGTTCACGCTCGCCTCAAGCTCGGTGAGCCTGTCGGCGAGCACCACCGCGCCGCGGTACGGCTCGAGCTTCACCGTGACCGCCTCGACGCTGTCGAACGGCAACCAGGGTGGCGTCGTCGAGTTCTACAACGGGGCGACGAAGCTCGGCGAGCGTTCGGTTGCAGCGGGTGCGACCAACGCCACGTGGACGATCAATACCAAGTCGTCGACGACTCCCGCGACGTACAACCTTCGCGCTGTGTTCGTTCCGCGACTCGCTGGCGTTGACTCGTCGGAGTCGTCGAGCGTCGTCGTTCGAACGGCCAAGGCTGTGGCGACGGTCAAGGCGACTGCCGCGACGGTGCGCACCACGGTGAGCCCCAAGGTGGCTGTCACTGTGACGGTTCCGAACAGTGTCGCAGCAACGGGCAAGGTAACGATCAAGAACGGGTCGAAGACTCTCGGAACTGGAACGCTGAAGAGCGGCAAGGTGACGGTTACCCTGCCGAAGCTCAAGCCGGGGACCTACACCCTGTCAGTCGCCTACGGAGGCTCGGCCACAGTCGCGGCCAAGTCGACCACTGTCAAGCTGACGGTTACCAAGTAGCGAGACGAGTTTTGTGACACTCGATCAATCTCGCCGCAGTGCCGCCCTGGAAACCTCCAGGGCGGCACTGCGCCGCGCAATGAGGGCAACGCGGCGCGGCGCACTTGCGGGCGGACGCACTGCAAAGCGCGGCGTCGCAACGCTCAGCACTCGCTTGGCCGACAGCTACGAACCCGCACGCCCTGAACTGAATCGCATGATCGCGAAGCCCTCCGGGCCGCGTCGAGCGCTCGCTCTCGGAGCCGCGCTGACGATCGCCGGCGTCATCCTCGTTGGCTTCGCGACTCAGATGATCTTCCTGTCGTCGTTTAAACACGAGCGCGATCAGGAATCGCTGTATGGAGACTTTCGATACCAACTTGCTGACGCAACAGCGCCCGTGGCTCAGATCGACGATGACGGCAACCTCACGCCACTCGGGACCCCGGTCGCCCTCCTGTCGGTTCCGAAGCTCGGAATCTCAGAGGTGGTGCTTGAGGGGTCGACGTCCACCGTGACGATCTCTGGCCCGGGGCACCGTCGGGACACCGCGCTTCCTGGACAGCGCGGTGTCAGCGTGATCATGGGGCGCTCCGGGGCATACGGAGCCCCGTTCGCGGGAATTGAGTTACTCGCTGCCGGAGACATGATCGAGGTCATGACCGGGCAGGGAGAGTTCACCTACGAAGTTGTGGGGGTTCGCCGCGAGGGCGACCCGCAACCGCCCGACCTCGGCGAGTTTGGCGGGCGACTTACTCTCGTGACCGCCGACGGTCCGCGGTTCCTGCCGACTGGGGTGCTTCGCGTCGACGCAGAACTGCGCACCGAGGCGGCACCGACACCCGCTCCCGTGCTACGTATCGGCTCTCTCGGGCCGGAGGAGGCTGCGATGGGCGGCGATCCGTCCGCATGGCTCCCCGTGTTGTTGCTCGCCCAATTCGGTCTCGTCGTCGTCGTTGTCACGATCGTTGCAATGCGACGGTGGGGCCGGTGGCACTCCTGGATCGTCACCCTCCCCGTTGCCCTGTGGATCGGGTCCGCACTGTCCGAGCAGGTCAGCATCCTGCTACCCAACCTCCTCTAAAGGATCCCCTCATGACCATCGACGCCTCAATCAATGCACCCCTCGCCGCACCCGCGAGCGGCGGGCTCGCCACTCTTATAGCGCACGACATCAGCGCCTGGTTCGGCGACCACAAAGTACTTGACCGCGTCTCGTTGCGCATGGAGGCGGGCGAAGTCACCGCGCTCATTGGTCCATCCGGATGCGGCAAGTCCACCTTCCTGCGCATCCTGAATCGGATGCACGAGTTGGTTCCCGGCGCCACGCTCGCTGGCGAGGTTCTGGTCGACGGGCAGGACATCTACGACGCCGGTCTGCGCACGACCGACGCCCGTCGCGCGATAGGCATGGTGTTCCAAAAGCCGAATCCGTTCCCGGCGATGAGCATCCACGACAATGTCCTCGCCGGACTCACGCTGACGGGACAGAAAGCAAGCAAGCAGGAAAAGGCTGATCTTGTGGAGGAGTGCTTGACGAAGGCGGGGTTATGGAAGGAGGTCAAGGATCGTCTCGGCGCGCCAGGCGGCGGCTTGTCCGGAGGTCAGCAGCAGCGTCTGTGTATCGCGCGTTCGCTCGCCGTCAAGCCCCGCGTCTTGCTCATGGACGAGCCGTGCTCCGCGCTCGACCCCACCTCCACTCGGAGAATCGAGCAGACGATCATGGAACTGAAGCGCGACGTCACCATCGTGATCGTGACACACAACATGCAGCAGGCGCAGCGGGTGAGTGACCAGTGTGCGTTCTTCCTTGCCGAGGCAGGAACGCCCGGCACGATCGTCGAGCACGGCCTAACCGACAAAGTGTTTTCTACCCCTGAAGACGAACGGACTGCAGACTACGTCAACGGTCGCTTTGGGTGATTCGCGTCGTTATCGCTCTATTCCGGCCAGCGAGCCCGTGAGCTTCTGGCCCGCCGGGTCGTAGATCACGCAGAGAATCTCGCGGTCGCCGTTCGCCCAGCTGCCTTCCGTCGGGAAGTAGTAGCTGAAGTCGTAGATCGAGTCGAGGTAGGGGATACCGACGAACTCTTCGAAGCGCTCGAAGCAGGCGTCGTCGGCCTCGGCGATCACGGCGTCGTTCCCGGGAAACGCGTCGCCCGTCATGATGATCGACGCGTAGACCTCGCTGTCGTGCGGCTCGCTGCACGGCACGAGGGGAACCTCGGTGACCTCGTCACCGGCGGAGGCGTCGTTCAGGCAGTCGCCGACCCGGATGCTGAAGACATCGGCGCTGTCGTTTTGTTCGACGACCTGGCCGTCGTCGCCGCGGGGCGTCGAGTCGCCGCCGAACGTGGATCCCAGAAGCGAGCATCCGGCCAGGCTGACCGCGGCGGCAGCAGCGACGGCGAGTAGCGATAGGCGGCGGGCGAAGAGGCGAGGGCGGGTCACACGGCGAGCATAGTCAGCGATTTCTGACGATGTCGAGCACGGTGTCGTGCAGCACACCGTTGGTGGCGAGCGCGCTGCCGTGCCACGGGCCTTCCTCGCCGTCGACCGAGGTAAACCGGCCACCCGCCTCCTCGATGATGGGCTGCAGCGCCGCCATATCGTATGGCTGCAGGTCGAACTCCCCGGCCGCGTCGAGCGAGCCCTCGGCGACGAGCATGTACGACCACATGTCGCCGATGGCGCGGGCCCGCCACGCGCTCCGGGCGAGCGCGATGGCCTGGTCGAGGCGCCCCGCATCGGCCCAGCCGGGCAGGCTGTTGTACGACACCACCGCGTCGGCGAGCGTCGAGACGCCGCTGACCCGCAGTCGGGCCGGTTCGGCACCCGCGAGTGCTCCGGTGCGGGTCATCCATGCCCCCAGGCCCGTCGCGCCCCACCATCGACGCTCGAGCGCGGGGGAGCTGACCACGCCGACGACGGGGCGACCGTCGACAGCGAGCGCGATGAGGGTGCCCCAGATCGGCACGCCGCGCAAAAAGTTCGCGGTGCCGTCGATCGGGTCGATGATCCACTGACGCCCGGCGACCTCCGTGCGATCCGCCGCCGCCGTGAACTCTTCGCCAAAGATCGCGTCGTGGGGGCGCTCGGCGACAAGGCCCGCACGAATCGTCTCTTCGACCGCGCGGTCGGCGTCGGTGACGGGGGTGCGGTCAGGCTTCGTCGTCACCTCCAGGTCGAGCGATTGAAAGCGCGCGAGCGACACCTCGTCGGCGGCGGCGGCAAGCCTGAGGGCCAGGGCGAGGTCGTCGGCGTGGGTCGAGGCGCTGTCGGTCACAGACCGAATCTAGTAGTCCTTCGGCCGCATCAGGGTGGCGAGCAGCCGCTGCAGTGAGTCGAGCCGCGCGGCGCCCGCCTCGCCAAGCTCACCGGCCTGGACCGCCTCGACGAGAGCGCAGTCGGGGCTATCAGGGAGGTGCGTGCACCCCCGCGGACAGCGTTCCGCCACGGCGGCGAGGTCGGCAAAGCCCGTCAGGATGTTCGCCGGGTCGACGTGGCCAAGCCCAAACGAACGCACCCCGGGGGTGTCGATGATCCAGCCGTCACCGTCGGGCAGCCGCAGCGACACGGTCGAACTCGACGTGTGACGCCCGCGGCCCGTGACCGCGTTGACGATGCCGGTCGCGCGCCCCGCGCCCGGCACGAGCGCGTTAACGAGCGTCGACTTGCCGACCCCGGAGTGTCCGACAGCGACGGTGGTGCGGCCGTGCAGCAGTGCGCGCAGCCGATCGAGCGGCGGGTCGGATGCGGCGCTCGTCACGATCTCGACCCCCAGCGCGCTGAGCGGCGCGATCAGCTCGGCAGGATCGCGGAGATCGGTCTTCGTCACGACGACGAGCGGGGTGACGCCGGCGTCATAGGCGGCGACAAGGTAGCGGTCGATGAGGCGGGGGCGGGGCTCGGGGTCGGCGGCGGCCACCACGACCATGAGCTGGTCGGCGTTCGCGACGATCACCCGCTCGACGGCGTCGGTGTCATCAGCGCTGCGCCGCAGCAAGGTGCGCCGCTCGTGCACGCGCACGATGCGTCCGAGGCTCCCCTCGGCGCCGCTGACGTCGCCCACCACGTCGACCCGGTCGCCTGTGACGATCGCGGTGCGACGCAGCTCGCGCGCGCGGGTGCTCAGGACCTCCCGCTCGGAGTCGGTGCCCTCGTCGATCAGGGTGAGATAGCGGCCGCGGTCAACCGTGACCACCCGGCCCACCACGGCGTTGTCGTGCGCCGGACGCTGTTTCGTGCGGGGTCGGTTTGCCTTCGGATTCGGCCGCTCGCGCACCGCGCTCTCGTCGTAGTCGCCCCAGGGCTCGTCGTCATCGTCGTCGACGGGAGGCAGCCAACTCATGCGAGCATGCCCTGCCACAGTTCGGGGAACTCGGGCAGTGTCTTCGCCGTGGTCGTAATGTCGTCGACCTCGACGCCCTCGACGACCAGCCCGATCATCGCGCCCGCCGTGGCCATCCGGTGGTCCTCGTACGCGCGCCACGGGCCACCTGAGAGGGTGGCGGGTTCGACGGCGAGGCCGTCCTCGAGTTCGCGAATCGCGCCTCCGAGGGCCGTGATCTCGGCGGTGAGCGCCGCGAGCCGGTCGGTCTCGTGGCCGCGAAGGTGCCCGATGCCGGTGATGGTGCTGGGACCCGCGGCGAGCGCGGCGAGCGCGACGAGGGCCGGGGCAAGTTCGCCCCCGGTCGACAGGTCGAGGGTGACGCCGCTGATCGCGCGGCCACCACGCAGACCTTCCCCGCCGTCGACGGTGACAGCGCCGTCGGCGTCGTGACGCACGGTGGCGCCGAAGTGTGGCAGCAGGTGGGTGAGGTCCGCGCCGACCTGCGTCGTGCGTGCAGGCCAGCCGTCGACTGTCACGGTGCCGCCGGCGATGAGGGCGGCGCCGAGGAACGGTGCGGCATTCGAGAGGTCGGGCTCGATGGTGACATCGAGTCCGGCGATCGGGGCGGGCTCGACCACCCACACGCCCGGCTCGGGACTGTCGACGCGCACACCACGGTCGGCCAAGCACTGCACCGTCATCTCGATGTGCGGCATCGACGGTAAGTGTTCGCCCGTGTGGCGCAGCACAATGCCCTCCTCGAAGCGGGGGGCGGCAAGCAGCAGGCCGCTGACGAACTGGCTCGACGCGCTCGCGTCGATCGCGAGCTCGCCGCCGCGAATCGCCCCGCGACCCCAGAGACTGAAGGGCAGCGTGCCGCGACCGTCATCGTTGACGTCGACACCGAGCGCTCGCAGGGCCTCGATCGTCGTGCGCATGGGGCGCCGACGCGCCGACTCGTCGCCGTCGAACGCGACGGGGCCGAGCGCCAGGGCGGCCAGGGGAGGCACGAAGCGCATCACCGTGCCGGCCAGCCCGCAATCGACCGACACGGATCCCGTGAGCTCGTCGGGCGGAGTGATGAGCAGATCAGGGCCGAAGGCGCCGTCGCCGTCGACCTCCTCGATGTCAACACCGAGCGAGCGCAGTGCCTCGACCATGAGTCGCGTGTCGCGCGAGTGCAGCGGGCGGCGGAGCAGCGACGGCGCGTCGGCCAGCGCCGACAACACCAGCTCGCGGTTGGTGAGCGACTTCGACCCGGGAAGCATGATGCGGGCGTTCAGGGGGTCCGCGGCGGTCGGGGCGAGCCAGCGCGTGTCCGTGGGGCCGCCGGTCGCGGCCTCGGTGCGGTCTTCGTCGCCGTACGGCGAAAAGCGGGGGCCGGAATTATTCGAGACGAGCATCGGTTATCAGGGTAGTCGGCACGCACGGGAATGAAAGGACGGTGCTCGTTGAGCGCGACGCTTGTCACGGATGCCCCGTCAGTACACTGGCGCTCGATGACTGACGAGGCCGAAACCAAGCGAGCACTGTTTCAAGAGCAGGCTCTGCCGTTCATGGACCAGCTCTATGGCGCCGCGATGCGCATGACGAAAAACCCGGCCGACGCCGCCGACCTCGTGCAAGAGACCTTCGTGAAGGCCTTCGCTGCGTTCGCGCAGTTCGAACAGGGCACGAACCTGAAGGCGTGGCTGTACCGCATCCTCACGAACACGTTCATCAACCAGTACCGCAAGAATCAGCGCAACCCCTACCAGGGTGCGCTCGAGGAGTTGGAAGACTGGCAGCTCGGCGGCGCCGAGTCCGCCACGTCGTCCACTGGTCGCTCGGCCGAGGCTGAAGCGATCGACCGGATGCCCGCGAGCGCCGTGAAGGACGCGCTGCAGGAGATCCCCGAAGACTTCCGCCTCGCGGTATATCTCGCCGACGTTGAAGGCTTCGCCTACCAAGAGATCGCCGACATCATGAAAACGCCGGTCGGAACCGTGATGAGTCGCCTCCACCGCGGTCGCCGACAGCTGCGCGAGAAGCTCGCCGACTACGCGAGAGAGCGCGGCTACGCCATCCCCGACTCGACCCCCACCACCACCAGGAGCACGACATGACCGACTGCGGCTGCGACAAAGCCAAGGCCGAGCTCGAGGAGTTCCTGCACAACGAGCTGAGCCCCCAGCAGTGCCAGGACATCCGCGACCACATGGCCGTCTGCGACGACTGCTCGGCTGAGCACCTCGTCGGCCTCACCCTGACCAACAAGGTGAAAGAGGCGTGCCAAGAAAAGGCACCCGACGAGTTGCGCGAGCTCGTCCTCGGAGCGATCTCGAACCTCGACAACCGCGCGTAGCGCGCAGGCGTCGCGCCCCCGGCGCGCTCCGTTGCGCTATCCCGCAGGCGACCGCGTCACCACCCCGTCGCGCCCCCGCTGGCGACCGCGTCACCACCCCGTCGCGCCCCCGCTGGCGACCGCGTCACCACCCCATCACTGTCGTCGAAACAAGGGTTTCCGTCGAGACAAGGCCCGGGAAACCCGTGTCTCGGCCGAAACCCTTGTCTCGCCGACGGTCGTGACGCCCAGGGGCGCACACCCGCGCCCACCGGCACCCAGGGGCGTCCACCGGCGCCCACCGACACCCAGGGGCGCGCCGCGTATAGCGCCCGTCAACGCAAACGGTCCGTGGATGCGCGGCCGAGCATCCACGGACCGATCGCGTTCGCCCTTAGTCGCTGAGCGCCGCGTCCATGATGGCGGCGTGCTCTTCCGCACTGCGCTTCGACGAGCCCGTCGCCGGCGACGCGGAGGCCGGACGCGAGACCACGCGCACGCGCTTCATGCCGCGCTTGGCGAGCTCGATCGTGAAGAACGGCCACGCACCCTGGTTCTCGGGCTCGTCCTGCACCCACACGAGCTCGGCGTTCGGGTACCGGTCGATGACGGCGGCGATCTGCTCGGCGGGCAGCGGGTGGAACTGCTCGAGGCGCACCAGCGCCACGCCCTGCGTCTCGCGCTTGGCGATCTCGCTCTTCAGGTCGTAGTGAATCTTGCCCGAGTGGAACAGCACCCGACGGATCGACTGCGGGTCGGTCACCGTGGCGTCGTCGATGACCGGCTCGAAGCGGCCCTGGGTGAACTCGGCCACCTCGCTCGTAGCTCCGCGCAGTCGCAGCATCGCCTTCGGCGTGAAGACCACGAGCGGCCGACGCGGCCGCGCGTACGCCTGACGGCGCAGCAGGTGGAAGTACGACGCCGGCGTCGACGGACGCGCGATCGTCATGTTGTCTTCTGCCGCGAGCTGCAGGAAGCGCTCGATGCGGGCCGACGAGTGGTCGGGACCCTGGCCTTCGTAGCCGTGGGGGAGCAGCAGCACGACGCTCGAGCGCTGACCCCACTTCTGCTCGGCCGACGAGATGAACTCGTCGATGATGGTCTGCGCGCCGTTCGCGAAGTCGCCGAACTGCGCCTCCCACAGCACGAGCGCGTCGGGGCGCTCGACCGAGTAGCCGTACTCGAAGCCCATCGCCGCGTACTCGCTGAGCAGGGAGTCGTAGATCCAGAACTTCGCCTGGTTCTCGCTGAGGTTTGCCAGCGGCAACCACTCTTGGCCGTTTGCCCGGTCGTGCAGCACGGCGTGGCGCTGCACGAACGTGCCGCGGCGCGAATCTTGACCCGCCATGCGCACCGGCGTGCCCTCCATGAGCAGCGAGCCGAGGGCGAGCAGTTCGCCGAAGCCCCAGTCGATGCCGCCGTTGCGGCTCATCTCGACGCGCTTCTTCAGCATCGCCTGCAGCTTCGTGTGCACCGTGAACCCGGCGGGCGGGTTGTCGTGCGCATCACCGATGTGCTGCACAACCGTGATGTCGACGGCGGTCGTGTCGGGCTCGCCCGAGGCCTCCTCGACCGGGGCATCACCGCCGACGACCGGAATCGTGCCGGTCTGGGCCGCGTGGGTCTCGGCGAACGCCACCTCCAGCCGCTCCTGGAAGTCTTTGTGCGCGTTCTCGAACTCTTCCTCGGTGATGTCGCCGCGGCCGACGAGCGCCTCGGTGTAGAGCGTGCGAACGCTGCGCTTGGCCTCGATGAGGTTGTACATGAGCGGCTGCGTCATCGACGGGTCATCGCCCTCGTTGTGCCCGCGGCGGCGGTAGCAGACGAGGTCGATGATCACGTCGCGCTTGAACTCTTGACGGTAGGCGAACGCGATCTCGGCTACGCGCACGACCGCTTCGGGGTCATCGCCGTTGACGTGGAAGATCGGCGCCTGGATCGTCTTCGCGACGTCGGTCGAGTAGATCGACGAGCGCGCCTCACCCGGAGGGGTCGTGAAGCCCACCTGGTTGTTGACGACGACGTGCACGGTGCCGCCCGTGCGGTAACCGCGCAGCTGCGACAGCTGGAGGGTTTCGACGACAACGCCCTGGCCAGCCATGGCTGCGTCCCCGTGCACGAGCACGGGGAGCGTCGAGAACTTACCGTCGGCCTTGCGGTCCTGCTTCGCCCGCACGATGCCCTCGAGAACGCCGTTGACCGCCTCCAGGTGCGAGGGGTTCGCGGCAAGGTAGACCTCGATCTCTTTGCCGCTGGCCGAGGTGAACGTGCCCTGGGTACCCAGGTGGTACTTGACGTCGCCCGAGCCCTGCACGCTGCGCGGGTCCTGCGTTCCTTCAAACTCGCGGAAGATCTGACCGTAGGTCTTCCCGGCGATGTTCGCGAGAACGTTCAGGCGCCCGCGGTGGGCCATGCCGATCGCAACCTCGTCGAGGTCTTCCTCCGCCGCGCGCTGCACGACCTCGTCGAGCAGCGGAATGAGCGACTCGCCGCCCTCCAGGCTGAAGCGCTTCTGCCCGACGTACTTCGTCTGCAGGAAGGTCTCGAACGCCTCGGCCTGGTTGAGCTTGCCGAGAATGCGCATCTGCTCGTCGTGCGTCGGCTTCTGGTACGGCTTCTCGAGTCGCTCCTGGAACCACCGGCGCTGCTCGGGGTCTTGGATGTGCATGTACTCGATGCCGACGGTGCGGCAGTACGTGTCGCGCAGCACTCCGAGGATCTCGCGCAACAGCATGGTGCGCTTGCCGCCGAAGCCCGCGGTCACGAACTCGCGGTCGAGGTCCCAGAACGTCAGCCCGTGGCTCGAGATGTCGAGGTCGGGGTGGCGTCGCTGGCGGTACTCGAGCGGGTCGACGTCGGCCATCATGTGACCGCGCACCCGGAACGAGTTGATCAGCTCGTGCACACGCGCCGTCTTGTTGACATCGTCAGCGAGGTCAACGTGGATGTCTTGCGCCCAGTGGATCGGGTCGTACGGGATGCGCAGGTCAGCAAAAATCTGCTCGTAGAACTCGCGCTGACCGATCAGCAGCTCGTGCACCTTCTTCAGGAACTCGCCGCTGCCGGCGCCCTGAATGACGCGGTGGTCGTACGTGCTCGTCAGCGTGATCGTCTTTCCGACGCCGAGCTCGGCGAGGGTCGCCTGCGACATGCCCTGGAACTCGGCGGGGTACTCGAGCGCGCCGGCTCCGATGATGGCGCCCTGGCCCTTCATGAGCCGCGGAACCGAGTGCACCGTTCCGATGCCGCCGGGGTTCGTCAACGAGATGGTGTTGCCCTGGAAGTCGGCCGCGGTCAGCTTGTTGTCGCGGGCCCGCTTGACGACGTCTTCGTACGCCGCGTGGAACTCGCCGAACGTCATCGTTTCGCACTTCTTGACGCCCGGCACGAGCAGCGCCCGGGTGCCGTCGGGCTTCGGGATGTCGATCGCGATGCCGAGGTTCAGGTGCGCCGGCGTCACGACGACCGGCTTGCCGTCCTGTTCGTCGTAGTAGACGTTTTGGCTCGGGAACTCGCGCAGTGCCCTCACCATCGCCCACGCGATCAGGTGGGTGAACGACACCTTGCCGCCGCGGGCGCGCTTCAGGTGGTTGTTGATGACGATGCGGTTGTCGATCATCAGCTTGGCGGGGATGGTGCGAACGCTCGTCGCCGTCGGAACCGTGAGCGACGCATCCATGTTGGTCGCCAGGGTCTTCGCCATGCCGCGCAGCGGCGTGACCTCGTCTTGCTTCTCGGCGGCGGCCTCGTCAATGACCGGAGCCGGAGCCGTCGCGGGAGCCTGGGCCGGGATCGGCTGCGGCTGCGGCGCGCGGGCCGTCGTCTTCGCAATCGGCTGGCTCCCCGTCACGGGCGCTGAGCCGATGCTGATCGACCCGACCGAACCGCCCGTCGAGGCGCTCGGCAGAGCTGTCGTGGGGTCGTCTGCGCCGGTGACCGTGGTGGGCGTCACCGGAGTCGCCTCCGCGACCGCGACCGATGCTGGCGCGCTACTGGCCACAGTCGCCGTCGACTGCTCGTACTTCTCGAGAATCGGCCACCACGAGGGGTCGACCGAATCCTTGTTCTCTCGGTACTGCTCGTACAGTTCATCGACGAGCCATTCGTTGGCACCGAACTCTCCGGAGGCGCCGCCCTCGGCGCCGGTACCGGACACGTGGCTTGACACAGCCGACCGCCCACTTTCGCTTCTGCTGGAGGGTTAATTCTCGACGCGCCGCCGACGATGGCGACACCGCTCAAGCGTAACGCCTCGTGCGGTGGCGAACGGTCGGGTTGACCGTGAGCCTGCACCTGTGCACAAGCGCTTGTACCGTTGTCGTGTGCGCTTTGCGAACGAGATCCCCGCCCACGACTTGACCTACTCCGACGTCTTCTTGACGCCGCAGCACTCGGCGGCCGGTAGTCGCCTCAGTGTTGACCTCACGGTCGACGACCCGGCCGGCATGCACACGCCGATTGTCGCCGCCAACATGACGTCGGTCACGGGGCCGCGCCTCGCCGCGGCGCTCGCCCGCCGGGGCGGTCTCGGCGTGCTGCCGCAAGACCTTCCCCTGCAAGAGCTCGATGCCGCGATTCGAGCCATCAAGGCCGCGCCCACCATGCTCGATCCGCTCGTCACGGTGAGCCGCGAGACGACGGTGGCAGAGGCACGGCGCCGGGTGCCAGACACCGATGGGGCGCTCGTCACGATCGTCGACGACGACGGCGAACCGACCGCGTGCATCCCGGCGGCGCGCCTGCGGCACGTCTTGCCCGATGCCGTGATCGGCGATCTCGTCGGTGACCCGGTGCCGTCAATCGACGACGAAGACGTCACGGATGCGCGCAGCGCCTTCGATCTGATCGATGCGGCCGGCGTCGACGCGGTCGCCGTCCGCCACCACGGGCGCATCGTCGGCTCGCTGAGCGCGCGCAGTGCCGTGCGGGCCACTCTCTACCAGCCGGCCGTGGATGCGCACGGTCGCCTCCGGGTGGCCGCCGCGGTGGGCGTCAACGGCGATCCCGCCGAGCGGGCCGCGGCGCTCGTGCGGGCGGGTGTTGACGTTCTCGTGCTCGACACAGCCCACGGGCATCAGGAGCAGATGCTCACAGCGTTGCGCGCGGTCTCGGCCCGCGACCTTGGCGTGCCGATCGTTGCGGGCAACATCGTGACCGCCGACGCCGTGCGCGACCTGGTCGAGGCTGGTGCGCACATTCTCAAGGTCGGCGTGGGGCCCGGCGCCATGTGCACGACGCGCATGATGACCGCGGTCGGGCGCCCGCAATTCTCCGCCGTGCTCGAAACTGCGGCCGCCGCTCGCGAGCTGGGGGCCCGCGTCTGGGCCGATGGGGGAGTGCGCTACCCGCGCGATGTCGCCCTCGCGCTCGCCGCCGGTGCGTCGGCAGTCATGATCGGCTCGTGGTTCGCCGGCACATTGGAAGCGCCCGGCGAGATCGAGGTCGACGAGACGGGCCGCTGGTTTAAGAGCTCGTGGGGTATGGCGTCGACGAAGGCCGTCGAGCAGCGTTTCCGCCGACTCGACGCCTTCGAACGGGCGAAGAAAACCCTGTTCGCCGAAGGCATCTCGAGCTCGCGCATCTACCTCGACCCGCAGCGACCGAGCCTCGACGACGTGCTCGACATGATCACATCGGGGCTGCGCAGCTCGATGACGTACGCCGGAGCGTCGACGCTGCCCGAGTTCCACGAGCGCGCCGTCGTGGGGGTGCAGTCCGCGGCCGGGTATGAGGAGGGCAAGGCGTTGCCCGTCTCGTGGTGAGGTGGCGACGCCTATACTCGACACCACCATGGAGCCTCCGTCTACCGCCACCCTCGTCATCCTGAGGGACACCCGTGGGCGCTGAGTTACTCGGCGACGAATGGCTGCTGCTGGGCATCGGCGTGCTGCTGACAATCGGCACCGGGCTGTTCGTCGCGAGCGAGTTTGCGCTCGTCAACCTTGATCGCTCCGAGCTGGAGGCGCGGCGCGACCGCGGCGAGACCCGGCTGGGAATGACGATCGCGGCGCTGAAAATCACGTCGACGCACCTGTCGAGCGCGCAGCTCGGCATCACCCTCACGACCCTGCTGACCGGCTACACGATGGAGCCGGCGATCTCGCGCCTGCTCGCCGGGCCGCTCACGGCGATCGGGGTTCCCGAGGGCGCGGTGCGACCCGTGGGCTCGGTGACGGCGATCCTCATAGCGACGCTGCTGTCGATGATCATCGGCGAACTCGTGCCGAAGAATTTCGCCCTCGCGCTGCCGCGGCAGACCGCGAAGGTCGTCATTCCGTTCCAGTGGTTGTTCACGACGGTGTTTCGACCAGCGATTCGGGTGCTCAACGGCACCGCCAACCGCATTCTTCGCGCGATGGGCATCGATCCGAAGGAAGAGTTGAGCGGGGCCCGCACCGCCGAAGAGTTGTCGTCGCTCGTGCGCCGCTCTGCGCAGCACGGCCTGCTGGAGGCCGACACGGCGACCCTGCTGTCGCGCACCCTGGCCTTTTCGCAGCTCACGGCGCAAGACGTGATGACACCGCGGCCGCGCGTCGCCAGCGTCGAGCGCGGTGACAGCGCCGTCGACATCATCGATTTGGCTCGCCGCACCGGCCATTCGCGGTTCCCCGTCGTCGGCGAGTCGTTCGACGACGTGTTGGGCATCGTGCACGTCAAACAGGCTGTCGCCGTGCCGCACGACCGGCGCGCCGACGTGCCCGCCTCGGCCCTGCAGTCAGAGGCCTTGCGGGTGCCCGAGACGATGCGTCTGGACACGCTGCTCACCGAGCTGCGCGGGCAGGGCTACCAGATGGCGATCGTCGTTGACGAGTACGGCGGCACGGCTGGGGTGGCCACGTTGGAAGACCTCGTGGAGGAGTTGGTCGGCGAGGTTGCCGACGAGCACGACCGGGCAATGGTCGACGTCGTCCGCGCGCGTGATTGGCTGACGTTCCCGGGCATCCTTCGCCCCGACGAGCTGGCAGACCGCGCAGGCGTGACGGTGCCCGAGAACGGGCCGTGGGAGACCGTGGCCGGGTGGCTGATGGCCGAGCTCGGGCGTCTGCCGCGCGTCGGCGACACGGTCGAGATCGATGCGGGTGTGTTCCGCGTTGAACGGCTCGACGGGCGCCGCATCGACCGCGTGCGCTTCACCCCGGTGCACGCTGATGCGTCGTCGACGGAGGGGGCGTCATGATCAGCTCAGCCGATTGGTGGGGGCTCGTCTGGCTCGTCGTGCTGCTCGCGGGCAATGCGTTCTTCGTCGGTGCAGAGTTCGCGGTCATCTCGGCCAAGCGCTCGCAGATCGAGCCGCGTGCTGAGGCGGGGTCGCGCGCCGCGAAGACGGCGCTGTGGGCGATGGAGCGGGCCACCCTCATGCTCGCCACCAGCCAGCTCGGCATCACCGTGTGTTCGCTGCTGATTCTGAACGTGTCAGAGCCGGCGATCCATCACATCCTCGAGATCCCGATCAGCCTGACGGGGCTGCCTCCCGAGGTCGTGTCGACGATCGCGTTCATCATCGCGCTCCTGATCGTGTCGTATCTTCACGTGGTGCTCGGCGAGATGGTGCCGAAGAACCTGTCGTTCTCGCTGCCGACGCGCGCGGTGCTCATTCTTGCTCCGCCGCTCGTCACGATCGCGCGCATCTTCTCGCCCGTCATCTGGAGCCTGAACGCGATCGCGAACGGCATCCTGCGCCTGTGTGGCGTTGAGCCGAAAGACGAGGCGACGAGCACGTACACGCTCGACGAGGTCGCGACGATCGTCAGGCAGTCAACGCGGGAGGGGCTGCTGACCGACGTCACGGGCACGCTCGGCGCCGCGTTCGAGTTCACCAACAAGACCGTCGGCGACGTCGCTGTTCCCATGGAGGCGCTGGTCACGCTGCCGGAGGACGCCTCCGCTCTCGACGTCGAGCGCGGCGTCGCCCAGCGCGGCTTCAGCCGCTACCCGCTCGTTGACGAGTCCGGCGAGCCCACGGGGTATCTGCACCTCAAGGACGTGATCGACCTCCCCGAGGACGAGTTCGACGACCCCGTGCCGCCGAAGCGCATTCGCCGTCTGGTGTCGATCGACGCCCACGCCGAGTTGGAAGACGCCCTTGCCCTCATGCGTCGTTCGGGCTCACACCTCGCCCGCTCGGTTGACGCGGAGGGCCGCACCGCGGGCGTGCTGTTCCTCGAAGACATCATCGAGGAGCTCGTCGGCGAGGTGCAGGACGCCACCCGCCGCCGCCACTACGGGTAGACCCCGCCGGCGCAGCGGCGTAGCGTGAGGGCATGAGTACCGAAACGGACCGGGCGGCTGAGCTCGGCAGCGCCATCGATCGGGCGCTGCGCGAGGCGCAGCTTCCCGCCGGCGGGGCGCTCGAGTCGACAGCGGTTATCGCCGGGCCGAGTGAGGAGTCGGCGGCCGAGGCGGGCGACGTCGCTGGCCCCGACGCCGACTGAGCGCTGCAGCGTCGCCGCACCTCGCGCCCGAGCCGCGCGCTCAGGCGGGCGCGGTCAGTGCCGATTCGGCCATCGTGGCGAGCAGCGCGCGGGTCTCGCGCGCCGAGCCGCGGGCACTGTGCGGGGTCGAGTTCATGAGGCCGAACGCCGCGTGGGCGCGGGTGCGCAGCAGGGGCCGCGGGGCATCGGGGTGCAGTGCTTCGAGCACGTCGACCCACAGCTCGACGTACTGGCGCTGAAGACCCCGCACGGTGTGCCGGTCCGTCTCAGCGAGGCTCTCCAGGTCGGCCGACTGCACGCGAATGACGTCGGGGTTCTCGACGGCGAAGGCGACGTGGAAGGCGACCAGCGCTGCGAGAGCGGAACGCGCATCCGGGATGCTGGAGGGTCCGTCCGCACGCTCGTCCAGCACCGCGCGCGCCCCGTCGAGCAACCCCGCGCTCGCGTCCACGAGCAGGGCCGCAAGCACGGCCTGCTTTCCCGCGAAGTGGCGGTAGACGGCGGGCCCGCTGACGCCGACGGCGGAGCCGAGGTCGTCGAGCGACACCCGCTCGAAGCCGCGCTCGGCGTACAGCCTCGCCGCCGCCGCAAGCAGGGCGTCACGGCGTTCCGCCTTGGCGCGCTCCCGGGGCGACACGATGCTCATGTGCGCCAGTGTAGACATTCCAGTTAGTCATGACTAACATTTCTGTCAGTTAGTCACCGCTAACCGACCGGAACCGCCGGCCCCACCGCCACAAGCGAAATGGGCAGTCAATGACGACAGCTGAGACGCCTGCCGATCAGGCACCGCGCGCCACCATGGCCGACCTTGTCGACGAACTGCGCCGGAAGCTCGCGACGACGGCGCTCGGCGGCAGTGAGTCGTCGCGGCAGCGGCACATCGAGCGTGGCAAGCTACTGCCCCGCGAGCGGGTCGACCGACTGCTCGACGAGGGCAGCCCCTTCCTCGAGATCGCTCCGCTCGCCGCCGACGGCCTCTACGACGGTCAGGCTCCCGGTGCCGGGCTGATCACGGGCATCGGGCTCGTGCACGGTAGGCCGGTCATGGTCATCGCCAACGACGCGACGGTCAAGGGCGGCACCTATTTCCCCCTGACGGTGAAGAAGCACCTGCGGGCCCAAGAGATCGCCCTCGAGAATCGGCTTCCGGCGATCGCGCTCGTCGACTCCGGCGGGGCGTTCCTGCCGCTGCAGGACGAGGTGTTTCCCGACCGCGACCACTTCGGACGCATCTTTTTCAACCAGGCACGCGCATCCGCCGAGGGCATTGCGCAGATTGCGTGCGTCATGGGGTCGTGCACGGCCGGCGGCGCCTACGTCCCAGCGATGAGCGACGAGACGGTCATCGTGCGCGAGCAGGGCACGATCTTCCTCGGCGGGCCGCCGCTCGTGAAGGCGGCGATCGGCGAAGTCGTCAGCGCGGAGGAGCTCGGCGGCGGCGAGCTGCACGCCCGCACCTCCGGCGTCGTCGACCACCTCGCCGACGACGACGCCCACGCCCTCGAGATCGTGCGCGACATCGTTGCCACCCTGCCGCCGCCCCGCGAGCCGGCGTGGGCCGTCGGTTCGCCCGACCAATCGCCCGCCCCCGCGCACGACCCCGCGACGCTGCTCGACGTCGTGCCCGTCGACGTGCAGACCCCCTACGACGTGCACACGGTCATCGACCGCATCGTCGACGCGGGGTCGGTGAGCGAGTTCAAGCCCGAGTACGGCACGACCCTCGTCACCGCCTTCGCCCGCATCGAGGGCCACCCGGTCGGCATCGTGGCCAACAACGGCGTGCTGTTCAGCGAGTCGGCGATGAAGGGCGCGCACTTCATCGAGCTGTGCGACCAGCGCGGCATCCCGCTCGTGTTCTTGCAGAACATCTCGGGCTTCATGGTCGGCCGCGACGCTGAAGCGGGCGGAATCGCCAAGCACGGGGCCAAGATGGTCACCGCCGTCGCGACGACCCGCGTGCCGAAGCTTACGGTCGTCATCGGCGGCTCGTTTGGTGCCGGCAACTACTCGATGTGCGGAAGGGCCTACTCGCCGCGCTTCCTCTGGATGTGGCCGAACGCCCGCATCTCGGTCATGGGCGGCCAGCAGGCGGCGAAAGTGTTGTCGACCGTGCGCCGCGACCAGCTCGGTGACGACTGGCCCGCCCACGAGCAGGAGGCCTTCGAGGCCCCCATCCGCGCCCAGTACGAACGGCAGGGCGACCCCTACTACGCCACCGCCCGCCTCTGGGACGACGGGCTCATCGACCCTGCCGACACCCGCCAGGTGCTCGCCCTCGCCCTCGACGTCGTCAGCCGCGCGCCGCTACCCGAGCCGCGCTTCGGCCTGTTCCGGATGTGACGCGCATGACCGACACCTCGACCGCGCCCCTGCTCGGCACCGTCCTCGTCGCGAATCGCGGCGAGATCGCGTGCCGCGTGATTCGCACGCTCCGTGCGCTCGGCATCCGCTCCGTCGCCATCTACAGCGACGCCGACGCGGATGCGCGCCACGTGCGCGAGGCGGACCTCGCGGTGCGCCTCGGCCCGGCCCCCGCCGCCGAGAGCTACCTCGACATCGAGAGGGTGGTTCAGGCGGTCCTGTCCTCGGGGGCCGAGGCCGTGCATCCCGGGTACGGCTTTCTCAGCGAGAACACGGCCTTCGCGCGCCGCCTCGAAGAGCTCGGCGTCACCCTGATCGGCCCGCCGGCGAGCGCGATCGAGGCGATGGGCGACAAGATCCGCGCCCGCGAGCACGTCGCCGCCCGCGGTGTGCCGGTGACGCCCGGCGCAGGGGAGGCCGGCTGGAGCGACGCGCAGCTCATCGACGCGGCGGGCACGGTGGGGTTCCCGCTCATCATCAAGCCCTCGGGCGGCGGCGGTGGCAAGGGGATGACCGTGGTGCGCGAGCGGGACGAGCTCGCCGACGCGCTCGTCGCCTCCCGCAGAGTTGCGCGCTCGTCGTTCGGCGACGACACCCTGCTCATCGAGCGCTTCGTCGAGAGCCCCCGCCACATCGAGGTGCAGGTGCTCGCCGATGCGCACGGGGCCGTCGTGCACCTGGGGGAGCGGGAGTGTTCCCTCCAGCGGCGCCACCAGAAGATCATCGAGGAGGCCCCCTCGCCGTTGCTTGACGAGGCCACGCGCGCGGCGATCGGCGAGGCCGCCTGCGAGGTGGCGCGCAGCGTCGACTACCGCGGAGCCGGCACCGTCGAGTTCCTCGTCTCCGATGCGAAACCCGACGAGTTCTTCTTCATGGAGATGAACACGCGCCTGCAGGTCGAGCATCCCGTGACCGAGCTCGTGACGGGCGTCGATCTCGTCGAGCAGCAGCTGCGCATCGCCGCGGGTCAGCCGCTCGAGCTGCCGCCGCTCGCGCTCAGCGGCCACGCGGTCGAGGCGCGACTCTATGCCGAAGACCCCGAGCGCGGCTTCACCCCGCAGACCGGCACCGTCTCCTTCCTCGCGGAGGCGAGCGGCGAGGGCGTGCGCGTCGACAGTGCCCTCCTCGACGGTCTCGTCGTCGGCTCCGACTACGACCCGATGCTCGCGAAGGTCATCGCGCACGGGCCCGACCGGGCGACCGCGCTCGCCCGGCTCGATGCGGCGCTCGCCGAGACCATCGTGCTCGGGGTGCCGACGAATGCAGCCTTCTTGCGCCGACTGATCGCCGTACCCGAGGTGCAGACGGGCGCTCTCGACACGGGGCTCATCGAGCGCAGCGAGCTGGCAGCCCCCGCCACGCCCGCCCTCGCCCGCACGATCACCGCGCTCGTCGAGCACGACCGGGCTGAGCGGGCCGCGCGGTCCGCCTGGAGTCGGCCGAGCGGCTGGCGCCTCGGCCCGCACCGCGCCCCCCGCTACCTGATCGACGGCGAGGAGGTCGCGATAGACGCGTCGGTTATCGACCAGCTCGCCCCGAGCATCCGCATTCTCGACGCCGCCGCCGAGGCGCTCAGCGTCACCGTCACTCACGAATCACGACGCGTCACTGCCCACGTCGTGCGCGCCGTCGACGCGACCTGGATGCACGTCGACGGCGTCACGCACCGGCTCGCGCGCCCGACGCGGGCCGCCCGCATCGCGGAGCACCGGGCGGGACTCACCCGCACCCCGGGCGCCGCCGACCCGACGATCCGCGCCGCCATGCCCGGCGCCGTCGTCGCCCTCGGCGCCGCCACCGCAGACACGGTCGTCGAGGGTCAGCCCCTCGTCACGATCGAGGCGATGAAGATGGAGCACACCATGCTCGCGTCCGTCGCCGGCACGGTGACCCTCGAGGTCGCCGTGGGCGACCAGGTCGCACTCGACCAGGTCGTCGCCCGCATCCACCCCGACGAGCCAGAACCCCGGCCCGACGGCGACCAAGGAGACCCCGCATGATCGACCTCACCCCAGAACAGCAGCGCCTCAGCGACGAGGTGCGCGAGTTCGCCGACACCGTTGTCGCACCCGCTGCGTACGAGTACGACACGAAGCGTGAGCTGCCGTACGACATCATCCGGCAGATGGGCGACATGGGGCTGTTCGGGCTGCCCTTCCCGGAAGAATACGGCGGCCAGGGCAAGACCTACGTCGACCTGTGTATCGCGGTCGAGCAGCTCGCCCGCGCTGACCAGTCGATCGCCGTCACCCTCGAGGCGGGCGTCGGACTCGGCGCGATGCCGATCTTCCGCCAGGGCACGGAGGAACAGAAGCAGCAGTGGCTGCCCGACCTCGCCCGCGGCCGGGCCCTTGCCGGATTCGGGCTCACCGAGGCGGGCGCCGGATCAGATGCGCGGGCCACGCAGACGACGGCGGAGGTTGTCGATGGCGAGTGGGTCATCAACGGCTCCAAGCAGTTCATCACGAACTCCGGATCGGAGATCACGAGCCTCGTCACCGTCACGGCAGTGACCGGCCGCAAAGAGAACGGCAACCCCGAACTGTCGGCAATCATCGTGCCGAGCGGTACCCCCGGCTTCACGGTGCACCCCGCCTACGACAAGGTCGGCTGGCACACGAGCGACACCCACCCGTTGAGCTTCGACAACGTGCGCGTGCCCGAAGAGAACCTGCTCGGCGAGCGCGGCCGTGGCTACGCCAACTTCCTCGAGTACCTCGACGAGGGGCGCGTCGCCTTCGCTGCACTCTGCACCGGCGCCGCTCAGGGCTGCCTCGAGGAGGCGCTGCGCTACGCGAAGGAGCGCACGGTCTTTGGCCGAGCGATCGGCGAGAACCAGCACGTGGCCTTCACGATCGCGCGCATGCAGTCGCGGGTGCACGCCGCTCGGCTCGCCACCTACGAGGCGGCCCAGCGCATCGTCGCCGAGAAGCCCTTCAAGGCGGAAGCGTCGATGGCGAAGCTGATCTCGAGCGAGGCGGCCATGGCCAACGCCCGCGACGCCAGCCACATCTTCGGCGGCTACGGCTTCATGAATGAAAACCCGGTCGCTCGCCACTACCGTGACTCGAAGGTGCTCGAGGTCGGCGAGGGCACGACGGAGGTGCAGCTGATGGTCATTGCCCGGCAGTTGGGACTCACCGCATGACGGCGACCAGCGAAAACTACCAGCCGCGCCGCATCGAGCAGCGCGGCCTGTGGTTCGACGAGTTTGAGGTCGGCACGGTCTACGTGCACGCCCCCGGGCGCACCATGACCGAGGCCGACAACGTGCTCTTCTCGACCCTCACGATGAACCCGCAGGCGTTGCACCTCGACGCGGCGTGGGCGGCCGAGCAGCCCTTCGGCGAGCGGCTCGTCAACTCGATGATGACACTCGCCGTCATGGTGGGTGCCTCGGTTCAGCAGCTCACCCAGGGCACGATCGTCGCGAACCTCGGGCTGACCGACGTGCGGTTCCCGCATCCGCTGCACCACGGCGACACCCTCTACAGCGAGACGCTCGTCGTCGAGAAGCGTCTGTCCGAGTCCCGACCCGGCCAGGGCATCGTGACGCTCGCCCACACCGGACGCAATCAGCACGGTGACATCGTCGGTGAGGCCCGTCGGGCCGTGCTGGTCTGGCGGGAGGGCCACCAGCCGTGACGGCGTTCGCCATGGGGCCCGCCCTGCTCTTCTGCCCCGCTGACCGGCCCGAGCGCTACGCGAAGGCCGCCGAGCGGGCCGATGCGGTCATCCTCGACCTGGAAGACGCGGTCGCGCCCGACGCGAAACGGGATGCGCGGGGTCACGTGGCGGGCAGTCGCCTCGATCCCGTGCGCACCATCGTGCGCATTAACCCGCTCGGCACGGCCGACGCCGATGCCGACCTCGCCGCCCTCGCGGCAACCGAGTACACGACGGTCATGGTCCCGAAGGCTGAGGACCCGGTCGCGCTGCGCGCCCTCGCCGCCCGCGGCTACGCCGTCATCGGGCTCTGCGAGACGGCCACGGGCGTCGTCGCCGCGGCCGAGCTCGCCGCCGTGCCCGGCGTCGTCGCCCTCATGTGGGGCGCCGAAGACCTCGTTGCCTCGATGGGGGGCACCGCGAGCCGGGATGCCCGGGGCCGCTACCGCGCGGTCGTCCAGCACGTGCGCGCCACCGTCCACCTCGCGGCCGCTGCCCGCGGCGTCGCGAGCATCGACACCGTGCACCTTGATATCGCCGACGAGGCGGGCCTCGAGGAGGAGGCGAGCGATGCGGCGGCGCTCGGATTTGCCGCGACCGCGTGCATCCACCCCTCCCAGGTGGCAGTCGTGCGCCGGGCCTACGCGCCCGACCCCGACCACGTCGCCTGGGCCGAGAGGGTGCTCGCGGCCGCGCGCGGCGAGCGCGGGGTCTTCCGCTTCGACGGCGTCATGGTCGATGAGCCGGTCTTGCGGCACGCCCGAGCGGTCGTGGCGCGCGCGTCCGACCGCGCCTTTTCGAGTTCGGCTACAGAGGAACGCGGGTAAGGGTCGCGTCGACGATCCGCGCGGCAATGCTGATCGCCACGACGATGAGCGTCGCCTGCAGGGCGATCGTCGTCCACATGGGGGCGAAGCCGGTGCCCGTACGGCGGCGCACCACGACCGAGCGGCCGATCACGTAGACGAGGCTCCACAGAATCGCCCACGCCCAGTGGAAAGGCCGATCGATGCCGCGCGCCTTGAGCGCCCGCCAGTCGAGTACCGCCGCCCCGACGCCGGCCAGCCACAGGAACAGGCCGGTGAAGTCGGCGGCGCCGGTGGACGTGTTTGGGGTGCCGGTGACGGTGCCGTCCGGCGCGATCTCGACGCCCTGCATCGCCTGCTCGACGAGCGCATTCACATCGAGCGTCGCGGCCTGCCAGATGCTGATGAGCGGGGCGAGAGCGAGCAGCCAAATCCAGATCGTGGTGGGGTTCGTGCCCTCGGGGGCCCGCTGGGGCTCATACGGGGCCGCCATGTAGGGCTGGCGAGTGCGTTCCGACCACTCCTCGCCGTCCCACCAGCGTTCGCCGGCCCCGCCGTGGGGGTCGGGGTACCAGCCAGCCTGCGTCGGTCTCGTCATCTCACTCCTCGAAGGTGTTCACCATGGCGTGCGCGGCGCGCTGCAGGTAGTCCCACAGCGCTTCCTCGTGCATGGGCGACAGGTCAAGCTCGTCGACCGCGGCGCGCATGTGCGACAGCCACCGATCACGAGCGTCGGGGTTCACGTGAAAAGGCATGTGGCGCATGCGCAGCCGCGGGTGCCCCCGCTGCTCGCTGTACGTGGTCGGCCCGCCCCAGTACTGCTCGAGGAAGGCCGTGAGCCGCCACACGGCTCCGTCCATGTCGTCGTCGGGGTACATCGGGCGCAACACCTCGTCGTGCTCGATGCCCGCGTAGAAGCGACGCACCAGCTTCTCGAAGGTGGCGTGCCCGCCCACCTGCTCGAAAAACGTCTCGGTGGGGCCGCCCGTGGGGCCCCAGCTCAGCTCGGCCACCTAGGCGTCCTTCGACGTGTCAGGTTTCGCAGCCGCCTGCTTCGGCAGCGGCTTCGTCGCAGTCGTCGCGCGCCCACCCGGCTTCTGCTCGGTGCGCTTGCCAGCCTGGTCGAGCCCGTCCATGACGACCCGGTTGAGTGCGGGCAGGGCCACCCCGACCTCGTCGAGCGCGAGCTTCAGCCGCAGCCGCAATTCGCGGGCGACCTCGAACTGATCGGGGCCGCGCACCTTCATCACGAGGCGTACCACGAGCGCCTCGGCCGAGATCGACTCGATGCCCCAGATCTCGGGCTTCTCGAGCACCTTGCGCCGCCAGCGCGGATCGTCGGCCATCTTCTGGGCCGTCTCGAGCATCGTCTGCTCGACCGCCTCGACGTCGCTTGTGTACGGAGCGGGCAGGTCGATGATGACCCGCGCCCACCCCTGCGACTTGTTGCCGACCCGCAGAATCTCGCCGTTGCGCACGAACCACAGCGTGCCGTTGACGTCGCGCACCTGGGTGACGCGCACCCCGACCGCCTCCACGACTCCCGAGACCTCTCCGAGGTCGACGATGTCGCCCACCCCGAGCTGGTCTTCGAAGACCATGAACAGGCCGTTCAGCATGTCCTTCACGAGGCTTTGGGCCCCGAAGCCGAGGGCGGCGCCGAGCACGCCGGCTGAGGCGATGAGGGCTGTGACCGAGAAGTTCAGTTCGCTCAGAATGAGCACGATTGTGACGGCGACGATCGACCAGGTGACGACGTTGCGCAGCACGCTTCCGATCGTGCGCGTGCGCTGCACGACGCGCACGGCGTGCAGCGGCGACGCGCTCAACTCGACCGTGTGCTCCACCGCCTGGGCCTTCTTCACCCCGGATACGACGCGGTCAACGACGCGACCGATCGAGATGAGCAGGATCCACCGCAGGATGACGGCGCCGATCACCACGCCGAGGATGCGGAAGACCGTCCCGTTTTCCTCGATGAAGACGCCGAGCGCCTCGAAGAACCCGGCCCAGGTGAACTCGTCCATAACGCGCCCAGCCTACTCAGCGTGCGCGGCCCGCCAGTGCCGCCCCGCGCATCCGTCGATCGAATACGCGGGGCGGGATGCTCGGGGCCAGCTACGCGCGCGCGTCGCGTCGCTGCGCTGCAACCGCGCGCTCGACGCCCGCGAGGTTCTCGCTGACCATGCGGCGCAAGGCTGCCGGCTGGTCGGCATTGGCCTCGAGCCACGCCCTGGTCTTCACGATGAGGTTCTCGTTCGCGAGCGGCGCCGGGTAGAGGCCAAGAATCAGGTACTCGGCCATCTTGTACGACCGGGATTCCCACACCGAAACCAGGGACTCGAAGTACGGGTCGACCAGTTCGGCGAAGCCCGTGGGGCCGTTCGCGTGCTGGAAGCCCACCGTCGTCATGCGCACGATCGCGTTCGGCACGCTGTCATCGTTCACCAGTTGGTCGAAGACGGCGCGCTTCGCGTCGGCTCCGGGCAGGGCGGCGCGCGCGCGTGCGGCGGCCTGCTGGCCGTTCGACGTGTTGTCCTTCTCGAGCGCCGCGTCGATCTCGCTTGTGCCGATCGCGCCGTTCAGGGCGAGGCCCTCGATGAGCAGCCAGTCGAGGTCGGTGTCGACCTCGAGGCCCGGCAGCGTGATGGTGCCGTCGCGCAGCCCGCTGAGAGTCGCCACGTGGGCGGGGGTCGCGGCCATGTTCGCGAAGTACTGCACGAACTGGAACTGCGCGTCGCTGCCCGGCTCGGCCTCGGCGGCCAGCTGCCAGAGCCCATCGGCGACGGCGACAACCGTTTCGTCGCGGGTCGACGGTTCGACGTACGTGCGGGCGACCTGCGCGAGCTGCATGAGCGTCGTGCGGATCGTCGTCGACTCGGTCTCGCTCGCGATGTTGTTGAGCACGAGCCGCACATAGTCGCGCGGCGCCGTCTCACCGTCGCGCGTCGCGTCCCAGGCCGCACCCCACACGATGGCGCGCGCGAGCGGGCTCTCAATCGCCTTCAGGTGGGCGATGGCGGTCTCGAGCGATGCGTTGTCGAGGCGAATCTTCGCGTAGGCGAGGTCGTCGTCGTTCAGCAGGATCAGCGCGGGGCGGGCCATGCCGACGAACTCGGCGACCTCGGTGCGCTCGCCGTCGACGTCGAGCTCGTGACGGTGGGTGCGCACGAGCGCGCCGTCGTGCAGGTCGTAGAAGCCGATCGCCATGCGGTGCGGGCGAATCGTGGGGTAGTCGGGGTGCGCACTCTGCAGCACAGCGAACGAGGTGATGACCCCGTTGTCGTCGACCTCGAGCTCGGGGCGCAGCGTGTTCACGCCGGCCGTCTCGAGCCACTTGGCGCTCCACTCGGTCAGTTCGCGGCCGCTCGTCGCCTCCAGCTCGCGCAGGAGGTCGACCAGCTCGGTGTTGCCCCACGAGTGCTTCTTGAAGTAGTTCGAGACGCCCGCGAAGAAGTCCTCCTCGCCGACCCACGCCACGAGCTGCTTCAGCACACTGCCGCCCTTGGCGTAGGTGATGCCGTCGAAGTTGACCTGCACGTCCTCCAGGTCGCGGATGTCGGCCACGATCGGGTGGGTGGAGGGCAGCTGGTCTTGCTTGTATGCCCAGCTCTTCTCCATCGCCTGGAAGGTGGTCCAGGCCTCCGTCCACTCAGTGGCCTCGGCGGTGGCGATCGTGGAGGCCCACTCGGCGAACGACTCGTTGAGCCAGAGGTCGTTCCACCACTTCATGGTGACGAGGTCGCCGAACCACATGTGGGCGAGCTCGTGCAGGATCGTGACGACGCGACGCTCCTTGACCGCGTCGGTCACCTTCGAGCGGAACACGTACACCTCGGTGAAGGTGACGCAGCCGGCGTTTTCCATCGCACCGGCGTTGAACTCGGGCACGAACAACTGGTCGTACTTCTCGAAGGGGTATGGCACGTCGAACTTCGACTCGAAGTAGGCGAAGCCCTTGCGGGTGATGTCGAAGATGTAGTCGGCGTCGAGGTACTCGAACAGCGACGCGCGGGCGTAGATGCCGAGCGGGATGGTGCGGCCGTCGCTCGAGGTGAGCTCCGAGTGCACGCTCTGGTACGGGCCGGCGACGATGGCAGTGATGTAGCTCGAGATGCGCTGCGTCTCGGGGAAGGCGAAGACCGCGCTGTCACCCTCGACGGTGGGCTCGGGCGTGACGCCGTTCGAGACGACCTTCCAGTGCTTCGGGGCGCGCACCGTGAAGGTGAATGTGGCCTTCAGGTCGGGCTGTTCGAACACGGCGAACACGCGTCGGCTGTCGGGAACCTCGAACTGCGAGTACAGGTACACCTCGCCGTCGACCGGGTCGACGAAACGGTGCAGGCCCTCGCCCGTGTTCGTGTACTCGTGGTCGGCGACAACCGTCAGCTCGTTCTCGGCGGCGAGGTTCGGCAGCTGAATGCGAATTCCGTCGGCCACCTCGGCCGGGTCAAGCTCGACGCCGTTCAGGGTGACCGCGTGCACGTCGCGCGTGATCGCGTCGATGAACGTCGAGGCGCCGGGCGTCGCCGTGAACGTCACCGTCGACGTCGAGCGAAACACCTCCGGCCCGGTCGTCAGGTCGAGCTCGACGCGGTAGCTCTGGGTCGATACGAGTGACGAGCGCTCGCTCGCCTCCACGCGGGTGAGGTTGTCTGCGGGCACGGTTGCGGCCTCCTTCGGCGACGGACGTGAGTGGCGCGGCTCGTGGCCGCACAGCCGCCCAGCCTAGTGCGCGGGCCCGAGCGCCGCCCCGTCGTTCACCGAGGCGAGCGCCGGGTCGTCGACCACGCGCATCCAGACGATGCCGTGCTCGGGAATCGTGAGGTCGGCGCGCAGCGACCGCCGCTCGCCGGTGATTAGGTCGACGCCGGTCGGCGGCTGACCAGACAGGGTCAGCGCCGTGACCGTCTGCGGCTCATCGGCCATGTTCGCGAAGCACAGGATGCGCGTGGCCATCCCCTCGTACACGCCCGGTCGCTGATACCCCAGCACGTGCGGGTTCTTCGCGTCGAAGCCGATGAGGGTGCCCCCGGCGAACTCAGGCGTGCGGCGGCGCAGCTCGATGAGCGCCGTCAGCATCGTGTACAGCCGTCCGGCATCGGTCGTCGGATCGTGGCGCTCGGCGTAGCGCTCTTCGGGAAAGAAGGGCCGGCCCGACCAGCGGCTATCGTCGGCCTTGCCCGGGTCGTTGCGGTACGAGTAGTCGTTCGTCTGCCCGACCTCGTCACCCAGGTAGATGAGCGGCAGGCCGCCGGTTGACAGGGCGATCGAGTGGGCAAGCACAATCCGGTCGATTGCGCCGGGGTCACCGGCCTCGAGCCCGGTCAGCGACGCGGTCGCCCCGCTGATGCGGCAGTCGCCTGTCTTCGGATTGTCTTGGAACGGGATGCCCCGGGCGAAGCTGCCCGGGAAGCGCCCCACGTAGAAGTTGTTCAAGAAGCGCCGGTGCTCGAAGCCGTTGATGCCGAGTTCGGCCGCGTCTTCGTCGGCGAAGGTCCAGCCGATGTCGTCGTGGCTGCGCACGTAGTTGACCCAGGCGGTGCCGGGGGGAAGGTTGTGGCGGCGATCGAGCGCCTGTTGCAGCAGGCGGGCGTCGCGGGTGGCGAGCGAGTTCCAGATGAGCGCCATTTGCAGGGGGTTGTACGAGATCTGGCACTCGTCTGGCGAGATGTACTCGACCACCTGGTCGGGGTGCACGATCGCCTCGCTCTTGAAGATCAGGGCGGGGGCGGCGATGCGGCACACGGCGTTGAAGGCTTGCAGCAGCAGGTGCGCCTCGGGAAGCGACTCGCAGCTCGTGCCGAGCTTCTTCCAGATGAAGGCGACCGCGTCCATGCGCAGCACGTCGATGCCCTGGTTGGCGAGAAACAGCATCTCGCCGGCCATCGCCCGAAACACCGCGGGGTTGGCGTAGTTCAGATCCCACTGGAACGAGTGGAACGTGGCCCACACCCAGCGCCCCGATCCGTCGGGCATGGGCACGAACGAGCCGGCGTGGTCGTCGGGGAAGATCTCGCGCACCGTACGCTCGTACCGGTCGGGCATCGTGCGGTCAGGAAAGATCCAGTAGTAATCCTCGAACTCCTTCTCGCCGGCGAGCGCGCGCCGCGCCCACTCGTGCTCGTTCGAGGTGTGGTTGAAGATGAAGTCGACGACGAGCGCGATGCCGTTCGCGCGCAGGTCGGCGGCCAGCTGGGTGAGCTGGGCCATGTCGCCGAGGGCCGGGTTCACCTCGCGGTAGCTCGACACGGCATAGCCGCCGTCGCTGTTGGGCTCCGGCGCCAAGAACAACGGCATCAGGTGCAGGTAGGTCAGGCCCAACTCGCGGAAATACGGGATGCGCGCCCGCACGCCTTCCAGGTCGCCCGCGTAGCGGTCGACGTAGCAAACGCCTCCGAGCATCCGGTTCGACTGGAACCAGGTGGGATCCGCCTCGCGCGCCGCGTCGAGTTCTTTCAGGTCGGCGGGCCGGCGCTGCCAGCTGAGCGCCAGTTCGCCGAGCAACGCTTCGAGATGCTGGGCGACCGAGGGGTCGTCGCCGTAGACACGAGCGAAGAGCGAGGCGAGGCGAGGAGCCTCCCGCTCGGCCCGGGCGCGAAAGGCCGCCCAGTCGGCATCAGATGTCTCGGGCCGTCGTGCCCGGTCGAGGATGCTCGTGTCGAGTCCGAGAGGATGCTCCATTGCCCGCCTCATTTGTTGTCCACGTGGATAACCTCTGGCATTCTGGAGGTTATGGCCTCCACGGTATTCGAACGACGCCCCGCAGACCCCGCGCTCGTGCGCAACGCGCTCGCCGGCTCCCGGCTGAGCGTCTTCTGGCTCGACGACCTGCCGCCTCGGGAGCCCCAGCCGCCGCTCACCCGTCGGATCCACGCCGACCTCGCGGTTGTCGGTGGCGGATACACCGGCCTCTGGACGGCCCTGCGCGCCAAAGAACGCGACCCCGACCGGCGCGTCGTGCTCGTGGAAGGACGAACGATCGGCTGGGCGGCCTCGGGCCGCAACGGCGGCTTTGTCGAAGCGAGCCTCACCCACGGCGAGAAGAACGGCGACGCCCGGTACCCCGACGAGCTCGAGACGCTCGACCGCCTCGGCATGCAGAACCTCGATGAGATTCAGCAGACGGTTGAGGCGCGCAACTGGCAGTGTGACTTCGAGCGCGTTGGCTCGTTTGCCGTCGCCACGGAGCCCTACCAGGTGGCAGAACTCGCCGACGCACACGACGGCGAGACTGAGCACTTCTACGACGCCGAGGCGATGCGCGCGCAGATCGCGTCACCGACCTACGAGGGCGGCCTCTGGTCGACCCGCGACACGGCGCTCGCGCATCCGGGAAAGCTCGCGCGCGAACTGCTGACCGCGTGCCTCGAGGCCGGCGTCGAGGTCTTCGAATCGTCGCCCGTGCTTGATCTACGCGCCGAGCCCGACGCGGTCGAGCTGCGCCTTCGCGACGGGGGAGTAGTGCGCGCGAGCCGCGTCGCGCTCGCCACCAACGCGTTTCCGTCGCTGCTGAAGCGATACCGCCTGCACACGGTGCCGGTGTACGACTACGTGCTCATGACGGAGCCGCTTTCGGATGCTCAGCTCGCGTCGATCGGCTGGTCCGGCAGGCAGGGGGTCGCCGACTCGGCGAACCAGTTCCACTACTACCGACTGTCGGCCGACAACCGCATCCTGTGGGGCGGCTATGACGCCATCTACCACTTCGGTGGCCGCATCCGCCCCGAGTACGAGGATCGGCGAGAAAGCTACGAGCGCATCGCAAGCCACTTCTTCACGACGTTCCCGCAGCTCGAAGGACTGCGATTCACCCACCGCTGGGCGGGAGTGATCGACACCTCGAGTCGATTCTTCGCCTTCCACGCGACGGCGCACGGCGGCCGCGTTGCCTACTCCGCGGGCTTCACCGGGCTCGGCGTCGCCGCAACCCGCTTCGCGGCCGACGTCATGCTCGACCAGCTATCAGGGCTCGAGACCGAGCGCACGTCGCTGAAGGCCGTGCGCGACATGCCGCTGCCCTTCCCGCCCGAGCCGGCGACGTTCCCGGCCGTGCAGGCCGTGCGGTGGGCGCTCGACCGCGCCGATCACAACGAGGGGCGCCGCAACCTTTTTCTTCGCACCCTCGACGCCGTCGGCCTAGGCTTCGACTCGTGAGCACATTGCCTCTCGACGCAGCCACCGTGCTGCAGGCCCTCGAGATTGACCTCGAGCACGAGCCGGTTGACGCCGATCAGGTCGTCGCCGGCTCGCCCACGACCGGTGTCGCCGCCCTCACCGAGATCGACGACTGGGAGGTCGGGGTGTGGGAAATCACCCCCGGCACGGTGACCGACGTCGAGGTCGACGAGATCTTCATCGTGCTGAAGGGCAGGGCGATTCTCCGTCGCGACGACGGCACCGAGACCGAATTGGTTCCGGGCAGCGTGGGTCGTCTCGAAGACGGCGAAGAGACCGAGTGGGAAGTCCACGAGACGCTCCGCAAGATCTACATCGTCTGAACCTCGATCAGTCGAGTCCGAGCATCCGACCTACCAGGTCGAGTCTCCGCGGATCACGACGTCGCTGCCGCCGTCGATGAAGACGACCTGGCCGCACAGGTGCGTGTTCTCGACGCTCGTCAGGTACCCGATGAGGTGAGCAACCGTTTCGGGCGTTCCGACCCCGTTGAGCGGCATCGGCACCATCTCGAGCAACTGCTGCTCGGCCTCCGGGGTGGCGATCATGTTCGCGGTCATCGGCGTGCGCATGACGCCCGGTGCCACCGCGTTGAGCGGGATGCCCGCGCCCGCCCATTCGGCGCTCGCGGCGTTCCGGCGAATCCACCGTGCCAACGCCCGCTTCGTCGTGCCGTAGATCGTCGAGGCGGTGCCCGCGTCAATCAGCTCCTGCGCCCGATGAAGAGCGGCGGGCTCGTCGTGGGCGAGCATGGCGTCGAGCAACTCGTCGTCGACGGGAAACAGCGAGGCCATGGACACGGTCGCGACCGCGCGCGGCGAGTCGGAACCGGCAAGCAGGGGGCGGAGCCCCTCCAGGGTCGCGAGCGCACCAAAGTAGTTCACGCCCACGGTCGCGGGGAGCTCACGGGCGAGCCCCGCGTTCGCGACGACGCCGTCGATCGTGCCGCCCGACAACTCTCGGACGCGAGCCACCATGTGATCGCGACCCTCGTGCGTCGTCAGGTCGGCGCTGATGTCGGTTCCGTCGAGGTCCACCCCAATCACGGTGTCTCCGCGCCGGGCCAGCAGTTCGGCTGTTGCCTTGCCGATTCCGCTCGCTGCTCCTGTGACGACAATCGTGCGTGCCATGGGGATCGTGTCTCCTTCGACAGTGCTGGGTGAGCGCGGTCTGCGCTGCCTCACCCAGCCTGTCGCAGGACGTGCACGGCGCGCCAGGGCCTTTCGGCCCGCGCCTAGAATTGCCGGTATGCGCATCCACGTTGCCACCGACCACGCCGGACTCGAATTCAGCCGAACGGTGCAGCAGCACGTGGCCAGCCAGGGTCACGAGGTCATCGACCATGGCCCGACCTCGTACGACCCGCTCGATGACTACCCGGCGTTCTGCATTAACGCTGCGCGGGCCGTCGCGCGTGACCGCGAGGCCGGCATCGAATCGCTCGGCATCGTGTTCGGAGGCTCGGGCAACGGCGAGCAGATGGCCGCGAACAAGGTCGAGGGAATCCGCGCCGCGCTCGTCTGGAACGAGGCGACTGCCGTGCTGTCGCGCGAGCACAACGATGCCAACGTCATCGCGATCGGTGCCCGCCAGCACTCGGTTGACGAGGCGCTGCGCTTCATCGACATCTTCATTCAGACCCCCTTCCCCGGCGAAGAGCGCCACGTGCGTCGTATCGGCCAGCTCGGCGAGTACGAGACGACCGGGCAGATCGCCGGCCACGAGCTGCACTAGCCGCCGTGCCCGAGGGTCACTCCGTCCATCGCATCGCCCGGCAGTTCGAGCGTCACTTCGTCGGTGAGACGGTTGCCGCGTCGTCGCCGCAGGGGCGCTTCGCCGAGGGAGCCGCGCTGATCGACGGGCGCACGATGACCGAGTCGCGCGCGGTGGGCAAGCAGCTCTTTCTCGAGTTCGACGAGGCGCTGTACCTCCGCGTGCACCTCGGCATTTACGGGGCGTGGGATTTCGCGGGCGCGGTCGCGCGAGACGCCACCACCCGCGCCTCGCGCGGCCGCATGGGCCAGACGGGGATGCGCGGGGCCGCCGACGACACCGTCGTCGGCGAGCACGAAGACTCGCTCGCGTCGATCGGCGCGCCGCGGCGCACCCGCCTGCGTATGGCCGAGCAGGAGACGGAGACCGCCGTGCTCGAGGGTTTCCCGCCGGACCCCGTCGGCCAGGTGCGGGCGCGACTGCTGACCGACACGGCCGTCGCTGACCTGCGCGGTCCGACCGCGTGCGAGGTGATTGATGCCGCCCAGGTGCAGCAGGTGATCAGCCAGCTCGGTCCTGATCCGCTGGTTGACGACCCCGCCGAGGGAGAAGAGCGCATGCTCGAACGCGTCAGGACACGCCGCACCCCGATCGGGCTGCTCTTGATGGATCAGTCGGTCGTGAGCGGTATCGGAAACGTGTATCGCGCAGAAATCTTGTTCCGCGCGCGGCTGGACCCGCACATCCCAGGTTCGCAGTTGAGCGACGACACGGTGCGTGAGCTCTGGCGCGACTGGCGCTACCTGCTCGGCGTTGGCGTTGACACGGGGCAGATGCTCACGATGGACGGACTCGACGACGAGGCCCGCGCCCTGGCCATGCGCAATCGCGCCGACCGCCACTGGGTCTACAAGCGCGAGGGGCTGCCGTGTCGGGTGTGCGGAACGCACATCGTGCTCGAGCTCGCCGCCGCCCGCAAGCTCTACTACTGCCCAACCTGTCAGCGTTAGGGGACGCCATGCGTCACACACCGCACTACGTGCTCGACGACCGGATCGAAATCCGTCGGCTCGTGCGCGAGAATCCGTGGGCCACGATCGTCTCCCACGTTCCGGAAACGGGCATCGTCGCCTCGCACTACCCGGTCCTTCTCGACGAAGCGGCGAGCACCGGAGACGACATCGTGCTCGTCAGCCACGTCGGCCGCCCCGATGAGCAGTTGCATCGGCTGGGCGAGAGCGAGGTGCTCGTCATTGCGCAGGGACCGCACGGCTACATCTCGCCGAGCTGGTACGCGCCGGGCGACATCGTGCCCACCTGGAATCACGTCACGGCTCACCTCTACGGCGTGCCCGAGATTCTCGACGACGCCGAGAATTTTCGCGTACTCGCCGACCTCACCGATCATTTCGAGCGCGCCATGGGGGACGACGGGCGAAGCCTCGCGTTCGACGAGGAGTATTCTCGAAGGGTCGCCCGCGGGACGGTCGGGCTGCGACTGCGGGTCACCCGCATCGACGCGCGGCTGAAGCTCAGTCAGAACAAGTCGGCCGAGGTTGTCGACCGAATCATCGACGAGCTCGAGGGTGACGGACCGTACGCGCATGCCGGGCTCGCCCGCGAGATGAGGAGGGTGCATGATCCGCGCCGTTCGTAACGCCCGTCCTCTCGGCGGCCACGACCCCGTCGACCTTGTCCTGCGTGACGGCATCATCGCGGCCATCGCCCCGGCCGGGGCGCTCGATATTGCCGCGGGGGCTGACGTCATCGACGCCGACGGTCGTTTTGTGCTGCCGGGCCTGTGGGACGAGCACGTGCACATGACGCAGTGGGCGCAGTCGCGGCGACGCATCGACGTCGGTGAGGCCGAGTCGGCGGCCGAGGCCGCCGCGATCGTGCGCAGCGCCCTGGCCGCACGCACGACGAGCGACGAGGTCGTCGTCGGAGCCGGCTTCCGTGACGGCCTGTGGCCCGACACTCCGACGGCGTCCGTGCTCGACGCGGTTCTCGCCGATCGTCCGCTCGTGCTCATCAGCGCCGACGTTCATGCCGTGTGGCTCAACTCAGCGGCCATGGTGCGTTTCGGTGTCGACTCCGGTGATGGTCTGCTCCGCGAGGAGGCCGCTTTCGCCGTCACGAGGGCACTCGATTCGGCCAGCGACGCAACCATCGACGAGTGGGTGCGTGAGGCTGCCGCCGATGCCGCCGCTCGCGGTGTCGTCGGCATTGTCGACCTCGAGATGCGGTGGAATCTCGACGATTGGCTGCGCCGTGTCGCGAGCGGGTTTGACGCCCTGCGCGTCGAGTTCGGCGTGTATCCCCAGCATCTCGACCGCGCAATCGCCCAGCGCCTGCGCAGCGGTCTCCCGGTCGCCGGCGAGGTGTCAGTGGGTCCTCTCAAGGTCATCACCGATGGCTCGCTCAATACCCGCACCGCGTACTGCTGCGACCCTTACCCGGACGCGACGGAGCACGCCTACGGCCTGCTCACCGTGCCCCCGTGCGACCTGCAGCCGCTCATGGCCCGCGCTCACGCTGCGGGCTTCGGGCTGGCAATCCACGCGATCGGAGACGCTGCCAACCGGCTCGCGCTCGACGCCTTCGCCAGGCTCGGGCACGGGGGCCGCATTGAGCACGCACAGTTGGTGCGGCGCAGCGATCTGCCGCGTTTTGCCGCCCTCGGTGTGACGGCCAGTGTGCAGCCCGAGCACGCGATGGACGATCGCGATGTGGCCGAGCGGTACTGGCCGGGCCGCACGCACCGCGCGTTCCCCCTGCGCGACCTGATCGACTCGGGTGCGCGCGTGATTCTGGGATCGGACGCGCCTGTGGCGCCGCTCGATCCGTGGATCGCAATCTCGGCTGCGACGGCCCGCACACGCGATGAGCGTGAGCCGTTCCACGGCGAGCAGGCCATCACGGTTGCCGAGGCCCTGGCGTCGTCGACGCGCACCCGCGTCGCCGCGGGTGAGCACGCCGACCTCGTTCTGGTCGACACGGATCCGTTGGACATGGATGCGCGGGCGCTGCGGTCGATGCCGGTGGCACACACGCTGATGGCGGGTCGCCCCACCTTCGGGCCGGCCGTCGCCGCGCAGCACAACGCCGCCACGGCCTAGGGCCGCAGCGGCGTCGCGAGCGCTCTCGCGGCTCGCCTACTCGGCGATGTGCGAGAAGAGGAACCAGCGGTCTTGCTCGAGACCGTTGGTGATCGCGATGGCGATGTCTTGGCTGACCTCGTCAAGCTCGTCCAGTCCCGCGATCGCTGCGCGCAGCGTCACGAGTGCTGCATCGATACCGGCGATGATGTCGGCGATCAGCAGGTCGGTCTTCTGGAAGCCCGCGCGCACGGGCGGAACCGTGGTCTCTTTCGCGACCGTCGCGGTGCGCGCGTCGAGCGGCAGGCCGAGTGCCGCGATACGCTCGGCGGCCATGTCGCTCCACTCGCGCGCGTGGTCGACGAGGGTGTCGAGCAATTCGTGAACGGCCTGGAAGTTGCTGCCGCGCACGTGCCAGTGCGCCTGCTTGCCCTCCAGAGCGAGGGCGCTCAAGTTGATCACCACGGGAGCGAGATACTGCGAGACGCCCGAGATCATGTCGGGGTCAGTCGTCTGCTCAGGGGCTGCGGCGACGTCAGTCATGTCGTCCTCTCTGTTGGTGGTGCCCCACGATCGGCAGGGCTTTTTCCACGCTATTGCGTCATCAGCGCCCGTGCACACGACTTCCAGCGTGCTCCAAGCGACTGTCAGGTGACGGTCAGCGCCCGGTGAGTCAGCGCAGCTCGGAGATGCGGCGCACCGTGTTCTTCACGTTCTGCACGCGGCGCTCGTAACGGGCGGCGACAGCGACGATGGCCACCCCGGCGACGCCGAGCCATAGCCACCACTCGATGCTCTGTCCGATTGCGGCGATGAGCGGCCAGGTCTGAATGCCGGCGTGAACGAGGAGCACGATCGCGCCGACGAGGAACGGCGCCTGGAGCCGTCGAATCACGCCGCCGATGAGGATGATCGTGGCAGCGATTCCGAGTGCCGCGATGCGCCAGACGCCCCCGTCGACGTCGACGGCAACGAGGGTTGGCACCAAGAGCGCGACGAACCCGGGGGTCAGCCACGGCAGGCTGCGCGCGGTGGTGCGGCGGTCGAGCTCGACGGTACCGATAAGCAGAAGCCCGAGCGCGAGCGGAATCGTGATCAGTTCGACCTGCTCCATCGCCCCGGCGCCTCCGATGACGCCAGCGCTGAGCGCGGCGGCGCCCGCGGTTGCCGCCGTGGTCGCTGCGACGACGCGCGGGACAGCGCGCCCGACCGTGGCGGACAGCGTGCTCCACGTCGCCGCCGCCGTGCCGACGAGCATGATGACGATGAGCACGGCGGCCACCTGCAGGAGCACATCGACCGGCGCGCCGCCGGTGCTGCGTGCCTCGAGGCCGACACGTACCGTCACGCTCACGGCGAGCACCACCTGCGTGACGACCGCGACCCCGAGCAGTAGGTGGGGCAGGCCCTGCCAGCGCAGTCCGGCGTGCACCCGGCCGATGACGACGCCCAAGACGATGGCGGTGGCCACCACGCCCACGCCGGAGCCGCGCATGACGGGTCCGTCGCCGGCGAGCGCGGCGAGCGGAATGCCGGCCACGGCGAGGGCGCTCACCGCGATGATGGTGGGACCCGAAACGCGGCGATCCGCGGGCCCCGCCGTGGGCACGCGCGCGAGCACTACGGAGATGGCAAGGAGCGCGCCCGCGAGAGGCAGGGTGTACGGCTCGGGGTTGTCGATGCCGCGGCCGGCGAGGAAGTTCCACAGCGCTGCGGTCGCTGTGGCGAGCGCGAACCAACCGAGGTACCGACGGGGACTCTGCGAGCCGACGAGGCCGTCACGGCTGACGGCGAGGGCCAGGAGGAGCACGGTGCACACCGTCAGGGCGAGGGATACCTGGCCCCCGTCGGTGACGACGATCGTGGCCGGGACGCCGACCGCGACGAGGCCGATGTCGAGCGCCGTTCGCTCGCGGCCACGAACCGTGAGTGCTCCGACGACAGCCAGCACCGCGAGGGCGCTGAGGGCGGCGAGAGCCAGGTCGGTGTCCGCCACGCGACGCGACGCGTCGGTGAGCGCCGCCACGCTGCGTACGGTCTGCGCGGTGGCGAGTGCAGCCGTGAGACCGAGCGTCGAAAACGCGCCGATGACCGCGAAGCCCGCAAAGCGTCCGGCGCCGCGCCGCGAGTCGGCGCACACGACGCTGATCGCGACGAGGAAGACAAGCGCACCCGCGGCGGGTTGCAGGCTGGCCGTGGTCGGGGCGACCAGGAGCTGGGCGATCAACAGGAAGAGGCCGACGGGCAGGACGCTCATGCTCAGCAAGTGCCGCTCAAGGCTGTCGGCGTTCACCAATCGTCCGAGAATGACGACGAGCGAGGCAACGGCGAGCGTGAGAGCGATTGCGTCGAGTTGCGTGATCGACGCAATGCTGGGCGCTGATGCGATCACCAGCAGGCCGCTGACCGCCGTTGCCGTTGCGCGGGTGCCCGAACGGGTGGTCACGCGGCGGCCGATCCCGAGCGAGACCAGGGCGATCACGATGCCGACCCACCAGCCCCCGTCGATCGTCCAGCCCAGGCTGACCGCGACAAGGGCGGCAGACACCGCGGCGACGCTGAGCCCAAGACGGATCGACCGCGGGCCACTCCCGTCGCCGCGGGTGCGCGGCAGCGTGGCGGCCGCGGCGGCACCGATGCTGACCACTGCGGAATAGGTCATCAGCGCCCACCACGTGGGCATCGCGACAGCGGTCAGCGCGACGACGAGTCCTGCCCCGGCTGCCACGGGAAGTGCACGCCCCGGATCACTGAGGCGATCACCGATGCGCGAGGCGCCACCGACGATGACGAGCACCGCGGCCAGGCCGGCAAGGGCGGTGATTTCCAGAGAGCTCACCCCTAGCACGTCGGCGCCCGCGCCTCGAGCGTTGTCGGCGCGAATCACGGCGTCGGTCACCGCAGTGAGCACGATCACGAGCGCGAGCGTCGCGGCGAGAGCGGTGAGGACGGCGGCGCTGATCGCAGTAGCGGTGAGGGGTAGCCGCGCAGGAAGCCTCGTCGTGCGCAGACGGGCAACGTCGGCGATCGCCACCAGCGTGGCCGGTGCGAGCAGGGAGATGGCGAGAGTGGCGGATTCCGAGTCTGTCGACGCTGCCGCAATGACCAGTCCGGCGATGAGCCCCATCGAGCCACACACGGCGAGCGTCGCGGCAATCGTCGTGTCCGCGGGTGAGGCGCTCGCGCGTGCAAGCAGCCACGCGGCGACACCCGTCAGGAACGCAACACCGACGGCAACCGCCGCACCCCACCACCACCCCGAGTGGCTGAGCATCGCCACTCCGGCGATGGCGGCGACCGCGGCGACGATCAGGCTGAGCAGGGGAGTGCGCGAGGCAGCCTCGACGACGACAGGCGCGTGCGAGGTGCGGAAGGCGCGTGCGCCAGCAGCAAGGACGACAACCGCGGCAGCGGAGGCCGCGAGGGCGGCGAGCGATGGCGCGGCGCCGCGCGGCAGGTCGGAGGCGAGCTGAACCGTCAGGAGCGCCGCACTGACCGGAATCAGATTCGCACCGACCAGGAGGGGGGAGCGGTGGCCGCCCAGCCGTGCCCACACCACGGCAACGACGGCAACGACCAGCAGCGCCCCGCCCCAGAAGCCGGTCTCGGGAACGCCGGCAAGCCCCGCAATATCGGTGCGCCGCACCGCCCACGCGTCGAGGACCAAAACGACTGTTCCGAGGGCGGCGAGACCCTCGGCAGTGGCGCCGAGGCCGCGCCGCGCGAGCACACTCGCCGCGATAAGGGTGGCCAGCGATGCAAGCGCAATGATCACCGACCGCGCCACGACGCCATAGGCGATGAAGACGTAGATCACTCCGAACAGTGCGAACACGCTGAGCAGGGCGATTCCGACGACCACCAGAGCGATCTGGATACCCGAGCGACGCGGCCGTCGGCCCGAGACCTCCGTGGGTTCCTGAGTTAGTCTGCCCGCGCTCTCGCGCATCTCGGACGCGGCGGCGGGCGCGGGAGGTGCCGGGGGCACGGCGGCGACCGCGGTGACCGGTTCGCGACGCATGCGATCGATCAGCCGGAGTCGTGCATCCAGCTCGTCGGCAATCGTTGCCGACAGGGAAGCCAGCTCTGCGGCGAGCGGATGCGCGAGGTTCAGCCCGCACGACTGGCAGACAACGGCGCGCAATTCGGTGAAGCACGCCGGGCACTGCGCGGTGGAGCGCAGGTCGTGGGGTGAGCGGGGGAAACTCGCTGTTCCGCGCGCGGAGGAGGGCCTCATGCCGCCACACGCTAGTGCGCGGAAACGTCGTGACAACAGATACAAAAGTCCCTGGGGACGAATGAGCCTTGGGGATAACCGGGCGACGGGAAAACGTGTCGCAGGCGGCGAGCGTCGCGGCCGGGCTCCACAATGGCGACGTGCCCCCCGACAATGACCCGTTCGTGGCGGTCTACACGCAGCACCTCGGTGCGGTGAGCGCCTACCTTGCGCGACGCGTCGATCGTGACGCCGTCGACGATCTCGCCGCCGACGTGTTTGCCATTGCGTGGCGAAAGCGCGACCGCGTCGCCGACGGCGAAGAACTGCCGTGGCTGTACCGAATCGCCTCGTACGTGGTCGCCAACCACCGTCGGCAGCTCGCCTCCCGCACGAGCGTGCTCGCCCGACTGACCGCTCAGGATTCGGCGCCCTCGGCCGAAGACATCGTCGTGGCCGACCGTGCCCTCGCGGAGGCGTGGCGCGCGCTGTCGGCCCGCGACCGCGAGGTGCTTGCGCTGGGCGTCGTCGAGGGTCTCACGGCCGCCGAGGTCGCGACGGCGCTCGGCATCACAGCGAACGCCGCGAGCATCCGACTGCACCGTGCCCGCACCCGCCTCGCCGATCTACTCGGAAAAGTTTCTGATTCGACCTGAAAGAATCGCCCGCCCCGCGACGTAATCAGGGCATGAACACCACACCCGACGACCTCGACGGTCGCCTGAAGCGGTCACTCGACGTCGGTGCTCCCGACCTCTCGACTGACATCGTCACCGGTGCGCCGAGCCGCAAGGCTCCGCGCATGGTCAACCGCGGACGCGTGGCGCAGGTCGCCGCCGGCTCCCTCACCGCGGTCGCCGCCGTCAGCGTCGGCGCACTCGTCATTGGCGGATCGCTCACGGCGACCCAGCCGCCCCTATTCACCGCCGCGTCTAGCTCCGACGGGGCCCGTATCGCCGGCGCCGAGGCCGCCATGGGTGCCGACGCCATGATCATGCCGTGGGTGCAGTACGAGTACCTCGCGGGAGATGGACTCAGCACAGCGGGCGGCACGGGATCCGTGTACGAGCTGCGTCGGGTCGGGACCCCCGATGACACGCTGGCCCGCATCGCCTCCCTGTACGGCGTCGACGGATCGGTCGAGCGCTCGGAGTGGTTCAGCGACGACTACCCGAGTTACGTGATTGGTCCGGAAGACGGCAGCGCACCCGCGGTGACAACCACCTGGGTGGGAACCGGCACCTGGTGGTACTCGAACCCGATCCCATTCCGCGACGAGGTGCCGAGTCCGAGCCTCGCCCCGATGGGGGCGGAGGCCCAGGCGCTCGCCGCGGAGCTGTTCGCGGGAGCGGGACTCCGGATCTCTCCCGATCAGGTCGTCGTCTACACCGACGAGTGGCAAACCACCGCGACCGGTCACCTCGTGGTCAACGGGCAGCGCACGGCGCTGGACTGGTCGGTGTCGTGGTCGGCGACCGGCGACATTCAGTGGGCTAGCGGCCACGCCGTCGAGGCGGTCGAGCGCGGATCCTTCGGCACCGTGTCAGCGCGCGAGGCGGTCGAGCGCCTTGCAGACTGGCGCTGGGGTGCTGCTCCCGGACCCGATTTCCAGGGTGATGTGAGCTTCATCGCCGCGGATACGCCGGTGTCGAGCGGAATGGCACGCACCGAGGGCGCCGTCGACGAGCCCGCACCGGGTGAGGGGGGCAGTTCAGATCCAGGCAGTCCCGGGGACGGTGTCGCGCCGGTCGAGCCGGTCGAGCCGATTGAGCCGGTCGATCCGGTTGACCCCACCGAGCCGACCGAGCCGGAGCCGGAACCGACCGTCGAGCCCGCTCCTGAGCCGACCGTCGAGCCGGTTCCCGAGCCGATGCCCGATCCGATGCCAGAACCTGAGGTGGTGACCGTCACCCTCGACGACGCGACGCCGACGCTGCTGCTCATGTGGGACGCCGACGGAAATGCCTGGCTCGTGCCCGGTTATGCCTTCGCAATGCCCGACGGCTGGTTCTCGGGGGTGGTCTCGCTCGTGGAGGGAGTGATCGAACTGCCGGAGCCCATGGAGTTCGACATCATGCCCATGGAGGAGGGTGTCGTCGAAGACCGGTAGAGCGCGAGCAGGCTCGCTGCGTCACTCAACGCCAACCGTCGCCGGTGTGTCATCCCCCGACACACCGGCGACGGTCGTCGTGTGGCGACGGCGCGGACATCGCTCCGTCGATTCGCCGCAACACAAATGCCCTGACGGGCGGCGTATCGCCACCCGTCAGGGCATCAGAGGGGATGACGGGAATCGAACCCGCACCATCAGTTTGGAAGACTGAGGCTCTACCATTGAGCTACATCCCCGCGACGGGCTCGAAAGCCCGCGCAGTGCACCAGCGTAGCGCACGGAGGAGCCTGGTCGGCGGGCGCACGCGGCAACTCGGCTAGACTCGCTACGGCCATTTTTCGTCCGCGACCGTTCGTCGTGACGCGCGCATGGTCACGGTCACGGTCGCGGGGCGTAGCTCAGCTTGGTAGAGCGCCCGCTTTGGGAGCGGGAGGCCGCAGGTTCAAATCCTGTCGCCCCGACCAGGCCCCCACACGTCCACACACCCAGGAGATCCCCTTTGGTCCAGTCCACGGTCGAGAAGCTCAGCCCGACGCGCGCGAAGCTCGTCATCACGGTCACCCCCGATGAGCTGAAGCCCAGCATCGAGCACGCGTACAAGCACATCGCCGAGTCGGTCACGATTCCCGGCTTCCGCAAGGGCAAGGTGCCGCCGCCCATCATCGACCAGCGCGTCGGCCGCGCCGAGGTACTGAACCACGCGGTCAGCGAAGGCCTCGATGGCTTCTACCGCGCCGCGATCACCGAGCAGGGCATCCGCGCTCTCGGACGCCCGTCGGCCGACGTGACCGCCTGGCCGAGCGAGAAAGACTTCTCGGGCGACCTCGAGGTCACGGTCGAGGTGGATGTTCGCCCCGACTTCGATCTGCCGGCTTACGAGTCCGAGACGATCACCGTCGAGGCGACCGAGGTCACCGACGAGGAGGTCGACGCTGAACTCGACAACCTCCGTACCCGATTCGGCACGCTCGTCACCGTCGATCGTCCGGCTGGCAAGGGTGACTTCGTTCAGCTCGACCTGGTCGCAACTGTCGGCGGCAACACGGTCGACAGCGCCAACTCGATCTCGTACGAGGTCGGTTCGGGCGAGCTGATCGATGGCATCGACGAGGCCGTGGAGACGCTGACGGCTGGCGAGTCGACCACCTTTGAGTCGAAGCTGCTCGGCGGCGACCACGAGGGCGAGATGGCGCAGATCGAGGTCACCGTGCAGTCGGTGAAGGAGCGCGAGCTGCCCGAGGCCGACGATGACTTCGCCCAGATCGCGAGCCAGTTCGACACCATTGGTGAGCTGAAAGACGACATTCGCGAGCAGCTAGCCCAGCGCAAGTCGTTCGGTCAGGGTGCCGAGGCGCGCGAGAAGCTACTGGAGTGGATGCTCGGCCAGGTCGAGATCCCCGTTCCCGACGCTCTGATCGACGACGAGGTGCACCGTCACCTCGAGAACGAGGGTCGCCTCGAAGACGACGAGCACCGCGCCGAGGTGCAGACCTCCACCCGCAAGACGTTCACGACCCAGATCCTGCTCGATGCGCTTGCCGAGAAGGAGGAGGTGAAGGTCAGCCAGGACGAGCTGACCCAGTTCCTCATCCAGGGCGCGCAGCAGTACAACATGGAGCCGGGCGAGTTCATCAAGATCCTCGACCAGAACGGCCAGATCCCCGGCATGGTCGGCGAGGTTGCCCGCTCGAAGGCGCTCTCGGTCGCGCTCAGCAAGGTCACGGTCGTCGACACGGCGGGTGCCGCGGTCGACCTGTCGCGCTTCACCGCGGCCGCCACCGCGCCGGTCGGTGACGCTGTCGCCGAGGGCGACCACGACGATCACGAGGGCCACGAGCACTAGGCGCTCCGCGCATCCCGTATCGACCGGGCCCGCAACCCGTGAGGGTGCGGGCCCGGTGTCGTTTCCTGAAGACCAGCCGACACCCGCTCTGCCCACGGCGAACACGGCCAGGCCCTGGCATGGCGGTCGCGTAGATTCGGTTGCACAGAGACGACCCCAAGGAGCTTTCTCAATGGCCGAACCGGCACTGCCCAACAACGTCTTCGACAAGCTGCTGAAAGACCGCATCATCTGGCTCGGCTCGGAGGTGCGCGACGAGAACGCCAACGAGATCGCGGCGAAGCTGCTCTTGCTTGCGGCCGAAGACCCCGAGAAGGACATCTACCTCTACATCAACTCGCCCGGTGGCTCGATCACCGCGGGCATGGCGATCTACGACACGATGCAGTTCGTGCCGAACGACATCGTCACCGTCGGGATCGGTATGGCCGCCTCCATGGGGCAGCTGCTGCTCACCGCCGGCACCAAGGGCAAGCGATACATCACGCCGAACGCTCGCGTGCTGCTGCACCAGCCGCACGGCGGCTTCGGCGGCACCTCGAGCGACATTCAGACGCAGGCCGCCCTCATCAACGACATGAAGCGGCGACTGGCCGCCATCACCGCCGAGGCGACTGGCAAGACGGTCGAGCAGGTCATGGAAGACGGCGACCGCGACCGCTGGTTCACCGCCGATGAAGCCCTCGAGTACGGCTTTGTCGATCACATCCGGTCGTCCGCGAGCGACGTGGTCGGCGGCGGCGGAACCGAGCACGCGAAGTAACCCGGCCGGTAGACGAGAGACACGAAGGACTGATCATGCAGATGCCCACCGCCGGAATTCCCGCGCACCTCATGCCTGAGAGCCGCTACATCCTGCCGAGCTTCGAAGAGCGCACGGCCTACGGGTACAAGCGTCAAGACCCGTACGCGAAGCTCTTCGAAGACCGCATCGTCTTTCTCGGCGTGCAGGTAGACGACGCGAGCGCCGACGACATCATGGCCCAGCTGCTCGTGCTCGAAAGCCAAGACCCCGAGCGCGACATCGTGATGTACATCAACTCGCCCGGTGGCTCGTTCACCGCGATGACGGCGATCTACGACACGATGCAGTACATCCGCCCGCAGATTCAGACGGTGGTACTCGGTCAGGCTGCGTCTGCTGCCGCCGTGCTGCTCGCCGCCGGGTCGCCCGGCAAGCGCCTGGCGCTGCCGAACGCCCGCGTGCTCATTCACCAGCCTGCCACGGGCGACGCGGGTCGCGGGCAGGCCTCCGACATCGAGATTCAGGCCAAAGAGATCGCGCGTCTGCGCGAGTGGCTGGAAGAGACGCTGTCAAAGCACTCGAACAAGACCGTCGAGGAAGTGCACAAAGACATCGACCGCGACAAGATCCTCATCGCGCAGGAGGCGCTCGAGTACGGCCTCATCGATCAGGTGTTGACGAGCCGCAAGACCCAGCCGGCGCTGACGGCGAGCTAGCGCTCGGCACGTTCCGCGAACGACGCGAGCCCCGCATCCGAATTCGGGATGCGGGGCTCGCGCTCGTCACGAAGCGTTACGCGCGGCGTCGGCGCGCGACGACCACGCCGCCGATGATCGCGGCAATTAGCGCCAGCACGCCGAGGCCGATGCCGACGGCAAGCCCCGTGGGGATTCCCGTGGTGGCGGACGCATCGTCGGTCGCGGGGGAGTCCGTTTCGCCGGGCTCCGGCGCGGGCTCGGCGGTCGCGTCGGGTGCGACGACCTCGGGGTCAGGCGTCGCCTCGACTGCGGTGCCGGGCGCGGGGTCGCCACAGGCGAGCGGCGCCTCGCTGCCGGGCGTAATCGTCGCGGCGGGGTCGGGCTGGTAGTCGAACTGGTAGGTGCCCGAGAGGGTGTGGCTGTCGGCCGAAATGAACTGGTACGACACGGTGTAGGTGCCGCCGTCGCCGAGCCAGGCGCCCATGCTCATGCCGACGCCGTCGACGACGAGGCATCCGTCGCCGTAGAACAGGCCCTGTTCGTCGGTGACCTGCAGGGCGAACCCGGTGCCGTCGCCCGCCACGTCGAGCAGTGTCTCGTTGGTGAGAATCTCGAAGCGCTCGGGGGGGAGCGTGAGGGTCGCGTCGATTCCGGGGTTCGTAGACACGACAAAGTTGTGCGCGGTGGCGGGCAGCACGGGGGCGAGGGTCAGCAGACCGGCGGCGACGAGCGCGGCCGGTGCGAGTGCGCCGCGGCGCCGAGGGCGGGGTGTCTCAGTCATGGTGCTGCCACGCTATCGGCGCCACCCTGACGGTCTCTGTGCGCCATCGGTCGGGGGTCGGCGCGACTGCGCAGCGAGGCGAGCGCGACGCGCCCGGGGGAGAGCGCGTGCGCGAACGTCGGCGCAGGGGGTTAGGCTCGACAAACACCGTCCACGGTGAGGAAGGGGGGCGCTCATGGCTCGCATCGGAGAGAGCGCCGACCTGCTCAAGTGCTCGTTCTGTGGCAAGAGCCAGAAGCAGGTGCAGCAGCTCATCGCCGGCCCCGGCGTGTACATCTGCGACGAGTGCGTCGAGCTGTGCAACGAGATCATCGAAGAGCGCCTCGCCGAGTCGGGTGAGGCGGCGTCTGCCGAGTTTGAGTTGCCGAAGCCGCGCGAGATCTACTCCTTCCTCGGCGAGTACGTCATCGGGCAGGAGGCGGCAAAGCGCGCGCTGTCCGTGGCCGTCTACAACCACTACAAGCGCATCCGCGCCGGGCAGACCATTCAGCCCGCCGATCAGAAGGCCGACGACGTCGAGATCGCGAAGAGCAACATCCTGCTCATCGGCCCGACCGGCTGCGGCAAGACGTACCTCGCGCAGACCCTCGCCAAGCGCCTGAATGTTCCCTTCGCCGTGGCTGACGCCACGGCCCTCACCGAAGCGGGCTACGTCGGCGAAGACGTTGAGAACATTCTGTTGAAGCTCATCCAGGCCGCCGACTACGACGTCAAGCGCGCCGAGACGGGCATCATCTACATCGACGAGGTCGACAAGATCGCTCGCAAGGCAGAGAACCCGTCGATCACCCGCGACGTCTCGGGCGAGGGCGTGCAGCAGGCGCTGCTGAAGATTCTCGAGGGCACCGTGGCGAGCGTTCCGCCCCAGGGTGGGCGCAAACACCCCCACCAAGAGTTCATCCAGATCGACACGACAAACGTCCTGTTCATCGTCGCCGGAGCCTTTGCCGGCCTTGAAGACATCATCAGCCAGCGCGCCGGCAAGCGCGGCATCGGCTTTGGTGCTCCGCTGCACGACAAGTCGAAAGAACTCGATCTGTTCAGCGAGGTACTTCCCGAAGACCTGCACAAGTTTGGGCTGATCCCCGAGTTCATCGGGCGTCTGCCCGTCGTGACGACCGTCTCACCGCTCGACCGCGACGCGCTGATCGACATCCTCACCACGCCGCGCAACGCACTCATCAAGCAGTACCAGCGTATGTTCGAACTTGACGGCGTCGAGCTCGAGTTCTCGCCCGAGGCCCTTGACGCCATCGCTGACCTGGCGGTGCTGCGACAAACCGGTGCCCGAGGCCTTCGCGCCATCCTCGAAGAGGTGCTGGGCCCGATCATGTTCGACGTGCCGAGCGACGACGACGTGCAACGCGTCATCGTCACGCGCGAGGCCGTTATCGACAACGCGGCCCCCACGATCGTGCCTCGCCGCCCCGCCCGTCGCGAGAAGTCGGCGTAGGCTCACAACCCGGGCGCGCTGTCAGGCACCAGAGATACCTTGTGGTCATGTCGGACACGCTGCGCTCCCGCCTCCGGGCACTGCCCGATTTCCCCGATGACCTTCCCGTTTTCGACCGCGCGCACGCGCCCGACGACCCGCAGGTGCTGTTTCTGCAGTGGCTCGACGATGCGCTGGCCCACGGGGTCCTGCAGCCGCACGCCTTCACCCTGTCGACCGCGGGCCCGACCGGTCATGTCACGGCCCGCACCTTGATCTTGAAAGACCTCGACCGCGGACAGTGGATCTTCGCGGGCGCCCGATCCACCCGCAAGGGCATCGACCTCGCCGCGAACCCCAGCGCGGCGATGACGTTCTTCTGGCCCGACCGCGGCCGCCAGGTGCGCGTCACTGGCGAGGTGGAAGAACTACCCGCCGACGTGGCGGCCGCCGACTGGCGCGCGCGTCCCGAAACGGGCGACGAGGTCAACCCCGATTGGGCGGCGTGGGCGTTGGCTCCCACCGAGATCGAGTTTTGGCAGGCGCGACGCGACCGCGACCACGTGCGCCACTGGTACCGCTACGGCAGCTGACCGCCAGTAGGCTCAGCCTGTGCTGCAGCCGATCATCGCCGGGGTCATCGGCGCGCTGACGGGCTTCGCCAGCTCGTTCGCACTCGTCATCGCCGGGCTCATCGCCGTGGGCGCATCACCCGCGGAGGCGGCGAGCGGCCTGCTGATCCTGTGCATCGCGCAGGCGCTGCTCGCCGGGCTCTTGTCGTGGCGCTTCCGCCTGCCGCTGTCGTTCGCCTGGTCGACGCCGGGCGCCGCGGTGCTGGTGGCCGCCCAGGGTGTCACCGACGACTACGGCGCCGCGATCGGCGCGTTCCTCGTGTGCGGGGTGCTGCTCGCCATCACGGGACTCTGGCCGGCGCTCGGCCGCGCGATGACCCGCATCCCGATGCCGATCGCGGGCGCCATGCTGGCGGGCATCCTCGTTCCGATCTGCATCGCCCCCGTGACGGCGTTGATCGAGCAGCCGGTGCTCGCCGCGCCGGTGATCGTCGTCTGGCTGGTGCTTCTGCGCTTCGCCACGCGGTGGGCCGTTCCCGCCGCCATGCTCGTCGCGATCGTCGGCATCGTCATCACCGGTGCCGATGCGGTTGCCGAGGCGCCGCTCGCGCCGGTGCTCGCGCTCACGCCGCCCGCGTTCGATGTTGCCGTCATCGTGAGCCTCGGCGTCCCGCTGTTCATCGTCACGATGGCCGGGCAGAACGTGCCCGGCTTCGCGGTGCTCTCCACCCTCGGCTACCGCGAGGTGCCCGCCCGCGCCATCCTGACGTCGAGCGGCGCCGCGACCGTGCTCGCCGCCCCCTTCGGCGGCTTCGCGCTCAATCTCGCGGCGATCACCGCCGCGTTGATGGGCGGTCCGGATGCGCATCCCAACCCCTCGAGGCGCTTCATCGCCCCGATCGCCGGCGGCGTCACCTACATCGTGCTGGGGCTTGCGGCCGGCGCAGCGACGGCGCTCGTGACGGCCGCGCCGCCGATCCTGATCATCGCCGTAGCGGGCCTCGCGCTGTTCTCGGCCCTCGCGTCGGGACTCGTGGCGGCCTTCGGACCGCCCGATACTCGCGTCGTCGCCGCGGTCACCCTCGTCGTCGTCGCCTCGGGCGTCGTCGTCGCCGGAATCGGAAGCGCTTTCTGGGGACTGCTCGCCGGGTCTATCGTGATGCTCGTGACCCGCACGCGGTCACCGCGCCCGGCAGCGCTGCCGGAAGAACAGGGTGAGGCGCCATGAACCCCGACATCATCTCCGCGGCCCGCAAGGGTGCCATCTACGGCATCATCATCTCGTTCTCGGCGGCCGCCGTGGTGGGGATCGTCGCCCTGCTGGGCGGCGACTTCGGCGAGACGCAGGGCAAGATCCTGCTCACCACCGTGCTGTTCGGCGCGGCGTCGATTACGGCGCTGTGCCACCTCGCGATTGCTGACCGTTCGATGCGCATCGTCGCCGCAGCCGGACTGCTTGCCAGCCTCGCCGCGCTGGTGACGGGCATGGTGCTGATTTGGCGCGACTGGAACCTGCCCGACCTCGACACCTGGCTGCAGGCGTTTGGAGTCGCCGGGGTCTTGGCGGTGAGCCTCGCGCACGCGAACCTGCTGTTGCTTCTCGCCGGCCGTCGTCGACGTCCCATTCGCATCGGGCTCGCCGCCACACTCGTGGCGATCGGCATCGTGGCGATCATGCTGATCCTTCCGATCGTGACCGAGGGCGACATTCCGGGCGACGACGGCGACCTGTACTGGCGGGTTTTCGGCGTCATCGCCATCCTCGATGTGCTGGGCACGGTCGTCGTACCGGTGCTCGCGATCTTTGTGCGCGACGAACCGCGTCACCCCGTGCCGCCCGTAGCGGGGCGCACGTCGCTGCACGGCTCTGACGATGACCCGAATGCGCTCGTGCTGACGGTCCCCGGGCCGATCGCGACACTGCTGCGCAACGAAGCCAGCGCATCCGGCGTGCCCGTTGAGGTGGTCGCGATCGAGCTACTGCGTCGAGGCACCTGTGTCGGTTCCGAGAGCGCCGACGACTGACGAGGCCGACCGCTAGCCTGGCGCCATGCCGCGTCACCCGTTCCAGTCCCTTCCCGTTCCCGCCGAACAGGCGTCCACGCTTGCCGCCCGCGGTCTCCGCTTCGGTCTCGTCGATCTCGATGACGAGGCGCAGTGCGCTGCGTGGCTGCGCGCCGACCTCCGCGGCTTCTACGCCGATGACCCCGAGGATGGCGAGCTCGCTGACCGTTTCACCCCCTTTCGCGACAGTCGCCTCGCGGCCGTGTGGGACGACTCGGCCGCCGACTCGGCGACCCCGGTCGCAACCGTCAGTTCGTGGCCGACCCGGCTGACCACCCCGGGCGAGCGTGACGTCGAGGCCTGGGCCATCAGCTCGGTTACGGTCGCGCCAACGCACCGCCGCCGCGGCATCGCCCGCGCCCTGCTCGAGTCAGAGTTGACCGCTGCGCGTGAACACGGCGCCCCGCTCGCGGTGCTGACGGTCTCGGAGGCGACCATCTACGGACGCTTTGGGTTCTCGCCCGCCGCGTTCGCCGCATCCCTCTCGATCGAGCAGCGCCGCGCCACCTGGTCCGGTTCCGTTCCTGACGGCCGCGTACACCTCGTCGAGCGCACGGTGCTGCGTGAGCAGGCACCCGAAATCGAACGCCGCGCGCGCCGCGCGGTGCCCGGAGAAGTCGACCGCTGGCCGCGCTTGTGGGATCGCATGTTCGCTCTGACGGGCGACACGAAGAAAGACGCCGGGGCCTTGCGCGCCGTGCGCTACGACGACGGCACGGGCGAGCCGCAAGGGTTCGCGCTCTACCGGGTCGCCGAGCAGGGCAGCGACTTCACGAAGCACCGCGTGACGGTCACGGAGCTGATCGCGGCAACTCCCGACGCGTACGCCGCGCTGTGGCGGTACCTGCTCGAGCTCGACCTGGTCTCGGAGATTACGGTCGGCCTGCGCAGCGTCGACGAACCGCTGCGCTGGCAGGTCGCGGATGCACGTGCCGTGCGCACGACGGACGTCACCGATCATCTGTGGGTGCGCATCCTCGACGTGCCGGCCGCCTTCGCCGCGCGTGGCTACGCAGCCGAGGGCAGCCTCGTGCTTGACGTGGATGACCCCGACGGCATCGCCGGCGGGCGCTACCTGCTCACCGCCCACTCCGACGGGTCGGGGGAGTGCGCGCCGCTCGACGGGGAGGCGCCCGACGGCTCTGCGCACCTCGCGCTGGACGTGCGGGCCCTCGGCTCGCTGTACCTCGGGGGCGTGAGCGCGTCCACCCTCGCCGCCGCTGGCCGCATTACCGAGCAGACGCCGCGCGCCGCCGTCGCCGCCGACGCGCTCTTGCGCAGCCCGATCGCGCCGCGCCTCAGCATCTGGTTTTAGGGAGCACACTGCGACAGTTGCCGCGTATTGCGCCGTGTGACGCGATCGCTGGCGCCGGGGGCAGCGCCTTCGTATCGTTGCCGCATGTTCGCCGACTCCACCTCGCACTCGCAGCGCCAGCACTCGCTGATTGACTGCGACGCGATGTGCACGTCGAGCGCGGCGGGCCACGCAGTTTCGCCGATACAGGAGCGCGTGTCGTCCGCGACGCCGGGTAAGTGGCGCGACGCGATCGTCGTGGCCACATCGGTGGGCGGCTGGATCGAAGTCGTCACCCTGTGCGACGACCAGTCGATCGTGCTGTGGAACCACGCCGACCTTACGGGCGAGCTTCTGCCGGGCGCCCCGGTGTCGCTGCACGCGGTCTACGACGTGCTGAAAACGGCCGACGCGAAGCACAGTGTGCTCCGCGTCGGCGTAGGTGGGTAGGGCCTTCGAACCGTCAGCTCATCTGACGCATCGAGGCCATCATGGCCTCGCACGCCGAGACCAGCTCGTCGCACGCTTTCGCGCACATGCGACAGTGATCGTTCATGTCGGCGTGCATCGAGCACTCGGCCGAACACGCTTTCGCCATCATCATGCTGGCCTGCATGGCGGCCATCATGGCGTCCATCTCCATGCCGGCAGGGCGCATCATCATGCGCATCATCGTGTTGCTCATGTCGGCGCAATTCATGCAGCGGGCGCTACACGTTTCCATGCCGTCCATGCCCAACATGCTGCTCACGCACATCGTGCACGCCTGCTCGCAGGCGGCGGCAGCCTCCATGAGGTTCTGCATCGCCTCCATGTCCATGCCCTCGACCATCGCGTCGGCCATCATCATGCGCATATCCATCGGGAGTCCACCCTCTCCGTCGTTGTTCGTCATCGTGTCCGTACTGCGTGACGACACGTTACGCGCGTGCTCGACGCGTGGCTAGGGATTGCGCCTGCGACGAAGCTGACAATTAGGCCGCAAGCCCCCGGCGTTCGAGCAGCGGCTCGATGCGGGCCTCGCGGCCGCGGAACTCGCGGTACGCCTCGAGTGGGTCGCGCTTCCCACCGATGCCCAGCACGTACTCGCGGAAGCGGTCGCCGTTCGCGCGCGTCAGGCCGCCGTTCTCTCTGAACCACTCGACCGTGTCGGCGTCGAGCACCTCGCTCCAGATGTAGCTGTAGTACCCAGCGTCGTAGCCGCCAGAGAAGGTGTGGGCAAAGTACGTTGAGCTGTAGCGGGTCGGCACGGCCGGGTTGTCGAGACCGACGCGGGCGAGCGCCTCCGCTTCGAACGCGGCGACGTCGGTGACCGCATTCGCCTCCTCCGGGCTGAGACGGTGCCACGCCTGGTCAAGTAGGGCGGCAGCCAGGTACTCGCTCGTCGCGAAACCTTCGCCCCACGTTTCGCTCGCGCGAATCTTCTCGATCGTCTCGGCCGGAATCGGTTCGCCGGTTTCGTAGTGAACGGCGTAATCGTCGACGAGACCGGGCCACAGCATCCACATCTCATTCACCTGGCTCGGGAACTCGACGAAGTCGCGGTACACGTTGGTGCCCGTGAAGTGCGGGTAGGTGACGTGCGCGAACAGACCGTGCAGGGCGTGGCCGAACTCGTGGAAGAACGTGTTCACTTCGTCGAAGGTGAGCAGTGTCGGCTCGCCCGCCGGGGGCTTCGGCACATTCAAGTTGTTGACGACCACGGTCGGGTGATCAAGCAACTCGTTCTGTCCGATGAGTTCGTTCATCCACGCACCGCCGCGCTTGGAGTCGCGCGTGTACAGATCGAGCAGGTAGAGACCCAGTTCGCTGCCGTCCTCGTTGTGCACCTCGAACACCCGCACGCCGTCGGTGTACCCGACGAGGTCGGTGCGCTCGGTGAAGGTGATGCCGAACACCTGGGTGGCGGCGGCGAACACGCCCTTCTGCAGGACGCGCTCCGCTTCGAAGTACGGACGCAGGGCGGCGGTATCGACGTCGAAATCGGCGGCGCGCACCTTCTCGCTGTAAAACGCCCAGTCGTGCGCCTCGATGGGGTGACCGGCAAGGGCCTCAAGCTTGTCTTGCTCGGCCCGCGCATTCTGTGCCGCCGCTGGGGCGAGCTTCTCGAGCATGGCGGCGATATTCTCGGGTGTCTTCGCGGTCTGGTCGGCCGCGACAAATGCGGCGTGGTTGTCGAACCCGAGCAGAAGAGCGCGCTCTGCCCGCAGACGTACGATCTCGAGCAGCACCTGGCGGTTGTCGTGGTCGCCACCCCGTCCCCCACGCGCTCGTGATGCGGCCATGATCCGTTCGCGCAGTTCGCGGTTCGTGAGTGACGCGAGGTAGGGGTGACCGGTTGGCAGCACGAGCGAGACGAGGTACTTGCCGTCCAGCCCACGGTCGGCGGCGGCCTGCGCGCAGGCGGCGATCTCGCCCGAGGTCAGTCCGTCGAGCTCGGCCACGTCGTCGACGACGACGGCGAGGTCGTTCGTGTCAGCCAGGAGATTCTTCTCGAACTTCGTGGTGAGCGTCGACAGGCGGCCATTCAGTTCGCCAAGGCGCCCCTTGGCGGTGTCGTCGAGCCCCGCGCCGGCGAGCGACATCTCGGTGTGGCGCCGCTCGATCAGATACCGCTGCTCGTCCGTGAGGTCGAGCTCGTCCAGCCGTGAATGCAACGCGTCGATGCGGGCGAACAGTGCGGCATCGAGTGTGATCGCATCCTGGTGCGCCGACAGCAGGGGAGCGTACTGCTCCTCCAGCGCGTTCGTCGCGTCAGACGAGTTGGCGCTCGACTGGTTGTAGAACACTCGCAGCACGCGCATGAGCAGCTGGCCACTGCGCTCGAGCGGTTCCATGGTGTTGGCAAATGTCGGCTCATCGTCTTGCGCGGTGATCGCGGCGATCTCGGCGCGCTGCTCGGCCATGCCGGCGTCGATCGCCTCGGCGTAGTGCTCGTCGCGGATCTCGGCGAAGGGAGGCAGTTGGTAGGGCAGGGTGCTCGGCGCGAAAAACGGATTCGTCATCCCGCCACTGTAGGCCGCCAAGCGTGAGCGCGGTGCGGCCATACACCCCCTCGCTCCCGGTCCCACATTCAACAGCAAAGAAGCCGTTGCAAAAAAACTATTGCAAAGAACTACTTGCAAAGAGAACTTTGCATGGCTATGCTCATCACATGACCTCCACCGACGATCTCGACGGCCGCATTGCCGACCTGGATGGCCTGAAGGCGCTGGCACATCCGCTGCGCGTGCAGATCATCGAGGCGCTGTCGACCTACGGTGCTCACACCGCGAGCACCCTGGGCGAGCGGCTCGGAGAGTCGAGCGGGGCCACCAGCTACCACCTGCGCCAGCTCGAGAAGCACGGCTACGTGCGAGAGGTCGAGGGGCGCGGCACCGCCCGCGAGCGCTGGTGGGAGCGCACTCCCGGGCCCATCACGATGGGCGGGCCCGAACTCGACCAGAGTGAGGCGGGCAAGCAAGCGAGTCGCGTCATCATGCGCGAGTGGCTGCACCACCGCGAGGCGGGGGTGCGCGACATCGTCGAACGCGGCATGGCCGAACTCACCGAGCGGTGGCAACACTCCACCATGCTGCACTCCGCCAGTGTCCACGTGACCGCCGAGCAGCTTGGCGAACTGAACACGCAGATTTTCGATCTGGTCAGTCAGTTTGCGGCCGAGCATCGCGGCCAACGGGTCGTCGGTTCCCGACCCGTCCAGATTCAGTACTTCGCATTCCCCGTGCTCGATGGGCACGAGATCACCGAGGAGGACGCGTCATGACGACCATGAGCATCCCCGTAGTTCCCCGCGTCGCCAGCCGGCGACCGGTCGTTCGTCGGCTGGCGCTCGCTGCCGGCGTTGCCCTGATCGCCTGGGCCAAGATGCCCAGCGAGCGCGCAACTCACGAACAGCAGGCGCTCAGGCTGCGGGCAGAGACTGACCGCAGACGGGCTACTGAAGGGTTCCGGTTCGGGATCGCGCAGTAGCCCGCCCGAACGTCACACCTCGCACCCCGCATCACGCGGCGCAGCAACCGGTGGCACACAACGGATGTTCCGAGCATCCGCCACCGGCCGGGAGATACGCCCCGGGCCTCCCGCCGCGTGAGGCGGGGTGCGAGTCTGTCTAGCGGTCGAGCTCGTCGGCGTCGTCCTCGTTCGAGACGTGAACCTGCCCGCTCGGGCTCACCCGGATCGTTGTGCCGTCGTCCAATTGCACGACCGGCCGACCCTCGAGCCAGGTCAGGGTCCACCGCCACTGGGTCGTGTCGAGCCCGAGCAGTTCGCCCTCGACGCGGTGAACCTCCGCGACCACATCGGGGGTCAGTTGCGCCGGGGGAGGATCGCCGACGGCCCATCGAGTACCCAATTGCACGGCTCAGATCTCCTTCTCGTAGGTGACCCAGGTGGTGCGTGTCGCCACCCGGTCGTACACGCGCTGGGCGCGCTCGTTGTCGGCCGCCGTGATCCAGCGCAGGGTTCCTCCGCCGTGACGGGCCGCGTGCTCGCTGATCGCCGCGATCAGGGCCGTTCCGATTCCTTGGCCCCGCGCATCCGGATCGGTGAATAGGTCGTCAAGGTACCAGCCGGGCCCCGCGGTGAACGTGTCGGGTTGCTCGCGCACGTGGGCGAATCCGACGATCGTGCCCGCATCGTCGACGGCCACAAAACAGAGCAGCGGATGCTCGGGGTCGCGAATCCACGCCCACACGCCGTCGAGAACGCTCGCCGGGAAGTCGGTTTCGTAAAAGACGCCGTACGCGGTGAACAGTTCGCGCCAGCGCGCGTGATCACCGTCGTCGATCGGCCGCACCTGCACCATCGCACCAGTGTGGCAAAGGTGCGCGTCCCGCCGCCAGCAGATGTCAGGCGGCGGTCAGCTCGTCGGCAGCTCGCCCAGCTCGATCGACACGACCGCGATCTCGTCGGCCTCCGTCAGCTCCAGCTCTGCGATGCGCCCCACGGCCTTCAGGTCGTCCGCGGCGAACGACAGCAGCGCGGGGGCGGCGAGCACGGCCCGGGTCACGGGTGTCTTCTGCGAGGCCTTCGCGTCGGTCTTCGCCCGGCGCACGCCGATCAGGGCCTGCGACACGAGCGCGAGCAGCCCGCCGTGCTGTGCCTCGACACCGATCTCGTCGACGGTCGGCCATGCGGCGGTGTGCACGCTGCCGTCGTGCGTCCAGCTCCAGACCTCCTCGGTCGCAAACGGCAGCACCGGCGCGAGCAGGCGCAGCATGACGTCGATCGCGAGGCGCAGGGCCGCGACGGCGCTCGCCTGCCCGGCCTCGCCCTGCGAGCCGTATGCACGCTCCTTAACGAGCTCGAGGTAGTCGTCGCAGAACGTCCAGAAGAACTGCTCGGTGACCTCGAGCGCCCGCGCGTGGTCATAGCCGTCGTACGCGGAGGTCGCCGTCTCGACGACCTCCGAGAGGGTGGCGAGCATGTCGATGTCGAGCGGCTCGGTGACAGCGTGGCTGCCAGCCTCGGCCGCCTCCGGCGCGGGGAACGAATAGACGAACTTCGCGGCGTTCAGCACCTTGATCGCGAGGCGCCGGCCGATCTTCATCTGCTTCGGGTTCTGCGGGTCGAAGGCCGCGTCGGTGCCGAGGCGCGAGCTGGCTGCCCAGTAGCGCACCGCGTCGGAGCCGTGGGACTCGAGCATCGCGGCGGGGGTGACCACGTTGCCCTTCGACTTCGACATCTTCTTGCGGTCGGGGTCGACGATGAAGCCCGAGATGCCCGCGTTCGTCCACGGCACCGTGCCGTGTTCGAGCTCGGCGCGCAGCACGGTCGAAAACAGCCAGGTGCGAATGATGTCTTGGCCCTGGCTGCGCAGGTCGTAGGGGAACACCAGGTCGAACAGCGCCGGGTCGTCCTCCCACTTGCCGGCAATCTGCGGCGTGAGGCTCGAGGTCGCCCAGGTGTCCATGATGTCGACCTCGCCGACGAAGCCGTTCGGCTCCCCGCGCTGGGCCTCGTCGAAGCCCGGTGCGGGCATCGACGACGGGTCGACCGGCAGCTGGTCTTCGCTCGGCACAATCGGGTCGCCCGTGATCTCACCCTGCTCGTCCAGGCGGTACCAGACGGGGATCGGCACGCCGAAGAAGCGCTGGCGCGAGATCAGCCAGTCGCCCGACAGCCCGCCGACCCAGTTCTCGTAGCGCACACGCATGAAGTCGGGGTGGAAGGCCACCTGCGTGCCGCGCTCGATGAGGCGGGCGTTCAGGGCCTCGTCGCGGGCGCCATTCGTGATGTACCACTGGCGGGTGGTGACGATCTCGAGCGGCTTGTCGCCCTTCTCGAAGAACTTCACGGGGTGCGTAATCGCTCGCGGCTCACCATGCAGGTCACCCGATTCGGCGAGCAACTCGACCATGCGCGCCTTCGCGCTGAACACGGTCTTGCCGGCGATCTCGGCGTATACCTCAGCCGCGGCGCCGTCGATGCCGGGGGGCGGGTCGGCGAGAATGCGGCCGTCTTTGCCGAGAATCGGGCGGGTCGCGAGGTCGAGCTCGCGCCACCAGATGACGTCGGTCACGTCGCCGAAGGTGCAGACCATGGCGATGCCCGAGCCCTTGTCTTGCTGCGCGAGCCGGTGCGCGACGACCGGCACCTCGACGCCGAACAGCGGGGTGCGGACGGTCGTGCCGAAGTAGGGCTGGTAGCGCTCGTCATCGGGATGCGCGACGAGCGCCACGCACGCCGCGATCAGCTCCGGCCGGGTCGTCTCGATCTCGATCGTGCCGCCGTCGGGCGTGTGGAACGAGACGCGGTGGTAGGCGCCGGGCATCTCTTTGTCTTCGAGCTCGGCCTGGGCAACCGCCGTGCGGAAGGTCACGTCCCACAGCGTGGGCGCGTCGGCCTGGTACGCCTCGCCGCGCGAGAGATTGCGCAGGAAGGCGCGCTGGGCGGCGCGCTGCGCCTCGTCGCCGATCGTGCGGTAGGTGAGCGACCAGTCGACGCTGAGGCCGAGGGCTCGCCAGAGGTCTTCGAACTGCTTCTCGTCTTCGACGGTGAGCTTCTCGCACAGCTCGATGAAGTTGCGCCGGCTGACCGGCACTTGGTCGGCGGCCTTCGACGACTTGTTGTCGCCGCCCTCAAACGGCGGCGTGAAGTCGGGGTCGTAGGGCAGCGACGGGTCGCAGCGCACGCCGTAGTAGTTCTGCACGCGACGCTCGGTGGGCAGGCCATTGTCGTCCCAGCCCATCGGGTAGAACAGGTGCTTGCCGCGCATGCGCTGGTAGCGGGCGGCGAGGTCCATGTGGGTGTAGCTGAACACGTGGCCGATGTGCAGCGAGCCCGAGGCGGTCGGCGGGGGAGTGTCGACGGCGTAGACGCACGACTTGCCAGCGGCCTCGGCGGCGGCGCGATCAAAGCGGTACGTGCCCTGGCGCTCCCACACCTCACCCCACTTCGCTTCGAGTCCCTCGAGGGCGGGCTTGTCGGGCAGGCTGGCGGTACTCATGGGGGCTCGCTTCGCTATGGGCGGCACCGTGTCAGAGGGTAAAGGTGCCTGAGTGTGAGGTGTGCATCCATCCTACCGGCGCGAGGCTGTGCCTACCGTGACCCGCATGTCTGTCAGCCCCGAGCCCCCCGCCCGCTACGACGATCTGACCGCGATCTACCTGAACTGCACCCTCACCCCGAGTCCCGGAACGAGCAACACGAAGGGCCTCATGGACCGCAGCGCATCGATCATGCGCGCGGCCGGCGTCGACGTCGACATGGTGCGCCTCGTCGATCACGACATCGCCCCCGGCGTGCAGCCGGACATGCGCGAGGACGGGTTCCCGATGGACGCCTGGCCCGAGCTGTGGCCCAGGATCGCCGCTGCCGACATCCTCGTCGTCGGAACGCCCATCTGGCTCGGCGATTCGCCCTCGGTGCTGCGCCGGCTCATCGAGCGCCTCGATGCCATGAGCAGTGAGACGAACGACAAGGGCCAATACGTCTACTACGGCAAGGCCGCCGCGACGATCGTCACCGGCAACGAGGACGGGCTGAAGCACGTGGCCATGTCGACGCTCTTCGCGCTACAGCACATCGGATGCACGATTCCGCCCGGCGCGGACGCCGGCTGGGTGGGCGAGGCCGGCCCCGGCCCGAGCTACCTCGACGACGGCTCGGGGGGACCCGAGAACGACTTCACGAACCAGAACACGACGTTCCTCACGTGGAATCTCCTCCACCTGGCGCGACTGCTGAAGGACGCTGGCGGCTATCCGGCCTACGGCAATGTCGGCGAGCGGTGGGAGGCCGGGGAGCGCTTCGGCTACCCCGACCTCCGCACCTAGTCGCCAGAGCTACTCGGCTGTCGCTGCCGCGGGGATGCGCGTGGCGGCCGGATCGTCCTCATCGCGGTCCACGCGCATCCGGATCGCGATGAGGGCGCTGACGAGCGTGATGACGCTCATGGCGGCGAGCACGACGCCGGGGTGCCACCAGGCGTTGCCCGACAGCTCGCCGATCGTCAGCGTCAGCGCGGGCACGAAGCCGGACACGACGGCAGCCAGCGAGTAGGCGAAGCCGAGCGCCGAGTAGCGGTAGCGCTCGTCAAACAGCTCGGTGAAAATGCCGCCGAGGGCCGCCCAGCTCATGGTGGGCAGGATGCCGCCGATCACCATCATCGCCACGAGAACGGGGAAGCTCGCGAACTGCAGGAAGAAGTAGACCGGGAAGGCGACGAGCAGGGTGCCGAGCGCGCCCCACGCCACAACCTGGCCCGAGCCGATGCGGGTCGCCCACGCGCCGAAGAGCGGAATGGTGACGAGCTGCAGCAGGCCACCAATGGTCGTGGCGATCAAGAGTTCGTAGTACTCGAATTCGAGCACCGTCACGCCGTAGTTGATCGTGTACGTGTTCATGAGCGAGTACGAACCGATGCCGAGCAGGGCGACGCCAACGGCGACGAGGATGGTCACCGGCTGGCGCTTCAGCAGCTCGGCGAGCGGCACGCGCACGCGCTTGTTGGTCGTCGCCACGGCCTGGAAGACGGGGGTCTCGGTCACGGTGACGCGCAGGTACAGCGAGACGAGCAGCAGCGGAATCGCGGTGAGGAACGGCAGGCGCCACGCCCACTCGGTGATCTGCTCGTTCGTGAGCGCGAGAGTCAGCCAGATGAAGGCGCCGGCCGACAGAATCGAGCCGATCGGCGAGCCGAGCTGCGGCATCGCGGCGGCGAAGGCGCGCTTCGCGCGGCTCTCGTGCTCGGTCGCGATGAGCACAGCGCCGCCCCACTCGCCGCCGAGTGAGATGCCTTGCAGCAGGCGCAGCACGATGAGAATCGCGGCGCCGAACCAGCCGGCCTGCTCGTAGGTGGGCAGCACGCCGATCAGGCCCGTCGCGACACCCATGAGCGTCACGGTGACGATCAGGGTCGTCCGGCGACCCAGGCGGTCGCCGATGTGGCCGAAGATGATCGCTCCGACGGGTCGAATCACGAAGGCGAGCGCGATCGAGAGAAACGCTGCGAGGGTGCTCCCAAACCCGCCGAGCGGGTCGAAGAAGAGCGGGCCGACGAAGAAGGCCGCGAAGTAGGCGTAGATGTAGAAGTCGTAGGACTCGAGCGAGGTTCCGACGAGCGACGCCCAGCGCGCGCGGCGCGCGGTGCGGGGGTCGGAGGGTGCTGCGAGCTCGCGGGGGGCCGCGGTGCTCGCCGAGGGGGACGTGGTGGGCGCTTTGCCACGTTCGTTGTCAGTCACGAGTAGTCGAGCGTACGCGGTGCCGCGCCTATTCCCGCATCCCGCTAGAATCGGCGCATCGACTGCGATCCGGCCATCACCGGGGAGTCCTCGGAAGAACGCGGCCCAGGCCGCCAGTAGAACCGAGCGGGTCAGGCCCGTCACAGCCGGTGAGTGAGAGGCGCGCGTCCCCGACGGCGGGGGTGCGAGCAAGCGGGGTGGTACCGCGGCGGGCCCTTTTTCGGCCGGTCGTCCTCGCGGTACGTGAGCTGACGCATCCACTGACCGGAGACACCATGGGCTACCCGCTGCATCGCGACACCGACGGCATCGTCGCCTCCCCGCGCTTTCCCGAGCTCGAGCGCGAGGTGCTCGACTACTGGGCAACGACCGACACGTTCCGCCGCTCCGTGGCGAACCGCGAGGGCTGCGACGAGTGGGTGTTCTATGACGGCCCGCCGTTCGCCAACGGCCTGCCGCACTACGGCCACCTGCTGACCGGCTACGCGAAAGACCTCTTCCCGCGCTTCCAGACCATGCGCGGCAAGCAGGTGCACCGCCGCTTCGGCTGGGACACCCACGGCTTGCCCGCCGAGCTCGAGGCGATGAAGCAGCTCGGCATCACCGAGAAGGCAGAGATCGAGGCCATGGGCATCGAGGCCTTCAACGCGAAGGCCCGCGAGAGCGTGCTCGTCTACACCAAAGAGTGGGAAGACTACGTCACCCGCCAGGCCCGCTGGGTCGACTTCGAGAACGACTACAAGACGCTCGACATCTCGTTCATGGAGAGCGTGCTGTGGGCCTTCAAGACCCTCTTCGACAAGGGTCTCGCCTACGAGGGCTACCGCGTGCTGCCCTACTGCTGGCGCGACGAAACGCCGCTGTCGAACCACGAGCTGCGCATGGATGACGACGTGTACCAGATGCGTCAAGACCAGTCGGTGACGGTCACCTTCCCGCTCGTCGGCGCGAAGGCCGAGGCGCTCGGGCTGACCGGCGTGAAGGCGCTTGCCTGGACGACGACCCCCTGGACGCTGCCGACGAACGCGGCGCTCGCCGTCGGACCCGAAATCACGTACGCGATCGTGCCGGCGGGCCCGAACGGCGCGGCGGATGCACGGGGCGCGGCAAGCGCGCACGACGCGGTCGAGGGCGAGTCGCTGTACCTCCTCGCCGCGGACACGCTCCCGGCCTACGCCAAAGACCTCGGCTACGAGTCGGCCGCCGACGCGCAGACCGCGGTCACCCGCACGGTGGTCGGAGCCGAACTCGACGGCGTGCACTACGACCGCCTGTTCGACTATTACGCCGACGTCGAGACGTTCGGCATGCACAACGCCTGGCAGATCCTGGTGGCTGAGTACGTCGCCACCGGCGAGGGCACCGGCATCGTGCACCAGGCGCCCGCGTACGGCGAAGATGACCAGAACGTGTGTGCCGCAGCGGGCATCCCGGTCATCATCTCGGTCGACGACGGCGGCAAGTTCCTCGACCAGGTGAGCGATGTCGCCGGCCTTCAGGTGTTCGAGGCGAACAAGACGCTCACCGGCCTCATCCGTGAGGCGGGGCGCCTGCTGCAGGTGCGCAGCTACGAGCACAGCTACCCGCACTGCTGGCGCTGCCGCAACCCGCTCATCTACAAGGCCGTGTCGAGCTGGTTCGTGCGCGTTACCGAGATCCGCGACCGCATGCTCGAGTTGAACGAGCAGATCACCTGGGTTCCCGACAACGTCAAGCACGGCCAGTTCGGCAAGTGGCTCGAGGGCGCCCGCGACTGGTCGATCAGCCGCAACCGATACTGGGGCAGCCCCATCCCGGTGTGGAAGAGCGACGACCCGAACCACCCGCGCATCGACGTGTACGGCTCCCTCGCGGAGCTCGAGGCCGACTTCGGCGAGCTTCCCCGCAACGCCGACGGCGAGGTCGACCTGCACCGCCCGTTCATCGACTCGCTCACCCGACCGAACCCCGACGACCCGACCGGCCGATCGACGATGCGCCGCATCGAGGACGTCTTCGACGTCTGGTTTGACTCGGGCTCGATGCCGTTCGCGCAGGTGCACTACCCGTTCGAGAACGCCGACTGGTTCGACAGCCACAATCCGTCCGACTTCATCGTCGAGTACATCGGGCAGACCCGTGGCTGGTTCTACACGATGCACATCCTCGCCACCGCGCTGTTCGATCGCCCGGCATACAAGAAGGTCATCAGCCACGGCATCGTGCTCGGCAACGACGGGCAGAAGATGTCGAAGAGCCTGCGCAACTATCCCGACGTCGGTGAGGTGTTCGATCGTGACGGCGCGGATGCGATGCGCTGGTTCCTCATGTCGAGCTCGGTCATCCGCGGCGGCAACCTTGTCGTCACCGAGGAGGGCATCCGCGCGGGCGTGCGTGAGTTCCTGCTGCCGCTGTGGAGCACGTACTACTTCTACGGGCTCTACGCGAACGCCGCAGGTCTCACCGATGCGCAGCGCCGCACCGACTCCGACAACGTGCTCGACCGTTACCTGCTCGCGAAGACCCGCGGCCTCGTCGAGACGGTCACCGCAGAGCTTGAGAACCTCGACTCGCCGATGGCGGCGGCCGCCGTGCGCGACTTCGCCGACGTGCTGACGAATTGGTACGTGCGCCGCTCACGCGAGCGCTTCTGGTCGGGGGATGACCGTGCCGCGTTCGACACGCTGCACACGGTTCTCGAGACGCTCGCCCGCGTCGCCGCCCCGCTTGCCCCGCTCGTGAGCGAGGAGGTCTGGCGTGGCCTCACCGGCGGCGAGAGCGTGCACCTCACCGACTGGCCAGAGGCCGACGAGTTCCCCGCCGACGACGCGCTCGTCGCGGCCATGGACCGGGTGCGCCAGCTGGCGAGCTCGGGCCTTGCCCTGCGCAAGGCCCGCGGCCTCCGTGTGCGTCTGCCTCTCGCGCGCCTCACCGTGGTTGCGCCCGAGGTGACCGCACTCGAGCCGTTCGCCGACATCGTGCGCGACGAGCTGAACGTCAAGCAGGTCGACCTCGTCGAGTTCGACGACTCGCTCGTCGAGGCTCACGGCATCACCCGCCGCCTCGCGGTCAACGCCCGCGCCGCCGGCCCCCGCATCGGCAAGCAGGTGCAGCAGGTGATCCAGGCCGCGAAGGCCGGCGACTGGAGCGTCGACGGCGAGACCGTCGTCGTGGGCGGCGTGCCGCTCGTCGAGGGCGAGTACACGCTCGAGCTCGACCTCGCCGACGAGAACGCCGCTGTCGCGTTCCTGCCCGGCGGCGGCTTCGCCCTGCTCGACACGACGCTCACCCCCGAGCTCGAGGCCGAGGGGCTCGCGCGGGATGCCGTGCGCGCCATCCAGCAGGCACGCAAGGACGCCGGCCTGGAGGTCAGCGACCGCATCCACCTGACCGTGACGGCAGACACCGCTGAGACCCGGGCGGCGATCGATGCGCACCGCGACCTCGTCGCCGGCGAAACCCTCGCCGTGGCGCTCGAGACGTCGGTCGCCGAACTCGGGTCCGCCGACGACGCGGTGCCGGTCGGCGCGGGGCGCATCCGCGTCGCCGTCACGCGCGCCGCCGACGCCTGAGCATCCGACCCGCGTGAGCACCGGACAGCCTGAAAGGATGGATGCATGAGCGACGACCAGCACGACGCCGACCGCGCCGACGCCGATCGGGTGTATGCCGAGCTGCTCGACCGCATCGGTGAGCACGCTCCGCAGCCGAGGCTCGAGCCGACCCGCCGCGCCGTCGAACTGCTGGGCGACCCGCAGCGCAGCTACGGCATCATCCACGTCACCGGCACGAACGGCAAGACGTCGACCAGTCGCATTGCCGAGAGCATCCTGCGCGCCCACGGTCTGCGCACGGGGCTCATGACGAGCCCGCACCTCGTGCGCGTCAACGAGCGCATCGTCATCGACGGCGAGCCGATCAGCGACCGGGCGCTCGCCGACAACTGGGACGACATTCAGCCCTACCTGCTGATGGTCGACGCCGAGTTGACCGCCAACGGCGAGCAGCCACTCACCTACTTCGAGGCACTCACGGTGCTCGCCTTCGCCTGCTTCGCTGACGCGCCCGTCGACGTTGCCGTCGTCGAGGTCGGCATGGGCGGCGAGTGGGATTCGACCAACGTCGCCGATGGCGACGTCGCCGTGCTCACCCCGATCGCGCTCGACCACACGAACCGCCTCGGCCGCACGGTCGCCGAGATCGCCCGCACGAAGGCGGGCATCATCAAGCCGGCAGCGCAGGTCGTCACCGCCCTGCAGACGACCGAGGCGATGGACGAAATCACCCGCGCTGCCGAGCTCGACGAGGCGACGGTCATCGTCGAAGGGGTCGACTTTCAGGTCACGGATGCTCGGCTCGCCGTCGGTGGTCAGGCCCTGACCGTGCGCGGTCGCGCCGGCACGTACGACGAGCTGCTCCTTCCCCTGTTCGGGCCGCACCAGGCGCAGAACGCCGCGGTCGCGATCGCCGCCGTCGAGTCGTTCCTCGGTGCCGGGACGCAGCCGCTCAGCCCCGAGGTACTTGCCGAGGGCCTCGCCCAGGTGACGAGCCCTGGCCGCCTGCAGGTGGTCGCCACCGAGCCGACCGTGATCGTCGACGCGGCCCACAATCCGCACGGCGCTGAGGCGCTCGCCCGGGCCCTGATGGGATCGTTCGCCTTCACCGCGGTCACCGCCGTCGTCGGCGTCCTCGATGACAAAGACGCGCACGGCATCATTGCCGCCCTTGATCCGGTGGTCGAGCGCTTCGTCGTGTCGCAGTCCGACGCTGAACGGGCGATTCCCGCCGACGAGCTTGCCGAGCTTGTCGTGCAGATCGCCGGGCCCGATCGCGTGCAGCTCGCCCCGCGACTCGACGAGGCGATCGCCATCGCCCGCGATAGCTGCGAGCCGACCGGCGCAGTGCTGGTGACCGGATCGGTGACGCTGGTCGGTCAGGCGTTCTCCATCCTTTCCGGCGACAATGGAGCACTGTGACCGAGACCGCAGACGCCGCCCCCCGTCGCCCGAAGCGCGAGAAAACGGCGACCGAGTCGCTGATGACGGCGACGATGGGCATGGAGATCGTCGTCGTGCTGTTCGGCGCGATTGCTCTGTTCGGTATTCGGGTGACCGACCCGCCCGCGCTCGCCTTCCTCGGCGGCGTCGTGCTGATCGTGCTGCTCGCGATCGGTATTCGTCTGGCGCGCTACTCGTGGGGCTACTGGTATAGCGGAGCGCTGCAGGTGCTGCTGCTTGCGACGGGATTTGTCGAGCCGCTCGCCGCGGTCACGGCAGCGATCTTCGTCGGCTACTGGATCTATAGCCTCGTGCGCGGCCGTCAGCTCGACGAGGCGAAGCGTCGCCATCTTGCCGAACACCCCACCGATCAGGAGAACTAAATCGTGACCAGCATCGAAGAGACCCTCGTCCTCATCAAGCCCGACGGCGTCGCCCGCAACCTGACCGGCGAAATCCTTCGCCGCATCGAGGCAAAGGGCTACCAGCTCGTCGATCTGCGCATGGTGCAGGCCGACCGTGACCTGCTCGCACAGCACTACGCCGAGCACGAGGGCAAGCCGTTCTACGAGCCGCTCATCGAGTTCATGGAGTCCGGCCCGGTTGTTGCCGCCCGCGTGGCCGGCAACCGCGTGATCGAGGGGTTCCGCTCGCTCGCCGGCACGACCGACTCGACGACGGCCGCGCCGGGCACGATCCGCGGCGACCTCGGCCGCGACTGGGGCCTGAAGGTGCAGCAGAACCTTGTTCACGGCTCCGACTCGCCCGAGACGGCAGCCCGCGAGCTCGCCCTCTGGTTCGGGTAGTCGGCGCCGTCGGTCCGGGGCCGCACACCGATCGCCCGGCGTCGCGCCACTAGCCTGGGTCGCATGGCCGAACGCAGCTGGAGCCTCGGGGGAGCACTCCGCGGGCTGTTCTCAACCCCGACCGTCGACGACGAAATGTGGGACGACCTGGAGGCCGCCCTCATCGGCGCAGATTTCGGGCCCGACCTCACCGACGAGATCCTCGAGCACCTGCGTGCTGAGGTTGACCGGCTGCGCATCACCGATCCGGCAGACGTCAAGCGACTGCTGCGCGAGACGATTGAAGAGCGCCTTGCCGCCCACGACCCCACCCTGCGCCTCAGCGACCGCCCCGCGGTGGTGCTCGTCGTCGGCGTCAACGGCGTGGGCAAGACGACCACGATCGGCAAGTTCGCCAAGTTCCTGACCGGCTATCAGCGCAGCGTTGTCGTCGGTGCCGCTGACACCTTCCGCGCGGCCGCCGTCGACCAGCTCGCCACGTGGGCCGAGCGCGCGGGCGCCGCCGTTGTGCGGCCTCAGCAGCAGGGTCAAGATCCTGCGAGCGTCGCCTACCAGACCGTCGAGCGCGCCATCGCCGACGGCACCGACATCGCCATCATCGACACCGCCGGGCGACTGCAGACGAAGGCGGGGCTGATGGATGAGCTCGCCAAGGTGCGCCGCGTGGTCGAGAAGCTCGCTCCGATCGCCGAGGTGCTGCTCGTTCTGGATGGCACGACCGGACAAAACGGTGTCGCCCAGGCTCAGGCCTTCATCGAACACGCCGGCGTCACCGGGCTCGTGATCACAAAGCTCGACGGCAGCGCGAAGGGTGGTTTCGTCTTGCGCGTGCAGCAGCAGACGGGCATTCCCATCAAGCTGATCGGCCAGGGCGAGGGAATCGCTGATCTGACGGGCTTCACGCCCCACGTCTTCGCCCAGAGTCTCGTTCCCTAGAGGCCGCCGCGAGCCCTAGTCGTCGCGTTCCGCCGCCGCGCGGTGCTCCGCCGCGAGCAGCTGATACGTCTCGGCGTTGCGCCGAATGTGGGCGACCTCCTCGTCGGTCAGTTCTCGGCGCACCTTCGCCGGAACTCCCGCGACCAATGAGCGCGGCGGCACGCGCGTACCCTCCAACACGACGGCGCCCGCCGCCACCAGTGACTCGCGGCCGATGACCGCCCCGTTGAGCAGGGTCGCGCTCATACCAATGAGGCAGTCGTCCTCAATCGTGCAGCCGTGCAGCATCGCGTTGTGCCCGACGCTGACCCCCGCGCCCACGAGTGTGGGGTGGCCGGGGTCGCCGTGCACGGTCACGTTGTCTTGCAGGTTGGAGCGCGCCCCGAGGCGAATACGATCGCGGTCGGCGCGCAGCACGGCGCCGTACATGATCACGGCACGATCGTCGACGACAACATCGCCGACGAGGGTCGCGGTCTCGGCGACGAAGGCGCTCTCGGCGACCACGGGAGACTTACCAAACACGGTGCGGCGCACGTGACCCTCCAGGTTCAGCGGGATGCTCGGCCCAGTCAATCAGACCGCCCCACCTAGAATGGGGCGCATCATGGCAACTTTCGGCACGCTTTCCGACCGGCTCACTCAGACCTTCAGCGCGCTGCGCACCAAGGGCAAGCTGAGCCCCGCCGACGTGGACGGCACCGTGCGCGAGATCCGCCGCGCGCTGCTCGACGCCGACGTCGCCCTGCCCGTGGTGAAAGAGTTCACGGGCCGCGTGCGCGAACGCGCTCTCGGCGACGAGGTGAACCGGGCGCTGAACCCCGCCCAGCAGGTGGTGAAGATCGTCAACGACGAGCTCGTCACCATTCTCGGCGGTGAGCAGCGCCGCCTGCAGTTCGCCAAGTCGGGGCCGACCGTCATCATGCTCGCCGGCCTCCAGGGCGCCGGTAAGACGACGTTGGCGGGCAAGCTTGCCAAGTGGCTGAAGAGCGACGGCCACACGCCGCTGCTCGTGGCCGCCGACCTGCAGCGCCCGAACGCCGTGCAACAGCTGCAGGTTGTCGGCGAGCAGGCGGGCGCGACCGTCTACGCGCCAGAGCCGGGCAACGGCGTGGGCGACCCCGTTCGGGTCGCGAAAGACGCGATGAAGGTCGCCGCCGACAAGCAACACGACATCGTCATCGTTGACACAGCCGGTCGCCTCGGTGTCGATGCCGAACTCATGAAGCAGGCCGCGAGCATCCGCAAGGCCATCGACCCCGACGAGGTCCTCTTCGTCATCGACGCGATGATCGGTCAAGACGCCGTGGCGACGGCCCAGGCGTTTCAAGAGGGCGTCGACTTCACCGGCGTCGTGCTCTCGAAGCTCGACGGCGACGCACGCGGTGGTGCGGCGCTCAGCGTCGCCAGCATCACCGGGCGCCCGATCATGTTCGCGTCGACGGGCGAGGGTCTCGACGACTTCGAGCCGTTCCACCCCGACCGCATGGCGAGCCGCATCCTCGACCTCGGCGACATCCTGACCCTCATCGAGCAGGCGCAGAAGGCCTTCGACGAGGAGCAGGCCCGCAAGACGGCCGAGAAGTTCGCGACCGACAGCTTCACGCTCGAGGACTTCCTCGAGCAGATGCAGCAGTTGAAGAACATGGGCTCGATCAAGGGCATGCTCGGCATGCTGCCGGGGGCCCGCGGCATGAAAGAGCAGCTCGACAACTTCGACGAGTCCGAGCTCACCCGCACCGAGGCGATCATCCGCTCGATGACGCCCGCCGAGCGCCGCATGCCGAAGCTGCTGAACGGCTCGCGACGCCTGCGCATCGCCAAGGGGTCCGGCACGACCGTCACCGAGGTGAACCAGCTCGTGCAGCGTTTCGAGCAGGCCGCCAAGATGATGAAGACCGTCGCCAAGGGCGGCATGCCCCAGATTCCGGGCATGGGCCCGCTCGGCATGGGCGGAGGCCCCGGCGCCCGCAGCGCCCGCAAGGCCGCGAAGAAGAAGGGTAAGTCGGGCTCGCGCTCAGGCAACCCCGCGAAGCGAGCGGCCGAAGAGGCCGCGAAGGCGCAGGGCGGGTCTGCGAGCGGCGCCGCGACCGGCTCGGGCTTCGGCCTCGCCGGCGGAGGGGCGGGCGCGGGTAGCCAGGCCCCCAGCCCCGAGGAGCTCGAGGCGTTGCAGAAGTTCCTCGGGCGCTAGAGCGTCGCGCCCCGCGACTGACCAGGCACAGCGACGTGACTGACGCCCACACGGCACCCCCGACCGCCTCGGCGATTGCCGCTGCCGTGCGCGACGGTCGCAGCACCGCGGTCGCCGAGGTGACGGCGGCGCTCGCTCGCATTGCCGCTGGTGACGCGACCGTCGGCGCGTTCCAGCTCGTTCGCACCGAGAGGGCGCTCGCCGAGGCAGCGGTCGTGGATGCTCGGGTCGCCGCGGGCGAGCAGCTTCCGCTCGCGGGCGTCCCCGTCGCGATCAAGGACAACATCCCCGTCGCGGGCGAGCCCATGCGCGAGGGCAGCGCCGCCACGCGTGACGAGCCGCAGGCGGCCGACCACCCCGTGGTCGAGCGGCTGCGGTCGGCGGGGGCAGTTGTCGTGGGCCTCACGCGGGTTCCTGAGCTGTGCGTGTTCGGCACGACAGACTCGGTCTACGGCACGACCCGCAACCCCTGGAATCTCGCGCGAACGTCGGGCGGGTCCTCCGGCGGTTCAGCGGCCGCGGTTGCCGCCGGGCTGGTGCCCGTCGCGCACGCGGCCGACGGCATGGGATCGATTCGCATCCCCGCCGCCAACTGCGGCGTGGTGGGACTCAAGCCGGGCCCGGGCCTCGTGCCCGCCGAGATGGGCGCGCACAGCTGGTTCGGCATGAGCGAGAACGGCCCGGTGGCGACGACGGTGGCCGATGCCGCCCTCGTGTTGTCGGTCATGGCGGGGCGACCCGAGCTCGCCACGCCCGCCCCGCCGTCCCGCCCGCTTCGCGTCGGCCTCGCCCTGGAAACTCCCACCGCGCTGGCGCGACTCGACGCGCAGTTCGGCGACGCGGCGAACCTCGCGGCGCGCACGCTGAGAGAGGCGGGCCACGAGGTCGTCGACCTCGCCCTGCCGTATCCGGCGAACCCGCTGCCGGCGCTCGCACGCTGGTTCGCGGGGGCGGGCTCCGACGCCGCACACGAGGGGCTGCGCCTTCGCGACCTCGAACCGCGCGTGCGCGCGCACATTCGGGCCGGTCGGGTGCTGGCGCGGCTCGGCGGGCTGCGCCGAGCACCCGTTGAGGCGCTGCGCCATCGCATGCTCGCCGCGACGCACGACGTTGACATCCTGCTGACCCCCGCGCTCGCTCAGCCTGGCCCGGAGGCCGAGGGCTGGCATCGCCGCGGCTGGATCGCCAACATGCGCGCCAACATCGCCTACGCGCCGTATGCCGCCCCGTGGAATCTGCTCGGCTGGCCCGCCGCTGTCGTTCCTGTCGGCTGGCACGACGGGGCGGCCGTTCCCATCGGCGTGCAGCTGGTTGCGCACCCCGCAGCCGACGGGGCGGGCGAGGCCCTCGTGCTCGCCGTCGCCGCCGAACTCGAGAAACGAACCCCGTGGATGCGCGTGGCCGGTACCCCCGGCACCGCCCCCGTCCGCGAGCGGGCCGAAAATCTGCCAGAATAGGCGGTCGAGTGTTCGCGCGCCCGACCCTCTATCAGGCGCGCAGAGCATCCCTATAGAGCTTTCGCGCCGAGTGTGCCCCACACAATTGGCGGCGAGCCACCCATCATCAACACTTTCCGGAGAAACGTGGCTGTCAAGATTCGCCTCAAGCGCATGGGCAAGATCCGTGCACCGTACTACCGCATCGTCGTCGCCGACTCGCGCACCAAGCGCGACGGCCGCGTCATCGAAGAGATCGGCAAGTACCACCCGACCGAAGAGCCCTCGTTCATCGAGGTGCAGTCCGAGCGGGCCCAGTACTGGCTGAGCGTCGGCGCGCAGCCGACCCCGCAGGTCCTCGCTATCCTCAAGCTCACGGGCGACTGGGGCACCTTCAAGGGCGAGAAGGGTGCCAAGAGCACCGTCAAGACCGCCGAGCCGAAGCCCGAGTTCGTCATCGACGAGAAGAAGAAGCCGGTTCTGAAGCCCAAGGCCGAGAAGAAGGCCGAGGAGGCTCCGGCAGCTGAGGAGGCCCCGGCCGCCGACGAGGCCCCCGAGGCCACGGAGGCCCCCGCCGAGGAGGCCGCCGCCGACGCCGAGGCTGACAAGGCCTAATCGTCGTGCTTGCTGACACGCTGGAGCATCTCGTCAAGGGGATCGTCGATCACCCCGACGACGTCGTCGTCGCGTCGCAGAACTCCGGCCGCGGCGGTCGCACCGCCAAGGCTCTGCGCCAGGTCATCTCGTCGCTCGCCGACGGACGGCGCGTTCGCGTCGACGTCGTCGACACCGACGCCTGATCGTGGCGCCGGCTAAAGCCGACCCACCCGGTTCGCCGTCCACGAGGCTTCGGGTCGGCAGACTGACCAAAGCCCACGGGCTCAAGGGCGCCTTGAAGCTCGAACTGTTCACCGACGACCCCGAGCGGCGCTTCACCCCGGGGGCGACCTTCTCGTTGCAGGTGCCGACCACGTCGCCCTGGCACGGGCAGAACCTCACGCTCACCGAACTGCGCTGGTACAACGGTCAGCCGGTCGGCTTCTTCGACGGCGTCACCGACCGCTCGGCCGCCGAGTCTCTGGCAAAGGCGATCCTCTGGATCGAGCAGCCCACCGACGAGCAGCCGGAAGACGACGCGTGGTACGACTTCCAGCTGGTCGGCCTGCGCGTGCTTCGCGACGGCGAGGCCGTCGGCGAGGTCGTCCGGGTCGAGCATCTTCCCGCTCAAGACCTCCTCGTCGTGCGCACGAGTGAGCGCGACGTGTTGGTGCCCTTCGTCTCGGCGATCGTACCGAGCGTCGATATCGAGGCGGGAACCCTCGTCGTCACGCCCCCAGACGGGCTGTTTGACGATCTCGACGACGCCGCTGATTCCGCAGCGACCCCACCCAGCGAGCGGTAGCCGTGCGGGTCGACGTCGTCACGATTTTCCCCGACTTCTTCGGCGTGCTCGACGTGTCGCTGCTGGGTAAGGCGCGCGCCGCCGGGCTCATCGAGTTCGGCGTGCATGACCTGCGTACCCACACCCACGATCGGCACCGCACCGTTGACGACACCCCGTACGGCGGCGGCGCCGGCATGGTCATGAGACCGGAAGCGTGGGGAGAGGCGCTGGATGCCCTCATCACCGACCAAACGACCCTGATCGTTCCGAGCCCCGCCGGGCACCGCTTCACGCAGGCTGCAGCGCGCGAGCTTGCCCACAAGCCCCACCTGGTCTTTGCGTGCGGGCGGTACGAGGGCATCGACCAGCGCGTGATCGACCACTACTCTGAGCGCATTGAGGTGCGCGAGCTGAGCCTCGGCGACTACGTGCTGAACGGAGGGGAGGTCGCAGCGATGGCGATGATCGAAGCTGTCGGCCGCCTCGTTCCCGGGGTCGTCGGAAACCCCCAGAGTCTCGATGAGGAGAGCCACGAAGACGGCCTGCTCGAGTACCCCAGCTACACCAAGCCGGCGACGTGGCGCGGCCATGACGTGCCGCCCATCCTGCTGAGCGGCAACCACGCGGCGATCGCCGCCTGGCGACGCGAGCAGCAGAAAGAGCGCACGGCGCGCATCCGCCCCGACCTGTTGGGGGAGACGTGACCAGCGGTGAGCGCATGTGGCTGTGGGCGCAGCCGTTGCTCGCTGTCCTGGCAGCGGTCGCCGGCATCGCCGCATGGGTCGTGCAGGCGCTCGGGGCGTTCGCGTTTCTCCCCTCGGTGCAGGCGGTTGTCACCGGCACCTTCGTGTTGCCGGGTCTTGCCGTCTCGCTCGGCATTAACCACCTGATCGTGATGGCCAGGCGCCCGGCGGTGCTCACGAGCGGTGAGAAGATTTTGCTCGGGGTTCAGGTGCTGATTGTCGTGGTGACGGTGCTCACGTCGCTCGACCCGGCAGCGCTTATTGCCGGTTTCCTGCTCTGGCCTCTGCTCATCGCCGCGGCTGTGACGGCCTGCGTGACGATGGCCGGCACCACGCTGCGCATGCGCCGAGGTGAGTACGCGCCCGTGATCGAGGCGGGAGTCAGCTCCGCGCCGTGAGCACCACCGGGCCGTCGGCCGTGATGGCGACGGTGTGCTCGGCGTGGGCGGCACGCGTGCCCGTGCGGCTGCGCAGTGTCCAGCCGTCGGCGTCGGTGTAGATCTCGTCGGTGTCGGGGATGAACCAGGGTTCGATGGCGATGACGAGCCCGGGCTTCAGCTTGAGCCCCCGGCCGCGGCGCCCATCGTTCGGCACGTGTGGCTCACCGTGCATGGTGCGGCCCACACCGTGCCCACCGAAGTCGAGGTTGACGGGGTAGCCGGCCTCGTAGGCCACGTCGCCGATCGCGCCGGAGATGTCGCCCATGCGCCGACCGGCCCGCGCCTGGTCGATGCCCGCGGCGAGCGCCCGTTCGACCGTGTCGATGAGTTCCTGGTCGCCCGCGCGCGGCTCACCCACGATCACGCTGACGGCCGAGTCGCACACCCAGCCGTCGACGGATGCGGCGAAGTCCAACGACAACAGGTCACCGTCGCGCAAGACGTAGTCGTGGGGGAGTCCGTGCAGGGCCGCGTCGTTGACGGAGGTGCAGATGACCTTCCCGAAGGGCGATCCGCCAAACGAGGGGTGGTAGTCGATGTAACAGCTTTCCGCACCCTCTGCCCGGATCATGTCGTGGGCCAGAGCGTTCAGCTCGAGCAGGTTGACGCCGACATCGGCGGCGCGAGAGGTGGCCTCGATGACGCTCGCGACGAAGCGCCCGGCGGGCCGCATCTGCTCGATCTCGTCGGGGGTGCGCAGTTCGATCATGCGGGCGCCGTGAGGGGGATGTTCGTGCGCAGGTAGTCGCCGCACAGCTGGCGCGTCGTCTCGATGAACCGTTCGTCGCCCGCCGGGTCGAGCTGGAAGGCGCGCGCGAGCAGACCCGCCGCGATCTCGACGGCCACCTCCATGTGGAAGATGAGGTCGGCATCCGGGGTGAGGGAGTAGGTGTCGCCGACCTGTTCGGCAAATTTGCGCGCCAGAATCTGGTTGTTGCTGAGCTCAGGGTTCATGAACCGCTGGTCGATGACATCGCCGAAGCGCAGGGCTCGGAATCCGGGCTCGTTGCGGGTCATGTCGACGAAGGTGTTCAGGGTGGAGTCGAACGACGACCACGGCACCGGTCCTGACGCGTTGACACCCTGCTCGACGCGATCGAGGAAGCGCTCCATATTGCGAACGGCGAGAGCGCGCAGCAGGGACTGGATGTTCGGGAAGTAGCGGTACACGACGCCCACGGACGACCCGGAGCGTTTCGCCACGGCACTCGTCGTGACGCCGTCGATGCCGTCTTCGTCAATGAGGTGGGCGGCAGCGTCGAGCAGCAACTCGATGCGCTCTGCTGAGCGCTGCTGGACCGGTTCCGTGCGCATCACGACCCGATCGGTCGCGAGTGCCGGAGCGTCAAGGATGTCGTGGGCCACGCGTGGTCCTCCCCCCGGAGGTTCGGTGATGCGGAACAACAAGCCCGACCAGTGTGGCAGGGCCTGCTCGCCATTTGGCTGGAATCGGCTCAGTATGGCATCATTTCCCCTTGTGCTCCGGCTGAGTCCTGCCATGGGGGGACCAGCATTTTTCGGACCAGGCACACCCCATCGAATCCCGTAAACCCGCGTCCGACCTGTGGCGGCGCAGAGAGCGAATCACCATGCACATCCTCGACCACGTCGACGCAGCATCGCTGCGCACCGACATCCCCGACTTCCGTCCCGGTGACACCGTCAAGGTTCACGTCAACATCGTCGAGGGCAACCGCTCGCGTATTCAGGTGTTCCAGGGTGTCGTCATCGGCCGCTCGAACGAGGGCATCCGCGAGACCTTCACCGTTCGCAAGGTGAGCTTCCAGGTCGGTGTCGAGCGCACGTTCCCCGTGCACTCGCCGGTCATCGACCACATCGAGGTCGTCACCCGCGGCGACGTGCGTCGCGCGAAGCTGTACTACCTCCGCGGCCTGCGTGGCAAGAAGGCCAAGATCAAAGAGAAGCGCGAGAGCTGAGCCGAGCGCTCACATGTCATCCCGATGGCCCCCACGAGTTTTTCTCGGCGGGGGCCATCGGCGTCTCCCGGCCCCACCTCGGCCCCTAGACTGAGACGGCACGAACCCTGGGGAGACATGACCGACGAGACCGCGCCGCCCACCTCGGCCGCCGACGCCGAACCCGGCGCGAGCACGACAGAATCGTCGTCACCCAGTGCGGGGCGTCAGGTCGCGACCTTCCTTCGCGACGTGGTCATCATCATCGCCGCTGCGCTGATCATCTCGTTCCTCATCAAGACGTTTCTCATCCGCTCGTTCTTCATTCCCTCCGAGTCGATGCAGCCCACGCTCGAGGTCGATGACCGCATCATCGTCAACCAGCTCGTGCCCGAGCTCGTGCCGGTGAGCCGTGGCGACGTGGTGGTATTCCGTGATCCCGGTACCTGGTTGCGCAGCGCGCCCCCGCAGCCGCGCACGCCCGTCGAGGCGGCGGGCGACTGGCTGCTCTCGCTCGTGGGCTTGAGCGCAAGCGACAGCGAAGAGCACCTCGTGAAGCGTGTCATCGGCGTCGGCGGCGACCGTGTCGTGTGTTGCAATGACCTGGGCCAGCTGCTCATCAATGGGGTGCCGATCAACGAGCCGTACGTGCGCACGCCTGCCGGCGCCTCCGACGTCAGCGGCATCGACTTTCAGGTGACGGTGCCCGAGGGCGCTCTCTGGGTGATGGGGGACAACCGCTACGAGTCGAGCGACTCCCGCTACAACCGCACCGGGGATGCCGAGGGCTTCGTGCCGCTCGACGACGTCGTCGGCCGCGCCATCGTCATCAGCTGGCCGCTCGACCGCTGGATCTGGCTCGACAACTACCCCCTCACCTTCGACGGCGTCGAACGCGCCGAGTAACGCCGTGCCCACCGACGCCACCCTCGAGGCCGAGCGGGCCCTGTTCGCCGCCGGCGCCCCCGTCGTTATCGGCGTCGACGAGGTCGGCCGCGGGGCGCTGGCCGGTGTCGTCGCGGTCGGTGCGTGCGCGATCCTGCCGACGTGCGGCGAGCATCCCGCGGGCCTGCGCGATTCGAAGCTGCTGTCGCCGACGAAACGCGCGAGCCTCGTGCCGCTCGCGCACGAGTGGGCACTCGCGATCGCCGTCGGCGAGGCCGAGCCGTCCGAGGTCGACGAGGTGGGCATCGTCGCCGCACTCGGCCTCGCCGGGCGTCGCGCGCTGATTGCCCTGCACGCCGCCGGCGTCGACGTTGCTGCCGCCGAGGTGCTCGTCGACGGGGTGCACGACTGGCTGAGCCCTGCGCTGATGAGCCCACCGAGCATCCGCACTCGGGCAAAGGCCGACCGCGACTGCGCGTCGGTCGCCGCCGCGTCCGTCATCGCCAAAGAGCATCGGGATGCGCTCATGCGCGCCGATCACGCCCGTCACCCGGTCTACGGCTGGGACGGCAACAAGGGTTACGGCTCGGCCGCGCACCTCGCCGCAATCGCCGAGCACGGGCCGTCGCCCCGGCACCGGCACAGCTGGCTTCGCGCGCCGGCGGGCACGGGGGATGCGCGTGGCGCGTCGGCCGTAGAGGTCTAGACTGACCGCAATGGACGACGAGGATTTCGAGGACTACGACCGCGAGGTCGAGCTGGCTCTCTACCGCGAATACCGCGACGTGGCGTCGCAGTTTCAGTACGTGGTCGAGACCGAGCGGCGCTTCTACCTCGCCAATGAGGTCGAACAGGTGGTTCGCGAGGTCGGGGGCGACTTCTACTTTGAGCTGACACTCACCGACGTGTGGGTGTGGGACGTCTACCGCTCCGACCGGTTCGTCAAGAGCGTCAAGGTGTTGACCTTCAAAGACGTGAACGTCGAAGAGCTCGGCAAAAAAGACCTGAAGCTGCCGAAAGAACTCGCGCTCGACGAGTAGCGCGACCGCTCCTCCCCAGGCTGGCGTCAGCACCGCGGGGCCTCGGATGCGCTGCTGCCGCTGACCTCGCCCCGTGCGCGCGGCCATCCTTACGCGCATGGCACGCAAAGACATCGTCGGGCTCACCGGCGAACAGATCGCCGCCGACCACCTCGAGGCCGCCGGCTACCGCATCATCGACCGCAACTGGCGCTGCAGAGCCGGCGAACTCGACATTGTTGCCCAGCGCGACCACACGGTCGTGTTCGTCGAGGTGAAGACACGTAGCGGCACCGGGTACGGGCATCCGCTCGAGTCGATCACGGCGCAGAAGCTCGCCCGCTTGCGCCGGCTTGCGGCCGCCTGGTGCGCCGAGAACGGGCCGGTTGCGGCGATCCGGCTGGATGCGATTGCGGTCGTCACCGCGCCCGGCCAGACGCTCGTCGAACACGTCGAGCAGGTGGCCTGATGCCCGTTGTTAGCACGCACGCCGTTGCGCTGAACGGGGTCGACGGCGCGCTGGTGCAGATCGAGGCGGACCTGTCGTCGGGGCTGCCCGCCTTCGCCATCATCGGTCTGCCGGACGCCGCTCTCGGCGAGGCGAAAGACCGCGTGCGCTCGGCCGCCCTGAACTCGGGCGTCGAATTGCCGAACCGCCGTGTCACCGTCAACCTGTCGCCAGCAGCCGTGCCGAAACACGGCTCGGGGTTTGACCTGGGTATCGCGGTCGCGGCACTCGCCAGTGGCGGCACGGTGTCGGCCGAGGCGATCGCCGACACGGTGCACCTGGGCGAACTCGGGCTCGACGGCCGGCTGCGGCCCGTGCACGGAGTTCTGCCCGCCGTGTTGGCTGCTCAGCGCTCAGGGGCGCGCCGCGTCATCGTGCCGAGCGGCAACGCCGACGAGGCCTCGCTCGTGCCCGGCGTTGATGTCGTGGCGTTGCCGTCGCTGCGGGCCGTGCTCATTCACCACGGGGCCGAGCTTGATGATGTGCCGTGCGAGGCCGTGCACCGCGCGGCGGCAGAGGCGGTGTCGTCCGGCGAGGCCGAACTCTCTGATGTCGTGGGCCACCCCGACGCCGTGCAGGCGCTCGTCACGGCGGCCGCGGGCGGTCACCACGTGCTGATGCACGGTCCTCCCGGAGCGGGCAAGACGATGCTCGCCACCCGGTTGCCTGCGATCCTGCCCGATCTCGACACCGCGGCCGCGATCGACGTGTCATCGGTGCGCTCGCTCTGCGGCGAACCGGTCTCGACGCTCATCGTGCGACCGCCGTTTCAGGCGCCGCACCACAGCGCGACGATGGCGTCGCTCGTCGGCGGAGGCAGCGGCATCGTGCGGCCCGGCGCGATTTCCCGGGCGGCGCACGGCGTGCTGTTCCTCGACGAGGCTCCCGAGTTTTCGGCGAGCGTGCTCGACGCCCTGCGGCAGCCCCTCGAAACGGGGTGGATCACGATTCACCGCGCCCGCTCGGTCGCGCGGTTTCCCGCCCAGTGCCAGCTGCTGTTGGCGGCGAACCCGTGCCCGTGCGGCAACGCCGGAACGGTCGACGACGAATGCACCTGCACCCCGATGATGCGCCGCCGCTACCTCGGGCGACTCTCCGGGCCGCTGCTCGACCGCATCGACGTGCAATTCGGCGTCCGACGCGTGTCGGCGGCCCACCTCACCGCGCCCGACCGCACCGGACTCACCACGGCGGGCGCCCGCGAACTCGTGCGCGCGGCACGCGCTGCCGCCGCCGAGCGCTGGTCGTCGCTCAGCATCGACCTCAACTCTCGGGTGCCCGGGCCGGTGTTGCGGTCGCGCGAGTGGCGATTGCCGAGCTCCGCCCGTGGCCCCCTCGACCGTGCGCTCGAACGCGGGGCCCTCACGATGCGCGGCTATGACCGCGTGCTGCGTCTTGCCTGGAGTGTCGCTGACCTCGACGGCGCGACAGCTCCCCGACTCGACCACGTCGGGCGAGCGCTGTTTTTGCGCAAGGGCGTGCCGGCGTGAGCGGGGGAGGGTGGCGCATCGCCCCTGCCCAGCTCGATGCGCTGCTGGAGGGCGTCGGCAAGGCCGTTAGCAGCGACGACGAGCGCGACGACCTGGTGGCCCGAACCCTCTGGCATGTCGTCGCCGAGCCTGGCGACGCGGCCGTCGGAGCGCTGGCCGACGGCGCGGGGCTGGTCGCGGCGGCCCGAGCCCTCATTGACGGAGCCGACCCGCCAACGATCATGCGCCTCTCGCACGGCGAGATCGGCGCCGAGGCGGCGGCAGCGGCACTCACGCGCTGGACTCCGCGGCTGCGCTCCACCGACGTTGTGCGCGCGCTCGAGCTCGCCGGGCGGGTGAACGCCCGGATGCTCGTGCCCGACGATGACAGCTGGCCCGACACACTCGCCGCGCTCGGCCCCTATCGGCCCCACCTGCTGTGGGTGCGCGGTAACGCCTCCCTGCTGCGCAGGCCCGGAATCGCCCTCGTCGGTGCCCGCGCGGCCACGGGCTACGGCGAGCACGTCGCCATGGAGCTCGCCGCCGGCCTCTGTTCCCGTGACCTCGTCGTGGTGTCGGGCGGGGCGTACGGTATCGACGGTGCCGCGCACCGCGCGTCGCTCGCCGCACAGGGAGACACCATCGCCGCGCTCGCCGGTGGCCCCGACCGGTTGTATCCGAGCGGCCACGACGCTCTGCTTCGGCGCGTCATCGAGTGCGGCGCCGTCGTCAGCGAGACGCCGGCCGGCACTCCGCCCACTCGGTGGAGGTTCTTGCAGCGCAACAGGGTGATCGCTGCCCTGAGTGCGGCCGTCGTGGTGGTCGAGGCGGGCCACCGTTCTGGAGCGCTCAACACCGCGCACCATGCGGCGACAATCGGCGTTCCCCTCGGCGTGGTCCCCGGCCCCATCACGTCGGCGGCGAGCGCGGGTTGCCACCGCTTGCTGCGCGACGCGGCGGCGCAGTGCATCACCTCCGTTGGCGACATCATCGAGCTCGCCTCGGGGCTCGCCGACGCCCCTCGAGACGATGCGAGACTGAGCTTCGGCACGGTCGACCTCAACTCACCGCGCGGTCACGACGCGGGCGGCCCTCGCGGCGCGCGCGGCGATCGACCCGCCGTGGTTCGGGTTGCCGACGCGCTGCGGCCCCGCCGGTGGCAAAGCGTCGACGAATTGGCGCGAGCGTCCGGCCTCGCGGTTGCTGACGTGCAGGCGGCGCTCGGCCTCTTGCAGTTCGACGACCGTGCGATCGACAACGAGAGCGGCCACTGGCGCCTGCCGTCCCCACGAAAGAAGAAGGGGGAGGAAAAGCCTGAATCGTCGTCATCGCGGAGCGGTAGCATGCGCCCATGACCCAGCTCGGCCAGTACCCGCCTCCGCTGCGCACGATCATCCACCTCTCCGACACGCACCTGCTCGGCGAGGGCCGCGATCTGTACGGCAAGGTTCCCGTCGACCAGCGACTGGCGGCGGCCCTCGACCGCATCGAACGCAGCGCACTCGCCCCCGACGCCGTCGTCTTCACCGGCGATCTGGCTGACCTAGGCGAAGCCGACGCCTACCGTCGCTTGCGCGCGGCGGTCGAGCCGGTTATCGATCGCATGGGTGCCGAACTCATCTGGGTGATGGGCAATCACGACGACCGTGGTCACTACTCGTCACTGCTGTTTGACCAAGAGCCGAGCGACGCCCCGCAAGACCGCGTGTACGACCTGGACGGGCTGCGGGTCATCTCGCTCGACACGACAGTTCCCGGCTACCACCACGGAGAACTCGAGCTGAGCCAGCTCGACTGGTTGCGCGCAGAGCTCGCCACCCCCGCGCCCCTCGGCAGCATCCTTGCCGTGCACCATCCTCCCGTCCCCACTCCGCTTGAGGTCATGTCGGTGCTCGAACTGCACGACCAGCCGGCGCTCGCCGCGGTGCTTGAGGGCAGCGACGTTCGGGCGATACTCGGTGGCCACCTGCACTACTCCACACACGGCACCTTCGCGGGCATTCCCGTGCACGTCGCGTCAGCGACCTGCTACACACTCGACCTCGGCGCCGATCGCGAGCGCTTGCTGTCGGGGGTCGACGGTGGCCAGTCGTTCGATGTGATCTCGGTATACGAGCACGCCATCGTCTCGTCGACGATTCCCGTCACCCCGGGCCCCGAGGTCACCGGATTCGCGGCGACCTTCCGGCCGATGATTGAGGCGATGACGCCCGAGCAGCGGCTCGAGCAGTTGTCGAGTAAGAGCTCGCACCTCAACATGACCGAGGCGGCGGCGAGCGACGTCTAAGAGTTACCCGGTCCGTCGTCCGGGAGCGGGTGCCGGCCCGTCGCCGCTGCCGAGTCGCGCACTGTGGCCGCGATAGGTCTCGACGACCCGTGCAAGGTACCGCGTGATCGCGGCCTGGTCGTGCTCGTCGAAATCGTCGAGTACCGCGTCGACCGCCCCGATCATCGGCATGAGCATCGCCATAGCCCTCGCCTGTGATTCGGGCCGCGCCTCGACGAGGACGCTTCGCCGATCATCTGGATTCGCGGTGCGACGGACGTGACCGACCGCTTCGAGCCGGTCGATCGCCGTCGTCATCGCCGCCGTCGACAGCCCAACACGTTTTGCCAGGGCGCTCGGTGACAGGGGGCCCGCCATGATCAGGTGCTGCATCGCATCCAGGTCGGTCATGTTGACCTCCAGCCGGTGCGCAAGCGCCGCGGCGAACTCGTCCGAAACGTCGAGCAGCTCGCGCAACGACTGGGTTGCCGGACGCGCCGGTGGACCCGCCGACGGGCGACCCTGAGCATCCGGTGAGTGCGTTTGCATGCAATGGAGTCTAGGCGCTATCTTTTCGAACATCTAGTAGTTCGACTATCGAACTAAACCCGATCCTCACCCCGCCCCGTGAAAGGCCGCGCGTGTCCGCCTACCTCCGCCTCATCACCTCGAAGGCCACCTCGTGGCTCGTGCTGCTTGTCACCGTGCTGGGAGCCGGTGCCCTCATCGCCCTGTCGGGCCAGGAGGAAAACGATGCGGCACCCCCGGTGGGGCTCCCCGACACCGCAGAGTCGGTGCAGGTACAGCAACTGCAGGAACAGTTCCCGTCCGCCGAGGGCACGAGCGCGATTCTGGTGATTTCTGCGGAGGACGGCACCCTGACCGACGAGCAACTCGCCACCCTGGCCGAGAACACCGCGGAACTCGCGGCGATCGCCGAGGTCGAGTTCGTGCCGCCCGTCGTCAGCGACGACGAGACCGTGGCGTTCGTGGTTGTTCCGCTCGACCCGATCACGAGCGTGGGCGCTCGTGCCGAGCGCGCAGAGGAACTGCGCGCGGCGGCATCGGACGGGCTCACGGGCGCGACGGTCTACCTCACGGGTGCCGAGGGCTTCGAGGTCGACCTCGCGGCGGTGTTCGAGGGCGCTAACTTCACGCTGCTCGGCACGACGGTGCTGGTGGTGGCCGTGCTGTTGATCCTCACCTATCGCAGCCCGTGGCTCTGGCTCGTGCCGCTCGCCGTGGTCGGCCTCGGCGATCAGGTTGCCGGGACGACGGCCAGGCTTGTCGCCGACGCGATCGGGATTGAACTGGATGCCAGCGTCACCGGAATCCTGTCGGTGCTCGTGTTCGGCGCCGCGACGAACTACGCGCTGCTGCTGATCGCCCGCTACCGCGACGAGCTGCGCCTCGTCGAGGATCGCCGAGAGGCGATGCGTCGCGCTGTACGGGGGACGGCCCCGGCGATTCTGGCGTCCGGAGGCACCGTGGCGCTCGCGTTGGCCACCCTGCTCTTTGCCGAACTGTCCGGCAACCGCGCGCTCGGCTTGGCGGGAGCCATCGGCATCGTCATCGCCATGTTCTTCGGGCTCGTGGTGCTGCCGGCGGCGCTCGTGTTGTTCGGTCGCGGGCTGTTCTGGCCGTTCATCCCGCGCTTCGGCGCTCCCGATTTCGTCGCCAAGAGCCCCTGGGGTCGCCTGGGGCGCCGCGTGAGCCGCCGCCCGGTCATCGTCGCCACCGTCGGCTTCATCGCCCTCGCGGGCTTCGCGGCGGGACTGGTTGGCGCCAATATTGGCCTGTCGCAGAACGAGCGCTTCATCGTCAAGCCGGAGGCAGTCGTGGGCCAGGAGGTGCTGGCGGATGCGTTCTCGGCCGGTGCGACCTCGCCCGCGGCTGTCATCGTGCCGACCGACGAGGCCGACGAGACCCTGCAGGCCCTGCTCGAGCTCGACGGCGTCGACGCCGGACAGCTCGGCGAGGCCACCGACGAGTGGACACAACTCGACATCACGATCGACGCCGACCCCGAGAGTGCCGCCGCCTTCGCCACCATTGAACGGATGCGCGCCGCGCTCGATGACATCGGCTCCGGCACCGCGCTCGTCGGCGGTATCGACGCGCAGGCGCTCGACGTCGCCACCGCTCAGGAGCGCGACCAGGCGGTCGTGATTCCGCTGATCCTCGTGCTGGTCTTCATCGTGCTGGTGATCCTGCTTCGGGCCCTGCTGGCTCCGCTGCTGTTGCTGGGTGCCGTGGTGGCGAGTTACTTCTCCGCCGTCGGTATCGGCTGGATCCTCTTCCAGACCGTGTTCGGATTCCCCGCGATCGACACCACGGTGCTGCTGTTCAGCTTCCTATTCCTCGTGGCGCTCGGCATCGACTACTCGATCTTCCTCGTCACGCGTGCGCAGGAGGAGTCCGCGCGGCTGGGCATCAGGGAGGGCATGATCCGTGCACTCGCGGCAACCGGCGCCGTCATCACGAGCGCGGGCATCCTGCTCGCCGCCGTGTTTGCGGTGCTGGGAGTCTTGCCGCTGATCACGCTCACGCAGATCGGCATCATTGTCTGCATCGGCGTGCTGATCGACACTCTGCTCGTGCGCACGGTGATCGTTCCCGCCTTCGCCTTCATCGCCGGTGACCGCTTCTTCTGGCCGCGCAAGCCGCAGGTGACGATCGCCGAGGCCGACGAGCGTGGGCTGAACGCGCAGCAGATGTCGAGCATCGTCGACCCGGCCGAGGGCGACGCCGCCGAGCCGCAGCTGGTCGGCGCGGGCGCGCCGGACGGCGGTGACGGCGAAGACCGCGCATCCTGAAGGGGTGCACGCGGCATCGACTGAGCTCAGCAAGGCGATTGACGCCTATCTGCGCTCTGTCGCGCTCGAACGCGGAGTGTCGCGGCACACGGTGCGGGCGTACGCGACCGACCTGCGCACGCTCGCCGACTTCATCGACGACCGCGGTGCCGAGCCCGACCCCGCGCTGATCGACCTTGAGTTGCTGCGCGAGTGGGCGTGGCACCAGCGCGACAGTGGTCTCGCGACAGCGACTCTGGCGAGGCGCACGTCGACGATTCGAGGTTTCACGGCGTGGCTCGCGCGAACCGGTCGCGCCGCCGCCGACCCCGGTGTGCGACTGCGCGCACCGCGCCCCGACCGCTCCCTTCCCCGCGTCCTCACGAGAACGCAGATCGACGACCTGCTAGCCGGGCTCGCCGACCACGCCTCGACCGACGACCCGGGGGCGCTGCGCAACCTCGCCGTCGTCGAAGTGCTGTACGCGAGCGCGGTGCGTGTGAGTGAGCTCGTGGGTCTCGACCTCGACGCCGTCGACCCGGGGCGGCGCACGCTGCGGGTGCTCGGCAAGGGAGCCAAAGAGCGGGTGGTGCCCTACGGCGTTCCCGCGGCGAGGGCCCTCTCCGCATACCTCGAACGTGGGCGCCCTGTGCTCGCCGCCGGCTCCTCGCCGTCCAACGCTCTGTTCCTCGGTGCTCGCGGTGGCCGGCTGTCGGCGCGAGCGGTCTACGCGCTCGTCGCCAGCCTGCTCGCCGAGCTTCCCGGCTCTGGCCCTGCCGGCCCGCACGCCTTCCGCCACACGGCGGCGACCCACCTCCTCGATGGCGGGGCGGACCTGCGCGCCGTGCAAGAACTGCTCGGGCACGCGAGTCTCGGCACGACGCAGATCTACACCCACGTGAGCGCCGAACGGCTGGCCGCCGCCTACCGCACCGCCCACCCCCGCGCCTAGGGGCAGCAGCACAGCCCGGCGCAGTCCGCCGAGGTACAGCAGCGGCGAAACGTACTCTCCGTCGACCCGCACCCCGATGTGCACGCAGCTCGATGACGCGCAGTGCCCCGCCTCAAGCGCCCCGATCGCATCGCCCGCGCGGACCACGTCACCCGTCTCAACGGAGGGCGCGACGGGCTCGACCGTGACGAGCACCGCCCCCGCGCGCACGGTCACGACGGGCCGATCGACGACGACACCCGCAAAGTGAATGACCCCGTGCGTTGCGGCCCGAACCACAGATCCCGGCCCCTCCGCCGCGAGGTCCACCCCGCGATGGCCCGCCGCATAGGGCGTCGGGGGAGCAGCGAACGGGCGCACGACGGTGCGCACACCGTCGACCGGCCACGCCCAGTCGGGATGCGCGCGGGAGGCGCCCCCGTCGATGACGGGAGAAGCGCTCGCGACGGCTCCGGGCATCCCGACGCCCGTGAACAGGATTGCGACCGCGGCAACGGTCGTCGTGAAAAGGCGGCGCACGGTGGCGAGCCTGCCCTGCTGGGCGGTCGGTTGGATGCTCGTGACCGCTTCCGGGGACAACCCCCGGCCCGCGGATTCCGTGGGGGAGCGGAGCCGTGCGGTGCTAGAGTATGACCAGCAGTCGCCTCGGCGGCTGACTTCGCGTGTCCGAATACGGCGCACATCCCCATCAGTCCTGCACCGCCCGGGAGACCGGGCGACCTCCGTGCGGGTGGGGACAGCGTCCGGGCACCAGGGCCCCGGCCAACCGGCTCGAGGCGACAACTGAGAACACAGAAGGAGTACGGCCATGGCCGTCGTCACCATTCGCCAGCTGCTCGACAGCGGCGTGCACTTTGGGCACCAGACCCGCCGCTGGAACCCGAAAGTCAAGCGCTTCATCCTGACCGAGCGCTCGGGCATCCACATCATCGACCTGCAGCAGTCGCTGGCCTACATCGACAAGGCCTACGACTTCGCCAAGCAGACCGTCGCGCACGGCGGCACCATCCTCTTCGTGGGCACCAAGAAGCAGGCGCAGGAGTCGATTGCCGAGCAGGCGACCCGCGTCGGCCAGCCCTACGTCAACCAGCGCTGGCTGGGTGGCCTCCTGACCAACTTCCAGACCGTCTCCAAGCGCCTGCAGCGCATGAAGGAGCTGGAAGAGATCGACTTCGACGACACGACCAAGGGCTTCACCAAGAAGGAGCTCCTGATCAAGAAGCGCGAGCTCGACAAGCTGCACAAGTCGCTCGGCGGTATCCGCAACCTGACGAAGACCCCGAGCGCCATCTGGGTTGTCGACCCCAAGCGCGAGCACCTCGCCGTTGACGAGGCCAAGAAGCTCGGTATCCCCGTGATCGGCATCCTCGACACGAACGCCGACCCCGACGAGCTGGCGTACCCGATCCCGGGCAACGACGACGCGATCCGCTCGGTCGCGCTGCTGACGCGCATCATCGCCGACGCCGCCGCCGAGGGCCTCATCCAGCGTCACCAGGCGCCCGAGGCCGAGGGCAACGTGTCGGCCGTCGAGCCGATGGCCGAGTGGGAGCGCGAGCTGCTCGAGGCCGGCCAGGCCGAGGAGGCTGCTGCAGAGCAGACGCCCGCCGCGGAGGAGGCTCCCGCCGAGGAGGCCGCTGCTGAGGAAGCCCCCGCCACCGAGGAGGCCCCCGCCGAGAAGCCCGCCAAGAAGGCTCCGGCGAAGAAGGCCCCCGCGAAGAAGGCTGCCGCGAAGACGACCGAGGCTGAGGCTTCGGACGCGGCGCCCGAGTCCGAGTAACGACCTGAACCTTTAGGAGACACATTTCATGGCTAACGTGAGCCTGGCCGACATCAAGGCCCTCCGCGAGCAGCTCGGCACCGGCATGGTCGACACGAAGAACGCTCTCGTGGAGGCCGACGGCGACATCGCCAAGGCGACCGAGATCCTCCGGCTGAAGGGTGCCAAGGGCAACGCCAAGCGCGCCGACCGTTCGACGAGCGAGGGGCTCATCGCCGCCCACGAGGGCGACGGTGCGGTCACCATGATCGAGCTGGCCTGCGAGACCGACTTCGTCGCGAAGGGCGAGAAGTTCGTCGCGCTCGGCGACAAGGTGCTCGCCGCGGTTGCCGCCGCTGGCGCGACGACCGCCGAGGAGGGCCTCGCGGCCGCCGCCGAGGGCGGCACCGTCGCCGAGCTGATCGACGGTGAAGCCGCGATCATCGGCGAGAAGATGGAATTGCGTCGCGTGGTTCGCCTCACCGGCGACAACTTCGCCGTGTACCTGCACCGCACGAACAAGGACCTGCCGCCGCAGGTCGGTGTCGTCGTTGCGTACACCGGTGACGACGCCGAGACGGCGCGCAGCATCGCGCAGCACATCTCGTTCGCCGACCCGCAGTTCTTGAGCCGCGACGACGTGCCGGCCGAGACGGTCGACAACGAGCGCCGCATCGTCGAAGAGATCTCGCGCAACGAGGGCAAGCCCGAGGCTGCCCTGCCGAAGATCGTCGAGGGTCGCGTCGGCGCGTTCTTCAAGCAGGTCGCCCTGCTCGAGCAGGACTACGCCCGCGACAACAAGCTCTCGGTGTCGCAGGTGCTGAAAGACGCCGGTCTCACCGTGACCGGCTTCGCTCGCTTCAAGGTCGGCGCCTAACCCGTGCCGACCCGGGGTCCGATCCGCACATCATTGCGGGTCGGACCCCTTCTTTCTGCGCCCAGCGCACCGCTAGCCTGAACCGAACGACCACCGCGACATCCTCGAGGAGCCCCGTGTCCGCATCCCGCCGCCGTGTCCTGTTGAAGCTCTCTGGCGAAGCCTTCGGAGGGGGCCAACTGGGGGTGAACCCCGACATCGTGAGTGCGATCGCCCGCGAGATCGCCGAGGCGGCCGCGAGCGGCGTCGAGGTCGCGATCGTCGTCGGCGGCGGTAACTTCTTCCGCGGTGCCGAGCTCAGCCAGCGCGGCATGGACCGCGGTCGCGCCGACTACATGGGCATGCTCGGAACCGTCATGAACGCGCTTGCCCTGCAAGACTTCCTCGAGCAGGCCGGTGCAGACGTCCGTGTGCAGTCGGCCATCCAGATGACCCAGGTCGCCGAGCCGTACATTCCGCTGCGCGCCGAGCGCCACCTCGAGAAGGGCCGGGTCGTCGTCTTCGGCGCCGGCGCTGGCCTGCCCTACTTCTCGACCGACACGGTCGCGGCTCAGCGCGCACTCGAAATCAAGGCCGTCGTGGTTCTCGTGGCGAAGAACGGCGTCGACGGGGTCTACAGTGACGACCCTCGCACGAACCCCGACGCGCTCAAGCTCGACGAGATCACCTACCAGGACGCGCTCGTCAAGGGCCTGAAGGTCGTCGATTCCACCGCCTTCAGCCTCTGCATGGACAACGGGATGCCCATGGTCGTCTTCGGCATGGAACCCCAGGGGAACATCGCCAAGGCCATCCGCGGCGAGGCCCTCGGCACCCGCGTCACCCGCTGAGTCGATCACGCGCGTGACCGCGGCGCTGCTGATTCTCGTCGGCGCGGTTGCGCACGCAGCCTGGAACGTCCTCGTCAAGCGGCAGGGCGCATCCGGACCGATCTTCTTCGCGCTCGTCGCCGGGTCGGCGGCGGTGTTGGCGGCGCCGTTCGCGATCCCGCTCCTCGTCACAAGCGCGCCCTCCGCTGGCTGGGTGGGGTGGGCGGCGGGAAGTGCTCTTCTGCACACCGCGTACATGCTGCTGCTGCAGCGCGGCTACCGCGTCGCTGACGTGGGTGTCGTGTACCCGCTGGCGCGGGGTACCGGCCCCCTGCTGTCGGTGCTCGGGGCCGTCCTGCTGCTCGGCGAGCGGCCGGCCCCGGTGAGCATCACCGGCGCCGTCCTCGTCGTCGCGGGAGTCGTCATCATTGGCACGGCGTCAGCACGCTCGAGCGCACGCACGGGGCCGCGCCCGGAGGTCGATGCGCGGTCGCGTCTGCGCCGCGGAGTCGTGTACGGCTCGGCCGTGGGCGTCTGCATTGCGGCCTACACCCTGTGGGACGCGGCAGCGGTCACCGGCGCGGGGCTCACGCCGCTTGGCCACTTCTGGGGGAGCCTCGTGGGGCAGGCGGTGGTGCTCACGGTGCTTGCGCTGCGTGATCGGCACGCCCCGCGCATCCTCGCCAGGGAGGTGCGCCGCCACCTCCCCGTCGCGGTCGCCGTCGGGGTGCTGTCGACCGCCTCGTACCTTGCGATCCTTACCGCGTACGGCTTCGCGCCCGTGTCGATCGTTGCCCCGGCACGAGAGCTCAGTGTCGTGCTCGTCGCACTCGCCGGCTGGTTGCTGTTTCGCGAGCCACACCCGGCGCGCCGCCTCGCCGGAGCGGTCGTCGTGCTGTCCGGCGTCGCGCTCCTCGCTGTCTGACGGGTGCCGCCCACTAGATGATTGATTCCAAGGGGTGACCGGCGGCGCGCCTGTCTCAAGCAGTGGTTGAGGGTGTCCAGGATCGAGGTT
>NZ_JBKBPI010000008.1:0-145637 GCF_046293215.1 Microcella sp. | reverse complement strand
GACCTGCATGCCGAGCACTTCACGATGCCCATCGGCGTTGACGCCGGTCGCGACGAGCACGACCGTGTTGATCACTCGCCCGCCCTCACGTACTTTCATGGTGAGGGCGTCACACGCGACGAACGTGAACGGGCCGGCATCGCTGAGCGGTCGGGTGCGGAACTCGGTGACGTGTTCGTCGAGATCAGTGGCCATGCGAGAGACCTGCGATTTCGACAGTGAGTGAATGCCGAGCGTTTTCACGAGTTTGTCCATGCGTCTCGTGGAGACGCCCGCGAGGTAGGCGTCAGCGACGACGGTGATCATCGCTGACTCGGACCGTTTGCGTCGTTCGAGGAGCCAGTCAGGGAAGTAGCTGCCCTGCCGTAGTTTCGGGATCTGCACATCGATCGTGCCGACGCGGGTATCGAGCTCGCGGGCCCGGTACCCGTTGCGGGAGTTCGTGCGGTCTGGTGAAGGGGTGCCGTACTCGGCGCCGCAGACCGCGTCGGCCTCGGCGGAAAGGAGCGTGTTGATCATGGTGTGCAGCAGGGTGCGCATCAGATCTGGCGAAGCGTCGCCCAGGGCTTGGGTGAGAACAGCAGCAGGGTCGACAATAGAAGGAGTGGTCATCGGTGTGATGCCCTTTCGAGTGAGAGTTAGAAGGCTTCTCGAAGGTGTCCCCGGTGGCCACGCTGTTCTTTCAGTGGGGCCGTTGTTACTCGGGGTTCGTTACACCACTCTACGGGGCACTACTCCTCTGGGGCCTGGATGAAACAACCGCTGACGCACAGATTGCCGAAGCTGGCACAAGAGAAGCAGGTGAGAGCAATGACGCACTACACGCACCGGATCAGGGCACATTGGGAGAGATACGCCCCGAACCACATGAAGACTTTGGCGGCTTCGAGCGAGGAGCTGGAGACACTCTTTTCGGAGATTGGAACCGAAGTGCTGGGCGAAGTGAGTTCGCTGAGCGAGGACATGGCGCGCGTGATGCTGGCGGAAATGCCCGAAGCGAGGGAGGATTATCTTACCCAGGTCGCACTGCTGACCACGGCACGGAAGATAGCGGAGGAGATCGCCATGACTCATCAACTCGCATGGATGAGCGATCCCTCGCTGACGCTGACCGAGGCTCGGCAGGAGTGGGAGGACACCCGGCCGATGGACGAGGGGCTGATGATGATCGTCGATCGGATTCAGGACAGCCCGTACCCGATCTACGCGACCGAGGAACTGGAAGAGATAGCTCAGGAGTGGGCGATCCCGATGTGGTTCTTCGAGGGCCTGATCGGAGCGGAGAACCCCTATCGTTACCTGGAGGAGCATCAGGGGATCATGGAAGAAGGGGCGAACATTCGCTTCCTCCGCGAAGTCCAGTAGCCGAGACCACCGAGCCAGCACCGCCTCACCCGACTGCTCCCCGGTTTGTGCCGGGCACGGTCGAGGCTCGCCCGCCGAGCGGAGCAAAGAGCCGCTACCACGCAAACATCGCTGCGATCCGGCTATTGCGGCAGCTTGAAGCGGAGCAACGGCCGGCCACGGAGGCTGAGCAGTCGGTGCTCGCGCGCTGGTCGAGCTGGGGTGCGGTTGCAGACGTTTTCGATACGTCGAAACCGGAGTGGGAGAACGAGCGCGCCGAGCTGCGTGAACTGCTCAGTGAGGACGAGTGGCGGGCTGCGGCTCGCACGACGATGAACGCGCACTATACCGACCCCGATGTCGTGCGTGAGATATGGCGGGCGCTCGGAGACCTCGGTTTCTCGGGCGGTCGCGTGCTCGAACCCGGTAGCGGCTCCGGTACTTTCATCGGTCTCGCACCCGAAGGTGCCCATGCGACTGGCGTGGAGCTTGACCCGATGACGGCAGCGATCAGCCGCGCACTCTACCCCCACGCGGATATTCGCACCGAGTCGTTCGCGGACTCCCGGTTTCCCGAGGGCACATTCGACGTCGCGGTGGGCAACGTGCCCTACGGGAAGATCCAGCTGCATGACCGGGTGTACAACGCCTCTGAATACGCGATCCACAATCACTTCATTATCAAGTCGCTGAGGCTCTTGCGGCCCGGTGGGCTGATGGCGGTACTTACTTCCTTTTACACGCTCGACGCGAGAAACCCTGGCCCACGCCGGGAAATGAACGCGGTCGCTGACCTCATCGGCGCGGTCAGGATGCCGAGCGGCGCGCACCGCAGGATCGCGGGCACCGAGATCGTCACCGACCTGCTACTGTTCCGTCGCCGCGCAGACGGTGAACCACCGCGCGACCTCACATGGGAGACGGTGACGCAGCTCGACTTCGACGGGAAACCGTTAAACCTGAACCGCTACTTTGACGAGCGCCCGGAGATGGCGCTCGGTGACATCGGGATGCAGCACGGCCTCTATTCGGCACTCACCCTCGTCGTGAAAGGCGACCACGAGCACGCCGCCGAGCACCTGCGGAACGCACTCGACCAGCTGACATTCCAGGCACGTCGAGAGGGGTTGACACTGACCGAGGCCGCACCGGAGGTCGAGGCGCGGCGCGCGGCATTCGTGCCATCGGAGCCCGGCAGATGGGATGGGTCAATCGTGCCGCACGACAATGGCAGCTTCGGCGTGGTCGCCGCAGGCGCAATCGTACCGTTCGCCGTACCGAAGTCAGCGGCACGAGAGCTACGAGCGCTACTCAGTTTGCGGGATCAAGCGTCGACACTGCTCACGATGGAGGCGCACTCGCTCGATGACACCCCTGAACTCGATCAGGCACGCGAGCAACTACGCCGCTCCTACCAGAAGTATGTAGGCGTCTATGGGTCGCTGAATCGCTACAAGCTGCGCAGTACGGGGCGCTTCGATGAGGACGGCAACCCGAAGTATGCGCGCACGGTGCCGACCCCGATCAGGCTGCTGCGCAGCGACCCGTTCGGGCCGCTCGTGCTCGCGCTCGAGAACTTCGAGGAAACCACTCAAGAGGCAACTCCGGCGACGTTGCTGAGCGAGCGGGTCGTGGTGCCTCGACCTGAGATTCAAGGGGTGGAGACCCCTGCGGACGCGGTGGCGGTGAGTCTCGACCGTACCGGCGGGATCGACCTGATCTTGATCGCTGATCTGCTCGGCATGAGCGAGCACGAGGCTCGCGGCGCGCTCGACGGCCTGGTGTTCACCGATCCGGTGACCGATGAACTGATTCATGCCCCGGCGTACCTTTCGGGTGACATCTACGAAAAGCTCGACGCTGCCCGTCAGCGTGCAGAGCGTGATCCCGAGTTCGCGGTGAACATCACCGCGCTGGAACAAGTGAAACCCGAACCTCTCGGCGCTGAAGACATCACGCCGAGGATCGGAGCGGTGTGGATCAGCGCGCAGATTCACCAGCAGTTCCTCACCGAGCTTCTGCAGGCCCGTGATGTCGTGGTCGAGAACCCGGTGCCAGGTATGTGGCAGGTGAAGGGCGGCAGGCACGGTATCCGCTCAACCTCTGAATGGGGCACCGAGCGTCGCTCCGCGCCCGTTCTGCTTGAAGCGCTCGCTGAGCAACGGCCCATCCTCGTCTACGACACCGAAAAGGACGTAGAGGGCAAAGAACGGCAGGTACTCAACCCAACTGAGACAGCAGCTGCGCAGGAGAAGGCGAACCAGCTGCAGGAGCGGTTCGCTGAATGGGTGTGGGAAGACCCCGAGCGCGCCCGCACCCTGGTAGACGGCTACAACCGCAGGTTCGCGTGCATCGCGCTCCGCGATTACACGAGCGCAGCCGACTATCTCACATTCCCAGGGCTTGCTGCGAACACGATCACGCTGCGCCCGCACCAGCGCGCAGCGGTAGCCCGGATGGTCGCAGAACCGTCCGTCGGTCTCTTCCATGAGGTCGGTGCCGGGAAGACCGCTGAGATGGTGTGCGGCGCGATGGAGATGCGACGTATGGGCCTCATCAACAAGCCCGTGGTCTCGGTGCCGAATCATATGTTGGAGCAGTTCTCGCGTGAGTGGTTGCAGTTATATCCGAACGCGAAGATTCTCACAGCGTCGAGCCAGGATGTGACGCGGGATCGACGGCGCGCGTTCGTCGCGCGAGCGGCGGCGAACGAGTGGGATGCGATCATCATGACGCACTCTGCGTTCGAGCGCGTGCCGCTGCGGGTGGATACTGAGCGCGAGTATCGTGACCGGCAACTCGACGGTCTCCGCGCCGCGCTTGAGGGTGCCGACAAGGATGATCGAATCAGTGTGAAGCGGATGCAGCGCGCCCTCACGATGGCCGAGGAACGCCTCAAGAAGCTCGCTGACAAACCGCGCGATTCGGGCATCAACTTCGAGGACACCGGTATCGACTACGTCATTGTGGACGAGGCGCATCTGTTTAAGAACCTCGCCACTCCTTCGAACATTCGAGATGCCGCTATCACGGGCTCCGAGCGCGCTTCTGATCTGCATATGAAGCTTGAGTATCTCCGTTCGACGGGGAGGAAAAGGATTGTGACCGCTGCGACGGCGACACCGATCTCGAACTCCATCACCGAGGCGTATGTGATGCAGCGCTACCTGCGCCCAGATCTGTTCTATGCTGCCGGGATCGGTGAGAGCTTCGACGCATGGGCGGCGACTTTTGGCGAGACGGTCACGCAGATGGAGATGTCTCCTACGGGAGCATCGTTCAGGATGAAAACGCGCTTCGCGAAGTTTCAGAATGTGCCGGAGATGCTCAGGATGTGGAGCACATTCGCTGATGTGAAGGCCGCCGAGGATCTGAAGCTCCCCGTTCCCGATATTCGCATTCGCGACGATGGCAACCGTGCCCCGCTGACCAGAGGCGTAGCCCCATCGTCCGAACTGGTGGCGTTCGTGAAGACCCTCGGTGAACGTGCCGAGATGATCGCCTCGGGCAGTGTTGACCCGCGCGAGGACAACATGCTCTCGGTCACCAGCGACGGCAGGAAAGCTGCACTCGATATGCGGCTGATCGTATCTGACGATCCCTCCGGCCCTACCAAGGTCGACGTCGCGGCCGACATGATCTTCCGTACTTGGGAAAACACCCGAGATACCGAGTACCTCGATACGGTGACCGGCGAGCCATCGCCGATCAAAGGTGCGATGCAGTTGGTGTTCTCCGACCTCTCGACACCGAACAAGGAACGGTGGAATGTGTACGAGGAACTGCGCACCCAACTCATCTACCGTGGGATGCCTGCCGAGGGTATCCGGTTCATTCACGAGGCCCGCAACGACCTCGAGAAAGGTCGCCTGTTCGCGGCTGCCCGCGCCGGGCACATCTCTGTACTTCTCGGTTCCACCGAACGCATGGGCGTCGGCACCAACGTTCAAGCACGGGCCATCGCGCTGTATCACCTTGACTGCCCTTGGCGACCCTCTGACATTGCCCAGCGCGAGGGTCGGATTCTGCGGCAGGGCAACCAGAATGAGGAAGTCGCGATCGTTAGGCTCGTCACAGAGCGTTCTTTCGACTCGTATATGTGGCAGGGCGTTGAGCGTAAAGCGAAGTTCATTTCGCAGGTGATGCGCGGCAGGCTGGATGTGCGCGAGATCGAAGAAATCGACTCCGCCTCGCTCACCGCTGCCGAGGCGAAAGCCATCTCGTCCGGCAACCCGCTGTTGCTCGATCAGGCTAATCTTCAGAGTGAAGTTACCCGGCTGCGACGGCTCGAACGGGCGCACCAGAACAACGAGCGGATGCTTGAATACACCCGTTCCCAGGCAGTTCAAGACGCTGCCCGTGCTGCCGATGACATCGAGGGGATACGGGCAGCGATCCCGAACATGATCGACACCACGGCCGAGAAGTTCCGCATCACGATCCAAGGCCGCTTCTACGATTCGCGTAGCGATGCCGGCCACGCGCTCATGGGGTGGGCAAGGCAAGCGAACATGCAGTACGCGGGGCGTCACCAAGTACAGGACTACGGCGTGATCGGGCGGATCGGTGGCTTCGACATCAGCTGCGAGCTCGTGCCCGAAATGGCCGGAGACGTGCTCGTGCGTACCAGCTTGCACGGAGTTCCGAGGGGATCGTTTACAGTCACCCGAGACTCGTTCCTGCAAGGCGGTGTCGGCCTAATCCAGCGGATCGAGAATCGTATGGCCGCACTCCCGAAGCTGCTGACCGAAGCCGAACAGGATCTAGCGCGGGCCGAACAGACCCGGCAAGATGCCGAGCAACGACTCGGGCAGCCGTTCAAGCACGCCCTCGCACTCTCTGCGGCTGAGGCCGACCTCGAAAAGGTTGAGAAGAAGATCGCCGTTATGCAGCGGCAAACCCCGGAGGAACCCACCCCTGAGCCTGAGCGGGTCTCGGCTTCGCCGCCTCGCCCAGAACTCACGGTTGAGGCGGTGCGCGCGTATCAGCCTCGGGGCGGTGTGCGCTCTGAACCCGACCAGCAGCGACCCCATACTCCAGCTGCTGCTCCCAGTGCGTTCGACCCGATGCCGCTGAGACCGTCTGGGTTGCAGATCGGGCGGTAACCGCTTCTCGGGGTGGCGACCTCACCTGCTTGTTGCCGCGCGGAGGCGCGGCGCGACATCCAAGGAGCACCACCATGAACGACAGCAGCGAACCGGCCCCCACATCTGAGCCGATCGAAACCCTCGATGCGATCATCGGGTTCTTCGCAACCGAGCCTAAGCCCAGCAGAACCCGCGACGGCGTACCCAAAATCTATGCCCGCTACGGCACCGAGCGATTCGTTCACGACCTAGAGACCGGCGGCACGATCAAGGAAGAACCGACCTTTCACGCGCTCACCGCATACTGGGGTGCTGCCGAGACAATCCTCGCTCAGTACCGCAAGGGCGACTCGTTCATCGCGCAGGGCGTGGTGCGCGTCAGCAAGCAGACTGGCAAGGAACGCTTCGAGGTCAAGCAGATCGGCCACAACACCCGACGCACCCGCTACACGGTCGACCGCAGCCCCCGCGCCGAACAGCGTGCGACAGAGCACACCGCGATGAGGCAGGCACTCAGCGCCGCGCAGGAGCACTCGACGGCAGTCAGCGCACATCCTGAGCCGCACCGCACCACACACGTGAGCGCGGCATCAGTCGGCGTGAGTCGATGAGCGAGGGCATCATGGATACGAGTGAACTTCCTCCCGACGTGGAGGCGCCCGAGTCAGAATCATCGGCATCGACATCACGAGAGTTCCCGCGTCTCGGCACTCCGGTGAACGCGGGAGGCAGAGTGAGCGCACCGCCGCGACCGATCAACTGGAACCTACTCACCAGCGAACAAGCCGAGATCGAGTGGCTCGAACTCAACAGCTGGGTGTCCTGGCTGAAACTCTCCTACGGTCTCACACCGGCAGTGCTGCCCCCGCTGTGGCACCGGCACCCCGAGCTGGTATGGGAACTCTCGGCGCTGCATTGTCATTGGCTCGGCGCCTACGATCCTGAACAGCACGCCAGCGGCCCGATCACCTGGCACCGCGACTTCACCGAAGCGCGGATGCGCCTGCGCGAATGGGTGCAAGCCTCCGGCACCCGCATCGACCGCGACCGCCCCACACGGCAAACCACTTGGCCGGGCGACACCCCGTACCCTGCGGCGGCGGAGGCCCCCATCGTTGACCGAGACGCCGACTTCGTAGAGTTCGTCAAAGCCGATGTGGCTTCGCGCCGTGCCGACGAAGACGCTTACTTCCTTCTCGTGGCTGAGCATGAAGCACGCCGCAATGCCGCAAGCGGTGATTGAGATGGTGCGCAGCTACCAGCGAAAGACTCCAGCCCTTTCCGCAGGCCGGGAGGTCAAGGTGCGCTGCGAAGACCGCGAGACCGTGGATGTGCCGTTGCTTGCGGAGGTACTCATCAGGATCGCACTCCGTTCGACATCAGCGTCTGCTGATCAGAATGAATCCGCCAAGCAGCATATCGGAAATGCCGGTCTCTCCCGGTTCTTCCAAGACGCCCTCGCGGTGAAGCAGTAGCATCGTAGACAGATACTCAAGCAAGACGTGGCACCCCTTGCGACACGGCCCCGGCGATTGCCCGGAGTGCAGTGTTCTTTCTCTCTTGCGAATCTGACCGCCACGTCACGCAGCAGCGAGTCATGCTCGGTGCTGCCTGACGAAAGGCAATCGCAATGACTCTCCTAGGTCTCCCTGCCGGTCTCGACCTCGACTCGCTCCGCAAGCTCGCTACCCAAGCAGCCAAAGCCAAACCGCAGCCCGCCCCCGGTGATGGCACCCCGCTCGCGGTGTCATACCTGCGAGTCTCGACCAAGGATCAAGCCACCCGCAACGGCCTCGAAGAAGGTCTCTCGATCCCTGCACAACGCGAAGCCGCCGAGAAGAAAGCCGCCTCGCTCGGGGCAGTGATCGTCAAAGAGTTCATCGAGCCAGGCGAATCGGCGAAGACCGCAAACCGTAAAGCGCTGCAGGAGATGCTGGAATATGTGGCGGTGAACCCCGTGCAGTTCTGCATTATCAACAAGGTCGATCGCATGGCAAGGAACCGCCTTGATGATGCCGTGATCCATGCAACGCTACGCGGGCGCAGCATCCAGCTAGTGTCGGTCACTGAGAACATCGACGAGTCGCCGTCGGGGATGCTAATGCACGGCATCCTTGCCACGATCGCGGAGTTCTATTCGCTGAACCTCGCGCAGGAGGTGGTGAAGGGCCTCCGGCAGAAAGCAGTCATGGGTGGCACTCCCGGTCGTGCCCCGCTCGGCTACCTCAACGTGCGAACCACCGAGAACGGTGCCGAGATTCGCGAGGTCACCACTGATCCCGACAGATTCGACCTTGTGAAGTTTGCGTTCGAGAGCTACGCGAATGGCGACTGGACACTCTCGATGCTCACCGAGGAAGTGAATCGGCGCGGCCTGACCACGAGACCGACACCGAAGCATCCTGAGAAGCCCCTCACCACAACGATGCTGCACAAGGTACTCACGAACCCGTATTACAAGGGCCTCGTCACGTTTCAGGGCGCAGTCTACGAGGGCAGCCACGACGTGATGGTCACACCCGAGGTCTGGTCGAAAGTGCAGCAGATTCTCGACCGCAACAACCAGCGAGGTCAGCGACCGCAGAAGCACGACCACTACCTCAAAGGCGCGCTCTACTGCTCCTGTGGGGCAAAGCTCATGCTTGAACGTCCGCAGGGAAACACGGGCGAACGGTACGACTACTTCTCCTGCTCAGGTCGCCGTCGCAAAACCACGAGTTGCACGCGAAGTGCGATCCTGGTGGAGCGGATCGAACTGAAAGTCGAGCAGGCATACGCCACGAAGTCACTCACCGAAGACCAAGCTGCCGGGGTTGGGAAGATTCTGCACGAGGTGTTCGACAGGCTCGAAGGCGGGGCCAGCGACGAGCGCGCGGCACTCACCGAGCAGAAGGCTCGCCTCGAGTCCGAACGGTTGAAGCTCGTGCAGGCGCACTACGCCGATGCGATCCCGGTCGATCTGTTGAAGAGCGAGCAAGACCGAATCCAGAACGCACTCGGCGCGATCCAGACCAGGCTCGACAGCCTGCATTCCCGCTACGCGGACGCCCGTGAAGGCCTCGAAGACATGCTCGCCGTGCTCACCGATCTGCAAGGGTTGTACCTGCGTTGCGAACCCGCTGAACGCCGGTTCCTGAACCAAGCCTTGTTCACGCGCATCATCGTGGACGAGAACGAGAACGTCGAGCTGCAGCCCCAGGCCGGTGTCGACACCGTGACTTCGCAGAGAATCAACACCTACAGCGCAGGCCCGGTAGCAACAACGAAAATGCCCCGCATTCAAGCGGGGCAAGTTTCGACTTTCGAACTTTTGGTGGAGCCTAGGGGAATCGAACCCCTGACCTCCTGCTTGCAAAGCAGGCGCTCTACCAATTGAGCTAAGGCCCCGGAGGGTTTCCAGTCTAGCCGTGGCCGCGGAGCGAGACGACCGCGCTCGTCTCGCGGGAGCGGGGTCGCGCCGCAGGAGCGGCGGCGAGACAGAAAATTGCAGTGGGGCTACCAGGACTTGAACCTGGGACCTCTTCGTTATCAGCGAAGCGCTCTAACCGCCTGAGCTATAGCCCCTCAGACCGGGGACGACTCTACACGACCCGGCCTCCTTCCCCCAATTCGGCGAGGCCATCTCGGCCCACCGCTCGAGGGTCGGAATCAGTTGTTGGTGAACCCGACGAGCAGCCCGCCGGTGACCTTAACGCTGAGGTTGTAGAGGAGCGCCGAAATCGCGCCGATTGCGGTCATGGAGACGAGGTTGATCACACCGAGGATGATCGCGAACAGCATGACCTGGCCGAGCGAGAACAGCTCCATGACGCTCGGGGAATCCTCGCCCAGAATCTCGCCGAACAATCCGTCAACCCGTTCGAGCACGCCGAGGCTGGAGACGACCACCCAGATGAAGAAGGCCGCCACGACGAGAACAACGGCACCGCAGAGCGCAATGAGGAACGACAGCTTCACGGCCGACCAGAAGTCGATGTAGACCAGCTTCAGTCGAACCTGCTTGGCGCCGACGGTGCGCTGCGACTTGCGTTGAAGCTTCTCAGCAACAGTACTCACGAGGCGGTGTCCTTCCCTGCATCCGCGGCCGGGTTGGCTGCGGGTTCGGTGCCGTCGGTCGTGTCTACCGTATCGGCCTCGGTGGTCGCCAGGTTTCGCTCACTGTTTCGGGCGATGGCGATGATGCGGTCGTCGTCGTCGGAACGTGCGAAGACGACGCCCATGGTGTCTCGTCCCTTGGCCGGAACCTCGGCGACAGACGACCGCACGACCTTACCGGACTGCATGACCACGAGCACCTCGTCATCGTCGCTGACGATTAGACCGCCGGCGAGGCCGCCGCGGTCGTCGCTCAACTTCGCCACCTTAATGCCGAGACCCCCACGACCCTGTACGCGGTACTGGTCGACCGCGGTGCGCTTCGCGTATCCGCCCTCGGTCACGACAAAGACGTAGCCATCGTCGGTCACCACATCGGCAGCCAACAGCTCGTCGCCCCCGCGGAATTTCATGCCGGTCACACCGGCGGTGGACCGACCCATGGGGCGCAATGCCTGGTCGTCAGCGGTGAACCGCAGCGACATACCGCCCCGAGACACCAGCAGGATGTCGCTGGTTTCGTGGGTCAGCATCGCCGACACCAGCTCATCGCCCTCGCGCAGGTTGATGGCGATGATGCCGCCCGTGCGGTTCGTGTCGTACTCACCGAGGGCGGTCTTCTTGATCTGACCGGCGCGCGTCGCGAGCACGAGGTACGGCGCCGCTTGGTAGTCGGAGATGTCGAGAATCTGCGCGATCTCTTCTTCAGGCTGCAGCGCCAGCAGGTTGGCCACGTGCTGGCCCTTCGCGTCACGACCCGCTTCCTGAATCTCGTAGGTCTTGAGGCGATAGACGCGCCCGGTGGTGGTGAAGAACAGCAACCAGTGATGTGTCGTGGTGACGAAGAAGTGCTCGACCACGTCATCGGCGCGCAACTGCGCGCCCCGCACACCCTTCCCACCGCGGTGCTGCGAGCGGTAGTTATCGCTGCGCGTGCGCTTGATGTACCCGCCGCGGGTCACGGTGACGACCATCTCTTCGACCGGGATCAGGTCTTCGACGCTCATGTCGCCGTCGAAGCCGTACATGATCTCGGTTCGGCGGTCGTCGCCGTAGCGGGCGACGATCTCGCTCAGCTCGTCGCTGATGATCTGCCGTTGGCGCTCGGGGCTCGCCAGGATCTCTTTGTAGTCGGCGATGAGCCGCTCGAGTTCGTCGGCCTGTTCCTGAATCTTCTGCCGCTCAAGCGCCGCGAGGCGACGCAGCTGAAGGTTGAGGATCGCCGTCGCCTGCAGCTCATCGACGCCGAGCAGTTCCATGAGCCCGTCGCGGGCTTCCTCCGTCGTCTGCGAGCGGCGGATCAGGGCGATGACCTCGTCGAGTGCGTCGAGCGCCTTGAGGTATCCGCGCAGAATGTGGGCGTCGGCCTCGGCCTTCTTCAGGCGGTACTCGGTGCGCCGAACAATCACCTCGACCTGGTGCTCCACCCAGTACGAGATGAACTGGTCAAGGGTCAGCGTGCGCGGCACACCGTCGACGATCGCGAGCATGTTCGCGCCGAAGTTGTCTTGCAGTTGGGTCTGCTTGTACAGGTTGTTCAGCACAACCCGGGCGACCGCGTCGCGCTTCAGCACGATGACGAGGCGCTGACCGGTGCGGCCCGACGACTCGTCGCGGATGTCGGCGATGCCGGCGAGCTTGCCTTCCTTGACGAGGTCGGCGATCTTGATCGCCAGGTTGTCGGGGTTGACCTGGTAGGGCAGCTCGGTGATGACGAGGCAGGTGCGGTTCTGGATCTCCTCGACCGTGACGACGGCGCGCATCGTGATCGAGCCCCGGCCCGTGCGGTAGGCGTCTTGGATGCCCTTGACGCCGAGAATCTGGGCGCCAGTCGGGAAGTCGGGCCCCTTCACGCGCTGCAGGCACGCATCCAGCAGTTCCTCGCGCGACGCGTCGGGGTTCGCGAGGTGCCAGAGGGCGGCATCGGCCACCTCCCGCAGGTTGTGCGGGGGGATGTTCGTGGCCATGCCGACCGCGATACCGACGGAGCCGTTGACCAGCAGGTTCGGGAAGCGGGAGGGCAGGATCGACGGCTCTTGCGTGCGCCCGTCGTAGTTGTCCTGGAAGTCGACGGTCTCTTCGTCGATGTCGCGCACCATCTCCATGGCGAGCGGGGCCATCTTGGTCTCGGTGTATCGAGGCGCTGCGGCGCCGTCGTTGCCGGGCGAGCCGAAGTTTCCTTGACCCGCGGCGAGCGGGTAGCGCATCGACCAGGGCTGCACGAGGCGCACCAGGGCGTCGTAGATGGCCGAGTCGCCGTGCGGGTGGAACTGCCCCATGACGTCGCCGACGACGCGGGAGCACTTCGAGAACGCCTTGTCGGGCCGGTAGCCGCCGTCGTACATCGCGTACAGAACTCGGCGGTGCACGGGCTTGAGTCCGTCGCGCACGTCCGGCAGCGCGCGCCCGACGATGACGCTCATGGCGTAGTCGAGGTACGACCGCTGCATCTCTAGTTGCAGGTCGACCTGCGTGATGCGGCCGCCGGCGCCGAACTCCTCGTCGGGGGCGGTGGGCTCGTCAGCCATCGGATTCCTTTACGTGGTGGTGTTCGGGATGCTCGGTGCGCGTCGTGCGCGCCCGATCAGATATCGAGGAAGCGAACGTCTTTGGCGTTTTGCTGGATGAAGGTGCGCCGAGCATCTACGTCTTCACCCATGAGCGTGGCGAAGACGCTGTCGGCGACCGCGGCGTCTTCGAGCGTGACCTGCATGAGGGTGCGCGTCTCGGGGTTCATGGTCGTGTCCCACAGCTCTTGGTGGTTCATCTCGCCAAGACCCTTGTAGCGCTGCACGCCGTTGTCTTTCGGGATGCGCTTGCCCGCGGCGAGCCCCGCCTCGAGCAGAGCGTCACGCTCGCGGTCGCTGAACACGTACTCGTGCTCGGCGTTCGACCACTTGAGGCGGTAGAGCGGCGGCTGGGCAAGGTAGACATAACCCCGGTCGATCAGCGGACGCATGTACCGGAACAGCAGCGTCAGCAGCAGCGTCGTGATGTGCTGGCCGTCGACGTCGGCATCAGCCATCAAGACGATCTTGTGGTACCGAACCTTGTCGGGGTCGAAGTCTTCGCCGATGTTGGCGCCGAAGGCGGTGATCATCGCCTGCACCTCGGCGTTGCCGAGCGCGCGATCGAGGCGCGCCTTCTCGACGTTCAGAATCTTTCCGCGCAGCGGCAGAATCGCCTGCGTTTCGGGGTTGCGCCCCTGCACGGCCGAGCCGCCGGCCGAGTCGCCCTCGACGATGAAGATCTCGCTGATCGACGGATCTTTCGACTGGCAGTCTTTGAGCTTGCCGGGCATGCCGCCGGATTCGAGCAGGCCCTTGCGTCGGGTCTGTTCGCGCGCCTTGCGTGCCGCGATGCGGGCGGCCGCCGCCTGCTGAGCCTTGCGAATGACATCGCGCGCCTGCTGCGGGTTGCGCTCAAACCAGTCACCCAGGAACTCACCCGTGACCTTCTGCACGAACGACTTCGCCTCGGTGTTGCCGAGCTTCGTCTTCGTCTGGCCTTCGAACTGCGGCTCGCCGAGCTTGATCGAGATCACGGCGGTGAGTCCTTCGCGCACGTCATCGCCGGAGAGGTTTTCTTCCTTCTCTTTGATGAGGTTCTTCTCGCGCGCGTACCGGTTCACGAGGGTCGTGAGGGCCGCCCGAAATCCTTCTTCGTGCGTGCCCCCCTCGTGGGTGTTGATGGTGTTCGCGTAGGTGTGCACGCTCTCGCTGTAGGCGGTCGTCCACTGCATGGCGACCTCGAGAGCAATCGTGCGCTCGGTGTCTTCCGACTCGAACGCGATGATCTCGGGATGCACAACATCGGTCTTCTTTGACGCGTTCAGGTGTTCGACGTAGTCGACGAGGCCCTTTTCGTATAGGAACTCGTCGTGCCGAGGCTCGCTTGCCGGCTGGTCGTCGGTTTCGGGGTGCGCCCGCTCATCGGTGATCGTGATGCGCAGGCCCTTGTTGAGGAACGCCATTTGCTGAAAACGCGTGCGGAGCGTCTCGTAGTCAAATTCAACGGTCTCGAAGATGTCGGAGCTTGGCCAGAAGGTGATCGTCGTACCGGTTCCCTCGACGGCGCGGCCCTTCGCGAGCGGCGCATCCGGCACACCCACCGTGTAGCTCTGAGTCCATTCGAAGCCTTGGCGCTTGACCGCGACCTCGAGTCGCTGGGACAGCGCGTTGACGACGGACGATCCGACGCCGTGCAAACCACCCGACACCGCGTAGCCTCCGCCGCCGAACTTTCCGCCGGCGTGCAGCACCGTCAGCACAACCTCGACGGTTGACCGCTTCTCAACGGGGTGTTCGTCGACCGGGATTCCGCGTCCGTTGTCGACGACGCGCACGGCACCGTCCGGAAGGATCGTCACGTGGATGGTGTCGCAGTGCCCGGCGAGGGCCTCGTCAACAGAGTTGTCGACGATCTCGTACACGAGGTGGTGGAGGCCGCGAGGGCCGGTTGACCCGATGTACATGCCGGGGCGCTTGCGCACCGCCTCGAGCCCTTCCAGAACCTGAATGTTGGCCGCGCCGTAATTGTCTGGATGAGGGGTGGTGGTCACGGGGTCCATCCTATCAATGGAAGCCCTCTCAGCGGCGCGTAAAGGGCCCTCTGGGGAGATTTCTCGCGCGTTGTGGACTGATTCGTCGTCTCAGCCGTAGGTATCGCGTGGACCGCGTCCCGGGATCGATCGCGGCCCACGCTTCCAGCTGGGGGCACTCGGGCCGATGAATCGGATGCTCGAGATCTGCGCATCGGGAAAACGGCGGGTGATCGAGGTGACCATCTCGCTCCGCATCATGCGCAACTGCGTGGCCCAGGCGGTGGAATCACACTGCACCGACAGGACGCCGTCCTCAATGCCGACCGGTTCGGTGTGCGACGCCACCTCCGGGCCGACGAGCTCTGACCATGACGTCAGCAATTCGCCCCGCGCAAGCGGTGACGTCCAGCCCATGGTGCGACTGACGCCGTCCAGGACGTCCCCGAGGCCCGCCGGGTCGCGTCCGGTGCCGTAGGGCGTCGACGAACCGGGAGTGTGTCGTGAACGGCGTCGTGCATCCCTCGATCGCATCGCAGGATCACCGAAGACGCGTCGCAGTCGGCGATAGACCGCGCTCGCTTCACTCTCGGGGCCGACCTCATCGTCATCGGTCATGCGTCGCCGCCCTCATCCGTGACGGGAATGGTGCCCGCGACGATCGGGATGCGGGTGGCCGCCAAGCGTTCGGGCACGTCGTTCTCAACGGCCGCCGTGATGAGAACCTGCTCGAAGTCGGCGACGGCGTCAGCCAGTCGCTCGCGGCGGCCCTCGTCGAGTTCGGCGAACACGTCGTCGAGGATCACGATGGGATCACCCGCGACGGCGTCGGCGCGCAGAACACGGGCGGCGGCCAGCTTGAGGGCGAGTGCGTATGACCAGCTCTCCCCGTGGCTGGCGTGCGTGCGCGCGGGAAGGTCGTTGAGCGTCAGCACCAGATCGTCGCGGTGGGGACCGACGAGGGTGATGGCGCGCTCTAGTTCTGCGCGGCGGCGTTCGGCAAGCGAGAAGCGAAACTGCTCCGCCGCCCGATCGGTGTCGAGTTCGTCCCGGTCATCCAGGGGTGCATCGCCCCCCGGGTCGGCAGCCGAGTGGCGCATTCCCATGGTCGCCGCGTGATCATCCCCGGCGACAGCGGAATACCCGGCGGCGAGGTGGGGGCGCAATTCCGCGACAAGGGCCATTCGTGCGGCCATGATCTCGACGCCAAGAGTAACAAGCCGCTCGTCCCAGACATCGAGGGTCGTGAGAGTGTCGGCCGACAGACGAGAGGCCCTGGCCGACTTGAGGAGCGAATTACGCTGTCGCAGGACCCGCTCGTAGTCGCCGATGGTGCCCGCCATGCGCGGCGAACGCTGAACGACAAGAGCATCCAGAAATGCGCGCCTGCCCGAGGGTTCACCACGCACCAGCGCGAGATCTTCGGGAGCGAACAAGACGGTATGGACGTAGCGCGGCAGTTCACGCATGCGCACCACCGACCCGTTGACCTGCGCGCGATTGGTTCCCGACTTGTTGAGCTGAAGCTCCACGACGATCGCGCGGTCGTCGTGGGCAACGCGCATTCTGACGATGGCGGCATCCTCGCCGGCGCGAACGAGCGCGGCATCACCGGCAACGCGGTGTGATCCACCGAGAGACGGATAGCTGATGGCCTCGACAAGATTGGTCTTGCCCTGCCCGTTACGGCCAACCAGCAGAGTCGGCCCGGCGGCGAGGGCGAGCTCGGCGCGAGCGTAGTTGCGAAAGTTGGCGAGGCTTAGATGGGTAACGTGCACAGCGCTCCGAGTGCGCCGCGAGCTAGCGCAGCAGCAGGTTCGGCTGCAGCAGGTAACGGTAGCTGTCAGAGCCGGCCTGATCTTTCGAGGTCTGGCTCGTAATCAACACGGGGCCGGGCTTACCCGGGTTATCGGTCTTCGTGAACGAGATGCGCACGAATTCCGAGTGCACGGCCGACAGGCCGTCGATGAGGAACTGGGGCTTGAGCGACACGACCGTGCTCTCCCCCGAGAGGTGCGCGTCGATCGTCTCTTGCGCCTGCGCGTTCTCACTGCCGATCGCCTCGAGAGTGAGGCCGTCGTCGCTGAAGCTGTACCGGAGCGCCGCGTCACGCTCAAGCACGAGGGCGACACGACGGGTCGCCTCGATGAGCTCTGCCGTGTTCATCACGGCGTAGTTCTCGGGCGACTCTGGGAACAGCCGCTTGACGGGTGGGAAGTTTCCCTTGATCAACAGGGATGTCACGGTCTTGTTGTCGGCCGAGAACGCGATGAGCTCACGATCGCCACCGCTGACGATCGTCACGGTGACCTGGGCCGAGTGCGCGAAGATTTTCGCGGTCTCCGACAGCGTGCGCGCGGGCACGAGTGCCGTCGTGCCGTCGGACGTCCCCGTCGACTCCCAGTCGATCCCGCGGACGGCAACGCGATAGCGGTCGGTTGCGACCAACGACAGCGAGGTTCCCGACGTTTCGAGCTGCACACCCGTGATGACCGGCGTGACGTCATCGCGGGAGGCGGCGACGGCAACCTGTGAGACGGCGTCGGCGAAGGCCTCACCCGGCAGCAGCCCACTGTCTCCGTCGATGACCGGAAGGCTCGGGTACTCCTCCACCGGCATGAGCGACAGCGCGAATCGCGCTGATCCGCACCGCACGGCGACCTTGTTGTCGTCGAGCGAGAACTCGACGGGAGCGTTGGGCAACCGGGAGGCAATGTCGGCCAAGAGGCGCCCGGACACCAAGACGGTGCCGTCGGTCTCGACATCGGCGGTGATGCTGGTCTGCGCTGACACTTCGTAGTCGAACGACGACAGGGTCACGGTGCCGTTTTCGGCACGCAGCAGCACGCCGGAGAGGATCGGCAGTGTCGTGCGCTGGGGAAGGAGGCGAACAGCGAACGACACGGCGTCGCTGAAGACATCGCGATTGACCTGGAACTTCACGTCGATTCCCTCTTCCGTCGGGCGATCCGGGAGTGCCGGGAGTGCCGGGAGTCCCATACTGGCACAGCGCTCGAGGGAAACGATTGTGGTTCTGTGCCCCGACAAGGGTTATCTCCTGACCATCATGAAGAAGAACAAGAAATAAGAGCGTTAACCGCTGTGCACAGTGTGGACAACCCTGCTCGATGCCCGTGATGACGGGAAACCACATGTGTGTAACTTGTGGAAACTGGTCCGGGATCGGCGGAATGTTAAGGGGATGACGCGGAGGCGGTTCGAGCATCCGCTCACACCCTTTGGCGCACTGTCCGCAATTCATCCCCAAGCGAGCTCGGCGTTTTCCACAGGCTGTCCCCAGTGTGGGTAAACACCGCTGAACCTGGTGTTCTTCTGTGACGGCACGACAAAAAGCCCGGAATCCCGGGTTTTTTGACTCTGAGTGAACGCTGTGAGGGCGCCCGCTGCCGCTAGCTGTAGCGGTGGTTCTGCTTGATGCGGCTGGTCAACTCGGTGACCTGGTTGTAGATCGAGCGGCGCTCCTTCATGAGCTCGCTGATCTTCTTGTTGGCGTACATGACCGTGGTGTGGTCGCGGTTACCGAACAGCTGCCCAATCTTTGGCAGCGACAGGTTCGTCAGTTCGCGACACAGATACATAGCGATCTGTCGTGCGGTGGCGACCGCCTGCGAGCGCGACGATCCATAGAGGTCGTCGACCGTCAGCTTGAAGTAGGCGGCCGTGTGATTGATGATGTCGACCGGCGCGATGACGTTGTCTTCGTCGAGCGTGATCAGATCTTTCAGTACGGTCTGCACGAGCTGCAGGTCGACGGGTGTGCGGTTCAGGTTCGCGAACGCCGTGACACGGATGAGCGTGCCTTCCAGCTCTCGGATGTTGCTGGAGACCTTCGACGCCATGTACTCCAGCACATCGTCGCGCACTTGCAGTCGGTCGTTTTGTGCCTTCTTGCGCAGGATCGCGATACGCGTTTCGAGGTCGGGCGCCTGGACATCGGTAATGAGTCCCCACTCGAACCGACTGCGCATGCGGTCTTCGAAGCCCGTGAGGTGCTTAGGCGGGAGGTCGGAGGTGATGACGACCTGCTTGTTGTGATCGTGCAGCGTATTGAAGGTGTGGAAGAACGCCTCCTGCGTGGAGTCCTTGCCCTGCAGGAACTGGATGTCGTCGATCAGCAGAATGTCGATCTCGCGGTAGCGCGACTGGAACAGGCTTGCGCGGTTGTTGGCGATCGAATTGATGAAGTCGTTGGTGAACTCTTCCGAGCTCACGTACCGCACGCGGATCCCGGGATAGAGGTTCTCGGCGTAGTGACCGATCGCGTGCAGCAGATGGGTCTTGCCGAGCCCCGATTCCCCGTAGACGAACAGCGGGTTGTACGCCTTCGCGGGCGCCTCGGCCACGGCGACGGCTGCGGCGTGAGCGAAGCGGTTCGACCCGCCAATCACGAAGTTGTCGAAGCTGTACTTGTCGTTGAGCCGACTGTCACCGCGACGTGAGGCGACATCGATCGGCGCCGGCGACGCCGGCTGCTCGATATAGCCGGATGCTGTGGGCTGGTCGCTGAGCTCGGGTGCCGCGTCGAACGTCTCCGCCTGCATGTCCGGATTCACAACGATGGCGAAGCTTGAGATGTCATCGCCCGCCACCGCGGTGATCGCGGCGAGCAGCGGGAGGCGGATGCGTTGTTCGAGCATGCCGCGGGTCAGTTCGTTCGGCACTTCCAGGTAGAGGGTGCCGGCCATAACGCCGCGGGGAACAACGAGGTTGATAAAGCCGACGAGCTGCGGGGTGATGCGGTCGTCTGCGACGAGGTGTGCCTTCACCGAATCCCATAGTGCGCTGACGGGTTCGGTGTCGTCGGTCATGGCGCAGTGTCCCTCTCGTCGGTGCAGGTCGGTGTGGCGTCGCGGGGACGACGTCGAGCATCCCTCTGGCGTGCCGTGGGCCTACTGTAGTTCGCCAACCGTGTCGTTACCACTGGTGCGCGCCAGGGCGACGATAATGCGCGGCGGGCTGCTTCCCGTTTGACCGGGCGTGTCCCGAAGCCTATTGTTAACCGGTTGACTTCTGCCGTGCGGCGCGCGCCCACGAGCCAGCAGACCCCACATCGTCGCTCCCTCGAGGGGCCGAGGAGACCATCATGAGCAAGCGTACGTTCCAGCCCAACAACCGTCGTCGCGCCAAGGTGCACGGCTTCCGCCTTCGCATGCGCACCCGCGCCGGCCGCGCGATTCTCGCGAACCGCCGTCGCAAGGGCCGCACCGAACTCTCGGCCTAGGGCTTCGTCGCGCCGTGCTCGCCCGCGCCCATCGGGTGAGGTCGGGTGCCGACTTCCGCGAGACCATGCGCCGAGGGCGTAAAGCAGCAAGCCCCGCGGCCGTGGTGTACGCCCGCAGCAGCATGACAACCGCCCCCGCACGCTTCGGCATCATCGTGTCGAAGGCTGTCGGGGGCGCTGTCGTACGCAATCGCGTCAAGCGCCGGGGGCGCGCGGTGTGTGCAGAACTGATCTCGACCATCCCGGTCGGAAACGTCGTGGTGGTTCGCATGCTCCCAGCGGCAGCCGAGGTGACGTGGGATACCCTGCGGGAGCAGCTGACCACATCCATTCGGCGGGCGGTGAACGCGTGACAGACCACCCCGTGGTGAGTGCGTTTCGGTTGCTGTCGCTGATTCCCCGCAACGCCGTTGTCGCCGTTCTTCACGTGTATCGGGCAGTCATCTCTCCGCTGTACGGCGATGTATGTCGGTACTACCCCAGTTGCTCGGCCTACGGCTTGCAGTCGGTTCAGCAGCACGGCGTTCTACGCGGAAGCTGGTTGACTGTGCGACGACTTGCGCGATGCCACCCGTGGGCGGCCGGAGGTGTCGACGATCCTCCGGTTCGCGAGCACTCCCCCTATCGCGTTACCCGCTTCGGCTTCATCGTCCTCGATAGAAAGGCGTAACCCCGTCATGGAACTGGGTTTCTTCGGAACACTCCTCTGGCCCATCAAGTGGGTGATCGAAGCGATTCTCGTTGGCTTCCACTCGCTGCTGATGCTCGCCGGCCTCGAGTCGGCGGCCGGCGTCACGTGGGTGCTGTCCATCGTTGGGCTCGTCATCGTGATTCGCGCGTTGTTGATCCCCGTCTTCGTGCGGCAGATCAAGTCTCAGCGCAAGATGCTCGAGATCTCGCCTGAGCTCAAGAAGATTCAAGACAAGTACCGCGGTAAGAAAGACCAGTTCTCGCGCGAAGCGATGTCGCGCGAAACCATGAACCTCTACAAGAAGCACGGGACGAACCCCCTGTCGTCGTGCCTGCCCCTGCTGCTGCAGATGCCGATCTTCTTCGGCCTGTTCTCGGTGCTCAACGACGCCTATGCCGGCCGCGACAGCGTGGGTCTGCTGACCCCGGAACTCTCGACGGAGTTCGGAAGCGCGAGCCTGTTCGGGGTGGCCCCGCTCGGCCTCACCATGGCGACGAGTGACGGAAACGTCGCGGTCATCATCATTGCGATCGTCCTGGTCATTCTCATGACCGGATCGCAGTTCCTCACGCAGCTTCAGATCATGGCGAAGAACCAGTCGCCCGAGATGAAGAACTCCCCCATGTATCGCCAGCAGAAGATCCTGCTGTACCTGCTGCCGTTGGTCTTCGTCTTCTCGGGCGCCTTCTTCCCGTTGGGCGTGATGTTCTACTGGTTCGTCTCGAACATCTGGACCATGGTCCAGCAGTTCATCGTCATCCGAAACATGCCGACTCCCGGAAGCGAGGCGGCGCTCGCACGCGAAGCACGTCTGGCGAAGAAGCGTCAGAAGAAGGGCCTGCCGGATCCCGCGGACGACGCGGGTGGTGCCGTTGCCGTTGAGGAGCCCGTCAAGACACAGCGTCAGCAACCCGTGTCGAAAGCGCGCGCGAAGAAGCAGAACAAGAAGGGCGGTCGTTAGGCCATGACCGAAACCACTCGCACCGCTCCCCCGTCGTCCGTTGCCGACGAGGGCGACATCGCTGCGGACTACCTCGAAGAACTTCTGGACATCGCTGATCTGGATGGTGACATCGAGATCGACGAGCGCGGGGGCCGGGTCTATCTCTCCGTCGATGCTGACGACCGTGACGCCCTGCGGCTGCTGTCAAAGCCCGAGACGGTCAGTGCGTTGCAGGAACTCACGCGTCTGGCCGTGCACGTGAAGACCGGTGAGTTTTCGCGACTGATTCTGGACATTGCGGGTTCGCGCGACGCTCGGGCGACCGAGTTGGCGCGTCTGGTCGATCGCGCCATCGAACGCATCGATGCTGGCGCGTCGTCAGCCGCACTGCCTCCGATGTCGAGTTACGAGCGCAAGCTCGTCCACGACATCGTCGCCGAGCGTGGCTTCACCTCGGAGTCTGAGGGTGAGGGCGCGGAGCGCCACACCGTCATTCGCCGCGCCTAGGACGTTTCACGTGAAACATTCCGACGTCGAGCCGGAGCCTGCGAGCGCGGCCTCGCTGTTCGGGGCGGAGATCGATGTGGCGCGGTCGTTCGCCCAGCGCCTCGCCGACGTCGGCGAAGAGTTGGGTCTGATCGGCCCGATCGAGCGCCAGCGGCTCTGGACGCGCCACATCATCAACTGCGCGCTGGTGGCCCCGTACCTCCGCGTGGGCGGTCGAGTCGCCGATGTGGGGAGCGGCGCGGGTTTACCCGGGCTCGTCCTCGCGATCGCGCGACCGGACGTCGAGGTTGTGCTGATTGAGCCGATGGAGCGGCGCACCGAATGGCTGCTCGACGAGTCGCGCCGCCTCGGATTGCGGAACGTCACGGTGCTGCGTGCGCGGGCAGAGGAAGCGATCGACGCTGGGCCGTTTGATCAGGTAACGGCACGCGCGGTCAAGGCGTTGCGCCAGCTGATCCCGATGACCCGACCCCTTCTCGCGCCGGGGGGAGAGATGCTCTTTCTCAAGGGAGCGCGCCTCGAGGTAGAGATCGAGGAGAGCGCCAAGCAGCGCCGGGCCGCCCGCCTGTCTGAGCCCGAGGTGCTGATTCTTGGCGAGGGCGTCGTGCCGGAACCGACGCGCCTCTTTCGGGCTACAGTGGTCGAGGCCTCCTGATTCGGACGCTCGCCAGTGGCCGAAGCCGTGCCACTGTTTCACGTGAAACATCGACTGGAAGGTAGTCGTGACGACGCACTCTCCCTACGACGGGTCCACTCCCCTCGCTCGAGAAGTCGCCGACATCACCCGCCGTCGACAAGCGGTGGAAGCGCAGCAGTTTCCCCTCCCGTCGAGCGCTCGTGTGATCACGGTCGCCAACCAGAAGGGCGGGGTCGGCAAGACGACGACCACCGTCAACTTGGCCGCCGCACTCGCCCGACAGGGTGCCCACGTGCTCGTCATCGATTTGGACCCGCAGGGCAACGCCTCCACCGCCTTGGGCGTTGAGCATCGCGCGGAGACGCCCAGCGTGTACGACGTCATCGTCGGAGAGGCGACCATCGACGAGGTGGTTCAGAAGAGCCCTGAGTTCGAGCGTCTCTACTGCGTGCCCGCCACAATTCACCTCGCGGGCGCCGAGATCGAGCTCGTGTCGCTTGTTGCCCGCGAACAGCGGCTACGCACCGCGGTTGAGTTGTACCTCGCCGAGGCCGATGACCCTGTTCACTACGTTTTCATCGACTGTCCTCCCTCGCTCGGGCTGCTGACGATCAATGCCTTCGTCGCCGCGCGCGAGGTTCTCATTCCGATCCAGTGCGAGTACTACGCCCTGGAGGGCCTGAGCCAACTGCTCAACAGCATTCAGCTGATCGAGCGCCACTTGAATCCCGAGCTGCGCGTCAGCACCATCCTGCTGACGATGTACGACGCTCGCACGAACCTCGCGAATCAGGTGGTGGCGGATGTGCGCGAGCACTTTCCCCAGCAAGTTCTGAACACGCTCATCCCGCGCTCTGTCCGCATCAGTGAGGCCCCCAGTTACGGACAGACCGTCATCAGCTATGACCACAACTCTCCTGGCTCGCTGTCCTATCTCGAGGCGGCCGCGGAGATCGCAATGAGAGGGGCGGTGGCCTAATGGCGGCACCCAAGCGAACGGGACTCGGCCGGGGAATTGGCGCGCTCATTCCTACCGGAGCCGGTGATCGCCCCGTCGACGTGTTCTTCCCCCAGGCCGCGAACCCCGACGATGGTCTGGGTGAGGTGCCCGGTGCCCGACTCATTGCGGTGGCCCCCGCCGACGTGGTTCCCAACCCCCAGCAGCCCCGTACGGAGTTTCGCGAAGAGGAGCTCGCGGAACTCGTGCACTCTGTGCGGGAGTTTGGAGTTCTCCAGCCCATCGTTGTGCGCGATCGCGCGGGCGCGGCTCCAGGAGAGGCTCGCTATGAGCTCATCATGGGCGAGCGACGGCTGCGGGCATCGACGATCGCGGGGCTCGAAACCATCCCGGCGGTGGTGCGCAACACGAGCGACGAAAACATGCTGCGCGACGCGTTGCTCGAAAACCTGCACCGCGCCCAACTCAATCCGTTGGAAGAGGCGAGCGCCTACCAGCAGCTTCTCGAGGATTTCGGCATCACCCAGGAGCAACTGGCCGAACGCCTCGGTCGCTCCCGCCCCCAGATCACCAACACCCTGCGCCTGCTGAAGCTGCCGACGCCCGTTCAAGCGCGCGTTGCTGCCGGCGTGTTGAGCGCCGGGCACGCCCGCGCGATCCTCTCGACCGGGGAGGCTCCCCTGATGGAGCGCCTCGCCGACAAAATCGTCAACGAAGAGCTGTCGGTGCGCCAGGCGGAAGCCGCAGCACAACAAATGGCTGGTCAGAAGCCAAAAACGCCCGCCAAGAAGCCTGCGGCTGGGGGGCGTCAGGCACAGCTCGACGAGATCGCGGAGCGGCTGGGTGACCGGCTCCACACCCGCGTGAAGGTGTCCCTAGGCCGCACCAAAGGAACCGTCACGATCGATTTTGCGACGGTGGGCGACCTGAACCGCATCCTTGGTGAGCTGGGCGAACCCGGCTTTCAGTAGCGGCGCACGGAGGGCGACCGATCAGGCGGAACCGGCCGCATCGCGCAGTGCCGTGTGCGCCAACTCGGCGTAGACCCACCCCACGTCGTGTCCCGCAGCGTCGAGGGCGAGGGCGAGCGTCGAGGTTTCCGTGAGCCCCGGCATGACGCTGGCCTCGAGAAACCACGGGGTTCCGGCCCCATCGATCATGAGGTCGATGCGGCTGAGGTGGCGAAGACCCAGTGCGCGGTGCGCGTCCAGCGCAACGGCGGTGGCGCGCTCGACCGTGGCCGCGTCGACGCGCGCGGGCGCGTAGAAGGTGGTCTCCCCCGCGTTATAGCGGGCCTCGAAGCCATACACGCCCGACTTCGGCTCGATCTCCACCGCCGGCAGGGCCACGGGGCCGTCACCGGTGTCGATGATGCCGATGCACACCTCGGTGCCGACAATCTGCTGCTCGACGAGCGCAACATCGCAGTATGTATACGCGAGCACCATGGCTCGACGCAGTTCTTCGTCGCTCCCGACCAGGCTCACGCCCTGTGCCGAGCCTCCCTGTGCCGGCTTCACGGCCAGCGGAGGGGGCAGCTCTTGGCCCATGACCGACAAGACGCTCTCGGCGCCCAATTCGCGGAACGCATCGCGGGTGAGCGTGATCGAGTGCGGCGTCGGCACCCCCGCGCGCTCAACCAGGGTCTTCGCCGTCGGCTTGTCCCAGGCGAGGCGGGTCGCGTGGGCCGATGACCCCACGTACGGAAGACCGAGAAACTCCAGAAGGCCGCGGAGAGCTCCGTCTTCTCCGCTCGCTCCGTGCAGCGCTGGCCACACGACGTCCGGCGGGTCGGCCATGAGGCGTGGCAGCAGGGACGCATCGGGGTCGCGTAATTCGACCGAAATGCCGTGCGCGGCGAGAGCGTCGGCAACCTGCCGGCCCGACTTGAGCGAGATGTCGCGCTCGTGCGAGATGCCGCCGGCAAGAACGACGACCCGTGAGGCAGACAGAGACGACGACATAGCGGCCTATCCGAGGTTGGGCGGGGGAGAGATGACGTGACTGCCGAGCCGAAGCTGGTCGGGAACCTGGTCGATGGGCCCGGTGGGAGCAAAGGTCTCGAGCAGCTCCTGTTCCTGCCGCACGACCGTCGACAGCCGGCGAATGCCCTCGCGAATGTCCGTGGGCGTCGGGTAGCAGAAGGCAAGTCGGAGGTGCTGCCGGCCGGCGCCGTCGGCGAAGAAGGCGGTACCGGGCGTGTAGGCGACGAGTTCTTTGACGGCGCGGGGGAGCATCCCCTTGGCGTCGAGACCGGGGCTCAGCGTCAACCAGACGTAGAAGCCGCCACCGGGCATCGTCCATGTCAGGTCGGGCAGATAGTGATTCAGCGCGTCGATCATGGCGTCGCGGCGCTCTTTGTACAGGCCGCGGAACACGTCGATTTGTCCGCGCCAGTCGGCGCTCGTCAGGTAGTCGGTGATGACCATCTGGTTGAGCACGCTCGGCGACAGGATCGACGCCTCGGCGGCCAGCACGAGCTTCTCGCGAATGCCGTGCGGCGCGAGCGCCCAGCCGACCCGGAAGCCCGGCGCCAGGGTCTTCGAGAACGAACCGAGGTACACGATGCCGTCGGTTTCGACGCTGCGCATGGCCTGGGGCGGCGCCTGGTCGAACCAGAGCAACCCGTAGGGGTTGTCTTCGAGGATCAGGATGCCGTGGCTGCGGGCGATGTCGATGATCTCGAGGCGTCGGGCCGAGCTGAGCGTCACTCCCCCGGGGTTCTGGAAATTGGGGATCAGGTACAGCAGCTTGATGGGGCGCCCGGCAGCCCGCAACGACAGGATGCGTTCGGTCAGCGCCGCGGGAATCATGCCGTCCGCGTCCATCGCCACGTGCGACACCTCTGCCTGATACGAGCGGAAGATGCCGATTGCGCCGACGTACGAGGGCGACTCGGCGAGAACGACGTCGCCGGGGTCGAGGAAGAGTTTGGCAACCAGGTCGAGCGCCTGCTGCGACCCGGTCGTCACGACGACGTCATCGACGCCAGCGTGAATGCCCTCGAGCGCCATCACCTCCAGGATGCGCTCGCGCAACTCGGGCGTTCCCTGTCCTGCGCCGTACTGCAAGGCGGTCGCGCCGCGATCGGCCATGACGCGTTCCATCGCCGAGCCGATCGAATCCAGCGGCAGCGCCGACACGAAGGGCATGCCGCCAGCCAGCGACACCACCTCGGGACGCGACGCCACGGCAAACAGTGACCGCACCTCCGAGCCTGACAGCCCGGCGGTGCGCGTCGCGTACTGCTCGTACCAGGGGTCGAGCGTTGTCCCCTCGCGCGGAATGCTCATGAGGTCTCCGTGGTGGCCGGTCGCGCCCGGATGCGCGTCTCCCCCGACGCTACCAGCGCCGGGGGAGAGCGTGACGCGCGATGACGTTCGTGCTGACGGTGGCGTTACGCCAGGAACTCGGCCAGGTCGGCCTCCAGCGCCGGCTTGGGCTTGGCGCCGATGACGCTCTTGACGACCTCGCCGCCCTGGAACACCTTCATCGCCGGAATCGACGTGATCTGGTACTTCATCGCCGTTTCGGGGTTGTCGTCGACGTTGATCTTGACGATGTCGATCTTGTCGGCGTTCTCGGCGGCGATTTGGTCGAGGATCGGCGACACGGCGCGGCACGGGCCGCACCAGGGCGCCCAGAAGTCGACCATGATCGTCTTCTCGCTCTTCAGAACTTCGGCCTCAAACGTGGCGTCGGTGACGTCGCGGGTGGACATAGCTGCTCTCCTTTTACTTCTTCACACGGGGTGGGATGCTCGCAGGCGGCCCGTTTAGGCGCTCACGGTCTCGATAGTCGCGCCCTGACGAACCTCGTCGCCGAGACCCTCGAGGTAGTGCTGGGCGTCGAGGGCGGCGGCACAGCCGCTTCCCGCCGCGGTGATGGCCTGCTTGTAGGTGGGGTCGACGACGTCGCCTGCGGCGAAGACGCCCGGCAGGGAGGTGCGAGAGCTGCGCCCGTCGACCGCGATCGTTCCCTGCTCGGTGAGGTCGAGCATCCCGTGCACCAGGTGCGTGCGGGGATCGGCGCCGATCGCGATGAACAGGCCGCTGACGTCGAGGGTGCGCTCTTCGCCCGTGACGGTGTCGACGATGCCGACGCCGGTGACGAGCTCACCGCCGTAGATGTGGGCGACCGAGGCGTTAGTGACGAACTCGATCTTCGGGTCGGCCTTCGCGCGGTCGAGCATCGCGGGGGAGGCGCGGAAGGTCTCGCTGCGGTGGATCAGGTACACCTTGTCGGCGAAGCGGGTGAGGAACGTGGCCTCCTCCATCGCCGAGTCGCCGCCGCCGACGACCGCGACGGTCTTCTGGCGGAAGAATGCGCCGTCGCAGGTGGCGCACCACGAGACGCCGTAGCCCGACAGGCGGTCTTCGTCGGGAAGCCCGAGCTTGCGGTAGGCCGAGCCCGTCGCGTAGATGATCGCGAGCGCCTCGTGGCGATCCCCGTTGCCGAGCGTGACCGCCTTGACCGGGCCGTCGAGCTCGAGCGAGGTGACGTCGTCGTACACGATCTCGGCGCCGAATCGCTCGGCCTGCGCCTGCATCTTGGTCATCAGGTCGGGGCCCATGACGCCCTCGGGGAAGCCGGGGAAGTTTTCGACGTCGGTGGTCTTCATGAGTTCGCCGCCGAACTCAACCGAGCTGGCGATGACGAGCGGCGAAAGGTTGGCGCGGGCGGCATAGATGGCCGCCGTGTAGCCAGCGGGACCGGAACCGATGATGATGACCTGTCGCATGGAGCCTCAGTTCGTTAGCGGTCAGACGCGAGATGAGCGCCTGTGGGAGGGCCAACCCAGTCTAGGTCGCCGGTATTCCGAGCCGCGTCTCTGTTCAGGGGATGGTCATTCCCGTCACCGAGTGTTTACCGGCGGCGCAGACGCCGGGCGACGGGGTCGACGAGTGCGCTGAACTCGGGAACGCGCAGCACCGAAAGCGCCCCCGCGTACGTGACCGTCATGGCGCCGCCGATCGCCACCATGGTGACGATCGCGGTACCGACGTTCTCACGGGCCGCTCCCCCCTCGAAGGCACCCATCGTGACGGCGAGCGCGAGGCCGACGGCGCTCGCCGGAATCGCCGCGAGCGCGAAGAGGCCAGTGCGCTGCGCGGTCAGGCGCATCCCGATGCCGCCGAGGCGCTTGCGCAAGATGACGAGCGAGATGAGCGTTTGGGCTGTGCCGGCGATCGTCGTGACGAGTGCAATTCCCGGAGCGATCCAGGGGCTGGGAAAGGTCGCGACCACGAGAGCGAGCACGACGAAGATTCCCGCCTGGGCAAGCTGAATGAAGAAGGGGGTGCGGGTGTCGTCGAGCGCGTAGAACACGCGCTGGGTGATGAACAGCGTCGAGAACGGAATCAGGCCGATGACGAAGGCCACGAGCACGCGCGCCATTCCTTCGACAAGCGCCGGGTCGCTGCTGAAGATGCGGGCGAACGGACCGGAGACGACCGCGAGGCCGATCGTGGCGAGCATCATGATCATCGTGATCGTGCGCAGGCTCGCCCCGATGTCGTCGCGCAGCAGATCGCGGCGTCCGTCACGGGCGTGGCCGCTCATCCGGGTGAAGTAGGCGGTTCCGAGCGAAACCGTGACGATCGAGTGCGGCAGGATGAAGATCAACCACGCGAAGCGCAGCACCGCGAGCGATGGCTCTCCGTCGTCGGCGGCGAGCGAGGCGACGCGGTTGTGGATGATTCCGGCCAGTTGCGTGACGAGGATCATGCCGAAGACCCAGCCCGCGGCCTTCCCCGTCTGTGCGAGCCCCACACCGCGCCACTGGAAGTCGGGGCGGTAACGCAGCCCCGCCCGACGCCAGAACAGAAACAGGACGAACGCCTGGGCGGCGATGCCGAAGGTCGAGGCGCCGCCGAGCAGGGCGACCATCTCGGGGGTCCAGACACTCGCGTCGCTGACGTCGCCGGAGAAGATCCATGCGAACGTGAGAAGCCCGGCGATCATGACGATGTTGTTGACGACGGGCGCCCAGGTGTACGGGCCAAACACCTTGCGTGCGTTGAGCACCTCCCCCAGCAGGCTGTAGAGGGCGAAGAACAGCACTTGCGGCAGGCACCAGTAGGCGAGCGCGGTGGCGAGTGCCATGATCTCGGGCGAGAAGCCGCGCGATCCATCCCCGGCCTGCTCGGCGTACAGGGCCACGAGCAGCGGTGCACTGATCGTCGCGATGACGGCGACGGCGAGAAAGACGACGAAGCCGAGCGTGATGATCTTGTTGACGTAGCGTGTTCCGCCGTCGGGGTCGGTGCTGGCCTTGACGATCTGCGGCACGAGCACGGCCGTGAGGATGCCGCCGGCGATGATCGCGTAAATGTTGTTCGGCAGCGTCGTCGCGAGCGCGAAGGCGTCACCGGCGCCGGAGGTGCCGACGACCTGCGCGAGGATGATCGCGGAGACGAACCCGAGGATGCGCGACACGATCGTTCCCGACGCGAGGAACAGACTCGCGCGTCCAATCGAGTCGCGTCGCCCGTCGCCTTCGGGGGCGGGGGTTGCGGCGGGGCCAGAACTCAACGCGTGCTCGTCTCGGTCGGGGTGGGGGAAGCATCCGCTCGGTCAGCGCGGGTTTGGCGGCGACGACGGATGTCACGCACCAGGCCCACGGCGAACAGCGCGGCGATGATGCCGCCGATCGCGATGGTACCGGCCGTCTCCCACCCGGCCTGGAGGTTGAGGGGCACCGCGATCGGAGTGCCGATCACCGCGCCGTCCTCGGCGCGCAACGATACGCGGATGTCGACGTCACCGTTCACGAGCGATTGCACGGGGACGAGTGCGCGGACCTGTGAGCCGCCGTCGACGACCGCCTCCACCCGTTGGTCTTCGACCCGCAGCTGACCCGTGGCCGCTTCCACCCGCACGAACACGCGAACGGGTACCGGGAGGCTGTTCTGCACGGTGACGGGCAGCGACGTGCGGTCAGCGAACAGGGTGATGGTGTTGCTCTCCACGACCTGCACCGCGGCCCGTAACCGTTCTGACTGTCCGCGATATCGGCCCTCCCCGGCGGCGGCGCTCTCGCCCCCGAGCGCGAGGGTGTCGAGCAGGTCGAGACGGCGGTCGGCGAGCAGCGTCTGGGGGTCGAGGGCGATGCGAGCAAATTCCGCGTCGCCGCGTTCGAGCTCGAGGAGTGCCTCGAGCCCGACAGTGGTGGGAGACGCCGCCTCGGCCGTCACTGTCGCGGGGTCGCCGTTGGCGCCCGGGCCGGTCACCGGAGCGAGCGTCGCCGTTCGCGCCCAGGGAAGGGCGGTGAGTTCGTCGAGCAGCAGCCCTACCTGGGCGCTGGGCGCCGCGGTGCGATCGGCAAGCCCCAGCAGCGGGGTCGCCGGGACCGCGGTGCTCGCCAGCAGCGCGCTCAATTCGGCGACAGCGGCGCGACGCACGTGCGCACTCGTGGAGGCGGCGACCGTGCGTACGGCCGCGGTGGTCAACTCATCGGTCACGACCGCTCGCAGCGTGTCGGTGAGGGGTCGCGTGATGCCGGCGCCGCCCTGGACGTCGCTCGCATGGGTCAGCACGACGCGCGCGCCGTCGGCTACGAGGGGATCGATCGCGTCGCGGCCGATGCTGCCATCGGCCGGCCACACCCAGTCGGAGAGCGCGTGCGGCCACGCCGTGAGGTCGTCGAGGGTCGCGGTCGGCTCGCCGTCGTCGCCCAGCACGATCGAGCCCGCGCCGAGCGGGGGTGGGGATGCGACCGCGAGCGTGCCCACTCCCGCGAGCGGATCGGCGTCTGACCAGCGCAACGCGAACGTCTCGATGCCCGAGTCGGCGAGCTGTTCTTGCCACGCGACGGCGCTCGCCGGTGCCCCCTCCCCGAGGGCCCGGATCGAGGCCAGGATGCGAGGATCCACCCCCAGCGCCACTCCCCCGCTCAGCGCCACGTCGAGCGTGCGGGTCAGGCGGCCGTCGGGACCGGTGAGGGCGGACAGCTGATCGGCGCTGAGGTAGCGGCCCCGATCATCCGGAGCGGTCAGCGGCGCGATGACGGCGATGCCGGCTCCCGCCGCGGTCGTGCCGGAGGGCTGTCCGACGATCGCGGTGCGGTCGTGGGCAATCGCTGCACCGTCGCTCGTGACCACCGATACACCGGCAGCGCGAACGCCGAAGCGTTCGTCGAGGTCGATGTCGTCGGCCGGCACCGTGAGGGAGGCCACGACCGTGGCCCCAGGGGCGATCGTGACGAGGGGTGTCGTGCTGACGATCTCACCCGTCGGTGGGGCGTCGTCGCGCAACCAGGCGCGAACGGCCGCCTGGTCGGTGAGCGGTTCGAGGGTCAGGTGCAGCCGCGCGGTGGCCCCGGCGATGGGCTCGGTCGTCCCGTTGCTGACGGTGATGCGCACGTCGAGGTCGGTACCGTCCCGCAGCACGCCGGCATCGACCGGCGCTGCGATGACCGTCACGGCTCCGGCCGGAGCGTCGGTGTCGGTTGCCGTGGTCGCCACCGGCACGGATGCGCGGGGCGCGGCGGCGACACCGGTTGCGGCAAGGGGGCCTACAGCGAGCGCCGCCACCACGGCGCCGGCCGCCATTCGGCGACCGCTTAGCGCGGGCACGCCAGAACCCCCGACGCCCGCAGCCCGACCATGACGGGAAGTCTAGACTCTGGGGACTATGGAGAGCGTGGCCCAGGCCGTCAGCCGACTTCGCGAGCTCGCCGCCGCCGATCCGCTGGCCACCCTCGCTCAGCGGTTTGCCGCGGCCGGCCACGAGCTTGCGCTGGTGGGCGGCCCCGTGCGTGACGCCTTCCTCGGGCGTGGCGTGCACGACCTCGACCTCGCGACATCCGCGCGTCCGGACGACATCATCCGCATTATTCGTCCGGTCGTCGACGCGCACTGGGACATCGGTCGCGATTTCGGCACCATTGGGGCGCGCATCGGTGATGACACCGTCGAGATCACGACCTATCGCGCCGACGAGTACGACCCCTCCAGCCGGAAGCCGGAGGTCGCCTTCGGCGACACGCTCGAGGGCGACCTGCTGCGCCGCGACTTCACCATCAACGCGCTTGCTCTGCGGCTTCCGCAGCTCGAACTCGTCGATCCGACGGGGGGTTTCGACCACCTCGTCGCCGGGGTGCTCGCGACGCCGACCACGCCCGAACGCTCGTTTGGCGACGACCCACTGCGCATGCTGCGCGGCGTGCGGTTTGCCGCGCAGCTGGGCGTCACGATCGATGAGGCGGCGCTCGCGGCGATGACGGCGATGCGCGGCCGGCTCGAGATCATCTCGGCCGAGCGCATCCGGGACGAGCTCGTGAAGCTCCTCGCGACCGACGCGCCACGACGAGGCCTCGAGCTGCTCGTCGCGACGGGACTGGCCGAGCACGTGCTCCCCGAGTTGCCGGCGCTGCGCCTCGAGGTCGATGAGCACGCGCACCACAAAGACGTCTACGAACACTCCCTCACCGTGCTCGAGCAGGCGATCGAGCTCGAGCGCGCGCGCGGCGAGCGGGATGCTCCGGCCGACACCACACTGCGACTCGCGGCCCTGCTGCACGACATCGGCAAGCCCGCGACGCGCAAGTTTGAGCCGAATGGCGCCGTTACGTTCCACCACCACGACGTGGTCGGCGCGAAGATGGCGAAGAAGCGCCTGACCGCCCTGCGCTTCGATAAGGAAACGATCACCGCGGTGGCGCGGTTGGTCGAGCTGCACCTGCGCTTCTTCGGGTACGCGGATGCACCCTGGACCGACTCGGGGGTGCGGCGCTACGTGCGCGATGCCGGCCCGCTGCTCGAGCGGCTGCACATTCTCACCCGCGCCGACGTGACCACGCGCAACAAGCGCAAAGCCGCGCGGCTGAAGAACGCCTACGACGAGCTCGAGCAGCGCATCGTCGAGCTCGCTGAACAGGAGGAGCTCGCGGCCATCCGGCCCGACCTCGACGGCGAGCAGATCATGCGGATCCTGGGGCTTCGTCCGGGGCCCGAGGTGGGGGCGGCGTACCGCTACCTGCTCGAGGTGCGGCTCGACGAAGGCCCACTCGCGGCCGACGCGGCCGAGCAGCGGTTGCGTGACTGGTGGAGCGCGCGCGGTAACGAATCCCGCTGAGTAGCGCTGAGCATCCCTGATCGACTACGCTGTCACGGTTGTCTGCGTGCGCTCGCGCGCGGACACGTGATGCCATAACCCTCCTGCTGCAGACCGTCTGCAGCCGTTCGAGTCCGAAGGAGGTGGGTGAGTCATGCATCAGTACGAATTGATGGTCATTCTCGACCCCGAGATCGACGAGCGCACTGTCGCCCCGAGCCTCGACAAGTTCCTCGGCGTTGTTCGCAACGCCGGCGGTTCCGTCGAGAACGTCGACATCTGGGGCAAGCGCCGTCTTGCCTACGAGATCAACAAGAAGAGCGAAGGCATTTACGCCGTCGTCAACTTCACCGCCACGTCGGAGGCCACCGTCGAGCTCGACCGCCAGCTGAAGCTCAGCGAGGCTGTCATGCGCACGAAGGTGCTCCGCGCCGAGGAAGCGATCGCGAACCTCGCCGCCGCGAAGGCTGAGGCCGACGCCAAGGCCGAGCGCGCCGCCGCAAAGGCCGCGGAGTAAGCCCGTGGCCGGCGAAACCGTCATCACCGTGGTGGGCAACCTGACTGCCGACCCGGAGCTGCGGTACACCCAGAACGGTCTCGCGGTGGCGAACTTCACCATCGCGTCGACGCCGCGCACCTACGACCGCCAGTCGAACGAGTGGAAGGACGGCGAAGCGCTGTTCCTCCGCGCGAGCGTCTGGCGCGACTTCGCCGAGCACGTCGCCTCGTCGCTGACGAAGGGGATGCGCGTGGTCGCGCAGGGACGCCTCAAGCAGCGTTCCTACGAGACCAAGGAAGGCGAGAAGCGCACCACCATCGAGCTCGAGATCGACGAGATCGGCCCGAGCCTGCGCTACGCGACCGCTCAGGTCGCCCGTTCCTCGGGTGGCGGCGCTGGCGGTGGCCAGATGGGCGCAGGCAACCGGGGCGGCGCCGCGGTTGCAGACGAGCCGTGGGGCGCCCAGTCGTCGTCGGGCGCGGGCGGTGCGGCCGGAGGCCAGGCCTCCGGGGGCGACGTGTGGAACACGCCGGGCTCGTACGCGGACGACACTCCGTTCTGATTCGGTCACCCCGAACACTCTTCACTCAGATCTACAGGTAAAGGACAACCACTATGGCTGGCAAGAGCAGCGGCGACCGCCGCAAGCCTCGCGGCGGAAAGGGCGCGAAGAACGCCGCCCCCGCGAAGGCGATCAAGGTTGGCGTCATCGACTACAAGGACGTCGCCACCCTCCGTAAGTTCATCTCCGAGCGCGGCAAGATCCGCGCCCGCCGCATCACCGGTGTCTCGGTGCAGGAGCAGCGACTGATCGCGAAGGCCGTGAAGAACGCCCGCGAGATGGCCCTGCTTCCGTACGCGGGCGCCGGACGCTAAGGAGTCACGATGTCGAAGCTCATTCTTACGCAGGAAGTGTCGGGCCTCGGCTCGGCCGGCGACGTCGTCGAGGTCAAGAACGGGTACGCCCGCAACTACCTCATCCCCCAGGGCTTCGCCGTGGCGTGGAGCCGCGGTGGCGAGAAGCAGGTCGAGTCGATCAAGGCCGCCCGCGCCGCGCGCGAGCACGCCACGATCGAGGAGGCCCAAGACCTGAAGCTGCGCCTCGAGGCGAACCCGGTCACCCTCACGGTGACCGCGGGCGCCGAGGGCCGCCTGTTCGGCTCGGTCAAGACCGGCGACGTGGCGGCGGCGGTCGAGAAGGCCGGGATCGGCTCGATCGACAAGCGTCTCGTCGAACTCGTGGCCCCCATCAAGTCGGTGGGGACCCACGAGGCGATCCTGAAGCTCCGCGACGGGATCGTGGCGACCATCACCCTCAACGTGGTGGCCGAGAAGAAGAAGAAGTAGGGCCTTTTCGCCCCGGGCGGTACCCGCGACACTCGTCGCGGGTACCGCTTTTTTGTGCCCGTTGTCAAGGCTTTCCCCCCACATTCGTCCACAGCATTCGCGCGTTGTGCAGAAGCTTCATGCAGTGCTTGAAGCCTCTTTTTCCACACACGGTGTGGAGATAAAAATACCTGGTCAGAGAGGATACGGGTGCGTTATCCCCCACCGTATCCACAGGCGACTCCACACTTTCTTCACACGGGACAGCGGCGTTTTCCGCAGCTCTCCCCAGACTTATCCACAGGCACCGTTTGAGCACCCGTCTGGCCCCTCCCTAGGGTGAACCGTCGTCGTCCCGAGACCGTCCCGAGCGGGGCCTGCCGCCCGTGTCGGTGCTCCCGCGTAAACAGTTGTCACACCCGATGACAGAAAGGCGCCGCCCGTGTCGATCGCCCACATCTCCGCCGCCATCGATCCCCGATCGGGTGATGGCCGCGAGGGTGACCGCCGCGCCGAGCGCACTCCCCCGCACGACCTGCTCGCCGAGCAGAGCGCCCTGGGCGGCATGTTGCTCAGCAAAGACGCTGTCGCCGACGTCATCGAGGTCGTGCGCGGGGTCGACTTCTACGTGCCCAAGCACGAGATCATCTTCGACGCGGTCATGTCGCTGTATGCGCACGGCGAACCCACCGACGTCATCGCCGTTGCCGACGAACTGACGAAGACGGGCAACCTGACCCGCGCGGGCGGCGCCGACTACCTGCACACCCTGACGAGTCTGGTGCCGACGGCCGCGAACGCCGGCTTCTATGCCTCGCTCGTCGCCGAAAAGGCCGTCTTGCGCCGCCTCGTCGAGGCCGGCACCCGCATCGTTCAGATGGGGTACGCCTCCGAGGGCGAGGTGACCGACCTCGTCAACAATGCGCAGGCCGAGATCTACGGCGTCGCCGGGGGCACGCAGACGGAAGACTACGTTCCGCTCACCCAGGCGGTCGGCGAGGCGATCGATGAGATCGAAGCGGCGAAGGGCCTCGACGGCAAGATGACCGGGGTCCCCACGGGGTTCGCCGACCTCGACCAGCTGACCAACGGCCTCCACGGTGGCCAGCTGATTCTCATCGCCGCGCGGCCCGCGCTCGGTAAGTCGACCTTGGCGCTCGACCTGGCGCGCGCTGCCGCCATCAAGCACCAGCAGCCCACCATCGTGTTCTCGCTCGAGATGGGGCGCAGCGAGATTGCCATGCGTCTGCTCTCGGCCGAGGCATCCATCCCCCTGCACGCGATGCGCAAGGGCACACTCGAGGGCCGCGACTGGACGGCGATCGCCGCCACCCGTGGCCGCATTGCCGACGCCCCGCTGTACATCGACGACAGCCCCAACATGACGCTGGTCGAGATTCGAGCCAAGTGCCGTCGCCTCAAGCAAACCGTCGGGCTCAAGATGGTCGTCATCGACTACCTGCAGCTCATGACGAGCGGTAAGCGCGTCGAATCGCGTCAGCAGGAGGTCAGCGAGTTCTCGCGAGCGCTGAAACTTATGGCCAAAGAGCTGCACGTGCCGGTCGTCGCCCTGTCGCAGCTCAACCGTGGCCCCGAACAGCGAGCCGACAAGAAGCCCGCGATCAGCGACCTGCGCGAATCCGGCTCGCTCGAGCAAGACGCCGACATGGTGATCCTGCTGCACCGTGACAGCGCCTACGACAAAGAGAGCGCCCGGCCCGGCGAGGCCGACCTCATCGTCGCCAAGCACCGTAACGGCCCGACCGACACCATCACGGTCGCCTTCCAGGGCCACCTGTCGCGCTTCGCCGACATGCCACGGGTGTAGCCGAACCTCAGCGCGTGCGGCCCGGCCGATGCAGGAGCCTCACGGCTCCCGGCCCTACGCTTGTGAGCTATGGTGACCGCCCCATCCACCGACAGTGATACCGAGAACGGCGAGCGTGCATCCACGCCTGCCTGGCTCGCGCCGATCGCGCGCGCGATTCCGGCAATCGTCGTCGGACTCGTGATCACGTTCACGCCCGACCACTCGGCCACGATGGGGCTGATCTCGCTCGGCGTGTTCGGCGCCGTCACTGCCGTTGTGTTGGTGCTGACCACCCTGCGTCTCGCCGCCAGCGAACCCGTGCGCTCGCTGCACCGCGGGCTGTCGGTCATCACGGCGGTCGTCGCTGCCGCCTCATTTGCCCTCGTCGCCGGGCTGGAGGGCAACCTTCTGCCGTTCCTGCTGCTGACCCTCGGCGCCTACGGCGTGTTCGCCGGCGCCTACGAGATCGTGTGGGGGCTGCGTCACCGCGGCGTGACGCCGCTCGCCCGCGACGGAATCACGGTCGGCGCGGGCACGATCATCCTCGCGCTGATTCTCGTCGCCGTCGGCGATTCGGTCAGCGCCGTCGGATTCTTCGGCGCCTACGCCGTCATCGTGGGCGTCTACCTCATCATCGCCGGCTTCAGTGCGAAGTGGGCCGCAACATCAGCCAAGGAGCAGCCAACCCCATGACCGACAAGACGCCCCGCCGCGAACGCCTGCGTCCTGGCGAACTCGTTGGCCTCGCCGCCGTCGTCGCCGCCTTCATCGGCCTCGTGACCTTCATGGTGACGCGCGACTGGATGCTGTCGCTGATCTTCTTCGGCGCCACCTTCGTCATCGACCTCATCGTGCTGGCGATGCTGATGCTCGCGGTGACGCCGAACGCTCCCGCTGACGGTGAGCGGTGGGCCGCCGAGCAGCAGGGTGGCGACCAGCAGTAGTCAGGGCGCTCAGCGCTCGATGTAGCCCGTCAGCGCGTCGGCGAGACCGGCATACGTCGCCGGCGTGAGCACCCTCAGACGAGCCTTGGCCTCGTCGGAAATGTCGAGGCCGTCGACGAACTCTCGCAGCTCGTCGCCCGAGACGCGGTGCCCGCGGGTCAGCTGCTTGAGCAGGGCGTACGGGTCGCTGATCGTCGAGCGACCCGCCGTCACCTCGGCCCGGATCACCGTCTGGATCGCCTCGCCCAGCACCTCCCAATTACCCTCCAGGTCGCGCGCGAGTGCGTCCTCGTCGAGCGCGATCTCGCCCAACCCCTTCACGATGTTGTCGAGCGCGAGGAGGGCGTGGCCGAGTGCGACACCGATGTTGCGCTGCGCCGACGAGTCGGTCAAGTCGCGCTGCAGTCGCGAGGTAACGAGGGTCGCGGCGAGGGAGTCGAGCAGCGCCGCCGACAACTCAAGGTTCGCCTCGGCGTTTTCGAACCGGATGGGATTGATTTTGTGCGGCATCGTCGACGAGCCCGTGGCGCCCTCCTGCGGAATCTGCCGGAAGTACCCCATCGAGATGTAGGTCCACACGTCGGTGCAGAGGTTGTGCAGCACCCGGCCCACGTGCGCGATGCGCTGATACAGCTGTGCCTGCCAGTCGTGCGACTCGATCTGCGTTGTGAGCGGGTTCCAGGTGAGCCCCAGGTGCTCGACAAACTGCTTCGACGACGCGGGCCAGTCGTGGTCGGGGTCGGCGGCAACGTGAGCGGCGAAGGTGCCCGTCGCGCCCGAGAACTTGCCGAGGTACTCGACCTCCTCGACGCTGGCCAGCAGCCGCTCGAGACGGTGCACGAACACGGCGAGCTCCTTGCCCATGGTGGTGGGAGTGGCCGGCTGCCCGTGCGTGCGCGAGAGCATCGGCACGGCGCGCCAGGTGAGCGCCCGCTCGCGCAGCGCCTCGACGACCACCCGTGCCCGGGGCATCCATTCGTGTCGGACCGCGTCACGGATCGTGATCGCGTACGCGAGGTTGTTGATGTCTTCGCTCGTGCACGCGACGTGCGTGAGTTCGGCGAGGTCGCCCAGTCCGATCGCGGCGAGGTGGTCGCGCACGTGGTACTCGACGGCCTTGACGTCGTGCCGGGTCACCGCTTCGCGCGTCGCCAGCGCGGCCACGTCCTCGTCGCCGAAGCCGTCGACGAGACCGCGCAGCGCCGCCTTCTCGTCATCGCTGAGACTCCGGGCACCCAGCAACTCGTGGTCGGTGAGGTGAATCAGCCACTCAACCTCGACGTGCACGCGCGCGCGGTTGAGTCCGGCCTCCGACAGGTGGTTGCCGAGGTCGCCGACCTGGCTGCGGTACCGACCGTCGAGCGGGCTGAGCGGCTGCGGGCTGAGGGTGGTCATCGGGCTCCCTGTCGTAGTGCGGGTTCGAGCTGGTGGAGGAGGGCGCGGCACGATCGCTCGATCACGCTGAGCACCTGGTCGAAGAGGTCGGCGTCGGAGTAGTAGGGGTCGGGAACATCGAGACCCGCGCCCTCGGGGTCGACATCGGTGATGATCTGCACGCTCGCCCGAGCATCGTCGCTCGGGGCCCAGCTTCGCAGAATGCGCTCGTGACCGCGGTCAAAGCCGATCACGAGGTCGTGGGTCGCGAACCACGCGGGGTCGAACTGGCGCGCTCGGTGGTCGTCGGCCTCGTACCCGCGACGCGCGAGTGCCTCGATCGTGCGCGGGTCGGCCGGCTCGCCCACGTGCCACTCGCCCGTTCCGGCCGAATCGACGGTGACGAGGGCCTCATAGCCGCGCTCGCGGATGAGGTGTCGCATGACGGCCTCCGCCATGGGCGACCGGCAGATGTTGCCGGTGCACACGAAGCAAATGCGGAAGACGGGTGCCGCGGGTCGGGTATCCCCCTCCGCGCCTTCCTGCGACTCGCTGCTCACCCGCCCATTCTGCCGGGAATGCCGGGGGCCCGACACTCCTCCCCATGCGCGAGGTGGTCGGATACGCCCTCACGCGGCGGGCACGGGATGCTCGCGGTTGCGCCGGCGAGGCACTCTCCGGGCATGAATTCTTCCGATCCGTTCCTGGCGGCTAGCCTGCGCGCGCGCGAGCGCCAACTCGCGAACGCTGTCGACATCGTGCGCGCAGCGCCGACACAGCTTCCCGGCCCCGAGTCGAGAGTGGGTTTCGCGGGGCCGATTCGTGTCGTCTATGACGCCGAGGCGCGACGTGTCGAGACGCTGCTCGCCGATGCTGATGTGGCGCTCACGAACGCCCGGGCGCACGTCACTGCTCTCGCGTGTGCGGCTGAGTCGGGGCACGGCCGATGACGCTGACGGTCACCGCGCCCGGCACGACCGTCGTTTCGGGCACCGTTCTCGAGTCCATGTGCGTCCAGCTGCGCGCACAGGCTGACCGCTGCGCGTTCGCCGAGCGCCTCGCCCGCAGCGCGTACGGCCCCGGTCTCGACAGCTATGCGCTCGCGCAGCTCGATCAGGCGGTTGTTGCCACGCGAAACGCCGTCCAACGGTTGGAGGCGCTGGCGTCTGCGCTGACCTCGGTTGCTGATCTGATGATCGGCGCCGACCACGCTGCACAGCGTGGAATCGAGGCTGCCGCGAGCCAAGCGGCTGCGCTTCTGGGGCTCATCGGCTCCCGAGTGGCCCTCATTGGTGGCGTGATGCTCCTGCCCGCAGCGCTGCAGGCGGCGCGTGTCGCCCAGCTGCTTCCCGAGCACCTCCGCGCTGCTGCGGCGACGACGCTCGGGGCGGCCGCGGGGCGCGGCCTGAACCTCGTGGGTCAGCGCCTCGCTACCCCGGAGGGCGTAGAGCTTGCTCGGTGGCTCGTGTCTCTGCTCGACGACGCCGCCCTCGGGGCCGCCGGAGCCCCTCCCGCCCTCGTCCCCCTGATCGGCGAGCCCGGGCTCGGGATCACGGGTGTCACCAGCTCCGCGGCCGTTCTCACCGGGCTCGCTGCGGTTATCGGAATCCGCGGCACGGCCCCCGCCCGTGTCGAGCGGGTCAGCGTCGTCGGTGGGGTTCCCACCCCCGCGCCGTCGACCCTCGAGCGACGAACCCCACCGCCGCAGTCGATCAGCGACCGCGTGGTGCGCATCCCCGACAGCAGCGGACCGCAGGTGCGGGTCGAGCGATACGAGGGTCCCACGGGGCCGCGCTTCGAGGTGTACATCGCGGGCACGAACCCGACCGCCGAGGCGGGAGGCACGAACCCCTTCGACATGGCGAGCAACGGGGCACTGGTCGCCGGCCAGCCCGACGCCACCTCGGTTCAGGCCGTCGAGCTCGCCCTGCGAGACGCCGGGGCGACGGCCAGTAGCCCCGTCGTCTTCACCGGGCACTCGCAGGGTGCCGCCGTGGCCACCGTTCACGCCGAGAGTGGCACGTGGAACACCGCCGGCCTCATCACCATCGGCGGTCCGCTCGGCAACTTTCCGGTGACCGGCGACTATCCGGCGATCGTGATTGAGCACGACGACGACATCATCACTGCGGCATCGGGTCTGCGACGCGAGACCAGTGCCACGGTCGTCACCACGCGTGCGCTACCCGACGGAGCGAGCGACCTCTTCCTGCCGCATGCTGCCACGAGCTATCACGGCACGGCGGCTCTCGTCGACGCGAGTGACGATCCCGCGCTTGTCGCCGCGCGACAGCGGTTCCCGACGACCTCGGGAATCGGTGCCGTACGGCACTACGAGGCCACGCGCATCCTCGATGCCGAGTAAGGCCCTCTGAGGCGATCGGTCTAGCGCGTCTTCCCGACGAGGGGCTTCAGCACGATGCCAATCAGCCAGCTGATGAGGCCGAGCACGATCGCACCCAGCACACCCCACCAGAAGCCGTCCACCTCCAGGCCGAAGCCGATGAGACTCGAGATCCACGCGACGAGCAGCAGCAGAAGCCCGTTCACAATGAGCGCGATGAGCCCCAGGGTCAGGATGTACAGCGGGAACGCGACGATCCGAATCAGATTGCCGATGACCCCGTTGACGACGCCAAAGATCAGCGCCACCAGCAGATAGGTCAGCACGACCGCGGTGGTGTCGCCGTCACCGAACGGAACCACGCTCACCCCGGAGACGATCAGGGTGGTCAACCACAGGGCAACGGCGTTGATGATCAGGCGCACGATAAAGCGGGACATGGCTCCATTCTGGCCGCCGTCCGTCGCGCGCGTCCAATGAATTCTCAGCGACTGTCGAGTCGGATGCGCGCCACGCGCCCGCGTACGCTGGTCGCGTGAGCGCCCCCGAGCATCCGACCCCCACCGAGCCGCCGGTGCGGCTTCGCGACGAGATCGTCGCCCTTCCCGCGTACCGCCAGGGACGCCAGGCGTCCGCCTCCGCGTTCAAGCTGTCCAGCAACGAGAACCCGTTCCCCGCGCACCCGGCGGTCATGGCGGCCATCGCCGAGTCGTCGCCCAACCGCTACCCCGACGCGACGGCGCTCGCCGTGCGCGAGCGCCTCGCTGAGCGCCACGGCGTCGACCCCGACGAGGTGATCGTCGGCGCCGGATCGGTGTCGATCCTGCTGCAGCTGATCCAGGCCTCGTGCACTCCGGGTGACGAAGCCGTGTACGCCTGGCGGAGCTTCGAGGCCTACCCGCTGCTGACGACGATCGCAGGGGCCACGGCGGTGCCGGTGCCCTTGACCGCCGACTTCCGACACGACCTGGCGGCCATGGCGGCGGCGATCACGGAGCGCACCCGCATCGTCCTGGTCTGTTCGCCCAACAACCCGACCGGCACGACGGTGACCGCCGACGAGTTCGAGGCGTTCATGCGCATCGTGCCGCCCACCTTGCTGGTCGTGCTCGATGAGGCATATGCCGAGTTCGTGCGCGACCGCGCGGCGGTGAACGGTTCCGAACTCATCGGCCGCTACCCCAACCTCGTCGTGCTGCGCACGTTTTCGAAGGCGTATGGCCTCGCAGGGTTGCGCGCGGGCTACGCCGTCGGCCACCGCGCGGTGATTGAGGCCGCCCGCAGCACGCAAATTCCGTTGTCGGTCACCGAGGTGGCTCAGCGCGCCATCATGGCCGCGCTTGATCATGAGGACGAGTTGCGCGCACAGGTCGACCACTTGGTGGCGTTGCGCGATCGAGTGGAAACCGCGTTGCGCGAGCAGGGCTGGAACGTGCCGCCCACGGAGGGCAACTTCGTGTGGCTGCCCACGGGTGGTCGCACGGCCGAGGTCGCGGAGCGGTTTGAGAAGGCGGGAATCATCGGCCGCGCCTTCCCCGACGACGGCATTCGTATATCCGTCGCCGAGCATGAATCTGTGCCGACCCTCCTGCGCGTAGCGGGCGAGGTTGTCCGCGACCTCTGAACGGTCACCCCTCCCCCCGCCTAGAGTGGAACCCATGTCGTACACGGCCGAGACCCTGCAGTTGCTCGCGCCCGACGGAACCCTTCGCTACTCCGATGAGACCGAGCGGTACCGCGACCGGGTCGACGCGCTCGACGAGGACACCTTGCGCGCGTTCTACCGCCACATGGCGGTGACGCGTCGCTTCGACATCGAGGCGGGCAACCTGCAGCGCCAGGGCCAGCTCGCCCTCTGGATTCCGAGCATCGGCCAAGAGGCAGCGCAGGTGGGATCGGGCTTCGCCGCCCGCGCGCAGGACCACATCTTCCCGGCCTACCGCGAGCACGCGGTCGGTCGGCTGCGCGGACTCGACCTCACGCGCATCATCGCGATGCTGCGCGGCCTCACCCACGGTGGCTGGAACCCCGCCGACACTGGCAACTTCCACCTCTACACGCTCGTCATCGGCTCGCAGGCCCTGCACGCCACCGGCTATGCGATGGGCGTTCGCTTCGACGGGCTCGTCGGCACGGGCGACCCAGAGCGCGACACCGCCGTTCTCGTCTACTTCGGAGACGGGGCCACCAGCCAGGGCGACGTCAACGAGGCGTATGTGTTTGCGCAGAGCTACCAGACTCCGCAGGTGTTCTTTCTGCAGAACAACCACTGGGCCATCTCGGTGCCGGTCAGCGTGCAGTCGCGCACGCCGCTGTATCGGCGCCCCGCCGGCTTCGGCATTCCGAGCGTTCAGATCGACGGAAACGACGTGCTCATCAGCTACGCGGCGACCGCCGAATCGCTGGATGCTGCGCGCAGCGGCGAGGGCCCTCGCTTCATCGAGGCGCTCACTTACCGTATGGGCGCGCACACCACGAGCGACGATCCCACCAAGTACCGCACGAGTGACGAGGTCGCCTACTGGCAGGAGCGCGACCCCATCTCCCGCTTCGAGACCTTCTTGAAGGCGCGCGGCGAGGGCGACGCCTTCTTCGACGACGTGCGACAGGAGGGCGAGGATCTCGCCGCCGACGCGCGCCGCCAGACCCTCGCGATGGAGCCGCCGCCCGCGGACAGCATGTTCCGTCATGTGTATAGCGACGAGCATCCCCTCATGGCCGAGCAGGCCGAGTGGCTCGCCCGGTACGAGGCATCGTTCGAGGAGCAGGCATGACCGAGACGATGACGATGGCGAAGGCCCTCAACGCGGGCCTCGCCGCCGCGATGGAGGCCGACGAGCGCGTTCTGCTGATGGGCGAGGACATCGGGCGCCTCGGCGGGGTTTTTCGGGTCACGGAGGGGCTGCAGCAGCGCTTCGGCGGTGACCGCGTTCTCGACACTCCTCTCGCCGAATCGGGCATCGTAGGTAGCGCGATTGGCCTGGCGATGCGCGGCTACCGCCCGGTCGTCGAGATTCAGTTCGACGGCTTCATTTTTCCCGCGTTCGACCAGATCACGACGCAGTTGGCGAAGCTGACGGCGCGGCACGAGGGCACCCTGCAGTTGCCGGTCGTGATCCGGGTGCCGTACGGCGGACACATCGGTGCCGTCGAGCATCACCAGGAGAGCCCCGAGGCCTACTTTGCCCACACGGCGGGGCTTCGCCTGGTGAGCCCCGCGACCCCGCACGACGCGTACTGGATGATTCAGCAGGCCATCGAGAGCCCCGACCCCGTGTTGTTCTTCGAACCGAAGAGCCGATACTGGCCGAAGGGTGAGGTCGACCTCGAGGATGCCGGTGGGGGAATGCATTCGAGTCGCGTCGTGCGCACCGGCACCGATGTCACCGTCGTCGGCCACGGCGCGATGGTGAGCATGCTCTTGGATGCGGCCCAGCTCGCCGAGGAGGAGGGCACGAGCATCGAGGTGGTCGACCTGCGCTCGCTGTCTCCCATCGACTACGAGCCCCTGCTCGAGTCGGTGCGTCGCACGGGGCGACTCGTCGTCGCGCAGGAGGCGCCGGGCAACGTCAGCGTCGGTTCCGAGATTGCCGCGACCGTATCCGAGCGCGCGTTCTACTCGCTCGAGGCACCCGTCGTGCGCGTGTCGGGCTTCGACACTCCCTTCCCGCCCGCGAAGCTCGAGGGCGCCTACCTTCCCGACGTCGACCGCATCCTCGACGCCGTCGACCGCTCGCTCGCCTACTGAGCCGCCTGGAGGACACCGTGACCGCATCCGAGTTTCCGCTCCCCGACGTCGGTGAGGGTCTCACCGAGGCCGAGATCGTGCAGTGGAAGGTCGCCCCCGGCGACGCCGTCGCGGTCAACCAGGTGATCGTCGAGATCGAGACCGCCAAGTCGCTCGTTGAACTGCCGAGCCCCTTCGAGGGCACGGTCGATGCCCTGCTGGTCGGCGAGGGCGACACGGTCGAGGTGGGTACCCCGATTATTCGCGTGCGCGGCGCCGGTGATGCGCCCGCGGAGCCGACGGCGCCGACGAGCGCGCAGACCGAAACGGCGGATGCTGTGGCCGACACCAAGGGAACGGTCGCCTCCGACGGTGCCGACTCCGGTTCCGGCGCCGTGCTCGTCGGCTACGGCTCGAAGGGCGGTCACGTGGCGTCGCGTCGTCGCCGCTCGGCCGGAGTGGGCGTGACCGATCACGCTCCCCAGGCTGAGGCGGCCGCTGCCTCCCCGAAGCCGCGTTCGCTGCCGGTCGCCGAGGCCGCTCCGGTGCTGGCGAAGCCTCCCATCCGGAAGCTGGCCAAAGACCTCGACGTGAACCTCGCGGAGGTGGCCGGTACGGGTATCGGCGGCGAGGTGACGCGCGACGACGTCATTCGGCATGCACAGCAGGCGAGCGTGTTCCGCAACATCACGACGCCGGAGCAGCCGACGGCGCGTGAGGACCGCATCCCGGTGAAGGGTGTGCGCAAGGCCATCGCTGCCGGCATGGTGAAGAGCGCGTTCAGCGCCCCGCACGTCAGCGTGTTCGTCGATGTCGACGCGACCCGCACGATGGAGTTCGTCAAGCGATTGAAGGCCAGCCCCGACTTCGCTGGCGTCAAGGTCTCACCCATGCTGATCATGGCTAAGGCGATGATCTGGGCGGTGCGACGAAACCCCACGGTGAACTCGACGTGGACCGACACCGAGATCATCGTTCATCACTTTGTGAACTTCGGGTTCGCTGCCGCCACTCCTCGCGGGCTCGTCGTGCCGAACGTCAAGAACGCCCAAGACCTGAGCCTGCGAGAGCTCGCGCAGGCGATCGAGCAGCTGACGATCACCGCCCGCGACGGCAAGTTGCAGCCCGCCGACATGGCGGAGGGAACGATCACGGTCACCAACATCGGTGTGTTTGGCATGGATACCGGCACGCCGATCCTGAACCCGGGCGAGGTGGCGATCGTGGCGCTCGGCACGATTAAGCAGAAGCCGTGGGTCGTCGACGGCGAGGTGCGTCCGCGCTTCGTGACCACCCTGGGGGCAAGTTTCGACCACCGTGTGGTGGACGGCGATGTGGCGAGCCGGTTCCTTGCCGACGTTGCATCCGTCATCGAGGAGCCCGCGCTCCTGCTCGATTGACGGCGGTGTCGGCACGGGGCACTATTGAGAACCGTTTTGACAATCGTTATCAGTAAGACGTAGTCTCGACGGGTCCGACCGACCCCTCGCTAGAGAGACCGTCATGACCACGATCACCCCCCATCGATCGCTCACTCGCGGCGTACCCGCGCTGCTCGCCGCATCCGTGCTCGCGATCGGCCTGTCGGGCTGCGCGACCGCTGACCCCGATGCCGACGCTGCCACGCCTGAGGCTCCCGCGGCCGCCCCCGCGCTGACCGTCGTGGCGAGCACGACGCACACCGCCGAGTTCACCCAGCGCGTCGCCGGCGAGCTCGCCGAGGTCACCGCCCTGATCCAGGCGAACCAGAGCACCCACAGCTTCGACCCGACCGCCTCCGACCTCGCCGCCCTGGCCGGCGCCGACGTGCTCGTGATCAACGGCGCCGGGCTTGAAGAGTGGCTCGATGACGCCGTCGAGGCCTCGGGCTTCGCCGGCACCACGATTGACGCCAGCACCCGCGTCGGTCTGATCGAGTTCGCCGGTGACCACGGCCACGACCACGGTGGCGACGACCACGCCGACGACCACGCCGACGACCACGGCCACGATGACCACGGCCACGATGACCACGGTCACGATGACCACGGCCACGATGACCACGGCCACGCCGACCATGCCCACGAGGGTGATGACCACGCGCACGGCGACGACCACGGTCACGACGACCACGGCCACGCCCACGAGGGCGATGACCCGCACATTTGGACCAGTGCGGCGAACGCTGCCGCCATGGTCGAGGCGATCGCCGAGGGTCTCGCCGCCGCCGATGCCGACAACGCCCAGGTGTACGAGGCCAACGCGGCCGCCTACATCGCTCAGCTCGAGCAGCTCGACGCGTGGATCGTCGAGAGCATTGGCGCCGTTGACCCCGCAGACCGACTGCTCGTCACCAATCACGAGGCCTTCGGCTACTTCGTGGACGCCTACGATGTCACCTACGTCGGCGCCATCATTCCGAGCTTCGACGACAACGCTGAGGTGAGCGCCGCCGACATCGACCGCCTCGTTGCGAGCGTTCGCGACTCAGGAGCGACCGCGGTGTTCAGCGAGACCACGCTCTCGCCGGCCGCAGCCGAAACGATTGCGAACGAGGCGGGTGTTCAGGTCTTCAGCGGAAACGACGGCCTCTACGGCGACTCGCTCGGCCCCGCCGGCTCGCCGGGGGAGACCTACATCGGGTCGATGATCCACAACGTGACCGTCCTGGTCACCGCCTGGGGCGCCGAACCGGCTCCCGTCCCCGCCGCATTGGCAGAATGAGGGGCGTGACCCCCGATACCTCCGCGACGGCCGGCTCTCCTCCTCGGGAGCCGGCCGTCGCCGTGCGCCCGGCCGTCAGTGCTCGCGGCGCCGCGTTTCGCTACGGGTCGAACCCTCCCGCGCTGAGCGATGTGACGCTCGACGTGGCGCCGGGCGAGGCGCTCGCCGTGATCGGACCGAACGGGGCCGGTAAGTCCACGTTTATCCTCGGATTGCTCGGCCTGACCCAGCTGGCCGCTGGCGAGTTGCGGGTTCTCGACCGTTCGCCCGCTGCCGCGCGCAGCAGGGTCGGATACGTGCCGCAGACGGCGGGACTCGACCCCGAATTTCCGGTCACCCTCGACCAGGTCGTGATGATGGGCCGCTATCGGAAGCTCGGCTGGCGCTGGCCGGGCCGCGCCGACCGTGCCGCCGTGCATGCGGCACTCGCCCGCGTCGGCCTTGCGGCGCATCACCGTTCACGCTTCGGCCGACTGTCGGGCGGCCAGCAGCAGCGCGGGCTGCTCGCACGCGCTCTCGTGTCGTCTCCGCGGCTGCTCGTCCTCGACGAGCCGTTCAACGGGCTCGACCAGACGAGCCGCGACACCCTGCTCGACATCGTGCGCGAACTCAAGGCCGAGGGCGTCGCCTTCGTCATCTCCACGCACGACCTCGACCTCGCCCGAGCCGTCTGCGACAGCGTGCTGCTCGTCAACGGTGTGCAGGTCGCCGCCGGCCCGCGCGACGACGTACTCACCCTCGACAACCTCGAGCGGGTCTTCGCCGGGCACCAGGTCGAGGTTGATGAGCACACGGTGGTTGTGCCCCCGCACGACGGCCACGCCTGAGATCATGACCGTCGTCGATTGGCTGAGCAGCCCCTTCGCGCTGCCGTTCATGCAGCGCCCGCTCATCGTCATGCTCGTGTTGGCGGTCGCTCTCGGGCTCGCGAGCGTAATGGTGACCCTGCGATCGCTCCAGTTCGTGGGCGACGGGCTCGTGCACGCCGTCTTTCCCGGGATCGTGATCGGATTCGCCCTCGGCGGGCGCGAGGGGCTCGTTCCGGGTGGGCTCATCGCCGCAGCGATCGCCGCGGTTGCGTTCACCCTCCTCACCCGAACCGCGCTTGCGAGCGACTCGGCGATCGCCGTTGTGCTGACGGTCATGTTCGGCATCGGCGTGATCATCGTCTCGCGCCAGTCCGACTACGTCGGCCAGCTTCAAGAGCTGCTGTTTGGCCGCCTGCTCACCGTGACCGACGCTGACGTCACGCTGACCGTGGCGATCGCCGCCGCCGCGACCGTGGCGATCATCGCGGTGTGGCGCACCCAGTTGTTCCGCGCGCACGACCCGCTGGCAGCGCGCGCCGCCGGACACCGCGTGCTGGCCACCGACCTCGTGCTCGCCGTCGCGGTGGCCGTGCTGATCGTCGCGGCGACCGCGGCCGTCGGCAACCTGCTCGCCCTCGGGCTGCTCGTCGTGCCCGGTGCCGCGGCGCGCTTGCTGACCCACCGCATCGGCTGGATGGTCGCGATCTCGATCGCGACGGGAGCACTCGCTGGCTACGGCGGCCTGCTGATCGGCTTCCGCGCATCCGTTGATTACGGCATCCCGCTCGCCGGCGGGGCCTCCGTTATCACGATGCTCGTTGTGATCTACGGCATCGTGCTGGCGGCGAGCATGCTGCATCGACACGGGCCTCGCCCCACCGGGCGGGCGGAGGGCGAGCCGTCACCGACGGCCCGCACCCGGCCAACGCCGTCGGTTCCCGAGGCGGCGCGCTGATGGGGTTCTTCGAACGCGCCCTGCTAGAGGCCGTGCTTGCCGGAGGCGTCGCCGGCCTCGTCGGCACGTTCGTGGTCCTCCGCCGCCGCGCCTTCTTCACGACGGCGCTCACCCACGCGACCTTCCCGGGCGCCGTCGTGGCCGCCGTGCTCGGCGTGAGCGTCGTGCTCGGAGCCGCCGTGTTCAGCATCGCGCTCGTCGCCCTCATGACGCTCATTTCTCGCGTGCGCGAACAGGGTGCTCAGGTCGCCGCCGGCGTCGTGTTGACCTTCGGATTCGCCCTCGGCGCCCTTTTGCAGTCCGCCAATCCCTCGCTCCCCATCTCGGTCGAGAGCTTCCTCGTCGGGTCGATTCTCACGGTCGGCTGGGGCGACATCACGCTGACGGCGGCCATGTTCGCCATCGCGGCGATCGTGATCGCCCTGCGCGGTCGGCATCTCGTGTTCTCGACGGTCGATGAGTTGGGGTACCGCGCTGCCGGATACCGGCCGTGGGTCGCGGAGGCGACGATCGTGGCGCTCATTGCCGGAACCGTCGTCGTCATCATGCCCGCGATCGGCGCGATCCTCGCCATCGCCCTCATCGTGGGGCCCGCCGTCGCCGCCCGCCAGCTGGTCTCGTCGACGAACGCCGTGTTGGTGCTTGCGCCGCTGATCGGCGCCGCATCCGCGGTGGCCGGGGTCTTCCTCTCACGGGCGTTCTCGATCGCGGCGGGAGGTGCGATCACGGTCGTCATCGCACTCGCCGTCGGCGCCTGCGTACTGATCGGTCGGATGCTGCGCCCCCGCACGGCGCGACGGGGCGCCCCCCAGCCCTCCCGCACTCCGCGTACCCTGGTGGGGTCATGAAGCGAAACACCTGGCAGCGAGAGGCGGTGCGCTCGGCACTCGGCGCATCCGACGGGTTCATCAGCGCGCAGGCGCTGCACGGTGCCCTGCGCGACTCTGGCACGACGATCGGGCTCGCCACCGTGTATCGCGCCCTCACCGACCTCACCGACGAGGGCGAGGCTGACACGCTGACGCAGGACGGCGAAGCCCTCTACCGCGCGTGCACGCCCGACACCCATCATCACCACCTGATTTGTCGGCGTTGCGGTGCCACGGAAGAAATCAAGGCCGACCCGGTCGAGCAGTGGGCGCGGCAGGTCGCCGCCGAGCACGGCTACACGAAGGCCGAGCACGTCGTTGACATCTTCGGGCTGTGCCCCGCGTGCTCGCGATTGTCGGAATCGCCCGACACCCCGTAAGCTAGAGGATTGTGTCAGGCGCGAGCCTGGCTTCTTGTGCGCATCTCGCCCCGCTCAACCAGCTACTGGAGCGGATCCGGCGGGTCTCGCGTGCCGACAAGTGACCTTGGGTACGGCGTTCGCCGTACGGTAGCCGAATAGTTGGAGGAACCATGGCAGCCGTCTGCCAGGTGACCGGAGCCACCCCTGGTTTCGGGCACAACATCTCACACTCGCACCGCCGCACGAAGCGTCGGTTCGATCCGAACATCCAGAAGAAGACCTACTACGTGCCCTCGCTGCGCCGGAACGTCACCCTGACGCTGTCGGCTAAGGGCATCAAGGTGATCGACGCGCGCGGTATCGAGTCGGTCGTCAAGGACCTCATCGCTCGCGGGGAGAAGATCTAATGGCCAAGCAGCAGGACGTCCGCCCCATCATCAAGCTTCGGTCGACCGCCGGTACTGGGTACACCTACGTGACCCGCAAGAACCGCCGCAACGACCCCGACCGTCTCGTGCTGAAGAAGTACGACCCGGTCGTCCGCAAGCACGTCGAATTCCGCGAGGAGCGCTAAGAATGGCGAAGAAGAGCAAGATCGCGCGCAACGAGCAGCGCAAGGTGATCGTTGAGCGGTACGCCGCGAAGCGACTCGAGTTGAAGAAGGCCCTCGTCGACCCGAACGGCACCGACGAGTCGCGTGAGGCGGCCCGCAAGGCGCTGCAGAAGCTTCCGCGCGACGCGTCGCCGGTTCGTCTGCGTTCGCGCGACGCCATCGATGGGCGTCCCCGCGGTGTCCTCAGCAAGTACGGCATCTCGCGTGTCCGCTTCCGCGACATGGCGCACCGCGGCGAATTGCCCGGCATCACGAAGTCAAGCTGGTAGTTTCAGGGGCGATTCCCCGCGATATCGCGAGATTTCGCGGGGATGAGTCTGAACAATCCTGAGGTCCGAGGAGGACACAATGAACCGTTCCGAGCTCGTCGCCGCTGTGGCTGCTGAGTCGGGCCTGAGCCAGGCTGACGTCAACCGCGTCCTCGATGGTCTGTTCTCGACCGTCTCCGGCGCTGTCGCCAGTGGCACCAAGGTCTCCATCCCCGGCTGGCTGTCGTTCGAGCGCACCTCGCGTGCCGCTCGTACCGGCCGCAACCCGCAGACCGGTGAGACCATCCAGATCGCCGCGTCGAACGGCGTCAAGGTCAGCGCCGGCAGCAAGCTGAAGGCTGCCGTCAAGTAGTACCTCCGGCTGCGTGGCCTCTCGGCCACCTGACCGCTCGGCATTACTGCCGACCACACGAGGCGCTCCCGCCCTGGGCGGGGGCGCCTCGTTGCGTTCCCGGCTGCTGCGAAGCACGGCTCGCGTAGGCTCGGAACGCCCGAATCACACAGCGCGAAAGGGGGATGCGGTGAGCGCGTCATCGACGCACACCACCGTGCCCGACACGGACACCTCCCGCGTGGATCCCCGCTGGCTGCGCCGTGCCCCGTGGTCGGCGCTCGGCGTCGGCGCGCTGCTCGTCGGCGGAACGCTCGCTCTCATCGCGGGTCTTGCCTACGGAGGCGGTGCCGACGCTCCCCTGTTCTCCGACCCCGGCGCGGTGGTGCGGTGGGGCCTTCCCGCGAGCAAGCTGCTCGTGAACCTCGGGGCGGCGGGCGCGATCGGCGCGATCTTGCTCGCCCTGATTGCCCTGAGCATCCAGGGCGAGGCGTACGGCCGCGCCCTCGATATCGCCGCCGGTTCTGCCGCCGTCTGGACGCTCGCGAGCGCGCTGACCGGGTTCTTCACGTTCTTGACCGTCTTCACCCAGCCGATCAGCCTCGAGCCCGAGTTCGGTCGCGTGCTCGGCGTTTTCTTCGGCGAGGTCGAGCTTGGCCGCGCGTGGCTAGCCACGACACTCATGGCGGCGGTCGTCACCGTGCTCTGCTTCGTGTTGCGGCACCCGAGCCTCGTCGCCGTGGTGGGTCTCGTCGCCGTCGCCGCGCTGTGGCCCGTTGCGCAGACCGGGCACGCCGGCGGAACCGCCGACCACGACGCTGCGGTGACCGCCGTTTTCCTGCACAGCGTCTTCGCAGCCATCTGGGTGGGCGGCCTGCTCGCGCTGATCGTGCTGCGCCGCCCGCTCGGCGACGCACTGCCCGCCGTGCTGCGCCGCTACTCGACCCTCGCCCTGATCGCGTTCGTCGTCGTCGCGGCCTCTGGGCTGGTCAGCGCGCAGCTGCGCATCGGCGACCTCGCGGGGCTCGGTACCGAATACGGGATGCTCGTCATCGCCAAATCCGCCGCCCTCGTCGTGCTCGGCATCTTCGGCGCCAGCTACCGCCGCGCGGTCATCGCCCGGGTTGAGACGTCTCCCCGGCCGGCGATCGGCTTCTGGACAATCGTGGTTGCCGAGCTCGCGGTCATGGGTGTCGCGATGGGCGTGGCCTCGGCGCTCGGGCGCACGGCGACTCCCGCGCCCCAGGTGCCTGTGACCGAGCTGCCCGACCCGACCCCAGCCGAGCTGCTCACCGGGTCACCCCTTCCCCCCGAGTTTGTGTGGTGGCGTCTCGCGACCGAGTGGGACCTCAACCTGCTGTGGACCCTGCTTGCCGCTTTCGGCCTCTTCTTCTATTTGGCCGGCGCCGTGCGCCTGGCCCGCCGCGGCGACCGATGGCCGATCCACCGCACGATCCTGTGGACCCTCGGCATGGTCACGCTGTTTCTGGTGACCAATTCGGGGCTGGCGGTTTACGAGAAGTATCTGTTCAGCATCCACATGCTCGGCCACATGGTGCTGTCGATGGCGATTCCCGTGATGCTGGTGCTGGCCGCTCCGGTCACGCTCGCGGCGCGGGCGATTCACGCCCGCAAAGACGGCTCGCGCGGCCCCCGCGAGTGGATCCTCGCGATCGTGCACTCGAAGTGGGCGGGGTTTGTCGGGCACCCGATCGTCGCCTCGATCGTGTTCGCCGTGTCGCTCCTGGTCTTCTACTACTCGCCGCTGTTCCGGTGGGCCGTGACCGATCACCTCGGCCACCAGTGGATGATCGTGCACTTCCTCCTGTCTGGCTACCTGTTCGTCAATTCGCTGATCGGCGAAGACCCGGCGCCGTACCGGCCGCCGTACCCGATCCGGCTATTGATCCTCATGGCGACGATGGCGTTCCACGCCTTCTTCGGGCTGTTCCTGCTGTCGGGCACGGGGCTCTTGCTGCCCGAGTGGTACGGAGCGATGGGGCGCGAGTGGGGCATCACTCCGCTGGCTGATCAGCAGCGCGGGGGTGGCATTGCCTGGAGCGTCGGCGAAATCCCCACCCTGACTCTCGCAATGCTGGTGGTCTGGATGTGGTCGCGCGCCGACAAGAAGGAGACGAAGCGGCGCGACCGCCAGGCCGACCGTGACGGCGACGCCGAGCTCGCGGCGTGGAACGCGATGCTCGCCCAGCGCGCCGACCGCGACGCCGCCCGGGGATAGCCGCCGCCTACGGGTAGACCGTCACGATGGGGCCGTCGGGGCCCAGAACCACGATGCCCATAAGCTCGGCGGGCACCGCGTCGACGAGCCGCGTGACGCTGCCGTCGAACAGCGACTGCACCTCCGCCTCCACCTGCATCGTGGCGGCCGCTTCGAGACCGAAGCGGCCGGCGTTGGCGGTTCGCGTGAGGACGACGCTCGGCTCGTCGGTGCGGCTCCACGACGGACGGTTGAGCACCCGGTCGTCGTCGATAACGCGACCGAACGGGCAGCCGGCCGGCTGCAGCACGCTCTGCTCGGCGCACAGGTCGAGCAGTTCGGTGACCTGTCGCTGCACCTCGCGCACGAGCCGCTCGGAGGGCTGGGCTTGCAGGATCACCGGGGCAGGGTCGATGGCGCGCGGCCGGATCACGCGCGCTGGCGCCTCGAGGAACGGTTCGGCGTTCGTCACCGACACCCGAGCGGGGATGAACGCGGCGACCTCGCGGGTGGCTCCCGGCCCCGGGGTCGTCACCGTGCGCCCGGCCACGCGAACGGTGTCGTGGTTATCGACGCCAACCGGGATGCGCGCAACGGGCGCGGACACGAACCGCCACTGCGGGATCACGCCGAGCAGTCGCGTGTCCGGCTCGAGGAGGAAGATCACCGTCGCGGCGTCGGAGTCGCTGCCGTACACCGAGGTGACCGCGACCCGACCCTCGGACCTCCCCTGCGCCGTCACCACGCGCACGGTCGTCGGGGTGCCCTCGTCGCCGAGGGGCAGCTCCGTGCCGGGGTCGAGCCCCGCGAGTTCCGCTGCGGCGAGCAGATCATCGTCGGCGAGGGCCGTCAGGTAGCGCTCCACGTGGGCCTCGGGGGTCTCCGCGACGATCACGATCGCGGCGAGCACGGCGGCGGTGAGCCCCGAGACGAGGGCGAGGACTCCTCCCCCGATGAGCATTCCGCGCGCCATGCGCCCAGCCTAGGCCGCGGCCCCGACGGCGGCGCCGCCCCGGCTACGCTGAAACCCCAACCCCGGAGGTGTCGTGACTGCTTCGTCTGCGTTCGTCGGCGCGCCGACGCTCGCCGACGAGCAGCGCGCCGTGATCGAGCTCATCGAGTCGACCCGCGACCACGTCTTCGTCACCGGGCGCGCGGGCACGGGCAAGTCGACGCTGCTCGAAGCCTTCCTCGCGCAGACCGACCGCACCGTCATCGTCTGCGCGCCGACCGGCGTGGCTGCGCTCAACGTGGGTGGCCAGACAATCCACTCACTGTTTCGCTTGCCCATCGGCTTGATCGCCGATGCCGACCTCGACGACGCTCCGCACCTGCGGCGTCTGCTGGGCGGCGTCGACACCGTCGTGATTGACGAGGTGTCGATGGTCAGTGCCGACCTCATGGATGCGATCGATCGACGCATGCGCAGCGCCCGAGCGCGCCCGCGCGAACCGTTCGGAGGCGCGCAGGTTGTGCTCTTCGGCGACCCGTATCAGCTTGCGCCCGTACCGGGGCGCGACGAGGGCGAACGGGCGTACTACGCCGACCACTACCGATCCATGTGGTTCTTTGATGCCCGGGTCTGGAACGAGGCCGAGCTACGCATCGTTGAACTGCAGACCATTCACCGCCAGAGCGACGAGGCCTTTCGCCACATGCTGACCGCCGTGCGCCACGGCGAGGTCACCCCCGACATCGGGCGTGCGCTGAACGAAGCGGGCGCGCGCCCCGCCCCCGACGAGGGTGTCCTGACCCTGGCGAGCACCAATGCCACGGTGACCCGCATCAACGCCCGCGAGCTGGCGCGCCTGCCCGGCGACGTGAAGACTGCCAGGGCCGAGGTGGTCGGCGAGTTTGGCGGGCGGGGCGGCTACCCGGCCGACGAGTCGCTGCAGCTCAAGGTCGGCGCCCAGGTGATGTTTCTGCGCAACGACACCGGCGGTGACGGCGCGCCACGGTGGGTCAACGGGTCACTCGGCACCGTCGAGCGCATCGGGCGAACCGTCTTCATCGAGGTCGACGGCGAAAGCCACGAGGTGCACCCGGCCACCTGGGAGAAGTATCGCTACACCTACTCCGCGGCACAGAAGCGGGTGACGAAAGACGTGATCGGCGAGTTCACCCAGTTTCCGCTGCGCCTGGCCTGGGCGGTGACGATCCACAAGTCACAGGGGCAGACCTACGACCGCGCGATCATCGACCTGGGGCCGCGCGCCTTCGCGCCCGGCCAGACGTACGTGGCGCTGTCACGCATCCGCTCGCTGGAGGGCCTGCACCTCGTTAGGCCACTGCGGCCGAGCGACATCATCGTCGACCAGGACGTTCGCCGGTTCATGGCGGAGGCCGAGCCGCTGATCGACCGCGGGTCAGTGGTTCGAGTGGTCGACGCCGAATAGCGGTGCTGCAGGCGGCTCGGCTGGTGCTGCGGGCGGCTCGGCCGCCGGAGCGACGGGCTGTGGCGTCGATGACGCGACGGGCGTGAGGATGCTGGTGACGAGCATCCCGCCGCCGACGAGAGCGGCACCCGTCGCGAGAGCGAGCGCGATCGCGAGGGGCGCGCGGCGGCTCGGCCGACCCGAAACACGGGCGAGCCGCCGCGCGGCGAAACGACTCGCGAGCGCAACCCCCGTGGCGCCAGCGAGTCCGATGGTGCTCGCGACACCCAGCGGCAGCACCGAGGATGCGCCGAGGCCCCCCAGCCCCGGATCCTTCAGTGCCGCGCTCGCGAGCAGGAGCAACCCCCAGAGCAGCGCGGGCGCCGTCAGCAGCAGCACGGCGGTCCGTGCCGCCGGTGACGCGATGGCCGTGGCCGAGCCCCCGCTCGGCACGGAGCGGCGGTGCGAGCCCCCGCTCGCCGCCGGACGCGTGGTGATTGACATGGCGCCCTCCTCTCGCACTGTGTTCGGTGCGGGAGGCGCGACGGTTTGCTGTGAGAAGGCTGAATGGAGGGGATGACGGGAATCGAACCCGCGCCATCAGCTTGGGAAGCTGAGGTTCTGCCATTGAACTACATCCCCGCGCGCTGGAGCGTGGAGCGACGACCATTTCTGGTCGTTGCCGCGACGCCAGCGCCGACGCCCGTCCCGGGCGTCGGTTGCACGCGCCCCAAGTCTACTCATCGCTCGCTAGGCTGACCTTCATGCTGCTGAGCGACCGCGACATTCGGGCCGAACTCGACTCGGGCCGCATCGGCCTTGATCCGCTCGACCTCTCGATGGTGCAGCCGTCGAGCGTCGATGTGCGGCTCGACCGCTTCTTCCGGCTGTTCGACAACCACAAGTACCCGTTCATTGATCCGGCGGTCGAGCAGCCCGAACTCACGCGTCTCGTCGAGGCGAAGCCGGACGAGCCGTTCATCTTGCATCCGGGTGAGTTCGTGCTCGGCTCGACCTACGAGACCGTCACGCTGCCTGATGACGTCGCGGCGCGGCTCGAGGGCAAGAGCTCGCTGGGCCGTCTGGGGCTGCTGACCCACTCGACCGCGGGCTTCGTCGACCCCGGCTTCAGCGGCCACGTGACGCTCGAGCTGAGCAACGTCGCGACGCTGCCGATCACGCTCTGGCCGGGCATGAAGATCGGCCAGCTGTGCTTCTTCCGGCTCACCTCGCCCGCGGAGAACCCCTACGGCACGGGCTCCTACCTGAACCGCTACCAGGGTCAGCGCGGGCCGACCGCCTCGCGGTCGTGGCAGAACTTCCACCGCACCGAGATCGAGCGGTAACGCCCCCGCTCAGGCGGCCGTGACGAGCAACGCGTTGATGCGTTCGATCAGGTCGCGCGAACTGAATGGCTTGACGATGTAGTCGTCGGCGCCCGCCTCCATGGCGCGGTCGACGTCGCTCTGCTGCGAGCGTGCGGTCAACATCAGCACCTTGGTGTTGTGGTCGGGATCGGATGCACGAATCTCTTCGCACACTTCGATGCCGTCGCGTCGGGGCATCATCCAGTCGAGTACGACCAGGTCGGGTTTTTCGGTGGCGACAAGGGTGAGACCTTCCTCACCGTTGGTTGCGCTCACAACGTCGTGCCCTGCCCCCTTGACTCGGTTTTCGAGCAGGAGGAGCACGTCGGGTTCGTCTTCGACGATCAGAATGCGCGCCATCATTCCCTCTTTTCCCTGCACACCATAGTCTCAGATCAAGTCAGTTCGGGGGCAGACCCCCCGTACTGGGGAGGACGTTTCGTGGGACTCACGACGGTGGTGTGGTTCGCGCGCCCGGTGGTGCGGCGAACGGTCGTCGTCGTGCTCATCACGCTGGCTGGCGTCATCAGCTACTTCTCGGTCGAATTGCGTCCCGCGGGGGCCGCCGTCGCCGCCTGGTGGCCCGCGGCAGGCATCGGCGTCGCGGCACTGCTCGCCTCGCGGGGAAGCCGTGTGGTGCCCGCCCTGGGGGTCCTGGGCGCCGCCATTGCGGCGAACGCGCTCGCGGGCCGCGAGTGGGGACTCACGATCGGTTACGGCATCGGCAACGCCGTCGAGGTGTGGATTGTGGCCTACGCGCTTACGCGCGGCGGGCCGGTTGCGCGATTGGATGGCGTGCGCGACATCGGCCGGTTCCTCGTGGCCTGCGCGGCGGGCGCTCTCACCATGGCGGGTATCGGGGCGCTTACGGCGCTCATCGTCGTCGGGCAGGCGCTGGAGGTGACCTTCTTCTCTCTGGGGGCGTCGCACTTCTCTGCCCTACTCGTGATTCTGCCGCTGTTTCTGCTGACGCCGGCGTGGGCCCAGCGGGCGAGGCTGCTGGAGGCCCTCGCCCAAATGGCCGTGCTTGCCGGTCTGATCTGGTTCGTCTTTTCGCCGGGAAACTCGCTGCCGTACTCCTATCTGCCGTTCTTGGCGCTGCTGTGGGCGGCATTCCGCCTGCCGACGGTCATCGTCGCCGCCGAGATCGCCGTTCTGGCCACGGCCGCGATTGTGCTCACCGTGCTCGGCGGAGGGCCGTTCGCGCCGTTCTTGGACGGTGACGAACGCATCACGGTTCTTCTGCTGCAGGGCTTCCTCATCGTCTACGCACTCGCCGCGCTGCTGATCTCGGGATCACGCAACGACTGGAGCCGCGCCCTCGCCCGCGTCGAAGCGCAGGAGGAACTGTTGCGCGACGGCATCGTGAATGCCGAGTCCGGCATCGTCATCGCGGAGCGCACCGATGACGCGCGGCTCGTCATCCGGGGCATCAACCGGGCGGCCCTCGCCGCCCTCGGCCGCAGCGAGGCGCCGGCCGAGTGGTTTGAGACGGGAATCCCTCTGGCTCCCGGGCAGCCCGTGCTCGGCAACCGCGCACTCGACGACCTGTTGCGCCGCGGCAACCCGGGTGAGGCGGAGATCGCGCATGGCGACCGGCGCTTCGACGCTCTCGTGTCGATCCGCCCTCTGTTGCGGGGAACCGCCATCGTCACCGTCGTCATGACCGACGTCACCCGGCGCCAGGAGCGCGAGGATGCCGCCGTCCAGTCGCTCGTTCGGCTGCGCGACCTCAACCAACAAAAGGACGACTTCATCGCGTCGGTGAGCCACGAACTCCGCACCCCCGTTACCGCAATCATGGGCTTCGCCGAACAGCTTGCTGACGAGCCCCTCAGCGACCAAGCGCAGCAGGCTGCCGACGTCATTGATCGCAACGCCCGCCGACTCGCCGACGTCATCGAGGATGTGCTCGAGTTGAGTCGGCTGACGGGTTCAGCGACCATTCGGCGTGCGACGTCGCAGTTTGACCTTCGTCAGCTGATCGAGCAAGCGGCAGAGGATGCGCGTGGACTGTACCCGGCGCGGGAGGTGCATATCGATGCTCACCTTCCCCCGGAGCCTGTTCTCGTCACGCAGGTGCGGCAGGACGTGCAACGCGTTGTGGCGAATCTGCTGTCGAACGCGGTGAAGTTCAGCCCGGTCGGCGGCGTCGTCACGGTCGGGCTCGGCCCCGCGGGCGACGGAGTCGAGGTCACCATCGTCGACGACGGCCCCGGTATTCCGCCCGCGCAGCTGCCACTCGTGTGGGAACGCTTCTATCGGATCCAGGATGAGTCCCACCGCGACGCTCCGGGTACCGGGCTCGGTTTACCCATCGTGAAGGCCCTCGTCGAGGATCGACTGCACGGTCGCGTCACGCTCGAGCCGAATCCCCGCGGCACCGGCACGCTGGCACGGCTCCTGTTGCCCTCCGACGCGCCCGCCTCACCCACGACTGCCGCCCTGGTCGTGCCCGACGAGACGGCACGCGAGGAGCGCTCCTAGGCGGCGACACCAGGGTCCCTTCCGAGCGGTGCGCGAAACCCCCCGGGGGGTTATGCTGAGCGCACGCCATCACCGGCGGCTTCTTTCCGAGAAGGGTCGGCGACGATGCATACCGATCTGGCATCTCGCGTTCGCGATGCGCGCCCTGGACTGCGCGCTGTCATCGTCGTTCTGGGTGTCGTGGCCACCGGCGCGGTCAGCTGGCTCTCGATTGAGTTTCGACCGCAGGGGGCCGTCATCGCCTTTTGGTGGCCGGCGGCGGCGCTGGGTGTGGCCACCCTGATCATGGCGCGGGGTCGCAAGATTCTGCCGACGCTCGGTATCGTCCTCGTCGTCTTCCTGGCGAATCTCGCGGTCGGCCGACCGCTCGCGCTGGATATCGGATACGGCATCGCCAATGCTGCCGCGGCGTACACCGCGGCGACGATCCTGACGGCGGGCGGCCGCTATCCCACCATCCGCACCGTGCGCTCCGCCGGTCGCTTCCTGCTCGCGGGTGCCGCGGGCGCCTCCGTCGTCGCGCTGCTCGCCGCGGCGTCGGCCTGGGCGTTCGCCGAGGCCGACTTCTGGGCGAGTGCGGTAGCCGTCTTTCCCTCGCACGCCAGCGCGATCCTGACGCTGACGCCGATCGTCCTCGTGCAGTGGCAGTGGCGATCCGTTGGCTCGCGGGGGGAGGCCGCCGTGCAGGTGGTGATCTTCGCCACGGTCGTCGCGGTGGCCCTCTGGCCGAGCAATACGATTCCCCTCGGCTTCGCGACGATCGCCGCGCTCCTGTGGGCCGGGTTCCGGCTTCCCATGCCCCTCATGGCTCTGCAGTTAGCGACCCTCAGCGTCCTTGCGGCGACGTTGACGGGGCTCGGCATTGGGTCATATTCCGAGATTGCGCCCGACGACCCTCGGCTCACCGTGATCATCGTCCAGTCCTACCTGATCGTCCACGCGTGCACGGGCATCTTCGTATCGGCTTCGCGGACCGAGTGGGGCGAGCTCGCGGCCGCGTTCGCCGCCAGGGAGGGGCTTCTCCGCGGCGGACTGGTCGGCATGGAGACCGGCATCGTGATCGGAGAGGTGATCGCGGGCCGCTCGCTGCGCATTCTCGAGTTCACCGATCCGGCGCGGCGCGCGCTCGGCTGGCCGCGCACCGCTGGGCCGGGTCGCGATGAACTGCTATCGCTGACCGACTCTGACCCGATTCTCGGCGAGGCGAGAATCGACGATGCCATTCGCCGTCGGCAACCGGCGCGCTTGGAGCTTTCGACCCCCGTCGGTCAGTTCGACGTCGACGTGAACGTGCACACCGGGCCGACCGGTTCGATGATTCTCACGGTCGTCTTCGTCGATGTCACCGCCCGCATCGAAAGAGAGCGGTCGGCGTTGGCGACGGCGGAACAGTTGCGCGACTTGAATCAGCAGAAGGATGCCTTCATCGCGTCGGTCAGTCATGAGTTGCGTACTCCCGTGACCGCGATCTTGGGCTTCGCGGAAGAGCTTGCTGACGCCGCTCTTCCCGACAGCGAGCGGCAGGCAGCATCGATCATCGACCGCAATGCTCGCCGCCTCGCGGCCGTCATCGACGACGTTCTCGAACTGAGCCGGTTGACCACGGTCAGCCCGTCTCCGCGTCCCGTTTCGACCCTGGATGTCGTTGCCCTCGTGCGGGAGGCCTGTGACGACGCGGGAGGCTTTGCGCCCGCGAAATCACTGCGCTTCGACCTCGAGCTTCCCCCGCCACCCGTCATGGTGACTGTGAACGAACTCGACCTTGAGCGGGTGGTCAGCAATCTGCTGTCCAACGCCGTGAAGTTCTCACCGGCGGGGGGCACCATTCGGGTGCGCCTCCGCGCTGACGACGACACCTGCGAGCTGCGCATCCGTGATGAGGGTCCAGGAATACCGCCCGCCGACCTCGACCGGGTCTGGGAGCGGTTCTTCCGTGTTCAGGACGCCGACCACCGCGATGTGCCCGGCACGGGCCTCGGCCTGCCGATCGTCAAGGCGCTCGTCGAGCGACGCCTGGGCGGCGAGGTTCGGCTCGAGTCCGACGGCCACTCGGGCACCGAGGCGATCATGCGGTTCAGCCGTACCGCCCCTGAACCGAGCGTGCTGACGGGCGCGATCCCCGTCGTGGCTCAGGATCCGGCGGAGTAGTCGCCTGACCACTGTTCCAGCTGCCAGCCGATCCAGGGGGAGTAGGCAAACGGTGTGGCGCTGACGGCGCGGCGTAGGGCGACCGGCTCAACCCACGCCCACTCGGCCACCTCGTCGTCGGCCGGCTGCGGATCACCGGATGCGCGCGCCGTGAATACGGGGCAGATCTCGTTTTCGACGACCCCCGATGCATCGACCGCCCGATAGCGGAAGTCGGGCAATGCCACCCGCACATCCGTGACGACGAGACCCAGTTCTCGCTCTGCCCGCCGCGCGATCGCCTCGGCGATGTCTTCGCCGGGGGCGGGGTGGCCGCAGAAGCTGTTCGTCCACACGCCAGGCCAGGTCTTCTTCGACAGGGCGCGGCGGGTGACGAGCACGCGGCCGGCGTCGTCGAACACGTGGCAGGAAAACGCCTGGTGCAACGGAGTGTCGCTCGTGTGCACCGTTGCCTTGTCGGCCGTTCCGATGGGCGTGCCATCGTCGGCGAGGAGGACGACGAATTCAGGGGTTTCGGTCATGGGGCCGCGCTAGTCTGCTGGGGTGAATCGACACGACGCTGTGGCCATCGCTGATGAGCGGGCGGCCCTCGTCGACGCTGTATTGGAGCGCTTCTTCAGCCTATCCAAGAAGCGCGCAGAGCCCCTGGGCGACCACTACCTCCACCTGTGGGGGCTGCTCGAACGCAATACCCAGGGCGGCAAGCGTTTTCGCCCGCGCATGGTGATGGCGGCCTACTGCGGCTTGGGCGGCCGCGATCTGGAGGCGGCCGCGTACGTGGGCGCCGCGTTCGAGCTGCTGCACACCGCGCTCATCGTGCACGACGACGTGATCGACCGCGATTTCGTTCGCCGGGGCATTCCCAACATCTCCGGCGTCTACCGCGATCACGCCGTGACGCTCGGCGCGTCGGAAGACATCGCCGAGCACCGCGGCGTGTCCGCCGCTGTGATCGCGGGCGACCTCGCGCTGTTCAACTCGTATCGGCTTCTCGACCGATCGGGCGCCAACGCCGAAACGCGCGACCGGCTCGCCGACGTGCTCGACGAGGCCATGTTCGCCTCGGCGGCCGGCGAGCTCATCGACGTCGACTTCTCGATCGAGCCCGGCATGCCGCTCGTCGACGACATCCTCACCATGGAGCGGCTGAAGACGGCCGTGTACTCGTTCGAGACGCCATTGCAGGCCGGTGCGATTCTTGCGGGCGCGTCGCGTGAGGCGATCGACACCCTCGGGGCGTTCGGCCGTGACATCGGCATCGCGTACCAGGTGATCGACGATGTGCTCGGCGTCTTTGGCGAACCGGGCGCGACCGGCAAGACCACGGTCGGCGACCTGCGCGAAGGCAAGCGCACGGTCATGGTCGCCTTCGCGTGCTCGACCCCCGCCTGGGCGCGACTCGGCGACCTGATTGGCAAGCACGATCTCACCGAGCAGGAGGCCGAGGAGGCGCGCGAGTTGCTCGCTGTGTGCGGTGCCCGCGCCTTCGCCGAGAACCTCGCGCGCGACTACGCGCAGCGGGCGCTTGCTCGCCTCGCCGAGCCGCACATTCCCGCCGCCCTGCGCGACGAGCTGCACCCGGTCGCCGCCGAGGTGCTCGACCGAGTGAAGTGACCCCATGACGCTGAAGCGCCTCTCCCTCTACGACCGTGTCGCCGACGAGATCGCGGGCCGGGTGATCCGCCGCTACTCGACCTCATTCGGGCTCGCCTCCCGCCTGTTAGAGCCGCGCGTGCGCCAGCACGTCGAGAACATCTACGCCCTCGTGCGGGTCGCCGACGAGATCGTCGACGGCGGGGTGGCCGAGGCGGGGCTCGACGCGGCGGCCGCCGGCCGCTACCTCGACGAGTTCGAGGCCGACACCGAGCAGGCCATGCGCACCGGGTACTCCACCAATCTGGTCGTGCACGCCTTCGCCCGCACGGCGAGAGAAACGGGCTTCGGCGAGGAGTTGACGAAGCCGTTCTTCCACTCGATGCGCATGGACCTCACCGACACCGAGCACGACCAGGACAGCTTTGACACGTACGTCTACGGCTCGGCGGAGGTCGTCGGCCTCATGTGCCTGCGGGCGTTCCTTCAGGATCACCCGGTGAGCGACGAGCAGAATGAACGCATGGTGCGCGGAGCCCGCGCCCTCGGCGCCGCGTTCCAGAAGGTCAACTTTCTGCGCGACCTCGCGGCCGACGTCGAGACGCTCGGGCGTAGCTACTTTCCCGGAATCCGCGTCGACCAGTTCACCGAACAGGAGAAGCACCGCTTGCTCGACGACATCGACGACGACCTGAGGGTCTCGGCCGCCGTGATCCCCGAGCTGCCCGCCGGTAGCCGCCGGGCCGTGGCGCTCGCGCAGAGCCTCTTCCAGGAACTGGGCGAGCGCATCCGGCGCACCCCCGCCGAGACCCTGATTCGCGCGCGCATCAGCGTTCCCACGGCGGTCAAGGCGCGACTGCTCGCCGAGGCCGCCGCCGGCCGCACTCCGCGCCCGCCGAAGCGTGCGCGTGCGACCGCGATCGGAGCATCCGCGTGAGCCGCGTCGTCGTGATCGGCGGCGGCATCGCCGGGTTGTCGTCTGCTGCCCTGCTCGCCCGTGACGGGCATCGCGTCACCCTCGTCGAGAAGCGTGACCAGTTCGGCGGCCGCGCCGGGTCGTGGTCGGTCGACGGTTTCCGGTTCGATACCGGCCCGAGCTGGTATCTCATGCCCGAGGTGTTCGACCACTTCTTCAAGCTGTGCGGCACGTCGACCGCCGAGCAGCTCGAGCTCATTCAGCTCGACCCGGGCTACCGCGTCATCACCGAGGGATTCGATCGGCCGACCGATATCGCCGCGAACCGTGCCGACAACGTCGCGCTGTTCGAGTCGATCGAGACGGGCGCCGGGGCGAAGCTTGAGCGCTACCTCGATTCGGCCGAAGACACCTACGTCATGGCGAAGAAGCGCTTCCTTTACACGAGCTTCGAGTCGATTGGTCCCCTTCTGCGCGCCGACGTGCTGAAGCGCTCGGTGAAGCTCATGAAGATGCTCGTGCAGAGCCTCGACAGCTTCGTGGGCCGCCGCTTCCGCGACCTGCGGCTGCGCCAAATTCTGGGCTATCCGGCCGTGTTCCTTGGCTCGTCGCCCTTCCTGACGCCCGCGATGTACCACCTCATGTCGCACCTCGACCTGACCGACGGCGTGCTGTACCCGATGGGCGGCTTCGCGAAGCTCATCGAGCGCGTCGCCGCCGTCGCGGAAGACCAGGGAGCCGAGCTTCGCCTGAACGCACCCGTCGCCCGCATCATCGTCGACGAATCGACGGGGGATGCGCGGGGCGTCGAACTCGAGGACGGCGAGGTCATCGAGGCAGATCTGGTCGTCGCGGCGGCCGACCTGCACCACACCGAGACCGCGCTGCTGCCGAAAGAGCGCCAGACCTACCCCGAGGAGTACTGGCAGAAGGCGACCGCCGGCCCCAGTGCCCTGCTGATGTATCTGGGAGTTGAGGGCGAGCTGCCGCAGCTCGAGCACCACACGCTGTTGTTCGCCGCTGACTGGCGTGAGAACTTCGAGAAGATCTTCGGCGACAGCCCGTCGTGGCCCGACCCGGCCTCGCTCTACATCTGCAAGCCATCCGGTGTTGACCCCTCGGTCGCGCCCGAGGGGCACGAGAACGTCTTCGTGCTGGTGCCGGCTCCCGCCGACCTCTCGTTCGGCCGGGGCGATGTCGACGGTGACGGCGATACCCCGCTTGAGACGTACGCCGACCGCATCATTGCCCAGATCAGTGAGTGGGCGGGCATCCCCGATCTCGCCGACCGCATCGTCGTGCGCCGCACCTACGGCCCCGGAAACTTCGCCGAGGATGTCAACGCGTGGCGCGGCACGGCGCTCGGCCCCGCCCACGTGCTGAAGCAGTCGGCATTCTTCCGGGCCGGCAACGTGTCGAAGAAGGTGCGCGGCCTGTACTACGCCGGCTACTCGACGATCCCCGGCATCGGTCTGCCGATGTGTCTCATCAGTGCGGAGGTGCTGGTGAAGCGCCTGCGCGGCGACACCTCGACCGAACCGCTGCCCGAGCCGCTCGAGCCAACGGTCACCACCGTCTAGCGTCATGATCGGCTTCAGCTATCTGATCGCGCTGTCGATCGCCATCACCGGCATGGTGATGCTCGATCGACGGTTCGGGCTGTTCTTCTGGCGCGACTGGCGGAAAGCCGCTGTCGTCTTGCCCCTCGGCGTCGCGTTCTTTCTCGTGTGGGATGTCTTCGGCATCGCCCTCGGCATCTTTTTCCGCGGCTCGACGAACTTCATGACGGGTGTCTTGATCGGCCCCGAGCTGCCGATCGAGGAGGTCTTCTTCCTCATCCTGCTCTGCTACAACACGATGAACGCCTACCTCGCCGCGGCCGATTGGCTGGGCGGGCGCTGGCGGCGCACGAGGGCGGTGGCCTCGTGACCTACACCCTGCTGAACATTGTCTTCCTTGCCGTCGTTGCGCTCGTCGGCGTCGCGGCGGTGCTGGCGCGGCGCTCACCGAACTGGCGCGCGGTGGGGCTCGCGAGCATCCTGATGATCGCGTTGACGGCGATCTTCGACAACGTGATCATCGGCACGGGCATCGTCGACTACGACGACGCGCTCATCTCGGGAATTCGCATCGGCGTCGCGCCGATCGAAGACTTCGCGTACACCGTGGCGGCGTTGGTGCTGCTGCCCGCCGTCTGGCAGCTGCTGCCCAGCCGCTCCGGCGGGGTGACCGCGGGCGCTGAGGGCGCACGGCAGAATAAGGACTCGTGAACACGCTCGCGCAGCTGACGCTCAGCTCGCGGCCTCTGAGTTGGATCAACACGGCCTTCCCCTTCGCGGCCGCCTACCTGCTCACCACGCGCGAGGTCGATCTGCCGCTGATCATCGGCACGATCTACTTCCTCATTCCGTACAACCTCGCCATGTACGGCATCAACGACGTCTTCGACTACGAATCCGACCTGCGCAATCCCCGCAAGGGCGGTGTCGAGGGCGCCCTGCTCGACACGTCGCTGCACCGCACGACGCTCATCGCCGCCCTCGTCACGAACGTGCCCTTCCTCGCATATCTCGTCGTGATCGGCGATCCGCTCAGTTGGCTCGTGCTCGCCATCAGCGTGTTTGCCGTCATCGCCTATTCGTTGAAGGGGCTGCGCTTCAAAGAGAAGCCCTTCCTCGACTCGGTCACGTCGAGCACGCACTTCGTCAGCCCCGCCGTGTACGGCCTTGTGCTCGCGGGGGCGACGTTCACGCCGCAGCTGTGGCTGATCCTCGCGGCGTTCTTCCTGTGGGGCATCGCGAGCCACGCCTTCGGCGCGGTGCAGGACGTCATCGCCGACCGTGAGGGGGGACTCGCCTCCGTTGCGACCGTCATCGGTGCGCGCGCGACCACCCGACTCGCGGTCGTCGCGTACCTCCTGGCGGGTCTTCTGCTGCTCGGCACCGACTGGCCGGGCCCGATCGCCGCCCTCGCCGCGCTGCCCTACGTCGTCTCGACTGCGCAGTGGTGGAACGTCACCGACGCCACGGCCGAAGACGCCAACCGCGGATGGAAGCGCTTCTTGCTGCTCAACTTCGTCGCGGGCGCCGTCGTCACAATGCTGATGATCTACTGGGTGATCGCGGCCTGACCCCCGGGGCGACCCCCTAGCCTGGTGCGACCACCACCCGCGAGGAGCCCCGCATGCACACCTGGCCCGGAAGCCCGTACCCGCTCGGCGCCACGTTCGACGGCAATGGCACCAACTTCGCGCTGTTCAGTGAGGCCGCCGAGCGCGTTGAGCTCTGCCTCATCGACGAGGCCGACGACGGCACCCGCACGGAGACGCGCATCGAGCTCATCGAGGTCGACGCGTTCGTCTGGCACGCCTACCTGCCGAGCGTGCAGCCCGGGCAGCTGTACGGCTATCGCGTGCACGGCGCCTACGACCCCGACTCTGGCCAGCGCTGCAACCCGAACAAGCTGCTGCTCGACCCGTACGCGAAGGCGGTGCACGGCGAGATCGATTGGGACGAATCGCTGTTCCCGTACCGCTTCGGCGACCCGGATGCACGCAACGACGACGACTCGCTCCCGCACGCCATGCTCGGCGTCGTTATCAACCCCTTCTACGACTGGGCGGGAGACCGCCATCCGCGCATCCCCTACGCCGAAAGCGTCATCTACGAGGCGCACGTCAAGGGTCTCACGCAGACCCACCCCGACGTTCCTCACGAGATTCGGGGCACCTACGCCGCCATCGCGCACCCCGCGATCATCGACCACCTGAAGAAGCTCGGCGTGACCGCGATCGAGCTCATGCCGGTGCACCAGTTCGTGCACGACAAGCACCTCGTCGACGCGGGCAAGCGCAATTACTGGGGCTACAACACGATCGGGTTCCTCGCACCGCACAACGACTACTCGTCGGTGGGCGACCGCGGCCAGCAGGTGCAGGAATTCAAGTCGATGGTGAAGGCGCTGCACGCGGCCGGCATCGAGGTCGTTCTCGACGTCGTCTACAACCACACGGCCGAGGGCAATCACCTCGGGCCGGTGCTGAGCCTCAAGGGCATCGACAATGCCGCCTACTACCGGCTGGTCGAGGGCGACGAGAAGCACTACATGGACTACACGGGCACCGGCAACAGCCTGAACGTGCGCCACCCGCACTCGCTGCAACTCATCATGGACTCGCTGCGCTACTGGGTCACCGAGATGCGCGTCGACGGCTTCCGCTTCGACCTCGCCGCCACGCTTGCCCGCGAGTTTTATGACGTCGACCGGCTGAGTGCGTTCTTCGACCTGGTGCAGCAAGACCCGGTCGTGTCGCAGGTCAAGCTGATCGCCGAGCCCTGGGACATCGGCCCCGGCGGCTACCAGGTCGGCAACTTCCCCCCGCAGTGGACCGAGTGGAACGGCAAGTATCGCGACACCGTGCGTGACTTCTGGCGCGGCGAGACGGGAACCCTCGGCGAGTTCGCGAGCCGCATCACCGGATCGGCCGACCTCTATGAGCACTCCGGCCGGCGACCGGTGGCGAGCATCAACTTCGTCACCGCGCACGACGGGTTCACCCTGCGCGACCTCGTGTCGTACAACGAGAAGCACAACGAGGCGAACGGCGAGAACAACCAGGACGGCGAGAGCCACAACCGCTCATACAACCTGGGCGAGGAGGGGCCGAGCGCGAACCCCATCATCAACGCGCTGCGTGCCCGTCAGCAACGCAACTTCCTCGCCACCCTCCTGCTCAGCCAGGGGGTGCCGATGATCGCGCACGGTGACGAGCTTGGCCGCACCCAGCGTGGCAACAACAACGTGTACGCGCACGACTCGGCCCTGTCGTGGATCGACTGGTCGACGGCGGATGCGGCGCTCATCGAATTCGTGGGTTCCCTGACACGGCTGCGCCGCGAGCATCCCACCTTCCGTCGCACCCGCTTTTTTGACGGACGGCCGGTGCGCCGCGGCGCGGGCGAACCCATGCCCGACGTCGCCTGGTTGCGCCCCGACGGCAGCGCCATGGGGCCGGAGGACTGGGAGTCGGGTTTCGGCCGCTCGATCGGCGTGTACCTGAACGGGCGCGGCATTCGGGGCCGGGATGCACGCGGCGAGCGCATCGTCGACCGCTCGTTCCTCGTCTACTTCTCGGCCCACACCGAGCAGGTGCTCGTCACTCTGCCGACCGCGGACTACGGAACGCGCTGGGAGCGCCTCATCGACACGAGCGGCATCGACGGCGAGCCGCTGCTCGGCGCCGGTGACGCGATGCGCCTCGAGGGCATCACTCTCGTCGTCTTGCGCGAGTGGATCGAACCGGAAATTGTCGTCGACGACGCGGTTGCCGCATCCCTGTCATCGCTGCCGATCGATGCGGTGTCGACCCCATCGGTGAGTTCGTCATGATCACCGACGCGCGCCGCGGGCATCGACTTCCCGTGTCGACCTACCGCCTGCAAGTGACGGCTGACTTTGACCTGGACGAGGTCGCGGCGCTCGCCGACTACGTGACGGAGCTCGGGGCTGACTGGCTCTACCTGTCACCGCTGCTCCAGGCGACGCGGGGCTCCAGTCACGGGTATGACGTCGTCGACCACGGCGCCGTTGACGTCGAACGCGGGGGAGCGGCCGCTCTCGAGCGAGCTGTGCACGCCGCCCGCGCTCGACAGCTGGGCGTGCTGGTCGACATCGTTCCGAACCACGTTGGGGTCGCCGACCCCGCCCAGAACCGCATGTGGTGGCTGCTCCTGCGTGACGGTGCAGACGGCGAAGCCGCCGCGTGGTTCGACGTCGACTGGGCGTTTGGTGCGGGGCGGGTACGGCTGCCCGTGCTGGGCGACGAACTGTCGCAGGTGATCGCCGACGGGCACGTTGCACTCCTGCCCCGCGGAGTCGATGATCAACCCGAGCCGGGCGCCGCGGTGCGCGTCTACGACACCCTGTACCCCCTGCGTACCGACTCCGCGCTCTCGGACGACGACGATCTGAGCTCGGCCGCGACCATCACGCGGATCCTCGACGCGCAGCACTACGAGCTCATGCACTGGCGCCGCGCCGACGCCGAACTCAACTACCGCCGCTTTTTCGCCGTCAACACGCTCGCGGCGATCCGCGTTGAGAACGACGCCGTCTTCGCCGAGAGTCACCGCGAGATTGTGCGCTGGGTGCGCGAGGGACTCGCCGACGGCATTCGCGTCGACCACCCGGACGGACTGCTCGACCCGGGCGGCTACCTCGACCGCCTCGCCGAGGTCACCGACCACGCGCCGGTGTGGGTCGAGAAGATCCTCGAGGGCGACGAGCAGCTGCCCGTCGCCTGGCAGGCCGCCGGCACGACCGGCTACGACGCACTCGCCTCCATCGACCGTGTGCTCGTTGACCCGGCCGGCCGCGCCGCGCTCGGCGCGCTCGACGCGCAGCTGCGCGGAGACGACATCCCGCTCGACTGGCACGCGCTGATCCGCCGCACCAAGCGAAAGGTGGCCGATACGATCCTGCGCAGCGAGGTGCTGCGGCTGGAACGCGAGCCTCCGGCGCCAGCGTCGGGCGAGCATCCGATTGACGACGCGGCGGACGCGCTCGCCGAACTGCTCGCCTGCTTCCCCGTCTACCGCTCGTACCTGCCGGTCGGCGCCGAGCACCTGGCCGAGGCGGTCGCGGCCGCTCGGCGCTCGCGCCCCGACCTCGATGCGGCCATCACCGCGCTCGAGCCGCTGCTCGCCGATCCCGAACAACCGGTCGCGCGCCGCTTCCAGCAGACGAGCGGCATGGTCATGGCGAAGGGCGTCGAAGACACCGCCTTCTACCGGGTCAGCCGGCTCGCCTCGCTCACCGAGGTGGGCGCCGACCCGGCCGAGTTCTCGGTCGACGTCGACGAGTTTCATCGCCGGCAAGCCATGCGGCAGGCCGCCTACCCGGCGTCGCTCACGACGCTCAGCACGCACGACACGAAGCGCGGCGAAGACACCCGCGCGCGCATCCACGTGCTGGCCGAGGTGCCCGAGGCATGGCAAACGCTGCTCACCGAACTGCGGGAGGCGGCGCCCATCGGCGACGGGCCGTTCGAGAATCTCCTCTGGGAGAGCCTCGTCGGGGCCTGGCCGGTCGACGCCGAGCGCGCCCACGCCTACGCCGAGAAAGCGTCGCGCGAGGCGGGCACCTCGACCACCTGGACGGAGCCCAACGCCGACTTCGAAGAGCGGATGCACGCCGCCATCGACACGGTGCTGGCCGGCGGTGCCCTCACCGACCTCGTCAGCGACTTCGTCGCGGCGATCGCGCCCGCCGGCTGGTCGAACGGGCTCGCGGCGAAGCTGCTGCAACTCACCGGACCCGGTATTCCCGACGTGTACCAGGGCAGCGAACTGTGGGAGACGAGCCTCGTCGACCCCGACAACCGCCGCCCGGTCGACTACGAGGTCAGGCGGTCGCTGCTCGCCCGCCTCGACGAGGGATGGTTGCCCGACGTCGACGCGAGCGGGGCCGCCAAGTTGCTCGTGACGAGCCGGGCCCTGCGCGCCCGCCGTGATCGCGCCGAGCTGTTCACCCGGTACGCGCCCCTGCCCGTCATCGGCGAGGCTGCTCGGCACGCGGTCGCCCTCGACCGCGGCGGGGCCGTCGCGATCGCGACACGCCTGCCCGTGGGGCTCGACGCCCGCGGGGGCTTTGGCGACACCCGCATCGTGCTTCCGCAGCGGGCCGTCGTCGACGTGCTGAGCGGCCGCCACTACGACGGCGGCGAGCTGCGGCTCGACGACGTGCTGCGGCCCTATCCCGTCGCTCTGCTTCTGGAGGTCGAACGATGACCGCGGCGAGGCACGGCGTGGCCGACGGTGCCGGAGCCCGCGATCGCGCGGTGCGCGTGTGGGCGCCGCGGGCATCCGCCGTTCGTCTGCATCGAGAGCGCGACGGCCTCATCGAGAGCCTCGCCATGGATGCGCAGCCCGGCGGGTGGTTCGCCCTGGAGCGGGCGCTGCGCGTCGGCGACCGCTACGGGTTCCTGCTCGACGACGACGAGCATCCCCTGCCCGACCCGGCGTCGCGGCGTCAGCCGGACGGCGTGCACGGGCTGAGCGCCGTCGACGACCCGGCCGCCTACGACTGGCGCGACCAGCACTGGACGGGCCGGCAGCTGGCGGGCAGCGTCCTCTACGAACTGCACCTCGGCACGTTCACCCCGGAGGGCACGCTCGACGCGGCGATTCGCCGGCTCGACCACCTCGTCGACCTGGGCGTCGATCTCGTCGAACTGCTGCCCGTCAACGGCTTCAACGGCACGCACAACTGGGGCTACGACGGCGTCGCCTGGTACACGGTGCACGAGGGGTATGGCGGCCCGGCCGCCTACCGCCGCTTCGTCGACGCCTGCCACGCCCGCGGGCTCGGCGTCGTGCAGGACGTCGTGTACAACCACCTCGGGCCCTCCGGCAACTACCTGCCGCGCTTCGGCCCCTACCTGCGCGACGGCTCGGCGAACACGTGGGGCGACTCGGTCGCGGTCGACACCCCCGAGGTGCGCCGGTTCATCCTCGACAACCTCGCCATGTGGTTCGACGACTTCCACGTCGACGGCCTGCGCCTCGACGCCGTGCACGCGCTCGTCGACGAGCCCGACGATCACATCCTCGAGGCGATGGCCGTCGAGACGGATGCGCGCAGCGCGCACCTGCGTCGCCCCCTGTCGCTGATCGCCGAGAGCGACATGAACGACCCGCGGCTGATCCTGCCGCGGGAGGCGGGCGGCTACGGGCTGACCGCGCAGTGGAGCGACGACCACCACCACGCGATGCACGTCGCCGTGTCGGGCGAGACCGCCGGCTACTACGCCGACTTCGCGGCCTCGGACGCGCTCGTGAAGACCTCGTCTCGGGGGTTCTTCCACGACGGCACGTACTCGAGCTTCCGGGAGCGCGACCACGGGGCGCCGATCCCTGCCGAGGTTCCGTTCTGGCGGCTCGTCACGTGCGCGCAGAACCACGACCAGATCGGCAACCGCGCCGCCGGCGACCGGCTGTCGCAGACCCTGACCGACGACCAGCTGGCCGTGCTCGCGGTGCTGAACCTCACGAGCGCCTCGACGCCGATGCTGTTCATGGGTGAGGAGTGGGGCGCGCAGACGCCCTGGCAGTTCTTCACCTCGCACCCCGAGCCCGAACTGGGGCGCGCGACCGCCGAGGGCAGGCTCGCCGAGTTCGTCAAGATGGGCTGGGACGAGTCGGTCGTGCCGAACCCGCAAGACCCTGAGACGTTCACGCGTTCGCGCCTCGACTGGGCAGAGATCGACCCCGACCACGAGGGCACAGCACGGCACCGCCGCCTGCTCACCCTGCACCGCGAGTTGATTGCGCTGCGGCGGGCCGTGCCCGAGCTGACCGACCCGCGCTTCGCGCACGCGGCGAGCGCGTCCGGGCCAGCGACGGCCGCCGCCGACTACCCGCTCGCCTGGTTCCGCCTCGACCGTGGCGCGGGGCTGACTGCCGCCGCGGGCGGCCTCGTCAGCGTGTGCGTCGCATACGCTGAGCCGGCGACGATCGCCCTGCCGGACGGCCCCGGCAACGCGTCGCCGCGCCTGCTGCACGCAACGACGGCGGATGCCCGTCTCGCGCCGCCGGCGGAGGGATCGCCGGCAACGGTGACGCTCGCACCGTGGAGCGCCGCGGTGGTGCGCGTCCAGTAGCCGAGCCGCGCCGCACCGGTATCTCGCCGCCCTGCGCTGACGCGCACCCGACCGGCCCACCTCCCGCGCACCCCAGCGCACCCCCAGCCCGCGCGGCCGGCCAGCTACCCGCGCGTCGCACTGGTTCCGACACGTCGCACGCCAGTTGCCGTGCGACGTGTCCGAAGTAGTGAGTCACGTGTGGTGCGCGAGCGCTGGTTAGCGCGAGCTGTCGTAAACGGTGAGTCGTGCGACGCGTCGGAACCAGCGCGAAGGGCGTAAGCGTGGGGCGCGAGGGCCGGGGCGCGCGGCGGCGGGGCGGGAGCGACAGGACGCGCGCGCCTACACCCCGCCGCCGATGCCGATCGCGACGAGTAGCAGCGTCGGCGCGAGTCCGAGCAGCAGCGCGGCGACGAGGGCCACGGTGGCGATGCCGCGCCCGCCGAGCTGCGGCGCGCGCTTCAGCGCTCGCAGCGCGAACACGACCGTGGCGATGGCGGCCGCGGCGGCGATGGCCAACGCCACGAGGATGACGCTGATCTGCTCGACGCCGGGCCCCGTAAGGAACCCGCCGGCGACGACCTGCTGCAGGGCGAAGCCGCCCAGGGTGGCGACGAGCCCCCAGCGGGCGATGCGCGCATCCCGGTTGGGGCCGGGGCGCAGCGAGCGGGTGACGGCGGGGCTGAACGCCGAGAACGGGTCCGGCTCCTTCTTTGCCGGCCCGATCAGGCGCTCGCCGTCGTACCACCGCTCGTAGCCGGGCCGCTCGGGGTCGGGCTGCCAGCCCGGAGCGTTCGGGTCGTCCAGCTCGTCGAGCTCATCGCGTTCGTCGTGCGCCACGTCGCCATTCTGCCGCCCGGCGCTGAGCGCCTCCCGCTACAGCTCGTAGCGGTACGACAGCTCGGCCGGGTAGTCGCCGTGCGCCGTCAGTTGTGCCGCCGTCTCCGCCAGGTGGTGCAGCGTCAGCCCGAGGATCTGCGGCCCGAACGAGATGCGCCCCACGCCCAGCTCGGCGAGGCGGCCGATCGGCAGGTATCCGGGATGCGCGAACACCGCAATCGGTGCGCGCACCTTCTCGACGGCGTCGGCCACCATCTGCTCGTCCCGAAGGCCGAGCATGAAGATGCTGGTGGCCCCGGCGTCGACGTACGCGTTGGCCCGGTCGATCGCCTCGTTCCAGTTGTCGGGGCTGCCCGCGAGCGTGTCGGTGCGCGCGTTAATCGCGAGCGGAACGCCCGCAGCGTCGGCTGCTGCGCGGGCCGCGGCGACCCGAGACGCCGCCTCCTCGAGCGGCCGACGCTCGCTCGTCGCTCCCGCCAGCGAGTCTTCGATGTTCATGCCGGCCGCGCCCGCCTCGATGAGGCGCGCGACGTTCTCGCCGACGCCCCGAGCATCCGGTGCGTAGCCGCGCTCGAAATCGACGCTGACCGGCAAATCGGTCGAGGCGGTGATGCGGCGGGCGGCATCCAGGGCCATGTCGACGCTCATGCCCTCGCCGTCCTCGACGCCGAGCGCGTACGCCACCGAGTGGCTGGCCGTTGCGAGCGCCCGCACGCCGGGGGTGCGCGCGACGATGCGCGCGGTCATGGCATCCCACACGTTGACCACGACGAGGGGGTCGCCCGCGACGTGCAGCGCCGCGAGGGCTGCGGCCTTCTCGGCGGTGGTGGGCGGGGTCAGTGCCGCGGAGTTCGTCATGCCCCTCACCCTGACACGGCGGGCGTGCCAACGACAGGGCCGATTCAGTACAGCTGGAATCCCATGAGCGCGTAGGCGAGCAGGAACGACAGCGGCGTCGCGCCGAGCACAACGGCCACGGTGAGTGCGGCGACGGCTGATGCCCGCCCCCCGAGCCGGTCGGCGCGCTTCATGCCGCGGTAGCCGAAGTACGCGGTGACGACCGCGGCGATCGACGCGACCACGATCGACGCGACGATCACGGGCGGCTCGACGAAGCCGAGGCCCACCACCTCGGCGGTCGTGATCCACGCCTGCACGAAGAAGGTGGCGAGGGTCGCGAGCAGTCCGTAGCGGGCGATGCGGGCATCCCGGTTCGGGCCCGGCCAGAACGCGCGCTTCCAGTTCGGGTCGAACGCGGCGCCCGGCCGCGGCGACCGGTGCACCCACCGCGTGAACTGCTGCCCGTCCCACCAGCGCTCCCAGCCGTCGCGCTCGGGGTCGGGCTGCCAGCCGGGGCGGTTCGGGTCGTCCTCGTCGAGGTCGTCGAAGCGGGCAGGGGAGGAGGTCGTCACCACAGCATTCTGCGCCCAGAATCCTGGATGCGCGGTGCCGGTTCCCTGCAGACGGGCGCGTTACCCCGCGCTCGCCCGCGGCGGCGCCTTCACGAACGTGAGCAGTATGCCTCCCACAAGCAGCACGAGCGAGATACCGAGGATCCCGTACAGCGTCTGGCTGGCGGCGAGTGCGATGAACACCCCCCACAGCAGCGACGCCATCCAGCCGGCCGCGCGTCCGGTCGTGGCATACAGGCCGAACACTTCGCCCTCGCGGCCGGCGGGCGTCACGCGAGCCAGGAACGAGCGTGAGGCGGCCTGCGCGGGCCCGACGAACATGGCGAGCACGAGGCCGGCGGCCCAGAACAGGCCCGCTCCCAGGTCGGCGAAGAAGAACACGACGAGCGTGCACACGACGAGCCCGAACACCGAGACGAGAATGACGCGCTTCGGGCCGAAGTAGTCGTCAAGCCGACCGGCGAGGATCGTCGAGACGCCCGCGACGATGTTCAGTGCGATGCCGAAGATGACGAGATCGGTGAAGCCGAAGCCGAAGACGATCGCCGCGATCACCGAGCCGAACACGAACACCGCCGACAGCCCGTCGCGGTACACGGCGCTCGCGAGCAGGAACCAGAACGTGGGCCGCGTCTCACGGTAGAGACGTGCGATGCTGCGCGCGAGTTCGACGTAGCTGCGGAAGAAGCCCACCTTTTCTTCGGCGGCCAACTTCGGTGGTTCGGGCACGCTGAGGAAGATGGGAATCGCGAACAGGATCGTCCAGACCGTGGCCCCGAAGGCGATGAGCTGGAAGGTCATCGCGGCCTCGCCGTCGAGCACGCCGCCGAGGATGAGCCCCACGACGACGGCGAGGGCGACGATGCCGCCGAGGTAGCCGAAGCCCCAGCCGAGCCCCGACACCTTGCCGACCGTCTTCGGGGTCGAGACCGAGATGAGCAGGGCGTTGTAGTTGACGTTGGCGATCTCGGCAAACACGCTGCCGATCGCGATGAGGGCAACCCCGAGGAAGAACCACTCCGTGCCGGGCGGCAGCAGCGCCATACCCAACTGCGCGACGACCAGCAGCGCGGTGAAGACGAACAGCGACATCTTCTGTCGCCCGGCGCGGTCGGCTCTTTGCCCGAGCACCGGCGCCAGCAGGAGGATCGCGAAACCGGCGATCGTGATGCCGAAGCCGAGCAGGCTCGCGAGCTGGCCGAGCGCCGCCTCTTCGCCGGGGGTGCCGATGACCTCGGGGTCGACGAAGAAGGTGCTGGTCAGGTAGCTCGGCACCCACACAAACGTGATGAGCACGGTGTTGAACGGCTGCGTCGCCCAGTCCCAGAACGCCCACGCGAATACGCGCTTGCGCGGAACCTGCACGTCTTTTTGCAGGTCGAGCCCCATGACGCTGACAGCGCCGGTGCGCGCGGTCACGGGGATGCTCGTCTCGGTGGGGTGGGGGATCGGTCCGACGCCGTTGTCGACAGGGCTGTCGCTCATGCGCTCACGCTACCCGCGAGCGGTAAACGCGGGGTTGCGCGACGCGAACTTCCTGAGAGTTGAGTCAGCGTGGCGCAAGTTTGCGTCGCTCGACTTGACAGCGAGCATCCCGAATCTCAAACTTGATATCGCGCGACTCAACCTTTTCCTCCCGCGTCGCGCCCACGATCTTCCCGATCAATCCGAACTACCAGAAGGAGCACCACCATGGCTCGTGCCGTCGGCATCGACCTCGGAACCACCAACTCCGTCGTCTCCGTCCTTGAGGGTGGCGAACCCACCGTCATCGCCAACGCGGAAGGCTTCCGTACGACCCCGTCGGTCGTCGCCTTCACGAAGGACGGGGAGGTGCTCGTCGGCGAGACCGCGAAGCGCCAGGCCGTCACGAACGTCGACCGCACCATCGCGAGCGTCAAGCGCCACATGGGCACCGACTGGAAGAAGGAGATCGACGACAAGAAGTACACGCCGCAGGAGCTGTCGGCCCGTATTCTCGCCAAGCTGAAGCGGGACGCCGAGCAGTACCTGGGCGAGAGCGTCACCGACGCGGTCATCACCGTTCCCGCCTACTTCAATGACGCCGAGCGTCAGGCCACGAAGGAGGCCGGCGAGATCGCGGGCCTCAAAGTGCTGCGCATCATCAACGAGCCCACCGCCGCGGCACTGGCCTACGGCCTCGACAAGGGCAAGGAAGACGAGCTGATTCTCGTCTTCGACCTCGGTGGTGGAACCTTCGACGTCTCGCTGCTCGAGGTGGGCAAGGACGACGACTTCTCGACCATCCAGGTGCGCGCGACCGCTGGTGACAACCGCCTCGGTGGTGACGACTGGGACGAGCGCGTCGTCGAGTACCTCGCCAAGCGCTTCAAGGAGTCGACCGGTGTCGACGTCTCGAGCGACAAGATCGCCAAGCAGCGCCTCAAGGAGGCCGCCGAGCAGGCGAAGAAGGAGCTGTCGAGCTCGACGTCCACGAGCATCCAGCTGCCGTACTTGTCGCTGACCGAGAACGGCCCGGCCAACCTCGACGAGACGCTCAGCCGCGCCAAGTTCGAAGAGCTCACGAGCGACCTGCTTGAGCGCACGAAGAAGCCGTTCGATGACGTGATCAAGGAGGCCGGCATCAAGGTCTCCGACATCGCCCACGTCGTGCTCGTCGGCGGCTCGACCCGCATGCCCGCCGTCACCGAGCTCGTCAAGAAGCTCACCGGTGGAAAGGAGCCCAACAAGGGCGTGAACCCCGACGAGGTCGTCGCCGTGGGTGCCGCCCTGCAGGCTGGAGTGCTGAAGGGTGAGCGCAAGGACGTTCTGCTCATCGACGTCACCCCGCTGAGCCTCGGTATCGAGACCAAGGGCGGCATCATGACGAAGCTCATCGAGCGCAACACGGCGATTCCGACGAAGCGTTCGGAGACCTTCACGACCGCCGACGACAACCAGCCGTCGGTCGCGATCCAGGTGTTCCAGGGCGAGCGCGAGTTCACCCGCGACAACAAGAACCTCGGCACCTTCGAGCTGACCGGCATCGCGCCGGCGCCGCGCGGAATCCCGCAGATCGAGGTCACCTTCGACATCGACGCGAACGGCATCGTGCACGTGAGCGCGAAGGACAAGGGAACCGGCAAGGAGCAGTCGATGACCATCACCGGCGGCTCGTCGCTGCCGAAGGAGGACATCGAGCGCATGGTCCGCGAGGCGGAAGAGCACGCGGAAGAAGACAAGAAGCGCCGCGAGGCCGCCGAGGTGCGCAACAGCTCCGAGCAGCTCGCGTACTCGATCGACAAGCTCATCAAGGAGAACGAGGACAAGCTGCCCGACGACGTGAAGACCGAGGTTCAGGCCGACGTCGACGCACTCAAGGCGGCGCTTGCCGGTGACGACGACGAGGCGGTCAAGACCGCGTTCGACAAGCTGAACGAGTCGCAGACGAAGCTCGGCGAGGCGATCTACGCCGCGTCGCAGGCGGATGCTGCTGCCGGTGAGGCAGCCCCGGAGGGCGCCGAGCCGCAGGCGGAGGACGACGACGTCGTCGACGCGGAGATCGTCGACGACGAGGACGACAAGGACAAGAAGTAGTCCGATGTCGGCCAAGAAGCGCAAGAAGGGTCGGGACGAGACTCCCGACGAGAGTGCCGACGGCGCGGCGGCGAGTGAGGGTGGCGTCCCGGAGGACGCCGCCCCCCTCGCCGAAGATGGCGCGCCGACCGACGCGGAGGAGGTCGACGAGCTGATCGCGGCCGAAGACGCCGACGTCGAGGTGTCGGAGTCGGGCAACAGCCTCGACGCCGACATCGACCACATCCTCTCCGAGGCGGGCCAGGCTGAGATCGCCGAGTACCGCGACCGCGCAGCACGCGCGGAGGCGGAGCTCGCGAACTTCCGCACTCGCGTCGAGCGCGACCGCGCGGCGAACCGCGATGCCGTGATCGCCGAGGTGATTCGCACGTTGCTACCCGCGATCGACGACCTCGACCGCGCTGCGCAGCACGGCGACCTCGAGGGCAGTCCGCTCGAACTGGTCGCGCAGAAGCTGCGCACCGGTTTCGAGAAGTATGGGTTGCGCAAGGTCGGCGAGGTCGGCGAGGCGTTCGACCCGAATTTCCACGAGGCGATCGTGCAATTGCCGAAGCCCGATGTGACCGCCAACGAAGTGGGCGACGTGATTGAGGTCGGCTACGCGTTGAACGACCGGCTGATCCGGCCCGCGAAGGTGGCGGTCTTCACCCCCGAGAGCTAGGAGGCGTTCGTGGCCAGTAACGACTGGTTCGAGAAGGACTTCTACGCGACCCTCGGGGTGCAGAAGAACGTCAGTGACGCCGAGCTGAAGAAGGTCTACCGCAAGCTCGCGCGGCAGTACCACCCCGACTCCAATCCGGGAGACGCGGCCGCTGAGGCGCGCTTCAAGTCGATCAGCGAGGCCTACACGGTGCTGAGCGACCCGCAGCAGCGCGCCGAGTACGACCAGCTGCGCGCGATGGGCTCGGGTGCCCGCTTCACGGCGGGCGGCTCTCCGGGCGGCTTCGAGGACGTCTTTGGCGGGATGTTCGGGGGGCCCTCCCGAGGACGGCCCACCGCGGGCGGCTTCGAGGACATCTTCGGCGGCCTCTTCGGGGGCGGTCAGGGCTTCCCCGGTGGTGCCGGCGCGGGATTCCGCGGCGGGCCACAGAAGGGGCGAGACCAGACGGCCGAGGTGAGCCTCGAGTTCACGACTGCTGTGTCGGGTGACACGGTGCAGCTCGAACGTCAGAGCGGCCGACCCCTCACGGTGAAAATCCCCGCGGGGGTTGCTGACGGTCAGAAGATCCGACTGAAGGGCAAGGGCGAGCCGAGTCTCACGGGAGGCGAGCCGGGCGATCTGGTGCTGACCGTGAAGGTGCGCCCGCATCCGGTGTTCACGCGCGACGGCCTGAACCTGCGCGTCGACGTGCCGGTGACGTTCGTCGAGGCCGCGCTCGGCGCGACCATCGAGGTGCCGACGCTCGGCGGCGAGCCGGTGCGGCTCAAGGTCGCGCCGGGCACCCCCAGCGGCAGGGTGCTGCGGGTCAAGGGGCGTGGTGTCTCGAGCGCAAAGGGCACGGGCGACCTGCTCGCCACCGTGCAGGTCGCGGTGCCGTCGCACCTGAGCGCCGAAGCGCAGAAGAAGCTCGAGGCTTTTGCCAAGACTCTGCCCGACGAGAACCCCCGTGATGACCTGCTGCTGAAGGCGCGCGGCTAGATCTAGCGCCAACGACCCGCGAGGAGGCGAGAATCAGCACCGTGGACGAGAACACCCCGATGTTCGCGATCGCCGTCGCGGCCGAGCTCGCCGGCATGCACCCGCAGACGCTCAGGCAGTACGACCGGCTCGGCCTTGTCTCGCCCACCCGCACGGCGGGGCAGAGCCGCCGCTACTCGATGCGCGACGTCGTGCAGCTGCGCGAGATCGCGCGGCTCAGCTCAGAGGGCCTGAACCTCGAGGGAATCCGCCGCATCCTCGAGCTCGAGAACGAGGTGCAGCATCTTCGCGGTCGCGTGCGCGAGCTCGAGACTGCTCTCGCCGACGAGCTGCTGAAGTCGCCGGGCCGACGGGTGTTTGCGGCGGGCGCGGAGGGCGAGGTCGTGTCTATCAAGGCCGGGACGCGCATCCAGAAGTCCAACCAGCTCGTCGTCTGGCGGCCGTTCCGCCGCGGCTAGAGCGCCGCGACCCTAAGAGACGTCGCTCTGAGTCGCCGCGGCCGGGGCCGATGACGCCGGAGGGGCCGACTCACGGCTGGGGGTCAACGGCAGGGCGACGGTCATCCTCGTTCCGCCGAGCGCCGAGTCGTGGATCGTCACCTCACCGCCCGCCGACTCGACGAGCGCCTTCACGATCGGCAGCCCGAGACCGGTGCCGGGTGTCGCAAGCTTCGACTCGTCGGAGGAGCGGAAGAACCGCTCGAACACCCGCGGCCGGTCGGCTTCGTCGATGCCGACCCCCGAATCGTCGATGTGCACGAGCGCTCGCGCGCCGCGCAGTTCGCTGATGACGTGAATCTGGCCACCGTCGGGGGTGAACTTGACGGCGTTCGACAACAGGTTGGTGAGCACGCGGCCGAGGCTCAGCCGTTCGATCACCACTTCGCGGTCTCCGGCGCCGAGGTCGACGGTAATGGTGATCGAGCGCCGGGTGGCCGAGCGGGTCTGTTCCTCGACGGCCTCTCGAACCAGACGGTCGAGCTCGGTCGACGCGAGCACTCGGTGAGACTCCGGGTCGGCGACACGGCCGAGTTCGAGCAGCTGTTCGACCATGGCGGCGAGCCGATGCGAGTTGCGCACGATGATCTCGGCGGCCTTGCGTGTGTCGGGCGCACCGTGGTCTTCCAGCTCCTCCGCGAACCCGAGGATGCTCGTGATCGGCGTTCGCAGCTCGTGGCTGACGGCCGACACGAAGACATCTTTTTGGCGCGCCAACTCGCGCAGTTCGACGGTGACGGCGCGCTCGCGATCGAGGGTGCGGGCGAGAGCATCCCTCGCCGCGATCGTGTCGGTGATCTCGACGAGCTGGACCCCGACGGCGGGCGCCGCCCCCTCACCCGCGTCGGCTCCGCCAGCGAGGCTCGCGTACACCTGGTAGCTGCGCCCCGAGGGCAGGGTGACCTCTTGCGTGAGGTCGTTGTCGGGATGCTGTAGCCAGGCGTCGAGGATCGGCTCCAGCCAGCCGCCGGACGCCATCCGCGTTCCGACGTCGTTGGCCTCCACGAAGCGTAGGTCCCCGGTGTCGTCGCGCTGCGCGACCAGGAACCCGACCTGTGCGCCGATGAAGCCGCCGCGCAGCAGTGCCGATCGGCGCTCGCGGTCGTCGAGGAGGGCCTCGCGTTCGCTGCGTCCGACCGCGAGAAACAGGGTCGTGATGGCGGCGCTGATCATGAACAGTTGCACGAGCAGCCCGGCCTGAGGCACGCCTTGGATATCTCGGTATGGCCCGCCGAGCAGCAGGTTGAGCGCCGGAATGAGCAGGGCGATCGCCGCCAATTGCACGACGACGTACAGCGGGCGGAACCGGGCGGCGGCCCACGCCAGCAGGGGAAAGAGCGTGAACAGCATGGGCACGGGCAGCAGGGGCGAGAAGATGACCGCGGCGAGCACGAGCGTCACCGTGAACTGGATCACCCCCTCCGCGATGCGCAACGGCTTGACCGTGAGCGGGCGTCGCGAGAAGGGAACGAGCGCGATCGACGCGACGAGCAGGAGCGCGGAACTGTGCGAGAGGAACAGCGCGAGCGCTGTGCGCACGGGCGGCGCTCCGGCCAAGACGGCGAGGGAGGCGGTGCCGAGCACCGACAGCGTCAGAGCGCCCGCCGTGCAGGCGATGAAGAACCTGCTCAACCCCCGCACGCTGTCGAGGCGGGCCTTCTCGCCGTGGCGGCCAGTGAGCGCAACGACCACGACCACTTCGACGGTGAGGATGACGACGGCGACGGCGACGACGGCGAAGGCCACCGGTCGCCCCGCGAGCACATTCGCGAGCGCTGCGGTGAGGGCGACGATCGCGAGAGGAACGGCCAGAGTGCCGCGGTACAGCAGCGCGAGAAGCACGCTGGTGCCCGCGGCGGGCCACCAGACGGCCGCGCCTCCCGCCGTCGGTACCTGCAGCGCCGCGATGCCGAGAGCAAGCGTCAGCATCGCGACCGACGCGATCACGGTCCAGTAGACCGGTCCCGACGCCGTGCGCAGGCGCTGAGCGGGGTGCGGCGCGGCGATTCCCGTCGCCGAGTCACGCTCGGGGCTCGCCGACCGATCGCGCCTCATGGCCAGAATGTACTCCGGCGCGCGCCCTTTTCCCTAGCGCGACGCCGACCGCGACGCTGTCCTACTTGCGGGTGTCGGTGCCGATGTCGTCGACCGGCGCGTCGGGGGCATCCTTCGCGTCGCCGACGCCAATGCCGATCGGCGTTCTCGCCTCGGGGTGGTGCAGGTCCCACGCCGGGGCTTCTGAGCGAATGCGGGGGACCACCGTGAAGTTGTGCCGAGGCGGCGGGCACGACGTCGCCCATTCCAACGACCGCGCGAACCCCCACGGGTCGTCGACGCTCACGCGCGGCGCTCGGCGGGCCGTCATGACGACGTTGTAGAGGAACGGCAGGGTCGACGCGGCTAGCAGCATGGAGCCGATGGTCGATACCTGGTTCATCCACGTGAACCCGTCTTCCACCATGTAGGTGGCGTAGCGGCGGGGCATTCCGACGACACCGAGCCAGTGGTGCACGAGGAAGGTCGCGTGGAAGCCGACGAACAGCATCCAGAAGTGAATGTGCCCGAGCCGTTCGTTCAGCATCGTGCCTGTCCACTTGGGCCACCAGAAGTAGAACCCGGCGAACATGGCGAACACGACGGTTCCGAAGACCACGTAGTGGAAGTGCGCCACGACGAAGTAGGTGTCAGACACGTGGAAGTTCAAAGGCGGGCTCGCGAGGATCACGCCGGTGAGCCCGCCGAAGATGAAGGTGATGAGAAACCCGATCGCCCACACCATCGGGGTTTCAAAGGTGACCGAGCCGCGCCACATCGTGCCGAGCCAATTGAAAATTTTCACGCCGGTCGGAACGGCGATGAGCATGGTCATGAGCGCGAAGAACGGCAGCAGCACCGACCCGGTCACGTACATGTGGTGGGCCCAGACCGTAATCGACAGCGCCGCGATCGCGATCGTGGCGTAGACGAGCGTTCGGTAGCCGAAGATCGCTTTGCGGCTGAAGACGGGGATGACCTCCGAGATGATGCCGAAGAACGGCAAGGCGATGATGTACACCTCGGGGTGCCCGAAGAACCAGAACAGGTGTTGCCAGAGGATGACCCCGCCGGTTGCCGGGTCGAACACGTGACTGCCGAACAGGCGGTCGGAGGCGAGGGCGAACAGCGCGGCCGCGAGCACGGGAAACGCCATCAGCACGAGGATCGACGTGATCAGCGTGTTCCACGTGAAGATCGACATTCGCCACATCGTCATGCCGGGCGCGCGCATCGTAATGATCGTCGTGACGAAGTTCACTGCGCCGAGAATCGTTCCGAAGCCAGCGAGGGCAAGCCCCATCACCCAGAGATTCGCCCCGAGCTGCGGGGTGTGCGCCTCGAGCGACAACGGGGCGTACGCGGTCCAGCCGAACGATGCCGCACCGTACGGGGTGATGAAGCCGCCGACCGCGATGAGCCCGCCGAACGAGAACAACCAGTACGACAGCGCGTTCAGTCGCGGGAACGCGACATCGGGCGCGCCAATCTGCAGCGGCATGATGACGTTCGCGAAGCCCGCAAAGAGGGGCGTGGCGAACAGCAGCAGCATGATCGTGCCGTGCATCGTGAACAGCTGGTTGTACTGCTCCTTCGTGGCGACCACTTCGAGCCCCGGCGCGAAGAGCTGCACCCGGATGACCATCGCGAGAACGCCGCCGATGAGGAAGTACACGAACGAGGTCGCGATGTAGAGATAACCGATCTTCTTGTGATCGGTCGTCGTGAGCCAGTCGACGAACGGAGATCGGCGACGCGTCTCTGGGGTGGCGCGGGCTCCGGTCTGGGGGCGGTCGGTCGTCGTCACGCTCGTTACCCAAGGCGATTGCGCGCCTCGGGTCGAGGGGGTTGACACCGGGCACGGGCCGGCACACTAACGTGGCAGGCAGGGGAGGGGGTGCTGTGTTCGACGCCACGCTGATCACGCTGCGACCGCACGCTGACGCTCGCGCCTCGGGTCTGCGCGCCTTCGATGCCGCCGACCGCTACCTGCTCGACACCCTGGCCGACGGCCACGCCGCCCTGGTCGCCTCCCTCGCGGCAGATCCGGCCCCGCCGGTCGCGGTGATCGACGACGCGCACGGGGCCCTCGTGGCCGGGCTGTCCGTTCTGGGGGTGCGCCGCGCATCCGTTCATCACGACTCGGTCGTCGCGGCACGCGCGACCGCCGAGAACGTTCGGGATGCCCGCCTCCCGATCACCCTCGACGCGCACCCTCTTGAGACGGTCGCCCGGGGCGCCCGGCTCATCTTGCTGCGCCTGCCGCGGTCGCTCGACAGGCTGGGCGCGATCGCCCGGGCGATCGCGCCCGTTGCTCACCCGGATGCCGTGCTCATCGCCGGCAACATGGTCAAGCACATGACGCCGCGCCAGAACGAGGTGCTCGGTGCTGCGTTCGGGCGCGTCGACGTCTCGTTGGCGCGCGGCAAAGCGCGGCTGCTGACGGCGCGCGAGCCGATCGCGACCGTCGCCGCGGCGCACCCCGAGCGCTCCCGGGATCGAGAGTCGGGATTGCAGATCGTCGCGGTGCCGGGCACCTTCGCGGGCGCGAGCGTCGACATCGGCACGCGCGCGCTGCTGCACGCCCTCGACGGCCTGCCCGACGCCGCCGTCGCGCTCGACCTGGCATGCGGATCGGGCGTGCTCGCCGTGACGCTCGCTCAGCGGCTCCCGGCGGCGCGCGTCATCGCCACAGACGTGTCGGCGGCCGCCGTCGGCAGTGCCCGGCTGACCACCGAGGCGAACGGGGTCGCGGTCGAGGTGCGCCACGACGACGGAGCCTCCAGCCTTGCCGACGACAGCGTCGACCTGGTGCTGCTCAACCCGCCGTTTCACGTGGGCGGCGCCGTGCACACGGGTATCGCCCATCGGCTCATCGCCGAGGCCGGCCGGGTGCTGCGCCCGGGCGGCGAACTGCGCTGCGTCTGGAACTCGTCGCTGCAGTACCGGCCCGTGCTCGAGCGCATCGTGGGGCCAACACGTCAGCTCTCGCGCACCCGCAAGTTCACCGTGACGGCGTCGACCCGACGCTGAGCGGGCACGCCTACATGTCGCGGTAGCGCTTCGCCTCCGCGAGCTTCGCGCGCAACTCGTCGGCCGTGAGCCGCGGGCCGTAGCCGGGGGTGTCGCGCTGGATGCGCCAGCTGTCGGCGAGGGTTCCGCCATCGACGGCGTCGAAGCCGATTCCGTCGATGAGCTGCGCCACGCGCTGCTTCGCCGCCTCGTCGTCGGCGTGCACGGTGAGGGCGCGCCGCCCGTCGGTTCCCGCGGGCTGTGCGTGGTCGGTGATCTCCCGTGCCGGGATGTGGTTGAAGGCCTTCACGAAGGTGCCGCCCGGGAACTGGTCGGCGACCCACTCAACGGTGGTTGTCGTCTCGTCGTCGAGCGGGGGAATCTGCCCGTCGCGCTGCGGGTAGTAGTTGCCCGTGTCGATGACCGTGCGCCCGTCGAACAGGTCGCGCGGCAGGCTCGGCACCTTCCCGAGCGGGATCGTGAGCACGACGACCTCGCCGGCGGCGGCCGCCTCGGCGACGGTGGCCGCGGTCAGCGTGCCGGCCCGAGGGCTGTCGGCGATCTCGGCGACGAGGCCTGCGAGCGAGGCGGGGCCGCGCGAGTTCGCGATCACCACGTCGTGCCCGAGCGCGGTGAAGGCGCGGGCGAGCTGCGAGCCGATGTTTCCCGATCCGATGATGCCGATAGTCGTCATGGGAGGAGTCAACAGCGTCATGCTGTGCGCATTCCCTAGGCTGACCGCGTGCACTCGGACCCGGTCTGCCTCATCGTTACCAGTCGCCTGCGTCCTGGGCTCGACGGCGGTTACACGGTCGCAACGATGCGCCGCGCCCAGCTGTTCGCCGAGGCGGGCCACCCGGTCGTGCTCGCGACGGTCGACTTGCACCCCGACTACGCGCCCTTCGCCGCCGAGTTTCGCCGCCTCGGCCTCGCCGACACCCAGACGGTCATGCGGAACCTGCTCGAGGAGGTGCGCAGTCGCCCCGCGATCCTTCGTGACGCCGCCGATCCCGAACTCGAACCGACGATCGACGAGTCTGCCGGCACGCATCGCGAGGCCTTCGAGCTCGACGCCGCCGGGGTGCCCTGGCGCCAGGTGGTGCGCGACACCTCCGGCGCCGTTGTCTTCACCGACTTCTTCGACGCCGAGGGCATTCCGCTGTTCCGGTTGCCGTTCGTCGCCGCCCCCGACTGGTGGCGCACTGAGGCGGTCATCGACGTGCTGACGGCCGGTCACACCCCGACGGGCGGTGCTGGCGTGGTGCCCAGCCGCGTGGGCGGTCTCGCCGGCTTCGGGGCGCTGTATCGCGCGTGGTGGCGCGCGCTCGTCGACGACCAGCGGGCGCTCCACCCGGATGCACGGCTCGTCGCGATCGCGGAGGCCCGGCAGGTCGGCGAACACTGGAACGGCACGGGCGGCGTCCCGCTCGTGCACACGGTGCACAACGCCCACACGACGCCGCCCCACGATTGGGACAGCCCCATGGACATCACCTGGAGCGGCTGGCTCGACACGCTGCCTCGGTACGACGCCGTCGTGTGGCTGACCGAACGCCAGCGGTCCGAGGTCGCCCGGCGCCGCGCCGGCGCTGAGGACGGCGCTCCCGGAGACGCCCCCGGTTACGTCATTCCGCACCCGGCAGAGCCGCCCGCCGACGTGCTCGCCGATCCGTCGGTGGTGGCGGGGGCTGATCACCGCGACCTCGACCGCGCGGTGATGGTTGCCCGCCTCGCCCCGCAGAAGCGGCTCGACCACGCGATCCGCGCCTGGCGCCGCGTCGTCGACGCCCGGCCGACCGCGCGGCTCGACATCTACGGCGACGGTCCGCTACGCGCCGACCTCCAGGCCCTGATCGACGAATTGCGGCTCGGCGACGCGGTCACCCTGCACGGTCACACGCCCGACGCTCCCGAACAGTCGCGCACGGCAGCGCTGCTGCTGCTGACCAGCGTCTACGAGGGCCAGTCACTCGCCATCACGGAGGCGATGGCGCGCGGGTGCCCCGCGGTCTCGTACAACATCGCCTACGGCCCCGGCGAGCTCATCACCGACGGCGAGACGGGCCGCTTGGTGCCCGCGGGCGACATCGCGGCGCTCGCCGACGCGGTTCTCGGGATGCTCGGAAACGCGACTGAGATCGACCGCCTGTCGCGCGCATCCCTCGAGTGGGCGCTCGCGAACGGGCCCGATCGGGCTCGGGAACGCTGGGAGCGACTGTTCGCCGATCTCGCAGGGCGAACGCCGCGGGCGCTTTCCTCCTAGCGCGCTCACAGCCGCGCGCGTAAACTTGAGTCAGCGCGACTCAACCTTTGGGCGCGGTAGGGACCATCGGGCAGGAAAGGCCACACGCACATGGCGAACATGCAGGGCGCGCCGTCGACGAGCGGTGACCAGAAGACGGCGCTGGAACAGTACGGCGTCAACCTCACGGCGATCGCGAGCGCCGGAAAGCTCGACCCCGTCATCGGCCGCGACGCCGAGATCCGTCGCGTCAGCCAGGTGCTGAGTCGGCGCACCAAGAACAACCCCGTGTTGATCGGCGAGCCCGGCGTCGGCAAGACCGCCGTCGTGGAAGGCCTCGCGCAGCGCATCGTCGCGGGCGACGTGCCTGACTCGCTGAAAGACAAGCAGCTTGTCTCGCTCGACCTGGCCGCGCTGGTCGCCGGCGCGAAGTACCGCGGCGAATTCGAAGAGCGGCTGAAGGCCGTGCTGAAAGAGATCGACGAGTCCGACGGCCGCGTCATCACCTTCATCGACGAGCTGCACACGCTGATGGGCGCGGGCGGCGGCGAGGGTTCCGTCGCGGCGGCGAACATGCTGAAGCCGATGCTCGCCCGCGGTGAGCTGCGCCTGATCGGCGCCACGACGCTTAACGAGTACCGCGAATACATCGAGAAGGACGCCGCGCTCGAGCGTCGCTTCCAGCAGGTGTTCGTCGGCGAACCCAGCGTCGAAGACACGGTGGCGATCCTGCGCGGCCTCAAGGAACGCTACGAGGCGCACCACAAGGTCGCGATCGCCGACAGTGCGCTCGTGGCCGCCGCGACCCTGTCGAACCGTTACATCACGAGCCGGCAGCTGCCCGACAAGGCGATCGACCTCGTCGACGAGGCCGCCAGCCGACTGAAGATGGAGATCGAGTCGAGCCCCGTCGAGCTCGACGAGCTGAAGCGCGCCGTGACGCGCCTCGAGATCGAAGAGCTCGCCCTGAAAAAGGAAAAGGACGAGGCCTCGAAGGCGCGACTCGAGGCGCTGCGCGCCGAACTCGCCGACAAGAGCGCCCAGCGCGACGAGCTCGAGCGCGCGTGGGCGGCCGAGAAGCTCGCCCTGAACGCGGTCGGCGACCTGAAGGAGCGCCTCAACAACGCCCGCATCCAGCTCGACCTCGCCATCCGTGACGGTCGCTACGAGGAGGCCTCCCGCCTCGAGCACGAGACGATCAAGAAGATCGAGAAGCAGCTGGCCGACGCCGAGCACATCGAGCAGCGGCCGCGCATGGTGAACGACCAGGTGACCGACGAAGACATTGCGAGCGTCGTGGCCGCGTGGACGGGCATCCCCGTCGACAAGCTGACGCAGGGCGAGACCGAGAAGCTGCTGAACCTCGAGGCCGAGCTCGGTAAGCGCATCATCGGGCAGAAGGATGCGGTTATCGCCGTCAGCGAGGCGGTGCGGCGAACGCGCGCCGGTATCTCCGACCCCGACCGGCCGACCGGCTCGTTCCTGTTCCTTGGGCCAACCGGCGTCGGCAAGACGGAGCTCGCGAAGGCTCTCGCCGATTACCTGTTCGACGACGAGAAGGCGATGGTGCGCATCGACATGAGCGAGTACGGCGAGAAGTTCGCCGTGTCGCGGCTCATCGGCGCCCCTCCCGGTTACGTCGGCTACGAGCAGGGCGGGCAGCTGACCGAGGCCGTGCGGCGTCGGCCGTACTCGGTGATCCTGCTCGACGAGGTCGAGAAGGCCCACCCCGAGGTGTTCGACCTGCTGTTGCAGGTGCTCGACGACGGTCGACTCACCGACGGGCAGGGGCGCACGGTCGACTTCCGCAACACGATCCTGATCCTGACCTCGAACCTCGGATCGCAGGCGCTCATCGACCCGTCGCTCGACTGGGAGACGAAGGTGGCGGCCGTGAACGACATGGTGCGCCAGGCGTTCAAGCCCGAGTTCGTGAACCGGCTCGACGACATCGTCGTCTTTTCGACGCTGTCGACCGACGACCTCGGCCAGATCGTGTCGCTGCAGGTCGACCGCCTCGAGCGCCGGCTCGCGGAGCGTCGCCTCCAGCTCGCCGTCACGCCGGATGCTCGTGCCTGGCTCGCCGAGCGCGGCTACGACCCGATCTATGGCGCGCGTCCGCTGCGCCGGCTCATGCAGCACGAGATCGACGACCGGCTTGCTCGGGCGATCATCGCGAGCGAGATCACGGACGGCGACGTCGTGCGGGTGCAGGTTGCCGCCGACAGCGATTCGCTGACCGTCGACCGCATGGAGGACGTACCGACGCTGTGACATCCTGCGAGATGAAAAGATGCATGTGTTCCTGCATGCATTTTTGCTAGCATGCGGCAATGGTCGCCATTCAGATCCGAGACGTATCGCCCGAGTTGCGCGATGCTCTCGCCGCTGAGGCCCGTCGGCGCGAGCAGTCGCTTCAAGCGTTCCTCCACGAGGTTCTCGAGCGCGAGGGCCGTGCTGCCCACAATCGCGCCGTTCTCGACCGAGTTCGCGATCGCGCGCGTCAGCGCGCAACGTCCGTGACGATGGACGAGATACTCGCTGCTATCGACGAGGGTCGCAGGTCACCCGCTTCATGATCGTCGTTGACGCGTCGTGCTTGACGGCGTTAGTCGCCGGTTCGCCTGCCGACGTCGACACGGCGGCGAGCGTGATGGCGGCAGACGACCACTGGGTCGTGCCGGGGCACGCCATCATCGAAACGATCAGCGCTCTCCGTGGTCTGTATCTCAGGCGGGTGCTCACGCGTGACGCGATGCTCGATGCCGCCCAGCAGTTGGCCGAATTTCGTCTCGATGTCTGGCCGACGGAGCCCCTCCTCGGTCGTGTCCTTGAGCTGGCGGACAACGCGTCGGCATACGACGCTGCGTACCTCGCACTGGCCGAAGAACTCGGCGTGCCCCTGGCCAGCGGTGACGCGCGGCTCACCCGCGTGCCCGGTGTGCGCTGCGCAGTCGTGACGATCGCGATGTCCGATTCCCGCTAGACGCGGGTCAGGATGCGCGATGGAATGGTGCGCGTGACCCCGACCAGCGCTCCCACGTCGCGCACGGCGCGCCGGCCGCGCGCGGACGCGACGGGCGCGCAGTGGCGCCCCGGGCATCCCGGGTTCGCGGAGCGCTACCGGGCGATCGTCTCGCGCGACGCCCGCTTCGACGGGCAGTTCGTGACCGCCGTCGCCTCGACCGGCATCTACTGCCGGCCCTCGTGCCCCGCCCGCACGCCGCGCGAGACGGGGGTCGCCTTCTACGCCACCTCGGCCGCCGCCCACGAGGCCGGCTATCGCGCGTGCAAGCGGTGCCTGCCGGAGGCGACGCCGGGGAGCCCCGAATGGAACTGGCGAGGCGACGTCGCCGGCCGCGCGATGCGGCTCATCGGCGACGGCGTCATCGACCGCGAGGGTGTCGCGGGGCTCGCCGCCCGGCTCGGGTACAGCCCGCGCCATCTGACACGCCTGCTGACGGCCGAGCTCGGAGCGGGCCCGCTCGCTCTCGCCCGGGCTCGCCGCGCGCAACTCGCCCGCGCCCTCATTGTGGGAACGCCACTGCCGCTCGCCGACGTGGCTTTCGCCGCCGGGTTCGGCTCGGTGCGGCAGTTCACCGACACGGTGCGCGAGGTCTTCGCGGTCACACCGAGCGCGTTGCGCGCACGGGCGCAGCCGCCCGCGCCCGCCCACATCGGCGTCGCCGCCCCAGCGCCGCAGGCCCTGCTTGTGGGCGTGACCCTTGCCCTCCCCGTGCGCCAGCCCTACGACGCGTCCGGCATGTTCTCCTACCTCGCGGCCCGCGCGATCGCGGGCGTCGAACTCGCCGAGCTCGACCTCGCCGTCGGCCGGCTGCGCTTCGCCCGCACGGTGAGCCTGCCCAACGGCCCGGGTGTCATCGACGTGACGGCGACGCGCGCCGTGGGCGGAAGTGACGCGGCGGCGCCCCCCACTCCCTGGACCCTGACCCTCCGCCTCGCGCTAACCTCGCTCGCCGACGTGCCCGTCGGCGTGGCCCGAACGCGGCGGATGCTCGACCTCGACTCCGACCCGCTGGCCGTCGACGAGGCGCTCGCCCGCGACCCCCATCTCGCGCCGCTCGTGGCAGCAACGCCGGGCATCCGCGTGCCGGGCACCGTGGATCCGCCCGAGCTGCTCGCGCGCACCATCGTCGGCCAGCAGATCTCGGTGGCTGCGGCGCGCACGCACCTGGGGCGCCTCGCGGCGGCCGCCGGCGAGCCCGTCACCACGGGGGTGCCGGGGCTCGACCAGCTTTTCCCGACGGCTGACGCGCTCGCCGCCACGCTCGCGGCACAGGATTCCGCTGACCCCGCCCGCCCGCTGCGGCTCCCGGCTCGCCAGGTCGACACGGTGGCCCGCGTTGCGCGGCTCATCGCCGCCGGCGAGCTCACCCTCGACGTGGGCGACGACCCGCACGAGCTGGCTGCCCGCCTCGGCGCCCTTCCGGGCCTCGGCCCGTGGACCGCCGCCTACGTCGCGATGCGCGTCACCGGCACCCCCGACGCCTGGATCCCTGGCGATGTCGCCCTGCTTGCCGGCGGCCGCGCGGCCGGGATTGTTCCCGCCGACCTCCCGCGCCCGGCCGCGTTCCGCCTGCTCGCCGCCGCGTCTGGCGCGTGGGCGCCGTGGCGGTCGTACGCCGCCGCGCACCTGTGGCGGGCCGCCCTCGAGGGCGTGCCCGCGCATCCCGAACCACCCCGAAAGGACGTCCCATGACCGCCAGCCAGACCGCCGGCCGCCCTGCCGCCGGCCGCACTGTCGCCGGTAGCGCCGGTAGCACTGTCGCCGCCCGCACCGTCGCGACCCCGGACGGCCCGTTCACCGTCATCGCTGACGAGGATGCGGTGCTTGCCTCCGGCTGGACGGCCGACATCGCCGAGCTCATCCCGCTCATCCACCGCACCATCCGGCCGGCGGCCGACGAGCTGACGGAGTCCACGCCCGCGCTCGAGTCGGCGCTTGTCGCCGTCGAGCGGTTCTACGCCGGGGACAGTGCAGCGCCCGACGCGGTGCCCGTTCGCCAGCGCTCCGGCGAGTTCCTCGAAGCGACGTGGCGCGTCATGCGCGGCATCCGGCCGGGAAGGCCCGTCACCTACGCCGAACTGGCGGCCCTCGCCGGACGCCCCGCCGCGACCCGGCCGGCGGCGGCAGCCTGCGCCATGAACGCGGCCGCGCTGTTCGTGCCCTGCCACCGGGTGCTGCGCACGGGCGGCGGGCTGGGCGGCTTCCGCTACGGACTCGCCATCAAGCAGAGCCTGCTCGACCGCGAGGCGACCGCGTGATGGCGCGCATCCAGTAACCGCCCACCCCGCGTCGATACCGTTCCCTCCATGCTTGCCACCCTCATCCACGCTGCCCGCGACATCCGCCTCGAGGAGGCGCCCGATCCGCAGCTGAGCGGCACCGGCCGCGACGCCGTCGTGCGCGTCGTCGCCGCGTGCATCTGCGGCAGCGACCTGTGGCCCTACCGCGGCGTCGTCGATACGGATGAGCCGCACCGCATCGGCCACGAGTTCGTCGGCGTCGTCGAACAGGTCGGCGACGCCGTCACGCGGGTGCGCCCCGGCGACTTCGTCATCGCACCGTTCTACGACTGCGACATGAACTGCCCGCACTGCGACAACGGCGTGAGCCCGTCGTGCCAGAACGGCAACTGGTGGGGTCGCGACGACCGCGACGGCCACTTCGCCGACGGCGCCCAGGGCGAGTTCGTGCGCGTGCCGACCGCCGACGGCAGTCTCGCGGTCGTGCCCGGCCCCGTCGACGACGCCATGGTGCCGCACCTGCTCGCCCTCAGCGACGTGATGGGAACCGGTTGGCACGCGGCCGTCTCGGCGGGCGTCTCGCCCGGGTCGACGGCGGTTGTCGTCGGCGACGGCGCGGTCGGCCTGTGCGGCGTCATCGCCGCCCGGCAGCTCGGCGCGGCCCGCATCATCGCCATGTCGCGCCACGCCGACCGGCAGGCCCTCGCCCGCGAGTTCGGCGCGACCGACGTCGTGGCCGAGCGCGGCGACGAGGGCATCGCGGCGATCATGGCGCTCACCGACGGGGTCGGCGCCGACGCCGTACTCGAGTGCGTCGGCACGGCCGAGTCGATGGACCAGGCCATCCGCGCCGCCCGCCCCGGCGGCCGCGTGGGCTACGTCGGCGTTCCGCACGGCGGCGCCGAGCTGCCGATCCGCACGCTCTTCTCGCGCAACGTGGGCGTCGCCGGCGGCATCGCCCCCGTGCGCAATTACCTGGATGCCCTCCTCCCGCTCGTCCTCGACGGCACGATCCAGCCCGGTCGCGTCTTTGACCGCGAGCTGCCGCTCGCCGACGTTGCCGAGGGCTATCGCCTCATGGATGAGCGCGAGGCGATCAAGGTGCTGCTGCGGCCATAGCCGCATAGTCGGGTGCGGTCACGCTGCTGTCAACCCCGTGGTGCGTCGCGCAGGACTCTTCTAGCGTGGTGAGCCGTTTTCCCTCGCGCGAGGGAGACCGCCGCCCATGACCGTGTGAGGAGTTCCATGCCCCGCCAGTACCGCCCATCCGCCCTTGCCGCCCCCGTCGCCCTCGCCGCCTCGGCCGTTCTGCTGGCTGGCTGTACGGGCGAGCTTCAGGGGCCGGGAGCCGATGGCTCGTGGTACGGGGCAGACCAGCCGTACGCCGGTCAATTGGAGATCGAGGGCTTCGCCCTGTCCGACCCGATCAATCAGGCGCGCCACGATCGTGCAGTCGACGCATTGGGCACGGCCGTCGAGGTCACGGTCACCGGATCTGCATTGGATGCTCGCAGCTTTGCGTCGGCCGCCGAGTCGGGCGACGCTCCCGACCTCATCTATGCGGACCGCACCGACATCGGCTACCTTGCCGCGCGCGGCGCGGTCATGCCGCTCGAACGGTGCATCGAAGAGGCGCCGATCAACCTCGGCCAGTACAGCCCGGCGGCGCTCACGCAGGTCACGCTGGAGGAGCGCATCTTTGCCCTCCCCGACACGTCGACCGTGCCACTGCTCGTGACGTCGGGCGACAGCGGTTCCGCCGACCGTGGTGGCGCTCTGCTCGAATCGGTCGGGGCCGACCCGCGAGACTGGCGCGTTGCCCAGCTGTGGGCGGCCGCAGAGGGAACCTCGCTCGTGACTCCCGACGGTCGCACCGCCACCTTCGACGACCCGCGGGTCGTCGAAGCGCTCGACCGGTGGGGTGAGCCGTCGGCAGAGTCGGCGCTCGTCGACTCCGCCGAGGTGTCATCGAGCATCGCCGGCGGCACGGACGATACGGCCGCTGAGCCTCAGCTTGGCCCGGTGGTCGATGTCGCCGGCGCCCCCGTCGCCGTGCTGAACGGCTACGGGTGGGCGATCCCGGTGGCCGGAGCGAATCCCGCGACCGCGTGCGGCTACGTGCGCGCCGTCACCGAGTCGCAGACCTGGATCGACGCCGTCACCTCCGGGTCCGAGGCGCCGGGTTCGGCCGACGCCGACGCCGACGCCGACGCTGATGCCGCGGCGGGCGCTGACGCCGCGGGTGCCACGGAGGTCGCACCGCTGACCGTTGCGGGCTTGCTCACGGCCAATGTCACGGCCGATGCCGAGTTGCGCGAATGGCTGACCGGTGCCGACGACGCGCAGGCGACGACGGTGCGCACCGCGGTCGACGAGGCCTACACAGCCGCCGTTCCCCCCACCGTCACGCCCGCCGACGTCTCGCTCATGCGTATTTGGAGTGACGCCGTCGACGCCGTCCGGTCGGGTGAGCTGTCGGCGGACGAGGCGCTCGCCGAGGCGCAACTCGAGGCGCAGAACGCCCTCGACCGGGGATGGGCGAGCCTCGCCGAATCGCTGGACTCGCGAACGCCGTAGTCGGGGTCGCTAGTCGGCTGTGGCGCGGTACGGGCGCTGCGTGCGAGACGCGCGTCGAGCATCCCGTCGTCGGGCCGCCGCCGCGGCGGCCGCCTTGGCGGCGCGGACGGCGTGGTCATTCAGCTTCTTCGCCCGCTCGCTCTCGGTGCCGAGAATCGCGAGCCCGCCGAGGGCGACGAGGGTGCCCGGGCCGGGAAGCGGCATGAGCACGATGCCGAGTCCGACGGTCGTGCCGCCGACGACTTTCACGCCGGTGCGGTAGACCCTGTCGAGCCCGGGGCGCCGCCGGATCGCCTCGCGGGCTGCCGCCGCCCGCCCGCGAACCGGGCTGGTGCGCCGTGCCTCGTCGGCGCGCTCGTACCCGGGGTCGCCGGGCTGCAGAACGCGCTGCTGGCCGGGTGATTCAGTGCTCACCCGGCCAGTGTGCGGCGCGTCGCTTGGGAAGCGCTGACGCCACAATTCGTGTCTGCTGAGCGACAGGGTCGTCGTCAGCAGCACACGCCGCCGCCGCAGCAGCCGTCGAGATCCGACATCACGCACCCCCTCTATAGATAGATCACTGTCTATGAATAGGGTGATCCTGCCGGACAATATTGATGCTTGTCAATATCGATTGCCATCTATTTTGTGGCGCGCCGAAGGGCCCCGGCTCACGCCGGGGTGCTCCGCGCGTCCGCTAGCGCGTCAGCTCGTGGTGCACGACGCGCAGGAAGGCGTCGATGTCGTCGGCGCTCGTGTCGAAGGCGCACATCCAGCGCACTTCTCCGCGGGCGCGATCCCAGTCGTAGAAGCGGAACTTCTCGCGAATGCGGTCGGCAACCGCGTTGTCGAGCAGCGCGAACACGGCGTTCGCCTGCGTGTCCTGGCTGAAGCCGAGCGAGCCGGCCGGCACTTCACCGCTCGCGACCATGCGCTCGAGCCCCTGGCGCAGGCGCGCGGCCATGGCGTTGGCGTGGCGGGCCGACCGAAGGCCGAGGTCGTTCTCGAACAGCGTGAGCAGTTGGGCCGAGATGAAGCGCATCTTGCTCGCCAGCTGCATGTTCATCTTGCGCAGGTAGGTGAGGCCGGGCGCGCGTTCGGGGTTGATGACGACGATCGCCTCCGCGCCGAGCAGGCCGTTCTTCGTGCCACCGAGCGACAAGATATCCACGCCCGCCTCCGAGGTGAAGGCCGACAGTGACGTTCCGAGCGACGCCGCCGCGTTCCAGACGCGGGCGCCGTCGAGGTGCAGCGCCATGCCGTTCGCGTGCGCGTGGTCGGCGATCGCTCGCACCTCGTCGGGCGTGTAGACGGTGCCCACCTCTGTCGAGTTCGTGATGCTCACCGCGAGCGGCTGCGCCCGGTGCTCGTCTCCCCAGCCCCAGGCTTCCGTATCGATCAGCTCGGGCGTGAGCTTGCCGTCGTCGGTGGGAACGGTGAACAGCTTCAGCCCGCTGACGCGCTCGGGCGCTCCGCCTTCGTCGGTGTGGATGTGCGCCACACCACTGGCGACGACCGCACCCCATCGCGGCATGAGAGCCGTCAAGGCCAAGACGTTCGCACCCGTGCCGTTGAACACCGGATACACCTCGGCCTGCTCGCCAAACTCGGCGCGCACCACCTCGAGCAGCCGGGCGGTGTAGTCGTCTTCGCCGTACGCGATCTGGTGGCCCTCGTTCGCGTCGGCAATGGCGGCGAGCACCTCGGGGTGCACCCCCGCGTAGTTGTCGCTGGCGAATCCACGGCGGGCGATGTCATGCAGTCGGGTCACGCGCCCATTCTCGCAGGCGGACGCGCGCATCCCTACGCCGCTTACCGCCCACCGCGCGCAATTTTCGTGCGCAGAAACGCGGATGCGCGGGGCGCGCCGTCCGCGACGGCCCCGCCCCACGCATCCGTGCGCCGCGAATCGCTACCCCGTGAGCGCCTCGCCGAGCTTCACGCGCGAACCGGTGCGCAGCAGTGAGTTCTGGTAGACCCGCGCGCCCACCATGACCACCACCACGGTGGTGACCGCGAGTACCACGAGGGCCAGAATCGGCTCCCACCAGGCGGCCTGGTCGAGGAAGATGCGCATCGGCATTCCGACCGGGGCCGAGAAGGGCACGTACGACATGATCGTCAACACCAGCGCGTTGTCGAACAGGAAGATGACGAGGAAGTAGGGGATCATCACGAGGTAGGTCACCGGGGTGAGCACCGAGCCGACGTCTTCCATGCGCGACACGAGGGAGGCGCTCGCCGCGTACATGGCGGCGAGAAGGACGAAGCCGATCGCGAAGAATCCGAGGAACCAGCCGACAGCGGGCCCGAGGTCGGTCACGAGCACGTCTTGCCCGGTCAGCACGAGGCCGAGTGCCGCCAGCGCGGCGATGGCAAGGATCTGCCCAAAGGCGAGGATCGAGTTGCCCACCACCTTCCCGGCGAGGAGCGCACGAGCCGAGATGGCCGACAGCAGAATCTCGACGACGCGCGTTTGCTTTTCCTCCACCACGCTCTGGGCGATCGTGCCGCCGAAGGTGACGGCCGAGATGAAGAAGACGATGCCGAAACCGAACGCCACGAGATAGAGCAGGCCGAACGGCAGGCCCGGCTCGTCGAGCGTGCGCACGTCCGGGGCGATCGACAGCGCCGTGATGAGCCCACCCGGCGTCTCGGTCAACCCGATCACTTCGAAGGGCACCGCTGCGTCGCCGTTCAGCGGAACAACCGCGGCGTCGACCTCTTCATCGCGCACGAGTTGCTCGGCCTCGGCGACGGTCGCAGCCTCCACCACCTCGATTCCGGGGAGCGTCTCGAGCTCGGCGATCGCCGCGCCGACTCCGGCGACCGGCGTCGTCGAGTCGGCGTTCGCGCGTGACACGAACCCGCTGATGAGGATCGACCCGAGAACGATCGCGAACAGGATGAGCGTCGAGATCACGAACGACTTCGACCGGAGTCGTTGGGTCACTTCGCGGGAGGCAACGAGAACGACGGATTCGCGGAAACTGGTGGCGTTCATCACTGCACGACCTCTCGGAAGATCTCGGTCAGGGTGGGGCGGCGACGGCCGAAGCGCTGCACCATGTCGCCGGCCGTGGCGCGGTGCAGCACGGCCTGGGCGGCCGCCGGGTCGGCGTCGAAGACGACGTGGTCGCCGTCGAACTCGACGACCTGCACACCGGGCGCGGTGCGCACCCAGCCGAGGTCGCCGTCGACGGTGAGCTCCCACCGCGAGCCGGCGTTCTGCTCGCGTAGCTCGTCGCGGGTGCCGGCGGCGAGGATACGACCGCCGCCGATCACGACGATGTCGTCGCACAGCCGCTCAACAACATCCAATTGGTGACTCGAGAAGAGCACCGGGGCTCCCTGCGCGGCGAACTCGCTCAGCACCCCGAGCACCGTCTCGACGGCCAGGGGGTCGAGCCCCGAGAACGGCTCGTCGAGCACGAGCACGCTGGGCGCGTGCACGAGTGCGGCGGCGATCTGCGCGCGCTGCTGATTGCCGAGCGACAACTTCTCGATCGGGTCGTCGCGCCGCTCGGAGAGCTCGAGCCGATCAATCAACTCGTCGGCACGCTCGGCAGCCTCGCCAGCGCGCATGCCGCGAAGGCGCGCGAGGTACACGAGCTGCTCGTGCACCCGCATCTTCGGGTACAGCCCGCGCTCTTCGGGCATGTAGCCGAAGCGTCGCCGGCCGTCGGCGCCGAGTGGTGACCCGTCGAGCCGCACCTCGCCCGCGTCTGCGCCGAGCACCCCCAGGATGATGCGCATCGTTGTCGTCTTGCCTGCCCCGTTGCCGCCAACGAACCCGGTCAACCGACCGCTGCCGACGGTGAAACTGACGTCGTCGACCGCGGTGCGGTCGCCGTAGCGCTTAGTCACGCCCTCGATCTGAAGCATGGTGCCCCTTTCGTTGGATTCCACGCTACGAAGGGGCGGGATGCTCGCGCATCCGCCCGAAGGATGGTCGCCACCGCGCGCCCTCCCCCCGACGGGTGAGCGGGGCGCCTACTCGGCGGGGCCTTCGCCGGGAACGGCGACGCCGTTCTCGTAGGCGAAGACGACGGCGTGCACGCGGTCGCGCAACCCCAGCTTCTGCAGGATTTTCGACACGTGGGTCTTGACGGTCGCCTCGCCGAGCCAGAGTTCGCGCGCGATCTCGGCGTTGGCGAGACCCCGGGCGAGCAGGGTGAGCACCTCGTGTTCGCGGTCGGTGAGGTCGGTGAGGCGGGCATCCGGTTTGGGGGTTTCGCCGTTTGCGCTGCCGATGCCTGTCGCGCCTGTTCCTGTCGCACGAGCAATGACCCGGCGAGTCACGTCGGGGGCGAGCAGGGCGTCGCCGCTCGCGACGACCCGCACCGCCTCCACAAGCTTTTCCGGGCTCGCGTTTTTCAGCAGGAACCCGGCCGCCCCGGCCTCGAGGGCGGCGAACAGGTAGTCGTCGCGGTCGAACGTCGTGAGCACGAGAACGCCCGCACCGCCGGTGCGGTCCGCCGTGATCTGGCGCGTCGCCTCGAGACCGTCCACGCCGGGCATCTGCACGTCCATGCAGATCACGTCGGGGCTGAGCGCGGCGGTCTGCGCGATCGCCTCTTCGCCGTTCGCGGCCTCGCCCACCACGGCGATGTCGGGTTCGCTCTCGAGGATCGCGCGAAACCCCGAGCGCACGAGCGCGTGGTCGTCGACGAGCAGCACCCGGATGCTCGTGGTCACGTCGCTCACGCGCCCTCCTCCACGATCAGCGGCACTCGCGCGCGCACGAGATAGCCACCGCGCGAGCGCGGGCCGGCCTCGAGGGTTCCGCCCACGGCGGCGAGGCGCTCGCGCATGCCCTGCTGGCCGAGCCCGCCGGAGCCGCCGCGCGGCTGCACGGCCGCCGCGCGCGCGCCGACGCCCGTGTCGGCCACGTCGAGCTCGACCGCGTCGGGCGTGAAGCGCAGGCGCAGGTCGACGCGGGCGCTCGCGCCCGCGTGCTTGAGGGCGTTCGTGACGGCTTCCTGCGCGACCCGGTATAGCGTCGTGTCGACGACGGGGCTGAGCGGTGTGGGCTCGCCGATGGTGTGCAGGGCGGCAGCGCGGCCCGCGGCTTCGAGCTCGCGCACGAGGTCGCCCAGCTGGGCGGTGCCGCGGGTGCTGGGGCCGTCGCCGGCGCTGCCGGCGGGGCCGCGAGCATCCCGTGTCGTTTCCGTCGTGCCCGAGACGCCGCCGTCAGCTGCGCCGTCGATTCCCTCGTCGGTGTCGCGCAGCGTCGTGACGAGGCGGTGCAGCTCGTCGACGGCCTGCCTCGCCGACTGTTCGATCGAGCCGAGTGAACGCGTCGCCGTGTCGGCCCCGTCGGCGCCGCGCGTTTCGAGCGCGCGGCGGGCGGCGCCAGCCTGGATGCCCATGACCGACACGTGATGGGCGACGACGTCGTGCAGTTCGCGGCCGATGCGTACGCGGTCAAGCGCCACGGCTTGGGCGGCAGTGCGCTCACGCTCGGCGGCCAGCTCGCGGGTGCGGGCCTCGAGTTCGGCGCGCTCTCGGGCGGCGTTCCAGGCGCGGTCGCCGAACGCCCAGGCCCCGGCGAAGTAGAGGATGTTCGTGACGACCGCGATGAGGCCCGCCGCGACGCCGGGTGCGATGAGGCCGATGCCGGAGTCTTCGGGGGCGAGTCTCGTGTCGAAGGCCGCGCTCGCGAGGCCGTAGAAGAGCCAGCCGAACATGGCGACGACGATCAGCGTGCGCGAGATGAGGGCGGCGCGACGCGAGGTGCTCCAGGCGCCGATGGAGTACATCGCGGCAAACAGCGCAATGTTGCTGAAGAGCACCTCCGGCACCTTGTTCGTGACGCCGATGATGTACACGACCGAGACGATGACCGTGACGGTGATCGGCGCGAGGCGGCGAAATACGAGCGGCCCCGAGAATCCGATGATCATCACGGCCGCGTGCCACGGTACGGGCGGCTCGTCGAAGAAGCCGACGCTCGCGTAGAGCAGCACGGTGACGGTGCCGCCGACGGCGACCACGAGAGCCAGCAGCGCGTCAGGCCGAAGCTCACTGAGCGCGGGCGGCGGTCGCCGCCACCGCCCGTCGGCGTCGGTCGCCGGCGCCGTCTCGTGCACGCGTGTCACCCGACGACGCTAACCCGCACAGCGGATGCGCGTCATCCGTCGCGCGACGGATTGTGCGCTTCTCAGCCGTGTGCCTCCGCGTCGTCCAGCCGGGCGACCACGCCGTTGAGCTGCTCCGCGGGCAGCTCCCAGAGGGCGACAACGCTCTGCGCGAGGGCATCGACGACTCCCTCGTCGTCGAGAGCGCGCACCACGAAGGTGACGGCGGCGGCCGGCTTCTCGGTGACGCGCCAGCCATTCGCGATGGCGGCAACCCAGGTTTCGGCAGCGGCCTTGAGGGTGACGTAGTTCACCATGCCCCAGCGGGGGGCGCCAACAGAGGCCGAACTGACGATGGCGAGGCGCCCGGCGTCGGACGCGCCGAGGTCTGCCCGCAGTTCGCGCGACGCGACGCGAAGGGTGGTGAGCACGCGGTGTTCGAGCCACGCCCAGTCGTCGTCGTCGGCACCGGGCCGCCAGCCTCCGACCAGGTGGATGAAGCCGTCGATTCCGCCGCGTCGCTCACGGAGGTCGGCGGCAAGCGAGGCGACGGCGGATGCATCACCCAGGTCGATCGCGTGCGTCTCGGCCGCGGCGATCTTTTCGAGCGCGTCGGGGCGCGAGGTCACCGCGACGACGTGCGCGCCCGCCGCGGTGAGCGCTGCGCACACCTCGCGTCCGGCGACTCCGCCTGCGCCGCCGACGACGACGGTGCGCCCGGCGGCGCTGGTGGGGGCAGCCGGGGGTGCGCTCTGCTCAGCCATGATCGAGGAGCCTACTCGTGCTCACCGGGTGCCCGGGAGGTTCTGAGCGGGCAGCACTTGGAGCGACGCCGCGGAACGGACCCGGCGTCGCTCCAAGCGACCACAGCGGGGCATCGGAGGATTCGTTGCTCCCTCACGCGACACGGCTGGGGGGCATACCTGTTGTCGCGCGTCTCCACATGGTGACCCATGAGATTCGTGAAAGCCACAACACCTATTCGGCACTGTTCGCATTTCGAACCTTCCCGGCGGGCTCGACGTGCGGCGCGACCGGCTAGGTGTCGGAGCGTCCGGTGATTCCTGCGGTCGACTCGATCACGCTGGCCATCTTCTTCTGCAGCGCCTCGTAGAACATCGACAGCGGGAACTCGTCGTCCATCACGAGGTCGGTCCAGCCCTTGAGCGGACCCTCGAGCACCTCCTGCGGCAGCCCCTTCGCCCACTGCGAGGCGGGGTGCGGCGTCAGGGTGGAGGACACGAGCTCGTAGGCGGCGAGCCAGTGGGCGCTCTTCGGTCGGTCGATCGAGCGCCAGTAGAGGTCGTTCACCGCATCCGACAGGGCAACGACCACGTCGGGCACGTGCTCCCAGTCGATGGCGAGCTGGGTGTCTGTCCAGTGCAGAACGCCCTTCTGGTGCATCCAGGCGAACAGCAGCTGGCCGCCGACGGCGTCGTAATTGCGGATGCGCGTGCCCGTGATCGCAAAGCGGAAGATGCGGTCGAAGATCACCGCATACTGCACCAGCTGCGCGTGCTGCCGGGTGACCTTGTCGGTCGCCTCGTCACGCACGAGCGCCACGGCCTCGCGGAACGCGGTCAGGTCGCAGCGCAGCTCTTCCAGCGAGTAGAGGAAGAACGGCATGCGCTGCTTGATCATGAACGGGTCGAACGGCAGGTCGCCGCGCATGTGGGCGCGGTCGTGAATCATGTCCCACATCACGAAGGTGCGCTCGGCGAGCGCCTGGTCGTCGAGCAGTTCGGCCGCGTCGGCGGGCAGCTCGAGCTTCGTGATGTCGGCGGCGGCGCGCAGCACGCGCCGGAAGCGGGCGGCCTCGCGGTCGGCGAAGATCGCCCCCCAGGTGAACGCCGGCAGTTGCGGCGCCGCGCCCTCGGGCGCGCCGGCCGGCACGCGCGGGGTCACGGCGACCGACTCGGGAAACAGCACGGCCGAGTTGGTGTCGTATCCGGGGGTGAAGTCGGCGAAGCGCAGGCCGAGGTACAGCGGGTTGCCGTACTTCGTGGCCTCGAGCTCGGCGACGAAGTCGGGCCAGATGACATCGAACACGACGGCTTCGACGAGCCGGTCGCTCGAACCGTTCTGCGTGTACATCGGGAAGACGACGAGGTGGGCGACGCCGTCGCGACGCTCGGCCGCGGGGGCGAAGGCGTCGAGCGCGTCGTAGAAGTCGGGAACCCCGAAGCCGCTGTCGCGCCAGCGCTCGAAGTCGGTGGCGGCGGCGTGCAGGTACTCGCTGTCGTAGGGGATCAGCGGCGCGAAGTGGCGCAGGGCCTCGACGATGACCGCAACGTGTCCTGCCGCCTCGCCGTGTGCATCCGCGTCGGGGATGGAGCCGTCTTTGATCTGGTGCGGGCGGATCGCGATCGCGGCGGCCTTCAGGGCGGCCCACTGCGGGTCGGCGACGATCTCGGCGGCGCTCGGTCCGGCGACGGTCGAGGTGGTGCCAGCCGCGCCGACGCGGGCGTCCTCCACGACCTCGGGCTCTCCGATGATGCTGCCGGCCGCGCGGGTGCTGGTGCGCTGGGCGGTGTCGGTCATGGTGTCCCTCCCGTCGAACGATCGATTACCGGGCGCGAGCGCGCGCCCCCTTCGAGGGTACGGGGATTTTCACCGTTTTTGCTTGCCGGTGACGCAATAAACGTGCAGTAAGGAGGCGGAGCACGCACTTTTCAGCGCGCTCCACCGCGTCGGCGCAGAATCTTTTACTGCGTGCCCTGCTCGATGATGACGTATTGAATGGTGAAGCCCTCCGCCTCGTTGGGAAGGGCCGACACCGACACTTGGTACGTGTCGTTGATATAGCTGCGGGTGACGAAGCCGCCGAAGTTGGCCTCGGTGTCGAGGGTGTAGCCGGCCTGCTCTAGTTCGGCGTAGGCCCGGTCGACCGCACTCTGGCCATCGACCACGATGGACGCTGTCCAGTTGCCGGGGCTCGCGACCGCGAACACGACGTCGCCGGGTGGGGTCGGCACGTCGCTCGGCCAACTCGACGGCAACTGCCCGCCGTCTTGCCCGGGCAGCGTGACGTCGACGTTCTCGCCGAGTTCGTTCTCGATGAGGCCCTCGACGCCGCCCTGCACCACGTTCTCGACCAGCCCGTCGAGCGGGTTGGCGAAACAGCCCGACAGCGATACGGCGGCGGCGACGGCGATCGTGGGCAACGCGAGGATGCGATAGCGGGGCATGAGTCCTCCTTGGGTGGGTGGTGTGGCTCGATGCGCCGCTTCCAGTCTGCGTCGTGAATGCGGCATTGACCAGGTTTTTCTGCCGCGAGAGCACTCACGGTGCCTGCTGTGCACCGGGAGGTGCCTCGCGGTGCTTCAGACTGGTGTCGTGCTCGGAGTGCTCACGGGGTTCGCCATCATCGGCGCGGTCGTGGCGACGGGCTACCTGGTGGCGCGCATCCGCCTGCTGCCCGACACCGCGCAGCCGGTGCTCGGTCGCCTCGCCTTCTTCGTGCTGTCGCCGGCGCTGCTGTTCACGGTGCTCGCCGAGGCCGACACGTCAGAACTGTTCTCGGCGCTCTTGCCCGTGTCGATCGCGGCCGCCGTCGCGTGCTTTGTGCTGTACGCGATCGTGGCGCGCGTGCTCTGGCGCCGCGCGGTCCCCGAGACGACGGTCGGGGCGCTCGCGTCGGGGTACACGAATGCGAACAACATTGGGTTGCCGGTGGCCGCTTACGTGCTGGGCGATCCGGCGCTCGTTGCCCCGGTCATCCTGTTTCAGCTGGTCGTCGCGGGGCCGCTCGCCCTGACGGTGCTCGACGTGTCGACGAGCGGGCGGGTGTCGCTCGGCCGCATCCTCAGCCAGCCGGTGCGCAACCCGATCATCATCGGGTCGGTGCTCGGCGTCATCGTGTCGGTGACGGGGCTCGAACTGCCCGACCCGGTGCTCGAGCCGTTCCGGCTCATCGGGGCCGCGGCCGTGCCGGTCGTGCTGCTGCTGTTCGGCATGTCGTTGCACGGGCGCCGCGTGCTCGCGGCCGGCACCGGTCGGCGGGATGTTCTGCTCGCGCTGGTGCTCAAGGTGGCCGTCATGCCCGTGGTCGCCTGGGCGGTCGGCGCGCTCGTGATCGGCCTTGAGGGGGCAGCGCTGTTCACCGTCGTCACGCTCGCGGCGCTGCCGACGGCGCAGAACGTATTCGTGTACGCCTCGCGCTTCGAGCGGGGCACGACGATCGCCCGCGACGCCGTGCTGCTGTCATCGGCGCTGTCGGTGCCGGCGCTGATCGTGATCGCGGCGTTCCTCGCGCCCTAGGGCGAGCATCCCGCCGTTCGCCCGGCCGCGCCGGCGAACCGTACGCCCTAGAAGATCATCGGCCGGTCGTCGTCGTCTTCGTCCTCGTCCACGAGGTCGACGACGACGGGCACGTGGTCACTGGGCGCGTCGCCCTTGCGCTGCTCGCGCTCGATGTGGGCGCTGTCGACGCGGTCGGCGAAGCCGCGCGATCCGAGAATGAAGTCGATGCGCATCCCCTCGTTGCGGGGGAAGCGCAGCTGCTTGTAGTCCCAAAACGTGTAGCCCTCGGGCTGGTGCGGCCGCACGACGTCGGTCAGCCCCGCCTCTTCAAGGGCGGCGAACGCCTCGCGCTCGGCGGGTGAGATGTGCGTCGAGACGCCGGGCACGAAGCTGGGGTCGCCCATGTCGTCGTCGAGCGGGGCCACGTTGAAGTCGCCCATCAGGGCGAGCGGATGCGCGGGGTCGGCCTTCAGGGTGCGCGCGGCATCGTCGGCGAGCGCGCGCAGGAAGCGCAGCTTGTACTGCATGTGCGGGTCGTCGAGGGCGCGGCCGTTCGGCACGTAGAGGCTCCAGAGCCGCATGCCAGCGACGGTGACGCCGAGGGCGCGCGCCTCGAGCGGGGCGTCGTCGCCGTCGTGGCCCTTCAGGAACCCGGGCTGCCCCGCGAACGAGGTTTCGACGTCGGTCATGGGCAGGCGGCTGGCGATGGCGACGCCGTTCCACTGGTTGAGGCCGTGCGCGATGACCTCGTAGCCGGCGGCCTCGAAGCCGTCGAGCGGAAACTGTTCGGGCTTGCACTTGATCTCTTGCATGGCGAGCACGTCGACGTCGGCGTTCACCAGGTAGTCGACGACGCGGCCGTGCCGGGTGCGGATCGAGTTCACGTTCCAGGTCGCGATGCGCATGGAATCACCCTAGTTAGAGTTGTATCCGTGACCGATGTGCGCCAGCAGCTGATCGACTTCATCCGCGAGGAGGCCGTGTTCCACGGCGACTTCACCCTGACGAGCGGTAAGAAGGCCAGCTACTACATCGACCTGCGGAAGGTCAGCCTCGACCACCGCGTCGCCCCGCTGATCGGCCGGGTCATGGTGCCGCTGGTTGACGAGTTCGACGACATCGCCGCCGTGGGTGGCCTCACGATGGGCGCCGACCCGATTGCGGCTGCCGTGCTGCACCAGGGCGCCGCGCTCGGCCGCACGTACGACGCCTTCGTCGTGCGCAAGGAGCCCAAGGATCACGGACGTGGCAAGCAGGTCGAGGGCCCCGACCTCGCCGGCAAACGCGTCGTTGTGTTGGAAGACACCTCGACGACGGGCGGGTCGCCGCTGACGGCGGCCCGCGCGCTCGAGAAGGTCGGCGCCGAGGTGGTTGCCGTCGCCGTCGTGGTAGACCGCGCCACCGGAGCCCGCGAGGTCATCGAAGAGGCCGGCTACGCGTACCGCGCCGCCATTGGCCTGGAGGATCTCGGCCTGGCATGACCGAGACGCTGTCATGACGGAGAACACGGGTCGCCCGCCGGGCGCAGACGACGACGAGGATGCTCGGGGCGAGCCCCCGGCGGAAGGAACGTCACGCTCGCCGCTCGCCCCGTGGCACCCGAGCGACGAGCGCGCTCAACCGCCGGTTGCGCCGCCCGCTGCGCCTTCGGTTGCGCCGCCCGCCGCACCGCCGACTGAGCCACCCACCTTCACCGAACTGATCTCGCAGGCGGCCGACCCGGCCGAGCCCGCCCCTCCGTCGCCGCTGATCGAGCCGGTGCTGCCTCCGCCGGCGATTCAGCCGCCGCCCGCGCTCCTCCACCCGCAGTCGCCGGCGATCGTTCCCCCCGCCGGGCCTCCGGTGCCCCGCGTCGAAGACATTCCCACCGAGGCGATGCCGGTCATGCGCGAGCCGGCGCCGACGGAGGCGATGCCGGCCGCCGAGGTGCCGAGCGACGCGGCGACCGAGCTGCTGCGCGCGCCGTCACCGCCCGGCGTGGGCGACGCCCCGATCGACGGGGATGTCGACGGCGACGCGCTCGACGCCGTGTTCGGCGAGCAGAACTTCCGCGAGTACGAGCCGACGCCGCTGCTGGTGCCCCCGCCGTCGGCTGCTCCCGCCGCTGCGGCGAGCGTCCCCCCGGCGGGCCCCGCCGGGGCGGCTCCGTTCGGCGGCGTGACCCCCGCGGGCGCGGCGGCAGCCCCGGGAACCGGCGCTGTTGCCGGTGACGCGCCCCGAGCATCCCGCCTGGATCGCACGCAGCGCACGCTGCTGTGGGTGGCGGGGTCGCTGGCGGCCATTTTGGCGCTGATCGGGCTGTTCCTTCTGGGTACGCGCATCCCGGAGTGGACGGCCGCCGAGCCGGAGCCCGAGCCGACGGTCGAACCTCTGCCCGAGCCGGAGCCCGAACCCGAGCCCGACCCGCTGGAGGGCGTGCCCGACGGGGTGCCGCTGCCGGCCGGCGAGTGGGAGTGGTCGCTGCTGCGCGGCGGCGAGTGCCTCGACCCGTGGGTGTCGCCGTGGGAGGAGCAGTTCACCGTGGTCGACTGCGCCGAGCCGCACGCCGCGCAGCTGATCCTGCGGCAGGAGTTTCCGGAGGCGCCGGCCGAGTATCCGGGGCCGGAGGCGCTCGCGGCCCCGCTGTCGCTGATCTGCTCGTCGCCCGACGTGCTCGACTTCACGGCGGCCGCCGCCTATGACGACATTCAGATTCAGACCGCCTACCCGGTCACGGCCGAGGAGTGGGACGGGGGCTACCGCGACTTCTTCTGCTTCATCTCGCGGGCCGGGGGCGAACCGCTCGAAGGAAACCTGTCGCTCGTGGCGCCGACGGCGGACGCCGGCGAGTAGGGGTTGCTTGCGCAGAGGGGCTAAGCGGTCTCCTCAGCCGGGCAGCCCTGCCCCGTCTTGCTCCTCGGTTTCTACAGGCTCGGGGCTGACAAGCTCGTGCACGCCGGCGAGCACCTCGCTCGGGCGGAACGGATAGCGCTCGATCTCGGCCGTGTCGCTGATGCCGGTCATGACGAGCACGGTGTGCAGTCCGGCTTCGATGCCGGCGACGATGTCGGTGTCCATGCGGTCGCCGATCATGCCGGTGTTCTCGCTGTGCGCGCCGATGCGGTTCATCGCCGAGCGGAACATCATCGGGTTCGGCTTGCCCACCACGTAGGGCTCCTTGCCGGTGGCCTTCGTGATGAGGGCGCTGATGGCGCCCGTCGCGGGCAGCACGCCGTCGGCGCTGGGGCCGGTCGCATCCGGGTTGGTGGCGATGAAGCGGGCGCCGTTGTTGATGAGGCGGATCGCCTTCGTGATCGCGTCGAACGAGTAGTTGCGGGTCTCGCCGACGACGACGTAGTCGGGGTTCGTCTCGGTCATGATGAAGCCGGCCTCGTGCAGGGCCGTCGTGATGCCCGCCTCACCGATGACGAAGGCGCTGCCGCCCGGCATCTGGCTCGCGCAGAAGTCGGCGGTGGCGAGCGCGGAGGTCCACAGCGCCTCTTCGGGAACGTCGATTCCCGAGGCACGCAGCCGCGCGGCGAGGTCGCGCGGGGTGAAGATCGAGTTGTTGGTGAGCACGAGGAACGGGGTTCCGGTGTCGCGCCACTGCTGGATCAGTTCGGGGGCTCCGGGCAGGGCGTGGTTCTCGTGGACGAGCACCCCGTCCATGTCGGTCAGCCAGCATTCAACGTCGCGGCGATCGCTCATGAGGTCAAGGCTAGTCGCCGAACCTTTCCCGTTCGATGCCGAGCCGCTTCTCAATGGTGACCAGAGCATCCGGGTTCTCATCGATGCTGAGGCTGCGCCGCCCGAGCGCGCGGGCCACGGCGGCGGTCGTGCCGGATCCGGCGAAGGGGTCGAGTACGAGGTCGCCCTCGCGACTGGAGGCGGTGACGATGCGCCGCAGGATGCCCTCGGGCTTCTGGGTCGGATAGCCCGTTTTTTCGCGGCCGGAGGTGGTGACGATGGTGTGCCACCAGACGTCGGTCGGCAGCTTGCCGCGCGCCGCCTTCTCGGGCGTGACGAGCCCCGGGGCCATGTACGGCTCGCGGTCGACCGCGTCGGAGTCGAAGTGGTACCGCTTCGGGTCTTTCACGTAGACGAGGATCGTGTCGTGCTTCGTCGGCCAGCGCCGGCGGCTCTTCGCCCCGTAGTCGTAGGCCCAGATGAGCTCGTTGAGGAAGCAGTCGCGGCCGAACAGCAGGTCGAGGGCGACCTTCGCGTAGTGCGCCTCGCGGTAGTCGAGGTGCAGGTAGAGCGTGCCGGTGGGGGCGAGCAGCCGGTGCACTTCGGCGAGCCGCGGGGCGAGGAAGGCCTCGTAGTCGTCGAAGCGGTCGGCGTACTGCGCCTCGCGGTCGACGTGCATCGTGTAGCTGGTGCCGGCGTAGCCGGTGCGCGCGCCTTCGGGGTCGCGCTCGTGGCGGGTGACGCGGCGCAGTTGCGCGCGTCCCGTGTTGAACGGAGGGTCGAGGTACGCGAGGTCGACGCTCTCGTCGGGGAGGGTTTGGAGGAGGGGCAGGTTGTCGCCGGCGAATAGGCGGTGCGGATGCTCGGGGCTCGATAGCAGGGACGGGTCGCGGTGCGCGGTGGTCGCCTCGCCGCCCCGTGAATCCTGCTGGTCGCCGTCCGCTGCCATGGGGTGAGGTTAACAGCCGGAATGGACGCTGCCGGACAGTCACTTCAGGTCGACGCCAGAGGAGCGAGGGTCGCTGAAGCACGCCGTGAAGCCGGCCACCTTCAACCACTCGTCAGGCCCAACCTCGTCGACGTAGATGGCGACTCGCATGCCGTTGGCCTGCTTCACCTCTACGAGGTTCAGCTTGTCCGTCGTGTCGTCCATGGACCGCTTCACGGTCCACCCGTCGCGTCTGTCGAAGTGGGCGGCAATGCGCTCAAGGATGTCTTCCGGGTCGGCGGCGGGGTGAAGAAGGCCCCCGCTGCTGTTGCGCACGAGGATGGACAAGGATTCGCCCACGCACGGACCGGCGGAATGGTGTCTCCACTCGCTCGGCATAGGTGCGGTGAGCTCGGTGGGCTCGATCAGCTCCATGAGTTCGTTGACCGCTTCCTTGTGCTCGGACAGTGCGACCCTGGCCGTACGGTCTGTGCCGTCGTATGCGGAGCGGGGGTCTGAGGCGATTGCGCCGAACGGTAGCGCGGTGCACGCAGCGAGGGTGGCGACGACCGCGAGCACGATGGAGGCGTGCACCACGCGCGTGGGGAGGGCGTTCACGGTGGCGCGGGCTCGGTTGCTGTCTGCGCTCATGGACGTCCCTTGCTCGGTTGCCGTTATCGCGTGCTCGAGTGGGGGCGACGGTAGCGCACCGACGGCGCGAGGGTGGGTGGCCCGTGGTCGTTTGTGGACGGACCGCCGGAGACGTGAGCTGTGGATTACACCCCGGTCTCGGCGGGGAGGCGGCCCGCGGCGACCGCCTTGTGGAGGGCCTCGTAGTCGGCTTCGGCGACGTCGGCGTAGCGGGCCGACCAGGTGGCGATGGCGTCGGCGAAGGCTCCGGAGCGGCCGAGGTAGCCGACGATGCTGGCCGAGGCGGGCGACTGGCCGTGGGCGCGGGCGAGCAGGCCGGCGCACAGTTCGGCGTAGCGCGTGTACTGGGCGGCGTTGAGGGTGGCCGGGTCGATCGACCCCTTCATGTCGCGGAACTGCCGCCAGTAGTAGTCGACGCGTCGGCGCCCGGCGTCGTCGCCGGCCCAGCCGTTGACCCAGCCGACGAAGGGGTCGGAGGTGGATTGCAGGATGCGCTGGGCGGCGACCACGCGGTGGCCTTCCGAGTAGTCGGTGCTCGCCGAGCGCCCGGGGATGAGCGCGGGCCGGCCTCCGTAGGTGGTGAGCACGGAGGGCGGCGCCTCCTTCGCCTGGAGGAAAAGCACGTCGCCGGCGGCGCTTTCGAGGGCGATGAGGTAGCAGCGGGTGCCGACGCTTCCGACGCCGACGACGCGCAGGGCGTAGTCGACGAGCGTGTACTGGCCGAGCAGGTAGGCGATGTCGTCGCGCAGGGTGTGGCGGTAGTGGGTTCGCAGCTCGCCGAGTTCGTCGAGGCTGGCGTGGTCGACGTGCTGCAGGATCGGCGGCTGGTCGTCGATGCGCAGCCGCCCGTCGGTCGTCGTCGTGGTGAGTGTGGCGAGCACGCGCTCGGCGGTTCGGCCGCGGGCTTTCTTGGCGGCGCGCTTGACGGTGCGCGTGCCGACGGCTTCGAATTCGCGGGCGACGCGGGAGGAGTCGACGCGGGCGAAGTAGCGCTCGGTGGGGCTGAGGCGGCAGAAGCGGCGCAGCACGGTTTGGTACATGGCAGCGGCGTCGTGGGCGGCGGCCTGGCAGGTGTCGTCGCTGAGGCCGATGTCGCGGCCGCCGATGTAGACGCTGGCGGTGAGGCGCCGCACGTCCCACTCCCAGGGGGCGACGCCGCCCTCGTCGAAGTCGTTGAGGTCGAAGACGAGTTCGCGTTCGGGGCTGGCGTAGAAGCCGAAGTTCGAGATGTGGGCGTCGCCGCAGGCGACCACGTCGAGGTTTGTCGTGGGGGCGTCGCGCAGGTCGGCGGCCATGACGGCGGCGGTTCCGCGGTAGAAGGCGAACGGCGATTGCAGCATGCGCCCGATGCGCACGGGCACGAGGTCGGGCAGGCGGGTGGCGTTCTGCTCGGTGAGGATCGCGATCGGGTCGCGGTCGCGGGGGCTGTACACCTCTGCGAGGGATGCGCGCGGTACCTCCCGGCGGAGCGCCCGCCCCCGCTCGCGGCCGTGCGCGCTCGGGTCGAGGTAGTCGGTGGCCGTCATGTCGCGACGCTACTCGTCGTATGCCGTTGCGGCAATGGGTCGGAGGGTCTGCCTGTCTCGTACATGCCGACCGCGTGGGGTTCGGCGGAACAGTCATCACCCCGACGGCAGCGCGTGCGCGGGTTCGGTGCGGTAGGTGCGGCCCGAGGGCGCCGTCCAGAGCAGGGTGCCCCCGCCGTCGTGCTGCACCCGCCAGCGGGTGTGATGTTTGAGCCGGTGGTGGCTCGGGCAGAGGTGGGCGAGGTTGTCGGCGGAGGTTGTTCCGCCGTGCTGCCAGTCGCGCGTGTGGTCGACGTCGCTGTGGGATGCCGCGCGCCCGCACCCGGGGAACCGGCAGTACTCGTCGCGCACCCGCAGCCACATGCGCAGGTCGCGCGGAACGACGTATCGGTCGCGCCCCACCGACAGGGTCGCCCCGGTCTCGGGGTGGGTCAGGACCCGGATGAAGCTCGGCGCCGCCGCCGCGAGCCGCCGCGCTTCCGCGTCGGAGATCGGACCGTGGCCTTCAACGCTCGCGACCTCGGCGGTGTCGTGCCCGAGCAGCGTCATGACCGGAACGGTCACGAGAACCGTCGGGCGGATGCCCGTGCCGGTTCCGTGCGCCGGCATCACACCGTCGAACAGCAGGTCTCGGAACACGTCGGCCCGACGCTGAGGGAGGGTGCGGTCGTCGCTCACGCCGTCGCCGGCTGCGCCGTCACCACGAACAACGCCAGTATCGCTGCCAACGCCATCGCTGCCGCCAACGCCGGCGCCATCCCCGCCGCTCCCCGCCCCTGCGACGCTGTCGGCCCCCCGGTCGATGCGGCCCAGCTGGTTCGCGATGTCGCTGATGCGGTTGTAGGCGGCCCACGCGTCGGCGGCGGGGAGGTAGGCGGTGAGGTAGGCCATGCCGTCGCGGGCTGGCTCGACCCAGACTCCGCGCTCGGCGACACGTTCGGCGCAGCGGCGCTCGCGGGTCATGGGTTCGAGGCGCTCGCGCAGCCGACGAGCCCGCTGCCGGAACCGCCCCGGGCTGGTCGTCTCAGCATGACGCAGCGCCCGCCGCTCGAACTCGGCGACTACCTCTGCCGCGGACGGCAGTTCGCCCGCGTCATCGGAGCTGGCGTCGACAGCCTCCGCGAGCATCCGGTCGCGCTCGTCGACGACGCTCGACATGGTTGACGCCTCGTCGACCATGGCGGCCGCGTGACCCAAAGAGATGCGGCCGGCGGCCAGTGCCTCGCGGGTCGCGGGGAGGCGGGTGGCGAGCGCGCGGCTCTGCTCGATGAGGTCGGTGGCCTGACGTTCGCTGATTCGCATCGCGCAGGCGAGCTCGCTCGCGGCGACGCGGTGGGCACGGGTCTCGGCGTTCCACCCGTCGGCAGAGCGCGGCGCTGGCAACGGGCGACCCGCGGCCGCATCGGTGAGCCGCTCACTGTGCAGCACATTCTCGAACAGCTGGTTGATCGCGGTGGCGCGCATCGCGTGCACGCTTGCGACGACCCGGTCGGTCGCGAGGATCGCGTCGAGCAGCTGGTCGGTCGCCCCGCCGGCGAGGTTCGTCAGCGCGAGCGGGTCGGGGGTGGTCATGAGAGAAGTGAACCAGTGACCACCGACATTGCGACGGGCGTGCATCCACACCCCCGACGGTCTGTGAAAAGCAGGATGACCGGGCAATTTGTGAAGGAGCCGCCACCTCCCCACGGCCTCATCCACACTCGCCATCGACTCCCCGCTCGGCGCCGCACCTACGCTTGACCCATGCCTGCCGACCCGCCCGCCGACCCGCCCGCCGACGCGCCAGGGAACCCCGCACAGAACTCCACGCGAACCTCCGCACAAGACCCCGAACCCACCCCCACCCCCGAGCACACCACCCACGGCGTCGGCCCGCACCCGCTGCCTCACCCCACCGACCCGCACTTCGACCCCGAACTGCTCACCCACGGCGACACTCGCAACGTCATCGACCGCTACCGCTACTGGCGGATGGAGGCGATCGTCGCCGACCTCGACACCCGCCGTCACCCGTTCCACGTGGCGATCGAGAACTGGCAGCACGACCTCAACATCGGCTCGATCGTGCGCAGCGCGAATGCGTTCCTCGCAGCCGAGGTGCACATCGTCGGCCGTCGTCGTTGGAACCGCCGCGGCGCCATGGTCACCGACCGCTACCAGCACGTGCGCCACCACGAGACGATCGCCGACCTGGTCGACTTCGCCCGCCAGAACGCGCTGCCGATCGTCGCGGTCGACAACGTCGACGGATCCCGCCCGGTCGACGCCACCCCCCTGCCCAAGGCGTGCATCCTGCTGTTCGGGCAGGAGGGCCCGGGGCTCAGCCCCGAGGCGCTCGCCGCGGCCGACGAGGCGGTCGAGATCACGCAGTACGGGTCGACCCGCTCGATCAACGCGTCCGCCGCCGCCGCGATCGTCATGCACGAGTGGGTCCGGGCGCACGCGCGCGGGGAAGCTTCTGATGCCTGACGTTCCTGACGAGGCCTGGCGGCGCCTGCGCGAGATCGACGCGTGGTGGCGAGCCCTCCCCTCGCCCGATGGCGCCGACGTTGCGCAGACGGAATGGATCGACTCGATCCCGGCCAACACCTGGCAAGAGATGCAGGACGGCCAGGCCACCGCGATCTCGGAGATTCGGGCGGACGCCGAGCTCATGACCGCGCTCCGGGCGGTTGCGCGCGAGGCGGACGACCCTGTCGAGCTCGCTCTTCTCTATACGGTGCTTCGGGATGCCGTTATTGATTACCAAACGGACCCCGCTGCGATCGCGGGCGACCCCCGCGTGGACTGGGATGCGCGGACGATGGAGACGCGCCTGTCGGTCTACCTCCCCGAGGGGACGTTGCTCGGTGACAGTGGTGACAGCGGCGACAGCGGCGACAGCGAGCTGCCGGCCCTTGACGCCGCCGATGAAAGCGCCCGCGAACTCACTCTCATCGGCGGCACGCCCACTCGGTTCCCTGGTCTTGCCGATCCGCCCGGCAGCGAGTTCCTGCTGCAGTTCGACTGCGCGGTCCTCCGTCGGGCCGCCGGGCACGAGGGTGTCGCTCGCCTCATTCGTGAGAATTCGCTTCCGCGCCAGGGCGTGCTGCAGCTCTTCTATGCGGCGGGCCGCGACTCGCTCACGACTCCCGAGGTGCCGGGTGGCGGGACCACACTTCGCCACGTGAGTGAAGCGGCGGTCCGTCGGCGGGCACCCGGCAGTGCCGCGGGTGGCGCATCCGGCTGGCCGATGGTGCTGCCCTCGTTCGGAGCCTCGATCGAGGCTTCCCCCCGCGCACGTGAAATCGTCGGGGAGCTGCAAGTCGAATCCGACCAGCTGGCGCGCAGCGTGTTCCCCGACGAGAACTTCGACGCCGAGTTCGCGCGCAATCCCTTCACCGCGCGCGTTCGACCCGTTACTCGCCTGTTCCCGCTGCCGTCGCCGGGCTTCGAGCTCACGTCGGCAGAGCTTTCGCGTCTTCACGTCCAACTTCCGCTGGTCGAGCCCGACGACGCCCACGTTCTGTTCGTCGAGGTCGCGCCGAGTCACGCGTTGGGCGACCTCCTACGAGACGACGAACGTCTGCACGTCTGGCTACGCCGCTCCGATGTGACGAACCGCCGCTATGTCGACGTCGTGACATTCCGAAAGAGCTCGCCCGCGCATCCGCGCCCTTGACGCGCCCCGCCCGCTCCGGTGGACTGTCGGCATGACCGCGATCACCGACGATCTGCCCGCCCAGCTCATTCACGCCGAGCATGAGGGGTGGGACGCGATCTGTCGCGGAGACGGCGGCACCTTCTACTACACGGCGATGACGCCCGACGGCATCATGATCGTCGACGACGGGGTCATCGAACGCGACGCGGTGATGGCCGCACTGCAGGGCTCCACCTGGGATTCGTACGAGATGAGCGAGCACCGCGTCGTGCGGCTGGGCGACCGCGCGGCGATCCTCGCGTACCGGGCGAAGGCGTCGCGCGGCGACCACCACATCGACCGCCGCATGTCGACCACGTACGTCTACGTCGAGGGACGCTGGCGGGTGGCCGCCCACCAGCAGACCCGCGTGCGGTAGCGCGAACGGCGCCTAGCTCGCCGGCCGGCCACCCGATTCGGGATGCGCATCCCGCCCCGTCAGCGCACCTTCCGCACCCGGATCGGCCCCTTCGCCGTCGACGGGTCGACCACCCGGCCGCCCTGGGTGATCTCCACCTCGCCCGCCGCTACCAGTCTCCGCGCCGCACGCCGGGCGGGTTCCATCAGCTCGCGCCACGGCTCGTCGCCCGGCAGGCCGCGGGCGGCCGCGACGGCGCGCGCCGCCTCCGACGGGCAGATCGTTGCGGACGCGGCACGAGCATCCAGCAATGATCGGATGCTCGCCTCCAGTTCGCGATCCACCTCACGCACGCCGCGGGCCCGGCACGCGTCGCTGCAGTACTTCACGCTCGCCCAGTCGCGCGCCCACGTGGCGCGCCACTCGATACGCCGCCCGCAGGAGGCGCAGGTCTTGTCGGCGCGGCCCTCGGGCGCAGGAGCCGCGGAGTCGGCGCGATCGCGCGCGTCGCGCCCTGGCCGCTGTCGTCCCATGGGTACAGGGTGCGGCACGCACCTGCGACGCCGCTCAGCGACTCCGCCGCATCCGCGCGAGCAGCAAGCCCACGCCGGCGACCACTGCGACCACCACGGCCGTGCCGCCGAACAGCAGCGCCTGCCCGCCGGCCTGGTACGCCACCCCCGAGACGGCGGCCGCGACGGTGGCCGCCGCGAGCCCGATGCCGCGCAGTAGCCCTTGCGCCGTTCCGGCTCGCGCGGGGTCGACCGCGTGCGCCATGGCCGCGGCGGCTCCGACGAAGGCGAGCGCCTGCCCGGTCGACTCGATGAGTCCCATGCCGGTCGCGACGAACGGGTTGCCGACCACCGCGTACAGGGCGATCATCGGCAGCAGAATGATGAGCCCGCGCCAGAACGCCGACACCCCGCCGCGCCGGTCGGCGAGCCGCCCCGCCCAGCCGGCGAGCAGCACGTACGGCACGGCGAAGATCGCGTAGCTCGCGGCGATCAGCACGGGCCCCGCACCGATGTCGGCCATGTAGCGCGGCCAGATGCCGTCGTATGCCCCCGTCGGAATCATCACCGCCGCGTACAGCAGCACGATGCCGACGATGCGCGGCGAGCGCAGCAGGTCGAGCCCCGTGCGCGGTGCCGCCGAGCCGAACCGCTGCGTGCGGTCAGCGTCGGTCACGTCGAATCCGAGCACGCCGGCGGCGATGCCCCCGGTCTCGGGATGCGCGTGGTCGCCGTCGAAACCGGTGCGGCTTCGCGACGGTTCGGCGTCCGTCGCCGCCGCCTCTCGGAACCCGAGCAGCACCGGCACGAGTGCGAGCATGACGACACCCGCCGACACGGCGAGGATCGCACTCGGCCCGGCGATGGCCAGCGCCAACCCCGACGCCAGCGGCCCGAGCGCGATGCCGGCGAGCTCGCCGGCGCCGAGGCGCCCGAGCAGTTCGCCGCTGCGTGCGTGGTCGTGCCGCACGAGCAGGGCGCTCGCCGCGATGACGAAGATGCCGAATCCGAAGCCGCCGACGGCGCGCCCGGCGATCAGCTGAAGCCCGCTCGTCGCGAGGGCGCTGAGTGCGAGCGACCCAGCGACCATCACGACGCCGATGATCGCCATGAGGCGCGCGTGCCCGCGGTCGGCGGCGGGCGCGACGATGAGTTCGGCGATGAGGGCCGCGCCGAAGCCGGCGGCGGCGAGGTAGCCGATCTGCGCGGTCGAGACCCCGAGATTGTCCTGCAGCGACGGGATCAGCGGGAAGATCACGAACGACGCCGCCGACAGCGTCACCATGGCGCCGACCACGCTCGGGACGAGCAGGCGGGCACGCCGCGCCTCTCGCTGCTGCGCGTTCACGATCAGACACCTTTCCTTCGTTATTGTCCAACTGGACAACACACTAGCACCCCGTTATCCACCCGGACAAGACCCCGCGCTACCGCCTATGCTCGACGCATGGCCGAGCGGAAGACGTCTGATGAGCGGCGCGAGCAGATTCTGCGGGCGACCCTCGTCGTCGTCGCCCAGAAGGGCTTCGCCGGCGTGACCCTGCGCGACGTCGGGGCCGAGGCGGGCATCGCCCACGGGCTCATTCGCCACTACTTCGCGGGGCGTGACGAGCTCGTCGCCGCCGCCTTCGACTACGCGGTGACCGCCGAGCTCGCCAGCGACCACGCGCTGCTCGACGGCCTCGAGCCGGTCGCCGCCCTCGCCGGCTGGCTGTCGGCGACCCCCGAAAACCACTACCTGGTGTGGATCGACGCGTGGAGCGAGGCCCCGCGCACGCCCGCGCTTGCCGCTGCGCTCGACCGGCACCATCGCGACTGTGAGCGTATCCTCGCCGATCAGATCGCGCGCGCGGTCGCCACCGGCGCCGCGTCGAGCGACAACCCCGACGAGGATGCTCGGATGCTCACCGCCATCGCGGACGGCGTCGCCGTGCAGCACCACGCCATGGGCATCGTCGACGTCGACGAGGCCAACGCGATCGTGTTCGCCGCCGCCGAGCAGCGCCTTGGCCTCGAGTCGGGCAGCCTTGCCCGCGCCAACCCGGTGCCCGCTCGCGGGCAGTGGGCCGAGGTCTGATCGGCGCGAGCGACCGCCCTCCGCCCGAATCGGCCCCGAGCATCCCCGATAGACTCAGGAGTCATCCCCGTCTATTCGAAAGGGACCAGCCATGCCTGCCGCTGTCATCATCGGCGCCCAGTGGGGCGATGAAGGAAAGGGCAAGGCGACCGACCTGCTCGCCGGGCGCATCGACTACGTCGTCAAGTTCAACGGCGGCAACAACGCCGGCCACACTGTCGTCATCGGCGACGAGAAGTACGCGCTGCACCTGCTGCCGAGTGGCATCCTCACCGACGGGGTCACCCCGGTCATCGCGAACGGCGTCGTCATCGACATCGAGGTGCTCTTCGGCGAGCTCGAGGCGCTCAGCGCCCGCGGCGTCGACGTCTCGAAGCTGCTCATCAGCGCGAACGCGCACGTCATTACGCACTACCACCGCACCCTCGACAAGGTGACCGAGCGCTTCCTCGGCAAGCGCCAGATCGGTACGACGGGGCGGGGCATCGGGCCGACGTACGCCGACAAGATCAACCGGGTGGGCATCCGCATTCAAGACCTGTTCGACGAGAACATCCTTCGTCAGAAGGTCGAGGCGGCCCTCGACCAGAAGAACCACCTGCTCGTGAAGGTGTTCAACCGCCGCGCGATCACCGTCGACGAGATCGTCGACGACCTGCTGTCGTACGCCGAACGCCTGCGCCCCATGGTCGCCGACACGGCGCTCGTGCTGCACGAGGCGCTCGAGCGCGGCGAGACGGTTCTGTTCGAGGGCGGTCAGGCCACCATGCTGGATGTTGACCACGGCACGTATCCGTTCGTCACCTCCTCGAACGCCATCGCCGGTGGCGCGTCCACGGGCGCCGGAATCGGCCCGAACCGCATCGACCGCGTCATCGGCATCGTCAAGGCGTACACGACCCGCGTCGGCGCCGGACCCTTCCCGACCGAGCTGTTCGACGAGTCAGGCGAGTTCCTGCGCAAGACCGGCTTCGAGTTCGGCACGACGACCGGCCGCCCGCGCCGCTGCGGCTGGTACGACGCCCCCATCGCCCGCTACACGGCGCGCATCAACGGCGTCACCGACTTCGTCATGACCAAGCTCGACGTGCTGACCGGGCTCGAGCGCATCCCCGTGTGCGTCGCCTATGAGGTCGACGGCGAGCGGTTCGACGAAGTGCCCGTGTCGCAGAGCGACTTCCACCACGCGACGCCGATCTACGAAGAGTTCCCCGGCTGGTCGGAGGACATCACCGGTGCGCGAACGTTCGAGGACCTGCCCGAGAACGCGCAGAAGTATGTGCTCGCCATCGAGGCGATGAGCGGCGCGCGCATCTCGGCCATCGGCGTCGGCCCGGGCCGCGACGCGATCGTCGTGCGCCACGACCTGCTCGACTAGGGCGAAGGTTCGGCGCTTCGCGCGCGGTAGTGCACCCGGGCCCGGCGCATCCACCGGTTGAGCGGCAGCTCTTTCGGGTAGTGCTTCGCGAGCGAATACACGCCGCGCCACACGCGGTAGGCCATCGAACGCTTGGAGTCCATCGGGCGGGCCGAGACCGGGATCGTGAGCCGCGCATCCCGAACCACGACCGCCTGTGGCGGCAGATGGATGCTCAGATCCATGTCGTCGTGGACCGTCGCGTCGTGGCGGCACACCTCGCCGCTGATGCGCTCCCACGCCCAGCGCCGAATCGCCATCGCCGAGCCGAACACCGGCTCGTGGGCGAGGGCGAGGCGCACGAGTGCGAAGTAGGGGTCGAGGTAGGCGCGGCTCGCGTGCGGGCGCTGCTCACCGTCCTCCGTCTCGAGCACGCCAGAGCCCGTGACCGCAACCGCCTCGGGATGCTCGGCGAACACCCCGACGACGTTCTCGATCCAGCGCTCGTGCGGCACGCTGTCGGCGTCTAGCCGTGCAATGAAGCGGCCCGAGGCGGCGTCGTAGCCGGTCGCGCTCGAGATCGGGATGCCCACCTCGGTCTGCGTGATCACGCGCGCGCCCGCCTGGTGGGCGACCACGGCGGTCGAATCGGAGCTGTCGTTGTCGACGACGATCACCTCGCGCGGGCCGACCGTCTGCGCGGCGAGCGCGTCCAGGCAGCGGGAGAGGAATTCGGCGTCGTCGCGCACTGGAATCACGATCGACAGGTCGGCGATCGGGCGGTCGGAGCCGCCGCGCGCCACCTCGGTCGGACCCGTGTCGGCCGCGGACGGCAGAGCGGAATCGGAATACATGGTCACCGAGCAGAGTGCACCCGAGGGGGTCGTGTCAACCCCCCCTCGTTTGGCCTGTGCCGGGGCATAGGGTCGCCCCCATGACCATCACCGCGGGCGCACGCCCCCAGCACGACCGGGGCGCGCCGGCCACGCCCGGCACCCACGACGACGCCGGCCTGAGCGCCGCGGAAACACCCGTCAGGCCTGTCGCCGCGCGCCAGCCCATGCGCCTCCCCCTGCCGCGCGGCCCCGTCAGCGCCGCCCTCTTCGCCGTGATCGGCTCACCGGTCGGCGCCCCGCCGATCGTCTCCGACCTTCCCGAGCAAATCGACCGCGCCGTTGGCGCCAGCGGCGACATCCTCGTCGACGGCGACCTGCAGTTGAGCCTCTTCGTGCTCTACGAGCTGCACTACGGCGGTATCGCCGGCGTCGACGAGCGGTGGGAGTGGGATCCCGCGCTGCTCGCCTGCCGGGCCAGCATCGAGGCCGGCTTCGAGGCGGCGTTGCGCGAGCGCGTCGACGCGCCGACCCTGCCCTCCGGGCGCGACGCCGAGACCATCGCTCAGACGCTGTTCGCCCTCACCGCCGAAGGCGACGAACCGGGGCTCAGCCACTACGTGCGCACGGAGGCAACCCACGACCAGGTGCGCGAACTGTTCATCGCCCGCTCCATCTACACGCTGAAGGAGGCCGACCCGCACAGCTGGGCGATCCCCCGGTTGAGCGGACGCGCCAAGTCGGCGCTCGTCGAGGTGCAGTCCGACGAGTACGGCGCGGGCCGCGTCGACCGCATGCACGCCGTGCTGTACGCGCGGGCCATGCGCGGTGCCGGGCTGGAGACGCAGTACGGGCACTACCTCGACCAGGTGGATGCGCGCATCCTCACCTCCGTCAACACGATGAGCCTGTTCGGCCTGCACCGGCGCCTGCGCGGTGCCATCGCCGGCCACCTCGCCGCGTTCGAGATGACCTCGTCACTGCCGAACCAGCGCATCGCCGCCGGGCTGCGACGCCTCGGCTACGGCGACGACGTCGTCGACTACTTCGACGAGCACGTCGAAGCCGACGCAGTGCACGAGCAGATCGCCGGGCGCGACCTCGCCGGCGGCCTCGTGGAGGCCGAGCCCGAGCTCGCGGCCGACGTGCTGTTCGGCGCCGCGGCCTGCCTGGCCGTCGACGGCTGGGCATCCGAGCACATGCTCGCGGCGTGGCAGGACGGGCGCAGCGGTCTGCGGCCGGCGCCGCGCATCCACCGCGCGACGATCAGCGTGCCGAAGCGGCGCATCCCGTCGACGCGGCGCGTGATAGGCCGCGGTGCCTGAGCCGCAGCGAAGCCGGGACGCGCAGTGCCCGCCCCACTTTCGTCGCTCGCGGCGATACGCAGGCACGGACGCGGAGCTCGCCGCATGAGCGAGGAACCCGTCGAAGTGTTCGCGTGCCCCAACGGACCCTTCCTCGTGCGGGGCGACATCTCCCTCGACGTCGACGACGCGGAAAACCCCGGCGGGGGTGCTCAGCGTGACCAGCGACGGGTCGTGGCGCTGTGTCGGTGTGGGGCGTCGAGCATCCGGCCGTACTGCGATGGGACGCACAAGGTGATCGGCTTCCGGACAGTGCCGCCCGCGCGGTAGAGACGATTAGGCTCGGCGTATGGACGACGCCGCCCGCACAGAGCTCGCCTCGCTGCGCAAAAGCATCGACAACATCGACGCTGCCCTCGTGCACCTGCTCGCCGAACGGTTCAAGTGCACGCAGGCCGTCGGCCGCCTCAAGGCGGCGACCGGCATGGCTCCGAGCGACCCCGAACGCGAGCGCGTGCAGATCGCCCGGCTGCGGGCGCTCGCCGAAGAAGCCGAGCTCGACCCGGCCTTCGCCGAAAAGTTCCTGACATTCATCGTCGCCGAGGTCATTCATCACCACGAGCAGATCGCCGGGCAGACGCCGCACGCTGAGTAGGCCGCGTACCCGTTCTCAGGAACGGTGGGCCGTCGGCCGCTGAGTCGGAAGCGGTGTCGGCGCGCGCTGCGGGGGTGCGCGTGACGTTTCTCAGGAATAGAGGGTGCGACGCGGCCCGGTTGCCGCGAATTCTGGGGGCCGCGGGGCCTGAACTCCTGAGAAACGTCACGGGCCTCGGTCGCGGGTTTCGGACGTCGCGCCCGCGCCGGCACCCGAGTGGTGCGGGGAGGGCGACTGGCGGCAGTAGTGTCGGCTCGTGAGCGACGAACGTACGGCCGGCGGAGGCGACGGCGACGAGGCCGAGCGGCTTCCCGCACCGGCGACGGCGGCGGGCGCGCTGGGACCGGCCGAGCCCGCAACGCCTGCGCGGCCGGCGGGCGGTGGGCGAGCATCCGGTGACCTGCACATCGCGCTGCAGTTCACGGCCGCGGGCGTCGTGTGGGGCGCCAGCTTCCTGTTCATCGCGGTCGGTCTCGAGGGGCTGAGTCCCGCCCAGATCGCGACCGGGCGCACCGTGTTCGGCGCCCTCACCCTCGGCGTCATCGTGCTCGTCACGCGCGAGAAACTTCCCCGCGAGTGGCGCATCTGGGCGCACATGACGGTGGTGGCACTGACGCTGTGCGTCTTCCCGTACCTCCTGTTCGGGTGGGCGCAGCAGTCGGTGTCGAGCGGGCTCGCGAGCGTGTACAACGCGACGACTCCGCTGATGACGGCGCTCATGGCCGGGCTCGTCATCCGGGTGGAGCGGCTCACGCGCGAGCAGATCCTCGGGCTGGTGGTGGGCCTCGCCGGGGTACTCGTCATCATCGCGCCGTGGGCGGGCGTCGACCTGCGCGGCGGGGTCGTGCCGCAGCTGGCGCTGCTCGGCGCGACCGCCTGCTACGGCTTCAGCCTCGCCTACCTGCGTCGGTTCCTGCAGGGCACGGGGCTGAGCGGCGTCATGCTCGCGCTGCTCAACGTGGGCATCGCCGCCGTCATCATGCTCGCGGTGACGCCGATCATCGGCACCGACCCGATCACGCTCGACATCTGGATCGTCGGCAGCATCGTGCTACTCGGCGTCTTCGGCACCGGCCTCGCCTATGCCTGGAACCAGAACGTCGTGCGTGCCTGGGGCGCCACCCGCGCGGCGACTGTCACCTACATCTCTCCGGTCGTCGGTGTCGCGCTCGGCATTCTGGTGCTCGGCGAGGTGCTCGTCTGGAACGAGCCGGTCGGCGCCGCGCTGATCTTCCTCGGCATTCTGCTGGCGCAGCGCCGCCTGCGGCTGCCGCGCCGGCCACGCTGAATTGCGGATGCGCGGGGAGCGTTTCCTGCACTACGTCACGCTCCGCCTTCGCGTCGCGCAGGGTGGCGGCGCGGGCGCTCAGCGCGCCTCGGGGCGCCGGCGCTCGGGCAGGTGCAGGCGGGCGAGGATGCGGTCGACGTCGGCGGGAGGGGCTCCGCCGCCGAAGCGCGAGACGAGCACGGTGACGAGCACGGCGAGCGGGATGGTCCACGCCGCCGGCGTGGCCAGCGCCGACTGCAACCACGGCGCCCAGTCCGCGGCGAGCGGGGCGGCCTCCGCCAGCGCATCGCCGATGCCCGCGTCACCCGAGCCGCCAAACCCCGGCATGCGCAGCACTCCGAGCCCCACCGCCAGGCCGCACGACACGGCTCCGGTCAGCATGCCGGCGAGCGCACCGCGCGCGGTGAGCCCGCGCCACCACACCCCGAGCACCAGCAGCGGGCTCAGCGTTGAGGCGGTGAAGGCGAACACGAGCCCCACGCTGCCGGCGAGCCCGGCCGGCTCGATCAGCAGCACCACGAGGAGCGGCACGAGCGTCGAGGCGAGCGCCGCCACGCGGAACCCGCGCACCGTGCCGCCCGCGACCTCCTGGCTGATGACCCCGGCGAGCGACACGACGAGCCCGGAGGAGGTCGACAGGAACGCGCCGAAGGCGCCGGCGACGATGAGCGCGCCCAGCAGGTCACCGGCGAGCCCGTCGACGAGGCGCCCGGGCAGCACGAGCGCGACCGAGTCGGCGGAGCCCGCCGTCGCGAGGTCGGGGGCGAAGGCGCGCCCGAGCATCCCGATGGTGGTGGGGAAGACGTAGAACGCGACCAGCAGGATGACCGTGATGAGGGTGGTGCGGCGCGCGGCGGCGCCGTCGGGGTTCGTCGTGAAGCGCACGAGCACGTGGGGCAGGCCGAGGGTGCCGAGCAGGAGGGCGAGCGCGAGCGACGCGGTCGCGTACGGGTCGACGGCGGCGGGGCCGAGCGCCGCCGGGAAGGCCGTCGCGGCCGCCGCCCCGAGGTCGCGACCGCCGACCACGACGAGCATGACGACAGCCGGCACGGCCACCGCCGTCAGCTTCAGCCAGAACTGGAACGCCTGCACGAAGGTGATCGACCGCATGCCACCGGCGGCGACGATCACGCCGACGATGACGGCGACCGCGACCGACCCCGCCCACGGCGGCAGGCCCGTCGCGATCGACACGGTGAGCGCGGCGCCCTGCAGCTGCGGGACGATGTAGAACCAGCCGATCACGATGACGAGCACGCTCGTCGCCCGGCGCACCGACCGCGACCGCAGCCGCGCGCCCGTGAAGTCGGGCACCGTGTACGCGCCCGAGCGGCGCAGCGGGGCGGCGACGAACAGCAGCAACATGAGGTAGCCCGCCGCGTATCCGATCGGGAACCACAGCCCCGCGGCGCCCTGCAGCAGGATCAGCCCGGCCACTCCCAAGACGCTCGCCGCCGAGAGGTATTCGCCGCCGATCGCCGACGCGTTCAGCCACGGCGGCACCGTGCGCGAGGCGACGTAGAAGTCGCTCGTCGTGCGCGACAGCCGCACCGCGAGCGCGCCGACGAGTACGGTCAGCAGGGTCACGATGACGATGGCCGAGTAGCCGAACGCGGCGGGGGTAGCGCCGCTCGCGGGCGCGGCGGCGACGCTCACCGCCCCCAGGATGCTCGCGGTCGCGCCGGTCACGGATCCTCCCCGTCGCGCTCGGCCAGCGCCCGATACTGGTCTTCGGCGCGGTTCGCCGCGGTCACGGCGAGGGCGGCGATCGCGACGAGCGGTGGGTAGGCGCCGAACGCCAGGACGAGCCAGCCGACGGGGACGCCCGCGACCGTCGGGGCGTCGGCCGCGCTGAGCGCGGGGAGTGCCGCGACGGCGGCGACCGCGGCCAGCGCACCGGCGAATCCGAGGGCGCACAGGATCGCCAGCCGCAGCTGGCTGCGGATCAGCGTCGACACGAGCACCCGTTCGGCGCTGGCCGGAGCCGGGCCCGTCTCGTCAGCGGTCACGGCGTACAGCGGTTCGCCGGGTCGCGGAGCGGTGACGCGCACGCGCGGTGGGCGGGCGCTCACGAGCGCCGCACCCTCAGCTCGTCGAGCCGGTCGCGCAGCCCCGGCAGCAGTCGCCGGCTAACCGGCAGCGCGGTCGCCCCCACCGTCACGGTCGGCCCCGAGCCGGCGAGCTGCAGCCGCGTCACGTGCGCGAGCGCGACGAGGTACGAGCGGTGCACGCGCACGAAGCCGGCGCCCGCCCAGCGCTGCTCCAGGTCGCCGAGCGGAACCCGCACGAGAAACCCTCCGTCGGCCGTGTGCAGCCGCACGTAGTCGCCCTGCGCCTCCGCGTACTGGATCGCGTCGCGCCGCACCATCCGCGTCGTCGACCCGAGCGTCACCGCGATCAGGTCGTCGGCGGGATGCTCGGGGCCGGCCCCGAGAACGGCTGTCGGCGCCGTCGGGGGCGCGCCCCGAGCATCCGCGACGGCGTCGACGAGGCGGCCGACCGCGCGAGCGAGGCGCTCCGCGCGCACCGGCTTCAGCACGTAGTCGACCGCCTCGAGGTCGAAGGCGTCGACGGCGCTCTCGTCGTCGGCGGTCACGAACACGACGGGCGGTCGGCGCTCGAAGCGGGTGAGGGCGCGGGCCAGGTCGAGGCCCGACAGCCCCGGCATGTGGATGTCGAGCAGCGCCGCGTCGATCGCCGGGTCGTCGCTGAGGATGCGCAGGGCCTCCGAGCCGGTGGAGGCGGGAACGAGCTCGCCGACGCGGGGGTCGGCGCCGAGCAGCGCGAGTAGCTCGTCGAGGGCGGGCCGCTCGTCGTCGGCGACGAGTAGGCGCAGGGATTGCGTCATCGCCGCACCGCCTGCGGGTCGTTCTCGGGCTGCGAGCGCGGCACCCGCATCAGCACCTCGGTGCCGGCGCCGACCTGCGTCTCGACGACGAGCCCGCAGTCGTCGCCGTACACCTGGCGCAGGCGCGCGTCGACGTTGCGGAGGCCCACGTGGTCGACCGTGGGCCGGCCTGCGAGCGCGGCCCGCAGCGCCTCCGGGTCGGTGCCCGCCCCGTCGTCGTCGATGCGAATCTCGGTGAAGGCGCCCGCCGCGTCGGCCGTGACCGTGATGGTGCCGCCGCGCTCGAGCGGCTCGAGCCCGTGCCGCACGGCGTTCTCGACGAGCGGCTGCAGGCTCAAAAACGGGATCACCGTCGGCAGCACCTCCGGCGCGATGCGCAGCGTGACCGCCAGGCGCTCGCCGAAGCGCGCCCGCTCGAGCTGCAGGTACGAGTCGATCGACCGCAGCTCGTCGGCGAGCGTCGTGAAGTCGCCGGCCCGGCGGAACGAGTACCGGGTGAAGTCGGCGAACTCGAGCACCAGCTCGCGGGCGCGCGCCGGGTCGGTCGAGATCGTCGAGGCGATCGCTGTCAGAGCGTTGTAGATGAAGTGTGGGCTGATCTGCGCGCGCAACGCCTTCACTTCGGCCTCGGCGAGGGCAGCGCGGCTGGCATCCAATTCGGCGAGCTCAAGTTGTGCGGCGACCCAGCCGGCGGCCTCCTCGGCCGCCCGCACGAGCGTCGGACGCACCGGCGGGGCGGCGAACGCCACGAGCGACCCGGCGACCGGGCCGGCCGCCTCGCGACCGGGGAGGCGGATGGGGGCGGCCACGGCATCCCGCCCCTCGGAGAGTGCGTCGGCCGACAGCACCTGGGTATCGCCCGCCTCGGCGGCGGCGCGGGCCAGCCGCTCGGCCGTCGCGGTGAGCGCGGCCGGCCCGTCGAGGGCGACCACGCCGTGCGGATCGGCCAGCGCGACCGCCTCGGCGTCGAGCAGCTGTCGCAGCGCCTTCGCTGCCCGCGCCGCGTCGGCGCCGGCGAGCCCCGAGCGCAGATGCCCGGCCACACGCGAGGCGAGGTTGAGCGTCTCGTAGGTGGCCCGCTCAGCCGGCGTCGCGAGCGCCCGCCCCCCGCGCACCGCCCGCCAGCCGACCGCGAGCAGCACGATGCCGAGGGCCCCGAGCAGCACGCCGCCGACGAAGGCGATCAGCACTGACGGGCTCATGGAACACGACCATAGGCGACGACGAGCGGTCATGGGCGCCGTTCGTCGCACTATTGCCACCGTTCGTCGATTCGGGATGCGCGCCCTCTTCACCGTCGCCGCATCCGCCCCGCAGAGTGTCCGATTACCAGACGGTGACAACGAGGTTGCCGTCGCTGCAGTTGGGAGACGTGAGTGTCCATCCAGGCTCCGGTCGACGAGACCGCCCACGATGTCGGCCACGCCGATGTCGAACCCGACATGGAGGCTCTGCGCGCCGTACAGCGCTCGCCTCGCTTTCACGCGCTGAAGCGCCGCCACCGTCTGTTCGTGTTGCCCGCCACGGGCCTGTGCCTCGCGTGGTATCTCGCCTACGTGCTCACCGCGGGCTACGCGCCCGAGGTGTTCGCCATTCCCGTCAGCGGCTCGCTGAACCTCGGCATGGTCTGGGGCCTCGCGCAGGTCGCCACCACCTTCGCCGTCACCATGCTCTACGTCTGGTACGCGAACAAGCACCTCGACCCCGCCGCTGCCGAGATCCGCGCCGAGCTTGAGCCGGTGCTGGCCGCGGGCGGCGCCGCGGAGGTGGCTCGATGAGCGCCGCGATCCTCGTTCAGGCGAGCGCAGCATCCGCCTCGCCCGGAGACCCGCTGCTGAACATCGCCATCTTCGGCGCCTTCGTCGCCGTCACGATGGTGATCGTCTTCCGGGCGAGCAAGAACAACGCCACCGCCAGCGACTACTACGCCGCCGGCCGCTCGTTCACCGGCGGGCAGAACGGCTCGGCGATCGCCGGCGACTACCTGTCGGCCGCGTCCTTCCTCGGCATCGTCGGCGCGATCGCGATCACCGGCTACGACGGTTTTCTGTACTCGATCGGGTTCCTCGTGGCGTGGGTCGTCGCCCTGCTCGTCGTCGCCGAGCTGCTGCGCAACACCGGCAAGTTCACGATGGGCGACGTGCTCGCCTTCCGCCTGCGGCAGCGCCCCGTGCGCATCGCCGCCGCCATCTCGACCCTCGTCGTCAGCTTCTTCTACCTGCTGGCCCAGATGGCCGGGGCCGGCGGGCTCGTCTCGCTGCTGCTCGGCATCGAAGAGCGGGTTGGGCAGTCGGTCGTTATCGCCGTCGTCGGCGCGCTGATGATCCTCTACGTGCTCGTCGGTGGCATGAAGGGCACCACCTGGGTGCAGATCATCAAGGCCGTCATGCTGATCGCCGGTGCAGGGCTCATGACCGTGTGGGTGCTCGCGCTCAACGGCTTCAGCTTCACCGGGCTGCTCGACGCGGCCGTCGCGGCCACGAACAACCCGGCGATCCTCGAGCCGGGGCTGAAGTACGGGCTCAACGACATCACCCGACTCGACTTCCTGTCGCTCGGGCTGGCCCTCGTGCTCGGAACCGCCGCGCTGCCGCACGTGCTCATGCGCTTCTACACGGTGCCGACCGCGAAGGAGGCGCGCAAGAGCGTCGTGTGGGCGATCTGGCTGATCGGCATCTTCTACGTCTTCACGCTGGTGCTCGGCTACGGAGCCGCCGCCCTCATCGGGCCCGAGCGGATCCTCGCCGCACCCGGCGGCGTCAACTCGGCCGCACCGCTCTTGGCGTTCGAGCTCGGCGGGCCCATCCTGCTCGGCGTGATCGCGGCGGTCGCTTTCGCCACGATCCTTGCCGTCGTCGCCGGCCTCACGATCACCGCCGCCGCGTCGTTCTCGCACGACGTGTACGCCTCCGTCATTAAGAAGGGGAAGGCGTCGCCGCGCCAGGAGGTGAAGGTGGCCCGCATCACCGTCGTCGTCATCGGCCTCGTCGCCATCATCGGCGGCATCGGAGCCAACGGGCAGAACGTGGCGTTCCTCGTCGCGCTCGCCTTCGCGGTGGCCGCCTCGGCCAACCTGCCGACGATCGTCTACTCGCTGTTCTGGAAGGGCTTCACCACCCGCGGCGCCCTGTGGAGCATGTACGGCGGCCTCACCAGCGCGCTCGTGCTCATCGTGTTCTCGCCCGTCGTGTCCGGCAGCGAGACGTCGATGATCCCCGGCGCCGACTTCGCGATCTTCCCGCTGTCGAACCCGGGTGTGGTCTCGATTCCGCTGGCGTTCCTGCTCGGCTGGATCGCGAGCATCCTGGAGCGTCGCGTCGAGAGCGCAGACAAGCAGACCGAGATGGAGGTGCGCTCGCTGACCGGAGTGGGCGCCGAGAAGGCGACGGCGCACTAGCGGCGCCGCACACACTTCCGGGGTGGGCGGGCATGCCTGGGCCTGCCCTCCCCGGAAAACAGTTCGGGCCCCGCGCGGTGGTAGCGGGGCCCGATTCTTGTGCTCGGGGGTGCCGTGCGCCGGCCGGGATGCACGGGGCGCGCTGGCGGGGATGCACGGGGCACTTCACAGAGGAACGCCCGCGGGCGCGCGCCCTACGACGGCACGCGGCGGTGGAACACCTCGATGACGACGTTGCCGACGATCGACGCGCCGACGGCGACGGCGATGAGGCGAGCATCCGGCATCTCGAACTGCAGGAACTCGACGAACCACGGCACGAAGAGAACGACGGCGAGGCCGGCGTACGAGCCCGCGATGATGAGCGACGTGAGCCACGTGAAGGGGCGGGCGAGCGTCACGAGCACCCACAGCGCGGTGAGCGTGAGCGTGATGGTCGCCGCCGTCTGAATCTGCGCCAGCGAGTAGTCGCCCGCGAACCGCGCCCAGGCGACGACCGAGATCAGCACGACGCCGACGGTGAGGCCCTTCGGCACGCAGAACCTCGCCGCCCTGGTGAGGAATCCCGGCCGGTACACGCGGGTGTTGGTCAGCAGGGCGAACACGATCGCGGGCAGGCCGATCGTCAGCCCGTCGGTGATTGAGAACTGGCGGGGCAGCAGCGGGAACTCCCACAGCAGCACGCCGAACACGATCGCGAACATGACCGCGTACGTCGTCTTCGACAGGAACAGCTTCGCCAGCCGCTCGACGTTCGCGATCACCTGGCGACCCTCCGCCAAGATTTTCGGCAGGCGCGAGAACTGCCCGTCGAGCAGCACGAGGCGGGCCACGGCGCGGGTCGCCGGCGCACCGGAGCCCATCGCGATGCCCATGTCGGCGTACTTGAGCGCGAGGGCGTCGTTGACGCCGTCCCCCGTCATGGCGACGGTGCGCCCGAGACGCTGCAACGACAGCACCATCTGCTTCTTCTGCTCGGGAACCACCCGCCCGAACACGCGGGTGTCGGCCATGATGGCGTCGAGCGCCTCCGGGTCGTCGGGAAGTTTGCGCGCATCCATCGCTTCGCCGTCGAACGCGACGCCCGCCTCCCGCGCGACGGCGGCGACGGTTCGTGGGTCGTCGCCCGAGATGACGCAGAGGTCGACGCCCTGCTCGGCGAAGAAGCGCAGGGTGTCGGGGGCATCGGCGCGCACCTTCTCGCGGAACGACACGATCGCGACCGGCGTGAGCCCGGCCGGCAGCTCCGGCTGAACGCCGTCCTCGACGGGGGCGAGGGGATGCTCGGTGCGCGCCAGGATCAGCACCCGCCGCCCCGCTTCGGCGAGCGCCGACGTGCGCCCGAGCGTCTCGGCGCTGAGCGGCTCGCGCACCGAGTCGGCGAGCACGATGTCGGGGGCACCGACCACCCACGTGCCGGCGGCGCGCGGGTCGTCGAGCTGCAGGGCGCTCCACTTGCGCTGCGACGAGAAGTCGATCGTCGCGACGGGGGCGGGGGCGTTGTCGCCGGGATACGGCTCGCGCAGCGCGGCGGCCGTGGCGTTGGCCTGCGGGTCGGCGCCGACCGCGGCGAGCACGAGGCGCCAGTCGGAACCCGTGGTGGCGAGCGCGGGGTCGTCGGCGGCGAGCGCGCGGCCCACCGGTTCGACGGCGTCGAGCACGAGCTGCCCCTCGGTGAGGGTGCCGGTCTTGTCGAGGCAGAGGATGTCGACGCGGGCGAGCCCTTCGACCGCCGCGAGCTCCTGCACGAGCACCTGCTTCTGCGACAGCTTCACGGCGCCGACGGCGAGTGAGACGCTCGTCATGAAGACGAGGCCCTGCGGGATCATGGCGATCAGTCCGGCGATCGCTCCGACGCTGGCCTCGCGCCACGCGCCGGTCTCGATCGCAACGGCCCACCCGCCGAGCGCCTGCATCTGCCCGTTGATGGCGATGAGGCCGACCGGGATGAGCAGCCAGCTGATCCATCTGATGACGCGGGCGAGCGCCTGCCGCAGCTCAGAGTTGACGAGGCTGAACTGCTTCGCCTCGGCCGTGATCTTCGCCGCGTACGACTCGGCGCCCACGCGGATCACCCGGGCGAGCCCTCGCCCGCCGACGATGGTCGAGCCGCTCAGCAGTTCGCGGTCGACGGGGGCGTTGATCGCGTCGGCCTCGCCGGTGAGCAGCGACTCGTCGACCTCAAGCCCGTGCGCCTCGATGACGACGGCGTCGGCGGCGACCTGGTCGCCCGCGCCGAGCACGAGCACGTCGTCCATGACGATGCGGGCGAGCGGGATGCTCGTGGGCGCCCCATCGCGCAGCACCGTCGCGTTCGGCGCGTTCAGCACCGCGAGCCGGCTCAGCGTGAGCTTCGCGCGAAACTCCTGGCCGACCCCGATCAGCACGTTGGCGATGACGAAGACGCCGAACAGGGCATCCTGCCAGTAGCCGAGCACGAGCAAGAGGATGAAGCAACCCCCGACCACCCCGTTGAACAGCGTGAAGAGGTTCGCCTGCATGATGCGCCAGAACGACCGGCCCGTGCTCGACGGCATCGCGTTGCCGAGCCCTCGCGCAAACCGCTCGCGCGCTTCGGCCTCGGTCAATCCGTGCAATTTACGCCCCGACGACCGCGCCGAAGCGCTCGGGTAGCGTCTGCCGGTGCGCGGCGGCGAGCTCGGCGTGCGACAGCGTGAAGCGGTCTTGCACATCCAGCCCGTCGATCTCGCCGTCGGTCACGCCGATGCGGGTCACCGGCACGAGCCGCCCTTCGCAGAGCCCGCGGAACTTGACGTCGTCTTCCCGCGCTACGGAGACGAGCATCCGGGCGCCCGATTCGGCGAAGAGGGCCGCGGTCGCGTCGATTCCGTCGCGCTCCATGAGCTCGGTGAGCCAGACGCGGGCGCCGACACCGAAGCGCAGCACGCCCTCGGCGAGCGCGGTGATGAGGCCGCCGTCGCTGAGGTCGTGGGCGCTCGTGACGAGCCCCTCCTCGGCGGCGGCCGCCATGAGCCCGGCGAGGTTCTTCTCGGCCGCGAGGTCGACCTGCGGGGGCACACCGCCGAGGTGGTCGTGCACGACGCCGGCCCACGCCGAACCGTCGAGCTCGTCGCGAGTGACGCCGAGCAGGTAAAGGTTCTCGCCCTCGTCCTGCCAACCCGAGGGCAGGCGGCGGTCGACGTGGTCGATGACGCCCATGACGGCGACGACCGGGGTGGGGTGGATCGGCACGTCGCCGGTCTGGTTGTAGAACGACACATTGCCGCCCGTCACCGGGATGCCGAGCTCGAGGCAGCCGTCGGCGAGACCCTCGACGGCGCGGGCGAACTGCCACATCACCTCGGGGTTCTCGGGGCTGCCGAAGTTCAGGCAGTCGCTCACGGCGCGGGGGCTCGCGCCGGTCGCCGCGACGTTGCGGTACGCCTCGGCGAGCGCGAGCTGCGCACCCGCGTACGGGTCGAGCTGGCAGTAGCGGCCGTTCGCGTCGGTGGCGAGCGCGACGCCGAGCCCGCTCTCCTCATCAATGCGGATCATGCCCGCGTCGTCGGGCATCGCGAGCGCCGTGTTGCCCATGACGTAGTAGTCGTACTGGTTGGTGATGAGGCTCACGTCGGCCTGGTTGGGGCCGCCGAGTACCGCGAGCGCCTGGGCGCGCAGTTCAGAATCGTCGGATGCGCGGGGCAGAGCGCGCGCGGAATCCGCGTTGAGAGCATCCAGCCATGCGGGGCGCTGCATCGGCCGGTTGTAGACGGGGCCGTCGACCGCGACGGTGCGAGGGTCGACGTCGACAATCTTCTCGCCGCGCCAGTGGATGACGAGGCGGCCCGTGTCGGTGACCTCGCCGAGGACGCTCGTCTCGACATCCCACTTGGCGGTGACGGCGAGGAACGCGTCGAGCTTGGACGGCTCGACGACGGCCATCATGCGCTCCTGGCTCTCGGACATCAGGATCTCTTCGGCCGTCAGCGACGGGTCGCGCAGCAGCACGGCGTCGAGGTCGATGACCATGCCGCCGTCGCCGTTGCTGGCGAGTTCACTCGTCGCGCACGAGATGCCCGCGGCCCCGAGGTCTTGGATGCCCTCGACGAGGCCCTCGCGGTACAGCTCGAGGCAGCACTCGATGAGCACCTTCTCGGCGAACGGGTCGCCGACCTGCACGGCGGGGCGCTTCGTCGGGCCGCCCTCGCTGAACGTGTCGGAGGCGAGAATCGACGCGCCGCCGATGCCGTCGCCGCCCGTGCGGGCGCCGAACAGCACAACCTTGTTGCCGACGCCGCGGGCGTTCGCCAGGTGCAGGTCTTCGTGGCGCAGCGCCCCGACGGCGAGCGCGTTGACGAGCGGGTTCGCCTGGTAGACGGGATCGAACCAGGTCTCGCCGCCGATGTTCGGCAGCCCCAAGCAGTTGCCGTAGAAGCTGATGCCGGAGACGACGCCGGGCAGCACGCGGGCCGTGTCGGGGTGGTCGATGGCGCCGAAGCGGAGGGCGTCCATGACGGCGACGGGGCGGGCACCCATCGAGATGATGTCGCGCACGATGCCGCCGACACCGGTCGCTGCCCCCTGGAACGGCTCGATGTAGCTCGGGTGGTTGTGGCTCTCGATCTTGAAGGTGACCGCCCAGCCCTCGCCGATGTCGACGACGCCCGCGTTCTCGCCCATACCGACCATGAGGTGCTCGCGCATCTCGTCGCTGACCTTCTGCCCGAACTGGCGCAGGTGCACCTTCGACGACTTGTACGAGCAGTGCTCGCTCCACATCACCGAGTACATGGCGAGCTCGCCGCTCGTCGGCCGGCGGCCCAGGATCTCGCGGATCTGCTGGTACTCGTCCGGCTTCAGGCCCAGCGCGTCGTACGGCTGGTGCTTGTCGGGCGTCGCGATCGCGTTGTCGACCGTGTCGGGCTGGGGGATGGCGGGCGCGACGTTCTCGCTCACGGGCAGGGCGCTCCTAGCAGGCGGCGGGCGGATGCTCCGATCCTATCGGCGGGGGAGCATCCGGCCCGACCGCTCGCTATCCCTGCGATCGGATGCGCGGGGCGCGGTTCGCGAATACTGCGAACGCGCCCAGCGTCATCAGCAGTAGAGCGAGCATCCCGATTGGCATTGGGTCGTTGGCGCCCGTGGAGGCGAGCGCCGGAACGACCTCGATGGTGACCGACTCACTGATGTCGCCGACGGTCACGGTGAGGACGTGCGGGCTCGCCGTCGGGAAGGTAACGCGCAGGCCATCGATGACATCGGTGGCTACCGAGCTGGTCACCGTGATGTCTCCCGGCAGGATGGTGAGCTCATTGCCGAACGCGTCGCGGCCGCTCACCTCCAGCAGCACGGATCCGCCCTGCGGCACGGTGCTGGCCGACGGCGTGACCTCGAGAGTCGAGAGCGCCGCCGGTGCGACGAGGATCGTCGCGGTGTCGGTCGCGACGAAGGCCGCGCCTTCGATGAGGTAGTCAACGCTCGCGGTGACCGTCTTCTCGCCCTGCTCGGTGAACGAGAGCTCGCCATTGGCAGCGCCGGGCGTTTGGCCCTCGTCGCTGAAGCTCGCGCGGTCGGTCAGGTCGATCGTCGGTGCGTTCGACAGCGGCCACGGGCCCGTCACGCCGATCGTCGACGTCTCGCCTGCGGCGACGGTGCCGGGCGTCGGTGTAGCGGTGATCTCGGCGGCGACCATTGTGGGCCAAAAGGTTCCGGTCTGCGATGGGGCAACGCTCGCGAGCGGTGTCGTCTCGGTCACGAAGGGTCCCGATCCGTCCTCCGTCAGCGTCCATCCCACGTTGACGAGCGGGACGGTCTCGCCGTCCGGCACGAACGACGCGTCAGGGAACCCGCGGCAACCCTCCTGCATCGTCGGTGCGTAGACGGCGTTGCCGACGGTGAAGCCGGCGGGGTAGCGGTAGGGGAGGTAGAAGGCGTTGCCCGTTACAGTGAGGCCGTCTGTTGGGTCGAGCGGGTCAGTCGCTTCGTCGTCAATGGGGGCGCAGATCGAGCCCTGATTGTTGACCAGCCCCTCGCCGAGCAGCCGCGCCGACCCGTCGATGCGGCCCTCGTTGGTGAGCGACCACTCGGAGGGAATCTCGATGGTGCCCGGGAAGCTGCCCTCGAGGCTGCCGAGCACGACACTCGTCGACCGGAGGGTGAGCGGCAGGTTCGCGCCGACGCTGAGTACGGCATCGGCCGAAACGCTGAAATCACCTTCGATGAGCGCGGTCAAGAGCGTGGGTGTGCCGTCGGTGATCGTGGTCGTGGTGCCCGCGGTCGATCCGGAGAAGCCGGCGCCGATGCCGCGCAACTCGTCGCTGCCGTTGCCGGTGTGCAGGGCGTTGACCGTCGCGGTGCCGCCGATCGAGGTCGTTCCGCCCGCGCCGCCGCGGCCGCCGCCGATGGACGCGCCGAACCCGTCGCCGAGGGTATTCACGATGGCATCACCCGTGATCGTGGTGGAACCCCCGTTTCCCGAGACGCCTCCGCCGATGCCGGCCGCGTCGCCGACACCGGTCGCCGACACCGTGCCGCCGTCGATCGTCAGAACCGCGCCGTTGCCGGCGTCGATGCCGAAGCCGGTGTCGTATCCGCCGCCTCCGCCGATGCCCGCGGCGCCCTGGCCGCCCGTGGCGTTCACGGTGCTGTTGGTGAGGGTGATGATGCCGCCATCGCCGCCTGCACCACCGCCGAGGCCGGCGCCGCCATCATCGGCGGTGCCGGCGCCACCCTGCGCGTCGACCCGGCTGTTCACGATGGTGAGCGTGCTCAGGGTTCCCTGGAAGCCGCCGCCGATACCGGCGGCACCCTCGCCGCCGGTCGCGGTCACGACACTGTTCTCAATGGTCAGGGCCCCCGGTGTCGCGCTGTCGCCGAGCGTGCAGTTGTCGATCGCATCGGAGTAGCCGCCGATTCCCGCGTCGCAGTCCGACCCCGTCGCGGTCACGAACGCGGCATCGATCCTGAGTGACGCCGCCGGGTCGACACCGATGCCCGGGAACGCGCCATTGCTGCCTGATGCATCGGCGGTGAGGGTGCCGTTCGTAATGCGCAGCTGCCCGGCGGCGGCGATGATGCTCGGCACCTCGAGGGTGCCGCCGTTGAGGTCGAGGGTCAGGGGCCCGTCGACGATGAGGCGCTGGGTACCCGTGATGCTGACGCCGGCGGCGAGCCGGATGGTGTCGGCGCCGTCGAGGAGGTTCGCCTCAACGAGTCTCGCCTGGAGTTCGCCGAAGTCCGCGATGCCCGTGAAGGTCGTGGCGCTGACCGGAGCACTGACGAGCACGCCAGCGATGAGTGCGGTGCTCGTGCCGAGGGCTCCCAGTGTGAATGGCCTAGCGGGCGTTCGGGTGTGGGCGGGCATGGCGAGACCTCCGGGTGACGGGTTGAACACGCGTCGAACTGGTTCGCCGCGAGCGCATTGTCCCCACGATAAGCGTGCGTAGAGCTGGACCGCGACCCGTCTGTTGACCCCCTTTCGGGGGCCTGACGGCCCGGCGCAGCGGCGTCATCACGCCGTAACGTCTCGCGCGTACGCTGGCGGCATGAAGGCGTCGACCCTGTGGATCTTTGCGATCATCGCCGTGCTGGTCTTTGCCGGTGCGTTCCTCCTGGGTGGCGCGATTAACCGGTAGCCGCGGTCAGCGGCTCGTCGCCGGCTGAGGCCGCGCCTCGGGCGTCGGCGCCGGGCGGAACTGCCCCGTCGCGGCGAGCACCGTGACCAGCACGATCGGGACCAGCCAGCCGCTCCAGCCGAGGATTGTTGCCTGCGTCGTGTCGATCACCGAGCCGGCGGCGACGAACACGATCGAGAAGCCGGCTGCCGCGTTGAACGCGCCGTGGGCGAGCGCCGGTGCCCAAACGCTTCCTGAACGGATGCGCAGCCAACTGAACACGGCGCCCACCACAACACACATGCCGCACATCATCACGAGACCGAGCCAGCCCGGCGCTGTCGGGTAGTTGTAGCCGAGCAGCACGAGTGGTGCGTGCCAGAGCCCCCAGATCAGGCCTGACAGCAGAATCGCGGGGGCAACGCCGAGCGGCAGCAGCTTCGGCAGCAGCCAGCCACGCCACCCGAGCTCTTCTCCGAGGGCGGGAATCAGGTTGATGAACGCGCCGATCAGCACGTTCACGAACTGCAGGGCGACGAGCACGCCGATCGGGATGGGCAGCGCGGGCGCTCCCGTGGCGGCCAGTTGCGCATCGGTGATCTCTTGGAAGCCGCTGAAGTTCACGAAGTCGGCCGGGTACACGCCGAAGAGTGCGCCGATCGGCAGCGCGGCCAGGATCAGCACCACCGGCACGGCGAGCGCGAGCGCCAGGTAGCCAATAAAGCGCCCGGGGCGCCCGATCGGCCACAGGCCCAGAGCGGCGGCTTTCCGTGCGGGCTTGTCGACGAGGAACACGACGATGAGCGCGGCGATCGCCGGAGTCGCCATCATCGCGAGCGCCACCAGCCCGAACAAGGGGCTAGCGAGCCCGTCGCCGAACCACAGCGGCAGTGCGATGAGCCAACTCAGTCCGAACGCGATGGCAAGAAAGATGAGGATCGAGCGCATCCGTCCACCCTGCCAGGGTCGCCGCGATCGGGGCATCCGTCGCGCGGCGGATTGTGGATGAGCCGTCAGTCGGCCTTCGGAATCGGCGGCCCGATCATCAGCAGCACGACATACAGCACCACGACACCGACAACGATGAGGGTGCCGAGCAGGTACGGGTGCCGCAGCATCCACCGCACGAGGCGGTCGAACCACACGCGATCGCGCGGGTCGTCCGTCTCCTCGCGCCGCCAGTCGCCCTCGAGGCGGCCCGTGCGGTGCGCCCAGATGTCGAAGGGGATCGTCGCGTACGGGACGATCGCGGTGACGACCGCGAGCATCCCGATTCTGACTCCCCAGCGCTGGTTCACTGCGGTCAAGACGGCGGTCGCCGCGTAGGCGAGGAACACGAAACCGTGGATGCTGCCGCCGATCGTCACGAAGATCGCGCCGTCCTCACGGCCGATCACCGCGCGAATGATGAGGCCGCCGATGAGCAGCGTCCAGGTGATCGCTTCGGCGATCGCGAGCACGCGATACAGCCTCTTCGGGGTCACACGGGATGCGCGGGTCGAGTCGGCGGGGGAGGCGGCCGCGGCGGGCGCCGGGTAGGCGTCGGTGGTCACGACCGCTAGTTCAGCACGCTCTGCTTGAGCACCGATGTGAAGAACGTCAGGCCGTCGGTGCCGGAGCGCATCGCGAGCTGCGTGTCGGGGCCGAAGCCCGCCTCGACCGCGTGCTCGGGGTGCGGCATCAGGCCCACCACGTTGCCGCGCTCATTGCGCAAGCCGGCGATGTCGCGCAGCGAGCCGTTCGGGTTCACGTCGAGGTAGCGGAACGCGACAAGCCCCTCGCCCTCGAGCCGGTCGAGCGTCGCCTCGTCGGCGATGTATCCGCCCTCGCCGTTCTTCAGCGGGATCACGATTTCTTGGCCCTCGGTGAAGCCGTTCGTCCAGGCGCTGGCGGTCGACTCGACGCGCAGGCGCTGGTCGCGGCGAATGAAGTCACCGTGGTCGTTGCGAATGAGGCCGCCCGGTAGCAGGTGCGCCTCGACGAGGATCTGGAAGCCGTTGCAGATGCCGAGCACGGGCATCCCGCCGTTCGCCGCGTCGATGACCTCGGCCATGATCGGCGAGCGGGCCGCGATCGCTCCGGCGCGCAGGTAGTCGCCGTAGCTGAAGCCGCCGGGCAAGACGATCGCGTCGACGCCCTTCAGGTCGTGCTCACCGTGCCACAGCGCAACCGGCTCGGCCCCGGCGAGACGCACGGCGCGCATCGCATCGCGGTCATCGAGCGACCCGGGAAAGGTGACGACTCCGACGCGCATGGTCACGCGCCCGCGCCGGCAGCCGCCTGCGCGGCCACGTGCACGCTCACGACGTCTTCGATGACGCCGTTCGAGAGCAGGTCGGCGGCCAGCTGCCGGGCCGTGTCGAGGAGGGCGTCGTCAACCTCGCCATCCACGTGCAGTTCGAAGCGCTTGCCGAGACGCACATCGGTGATGCGGTTCTCGCCCAGGCGGTGAATCGCCCCGGCGACGGCCTTGCCGGCCGGGTCGAGCAGTTCGGCCTTCGGCATGACCTCGACGACGATGGTGGGCACGGCGGCTCCTCGGATGCGCGGCAGCGGGTGGGGTCAGCATTCACTCTACCGGCGCGGCTACGGTGGGCTGACCGACCGACGACCACCGATCAGGAACCCGGAACGGGAGGCCCCACGTGACCGCAGTCGACGACTTCACCTGGCAGAGCTGGACGGGCCTCGGGCTCGCCGTCGCCATCGCCCTCGGCATCGTCATCGTCGTGACGGGGATGCTCGCCCTCGGCGCCCGCATCGCCTCGCGCAAGTGGGCGGGCGCGTACGCGACGTTCGGCCCGCCTCGGCGCCGACTGCGCATCCTGCTCGGACTGATCGGCGTGTGGATCGCAGTCGCGCTCACGCTGCCGGAGCCCGACTGGCGGCCCGCGATCAATCAGACGTTCCGCATCCTCGTGATTCTGGCGGCCGCCTGGTTCATCACCGCCATCGTGCGCCTCATGTTCGACCGGGTGCTGCGGCGCTACGACATCACCGTCGACGACAACCGGGTGGCGCGACGCATGCAGACGCAGCTGCTGCTCGTGCGCCGCATCGTGGTCGTCATCGTCGGGCTGGTCGCGGTGGCGGCCGCGCTGCTGAGCTTCCCGGGCGCGCAGGCCGCGGGCGCGAGCCTGCTGGCGTCGGCGGGCCTCGCCTCAGTGATCGCGGGCCTCGCCGCGCAGTCGACACTGTCGAACGTGTTCGCCGGAATGCAACTGGCGTTCAGTGACGCGATTCGCATCGACGACGTCGTCATCGTCGAGGAGGAGTTCGGTCGCGTCGAAGAGATCACCCTGACCTACGTCGTTGTGAAGCTGTGGGACCAGCGCCGCATGGTGCTGCCGTCGGTCTACTTCACGACGACGCCGTTCCAGAACTGGACGCGGCAGACGAGCGACCTCATCGGCGCCATCATGCTCGACCTCGACTGGCGCCTCGACGTCGATGCGATGCGCGCGAAACTCGACGACATTCTGGCCGGCACCCCGCTGTGGGACGGTCGCGTCGCCAACGTCGCTGTGACCGACGCGACCGGCGGCCGCATCGAGGTGCGCGTGCTGGTCAGCGCGGCCGACGCCCCGACGCTGTGGGACCTTCGCGTGCTCGTGCGCGAGCAGATTGTCGCGTGGGTGCGCAGCGAGGCGCCCGAGGCGCTGCCGGGCCAGCGCGTCATCGGCGGGGGCGGGAGCGACGCAGAGGTGGGCGCCGTGGAGGGCGCCGACGCAGCCGACTCAGCGAGCGACTAGATGATTGATTCCAAGGGTTCAGTGGTCGTACGCTGTCAGTGACCGGAGGATCGGCTGCCCGGTGCGATGGTTG
>NZ_JBKBPI010000007.1:0-147160 GCF_046293215.1 Microcella sp. | reverse complement strand
GCTCGAGCACACACCGCTTGCGGAGGCCTGCCACCGATCAGCCGAGTGACACCAACGTCATGACCGGGTACACCTAGACGCCGCCACCGCCCCCTCCGCCGCCACCGCCGCCAGACGACCCGCCGCCGCCCGAGCCGCCCGACGAGCTCGTGCCCGAGTAGCTGGAGGACAGCGTCGAGCTGACCGACCCCACGCCGGCGGCGAAGGATCCGACGCTGAAGGGGCGAGCACCGCGGTACCAGGGGGGCGACTCTCCCTCGGCGTAGAACGACCCCAGCTCGCTGGCCCACTCTTTCTCGTGACCGAACAGGACCGCCCAGGGCAGTAGCCGCTCCGTGAGTTTCAGCCGCGCCGCGCGGTCGCTCGGGTCGATCGGCTCGCGCAGTGCACCCTGCGGCGACTGCAGCACGCGCATGCGATCGGCCTCGGCAAGACGGATGTACTGGTCGAGCCCGGTGAGGTGGTCGTTCACCTCGGCCCCGGCCGCGCTGAGCGGTTGGCGTGCCAACAGGCCCGCGGTGATGACCGCGGCGACGATGACCCCACCGAGCACGAGAATCATCCAGTCGGCGTCGCGCCCCTCATCGGCGAGACCGGCAAGCGCAACGAACGCCGCAAACACCAGCAGGAACGCGGCGGCGCTCGGCAAAACGCTGGCGAGCGGCGGCACGTGTTTCTTCCAGTGGCGCCTGTTGGCGTTGTCGATCGCCACGTCGGACAGCAGGCGCGTGAGCTTGGCACTCAGCGTCGTTGAGGAGGCCTTGAGGTCGTGCACGGCTCCGGGACGCAGCTCGTCGCCGAAGAAGTAGCGCAGCATGCGCAGTTCTCGCTCGGTTGCGCCGTCTGCGCTCTGCAGCTGCAGTCGCCACGTGTCGCGACCGAGCCGCACACGGTGCTCGATGATGGTGATCATGCGCCGAACGGCGAAGTCGACCAGCTGGCTGGCGATGGCGCGATTGCGGCGATGACGCAGCACGGCCGCCTCCATGAGCGTCACGCCCTTCGGAGGCAGATATTCGACGACGATGACCGGTCGGCCCGGCTCGTCGCGCAGGAGGGTCGAGCGCACGCTGATGGCGATGATGACACAGCCGAGGGAAAGCAGCGCGACGAGCAGCAGGCCCCAGCCGGCCGGGCTCGCGAGGGGCGACGGGTTGAACAGGGTGAACGTGCCGGGGGTGAAACCGATCGCGACGGTGACGTTCTCGAACGCGCCCAGCGGTCGGGTCGACGCGACCGTGATGGTGTCGCCGTCGACGGTGATGTCGCACCACTCGGACGATCCGGCGACGCCCTGGTAGCAGAATGCCCCGCCGGTGAGGCGTTCAGCGAGGCCGGGGCCAAGTCGCACCGTGCCGCGCACCTCGCCGAAGGGCTGGCGCCAGTCGGTGCCGTTGAGGTTCCAGTAGAACTCTTCGGCTCCGGTGTTGGTGAACGCGTCGACGGTATCTCGCTGGACGTACGTGATCACGTAGGTCTGCACGCCGCGCACGAACTGGCCCTCGGGAACGGCGGAGACGACGCTCGTCACTCCGCCATCGCTCTCGACGAAGAACGATCGGGATGCCCCGCGCTCGTCGGTCACCGACAGCACCTCGAGCTCGGTCGTGCGCCCCTGATATGTCGCCGGCAGCGTGCGGCGAATGCCCCGGTTCTGATCGACATTGGGAAAGCGCGCGACGAGGGTCTCGGTCGTCACGAGCGTCGCCCGCCCCTCGTCGTCGCGGTCGAGCACGTACTCGGCCTCGAATGAGTCGAACACGAAGTTGTCGACGTTCGCGTGGGCGGCGGGGGCGCTGCCCGGCAGGGCGCCGAGCGGTGCGGCCACGCCGAACAGGATCGCCGTGACGAGACCCAGCAGTGCGACGATGGGGCGCATGACCTCGACGGTATCGCCTGAGTGCCGCGACGACGAGAGGGCGGTCGCGCGTCTGCAAGAGCTGGTGCGCATCCCGACAATCTCACGACACCCGGACGGGCCGGGCCCGCGCCGCGATCCTGAGCCGTTCGAGCGCTTCATCGACGCGCTCCCCTCGTTGTACCCGCGCGTGCATGAGCGGCTGACCCGCGAGCGCATCGGGGAGGCGGCCCTGCTGTATCGCTGGGCCGGCAGCGACCCCGCCGGCGCGTCAACGCCGACGGTGCTGATGGCCCATTACGACGTGGTTCCCGCCACCGACGAGGGGTGGGAGCATCCCCCCTTCGCCGGCGTCATCACCGAGACCGGGCCCGACGGCGACGAGCCCGTGCTGTGGGGCCGAGGCACGATCGACGACAAGGGATGCGCGGCCGCCATTCTCGAGGCCGTCGAGCGTTTGCTGGCCGCCGGCATCACCCCGCGGCACGACGTGCTCGTCAGCCTCGGCGACGACGAGGAGGTCACCGGGCGCGGCGCTCGCGCCATCGTGAACACGCTCCGTGAGCGCGGCATACGCCCCTCCCTCGTGCTCGACGAGGGCGGAGCGATCGTCTCGGGCGCGTTCCCGGGAGTCGACGAGCCATACGCGGTGGTCGGCGTCACCGAGAAGGGCATCACGACTCTGCGTCTGACCGTCGACCAGCAGGGCGGCCACGCGGCCAGTCCCCCGCCTTTTTCGGCGCCCGAGCGGCTCGCTCGGGCGATCCTGCGGCTCAATGCCCGCCCCGCGCGGGCGCGCCTGGACGCCACGACGCGGCTCATGATTCGCACGCTCGGCGAACGGGCGCGGCCCCCACTGCGTTTCGTGTTCCGGCGGGTGGGGCTGTTCGCGCCCCTGCTCCTGCGCGTTTTCCTGCGCACGAGCCCCGAGACCCGGGCCCTCGTGCGCACGACCCGGGCCGTGACCGAGTTGCGCGCCGGACACGCCGCCAACGCGCTCGCCGAAAGCGCCGAGGCGACGGTCAACGTGCGCATCGCTCCTGGCACCTCCGTCGCTGAGGCGGTCTCCGAGGTGACGGCAGCCATCGCCGACCCGCTCGTCGCCGTGGAGGTTCTCGAGCCGAGCGAACCCTCGCCCGTGTCGCCGGCCTCCGGAGAGGGCTGGGAGGCGATCGTTCAGGCGGTGCGCGACGTGCATCCGGGCCTTGCCGTGGCCCCGTACGTCATGATGCAGGCGAGCGACAGCCGCTGGTTCACTGCCATCAGCGACCACGTCTACCGGTTTGCGCCGTTTCGCATGACGGCGGCCGAGCGGGCGTGTCTGCACGCGAAGAACGAGCGCATTCGTGTCTCGGCGTTTCTCGAGGGCGTGCGCGTTTACGAGGCGCTGCTGCGCCGTCGGTAGCCGCGGGTCGACGTCAGCGGCCGAGCCAGTCGGCCCAGTGGTTCATGCCGCGCGGGTCATCCGTCACGATCACGTCGACTCCGGCTTGGCGCGCCTTCTGCCACAGGGTCGGCGTGTTCAGGGTGTACACGATGACCGTCACCCCCGCCTGCTGCAGCTGCGGCACCATGCGGGGCGACAGGTCGATCGAACGCATGCTCGTCACGACGACGGAGGCGTCGTAGGCGGCGACCAGCCCGAGCGGCGAGGCCGGCAGTACCCGCATCGTCAGCGCGCGCTGCAGGTGCGGTGCGGCCTTCTGCAGCGCGATCATGGTGCGCGCCTCGAAACTCGACACGACGGTGCGTTCCCCAATGCCGAGCTCGTCGATGACGGCGATTACCGAGGCGACCTCTTCCTCGCGCCAGGTCCCCTTGAACTCGACAAGGGCCGTGGTCGAGACGCCGACGAAGGGCTCGAGTGCCTCGCGCGCCGTCGGCACGGGCGTGCCACGCCAGGCGTCGCCGAACCACGAGCCGGCGTCGAGCTGCTGTACCTGGTCGAGGGTGAGCTGGTTCACCGGCCCGACGCCGTCGGTCGTGCGGTCAACCATGGCGTCGTGCATGAGCACGGCGTGCCCGTCGGCCGTCAGGTGAAGGTCGAACTCGACGATGTCGGCCCCGCCGTTGATGCCGGCGACGATCGCGGGAAGGGTGTTTTCGGGCGCGGCCACCGGGTCACCGCGGTGGGCGGCGGTGAGCGGCACCCCCTCGTTCATGGCCTGCGCGTAGGCCGGAATCGCGGCGTACGCCGTCGCTGCCGTGTAGTCGATCGACATCACACCGACGAGCGCGGCGGTCACCGCCACGGTCGTCGACACGCGCCGGAACGAGTAGCGGTGACCTCGGCAAAATCGGCGGGACGGGGTCTCGGAAAGTGCCACGAAACCTCCCTCTGCTCGGGTCACCGCGTCGGTGCGGTGCCGACCAGCCTACGGGGTTCCGTTACCGTTCCGTGACCATATGCGCCATCGGGACCGCCGATTCTCAGCCCCCTTTCGGGGGCGGAACGATCCCGCGAACGCGAACGCGGCGACGAAACCGGCGCCGAGCATCCCCGCCGTCGCGCCGACCGCGACCGGGAGCTCACTGGCCGTCAGCGAGGCAGCATTCGACAGCGGGATGCCCGTGCTCGCGTCGTCGACGACCGGTGCGCTCGGCGACGGGCGCGGCGCCTTGTCGGGCATCGCGGCGGCAGCGTCGGCCTGCGCCTCGGGGCTGGCCTCCGGCTCCGGAGTGGGCTCCGGTTCTGGCTCTGGGTCGGATTCTGGCTGCGGTTCCGGCGCCACCTCGGGGGCGGGCGCGGGAGGAGGCGGCGCCTGAGCGGGAGCAGGAGCGGGTGCCGGGTTGCTCGGCGGGGGCGCTGGGGCGGTCGGCGGGGCCGCGGGCGCCGGAGCCGGAACGCTCGAGCCATACTTCGCAAACACCTGAACACCCCAGGTCGTGCCGCCGGCCTGGATAAACGCGACGCCGACGTCGGTGAAGTCGCCCAGCATGTTCGCTCGGTGACCGGGGGAACCCCACCAGCCGTCGTGCATGGCGGCACCCGTCGGGAAGCCCTGCGCGACGTTCTCCGCGGCACGACTCCAGCCGCTGGGTATCTGCGTGCTGTAGTTCGGGTTGTGGTACATCCGCCCGTCAGCCGCCATCTGGTTCGCCCAGTTCAGCGCGACCTGGTCGAGCGCGGCGTTCCGCGCCAACGGGCCGAGCCCCGAGCCTCCCCGTGCCTGATTCAGCAGAGAGTAAATGGTTCCCGCCTCGCTCGCGTGAGCGGGCGTCGCCGCTCCCGGCGCGACGATCAGCGCCGCCGCGAGCAGTAGCCCAGCGAGCGACGCCAGCACCCCCCGTGCGGCCCCCACGGGGTCTATTGTGCGCGAATCTCCGCCCGGGCGCGAGACAATTTCTCGGCCTCGCGCGCCATGCCCGCGGCCATGCCCGGGAAGATGACGCCGTGGAACGGGATGATGACGCCCCAGTAGAGGCGCCCGCCAAGCCCCGAGGGGAAGAACACGGCGCGCTGCTCGAGGTGCGAGCCGCCACCCTCGCGGGGGCTCACACGGAACTCAAGCCAGGCGCGACCGGGCAACTTCATCTCGGCGCGGAGGCGGAGGAACGTGCCGCGGTCGAGTTGCTCGACGCGCCAGAAGTCGAGCGCGTCGCCCGGCTGCAGCCGTTCCGGGTCGAGCCGGCCGCGGCGAAGGCCCACTCCCCCGACCAGCTTGTCCAGCCAGCCTCGTGCCGCCCACGCCACCGGCAGCGAGTACCAGCCGTTGTCGCCGCCGATACCCTCCACGACGCGCCAGAGGTCGGCGGGGCTTGCCTCGCTCGTCGCCTCGCGCCGGTCGACGAACACGGTCGCGCCGCTCCACTCGGGGTCACTGGGGAGCCGGTCGGCCGGCGCCTCGGCCACCGCCGCATTGCGCCAGCTGGTCTCCACCTCGCCCTCGCGCATCTTCGCCAGGGCGTAGCGCACCGCCTGGCGGTACCCCGTCAGCCCACCCTCGGGCGGAGGAATGTACTGATCGATGTCGCGCTCGCTGCACACCGCGTCGTACTGCAGAGACGAGATGATCGGCACGGCCAGCGACCGCGGGATCGGGGTGACAAGGTTCACCCACTGGCTCGCCAGGTACGGCGTCAACACCGGAAGGCTCGCGATGGGGCGCTGCTTGAGACCGGCCTCGACCGCGTAGCCGTTCATCATCTGCCCGTAGCGCAAGACATCGGGCCCGCCGATGTCGAAGGTGCGGTTGACCTCGCTCGGCAGGCTCGCCGCACCGATCAGGTAGTGCAGCACGTCACGCACCGCGATCGGCTGGATGAAGTTGCGCACCCACTTCGGCGCCGGCATGTACGGCAGCACCTCGGTGAGGTGGCGAATCATCTCGAAGCTCGCCGAGCCCGACCCGATCACCACCCCCGCCTGCAGCGCCGCCGTCGGAACACCGCTGTCGAGCAGGATCTGCCCCACCTCTGCGCGGCTGCGCAGGTGCCGCGACAGCGGCCCATCGGGGTGCAGCCCGCCGAGGTACACGATGCGGCCCACGCCCGCCTCGCGCGCCGCGCGCGCGACCGTGCGGGCGATGCGGTGTTCGAGCTGTTCGAAGTCGCGACCCGAGGTCATCGAGTGCACGAGGTAGTAGAGCACCTCGATTCCCTCGAGTGCGGTGCGCACGTCGTCGGGATTGCGCAGGTCCCCCGTCGCGACCTCGACGTCGGCGCTCCACGGCACGTCGCGCAGCCGCTCCGCGTCCCGCACGAACACGCGAACCGTGTGGCCCGCCGCGACCAGACGCGGCACGAGTCGGCCGCCGATGTACCCGGTCGCCCCGGTGACGAGGATGCGCATGGCCCGAACGCTAGCCCCGCCTCCTGAATGCGCCCCGCGCATCCCTCGATCAGCCTGCCGGCGCCGAGCCTAGGCTGATCGCGTGCAGTTGAGCTCGACGATCGCCACCTGGTACCGCGAGAACGCCCGTGACCTGCCGTGGCGTCGCCTCGGGTTCAGCCCGTGGGGCGTGCTCGTGAGCGAGATCATGCTGCAGCAGACGCCGGTCGCGCGCGTGATCCCGCGGCTGGAGCAGTGGCTCGCCCGGTGGCCGACGCCGGACGCGCTCGCAGCCGACTCGCCCGCCGAGGCGGTGCGCGCCTGGGACCGTCTCGGCTACCCCCGGCGCGCCCTCAACCTGCACGCCGCGGCGACAGCGATCGCCGAACGGCACGGTGGCGAGGTACCCGCCGACGTCGACGCGCTGCTCGCCCTCCCCGGAATCGGCGACTACACGGCGCGCGCGGTCGCCTGCTTCGCCTTCGGGATGCGCGTGCCGGTCGTCGACGTCAACACGCGTCGCGTCATCGCGCGCGCCGTGCACGGCCGCGGCGAGGCCGGCCCCGCCCGCACCCGATCCGACCTCGCAGACATGGAGGCGCTGCTGCCAGACGACTCCGACGCCGCGCACGACGTGAACGCCGGCGCGATGGAGCTCGGGCAGACGGTGTGCACCGCCCGATCGCCACGCTGCGACGCCTGCCCCATCGCCGAGCTGTGTGCGTGGCGGGCGAACGGCTATCCCGCGTACGACGGCCCCCGCGCACCGCGCCAGGCACGCTTTGAGGGCAGCGATCGGCAGGTGCGCGGAATCATCATGCGCGCGTTGCGGGGCAGCGAGATGCCCGTGACGCACGACGCCGTGGCGACGCTCTGGCCCGACGCCGTGCAGCGCGAACGCGCGCTCGCGGGTCTCGTCACCGACGGGCTCGCGGTCGGCGACCCCGAGCGGGGCTATCAGCTTCCTGGCGGGTGAGCCGAGCATCCTGGTTGATCGGTAAGAATAGAGTCGTCCCCGTCACAAAGGAGTCACTCGATGAGCATGGATGCAGAGCACACCGGCGCCGAACCGCGGCCGGGCCTGATCGAAAAGGCTGGCGTTGCCCTGTTCACCGCCATCGCGGGGTTGTCGATCGTCGCGGGCATCGTTCTGATCGGAGTGTCGATCTTCAACACGGGCGCGATCGACCTCGGCGGCCACTCGTAAGCGCAGGCCGCGCTACTCGTCGTCGTCGGCCTCGCGAGGCTTGACGTACGGGTCTTCGTCACCCGCGTACTGGGCGCTCTTCGCCTCTTCCTCGGTGCGGGCGTCGCGCTCGCGCGCCTCCCGCAGGAGGTTCTCGATCGCGGCCGCGTTCTCGGGCACACCGTCGGCGATGAACTCGATCGTTGGCGTCAGGCGCGTGTTGAGGTTCTTGCCGACCTCCGTGCGCAGCATGCCCGTGGCCGCTTTCAACGCCGCCGCCGAATCTGCGCGCTCGTCGTCGGTGCCGTACACCGTGTAGAAGATGCTGGCGTGCTGGAGGTCGCCGGTCACGCGCACCTCGGTGATGGTGACGAAGCCGAGGCGCGGGTCGCGCAGGCCCCGCTCGAGTCGCGTAGCGATGACCTCGTGAATGCGGTCGGCGACCTTCCGGGCGCGGGGGTTGTCACTCATGGCGTCCCACCTTCTGTGTTTCGTGGTGCGTGTATTTCTGGTGCTGAACGGGCCCCGAGCCCCGCGCGGATGCACGGGGCCGGGGCCCGCGGGAAGCATCGCGGGGTCTAGACCCGCGGCTTCTCCTTCATCTCGATCGTCTCGATCTCATCGCCGATCTGGATGTCGTTGTACTTGCCGAGGCCGATACCGCACTCGAAGTCGGTCTTGACCTCGGTGACATCGTCCTTGAACCGGCGCAGCGACTCGATGGCGAGCCCGTCGGCGATCACGACACCCTCGCGGATGACGCGCGCCTTGGCGTTGCGCGTGATCGTGCCGCTGCGCACGATGACACCGGCGATGTTCCCGAACTTGGAGGAGCGGAACACCTCGCGGATCTCGGCCACACCCGACTGCACCTCTTCGAACTCGGGCTTCAGCATGCCCTTCAGCGAGTTCTCGATCTCCTCGAGTGCCGAGTAGATCACCGAGTAGAAGCGGATGTCGACGCCCTCACGCTGGGCACGCTCGCGCGCCTTCGTGTCGGGGCGCACGTTGAAGCCGACGATGATCGCGTTGTCGATCGTCGCGAGGTTCACGTCGCTCTCGGTCACGGCACCCACACCGCGGTGGATGATGCGCAGCTGAACGCTCTCGTCGACCTCGATCTTGAGCAGCGCCTCTTCGAGCGCCTCGACGGCACCCGAGACGTCGCCCTTGAGGATGAGGTTGAGCGATTCGACCTTGCCGTCTTCCAGCGCCTTCGTGAAGTCTTCGAGGCTGATGCGCTTGCGGGCCTTGGCCAGCATGGCGTTGCGCTCGGCGGCCTCACGCTTTTCGGCGATCTGACGAGCAGTGCGGTCATCGTCGGTGACGATGAACGTGTCGCCAGCGCGCGGCACGGTCGACAGACCCTGCACGGCAACCGGACGCGACGGGTAGGCCTCCTCGACCCGCTCGCCGTTCTCGTCGGTCATCGCACGCACGCGGCCGTAGGCCGTTCCGGCGACAATCGCGTCGCCAACGCGCAGCGTTCCGGCCTGGATGAGCACGGTGGCGACGGCGCCGCGACCCTTGTCGAGCTTCGCCTCGATCGCGGTACCGCGAGCCAGACGGTTCGGGTTCGCGCGCAGGTCGAGCCCGGCATCTGCCGTCAGCAGAACGGCGTCGAGCAGCTCGGTGATGCCCTTCTTCTGCAGCGCGGAGACGTCGATGAACATGACGTCGCCGCCATACTCTTCGGCGACGAGCCCGTACTCGGTCAGCTGCTGGCGCACCTTCGCGGGGTTCGCGCCCTCCTTGTCGACCTTGTTGACCGCGACCACGATCGGCACACCCGCCGCCTGGGCGTGGTTCAGGGCCTCCACCGTCTGCGGCATGATGCCGTCGTCGGCGGCGACCACGAGGATCGCCACGTCGGTCACCTGCGCACCACGGGCACGCATGGCGGTGAACGCCTCGTGACCCGGGGTGTCGATGAAGGTGATGGCGCGCTCGATGTCTTCGTGCTCGGTCCAGACCTGGTAGGCACCGATGTGCTGCGTGATGCCACCGGCTTCACCCGCGACGACGTTCGCCTCGCGGATGGCGTCGAGCAGCTTCGTCTTACCGTGGTCGACGTGGCCCATGACCGTGACCACGGGCGGACGGATGACGAGGTCGTCTTCGTCATCGACCTCGTCGAGATCGATGTCGAAGGCCTCAAGGAGTTCTTTGTCTTCGTCTTCCGGCGAGACAATTTCGATCTTCCAACCGAGTTCTTCGCCGAGCACCTCGAAGGTGGCGCCGTCGAGCGACTCGGTCGCCGTTGCCATTTCGCCGAGGTGGAACAGCACGGTGACGAGGTTGCCGGGAGGGCAGCTCATGCCACTGACCGACTCCAACTTGTCGGCGAAGTCGGTGATGGATGCTCCCTGACGCAGACGGATGACCGTCTTGCCGTCGCCACGGGGAACGCTAACGCCGCCAACCGTCGGCGCCTCGCGCATCTCAAACTCTTGCCGCTTCGTGCGCTTCGACTTGCGGGCGCGGCTCTTGCCGCCACCACGACCGAACGCACCAGCGGTGCCACCGCCGGGACCGCGACCACGGCCACCGCCGCGGAAACCGCCGCCGCCGCCGGGACCTCCCGGGCCACCGGCACCGCCGGGACGGAATCCACCGGCACCGGGCGCCGGACGGGCGCCGCCACCCTGACGGGTCTGGAACGGCGCGTTGCCGCGGCCAGGCGCACCCTGACGGGGAGCACCGGGACGCGGAGCTCCGGGACGCGGAGCGCCAGGACGGGGCGGGCGCGGGATCGCGCCGCCGGCGCCACCGGGGCGGGGCATGCCCTGTGAGGACGAGAAGGGGTTGTTGCCCGGGCGCGGGGTGCCGGGGCGGGCCATTCCCTGCGTCGAGCTGAACGGGTTGTTGCCGGGCCGCGGGCCGCCCGGAGTTGCGGGCTTCGCGGCAGCAGGCTTCTGCTCGTCGGCCGCAGCAGCGGCGGCGGGAGCCTCCGGCGCCGCAGGGGCAGCCGGGGCGGGCGCGGCGGGCGCGGCCTCGGGCTCGGCAGCGGCGGGCGCTTCCGGTGCCGGCGCCGGGGCGGGCGCGGGCTTCGGCGCCGCCTTCGGGGCAGGCTTCTTCGCCGCGGGCTTCTCGTCCGCGACGGGCTTCGCGCCGTCAGCTTCGAGCGCGGCGCGCAGCTTGCGCGCGACGGGCGGCTCGATGGTCGATGACGGGCCCTTGACGAACTCGCCCAGCTCTTTCAGCTTCTCCAGCGCGTCTTTACTCGATACTCCGAACTCGCTGGCGATTTCGTGTACGCGTGGTTTTCCAGCCACTTCTCTCCTGTCTGGGTCTGCACCCGGACAGGGGCAGACCACTAATGGTGGACGGGTCTCATTTCGAGCCGCTCATCAGTTGTCCATGTGCCGATCAGCCTGTTCTCTCGAGGATCCGGTGGATCCGTACAGTGTCAGAAGCCCTGCCACATCGAGCGGACCGGCATTCCGAAACGCGCGAGCCCATGCTCGCCGTGACGTCGCCGCCTCGATGCAGTCGTGAGTGCCGTGCACCCACGCGCCCCGGCCAGGAAGACTGGCTGAAGCATCCGCGACAACCGTCTGGTCTCGCACGACGCACCGAAGAAGATCGGAGCGAGGAGCGCGCACGCGACAGCCGACGCAGGTTCTGACGGGTTCCATCCTAGCGGGTGCTAGTCATCCATCACGGAATCGGGCTGGATGTCGATCTTCGCGCCGGTCAATTTCGCGGCGAGCCGGGCGTTCTGTCCCTCTTTTCCGATCGCCAGCGACAGCTGGTAGTCGGGTACGAGGGCGCGCACGGCCTTCGTAGCCGGATCGATGACGAACGCGTCGGTGACCTTTGCCGGCGACAGCGCGTTCTTGACAAACGTGGCGAGATCGTCGGAGTGATCGACGATGTCGATCTTCTCGGTGCCGAGCTCGGCGGTGACGGCGCGCACGCGCTGGCCGAGTTCACCGATGCAGGCGCCCTTCGCGTTCACACCGGGCTCGGTCGCCTTAACGGCGATCTTCGTGCGGTGTCCGGCCTCGCGGGCGAGCGAGACGATCTCGACGACACCGGAGGCGATCTCGGGCACGTGCAGAGCAAACAGGCGACGCACGAGCGAGGGATGCGTGCGGCTCACCGTGATCGACGGCCCCTTCAGGCCCTTGGACACACTCGTGACGTACACCCGGATGCGGCTACCGTGCGGATACTCCTCGCCGGGGACCTGTTCCTCGGGCGGCAAAATCGCCTCGACCGTGCCCAGGTCGATGTGCACCATGCGGGGGTTGGGGCCCTGCTGGATCACGCCGGCGACGATGTCGCCCTCGCGGCCTTTGAACTCACCGAGCACGCGGTCGTCTCCGATGTCGCGCAGCCGCTGATTGATGACCTGCTTCGCGGCGAAGGCGGCAATGCGACCGAAGTCATCGGGGCTGTCGACCGCCTCGCCAATGAGGTTGCCCTCGTCGTCGTACTCGGGAACGTAGACCGTGATGTGACCGCTCTTGCGGTCGAGTTCAACGCGCGGCTGCGGAACCTCGGTGTCGCCCCGGTGATCATCGGTGCCGGTGTGCTTCAGGTAGGCCGTGAGCACCGCCTGCTCGATGATTTCGACGAGCTCGTCGAACGGGATCTCCCGCTCGCGCTCCATCATTCTGAGTACTGCCAGGTCGATGTCCACGTTCGGTACCTCCGCTATTCGGTTGAGCCCACGCCGCAGAGCGTCGCGGCGGGTTTCTCTACGGTACCGGACGCGGGTTGCGCTCTCAGCCGGCGGCGCGCATCCGATCGATCGCCTCGTGCAGCGCGATATCGCCGCGCTCGCCCGTGCGGCGATCCCAGAACTCGACGCGCCCCTCGGCGGCGCCGCGCCCCACGATGATGATGAGCGGGACACCGATCAGTTCAGCGTCACCGAACTTCACGCCCGGTGACACCTTCGGCCGGTCGTCGTAGAGGGCATCGAAGCCCGCCCCGTGCAGCTCGCTGACGAGCGTCTCGGCGATCTCGTAGACGGCCGCGTCCTTGCCCGTAGCGACGACGTGAACGTCGAACGGGGCAACGGCGCGCGGCCAGATGAGGCCCCGCTCGTCGTGGTTGCCCTCGGCGATCGCCGCGAGGATACGGGTCACGCCGATGCCGTACGAGCCCATCGTGACGGTGACCAACTTGCCGTTCTCGTCGAGCACCTTCAGGTCGAGCGCCTCGGCGTACTTGCGGCCGAGCTGGAACACATGGCCGATCTCCATGCCGCGGGCGAGCTCCACCGGCCCGGAACCGTCGGGCGCCGGGTCGCCCTCGCGCACCTCGGCGATGTCGGCGACGCCGTCGGCCACGAAGTCACGGCCGGCCACGAGGTGGAAGACGTGCTTCTCGTGCTCGTTCGCACCGGTCACCCAGGCGGTGCCATCGACGACGCGAGGATCGACGAGGTAGCGAATGCCGGTGGTTGAACCCTCACCACCGAGAACAGGGCCCGCGGCACTCCAGGGGCCGATGTAGCCCTTCACGAGACCGGGGTGCTTGGCGAAGTCGTCGTCGGTCGCCGCCGCAACCTCGGCTGGCGCGAACGCGACCTCAGCGCGCTTCATGTCGACCTCGCGGTCGCCGGGAACGCCGACGATCACGAGCTCGGTCGAGCCGTCGAGGTGGGTCAGACGCAGCACGACGTTCTTCAGCGTGTCGGCCGCCTCCCAGGCGCGGTCGTCGCGCGGGTGGCGGTCGTTCGCCAGGGCGACGAGCGTTGCGATCGTCGGGGTGTCTGGCGAGTCGAACACGACCGCCTCGGGCTGGCCGTCAATCGGAAGCGGCTCGGGGCTCGGCGCCCGGTAGGCCTCGACGTTGGCCGCGTAGCCGCCCGCCGAGCGCACAAAGGTGTCTTCACCGACCGGCGTCGGGTGCAGGAACTCCTCGCTGCGAGAACCGCCCATCGCCCCGGCATCGGCCTGCACGATGACGTAGTCGAGCCCCAGCCGGGTGAAGATGCGCTCGTAGGCGTCGCGCTGCGCCTGATACGAGGCGTCGAGCCCCGCGTCGGTGTAGTCGAACGAGTAGGCGTCCTTCATCGAGAACTCGCGCCCGCGCAGAAGCCCCGCGCGCGGACGCGCCTCGTCGCGGTACTTGTCCTGTATCTGGTAGATCGACAGCGGCAGATCTTTGTACGACGAGTACAGGTCTTTCACCAGCATGGTGAAGACCTCTTCGTGCGTCGGAGCCAGCAGGTAATCGGCACCCTTGCGATCCTTCAGGCGGAAGATTCCATCGCCGTACTCCGTCCAGCGCCCCGTCGCCTCGTAGGGCTCGCGGGGCAACAGTGCCGGGAAGTGCACCTGCTGGGCACCGGCTGCCGCCATTTCCTCGTGGATGACCGCCTCGACGCGGCGACGCACACGCAGTCCCAGCGGCAACCAGGCGAAGATGCCCGGGGCCTGGCGGCGGATGTATCCGGCGCGGACGAGCAGACGGTGGCTGGCCACCTCGGCGTCGGACGGGTCGTCACGGAGCGTGCGAACGAAGAGCTGGCTCATGCGAGTGGTCACGAGCATCCAGCGTACCGGCGGGCGCCGCGCCGGTCGGACGGCCGATGCTGGAATTCGAGCGCCGTTCGCGTGAGAATATGCGGAGGGCCTGCGAGCGACGGCAAGGGGGGCTTGTTTCGCTCGCAGGCCCGCCCCGAAACTATCGCGCCCCGTGGCAGCGACCGCAGTCCCCCATCGGGGGGTTCACCGGGGCTCGCGCCGGGATCGATTCCCGTGCTAGGCCGTGACGACCTCGGGGCTACCCGTCGGCGCATCGGGCATTTCGGCCGCCAGACGGTTCGCCTCTTGGATGAGGGTCTGAACGATCTCGGACTCGGGAACGGTCTTGATGACCTCGCCCTTCACGAAGATCTGGCCCTTGCCGTTTCCGGAGGCGACCCCAAGGTCAGCCTCGCGCGCCTCGCCCGGGCCGTTGACGACGCAGCCCATCACGGCGACGCGCAGCGGCACGGTCATGCCCTCGAGCCCCTTCGTGACGTCTTCGGCGAGCGTGTACACGTCGACCTGAGCGCGGCCACACGAGGGGCACGACACGATTTCGAGCTTGCGCTCGCGCAGGTTCAAGCTCTCGAGAATCTTCAGACCGACCTTGATCTCTTCAGCCGGCGGCGCCGACAGAGACACCCGAATCGTGTCGCCGATGCCCTCCGACAAGAGGATGCCGAACGCGGTCGCGCTCTTGATGGTGCCCTGGAAGGCCGGGCCGGCCTCGGTGACACCGAGGTGCAAGGGCCAGTCGCCCCGCTCGGCGAGCTGACGATAGGCCTTGACCATGACGATCGGGTCGTTGTGCTTGACCGAGATCTTGAAGTCGTGGAAGTCGTGCTCTTCGAACAGGCTCGCCTCCCACACGGCGCTTTCCACCAGTGCCTCGGCGGTCGGCTTGCCGTACTTCTGCAGCAGGCGCGGGTCGAGCGAACCGGCGTTCACGCCGATGCGCAGGCTCACGCCGGCGTCTTTCGCCGCCTTCGCGATCTCGCCGACCTTGTCGTCGAACTTCTTGATGTTGCCGGGGTTGACGCGCACGGCGGCGCATCCGGCGTCAATGGCCTGGAAGACGTACTTCGGCTGGAAGTGGATGTCGGCGATGACCGGGATCTGGCTCTTTTTCGCGATGATGTGCAGCACATCGGCATCGTCCTGGCTCGGCACGGCGACGCGCACGATGTCGCAACCGGTGGCCGTGAGCTCGGCGATCTGCTGCAGCGTGGCGTTGATGTCGGTGGTCGGCGTCGTCGTCATCGACTGCACGCTCACGGGGTGGTCGCTGCCGACCATGACCTTGCCGACCTTGATCTGGCGGGTCTTGCGGCGGGGGGCGAGCACCTCGGGAACCTTGGGCATTCCGAGATTGACTGCGGGCACGAGAACTCGACTTTCGGGTTCAGGGACGCGGCCGACACGAGCCGCGGAACAGGACGGTGCTCAGACTAGAGCACCGCCCTGAACCCGCGCCTTAGGCGTCGCCGGCCGCCCGCGCCCGATCGAGAAGCGCGTGGAGAGCCGCGATGAACTCCGACGGTCGTTCGAGGTGCGGAGAGTGGCCGCAGCCGTCGAAGACAACCTCGTCAACCAACCCCGGGGAGCCCGCGGCGTAGCGCTCCAGGACCACACGAGTCTGCGACACCATGGGCTGTGCCGGGGCGACATCGGCTCCCGGCCACCCGGGAATCGCGCCGAGCGCTCCGAGGTGGTTGAGATCGAACAGGGAGGCGTCAGAAACGATCGCGTCGGCGCTGCCACGGATCCAGGTGATCGGAGGTTTCGGCGCGATGTTGACGAGACCGCTCAAATCGCAGTGAGTGGGAGCCATTGTGTTGAGGACGCCACGCGTGCCAGGAGCAAACCCTGGCCACGATTCAGACGCCGTCGCGTCTCCGGGGTAGTTCTCCTCCCCCGTCGCCGTCGTCAGCATCGCATGCACCCACAGGTCTTCGTTGTCGATGGCACTCGCGTCAGCGACGTACGTGCCGCGATAGACGTTTCGCGGCGACGTCGGCGACTCGTCGCTCGTGTCGTTGGCCGCGAGTCGAGCAACGAAGTCGGGGTTGGCCCCGCCTCCTCCCGTGCCAGCAGCATCTGGGGTGAGCAGGCTGCCATCGAGCCGCGTTCCGCCAAACCCATACGGAGACACCGGCGACTCCAGGCACAGACTCGCTACCCGGTGGGAATTGTCGATGGCGATGCGCATAACCACACCACCCCCCATGCTCCACCCAACAAAGTGCGCACGCTCGACGCCGAGCGCATCGAGAGCGGCAATGACGTCGTCGGCGAAGTCACCCAATCCCCGCGTCGCATCGACAGGAAGCCTCTCTGTCTCACCGAATCCCCGCAGATCAAGCGCGAGCGCCCGGAACGCAGGGTCCAGCGCCAACATGGTCGGCTGATAGAACAGCGATGACGAGACGTTGCCGTGCACAAATACGACGACGCCCTTCTCTTCGCCAACCGCCGCGCGCTCGAGTACGCGTACGCGCAATCGCGCAGTATCAACGTCCCTGGCGGTGATTCCGGCCATGAGATGGTCCGATGTGGGTGTTGTCATCTCGACTCCTTCGTCGAATCGGCCGGCGACGGGGCGCGCCGGAGGCTTGTCAACTCCGGAGGTACTCCGGAACGGTGAGGGGTGGCTCCGTGGCCCGAATCACGTCGTCCACCGACACATCGGGGGCGAGTTCGATCAACTCCAGACCTTTCGGCGTCACGTCAATCACGCAGAGATCGGTGATGATGCGGTCCACCACCCGCCGACCGGTGAGCGGCAGAGAGCACGACGAAACGATTTTCGGCGAGCCGTCCTTCGCCAGGTGTTCCATCAACACGATGACACGGCCCGCGCCGTGGACGAGGTCCATGGCTCCACCGGGACCCTTGACCATCTTTCCGGGGATCATCCAGTTCGCCAGGTCTCCCGTTTCCGATACCTGCATGGCGCCCAGGATGGCCGCGTCAATCTTTCCCCCGCGGATCATGCCGAAGCTTGTCGCCGAATCGAAGAACGCGGCACCCGGCAGAACTGTGACGGTTTCCTTACCGGCGTTGACTAGGTCGGGGTCAACATCGGCGTCGGCTGGATACGGGCCGACACCGAGAATGCCGTTCTCACTCTGCAGAACCACCGTCGTGCCGGCGGGCACGAAGTTGGGGACGAGCGTGGGCAGGCCGATGCCGAGGTTGACGTAGGCACCGTCGCTGAGTTCGCGGGCAGCGCGCTCAGCCATTTGGGTTCGTGTCAGGGCCACGGTTACTTCCCCTCCCCCATCTGACGGACGGTTCGGCGTTCGATGCGCTTTTCGATGTCTCGACCTACCTCCACGATGCGGTCGACGAAGACACCCGGCAGATGAACGCTGTCGGGGTCAAGCTCGCCCGGTTCGACGAGCTCCTCCACCTGTGCGATACACACACGGCCGGCCATCGCCGCGAGTGGCGAGAAGTTGCGCGCGGACCGGGAGAACACCAGGTTCCCGTGCCGGTCTCCACGAGCGGCGTGCACGAGAGCGAAGTCGGTGGTGATGGCTTCTTCCAGCACAAACTCACGCGCCGTACCACGCACGGTGAAGGTTTCCACGGGCTTCGGGGGTGAGGCGATGGCCACGGTGCCGTCGGCGTTGTATCGTCGCGGCAAACCTCCCTCTGCCACCTGCGTGCCGACGCCCGTCTGCGTGTAAAACGCAGCGATGCCTGATCCGCCCGCCCGCAGCTTCTCGGCCAGCGTTCCCTGGGGAGTGAGTTCAACCTCGAGCTCGCCCGACAGATACTGCCGCTCGAACTCCTTGTTCTCACCAACGTAGGACGAGGTCATCTTGGCGATCCTGCGGGCGGCGAGAAGGATGCCGAGTCCCCAGTCGTCGACACCGCAGTTGTTGCTCACAATGCGCAACCCTGTCGCCCCCTGATCGAGCAGAGCCTCGATGAGCAGCATGGGATTGCCGCAGAGCCCGAATCCACCGACCGCGAGGCTAGCGCCATCGGGTATGTCGGCCACCGCCTCCACCGGGGTGGGCACGGTCTTGTCGATTGTCATGTGTGACCTCCTTGTCGTGCCGGGGATCGCCCGGCGTGCGTGACGGACGCCGCGTTTACCTCGGACAACGGGACGGTTGGTCCTGCTGCGAAGAACGCCGCGGCTATGGCGTCAGCTCCCTGGTGCCCAAGCAGCACCGTGTAATGGTTGGTGTCGTCAACGTCGCGGACCGCGGCGTGGGTGAGCTCCGCCGCAATCGCTGCGCGGTCTGGGTACAAGCCGCCTGGCTCGTCGAGCAACCCGCGCGGCGCCCGCAGAACGACCACGGGACACCGAATGGACGCGAGAGCGGCTGCGTACTCCGCGCCGCCATAAAGCTGCGTCACGTCGACCTCGATGGCCGCACGGTTGCTGGCGGGCCGCAAACCTGGGGGCGTTCCCTCCAGGTCGTAATCGACATAATCCTCGATGGCGCTGTTCCAATAGGGGCCAAACGACGGATGCTCGCGCCAGAACTCCCGATAAGCCAGGCGGTCGCGAAACGTCATCGCCAAGCGATCCGCCGCCGGTCCGAGAACGCTCGAATTGACCGTCTCGGCACTGAAGCCGGCGGGAAGGGCGAGAGGGATGCCTCCATCCACGAGGATCAGCTGGGATACCCGCGCGGGATGCTTCGCTGCGAGGAGCACCGCGACGAACGCGCCCATTGAGTGCGCGATCACGCTGACACGCTCGATGCCCTGCGCATCCAGCACCGCGATCATGTCGTCCACGTGACGGCTCAATCCGAACGGGCCAGGAAGGCCGTTACTGCGCCCTCGACCGCGCAAATCGGGCGCAACAATGCGCACCCCGGGCAGCCTCTCGGCGATGAGACCGAACGAGCGGTGGTTCGCGGTGATCCCGTGAACGGCGAGTACAACCTGCGGGCCGACGGCCTCCCACACGCCGACGGTGAGATCTCCCCCGTCTACGGCGACGTGCACAAGCGACGATGACCGTCGTGGCGTCTGAGTCATCGCGCGCTCCATGCGCCGTCCATCGTGTACGAGGCCCCCGTGACCATTCCCGCGTGAGGCCCACACAGCCACGTCACGAGCGATGCCACCTCGTCGGGTTCGACGAGCCGCTTGATGGCGCTTTCCGTCAGCATGATCGACTCAACGACCGCGCTCTCGGGTATGCCGTGGACACGCGCCTGATCCGCGATCTGAGCTTCGACAAGCGGCGTGCGGACGTACCCGGGGTTGACACAATTGCTCGTCACGCCATGCGGCCCACCCTCGAGAGCGGTCACCTTCGACAGACCCTCGAGACCGTGCTTCGCCGACACATAGGCCGACTTGTACGCACTCGCCCGCAGCCCGTGAACCGAACTGATGTTGACGATGCGTCCCCAGCCACGCTCATACATCCCCGGGAGTGCCGCGCGCGTGAGAAGGAACGGCGCAGTCAGCATGATGTCGAGCATGACCCGAAAACGCGCCGGATCGAACTGCTCGATCGGGCTCACGGTTTGGACACCCGCGTTGTTCACCAGAATGTCGACCGAGACCGATATCGCCGCGAGCGCGTCGACATCGGCAAGATCGATCTCCCAGGCTTCACCGCCCACCGAGTCAGCAACGTCGCGCGCTCCTGCCCCGTCGCGATCGGCGATGATCACGTGGGCCCCCTCAGTTGCCAACGCCCTCGCGCAGGCCAGCCCAATGCCGCTGGCCCCTCCGGTGACGATGGCGCGGCGACCCTGGAGCGACGGAGCGCGATCGATGGTGGTCATGAGCGTGCCTCCTCGGCCTCGCGGGGCATTGCCGACTGCGAACGTGCATCGAGAGCGCGCTCGATGAACTGCATCATGTGATCAAACACGTGCTCGGGAACGATGTCTGTACCCGAGGCGAGGGGGTCGGCAGGATCTCCCGCGGCCTCGTCCCGTCCCCACAGAACCCAGCGCATCCCGATCATTTCGCCGACGCCCATAAGCGCCCACGCGGCGACCGCTGGGTCGATGTCACCGACCTCACCGGCGTCGCGAGCGCGTTTGAGACCCTCGATGTAGCCCTCGACGATGCGGGTGTAGTGCAAGCGGAGAGATCGTGGGGAGACGAACTCGGCTTCACGCACGATGCGGTACAACGCAGGATGCTCGGCGGTGAAGCGGAAGAACCCCCGAAATCCCTCGCGTTCGCGTTCGAGGCGGGTCATCTCGGGCGTCGCGTGTTCCGCCATAGCGTGCCGTACTCGCCTGTTGAGATCCTCGACCAGTTCCTCGAAGATTTGCAGCTTGGAGTCGAAGTACAGGTAAAACGTTCCTTGCCCCACGCCGGCGCGCTCCGTGATGCGCACGATTGACGCGTCGGAATAGCCGTACTCAGAGAAGACCTGCTCCGCCGCATCCAAGAGCGCCTGCCGCGTACGTGTTCCTCGAGCGGTGCTTGGTGATTTCTTCATTGTGTCGTGGCCCCCACCGATCCGGCCGCCCTGGCGGCATCAAACATTGCGCGTGCCGCCGGCCGCCGCGCCTTTCCCAGTTCAGTTCGAGGTAGCGCGTCGACGACATGCACGTGCGCTGGCACTTTGAAGGCGGCCAAGTGCTCCCGGCACAACGCGCGGAGTTCATGAGCGACATCGACCGAGGCATCCGCTGCCCAGACAACGAGCGCGACGGGTACTTCTCCCCACCGCTCGTCGGCAACGCCCACGACCACAACATCACGAACGTCCCGATGCGTCGCGATGATGCTCTCGATCTCCGCGGGCGACACGTTCTCGCCGCCAGAGATGATGATGTCGTTGAGGCGATCGATCACTCGATAGCGGCCATGCGAGTCGCGCTCCACGCGATCGCCCGTGCGCAACCAGCCGTCGGGGCGCGCGCGTCGCGTTGCCTCGTCGTCGCGAAAGTAGCCGGTGAAAACAGCGGGGCTTCGAACAGCGAGTTCACCAACCCCTGGCCCACTAATGACAGTGTCTGTTTCGATGCCGGTGATGCGAACCTCCACGTGGGGGTATGGCACGAACCACGTCGTCTGGGTGGACGCGGTACTCACCGCATCTTCGATGAGGACGTGGGGCCCCGCCTCGGTAAGGCCGTACCCCTCCCGCAGCACGACCCCCCGGGAGCGCCAACGTCTCCGCACGGCGAAGGGGGTGGGTGCCCCGCCGACCAGCGCCGTCGTCAACCCTGTCAGGTCATGGCTGTCAAACGAGGAGTGAGCTGCGAGTCTCTGGTAGTGAGTCGGCACGCCCATCATGGCGCCTACGCCGTCGTGCTCGAGCGAGCGAAGCACATCATCCTCGCGAAACCCGGCCGGGAGTATGAGCGTTGCTCCGACCTGCAGGGCACGCAACGTGAATGCGTTCCAGCCCCCTACGTGGTGCTGAGGCATGATGCCCAGCACAACATCGCCCGGCCCGATAGGAAACACGTCGGCCAGCATCACATTGGCCCACCAGCACTGGCGATGGCTGAGCACCGCGTACTTGGGGGCACGCGACGTGCCCGAGGTTGCAACCATCAGCAGCGCTGCGTCGACACTGCCCGGACCGGCGCCATCGGAGAGACCGCGGCCCGGTGCGCGCCGCGGCTCCCGCCCTCTGATGATCAATAGGGCAGACTCCTCGCGAAGTGCTCCCTGGGTCACTCTATTCGCGCCCGCGGGTAGGCGGTCGACGAACTCGTTGTCGACCACGACGATCGCGGGATCTACCCACTCGAGGGCTTGCGCCAACTCTGCCGATGTGAGTCGGAATGACAATGGCACGTACACCCAGCCCGCCCGAGCACACGCGAAGAATATGGCGATCGACAGAGCAGAATTGCGGCCCACCACGGCAACGCGGTCGCCCGCGAGAAGTCCGGCTTCCTGAAACGCCCGCTGGACGTTGTGAGTGTCCGCCTCCAGTGATCGATAGGTGTGGGCTCCGCTCCTATCCCGAACAGCCGTTGCTGAGGGATAGCGGCGCACAGCGTCTGACAGCCAGTGCGCGACATGCATGCGCTCACGGCGCTCTGTGGGAGTTGTGTGCACTTCGCCGTCCTTCCCGCGCCATTGCGTAAACTGACAGTCGATTCAGGTTTCAGAAATGTACCGAGAGAGACCGGTACTGTCAATGCCGACACTCACCCTCCCCACGAACGGAGTTCTCATGAGCGACAACGCTGTCGTCATCATCGCCGCAGCCCGCACCCCACAGGGTCGTGCGCGCGGCAGTCTCGCCCGCCTGACCGCCGTCGACCTGGGCGCGCACGCCGCCCGGGCGGCACTCGAGCGCAGCGGCCTCGCCGCCGGGGCGATTCAGGCCGCCATCATGGGCCAGGTGCTGCCCGCCGGGTGCGGGCAGAATCCCTCGCGCCAGGTCGCACTGAGGGCCGGGCTCTCCCCCGCTGTCGCAACCTCGAGCGTGAACTCGGTGTGTCTGTCGGGCGCGCGGGCAATCGCCGACGCGGCACGGCTCGTGCGTCTTGGCGATGCCGACGCCGTGCTCGCAGGCGGCATGGAATCGATGACGAACGCGCCGCATCTTCTTCCCGGCGTGCGCATGGGCTGGGTGTACGGCACGCAGAGCGCGCTCGACCACGTTGCGCACGACGGTCTGACCGACGCGGTCGACGGCATCTCCATGGGAGAAAGCACGGAGCGCCACGTCGGACGCCTCGGCATCAGCCGCACCGAGCAAGACGAGGTCGCTGCGGCCTCGCACCAGCGCGCTGCGGCCGCCGCGGCCGACGGCCGACTCGCTTCCGAAATCACCCCCATCGAGATCGCGAGCCGACGGGGGGCCACGATCGTCGACAGCGACGAGGGAGTGCGGCCCGACAGCACGGCAGAAACACTTGGCGCCCTGCGAGCCGCCTTTACGGCCGACGGCACGATCACCGCGGGCAATGCCTCACCGCTGAGCGACGGCGCCGCGGCGGTTGTCCTTGCGCGTGAAGACTGGGCGCGCGAGCAGGGCGCGACGATTCTTGCGCGCATCGTCGGCTGGGGCGAAGTCGCTGGCCCCGACAACTCGCTACACAGCCAACCGTCGAGGGCCATAAAGGTAGCCATCGACCGCGTGGGCTGGAGCGTCGACAGCCTTGACCACATCGAAATCAACGAGGCCTTCGCCGCCGTCGCCATCCAGTCGACCCGCGACCTCGGCGTCGACCCCGCGATCGTCAACCCCGACGGAGGCGCGATCGCCCTCGGGCACCCCATCGGAGCATCCGGAGCGCGCCTCGTGGCGCACGCCGCGCACGCCGTTCACGCGGGCCGGGCCCGCCGCGCGGCCGTCTCGCTGTGCGGTGGAGGCGGGCAGGGCCAGTCGCTGCTGCTCGAGTCGGTATAACCCACCGCCGTGGCGGCGGGTCGCGGGCGCCCGGGGCCCGCTGCTACGGAGAAAAGAGCCTGACGGGGTTCACGATGTCGGCGTAAATGAGCAGCGCACTCATGACGCCCAGCACGATCACGACGCCGAGTGTGATCGGCACCAGGCGCGCCGTGTCGACCGGCCCGGGGTCGGGGCGGCCGAACAGCTTCGCGAAGAAGCGGCGCAGCTTCTCGAACAGAGCACCCGCGACGTGGCCGCCGTCGAGCGGCAAAAGCGGAATGAGGTTGAACACGAACAGCGCCACGTTGAGCGCCGCGAGCACCCCCACGAGCGCCGAGACGCGCTCGACGACCGGGATCGTGTCGAGACTGGCGATCTCGCCGGCGATCCGGCCGACACCGACGACGCTGATGGGGCCGTTCGGGTCGCGCTCGGCCGGGCCGAACGCGGCCTCCGCGACGTCAATCATGCGCTGTGGGAGGGTCGCGATGATGCGCACCACCGCCTCGATGTTGTCGCCGACCGCGGGGAGCACCTCCCCCGCGGGCTGGCGAACCGTCTCGTAGGCCGGGGCGATACCGGCGAACCCGACCTGCTCGGTGAGCGGTTGACCGTCGGGGCCGTCGATCAGCTGGCCCCGATCATCCAGGACATAGCGCTCGGTGAGCAGCGGCGTAAGCCGGAGGCTCACCTCCTCGCCGTCCCGGTCGACGACGACCGGCACGGTGCGACCAGCGGCGGGACGGATGGCGGCCGAAATGTCGTCCCACTCGCTGATGGCCCGCCCGTCGATCGACAGCACGCGGTCGCCGGGCAGTAGCCCCGCCTCGTTGCCGGGGGCGGCCGGGTCGTCGGGCTCACACGTCTGCCGGTCACTCGTTGCCGGCAAGACGCACTCGTTGATGCTGCCGAGGGTCGTCGATGGCTGCGCAATGCCGAACCCCATGAGAAGCACGGCGTACAGCACGACGGCGATCACGAGGTTCATGAACGGGCCGCCGAGCATGATGATGACGCGCTTCCACACCGGCAGCAGGTAGAAGGTGCGGTGCTCCTCACCCTCCGGAATTGTGTCGGCCGACGCCGTGCGCGCGTCCTGCACGAGGGTCTGGAAGAACCCGGTCGACGCGGTGCGTGACGCGGCCTCCCCGCGAGCGGGCGGGTACATGCCCGCCATCGAGATGTAGCCGCCGAGGGGAATCCATTTGAACCCGTACTCGGTCTCGCCGCGTCGGGTCGACCAGATCGTCTTACCGAAGCCGATCATGAACTGCCCGACCCGCACGCCAAAGGCCTTCGCGGGCACGAAGTGGCCGAGCTCGTGCAGCGCGATCGAGACCACCAGCCCGACAACGACGACGAGGATGCCCACGATGTAGAGCAGGACAGATTCCACGGGCACAGAGTAACGGGGTCTAGCATTGCGTCTCATGACCGCCACGTCCGGGGGGACCAGCGGCCTCGACATTGCGCCGGGCCGCGTTGTCGGCGAGCGCTACGAGGTCGATCGACTCATTGGCCGCGGGGGCATGTCCAGTGTTTTTGCCGCGGTTGATACGCAGCTTGGCCGCAGCGTCGCGCTTAAGGTGTTTCGCACCGAGCTGGCGGCGGGTGACGGCATGCGGCGGCATCGTGACGAGATCGATCTGCTCGCATCGCTCAACCACCCGGCGCTCGTGACGCTGTTCGACGCCGTCGATGACGTGCCCACCGACGGCGGCGCCGCGCTCGTCTTGGAGCTGGTCGACGGGGATGACCTGGGTCGCCTGATCTCGCTCGGTCGCGTGCCATACGACCAGGTCGCGGTCATCGGGGCAACGATTGCCGAGGGGCTCGCCCACATTCACGACCGCGGCATCATCCACCGCGACGTGAAGCCCGGCAACATCCTTGTGCCGTCGAGCGCCGAAGACGAGACGACCCCGCGCGCGAAACTCGTCGACTTCGGCATCGCGCGGCTCGTCGACTCCGAGGGCGTCACGGGCACCGGCGCCGTGCTGGGTACGGTTCACTACCTGAGCCCTGAGCAGGCACTGGGCGCGGCGATCGGACCGCCCAGCGACATCTACTCGCTCGGCCTCGTGCTCTTGGAGGCGCTGACCGGCCATCGCGCGTTCGAGGGGTCGGGGGTGGCGGCCGCCGCCGCGCGCGTGAGCCGTGACATCGCGCTTCCCACCGACCTGCACGTTGCCTGGGCATCCGTGCTCGGCAGGATGGTGGCACGGGAGCCCGACGAACGACCGACGGCGCGCGAGGTCGCCCAGGAACTGCGCGCGCTGGCCGATGTTCCCGCACTCGACGTCGACGACGCCGCGACCGCCGCCCTGGCACCGTCCGGCGCCGACGACGAGGCGCAGCCGCCGACGCGGGTCCTGCCGCCGATCGCCGACCGCACGACCGACATCGTGCCTCCGGTCTCGCCCGGCGAGCCGGACGAGACCGGAGCATCCAGTGGGTCCGGCGATTCGGGTGAGCCCGCAGCCACGACGACCGCCCCCGACGAGCCGGCACGATCTCGCCGCCGAACGCGCGCCATCGTGATCGTGCTCCTCGTCATCGTCGCCCTCGTGGCGGCGATCGCCATCGTTCTCGGAGGATCGGGAGGCGGCGGGGGCCCGGCCCCGGTCGACTATCCCGACGTTCCCGGTGAGCTCGGCGATCATCTCGAGCGGTTGCAGCGGAGCGTGACACCGTGAGCGCGCGACGCTGGCTGGTCGGCGGCAGCCTTGCCGCCGCCGGCCTCGTGGTGCTCGCCGGATGCGCAGCGCCGGTGACATACGACCCCGGCGCGGCGGCCGACCTCCAACAACAGGTTCTGCAGGTCACCTCTGCGGCGGCCGAGGGGTCATACGACACCGCGAGCGTGGCCCTCCTGGCGCTCGAAGCGGATGCGCGCGACGCTCACGCTCGCGGCCTGATCTCGAGCGAACGTCTGGAGGCCATCCTGGCGGCGGCCACACTCGTGGCCGCGAGCCTCGAGTCCGAGCTCGCGGCAGAACGCCAAGCCCGCGAACAGGAGGAGCGCGAGGCAGCCGAGCGCGAAGCGGCCGAGCAGGCGGAGCGAGAGGCGGGATCGGGCGGCGGTTCCGGCGGAGGCAGCGGTTCGAGCGGCGGCGGCAGCTCGGGCGGAGGCGGCAACGACGACGACGGTGGGCCACCGGAGCACGCGGGCAACCCCGGCCAGGGACGCGGCGGCGGACGCGGCGGCAACTGACCGCCGCGCGCTGCTACCCTGCGGCGATCAGAGCGTCTGCCTCACGACGCGCCCATACCTCGGCGGCGAGGACACCCTCGAGGGTCATGGGATGCGCGTCGTGACGGTCGACGACCTCGCGCACGGTGTCGAGAATGGCCAGGTAGCCGATGCGGCCGTCGTGGAAGGCGTGCACCGCCTGCTCGTTCGCCGCGTTGAACACGGCGGGGAACGTGGCTCCCGCGCGACCGACCTGCTTGGCCAGCTCGACAGCGGGGAACGCCTCGTGGTCCAGCGGCTCGAAGGTCCACGTGCTCGCGGTCGTCCAGTCGAGGGGCGCTCCAACCCCTGCGACGCGATGTGGCCAGTCGAGACCCAGTGAGATGGGCAGTCGCATGTCGGGCGGGGAGCACTGCGCGATGGTGGAACCGTCGACGAACTCGACCATCGAGTGCACGATTGATTGCGGGTGAACCGTCACGTCGATGCGGTCGTAGGGCACGCCGAACAGCAGGTGCGCCTCGATTACTTCAAGACCCTTGTTCACGAGCGTGGACGAGTTCGTGGTGATCACTCGACCCATGTCCCACGTGGGGTGCGCGAGCGCTTCGGCGGGCGTCACCGCCTCGAGGGATGCGCGCGAACGGCCGCGGAACGGCCCGCCGCTCGCGGTCAGCACGAGCCGCCGCACCTCGGCGGCGGTGCCTGCCAGCAGTGCCTGCGCGATCGCGGAGTGCTCGCTATCGACCGGCACGATCTGACCAGGCTGCGCGAGCCCGGTCACGAGCGAGCCGCCAACGATCAGGCTCTCTTTGTTCGCAAGCGCCAGAACGCGACCGGCGCGCAGCGCCGCGATCGTCGGGGCCAGGCCGACCGACCCCGTGATGCCGTTGAGCACGACATCGCAGGCGACGGTCTCGACGAGACGCGCGGCCTCCTCGGCGCCGAGTGCGACGTGCTCGACGCCGAAGCGTCGGGCCTGCTGCTCAACGAGCTCGCGGTTGCGGCCTGCGGCGAGGCCCACCACGCGGAAGCGCTCGGGATTCGCCTCCACGACCTCGAGGGCCTGCACGCCGATCGAGCCGGTCGAGCCGAGAATAATCACGTCGCGCATGGTGACTATCCTGCCCGACCGCGGGCGAGCATCCGCCGACCGCGTGCGGGAATGATCAGCCGGCGAAGCCGAGAATGTCGACGACGAAGACGATCGTGTCCTCCGCGCCGATCGACCCATCCGGCGTGCCGCCCTGCGGCCCGTAGCCGAGCTCGGGCGGAATGATGGCGATGACCTGCGAGCCGACGGTCGAGCCGACGAGCGCGTCACGGAAGCCCGGAATCACGCCGCCGGTCGGGAAGGATGCGGGCTGGCCGCGATCCCAACTCGAGTCGAACACCTCGCCGGTGTTCCAGTTGATGCCGGTGTAGTGCACCGTCACCGTCGCGCCGTCGGGCACCACGTCGCCGTCGCCGAGAATCACGGTCGCCTCCTGGTACCCGGCAGGCGGATCCGCATCGGGGATGGTGATCGTCGGGATTCCGCTCTCGGCCAGCTCGACGACGGGGAAGCCGTCGGGAGCCTCCTGCGGCTCGCCCTCTGCGCGGGCCAGCGGCTCGGGCGCGATGCGCACGATGTCGGCGACGAACACGAGAGACTGCGAGGCCTCCAGCCCGAACTCCGGTGCGCCGGCTTCACCGAAAGCGTCGACAGGCGGAATCACGCCGACGATGCGGCTGCCCTCGGTGGCGCAGGCGATCGTCTTCGACAGGCCGCTGAGAACGGGAGCCTGCGAGTCGACGCGCAGCTGCACCGACGTGCCCTGGTCGTAGGTCGACTCGATCTCTTCCGCCGTGGCGCCGTTGATGATCGAGTAGTTCAGGTCGACGATGTCGCCCTCGTCAATGGCGGCGCCATCGCCCTCCGAGATAATGGTGCGCTCGGTGGTTCCGGGGCTCAGCGGCCCCTCGAACTCGACGGCTGGCTTCTGCCCATAGTCGCCCGCGATCGCGACGGCATCGCTCGCGGCCCCGGAGACCGCGCAGGCCCCGTCGCCACCCTCACCCTCGCGGCTCGTGGAGTCTCCGGCGGGCGTGCAGGCGGCGAGTGCGACAAGCAGGCCGGCCGCGAACAGGCTGGAAATGACAGGGGATTGGCGCACAGGGGTTCCTTCGGCAGTGAGGCAAGCGAAGGGCCCAGTCTGTCACCTCGCGCGTTGGAATCGGCTCCATGTGTGCGCAGCCGACACACCGCGGGTCTAGTCCCGGATGATCGTGCGCACCTCATGCCGGACGGGGAACGACACCGAGCGGGCGATGAAGCACAGTTCCGCCGCGCGATCGTGCAGTCGGTCGGCGAGCTCCGCGTCTCCCCCAGCGGCGATCGTGACCACGGGACGCAGCACGGCCTCGGTCAGCTCCCCTCCCCCATCGGCGCCGGTCTGCAACGTGCCGGAGGCCGCATCGACGTAGTCGACGACGACGATTCCGGCGTCCGCAGCCACGTGCAGGTAGCTGAGCATGTGGCACTGCGCGAGCGCGGCGATGACCAACTCCTCGGGATTCCAACGGTCGGCATCACCGTGGAAGGTGCGGTCGGATGAACCGTCGATGGCGTGACGCTTCCCGTCGGCTCGGACCGTGTGGTCGCGCCCGTAGGCGCGGTACGACGATGTGCCTTCGCCACGGTTGCCGGTCCAGGTCACGGTGACGGCGTAGCCGTGCTCGCGCATGAGTCTCCCTTCGTCGCCGTTCGCCGGCGCTACGCTCGATTCCACCATGAACTCGCGCGCATCCGCCGTCCCCGGTCCACTAAGTGTTCACGGCAGCGCCGAACTCGCGCACATCGAGCGTTCCGGTCTCGTCGAGTCACGGCACATCGGAGCGGCGGCCGTGGTCACCGCCGAGGGCGAGCGCCTTCGGAGCCTCGGGGATGTCGACGCCACGGTGTTCCCCCGCTCGACGCTGAAACCACTGCAGGCGCTCGCCCTGATCGAGTCGGGGGCGTCCTTCGCCGACGACGAACTGGTGCTCGCGACGGCGAGCCACTGCGGGTCGCCCCGGCACCTGGCCGTCGTCGAACGCATGCTCGCCGACGACGGGCGCACAGCGGACGATCTGCACTGCCCACCCGACTGGCCTCTCGGCGCGGCCGAGCGCGCCGCGTATCGGGCGAGCGGCGCACCGCGCAGCCGGCTCGCCATGAACTGTTCAGGCAAGCACGCGGGCTTCCTGCGCGCGAGCGACGCGCTCGGCGCGAACGATGCGTCCCGCTATCTGGACCCCGCGCATCCCGTTCAGCGCCGCGTCGTCGACAGCATCGAGGGGATGCTCGGTGAGCGCATTCGCGCCACCGGCGTCGACGGGTGCGGAGCCCCCTTGCACGCCACGTCGCTCGCCGCTCTCGCGCGGGCCACGGCGCGCGTCGCGGCAGGTGAAACGCCGGCAGCGCGCCGGCTCATGGCCGCCGTCCGTGCCGAGCCATGGGCGATCGACGGTGACGGTCGGGCGAACACCCGGGTGATCGAGTCGCTCGGCGGAATCGCCAAGATCGGAGCCGAGGGCCTCGTTGTCATCGGCCTGCCGAGCGGCGTCGGCGTGGCCGTGAAGGTGCTCGACGGGTCGATGCGCGCGACCACCCCGGTCGCTCTCGAGTTGCTGGCGGCGACCGGCCACGTTTCTGCCGCGGTCGTCGCCGCGCTGCGCGCCGAGCTCGACGAGCCGGTGCGCGGCGGAGACCAGCTGGTCGGCGGGTTGCGCGTCACCATCTAGGCGCCGCGCAACCCGCTTCGACTACAGCTTGGCGAGGCGGCGCCTCCGCGCCGCCGCCGTGAACTGCGCGACGAGCACGAGCAGAATCGCGAGGAAGAACACCGCCGACGCGATGACGTTCGCCTCGGGCGGGATGCCTCGGGCGGCCGCCGTGTACACGAAGCTCGGGAAGGTGACCTCGGCACCACGGTTGAAGTTCGTGATGATGAAGTCGTCGAAGCTGAGTGCGAACGACAGCAGCGCCGCCGCGATGATGCCGGGCAGCAGCAGCGGGAAGGTGATGCGCCAGAAGACCTGCTGGGGCGAGCCGTACAGGTCGCGACCGGCCTCCTCCAGCGCCGGGTCGAGGCTCGCCACGCGCGCCCGCACCGTCACGATCACGAAGCTGATGCAGAACAGCGCGTGGGCGATGATCACGGTGCCGAGGCCCTTCGGCACGCCGGCCTGCAGGAACTGCGCGGCGAGACCGGCACCGAGAACCACCTCGGGCGTCGTCAGCGGCAAGAAGATCAGCAGCGTCGTGGTGTTGCGGAACCGGAAGCGGTACCGCACGAGCGCAATCGCGATCATCGTGCCGAGCACAGTGGCGATGAAGGTCGCCACCACGGCGATCAGGATCGAGTTACCGAAGGCGCGGCACACGTCTTGCGCCGCACACACGTTGATCCAGTTGTCGAGCGTGAAGCCGCGCCAGATGATGTTCGTTCGGCGGGCGTCGTTGAACGAGAACACGATCGTGTAGACGATCGGGATCATGAGGAAGACGAGCGCCATCCCCGAGTAGACCCAGATGGTGTACTTGCCGAAGCCTCTCACAGCAGGTCCTCCGTTCCGCTGCGCTTCACGTAGATGCTGACGAGCACCAGGATGACCGCCATCAGAATGATCGACAGCGACGCGGCCGCGGGGTAGTTCTGCAACACGAGGAAGTTGGCCTCGATCACGGTTCCGATCATGGCCGTCTCGGTCGACCCCAGGAAGTCGCGTGAAGCGTTGATGTAGTCACCCGACGCCGGGATGAACGTGAGCAGGGTTCCCGAGATCACCCCCGGTGCGGCGAGCGGCAGCGTCACCGTGCGGAAGGTCGTCGCGGGGCTCGCGTACAGGTCGCCTCCCGCCTCGACCAGGCGCAGGTCGAGGCGCTCCAGGGTCGCGTAGATCGGGAGGGTCATGAAGGGGATGAAGTTGTACGTCAGACCGAAGACGACCGAGAAGGCCGTGCCCGTGATCGACTCGCCCGGACCGAGCACTCCAATGGAGGAGAAGAACCCGGCAACGGGCCCTTCGATCGCGAAGATCTGCTTCCACGCGAGGGTGCGCAGCAGGAACGAGATGAAGAAGGGCGCGATGACGAGAACGAGGCACAGCGCCTGCAGCAGCGGAAACCGCCGCAGCGTGATGCCGATGAAGTACGCCAGCGGAAAGCCGATCAGCAGCGCGAACAGGCTCGCCAGGGCGGCGAATCCGAATGATCGCAGCGTCTGCGTTCCGTAGGTCTCGACGACGAAGACGTAGTTCTCCCAGCGCAGCGCCTGACGGTACTCGCCGAAGAAGCCGCCGGGCACCGGCTCTTGCAGGCTGGTGAGCAGCAGCGAGAGCAGGGGCGTGACGAAGAACAGAACGAGGAAGATGACACCCGGCAGAAGCAGCAGCAGGGCGACCGGCGATCGCTTCTGGATCGACGCATCGGCCTTCTGCTCCGTCGGGGTGAACGCGGAGAAGGCCATGGCTTAGCCCTCCTCGAGTTCCGCCTTGAGCTGCGCACGCTTGCGCGTGGCAATGGACGTCGTCGGCGTGTCATCAATGAAGCGGGGTGCGTCGTGCTCGACATCGCCCTCGTCGGCCAAGCCGAACGAGTGGTCGACGCTCCAGGTCAGCCAGACCTCGTCGCCGTCGTGGTGCATGCGCGAGATGCTCGTGTTCTGTTCGAACACCGAGATCGGGCCGTGGCCGGCGATCGTCACCTCGTACTGCGTGCTCACGCCGCTGAACGACACATCGCTGATGCGGCCGGGGCCGACGACGTTGATGCCCGCCGCTTCGGCCGGCTTGGTGGACGACAGCGACACCTTCTCGGGCCGGACGCCGACCGTCACCATTCCCGACTGACGCTCCGCGCGATCCTTCGGAACCGTGATACGCGCTCCCGCCGAGTCGACCGTGATGCTCTCGGCATTCGACGAGACCACCGTGCCGGTGAACAGGTTCGACTGTCCGAGGAAGGTGGCCACGAACGCCGTCTTCGGCAGCTCGTACAGCTCCTGGGGCGCGCCCATTTGCTCGATCTGGCCCTTGTTCATGACCGCGACCGTGTCGGCCATGGTCATGGCCTCCTCCTGGTCGTGGGTCACGTGGAGGAAGGTCAGGCCCACCTCGGACTGGATGTCCTTCAACTCGATCTGCATCTGACGACGCAGCTTCAGGTCGAGGGCTCCCAGCGGTTCGTCGAGCAGCAGCAGCGCGGGCCGGTTCACGACCGCCCGGGCAAGGGCGACGCGCTGCTGCTGCCCGCCGGAGAGTTGCGAGGGTCGGCGCGCCGAGACGTGGTCGAGCTCGACCAGCTGCAACGCCTCGTGCGCGAGCCGCGTCGCGTCTTTCACCCCACGCCGCTTCAGGCCGAACGCGACGTTCTCGAGGATCGTCATGTGCGGGAAGAGGGCGTAGCTCTGGAACACGGTGTTGACGGGGCGCTGGTACGCCTTCGTCTGCGTGACATCCTTGCCGCCGATGAGGATGCGGCCGGCGGTCGGCTCCTCGAGCCCCGCGATGAGCCGGAGGGTCGTCGTCTTGCCGCAGCCCGACGGGCCCAGCAAGGCGAAGAACGACCCGGCCGGGATCGTGAGATCGAGGTCGTCGATGGCCGTGAATCCGGGGAAGCGCTTGGAGATGCCGACCAGTTCGAGGTCGGCACCTGCCTCAGCAAAATCCCCGCGCGAAACAGCGCTGTTTGTCACCGCGGTGTGCTCCTTGAGGTGGTAGATCGGGGTGGTTCGTGGGCTAGGCGCCCAGCAGCACCGACTGGAATGCTGCCTGGAATTCGTTCTCTTCCTGCCCGCTGAGGCCGCGGAAGATGCGCGTGTTCTCGAGCGTGGCGTCGCTCGGGAAGATGAGCTCGTTGTCGGCGAGTTCGGGGTCGATCGCCTCCATCGCCTCGCGAGCACCCTCAACCGGGGTGATGTAGTTCACCCACGCGGCCACCTCGGCGGCAACCTCGGGCTCGTAGTAGTAGTTGATGAGCGTCTCGGCGTTCGTCTTGCGCGGCGAGCCGATCGGGATCAGGAAGTTGTCGGCCCACAGGGTGCCGCCCGCCTCCGGAATCACGAACTTCCACTTCTCGTAGCCGGCCTCGAAGTTCAGCAGCGTGATGTCGCCCGACCAGGCGATGGCTGCCAGGGTGTCTTCGTTCACGAGGTCTTCCGTGTAGGCGTTACCGCGGACGTTGCGGATCTGGCCACCGGTGACCTGCTCGCGGAAGATGTCGAGGGCGGCGTTGAACTCGTCGGCGCTGAAGTCGCCCGAGATGTCGACGCCGTTGTTGAGCATGATGAGGCCGATCGTGTCGCGCATCTCCGACAGAACGCCGACGCGACCACGCAGCGAGGGCTGCCACAGGTCGTCGACCGAGCGCAGCTCGTCAACCTGCTCGGTGTTCCAGGCAATGCCGGCGAAGCCGCCCTGCCAGGGCAGCGAGAAGCGGCGACCCGGGTCGAACTCGGGGTTGCGCAGGTCTTCCGAGAGGTTCGCAGCGTTCGGGATGTTGTCGTAGTTCAGCTCCTGGGTGTAGCCGAGCTGAATCCAGCGGCTCACCATCCAGTCGGTGAGGCAGACCGTGTCGGCCCCGATGTCCTGCCCGAGCGCCAACTGGTCGCGCACCGTGGCGAAGTACGAGTTGTTGTCGTCAACGGTGACGTTGTAGTTCACCGTGATGCCGAACTGCTCCTGGAAGGCCTCGAGCGTTGGGAAGTTACCGTCGTCGTCCTCGTCAATGTAGAACGGCCAGTTGGCCCAGTTGAGGGTCGGGTCCGACGCGGAGCGGTCTTCTGCAGGTTCCAGCTCGCTGCCGCCGCCCGCGCACGCGGCGAGGGCGAGAGCCGTTGCCGATGCACCGGTTCCGGCGAGCATCGTGCGACGGGTCATCTGCGCGCGACGTGCGTGCGCGATCAGGCTGCGGACCATCGGGTCTTCGGGAAGCGGACGATTCATGGCGCTGCTCCTTATGGTCGGTCAGGTACGTCACTGTCCTGGCGGCTGTGGTGCTTTCGATACTGACACACGGACTACGCGTACCGCACCCCACAGCACTCAATTCATCCATTCTGAAACATAAATTTCACGAAATCAGCACATCCGGGCGAAAAAGAGTGCGGAATCCATCGTGGATCGGCGCTACAGTGGTGCCGCAGCGCAGCGCAGCGTGGCGCGACCACGGCAGACGCGCGCCGACACGTTCCCAACAAGGAGTTCCGATGAGAATCGCCGTTCCAGCCGAGGTCAAGAACAACGAGTTCCGCGTGGCCATCACGCCCTCCGGCGTGCACGATCTGGTCGCCAACGGGCACGAGGTGCTCGTCCAGGCCGGCGCCGGAGAGGGGTCATCGATCCCCGACGAGGCGTACGTGGCGCAGGGCGCGCGCATCGTCCCCGACGCCGCGACAGCCTGGGGCGAGGCCGAGTTGTTGCTCAAGGTCAAGGAACCCATCGCGTCCGAGTACGGCTACTTCCGCGATGACCTCGTGCTGTTCACCTACCTTCACCTGGCGGCCGAAGAGGCGCTGACGCGCGCTTTGCTGGATGCTCGGGTCACCGCGATCGCGTACGAGACGGTCCAGCTTCCGTCGCGCGCGCTGCCGCTGCTCGCCCCGATGAGCGAGGTGGCGGGGCGCCTGGCCCCCATCGTCGGCGCCGGCGCGATGATGCGTCCGAACGGCGGTCAGGGGCTGCTGGTTCCTGGTGTGCCGGGCACGCACCCCGCAAACGTCGTCGTCTTGGGCGGCGGTGTCGCGGGCACCAGCGCGGTGGCGATGGCCGTCGGCCTGGGCGCGGATGTGACGGTCCTCGACACGAACCTCCAGCGTCTACGCGAACTCGACGCCCTCTATGCGGGCCGCGTGAAGACCATCGCCTCGAACGGCTACGAAATCGACAAGGCCGTGGTCGCCGCCGACCTCGTGATCGGCTCGGTGCTCGTGCCGGGCGCGAAGGCCCCGAAGCTCGTGAGCAACGAACTCGTGTCGCGCATGAAGCCCGGAAGCGTGCTCGTCGACATCGCGGTCGACCAGGGCGGCTGCTTCGCGGACACGCGGCCGACGACGCACGCCGACCCCACGTTCTCGGTGCACGGCAGCATCTTCTACTGCGTGGCCAACATGCCGGGCGCCGTGCCGGCGACGTCGACCTACGCGTTGACGAACGCCACGCTGCCGTATGTGCGGGCGATCGCGAACAACGGCTGGCGTGCGGCGCTGTCGGCGGATCCCGCCCTCGCCCTCGGGCTGAACACCCACGACGGCCACGCGACAAACGCGGCCGTCGGCGAGGCGCACGGCATCGCGTCGGTCGCGCTCGCCGAGGTTCTCGCCTAGGCATTCACGGCGTCTGCCGCCCCCGGGGCTTGTGCCGCCCAGCGCGCACGGTGTACCTCGGGGGCGCTCCCCTGCCCTGGCTCGATAACCCAGAGCTCTCGCGGCCCGATGGGCGGGGGCTGGATGCGCGCCGCGATCACCGCGCGGAGGTCGCCCGCGTCGCAGCCATCGACCGCGATGAGCGCAGAGCGGCGCGCGTGGGCCAACGCCGCCCAGTCGCGTTGCCAGTCATCGGGGTGACCCACGCACGCGATGACACCGGCGCCCTCATCGCCGCCGGAGCCCGCCGTGACGAACTCAGGGAGAGTGACGAGCCGCACGGGCCCGTGGCTCGATGCCGTGAGCGCTCGAGTTGCGGCCGCCGGGTTGGCCGCGATCACAGCGATCACCGGCTCCGCACCAACGGTGCGCACGCGCGGGCAGCTGGCTTGTGGCAGCGGATCCTCGGCCTGCACAACCTGCACGACGCCTCCGCGCCACCATCCTCGACCGGCTGGCGCGCGGTCGTTGTACGCACCGCGCGGAGCGCCGGCGGCAAGGTGATCGTCCGCATCCAGCGCCCGCAGCTGAAGCCGTGCCCCGAAACGTCCGGCCAGCAGGCGCGCTGCGCGCGAGGCCGTTCCGACGGCGGCGGCGACACCTCCACCGCCGCGGTGCAGCACGCGAATGGCGGCGTCGAGCAGTGCGAGCAGCCCCGCTGTCTGGTCGGACGCGTCGAATTCGAGAAGGTCGAGCGCGTCATCGACGACCAGCAGGCGCCGCTCCTCGGCGCCCGACCCGCCCGAGCGGACGACTTCGGCGAGCAGCTGGTGGGCGTCGGGGAGGTGCGCGGGCAGACGAATGACGGTCCAGCCCTGGTCGCGGGCCTCGGCCGCCAGGTGCGCGAGGGCATTGGTGCGGCCGCTGCCCGGGCAGCCCACGATCGCGAGGGCGCCGTCCCGTCCCGGATCCCAGAGCGCGGCGCTCCAGCGCTGCGCCGAGACGTCGTCGACGAGACCCACGAGAAGCGCACCGTGCTCGCGGGCGACGCGCCGGGCGTCACGAACCTCGAGGTGGTTGCTCGGGAGGTGTGCCGGCAGCACGGGTGCCCAGGGCGGGTCGCCGTGGGGTCGGTCTGTCGCGGCGGCAGCGACCGCCGCGACATCGGAGGGCGCGATGAGGCTCACCTGACAGGCGAATACTCGGTCGCTGGTGCGCACGATCGCCCTCCCCCGCGGCGCGGCAGCCACCGCCGGGGCGTCGGCACCCAGCAGCGCCCGCGCGTCGGAGGCGTCTGAGGTGCGAAACAGTACGCGAATCGCGCAGTTGACGGCTACCGTGTCGTTCACCACCCCGCTCGGTCGCTGCGTGCACAGCACGAGGTGAATGCCGAGCGATCGTCCGCGCGCGGACAGGTCGGAGAACACGGTCTGCAGGGCGGGGTGTGTGGAGACGAGCGCCGCGTACTCGTCGACGATGACGAGGAGCCGAGGAAGGTGCGCAGAGAGCTGCGCGACGTCGCGAACCCGTTCACGGGCGACGATGCGCTCGCGACGCTCGATCTCGGCGCGAAGACTCGTGAGCGCTCGCCCGGCGAGCGTGGCATCGAGATCGGTAATGAGTCCGACCGTGGATGGCAACTCGGCGAGGTCGTGAAAGGTCGCACCGCCCTTGAAGTCGACGTACAGCACCGACCAGGATCCCGCATCGGCTGCGGCGGACAGCGCCAGCGCCCGCAAGAACTCGCTCTTGCCACTGCCGGTCGCCCCGCCCACGAGCGCGTGCGGGCCGTCAGCGATGAGGTCGAGAGTAACGGGGCCGCCCGCTCCCATCCCGACGGCCAACCCCGGCTCGCTCACACCCCGTGAGACCTCCGACCAGTCGCAGTGGTCGGGCACCGCGGCGACCTGAGCGCGCGCCTGTCTCCGTGCGTCGTCGGCGCGAAATGGCACGACGGCGTCGGCGCGCCGCGTCGTGCCATCGGGGTAGACGATGTCGAGGGCGGCCAAACCGGTCACGGTGATCACTGTTCTCGCCTCCGCGCGCGCGTCGACGTCTGGTGCCGTGTGCGTCGCAACGCGCTCGCGGAGCCGCTCGGCCACCACACCGTGTCCCCGAATCTCGATCGGCCCCGGCGGCACCCGAACAGGCAGCCGAGGGTTTCGCGCGGCTGCCGCCGTCAGCGATCGCAGCCGCTCCCGAACCGCGGAATCGGGGTGCGCATCCACCGTGGGCGGGGTGCCCGCGATCGAACTCTCGCCCGGCGCGGCACCCACGATGACGTGCGCGTCGTCATCGCCTGGCGCGAAGGCGGTCGCGGTCTCGGCGCGATGAGCGAGCACGATGGCGTGCTCGGTCGCCGCGCACTCGGCCGCGAAGCGCCGGTCTTCGTCACGAGCCTGACGGCGGGCTGCTCTGCGCGACTCCCACGCACTCGCAATCGCGATGATGGGGCTGAGCGCGGCGAACACCAGCACGTACGGCGAGCGGATGATCGCGCCGATGACCACCGCGGCGACAAGCGGTGCCATGACGGCGATGAGCGGAAACGGCGCGCGCGGGGATGCCCGCGGGGGCTCGGGAAACGTGATGACCACGCGTGCACCCCACCACAGCACCGGCACGAGAGACGCGCCCGTACGCCGCGCGGCGCACGGAGGGACGCGGGGGCCCGCTGGGGAGGAGCGGTCAGCCGAGGATCATGAACTGGTCGCCCATGTCGACGCGCGTGCCGCGGGCGATGTGGTACCTGCGTCCGGGCTCGCAGTATCGGGGTAGCTGCCCCGGCTCGCGCAGCACCGTTCCGTTTCCGGAGTGTCGATCGGTCACCCAGAACAGCCCGTCGTCATGGCCGAACTCCAGATGCGTCTTCGACACCGAGCGCGTCGGGTCGCTGACGATGACGATGTGATCGATCGCCTCCCCCGGCTCCGGGCGGGGGTTACGACCGAGCAACCCGCTTCCCACCACGGAGACGCTTTCGCCGGTGCTGAACTGCAGCACGAACCGCACCTCCTCGGCCGGTTCGGGCGAGGAGGCTTCCTCGACGCCCGGCTCCGGCTCCGGTTGCCACTCGCGGTCGAACTCCGGCGCGGGTGCCGGCTCGGGCTCCGGCGCAGGTGCAGGTTCGGGCTCCGGCTCGGGTACAGGTGCGGGCGCCAGTTCGGGCTCAGAGGCGGGCACGGGCGCCGGCTCGGACGGAGGTGCTGCGATGGCCGCGTCAAGCGCCGTCCCGCACTCACCGCAGAACCGATCGCCGGGGAACGCGACCGTGCCGCACACGGGGCACGGTGCGGGCTGTGCGGGCTGCGCGGGCGGCGCGATTGCCCCCACCGAGCGTCCGCAGCGACCGCAGAATTGTGCGACCGCAGGCAGTGACGCCCCGCAGTGCTCGCAGGTCATCCGCGTTCCTTTCGTTGCCGTCGTCGGCTGTCGACAGGATATCGGCGCAGCGAGCGCGTCGACACGGCGGCGCGCATCCGTTCACGCCGTGTCGCGGAGTCCTGGAAGGTTCGCCGCACGGCGTCGACGGCTCCCCACACCTTGGTCGCGTCCTCGGGGCTTGGCTCGTCGGGGGCGTACACGGCGCGGTCGGCGACCCGCGCGAGCACGACGACCGAGGGCGCCCCGATGGCGGCTGCCCGCTCTCGCCTCGTTCCGGTGGGCGGCACGGTGACGCCGCGATCGACCACGTCATCGACGACCTGCATCCAGCCAGCAAGGATGCGCGTGGCCGGGTCGCGCGCGCGACGGCGGCGGCGACGACGACGCGCCTTGACGGCGAGGATCGCCAGCACGGGTGTGAGAGCAAGCATGATGAGCCCGAGCAAGGCGGCCCCGATCTGCAGCGCGAGCAGCAGCAGTGGGTCAAGCCCGACCTCGTCGTCGCGCTCGTCAAGGTCGACGTCGGGCGGAGCCTGCTCGTCCGGCGGCGGGGCGTCTTCGAGCGGCGGCTGCACGGCCGGTTGCGGCCGGGTGATCGGCGTCGTCTCATCCGAGTCGGGGGGCGGAACCTCGCGACGCGGAGGCACCACGTCGATCGGAACCCACCCACGCTCGGCCGTCGATACTTCGATCCAGGCGGTCAGGTCGCGGTCGCGGAAGGCTGCCGGGTCGGCGGGAACAGCGCCGCGCTCATCGCGCACACCCTCGACAAAGCCCAACACCACGCGCGACGGAAAGCCCAGCTCACGCGCGGCGAGGGCAGCGAGAGCGGCGTACTGCTCGGCGTCTCCCACCATCGGCGTCGAGGAGACCAGCTCGTCGAGACGGTCGATGGAGTGCCCGGGACGGCTCGGTGCTTCGTCCTCGTCGACGCCGTGCGACAGATAGCCGTCGGTGGTGAGGCGGTCGACGATGGCCGCAAGCCGAGCGCCCGCGCCCTCGACGGACTGCACCGTGGGGCTCAGCCAATCTCGCAGCTCATCGGGCACGTTGACGATGGCGGGCACCGCTGCCGCACCCGGAGTGAGGCCCGTGAGTTCCCCCGCCTCATCGAACAGCGGCACCGATTCGATGCGATACCGCAGCCCCGACGGAGCACCGCCCACCAGCACGGCACTGTCGGTCACCGCGTTGTAGACGACGCGATCGCGCACGGCTGGCGCATCCTCACCGCGCACCGTGATGTCGACCAGTTGTCCGGTCGACGGCAGCCACGGCCCAAATGCCCGTCCCAGGGTGAACTCCACCGGCACAACGCGCGCCCCGGGGTCGATGTCGCGTCGAGCGGGAACCCGCACGAATCGACCGGATGCACTGTCGACGCTGTCGCTGCCGACGGCAAAGACGACGCCGTCATAGCTGTCGAGCACGGCGATGCGCACGCGCTCACCGTCGGGCAGACCCTCGGCGATCACGACGATGTCGTCAGCGCGCTCCGGCTGAAATGAGGCCCGGTAGGCCGCGAGCGGGCTCGGGGTGGCGAACGGGTCGAATGGCTGCTCGACGATGGTGCGCAGGACGGTGCGTTCGTCCGGCGGGGGCAGGAGCGCGATGAGGGCAACCCCTGCTCCTCCGGCCAGGAGCACCACGAGAACCGCGGCGCCGAATTGCCGCACGGCTCCCCCGCGGCCCCGATCGGCGCTGCCGGCGAGCGCGTCGGTTCGGCGGTGCCGTCTCCACACGGCGAGCCACAACAGAAGCACGAGGAGCAGCGCCAGGGTGGTGGCGATTGGCCAGACGGCGCGATCGGGGCCGAAGGCGAGCACCACCGGATATGCCACGGCGGGAATGGCGACAGCGGCCAGCGCATACCGGGCGCGCAGGGCGACCGCGACGGTGGCGGCGCTTCCAGCGACCAGGCTGACGAGGGCGGGAACCAGCAGCGACTGGTACGTACCGACGGGGAGGTCGATCGTCACCAGCCGGGTCCAGCCCAGCGCGACTGCCGAAAGCAGCTCGAGCAGGCCCTCCGGCTCGGGCAGCACGCCGTAGAGAGCACGCGACGGCACGGCGAGCGGAACGCCCACCACGACGAGCGCAGCGGCCACGGCAATCATGAGCCCCCAGGCCGGCCACCGCAGGGCGCTCGCGACCACCGCGAGCGCGCAGCCAAGGGGGATCGCGACGGCCGCGACCACGAGGAATCCGGGGTCTCGATACACCGGCCACCAGGCGACGGCGACAACGGCCCACGCGGCGATCGTGAACAGCAGGATGCTCGCGAGCACCGCCGGGCGGGGAAGCGAACGGCGCGCGGGACGGCCGGAGGAGCTCATTCGAGCTCACCCCCGCGGATGGCCCGCCGAAGATCGCTAAGCGAACCCACCGTGAGCACGGTGAGCGCACCCAGGGTGCGCCGCCCGGGCACCGTGTCGGGATCGCACTGCACGGCAAGCACCTCGACCGATGCGGGGAACGCTGCAGCCGCGGCCCGCAGACGCCGCGGCGCGACGGTCGAGCCGACGATGAGGATCGCGACCGAGATTCCCGGAACGGCACTGGAGGCCAGGCGGGCGACGTCGACGACGCCGAGGGCGGCGGGTCCGTGCTCGACGACCGCGAGCTCGTCGAGCAAACGATTGGGGGTGAGCGTCGGCAGCGGTCGCACGGCGACGACCGCCCGCTTGGCGAACTCGGGGGTGATCTCGCTCACGATCACGTCGACGTCGCGGGCGTCGCGGATGGCGCGGGCCCCGAGACTGCCGGCGGCGCTCACCGCGAGCTCGAACTCGGCGTCGGAGCCGAAGTCGACGCTCGCGATGCTGAGGGCAAGGAGCATCCGGCTTCGACGCGTCTGCTCGAACTGGCGCACCATGAATGTGCCGGTTTTCGCCGACGACTTCCAGTGGATGTGACGGCGATCGTCGCCGGGGACGTACTCCCGCAGCGCGTGGAAGGCGAGGTCACTGACCGTGAGGTCGCGGGTCGGCTGACCCTCCAGGTCGCGAAAGAGCCCGCTCGAGGTCGACGGGACGTCGATGGTCGTGGGGTGGATGATGAACTCGGAAGCGTCGGCCCAGTGGTATTCGCGGCGCACGAGGCCGACCGGATCGGCCCGTACCGTCTTGACGGGCCCGACGGTAAGCCGACCCCGGCGGTCGGTGGGCAGCGCGACCGACAGCGCCACGCGATCGCCCGACCCGGTACCCGGAACCGCGATGGGGACGATGCGTTCGCCAACCGGCAAATCCACGACCGTCCCGAACGACCGACGGGACGTCGGGTTCGTCACGACGAGTCTCGCCTGCGCCGCATCCCCCACCGCGACGCGAACGGGAGGGGGCTCCAGCGCGAAGTGCAGGCGGATGCGGCCGACGAGATACCCGACCGCCACGATCGTGATGGCGGCGCCCACGGCCCCGGCGAGCACGAGTTCCGTCCAGCCCCAGACATATCCGGCCGCCAGCAGCACAGGCGTGACGGCGATGACCGTCCAGCCGAGCGGGGTGACGACCGACGATGCCGCACGGGCGGCGCGGGTGCCGGCCTGCCCGACGGCGCGAGCCAATCGCACGACCGTGACCAGCGCATCCGCCGACCAGCCAGTGCGCGCGCCAACCAGCCGGGTACGCGCCGTCGTGACGGTCGTGCCGCCTGAGGTGCCCGTCGCGTCTCGCGAGAGTGTCGACCGCGACGTCGAGCCGTCGGTCACACGGCGACCCGATCGCTCGGCGGAGCTGTTTCGAGCACGACCTGCGCGATGACCGACGCCTGAGTGACACCGTCGAACTCCGCTTCGGGATCGAGCACGAGGCGGTGGGCGAGAACCGGCTCGGCCAGCGACTTCACGTCATCGGGAATGACGTAGTGCCGGCCATCCAGCGCGGCGAACGTCTTGGCACAGCGCACGAGCGCCAGCGCGCCGCGCACGCTGGCACCGAGCCGCACATCGGCGTGCGCCCTCGTCGCTTCCACGAGCCGTGCAACGTAGTCGCTGATCACCGGGTCGACGTGCACGGTGCGCGCGACGTCGATCATGCTGCGCACGGTGTCGAGGTCGATGACCGGCTCCAGCACGGTGGCGCGCGGCCCGCCAGCGCCCGACAGGATGCGAACGGTCGAGGCGTGGTCGGGGTAGCCGATCGCCGTGCGGATCACGAAACGGTCGAGCTGCGCCTCGGGGAGACGATAGGTGCCCGCCTGCTCGATCGGATTCTGGGTGGCGATGACGAGGAACGGCGCGTCGACGCGGTGCGAGGTTCCGTCGACCGTGACGTGGCCCTCCTCCATGACCTCCAGAAGGGCCGACTGGGTCTTGGGGCTCGCACGGTTGATCTCGTCGGCGAGCACGACGGTGGCGAACACCGGGCCGGGGTGGAAGGAGAATTCGCCGCTGCGCTGGTCGTAGACCGTGATGCCCGTGATGTCGCCGGGCAGCAGGTCGGGGGTGAACTGCACGCGCTGCGTGGTGCCGCGAATACTCTCGGCGAGCGCCCTTGCCAGCGAGGTCTTTCCGGTTCCCGGCACGTCTTCGAGCAGCAAGTGCCCCTCGCTCAGCATGGCCGTGAGCCCGAGACGAACGACGTACGACTTGCCGAGCAGAACCGACTCAACGTTCGACACGATCCGCTCGGCAAGGCCTGAGAACCACGCGGCCTGTTCGGGGGTCATCGTCATCGCGGCATCCTTTGTCGAGGTCGAAGCTGGTGGGTCACGGTCGGTAGATCCGGGTGTAGCTGGTGCCTCCCACGCTAACGGTGACCTCGAGGCGAGGGTCGGAAGACGGGGGCGCGGCGATCTCACACGACCCGGACTCGAACGAGATCGGCTCGTCGTCGGGCTGGGCGCGGCAGAGATAGTCGACGCTCGTGTAGGCGGGTCGGTTGGCCGTATCGATCGGGGTCCAGGTGATGGTCGCCCTGCGCTCGGGTGCGGGACCGTCGGTGACGACGAACGTGGGCTGGACGTCGATGCGGACGGCGACGGGGATCGAGAAGGTGCTCGACCACGGGCCGCAGTTGAGGGCGCCGACATCGCGACACACGCGAACGTCGACACCGAGTTCACGGCCGTAGTGCCGCACACCGTCTTGCGGGGTCAGCGGCAGGGCCGCCGGGGTGGAGGGAGCCGTGCTCACGCCCTCCCCCACGTAGCGGTACTGGACAAACGGGATCGGCTCGCCGGGTACGGAGGTCGTCACGCCGGTGATGCGGGTCTCCCACCGGCCAGGGGCGACCTCGACACCACCGGCGGTGGTGATGGCGGTGACCCGTCCGGGCTGGGCGACCGTGCGCGCCGTCGTCTCGGGGCTCTGCGTGCACCCCTGACCGTTGTGCGCGTAGACGACAACACGGTACGTGCGGTCCCCCGCGAGGCCGGGGATCGTGTGCTGCGTCACGTCGCCCGCGACACGCGTTGTTCCGGGCGGTGGTGAGAGCGACGGGTTTCCCTCCTCGACGCCCGTGACCTGACAGGCGGGAGGGGACTCGCTGCCGTCGGTGTGCCAGATGTAGAACCGGTCGATCGGTCGACCGTTCGAGGCGAAGACACCGTTCCAGTCCACCCGGACGCTTTGACCGTCGGCCGGGCTCTGCGGGTTTCCCAACTGTTCGGCTGACGGCGTACCGAGCACGAGGGGAGCTCCGGCGGGAGTTCCGGAGGTTTCCGCGGTGTTCCAGTTCGTGAGCGGACCGAAGGCGTCGTTGCGCGCGCTCACCGTAATGGAGTAGCTCGTGCCGTTCTGCAGTGCCCCGGTGTCGACCACGTTGAGCCAGTAGGTCGTGCCAACCGGGTCGCCGGCGGATACCGTGACCTCGCGGGTGACGGGGCCGACCGTCACGATATAGCGCTGAATCGGGGAGGCGGAGGCGGGTTGTGCGGGCTTCGACCAGCCCAAGCGCATCCCCCTGTCCAGTGGCGTTCGCGTGAGGGAATCGGGTGCGGGGGGCACGAGGTCGGACCACACGGGCTCGGCAAGAACGGTGGGAGCGCTCGCCCCTTGCGCGTTGATGGCGGTGACGGCGATGCGAACGCGGTTGGCCGGCCCATTGCCCGGCGTCGGAACGGTGCACGGGGACGCGGAGCACGCGACCGTCGCCGTCACGGCACCATCGGACAGTCGCGTGACGACGGCGTCGAAACGCTGAATGGGAGAGTTGTTCGACCCGCCCGGCTGCCAGGCGATCACGAGCGAGCGATCGGCGAACTCCTGGACGCGCAGGCCCGTGACCGGATCCGGCACATCCTGAACCGAAATGCGCACGCTCCCCCACACGTACCGCTCGGGATCATCGGTGGCGTCGGCAACTTGATACTCGAGCACGGTATCGCCGGGTGCGGCCGTCGAGGCGACGGTCACCTGCACGCGCTGACCATCCGCGGTGGGCTGAATGCTCACTCCCGCCGGGATGCGGACGTTGTCGAGTCCGCGAATGGCGACGACGCGGAGGGGCACCGACGGGAAGGGGTTCGTCGCCGCGTCATTGGCGAGGACATCAACGGTCGTTGTCTGCCCGCGGGGGGCGATCGCCCCATCGTCTGCCGGGCGGGCAAGCGGTCGCGTCGACGGCACGACCAGCACGTCGATGCGACCCGGCGTGCCGTCGGCCGCGGCATCGCGCACGCCGACCGTGGCGCCGAGGCGTGTTCCGCGCGGAACCCCCGGAGCGACGCTCACCACGGCGCGCTGACCGACGATGTCGACGCTGAGTCCCTCCGGCAGCGACTGGGTGAGGCGATAGCTGAGCTCGTCGAGGTCGTCGGGATAGGGGTATGACGTGACGCGCACGAGGTCGAGCTCGCGCTGACCTCCGGGCTCCAGCTCAATCGCGGCGCCCACGAGCACGGGAGGCTGGTTCTCACGCGGTGCGACCTCGATGGGCAGCACGATCGTCGCCACGCGGCCGTCCGGATCCGTCGGTGACGTGCCGTCGGTGACCTCGAACGACAGCGACGCCGGGCCGAAGTACAGGTCGCTTGAGCGGAACCGCAGTGTTTGCGCGTCGACGACGAGCGCCGAACCGTCGGAGTTTGTCGCCCGAACAGTGGCGGCGTCGGTGAGCTGCACCTGGCGGCCGCCGACAGCAATCACGTAGTCGTTGATGGGGATCGTGATGGTCTGCTCGCTGACAACACGGATGCGCGGGGCACGTCGGTCGAGCTGCGGAAGGGCGTCGGCGGTTCCGGGGACCCAGATGAACGCCGTACCCGTGACCGAGGGGTCGGCGGGGTGGATGAGCGAGAACGGAATGATTTGCCGACGTTCCTGCACCGCCACGCGAATGCGTCGGTCGGGCAAGACGGTTCCCGCCTGCTCGAATCCCGGTACGAGCCGCACGCCGAGCGAGCCGACGTCGCCCTCGGCGAAGAAGGCACGGGCGAGCACGTCGACATCGACGGTTTCCCGGTCGAGAATGTCGGACAGCGACAGCACGACGTCGCGCGCGGTCGGGGCCAGCAGCGGCGCGTCGGCGACGACGTTGACCGTGACGAAGGCCTGTGACGCTCCGCCGAACTCATTTTCGATCGTGTAGATCGCGCCGTATGAGCCGACGGCCGACGGCGGCGTGAGTCGCACGTATCGACTGTCGACGATCTCGGCGAGCGTGCGCTGGTCGGTCGGTTCGACAGCGGCCACCCGCAGCACCCCGCCGTCGGGGTCGGAGTCGTTCTCCAAGACCGGCACGAGCACCGTTCCGCCCGGTCGCACGGTGACCTGATCATCGTTGGCGACGGGGTTACGGGCGCCGTCGAGCCGCGGACTGATGCCGACGCGAACCGTGCCGGAGGCCCGGGCGCCCAGCGAGTCGACGACGGTGTAGCGGAATTCATCCGTGCCCGCCGCGTACTCCCCCGCCTGGTAGTCGAAGTAGTCGATTCCGGTTTCCACGACCACACCGCGCGAGGGCGCGGTCTCCTGCCCGACAACCTGCACCGAATCGCCGTCCGGGTCCATGTCGCCCACCGGGATACGGATGCGCACGGTCTCCCCCGCGATGACCCGCGCCGTGATGGTGCGCGGCACCGGTGGGGCGTTGGTCGCCTCATCCACCTCACGCACGCTGATGCGCACGGTCGCCTGCGCGCGCTCGATACCCAGCGGTCCCAGCACCTCGTACACGGCGGTGAAGTCGCCCGGCCGGTCAGGAGCGAGGTAGCGCAGCCGGTCGCCGCTCACGAACAGCAACCCGTCGTCCCCCTCCAGCCCGCGCACCAGCTGCGGATTGAGGGTGATCGGCTCATCATCGGGATGCTCGTCGTTGTCGAGCACGGGAATAGTCACCGCATCGCCCACGCGCACGGTCACGGCGTCGTCATTGGCGATCGGAGGCTGCAGGGTGTCGGGGCGCGGAATCTCGATCACGGTGATCGTGCCCACCGCGTCCGCGAAGCCGTTCGAGACTCGGTAGGTCACGGCGACGGGGCCAGAAAGCGGTCGCGTGAGAGAGATGCGCACATCGCGCTGATCAATGACCTCCGCGCGGATGCCGCTGCCGCTTGGCACGTCTGTCACGCCGGTCACGACGAGCACTCCGCCCGCGGGGTCGATGTCGGTCGTGGCCACGGCGACCGTCGCGCTGCTCAGTGACCGCACGTAGGCCGTCTTCGGAACCGTGATGGGCGCCGCGAGATCCGGGGGTGCCGACACGTCGACGCGGACGAGGCCGGTGGCGGTTTGGTCGCCGTCGCTCACGACGTATTCGACGTAGTGGGTGCGCACCTCGTCGGAGACGAATCGGAAGAAGCCGCGTTCCAGCCGCGGCGTGACCGTTGCTCCGGAGCGCTCGGGTACCGAAATCAAGCGAATCGGTCCGGTCCCCCCGCGCACCGAGCGCAGCGGCTCGATCCGCACCTCTTGGCCGGCGAACGCCTGCACCGCGAAGGGTTCCGCAATGATGGGCACCTGCCCGGCCGGCCGCACGGTGACGGCGAGCTCTCCGGTTCCGGTCAACGTGCCGTCGGAGACGCGCAGCTGCACGGATCGCAAGTCTCCCTGGCCGCCGCGTTCGGCGACGGTCACGCGCCCATCGGGCCGGGCCGCGACCTGGTCGGGGGATGCGATCGTCGCCTCTTCGAGGAAGATCGGGTCACCGTCGGGGTCGACCCACTCACCGAGCACATTCGCCGAGACTCTGCCCCCCTCGGCCACCGTGGTGCGCGCGGGCCGAACCTGGAAGGGTGCCCCGTTCTCGAAGGGCTGGCGCACGGTCACCACCACCGTCGCCGAGTCAGAGCCGCCGCGCCCGTCGGTGATGGTGTACCCGAAACTCACCACTCCGGACGCGTCATCCGGCAGGGTCAGCTGGATCTTCTGTGCGCTGTCGACGATGTCAAGCCGCCCCACCTCCGGGTCGAGCTCGGTGACCTCGCTGACCACGAGGACGTCCCCGTTCGGATCACTGTCGTTGAGGAGCACCGGCAGGACGGTCGAGCGTCCGGGCCGAGCGCCGAACTCGTCGTCGACGGCGGTGGGGGGCTGCTGAACGCGTTCGGTCTCCGGGGGAACATCGAGCGCATCGATGACCTCTTCGCGCTCGTCCTGCTCCTGCGCGAGCAGGTCATCCCAGTTGTCAATCAGGGCCCCCGTGCCGAGCACATCCCAGACGGCACCGGAGGCGCGGTCATTGAGCACGACCCGCCGCTCTCGCACCACGAATTCGAGCGTGCTCGTCGGCGCCAGTCCGGGGAGCGAGACGGATGCGGGCGTGGCACACGATCGCCACGCCGACCCGTCCATCCACGCGATCACGACGCAGTCATCGATCACTACCGGAGCGATCGGCGCTCCGGCACGGTCGCTGACCAAGGGTCGCACGGCCCCACCGGCATCAATCGCGATGGCTCCCGCGTCGTAGGCCACGATGAGTTCCCGGGCGTGGTCGCTCGGCTGTGCCAGCGCCACGTCACTGTCACCCACGACGGCGGTGAGATCGATGGGCTCTCCGTCGCGAAACAGCGTGCGCGATTCTGGGTCGTAGGCCCACCACGTATCGGCGGCGATCGACACCGCGAGCTCTGCGCCGTCGGAGACGGGAACCTGCCAGGTCTCCGCAACGCGATCGAGGCGATCCGGCGCGAGTCGATACACGTCACCGGTGGATGGGGCGGCGACCAGCACGCCAAAGCGTTCCGTGGTGGCCACGCGCGAGCCCGGCCCGAACGACAGCGGCGCGGCGCGGGTCGCATCGAAGTCGTCGAACAGCACCCAGGGAACGGTCCACAGGTCACCCGTCGACGCGGTGTGCACGATCACCGTGTCGCCAAGGAATTGCACATCGGCGTCGGTGGGTGGCAACGGAACAGAGAAATCGACCTGCGCGCGGGCGACGTCGAGCACCTCAGCCGAGGCGTTCTGCTGGTCGATCACCACGACATCGGAACCGTGATGCCGCACGCGCAGGTCAGCCCCTTCGGTCTCGACGAGCGCGTCGAGCGCGGCGATCTGCACATTGGCGCGCGCCACCGCCTGACGCTCCCCGCTAGCGACCCACAGTGCCCCGTCGTTGAGGTCGGCGCGCTGGGCCTCGAAGCCGTCGTAGAGGATCGCGACCGTCGAGACGACCGCCGCGATCAGCGTGCCGCTGACCGCGCTCATCCAGGCCGATCGGCGGCGAGCGGTCTGTCGGGTAGCGGCGAGAACCACGGCTCAGGCCCCGTCCGTTTGAGCGCACCGCTCGGCACTCGCGGGCCCGATGCGCCCCTCGCGCGCGACGCGCACGACGATGCACACGCGCTGGCCGGGCTCGGCAACGACGGCGAATTCCGCTCGCCGCTGCAGAGCGGGCGTGCCGTTGTCGAGCCGCACGTGGTAGCTGTCTCCGTCGATGAGCCCGGGGTCGTCCCACGAGAAGGTCACTTCGGGGCCCGCGACCTCCGCTCGGACGTCGCTGACCCGCGGCAGCGTTCCGTCCTCATTGTTCACGGCGAGCCAGGTGGCGGTTGCGCCCAGCCCGACGACAACGAGTGCCACAAGGATGAGCGCGGTGGCGATGATGTTGGATCGACGTGACATCGTCGTGCGCCGCCGCGTCTCCGTACCCGCTCCGGAGGATGCCACGGTGTTCTCGAGCTCGACGGGGCGGCGGCGACGCCGGCGGGGCTTCCCGGGCGATGGTGTGCGCGGCGACTGGGCGCGGACAACCGTCTGCTCGCCGGTATCGCCGCTGATCGCGCGCGCCCAGTCATCGAGCGCGACATCGGCGTGGGTGGGCGCGAGCCCGAGCTCGGCCTCGATGCGTTGCAGGTCTCGGACGAGCTCCATCGCGCTCTGTTGCCGTTTGACGGGGTCCTTGCTCATGCCGCGGCGGAGCACGGCCTCGAGCGAATCAGGCACATCGTCCCGACCGATGGCGGGAAGCCGGGATCGGGTGATGCGGGCGATCAGATCGCTGGTCTCGTTCGACCCGCCTGGCTGCTCGAATGGCGAGCGCCCCGCAACGAGGGAATACAGAGTGGCCGCGAGCGACCAGATCTCACTGGCCACGGTTCCGGTCGTCTCGTCGAGCAGCACCTCGGGTGCCGACCACGGCACTGACATGCCGACGGTGTCACCGGCATCGGGAGCAGCCCCGAGGCTTGCGGCGATGCCAAAGTCGCTCAGCACCGGGTGGCCGAACAGGGTCGTCAAGATGTTTGACGGCTTAATGTCGCGGTGCAGCACGCCGCTCTGGTGAGCCGTTTCAATCGCACTGCCGATCTGCACGCCGATACGCAGCACCTCCGCGACCGGGATGCGCTCTTTTCGGAATCGATCGGCCAACTGCGCGCTGCACAGCTCCATGACGAGGTACGGCCGGCCGTCGGCCGAGATGCTCGCCTGATACACGGTGAGGATTCCCGGGTGCGACGACAGCTGCGCCATCAGATTCGCCTCGACCTGGAACATGCGCCGAACGCTTTCGGTGACGACGTCGGCGAGCATGACCTTGACGGCCACCTGGCGGCGCGGCATGTTCTGCTCGTAGAGGAAGACGTCGGCAAAGCCGCCGGTGCCGAGCAAACGCACGTGCGTGAATCCGGGCAGGATCGGGGGCGTTGACGGCCGACGGTGCACCACGAGACCCCCCTCCCGGTGTGATTTCGATAAGTGTAGGAGGTGCTCTCAGTTCGCCGCGGCAGGAGCGCGCACCACGTCGATCACAATCAGCGTGATGTTGTCGCGCCCGCCCTGCGCCAGCGCGGCATCAAGGAGGGCGTTCGCCGTCTCGCGGGCGCTCAGACGCGCGGCGAGGTGCAGCCGCAGCCGCTCGTGTGGAACCTCCTTGGTGAGCCCATCGGAGCAGATCAGGATGCGCATCCCGGTTTCCAGGGGCAGGTCCACGAAATCGATCTCGGGCTCCAGCGAGAACCCGACAGCCCGAGTAATGACGTTCGCTTCCGGGTGAGCCTCGGCGTCTTCTGCAGCGAGCTCGCCGGCGGTGACCAGTTCTTGCACCAGCGAGTGATCAACCGTCACCTGGCGCAGGTCGTTACGCGCAAAGGCGTAGACGCGCGAGTCGCCGACGTTGAACACGGTGAAGCGTGCACCGTCGTCATCACAGCTCAGCGCCGCTCCCGTCACGGTCGTGCCGATGCCCCGCTGCTCGTCGTCCAGGTCGTGGATGTCCCACGTCGCGCGGTGCAGCGCATCGGAAATCTCGTCGCGGCCGACGAAGTCGCCGGTCGCCGCGGCCTGCAGTCGCCGCACCACCGCGTCGCTCGCGCGATCACCGTGCAGGTGGCCACCCATGCCGTCGGCGACGGCGAACAGCGGCACATCGGCGAGGTAGCTGTCTTCGTTGTGGGCCCGGCGGTAGCCGACATGAGTCACCCCGTGCCACGCGAGCTCGATGGCGCCCGTGCGCGCCGGCAAGCCGACGATGTGGCGCACGGTGCTGCGGCCGATGGCGGTCACGGCGACTCCTGGGGGGCGGACGGGTTCGGACGGAATTCAAGAACGATGCCGTCGCCAAGGTCGACGGCGCTGTCGGGCAGGACCGCACAGGACTCGCCTGGTCGGAGCCTTCGGGGAGGCCCGGATGCCCAGTGTACGTGCAGACCGTTCGTTGATCCGAGGTCGCTCACGACGAGGGTGTGGCCGAGCTGCTCGATGCGCGCGTGGGTCGATGAGACCCCGACTCGGTCAGGGGGCACCACGAGACGACGGGGATCCGCCCCGGACGGCACGCGAGAGCCCGCGGGGGCGCGACCGACGATGACCGGACGATCGAGAGGCACGACCGTGGTCGTGCCGCGCACGACGAGCATCCAGTGGGCGACGTCCGATTCGGCAGGCCCGTCGGAGTCAGCGTCGTCATCGGCCGCGTGTCGCACGGCACGAACGCCCGGCAGCGAGCGCAACACCTCATCGACAGCAACGCTGACCGGACGCTCGGCCGTCGACACAGACGGCTCGACGAGCCGGATAACCGTGTCATCGATGTCGCGCCGGTCACTGTTCTCGGGGTCGTCGGCGCGCACCCCGTCACGGTACCCCGAGATCAGTCCTCGCCGAGGAAACTCATCACGTGCTTGATCCGCGTGTAGTCCTCGAAGCCGTAGTGCGAGAGGTCCTTGCCGTAACCGGAGTGCTTGAAGCCACCGTGTGGCATGTCGCTGACGAACGGAATGTGTGTGTTGATCCACACGCAGCCGAAGTCAAGGTCGCGGCTGAAGCGCATGGCCCTGGCGTGGTGGTCGGTCCACACGGACGCCGCCAGGGCGTACCGCACGCCGTTCGCCAGGGCGAGCGCCTCCTCCTCGGTGCGGAAGGTCTGCACCGTGAGGACCGGCCCGAAGATCTCCTCCTGCACCGCCTCGTCGTCCTGCTGCATGCCCGTGACGATGGTCGCCTCGTAGAAGTAGCCCCGGTCGCCCTGCCGGGCACCGCCGGTGACAATGTCGGCGTGCGCGGGGAGTCGGTCGACGACACCCGATACGCGGGCGAGCTGGTCGGCGTTGTTGAGGGCGCCATACAGGATGCCCTCCTCGTGCGGCGCGCCCGTCTTCGCGTGGCTGCGGGCTCGGGCCGCGAGCGCCGCCACCACCTCGTCGTGAATCGACTCGTGCACGATAACGCGGGTCGCGGCCGTGCAGTCTTGGCCGGCGTTGAAGTACGCGGCCAGCACGAGCCCCTCCGCCACGGCAGCCGGGTCGGCGTCGGGGAACACGATGGCCGGCGCCTTGCCGCCCAATTCGAGGTGGACCCGCTTCAGATCGTCCGCCGCCGCGCGGGCAACCTGCATACCGGCTCGCACCGAACCGGTGATCGCCACCATTTGCGGGGTCGGGTGCTGCAGGAGCGCCGCACCGGTCGAACGGTCGCCCGTGACGACATTGAGGACTCCGGCGGGCAGGTGTTCCGCGGCAAGCCTGGCCAGGAGGAGCGTCGACTGCGGCGTCGTGTCTGACGGCTTCAGGACGACCGTGTTGCCGGCGGCGATGGCCGGGGCGATTTTCCAGACCGCCATGTTGAGCGGGTAGTTCCAGGGGGTCACCTGGCCGATGACGCCTATGGGTTCGCGGCGAATGAACGAGGTGTGGCCGGCCAGGTATTCGCCCGCCGAACGCCCGTCGAGGTCGCGGGCGGCGCCGGCGAAGAATCGCAGCTGATCGACCGACTGATCGATTTCGTCGGCCACGAGCGACGCGCGCGGCTTACCCGTGTCTTGCGACTCCAGGTCGGCGAACTCGTCAGCGCGCGCCTCCATGGCATCGGCAAGGCGGAAGAGCGCGAGCTGACGCTCGGCGGGGGTCGTGCGCCCCCAGGAGGCAAAGGCGCGCTCAGCGGCGGCGTAGGCACGGTCGATCTCGACCTGCGGGGAGATGGGGGCGTGCGCGTACACCTCCTCCGTCGCGGGGTCGATGAGGGCGATGGCGTCGTCGGCGACGCTGTCGACCTCGGCTCCGTCGATAATCGGGCGCAGGATCGTCTCACTCATAGGGCCCACGATAGTCGGGCGCGCCGCGTGAATCCAGAGGTCAACGACGGAATCCGTCGCATTTATCCCCAACATGATGCGGAATCGCTTGCCAAAGGTCGTTACCGCTGTCAGAATCAGGAGCATGTCCGCACGCCCGAAGCCGGTCCAGCTCGACGACGTCTCCAAAGCTATCGTCGAACAGCTGCAGACCGACGGCCGACGCTCGTACGCCGAAATCGGCAAGGCAGTCGGTCTCAGCGAGGCCGCCGTGCGCCAGCGCGTGCAGAAGCTCACCGATGCCGGGGTCATGCAGGTTGTCGCCGTCACCGACCCCATGCAGTTGGGCTTCTACCGACAGGCGATGATCGGCGTTCGGGTGACGGGCGACACGACCGCGGTCGCGGAGACCCTCGCGAGTATTCCCGCGGTCGACTACGTCGTATTGACCGCGGGCAGCTTCGACATCCTCGCCGAGGTTGTCTGCGAGAACGACGACGACCTGATCAGCCTGCTCAACACCCGCATCCGCGGCATCGAGGGCGTCGCGAGCACCGAGACCTTCGTCTATCTACGACTGCAAAAGCAGTTCTACAACTGGGGAACGAGATGAGTATCTTCACGCGCAGCAAAAAGAAGGCCGCCACGGCCGACACCACCCACCACGACGCGCACACCGCGCAGCACACCGTCGACGACGGCGTCCTCGCGGGTGCCATCGCCGCGAGCGAGCACGCTGACCTGCAGCGCAAGGCGAAGGACCACCTCTGGATGCACTTCGCGCGTCAGTCCGGCATGGAGGCCGGCAACGGCGTGCCCATCATCGTGCGCGGTGAGGGCCACCACGTCTACGACGCCGACGGCAAGAAGTACATCGACGGCCTCTCCGGCCTGTTCGTCGTGCAGGTGGGTCACGGGCGTGAGCGTCTCGCCGAAGCCGCCCGCAAGCAGGCCGAGGAACTGGCCTTCTTCCCGCTGTGGTCGTACGCCCACCCCGCGGCGATCGAACTCGCTGACAAGCTCGCCGACTACGCCCCCGGCGACCTCAACCGTGTCTTCTTCACGACCGGCGGTGGCGAAGCGGTCGAATCGGCCTGGAAGCTCGCCAAGCAGTACTTCAAGCTCATGGGTAAGCCCATGAAGCACAAGGTCATCTCGCGCGCCGTCGCCTATCACGGCACGCCGCAGGGCGCACTCGCGATCACCGGCATTCCCGGCATGAAAGAGATGTTCGAGCCGCTCACCCCCGGCGGGTTCCGCGTGCCGAACACCAACTACTACCGCGCCGAAGAGATGGGCTTCCACGGGTCGCTGGAGGAGTTCGGCCAGTGGGCGGCGAACCGCATCGAGGAGGCGATCCTCTTTGAAGGCCCCGACACCGTCGCCGCGGTGTTCCTCGAGCCGGTACAGAACTCGGGCGGCTGCTTCCCGCCGCCTCCGGGATACTTCCAGCGCGTTCGCGAGATCTGCGACACGTACGACGTCCTGCTCGTCAGCGACGAGGTGATTTGCGCCTACGGACGCATCGGCGAGATGTTCGCGTGCACCGCTCTCGGCTACGTTCCCGACATCATCACGAGCGCGAAGGGCCTCACCAGTGGCTACTCGCCGCTCGGAGCGATGATCGTCTCGGACCGCATCTACGAGCCCTTCAAGCACGGGCAGACCGCGTTCTACCACGGCTACACCTTCGCGGGGCACCCCGTCTCGGCCGCCGTCGCGCTCGAGAACCTCGCGATCATGGAGGAGGAGAACATCCTCCAGAACGTTCGCGAGAACTCGCCGAAGTTCCGCGCCGCCCTCGAGCGGCTCAAGGACCTGCCGATCGTCGGCGACGTGCGCGGTGAGGGCTACTTCTTCGGCATCGAGCTCGTGAAGAACAAGGAAACGCGCGAAACCTTCAACGAGGACGAGTCGGAGCGCCTGCTGCGCGGTTTCCTCTCCAAGGCGTTGTTCGACGCCGGCCTGTACTGCCGCGCCGACGACCGCGGCGACCCCGTCATCCAGCTCGCGCCGCCGCTCACCATCGGCGAGAAGGAGTTCGACGAGATCGAGGCGATCCTGCGCGCGGTGCTCACCGAGGCATCCAACCGCCTGTAAGCGGCGACGACTCGGGCGGGCGGCCGCGACCTTAGCGGCGACCCGCCCGAGTGTCCAGCCCTCGCAGCGCGCGACGAACTCCGCCATACTCGGCAGATGACGACGACGGCTGCGCCCCGGCACCTGCCCGCGACTCGGCGGCGCCCGCGCGTGTGGGACCCCGCCGCCGTGCTCATGCTCGCGGGGCTCATCGCCGTGAACGCCGTCATCGCCACCGTCGGCTCCGCCGTATCCCGGCCCCACATCCAGGGCTGGTACGCCGACGTCACTCCCCCGATCTGGGTGCCGCCGAACTGGGCATTCGGCGTCGTATGGTCGGCGCTGTATGTCGCGATCTCGGTGGCGGCGTGGCTCATCTGGCGCGAGCGGCGCCGGCGACGCGTGAAGACCGCGCTGACGGCCTACGTCGTCCAGATGGTGCTCAACAGCCTGTGGTCGCCCGTGTTTTTCGCCCTGTATCCCGCCATCGGCTCCCTCGCCACGTGGCTCGCGCTCGGCATCCACATGGCGCTGTTGCTCTCCCTGGTTGTCATGGTCAGCGAGTTTTGGCAGGTGCGCCGTACCGCGAGCATCCTGACCGCGCCGTACGCCATCTGGGTGATCTACGCGGCCTCCATCACCGTGGCCTACGCGGTCGTCCTGCCCTAGCGCTGCGGTCACGGCACGCGCGGGCTGCGCCGGCCGGTTTCGGCTGCTCATGAGTCGACGCGCAGGGGACGTGGAGACTCGACTTCTACGCTCATGGCGTGATTGAGCAGGGACGACCAGGCGCGACCACCGCGACCGCTGGCCGAGAGACGCCGCGGCCCTCGCGTTCCCGGTCGATCGCCACGCTGCTCGCCTTCCTCGTCATCAGCGCGGCCGTCGCCGCAACGGGGGCGCTCGTCGCTGCTCACGCTGCCGCCGGCTGGTACGCCACGGCAGACAAGCCGATGTGGACTCCGGCTGACGACGTCTTCGCTCCCGTGCTGGCTCTCACCTACGGACTCATGGCGATCGGCGCGTGGCTCGTCTGGCAGACGCCCGAGACGGAAGAACGCTCCGCTGCGCTCACCGTCTACATTCTTCAGCTGGCCCTCGGCGCGGTGTGGGCTCCCGCGTTCTTCGGCCTCGGCGGCGTCGTGGGGGCCGCCGGACCGTGGGCCGCCCTGGTCGTGATTGTGCTCGCGGCGATTGTGCTGCTTGCCACGCTATTCCGCTTCTGGGAGTTGACCCGGGCGGGCGCCGTGATGCTTCTGCCCGCCTTCGCGTGGGTGCTGTACGCCATGACGCTCAACGCGGCGATCGCCGTCCTCGCGCTCTAGCCAGGCGGCGCACGTTACCGTGGACGGGTGACCGTCGACGAGACCCGACGCCTTCCGCCCGCCGCCCGGGTGGGGCGCGCGATCGCCCTCACCCTCGCGCTCATTCTGGTGGCCGTCCAGCTCGTGCTCATCGGCGGACTGGCCTGGGCGACGCAGAATCCGCGGGTCGTCGCCGACCACTGGACGGTCTCTCGTTACACACCACCGACCGAGATTGCGGCGTTGGCCGATCGTGCGGGGCTCAGCGAGCGCGGCCGTTTTCTGTTCTACGCCAGCCGTCCCGAGGTCGTCCCCGCAGCGCAGTTCGACGAGGTGTGCACCTTCCGTGAACCCGGCATCGGCGTGCTCGGCTGCTACACGCTGAGCGAGGGGCGCATCTTCCTCTTTCCGATCAGCTCGCCCGACCTCGAGGGGCTTCAGGTGGTTGTCGCCGCGCATGAGATGCTGCACGCCGCCTGGGACCGCATGACCTCCGCCGAGCAGGATGCGCTTGCTGGCCCGCTCGAGGAGGCCTTCGCCGCTCTCGGCCCCGATCACGAGCTGGTGGAACGCATTGCGCTGTACGAGGAACTCGATCCCGGATCGCGGATTCCCGAGCTCTACGCGATTCTCGGCACGGAGGTGGCCGAACTCTCGTCCGTTCTCAGCGACCACTATGCGGGGTGGTTCGACGACCGTGGGCGCGTCACTGCCCTGTACGCGGAGGCAAACGCCGTCTTCCGCGATCTCGACCAGAGACTCGAGGCGCTCAACGCCGATCTCACGGAACTCTCGGCCGTCATCGATGACGATCGCGCCGACTTTCTGCGCGAATCCGACGAATTGGCCGCCGACATCGCCGACTTCAACGAGCGCGCCAATACGCCAGGAGCCTTTGACAGCGAAGAGCAGTTCGCGGCCGAACGCGCCGAAATCATCGCGCGTCAGGAGGCTCTCGAAGCCTCGCGCGACGCTCTGAACGACGCCGTCGACCGGTACAACGCACTGGTTGCCGACTTGGAGGCGCTGAACGCCGAGGCTGCGGAACTCAACCGCGCGATCAACATCTCCGTCACCCCGCAGGACACGGAGCCCGACCGCTAGATCGGAAACAGCCGATCGATTTCCTCGAGGTCGTCGGCCGTCGGGACCCACGCCGCCGCGGCGGACGCGTTCTGCGCGACCTGCTCGACGGTTGTGGCCCCGGCAATGACGGACGCCATGGCGGGACGCGACAGCAGCCACCCGATCGTCGCCTCGAGCATCCCGATTCCGCGATCGGAGCAGAAGGTCGCGTAGGCATCGATGGCATCCCACGGGGCGTTCTCGAGCAAGTGGGGGCGCTGGCGCATGATGCGGGTGTCCGCGGGGCCGCCGGAGCGACTGAATTTGCCGGTGAACAACCCGTTGTACAGCGGGAACCACGGCAGGAATCCGACCCCGTAGGCCTCGGCGACCGGCAGGAGTTCGCGTTCCGCCTCCCGGGTGAGCAGGTTGAACTCGTTCTGCGCCGAGATGAAGCGTTCGTGGCCTCGCCATTGAGCGACCAGGTCAGCCTCGACCAGCTGCCACGCCGCAAAGTTCGAGTGGCCGATGTAGCGCACCTTGCCCTCGTCGATGAGCTCGTCAAGTGCGGCGAGCGTTTCCTCGATCGGGGTGAGGGGGTCAGGGGTGTGCAGCTGGTAGAGATCGATCCAGTCGGTCTTCAAACGCGACAGGCTCTGCTCGACGGCGAGCCGCACATAGCGGCGCGAGCCCCGTGCACCCCAGTGCGGAATGGGGCTCTCGTAGTCGGTGTGGCCGAACTTGGTGGCGAGCACGATCTGGTCGCGCTTACCCGCGAGCGCCCTCCCCATCATCTCTTCGCTGCGGCCGTAGCTGTAGCCGTAGATGTCGGCCGTGTCGAACAGCGTGATGCCGTGATCGATCGCGGCGTGCATCACCCGGGCCGCGCCCTCGTCGTCTTCGGTCGCCGTGCCGGGTCGGCCAAAGTTGTTGCAGCCGAGTCCGACGCTCGAGACCCGCAGGCCTGAGGTGCCGAGGGTGCGGTAGGTCATGTCCGTCATGTCCCCCATCCTCCCAAACGTCGAGGAGGTGCTCCGCCTCCCCATCTCGACGCGGATGCTCGGAAACGGTCGCATGCGCCCGGTAGCGTTCGCGCATGCCCGATTCCCTCACCCTCCCCTCCCCCGATACTGATCTCGCGACCGTGCGTGGTCCTGACGGGCGGCCGCGGTGCGCGTGGGTCGGCGATGTGGACGAGCTGCGCCGCTATCACGACGACGAGTGGGGCGTGCCCGTCCGCGGCAACCAGGGGCTGTTCGAGCGCCTGGCACTGGAGGGCTTTCAGTCCGGGCTGTCGTGGCTGACGATTCTGCGCCGCCGCGACGCGTTTCGGCGGGCATTTGCCGGCTTCGACCCGGCCGTGGTCGCGGAGTACGGCGAGGCTGACGTTCAGCGCCTGCTCGACGATTCCACGATCATCCGCAACCGCCGCAAGATTGAGGCGACCATCGCGAACGCGCGGGCACTCGTGTCGTGGCAGTCTGAGCAACCGCACGGTCTCGACGCGCTTGTGTGGTCATTCGCACCCGAGCCCTCTGCGCGCCGGCGCCCGGCGACGCTCGCGGAGATTTCGGCCCACACCGACGCGTCGCGCGCCCTCGCGGCGACCCTGAAGGCCCGTGGTTTTCGCTTCGTGGGCCCCACGACCATGTATGCCCTGCTGCAGGCAACCGGTGTCGTCGACGATCACGTCGCCGGTTGTTGGCGCTCGGCAGGCTGACGCGCGATCGCGTCAGCGGTCGTGGGGCACGACCAGTTCGAGTGCCGTGTCGCCCGTGCGTCGCAGTTCCCACCCGATGTCGCGGGCGTGCGTGCACAGCGCGTCGAGCGTGGGCGGAACCGGTCCGGCGGTTACGAGGTCGCGAACGAACAGCCCCTTGCCGCGCTTATTGAAGTGGTTCAGCGCGCGCGTCGTGCCGTCCGCGTCGCGCGCCACGACGGAGACACTCGCGACTTCGCGGCCCGGAGCGGGCGCAGGCAGGGGGCCGAGCGCCGCATAGCTGGCCGACCGCAGGTCGACGAGGGTCTCCCCCGTGTCGGCGAGAGCCTCGGTGCTCGGCCGCGCCCACAGCGATGTCATGACCACGCCGGGAAGGCGGGAGCCCGCGGAGAGGCGGTATGCCGGTATCGGCTCGAGAGCGCCCACCAGGCCACAGAGTGCCGACTGCACAACCACGGAGCGGCCGAGTTCGTCTCGCGCCGGCTCCGACAGAGAACCCGCGTCCAGCGCGTCGTACAGCACCCCGGTGTAGCGGTCGACGGCGGGCATCACGGGAGCACCGTCGAGTGCCCGGTCACGCGCGATCTCGGCGGGGGCAGCGCGGTGGCCGACCTTCAGCGCGCGGGCGATCGCCTCATCGTCTGAACCGGCAACAAGAGCCGCGAGAGCCTGGCGTGCCACGGCGCGCTGCTCATCCAGCTGGGGAAACCGGGCCGTCTCGTCGGCGCTGCGCGGGTGGCCCCCGTCGCGCTTCGTCTCCGACGGGGGAAGCAGGATGATCGTCACGATCGCAGGAACGCGACCGCGCGATCGACGAGCTCGGGAAGGGGCTGAATCGTGTCGAGCTGAAGGCGCGGGCGCTGCTCGGCCAGGTGCGACCAGGGGGCGTACTCGTCGAGCGACTGCTCGACCGCATACCAGGAGGGCTCGGCAATGTGCGCCAGATCGCGTCGTCGCTGCTCGAGCCGAGCGCGATGCACGTCACGGTCGCTGCAGACAACCTCGATGAAGCGCGTCTCGACGCCGTAGCGATCGCCGAGCAGCACCCACTGCTCACGCGCCGGCTGCACCGCGTTGACCGCGTCGACGATGAGACTCTGCCGAGATCGCAGCACCGCCTCGGCGATGCGCTCGGCAACGAGGTAGGCGGCGAGCCCCGTGGGCTGGCCCGCATCGATGCCGGCGCTCAAGATGGCCGACTCGAGAGGATCAACGGAGACCACCGGGATCGACAGTCGTGCCGCAATCTGCTCGGCCACGGCCGACTTCCCCGCGCCGGGGAGGCCGGCCATGGCAACGAGCACGAAGAACTACTGGATCTCGGCGAAGCCCGCGACGACCGTCACGGTGTCGTTCTCGACCGAGAGGAAGCCGTCTTCCGCACGCGCGATGATGGGCGAACCCGACACGGGGGTGATACGAACCTCTCCCGCGCCGAGGATCCCGAGGACGGGTTCGTGGCCGGGAAGGATACCAATCTCACCCTCGGTCGTGCGCGCGACGATCTGCTTCGCCGCGCCCGACCACACTTCGCGGTCGGCCGCGACGACGCTGACGGACAGCTCTGCCACGATTACTCGTTCTCCGCCTGGATCTTGGCCCACTTCTCTTCGACGTCGCTGATCGAGCCGACGTTGAAGAAGGCCTGCTCGGCCACGTGGTCGAAGTCACCGCGGGCAATCGCGTCGAACGACTCGATCGTGTCCTTCAGCGGCACCGTGGAGCCCTCGACACCGGTGAACTTCTTCGCCATGTAGGTGTTCTGCGAGAGGAACTGCTGGATACGGCGTGCGCGCGACACCGTGATCTTGTCTTCCTCGCTCAACTCGTCGACACCGAGGATCGCGATGATCTCTTGCAGTTCCTTGTTCTTCTGCAGGATCTGCTTGACCGTGGTGGCCACGCGGTAGTGGTCCTCACCGATGTAGAGCGGGTCGAGGATGCGGCTCGTCGAGGTGAGCGGGTCGACCGCGGGGTAGAGGCCCTTCGACGCGATCTCACGGCTCAGCTCGGTCGTCGCGTCGAGGTGCGCGAACGTGGTCGCCGGGGCCGGGTCGGTGTAGTCGTCGGCGGGCACGTAGATCGCCTGCAGCGAGGTGATCGAGTGACCGCGCGTCGAGGTGATGCGCTCCTGGAGGATACCCATCTCATCGGCGAGGTTCGGCTGGTAACCCACGGCCGAGGGCATACGACCGAGCAGGGTCGACACCTCCGAACCGGCCTGCGTGAAGCGGAAGATGTTGTCGATGAACAGCAGAACGTCCTGCTTCTGCACGTCACGGAAGTACTCGGCCATCGTCAGGGCCGACAGCGCCACGCGTAGACGGGTGCCCGGGGGCTCGTCCATCTGGCCGAAGACGAGGGCGGTCTTGTCGAAGACGCCGGCCTCCTCCATTTCCTGGATGAGGTCATTGCCCTCACGAGTGCGCTCACCAACGCCGGCGAACACGGACACACCACCGTGGTCCTGCGCCACGCGCTGGATCATCTCCTGGATGAGGACGGTCTTGCCGACGCCGGCACCTCCGAAGAGGCCGATCTTTCCACCCTGCACGTACGGGGTCAGCAGGTCGATGACCTTGATGCCCGTCTCGAACAGCTGGGTCTTCGACTCGAGCTGGTCGAACGCCGGGGGCTTGCGGTGGATCGGCCAGCGCTCGGTCACCTCGATGGTCTCGCCCGGCTCGGCGTTCAGTACCTCACCGATGACGTTGAAGACCTTGCCCTTGGTGACGTCACCGACGGGCACCGAGATGGCGGCACCGGTGTCGCGCACCTCCTGGCCACGAACGAGGCCGTCGGTCGGCTTCAGCGCGATGGCGCGGATGAGGTCGTCTCCGAGGTGCTGCGCGACCTCGAGGGTCAGCGTGGTGGTCTCGGAACCGATCGTGATGTCGGTCTCGAGCGCGTTGTAGATGCCGGGGATGGCATCGTGCGGGAACTCGATGTCGACGACCGGGCCGGTGACGCGTGCGACGCGGCCGACGCCAGCGACAGCGGCCGGCTGGGCCTGCTTCTTCGTGGTTGCGGTAGCCATGGGTGCTTTTCCCTTTTCTTGTGGTTACTTCGCCGATACCAGGGCGTCGGCGCCGCCCACGATCTCGGAAATCTGCTGGGTGATCTCGGCCTGACGCGCGTTGTTCGCCAGGCGCGTGTAGTCGAGGATGAGCTTGTCGGCGTTGTCGCTGGCCGACTTCATCGCCTTCTGTCGTGCCGCGTGCTCGGACGCGGCGGACTGCAGCATGGCGTTGAAGATGCGGCTCTCGATGTACACCGGCAACAGCGCATCGAGAACGTTGTCGGCTTCCGGCTCGAACTCGTAGAGCGGCAGGAGCTCGGTGTCGTCGGGCTCGTCGACACCGTCGACGATCTCGAGCGGCAGGACGCGCACGATCTCGGGGGTCTGCGACACGAGATTCACGAAGCGGTTGTAGACGATGTGGATCTCGTCGACGCCCCCCTCGTTCTCGCCGCCGAGAAGGAAGGCATCGACGAGGGTGTCGCCGATGTCCTTCGCGGTCTCGAACTGCGGCTGGTCGGTGTTGCCCGTCCACTCTTTCGCTGCCGTGCGGCGCCGGAAGGCGAAGTACTGCACGGCCTTCCGGCCGACGAGGTAGTGAACCACCTCTTTACCCTCGCCCTCGAGCCGCGTGCGCAGCTCAGCCGCCTCGCGGATGACCTGCGAGCTGAACGCTCCCGCGAGACCTCGGTCGGAGGTGAACACCACGACCGCTGCCCGCTTCGGGTTCTCGCGTTCCGTCGTCAGGACGTGGTCAACGTTTGAATACGTCGCCACGGCCGACACGGCGCGTGTCACCGCGCGTGCGTACGGCGTCGAGGCCGCCATCCGCGCCTGCGCCTTCTGAATACGCGAGGCGGAGATGAGCTCCATCGCTCGCGTAATCTTCTTGGTCGTCTGGGCAGAGCGGATCTTCTGCCGGTAGACCCGGAGTTGCGCTCCCATGAAAGTCGTCTTTCCTTCGGTGTGGACGTCGTCGGATGGTCTCGTCAGCGCTTGCGGCGGACGATCTTCTCCTGGTTGATGTCCTCGGCCTCGGTCTCGTCGAACTCTTCGTGCCCGGCCTGAACGCCTCCGGCGCCACCACCCACGAACTCGGCGACGAAGCTGTCGACCGCCTTCTCGAGCTCGGCCTCGGTGGCGTCGTCAAGAACGTTGGTCTCGGCGAGCGTCGTCAGGATCGACGTGTTGCGACGCAGGTGGTCGAGCAGCTCGCGCTCGAACGTCAAGACGTCGTCGACGGCGATCGTGTCGAGCTTGCCCTTCGTTCCGGCCCAGATCGACACAACCTGCTCTTCCACCGGGTACGGCGAGTACTGCGGCTGCTTGAGCAGCTCGGTCAGGCGCGCACCGCGGGCGAGCTGACGACGGCTGGCGGCGTCGAGGTCGGAGGCGAACATCGCGAACGCTTCGAGCGAGCGGTACTGCGCCAGCTCGAGCTTCAAGGTTCCGGAAACCTTCTTGATGCTCTTCACCTGGGCGTCACCACCGACGCGGGACACCGAGATACCGACGTCGACAGCGGGGCGCTGGTTCGCGTTGAACAGGTCGGACTGGAGGAAGATCTGGCCGTCGGTGATCGAGATCACGTTGGTCGGAATGTAGGCCGACACGTCGTTCGCCTTCGTTTCGATGATCGGAAGACCCGTCATCGACCCCGCACCCAGGTCGTCGGAGAGCTTCGCGCAACGCTCGAGCAGGCGCGAGTGCAGGTAGAAGACGTCACCGGGGTACGCCTCGCGGCCCGGCGGACGACGCAGCAGCAGCGAGACGGCGCGGTAGGCCTCCGCCTGCTTCGACAGGTCGTCGAAGATGATCAGCACGTGCTTGCCGCCGTACATCCAGTGCTGGCCGATGGCCGAACCGGTGTACGGAGCGAGGTACTTGAAGCCCGCAGGGTCAGAGGCGGGAGCGGCCACGATCGTCGTGTACTCCATGGCGCCGGCCTCTTCGAGCGCGCCCTTCACGGCCGCGATCGTCGAGCCCTTCTGACCAACCGCGACGTAGATGCAGCGCACCTGCTTCGTCGGGTCGCCGGACTCCCAGTTCGACTTCTGGTTGATAATCGTGTCGATCGCGATGGCGGTCTTACCGGTCTGGCGGTCGCCGATGATGAGCTGGCGCTGACCGCGACCGATCGGGATCATGGCGTCGATCGCCTTGATGCCGGTCTGCATCGGCTCGTGCACGCTCTTACGCTGCATGACGCCCGGCGCCTGCAGCTCGAGGGCGCGGCGGCCCTCGCTGGCGATGTCGCCGAGACCGTCGATGGGCGCACCCAGCGGGTCAACGACGCGGCCCAGGTACCCGTCACCGACGGGAACCGAGAGGACCTCTCCGGTGCGGGTCACCTCCATGCCCTCGACGATGCCGGTGAACTCGCCGAGCACGACGACACCGATCTCGTTCTCGTCGAGGTTCAGCGCGAGGCCCTGCGTGCCGTCCGCGAAGCGGACGAGCTCGTTGGCCATGACGCTCGGCAGGCCGGCGACGTGGGCAATGCCGTCGGCGGCGTCGACGACGCGCCCTACCTCGGTCGCGGCGACGGCACTGGGCTCGTACGAGTTCGCGAAATCTTTCAGCGCATCGCGGATCTCATCCGGGCTGATCGAAAGTTCTGCCATGTCTTTTCCTTCGTCGTCGCGTCCCGCATTCGGGCCGCTGGATGGTGAGCCGGCGCTACCGCGCCAGCTGAAGCGTGAGATCGGTCAATCGCGCGGCGATGCTGCCGTCGATGACCTCGTATCCAACCTGGATGCGCGCACCGCCCACCACGGACGGGTCGACGACCTGCACCACGAGGTGCTCGCGGCCGTAGCGCTCGCGCACGGTTGCGGCGACGGCAGCGAGCTGCGCGTCGGTCAGGGGTCGAGCCACGGTGACCGTGGCGAGCCCGCGACCCGACTCGTCGGCGACGAGCTCGGCTCCCGTGCGCACGAGTTCACCGATGCGGCGTCCGCGCGGTGCCCGGACGAGGTGGCCGATGACGGCGCGCGCCTCGTCACTGGCCTTGCCAGCGAGAAGCGAGTCGATGACGGCTCCGCGGGTTTCGGGCGTGCCCCGGGTGCCGCTCAGCGCGAGCTCGAGGTCGGCGTTGCTCGCCACGAGCGCACCGATGGCGTGCAGCTCTCGGGCAACGCTCTCGGCGTCGGCAGCCGTCGCGGCGATGACGCGAATCCCGAGCTCTTCGATGCCCGCGACGAGGTCGCGGGTCGACGACCAGGACTGCGCCAGCGCCGCGTCGAGAATCGACCGGGCGGGGGCGGGTAGTTCGGCGAAGACGCGGTCACGCATCGTGGCACTGGCCGCGCTGTCGCCCGCGATGAGCGCGGACTGCAGCCCGGGCGACGCGTCGATGACGCGCGCCACGGCCAGCAGTTGCTCGCCAGCGAGCCGGTCAGTTCCCGTCGTCGACGAGACAGCCTGACGGGCCGCCTCGCGGGCGCTGCGCGTCGCGGACCCCATCTACTTCGCCGCCTTCTCGCCGGCTTCGAGGTCAGCGAGGAATCGGTCGACGATGGCCGCCGACTTCTTGTCATCGGCGAGGGTCTCGCCGATGACGCTGCCCGCCAACTGGATCGCCAGCGTGCCGACCTCGCTGCGCAGCGAGACGAGGGCGGCTTGGCGCTCCGCTTCGATCTGCTGCTGAGCCGTGGCCGTAATGCGAGCGGCCTCCGCCTGAGCCTGCTGCTTCAGGTCGGCGAGAATCGCCTGACCGTCGGCGCGCGCCTGCTCACGAATGCGGCCAGCCTCAGCGCGAGCGTCAGCGAGCAGCGAGTTGTACTCCTCCAGCTGCGCCGATGCCTCGGCCTGCGCGGCCTCGGCCTTGGCGATGCCGCCCTCGATGAGCTCCGCGCGCTCGTCCAGGATCTTCCGGAAGCGGGGCATGACCCAGAAGAAGAAGAACGCGAGGATCAGCGCGAAGGGCACCGCTGACCAAATGATGTCGTAGGCCGGGGGCAGGAAGAGCGCGGCTCCTGCCTCGGTCACGATCGTCGAGCTCGACAGCATGGGCACGCCTTACTGGAAGATGAAGAAGGTGGCGACGCCGATGAAGGCGAGGAGCTCGGCGAACGCGATGCCGAGGAACATCGTCACCTGCAGGCGACCAGCCATCTCGGGCTGGCGGGCCATCGCCTCGACGGTCTTGCCGGCGACGATACCCACGCCGATGCCGGGGCCGATGGCGGCGAGACCGTAGCCGACGGTGGCAATGTTGCCGGTGATCTGAGCGAGGATCGTGGAGTCCACGTGTGTTTCCTTCCGGTGTGGTCGCGACGCCGGGCGGCGGCGCGGTCAGGGGGTTAGTGGTGGTCGGACGCAGCCTGCTGGATGTAGACCGCGGTAAGCAGGGTGAAGACGTACGCCTGGAGAACGGCGATAAGCAACTCGAACAGCGTGATGACGATGCCGCCGGCGAGCGTCAGCGCGCCGAAGGCCGCTGCGGGCCCGGCGACGCTCACGAAGAAGAAGTTCGTGGCCGAGAACGCCAGCACGAGCAGCAGGTGGCCGACCATCATGTTCAGCAGAAGACGCAGTGCGAGCGATACCGGCCGCATGATGAAGATGTTGATCAGCTCGACGGGCGCCAGGAGCAGGTACAGCACGGGCGGCACACCCGGGGGGAAGAGCGCGTTGCGAATGAACGGCCAGCCGCCGACCTCGCGGATACCGGCGTAAATGAACGCCACGTAGGACACGAGCGCCATGGTGAGTGGCATGCCGACGAGCGATGTGCCCGCGATATTGGCGAACGGCACGATTCCGGTGATGTTCATCGCAAGGATGGCGAAGAACAGCGATGCCAGAAGCGGAAGGAAGCGGCGTCCCAGGCGCTCCCCGAGAATCTGCTCGGCGATCTGCACGCGCACGAAGTCGAGCGCCATCTCGGCGGCTCCTTGACCACGGCTGGGCACGAGGCGCGACTTGCGCAGCGCCAGGTACATGAGCAGCACCATGATCGCCAGCGCGATCAGACGCACCATGATGATGCGGTTGATCTCGAAGGGGGTGCCTTCAAAGAAGAGGGCGGGAAGACCGACGAACTCGTCGATCCCGGGGGCTTTGAACTGGCCGTCTTCGCCGGCGAAGGGTCGCAGGAGAGAGGCAGTGACGAGGGCAGAAGTAGACAGCGCAGTCTCCAAGATCAGGGCGTCGGTCAGATCAGAAAGCGAGGTGATCGGCGTGGGTGACCGGGGTCAACCCTATCAACTCGAACCCCGGTCAGACGAATCGGCGGAGTCGCCGGGAAGCGGGGGGTCCGCGTACGGAATACGAGAGCGCAATACGGCGACTACGTCGGCCCCGACGCTGCCGACGGCTGCGGCGACGAGGGCCACGAACAGAACCATCGGGTCCAACGCATCCACGCCGCGGAATACGGCCACGAACGCGATGAAACCGACCAGCTTCACAAGCCACGCGCCCATGATGATCACGAAGAACAGCGGGCTGGACGGGTCGTCCTTCGTCGTACGCACGGCGATCAGCACGCTGAGCGCCGTGATCCCGACGAAGAGGAAGCCCACCGCCGCGCCGATGAGCGCCGACAGCAGGCCCGCCAGGTCGGCGACGAGCGCGCCGACGACGCTTCCGACGATGGCAATCAGGATGCTGATCGCGGCACCGTAGATCAGCGACAGTTTCAGGGTCTTTTCGACGTTCATGGCCGGCGGTTCTCCTCGGGGGTGTCGGCGACGGGGGCGTTGCGGGGGTCGGGTTCACGGTCGATGGGCGGGGCGGCCGCATCGAGTGGGTCGTACTGCGCCAGGGCGGCGTCGGGGTGCGGTTCGCGCTGAGCGGCCGACTCGACGCGCTTGCGGCGGCTCAGCGGCGCAAGGGTGACGACAGCGCAGACGACGAGGCCCGCACTGACGCCGGCGAGCGCGATCTGCCAGTCGACGAACATGAAGGCGAGCGTGCCGACGGCCACCACCGCGGTCCAGGCGTAGAAGATCAGCACGGCGTGGAAGTGGCTGTGACCCATATCGAGCAGCCGGTGGTGCAGGTGCAGTCGGTCGGCGCTGAACGGGCTCTTGCCGGCGCGCAGACGTCGCAGAACGGCGAGTCCGAAATCGAGCAGCGGCACAATCAGCACCGCGAACGGCAGCAGCAGCGGGATGAACGCGGGAAGAAGCTGCTCAGCGCCGATTGATGCGGGGTCGATTTGGCCGGTGACCGTGACCGTGGACACGGCCATGAGCATCCCGATGACGAGCGCTCCCCCGTCACCCATGAAGATTTTCGCCGGGTGCCAGTTGAACGGCAGGAAACCGAGGGTCGCGCCGAGCAACACCGCCATGACCATGGTGGACAGGGTGAAGACCAGCTGGCCGGTCTGGTTGGACAGGATGTAGCTGTAGGCGAAGAAGACCCCGCCGGCAATGAGCGTGACTCCCGCGACCAGACCGTCGAGGCCGTCGATGAAGTTCACGGCATTCATCACGAGCACGACAGCAAGAATCGTAATGATCAGCGACAGGGTGGGCGACAGCACGGTGATGCCCTCCCCCGGGCCGACCGGGAGGGACACGATCTGAACGCCAGCCCAGGCGAGGAAGCCGCCGACGAGCAATTGACCGGCCAACTTGGTCACCCAGTCGAGGTCGAGGATGTCGTCGACCACGCCGATCGCAAGCATGATCAGCGCCGCCGCGGCAATGGCGAGCACGGGCCACGGATCGGCAAAGACGGGGCGGAACCAGCTGATCTGCGATGCCGCGGCGAGGGCGGCCAGGACGCCGATGACGATCGCAATGCCCCCGAGTCGCGGGGTGGGGCGCGTGTGGACGTCACGCTCTCGAATGCCCGGATACAGCTTGAAACGGTGACTGATGCGCACGATCGCCCAGGCGCCGACGAAGCTCACGGCCGCGGCGATGAGAGCAATGAGCAGCAGGAATCTCACGCGATGCGCTCCGCGCCGACGATGCGCGCGATCTCGGCGTCGGGAATGACGCCGTGTCGCAGAATGCGCAGACGGCCCTCGGGGAGGCCGAGGCTCGTGGCGTCGACGATGGTGGAGCCGTTGTCGCGGCCGTTCACCGGGGCGGTGCCCCGCGGGCCGGCGTCGAGGTACACGGCGACGCGGTCGCCGAGCATGTCGAGCGCGTCGTGACAGGTGAGGGCAGCCGGTCGGCCGCTCAGATTGGCGCTCGACACGGCGAGCGGCCCAGTGTCGGCCAACAGGTTGAGGGCGATCGTGTCGTCTGGCATGCGCAGAGCCACGGTTCCGCGGGTTTCGCCGAGATCCCACGTGAGGGATTCGCGCGCCTCAACGACGACCGTCAGGGCGCCCGGCCAGAACTCGCGCACGAGCGCCGTGATCTCGTCGGGCACGACCTCGGACAGAGCGGCCAGCGTCGGGATGCCCGGAATGAGAACCGGAGGCGGCGCCTCACGGTCGCGCTCCTTCGCCTCGAGTAGCCTCTGCACCGCCTCGGGCCGGAAGGCGTCGGCCGCCAAGCCGTAGACCGTGTCGGTCGGCATGACCACGAGTTCGCCGCGGCCAATGGCGCCGCGCGCAGCCCGCAATCCGGCGAGGAGCTCGGCCTCGACGCTGCAGTCAAACACGCTCACCATGGTGTTCCCATCGTAGTCGGGCAGACTGGTACTCCCGCCTGAGTGAGGCGCGCTCACCCCCGCTGAAAGGATGCGACATCCGCGTGTTGTTCCTGTTCGACATGGACGATGTGTTGTGCGACTACGACTGGCGCACGCGCATGGCGGCGCTGACCGCGCGTACGGGTCACGACCTGACCGAGCTGCGGCGTCGCTGGTGGCTGAATGGGCTGGAGTTCGCCGCGGAGGCGGGAGAGCCCGCCGATGCCGATGAGTACCTCGCGGTCGTGTCGGCCGCGATCGGTGCCGATATTCCCCGCGAGGAATGGGTGCGCATTCGGGCGGAGGCGACGGTCGTGCGCCCCGACGCGCTCGAGGCAGTGCGTCGCGCCGCCGAATTCGGTCGCGTCGCCCTGCTCACGAACAACTCGATCCTGATCCACGAGCACCTGCACGAGGTGGCGCCGGAGCTGGCCGAGGTCATGGGGCGCGATCACCTCCACGCCAGTGCTCGGTTCGGGGCGCGCAAGCCCGACCCCGCCGTCTACGCCCGCGCGATGGAGCACTACGGCGCGGAGGCGTCGTCCACGTTCTTCACGGATGACCGCCCCGAGAACGTGGCCGGAGCGGAGTCCCTCGGCATCACCGGGCACGTCTACGCGCACGCGGCGGGCCTGCGGCGCGCGATCGACACGTTCGCCGAGCGCATCGCCGCCTGAATCGTCAGCGCGCGGCCGTGGTTGCGCGGTCGCGACCGAGCAGATCGGGATGCGTCGCGGCGGCGCGAAGTCCGGCGTCCGTGAGGATCCGGCGAACCGCCGCCCCCTGCTCCTCGCCGTGCTCGACGACCAGGGTGCCGCCCGGCAGGAGCAGGCGGTGGGCTGTCGCGGCGACGGCCCGCATAGCGTCGAGGCCGTCAACGCCCGAGTACAGCGCCTCCGGCGGGTCGTACAGCCGCACCTCGGGATCGCGCGGCAGCGCCCGCTCGGGAACATAGGGCGGGTTGGAGACGACAACGTCGACCGTCCCCTCCAGCTCGGTGAGCGCGTCGGCCAGGTCAGCGACGACGACGCGCACGCGCCCGTCGCCGTAGCGATCGACATTGCGGCGGGTCCACGGCACCGTCTCGGGGGTCTTCTCCACGGCCCAGACCCGTGCCGTGGGCACCTCGGTTGCCAGCGCGATAGCCAGGGCACCGCTTCCGCTGCCCAGGTCGACGGCGCGCGGCTCGGCGACGGGCCGCGCCCGCAGCGCGTCGATCGCGTACTGGGCGACGATCTCTGTCTCGGGGCGCGGCACGAACACGCCGGGACCCACCTCCAGGCTCAGACCGCGAAAGGCGGCCGTGCCCAGGATGTGTTGCAGTGGTTCGCGCCGCGCGCGACGCTCAACCGCCGCGACGACCTCGGCCACGCGCTCGCCGGGGACGGCGGTCGCGATCAGCGCCTTCGCCTCGACCTCGCCGCGACCGAGATCGAGAACGTGACCAACGAGCAGGGCCGCGTCGCTGCGCGGCGACGGAACCCCCGCTGCCGCGAGTTCGTCGCTCGCCCACGCGAGGAGCGCATCCATCGTCGCGGCCGGATTCACGGGGCCCGATGCGCGCGCGTGGCCGGTCACGCCTCGTCGCCGAGAGCGGCCAGCCGCGCCTCCTCATCCGCCTGGATGCACGACTCGACCACCGGGCCGAGCGCTCCGTTCATCACGGCGTCGAGGTTGTACGCCTTGTAGCCCGTGCGGTGGTCGGCGATGCGGTTCTCGGGGAAGTTGTACGTGCGGATCCGCTCCGAGCGGTCCATTCCACGGATCTGGCTCTTGCGAGCATCCGATTGCGCCGCCGCGATCTCTTCCTGCTGCTTGGCGAGGATGCGGGCGCGGAGGACGCGCATCGCCGCCTCGCGGTTCTGCAGCTGGCTCTTCTCGTTCTGCATCGCCACGACGATTCCGGTCGGCAGGTGCGTGATGCGCACCGCGGAGTCGGTCGTGTTGACGCTCTGCCCGCCGGGGCCGGACGACCGGTAGACGTCGATCTTCAGGTCGTTCTGGTTGATGTCGACCTCTTCGGGCTCGTCGACCTCGGGAAACACGAGAACGCCGGTCGTCGAGGTGTGGATGCGGCCCTGCGACTCGGTCGCCGGAACGCGCTGCACGCGGTGCACGCCCCCCTCGTACTTGAGGCTCGCCCATACGCCGTCGGCGGGGTCGGATGAGGTCGACTTGATGGCGACCTGGACGTTCTTGTAGCCGCCGAGGTCACTGGTCGTCGAGTCGAGGAGTTCGACCTTCCAGCCGCGCGACTCGGCGTAGTACGAGTACATGCGCAGCAGGTCGGCGGCGAACAGCGCCGACTCTTCGCCGCCCTCGCCGCCCTTGATCTCCATGATCACGTCGCGGCCGTCGTCGGGATCGCGCGGAATCAGCAGGCGTCGCAGCTTCTCCTGGGCCTCGGCGAGGGCCTCCTCGAGCGCGGGAACCTCGTCGGCGAACGCCTCATCGTCTTTCGCCAGTTCGCGCGCGGCGGCCAGGTCGTCGCCGGCCTGCTGCCACACGTCGTGCGCGTGCACGATCTGGTTCAGCTCGGCGTAGCGACGATTCAGCTTCTTCGATCGCGCGGGGTCGGCGTGCACCGCTGGGTCGGCCAGCTGCTCTTGCAGCTCGGCGTGCTCGGCGATCAGCGCCTCGACACTGTCGAACACGCGGGTCACTCGCCCTTGTGGGCCGCGCCGTTCTGGGGCAGCGCCTTCTGGATCTGCACGAGGAACTCCACGTTCGACTGCGTCTCCTTGAGCTTGCCGAGCACGATCTCGAGCGACTGCTGAGGGTCGTGGCCCGCGAGCGCGCGGCGAAGGCGCCACGTGACCGCGACCTCCTCGTTGCCGAGCAGCATCTCCTCGCGCCGGGTACCCGAGGCCGAGATGTCGACAGCCGGGAAGATGCGCTTGTCGGCCAGCTGGCGCGACAGGCGCAGCTCCATGTTGCCGGTGCCCTTGAACTCCTCGAAGATCACCTCGTCCATCTTCGACCCGGTCTCCACGAGTGCCGTCGCGAGGATCGTCAGTGAGCCGCCGTCTTCGATGTTGCGAGCGGCGCCGAAGAACTTCTTCGGCGGGTACAGGGCCGCCGAGTCGACGCCACCGGAGAGCACGCGCCCGCTGGTGGGGGCCGTCACGTTGTACGCGCGGCCGAGGCGGGTGATCGAGTCGAGCAGCACGACGACGTCGTGGCCGAGCTCGACGAGGCGCTTGGCGCGCTCGATCGCCAGCTCGGCGACGGTCGTGTGGTCTTCGGCGGGACGGTCGAAGGTCGACGCGATGACCTCGCCCTTGACCGAGCGCTGCATGTCGGTCACCTCTTCGGGGCGCTCGTCCACGAGCACGACCATGAGGTGAACCTCGGGGTTGTTCTCGGCGATCGCGCCGGCGATGGCCTGCAGGGCGAGCGTCTTGCCCGCCTTCGGCGGCGACACGATCAGTCCGCGCTGGCCCTTACCGATCGGCGCAACGAGGTCGATGATTCGGGTCGCGAGCTTCGTCGGCGAGGTTTCGAGACGCAGCCGCTCCTGCGGGTACAGCGGGGTCAGCGCGCTGAACTCGACGCGCGAGCGCGCCTCGTCGATGCTCTGGCCGTTGATCGAGTCGACGCGCACCAGGGCGTTGTACTTCTGGCGCCCCTGGTTCTCGCCCTCGCGCGGCTGGCGGATGGCACCGACGACCGCGTCGCCCTTGCGCAGCTGGTACTTCTTCACCTGACCGAGCGACACGTAGACGTCGCTCGGGCCGGGAAGGTACCCGGTCGTGCGCACGAAGGCGTAGTTGTCGAGCACATCGAGGATGCCCGCAATGGGAATCAGGACGTCGTCGTCGCTGATTTCCGGGTCCACGTCGTCGCTCTGGCCGCGCCCGCGCTTGCGGTCGCGGGAGCGCCCGCGGCCCCGCCCCGACTCGTCGTCACGGTCATCGTCGCGCGGGCCGTTGTTGCCGGCGTTCTGGCCACGGCCACCCTGCTGACCGCCCTGCGCGGGCTGGTCATCCTTCTTCGCGTCGCCGCCCTGGCCGTTCTGACCACCCTGGGCCTGGTCGTTCTTGTCTCCGCCGCGCCCGCGACCGCGGCCACGGTTGCGACCGCGACCGGCGCGCTCGTTCTGCGGCTGCTCGGTCGGGGCATTCTCGGCCTTCTGCTCCGAGGCCTGGTCACCGGCCGACGCCTGATCACCCTGGTCGTTCTGCGCGTTCTGGTCGCCCTGGTCGCTCGAGCGCGCCGCGGAGTCGTCCGCCTCGGTGCCGGCGGACTCAGGCGCCACCGTGACGCCCGCGTCGCCGCCCGCGACGTGATCGGCAGCCGAGCGACGTGCGTCTCCGGAGGCCGTCACCGGCCCGGTGGTGGCGCGTCGCGAGCCGCGACGACCGGCGGCGGGCGCCGCATCGGGCGCGGGGTCAGCGTTCGCCGGGGCCGCCTCGGCGGCGGGGCTGTCGGCGCTCGGCGCCTCCGAGGCGGGGGCCTCGCTCGCCGGAGCGCCGGCACCGGCGCGGGCCGCCTCGATGGCGGCGACGAGTTCGCCCTTGCGGAGCTTGGAGATGCCGGCAACGCCCAGCGAGGAGGCAAGCTCCTGCAGCTGGGGCAGTTTGAGGCCGGACAGATCGGTGGTTGATTCGGTCACGGGGGTGTCGGTCCTTTCGACTCGGGCACGAGAAATGGCCCGGGATGCACGGGTCCGCCTCCCAGCCAGCCAGCGATGTCGACGGTGTCCGTCGCGTCACGCTGGGTGCATGCGGGAGATTACGGGTGAGCGAGTGCTCGGAAGATGCGCACCAGACGTGGCGTCGCCACCTACTGCGCGGGGTGCGTCACCACTGTAGCACCGAGCACATCGACGGCGAGCATGTGCAGCTGCCAGGGCGTGGCGCGGTGTTTCTCGACGAGCTCGGCGGCACGCAGTCGCTCTCCGGGGTCAGCGCACAACACCAGGATCGACGGTCCGGCACCGGAGACAACCGCGGCGAAACCGGCGCGCCGCAGCACCTGGATGAGCGCGTTCGTCTCGGGCATGGCCGCGGCGCGGTACGACTGGTGCAGGCGGTCTTCGGTCGCCGTGTGGAGCAACTCGGGGCTCTGAATGAGCGCCGCGATCAAGAGTGCGGAACGCGACACGTTGAAGATGGCGTCGGAGTGCGGCACCTGCTCGGGCTGCAGGGTTCGCGCCATCGCGGTCGACATGGTCGATGCCTCGGGCACGCACACGAGGGGCGACACGCCGCGGTGCACTGTCAGTCGCTTGTGCTGCGGACCACGCTCACCCATCCACGCGATGGTGAGACCGCCGAACAGCGCGGGGGCGACGTTGTCGGGGTGCCCCTCCAGTTCGGTCGCGCGAGCCAGCAGGTCGTCCTCATCGAAGTCGACGATCCCCTCGAGCAGCCCCTTGGCCGCCATGACGCCGCCGACGATGGCAGCGCCAGACGATCCCATACCGCGACCGTGCGGAATGGCGTTGTGCGCAACGAGCCGCAGCCCGGGAAGGGCGACGCCTGCTCGGTCAAAAACGTGCGCGATGGAGCGCACGACGAGGTTGGTCTCGTCGGTCTCCACGGTGCCCTCACCGACGCCGTGCACCTCGACGTGGGCGCCCGGCTCGGCGACGGCCGTGACCTCGAGCTCGTCGTAGACACTCAGCGCAAGCCCGAGCGTGTCGAAACCGGGGCCGAGGTTCGCCGTCGTTGCGGGCACACGGACGCTGACCCGCCGGCCGACCAGCCGCGGGTCGATCGTCATGCCGGTGCTTTCTCGAGACCCAGCACCGAGGCGACCTCCACCGTGTCGACAGGCACGACGGTCGGCTGCACGTCGACACCGTCAGGGCCGCGAAGGGCCCACTGCGGGTCTTTCAGGCCGTGCCCGGTAACCGTGAGCACGACGGTGGCACCCGCGGGAATCTGGCCGGCCTCGGCGCGCTCGAGCAGACCCGCGACGGAGATCGCACTGGCCGGCTCGACGAAGATTCCGACCTCTTGGCTCAGCATGCGGTGCGCGGCCAGGATGCCCGCGTCGTCGATAGCGCCGAAGTAGCCGTCGCTGTTGTCACGCGCCGTCAGAGCGAGTTCCCACGAGGCGGGGTTGCCGATGCGGATCGCGCTCGCGATCGTCTCGGGCTTCTTTACCGGCTCACCGAGCACGATGGGGGCGCTGCCCGCGGCCTGGAAACCGAACATCCGCGGAAGCTTCGTCGTGACGCCGCGCGCCAACTCTTCGCTGTAGCCGCGGTGATACGCCGTGTAGTTACCGGCGTTGCCGACGGGAAGAATGTGGATGTCGGGGGCGTCGCCGAGCACCTCGACAACCTCGAACGCTGCGGTCTTCTGCCCCTCGATGCGGTCGGGGTTGACCGAGTTGACGAGGTGCACCGGGTAGTTCTTCGCCAGGTCGCGCGCGATGTCGAGGCAGTCGTCGAAGTTGCCCTCGATCTGGATGATCTGCGCCTTGTGGGCGACAGCCTGGCTGAGCTTGCCCATGGCGATCTTGCCCTCGGGCACCAGCACGGCGGCGGCGATTCCGGCGTGCGTCGCGTAGGCGGCCGCCGACGCGGAGGTGTTGCCCGTCGAGGCGCAAATCACGGCCTTCGCGCCGTGCTCGACGGCCTTCGAGATCGCCATCGTCATCCCGCGGTCTTTGAACGACCCGGTCGGGTTCATTCCCTCGTACTTCACATACACGCGCGCGCCGGTGCGCTCCGAGAGGTATCGGGCGGGGATGAGCGGCGTGCCGCCCTCACCGAGCGTGATGACGGGCGTCGCGTCGGATACGTCAAGTCGGTCGGCGTACTCGTGCAGCACGCCCTTCCACTGGTGGGCCACTAAATTACAGTCCTTCTACTCGCAGCACGCTCGTCACAGAGTGGACGACGTCGTTGCCGGTCAGTGACGCCACGGTCGCGGCCAGGTCGGCCTCGGACGCCTCGTGGGTGCCGATCACCAGGGTAGCGGCGGGCTGGTCGCCCGCGTGCCCGGAGCCGGCAGGGATGACGGTCTGCTCGAGGGTTTCGACAGACACGCCGTGGTTCTGGAAGATGCCCGCGATCGCGGCGAGCACACCGGCGCGGTCGGCCACCTCGAGGGTGATCTGGTACCGCGTCGTGACGGCACTGATCGGCAGCACGGGCAGGTTCGCGTGCTGGGATTCGGCCACGCCCGGGCCTCCGACAACATGACGGCGGGCGGCGGAGACGACGTCGCCGAGCACGGCAGAGGCGGTCTGAATACCGCCCGCTCCTGCCCCGTAGAACATCAGCGGCCCGGCGGCTTCGGCCTCGACGAAGACGGCATTGTTCGCTCCGTGCACCGCGGCAAGCGGGTGGTCGACGGGAACGAGGGCGGGGTGCACGCGGGCAGACACTCCCCCGTGCTCGCCCTCGACGCGGTCGCAGATCGCCAGCAGCTTCACGACGTAGCCGGCCTTGCGCGCAGCGACGACCTGCTCGTGGCTGACGCCGGTGATCCCTTCGCGGTGGACGGCCTCGAGCGGCACACGCGTGTGAAAGGCGAGGCTCGCGAGGATCGCCGCCTTCTGCGCCGCGTCATAGCCCTCGATGTCGGCGGTCGGGTCAGCCTCGGCGTAACCGAGGTCCGTGGCGGTGGCGAGCGCCTCCTCCAGGCTTTCGCCGACCGTGTCCATGCGGTCGAGGATGAAGTTCGTCGTGCCGTTGACGATTCCGAGGATGCGCGTGACACGGTCGCCAGCCAGCGAATCGCGCAGCGGGCGAATGATCGGAATGGCGCCGCCGACGGCCGCCTCGTAGTACAGCTGCGCGCCCACCTGCGCGGCGGCGTCGAACAGCTCGGGGCCGTGGGTCGCGAGCAGCGCCTTGTTCGCCGTGATGACGTCCGCGCCGGCGTTCAGCGCCTTGAGGATGAGGGTGCGGGCCGGCTCGAGGCCACCCATGAGCTCGATGACGACGTCAGCACCGACGACGAGTGACTCCGCGTCGGTGGTGAGGAGCTCGCGAGGAATAGCGGTGTCGCGCGGCGCGTCCAGGTCGCGTACCGCGACGCCGACGAGCTCGAGGCCCGCACCGATGCGGGAGGACAGTTCGGGGCCGTGAGTGAGCAGCTGGTCGGCGACCTGGGAGCCGACACTGCCGGCTCCGAGAACGGCGACGCGAAGGTTGCGGTACGAGATCACGAGTATCGGGATCCTTCCGGTCGAAGAACTTCGGTGGCTTCGGTGGCGCCGACATCACGGCGCAAGAGGTCGGCAACGGATTCGGCCCGCACGATGAGGCGCGCCTCGCCTCGGGCGACGGCAACGACGGCCGGCCGGGTCAAGTAGTTGTAACTGCTGGACAGCGAAAAGCAGTACGCACCGGTGGCGGGAACGGCGACCAGGTCGCCGCGGTGCACGTCACCGGGAAGGTAGTCGGCGTTCACGACGATGTCGCCGCTCTCGCAGTGTTTTCCGGCGATTCGCACGAGCACGGGGGAAGCGTCGGAGCTGCGCGAGGCGAGCCGAACCGCGTAGTCGGCGCCGTAGAGCGCGGGTCGCGCGTTGTCGCTCATGCCGCCGTCAACGCTGACGTAGCGGCGCACGGCCAGCTCGCCGGTGTCGGTCTGCACCTCGACGTCCTTGATCGTGCCGACCTCGTAGAGCGTGACTCCGGCAGGGCCAATGATGCTGCGACCCGGCTCGATCGCGATCGCCGGCACCGGAATGCGCAGCTCGGCGCAGACCTCGGCGATCGTATCGACCAGCTGACCCAGCAGGACCTCGATGTCAGCGGGCTCATCGGCCGCCGTGTAGGCGATGCCGAAGCCTCCACCCAGGTTGAGTTGCGGAACCGCGCCGCCCGCGAGAAGCCGCGCGTGCACGGCAAGCAAGCGCCGCGCCGCCTCGAGGAACCCGTCGGCGACGAGAATCTGCGAGCCGATGTGGGAGTGCAGGCCCAGAAAATCGAGCACGCCGACGTGCTCGCGGATGCGGGCCACGGCCGCCTCGGCCTGCGCCAGGGGCACCCCGAACTTCTGGTCTTCCCGCGCCGTGGCGAGGTACTCGTGGGTATGGGCGTGCACCCCAGAGTTGATGCGCAGGCGCACGGCTTGCACGCGGCCGTGCCTCCTCGCCGCCTCGGCCACGCGGTCAATCTCCTCGAGCGCGTCGAGCACAATCGCTCCGACGCCGGCGCGCACCGCCTGGTCGAGTTCACGGTCAGACTTGTTGTTGCCGTGCAGTCCGATGCGTGCCGGGTCAACGCCCGCCGCGAGCGCCACGGCAAGCTCGCCGCCGCTCGCGGTGTCGATATTGAGGCCCTCCGCCGCCATCCACTGCGCAACCGCGGTCGACAGGAACGCTTTGCCGGCGTAGTAGACGAGGCCCGTGGCACCGACGCGGGCGGTGGCCGCCTCGAGAGCGGTGCGGATGCGTCGGGCGCGAGCACGCGCATCCGCCTCGTCGACCACGTAGAGGGGGGTGCCGTAGTCGGCGGCCAACCGGCTGGCCCGAACGCCCCCGATCTCGAGCTCGCCGCGCTCGCCGCCGCGGCGCGCACTCGCGGGCCACAGCTGCGGCGCGAGTGCATTGCCGTCGACGGGGCGCTCCAGCCAGTCAGGGGCGAGCGGGTGGGCGGACACAGAGAACCTCAGGGGTCGATGCGGAGCGTGTGAGGGCTCACCGGGATCGCCGGGCCCGCGTTGAGTCTACCGAGCCTCGTATGCCAGGTCGGGCCATAGGTCCCTGGCCACGGCCGCTGCCCCGGAGCACACTGGAGGAGACACCACCGCCGGAACCGCCGACGCAAGGAGGCCACGGATGGCGACGCTGACATTCTGGGGGGCCGCCGGGACGGTCACCGGGTCGCGTTTCGTGCTCGACGCCGACGGCGGGCGGGTGCTGATCGACTGCGGACTGTTTCAGGGCTACAAGGTGTTGCGCGAGCGCAACCGGCTCGCCTTCCCCGTCGCACCAGAATCGATTGATGCCGTCATTCTCACGCACGCGCACCTCGACCACAGCGGATACCTCCCGGCGCTCGTTCGCGACGGCTTTCGGGGGCCCGTGCACGTCACAGAGGGCACGGCTGAGCTGCTTGGACTGTTACTCCCCGACTCTGCTCACCTCCAGGAGGAGGAGGCGCGCTTCGCCGCGGCAAAGGGGTACTCGCGACACGCGCGACCGGCGCCGCTCTACACCGCGGCGGATGCTGAGCGCGCGCTGACGAGGCTGGTCGCGCATCCGCTGGGCTCAGAGCTCGAGGTCGTGCCGGGCACCCTCACGCGCTTCGTGCCGGCGGGGCACATCCTCGGAGCCGCACAACTGTCGATCGCCGTTGACGGGCGCACCCTGCACGTGTCGGGCGACATCGGTCGCACTGACGATGCGCTCATGCGCTCGCCCACGCCGCTGGCGGAACTCGGTCCGATCGATCACCTGCTCGTGGAGGGCACCTACGGCAACCGCGCGCACCCCGACACGGACCCCGCCCGGGAGCTGGCGGAGGCGGTCTCCCCGATCGTCGAGCGCGGAGGCGTCGTCGTCATCCCCGCGTTCGCGGTCGGGCGCGCCCAGGCGATTCTGCTGCACCTGTATCGCCTGACGCGCGACGGGCGGATCCCCGCCGTTCCGGTGTTCCTGAACTCGCCGATGGCGGTCGATGCGAGCATCCTGTACCGAAACCGCCCGGATGAGCACCGGATTGACGGCACCGAGTTGGCGGGCATGTACCGCGACGTACGCCTGGTTCGCGACGTCGATGATTCGAAGCTTCTGAACCTGCGCGGCGGGCCCATGATCATCGTCGCGGCGAGCGGCATGCTCACCGGTGGGCGGGTGCTGCACCATCTCGCGGCGTACGGCGATGATCCACGCAATGCGATCATCCTCGCCGGGTATCAGGCGGGTGGCACGCGCGGGGCGGCGCTGCAACGCGGCGAGCGCACCCTGCGCATGTTTGGTCGCGAGCACCCCATCCGCGCGCAGGTCATCACGCTGTCGAGCATGTCGGCCCACGCCGACGCCGATGGCCTCCTCGATTGGATGCGCGGGGCCAGCATCGGCCAGGCGCACGTTGTGCACGCCGAACCGGACGCCGCCGACATTCTGCGCGGGCGGATTCGCCGAGAACTCGGCATTACCGCGAGCGTGGCCGAGCAGGCCGGAGGCATCACCCTCTAGGGGCAGGTGCCTCGCTCACCGAGGTCGTCGCCGCCGAGCGCGACGTTCTCGCCCGAGACGATCACGACGAGTTCGCGCTCGAGCACGTCGACGCGCTGCTCGTCGAGTCCGACCGGGAGGGCTTCGGCGATGCACACGTCGCGCGGAGCAAGCAGGGGGTCGACGATGGGGTCGATGACGCCGCCGAACTGGCCGCGCAGGTCGGCGAGCTCGACGCGGGCACCGTTGAGGGAGAGGCTGGACGGCTCGAGGGACACGACTCCCCCCTCAATCGACGGCACGACACCGGCCGCCAGCTCAAATCCGAGGCCGAAGACGTCGAAGCCGGTCACGAGCACCACCTCGCTGTCGACCAACTGGATGTCGCGTACGACGGCTTGCCCCACCGCACCGAGCAGGCGGGACACGTCGCTTTCGGCGATGCGGACCGTCGCCTCGACGCGCTCGCTCGGCTGCCGCGCGTCGAGGGCGACACCCTCGGCAACCACCCGAACGTCGGCGCGGATGCTGCCCGCCTCAACCCCGGGAATCTCAGCGCGCACGCGGTCGAGGCGACCCTGGGCGAGCTGCAGCACGACGAGCGGCCCATCGACCGAGGAGGTGAGAGGGTGCTCGGCGTCGAGAGCGAACGCGTGTCGGAGCTCAGCGTCGACCCGGTCGGCCACGATCGAGCGGGCCACGAGTTCGGCGGCGATGAGCAGCACGCCCACCACGACGAGGGCAACCAGGCCGACGATGAGGGCTCGCGAGCGCCGCGTCATACGCCTACATCCGCTCGGGGGCGGAGACTCCGATCAGCGCGAGGCCAGTACGCAGCACCTGGCCGGCAGCGTCGCTCAGGTGCAGGCGCGCGCGGTGCACGGCATCGACCGGCTCGTCGCCCTGCGGCGCGACGCGACAGGTGTCGTACCACTTGTGATACGCCGCAGCGAGCTGCTCGAGGTAGCGGGCGACGCGGTGCGGCTCACGCAGCTCGGCCGCCTGCGCGACCACGCGCGGAAACTCGGCGAGCACCCCGAGCAGCACGCTCTCGGTCTCGTCGGTGAGCGTCGCGGCGTCGAAGTCGACCCGCTCGACCCCGGACTGGGCGGCATTGCGGGCCACCTGGTGGGTTCGGGCGTGGGCGTACTGGACGTAGAACACCGGGTTGTCATTGCTGCGCTTTTTCAGCAGCTCGGGGTCGAGCGTCAGCGGCGAGTCTGCGGGATACCGCGCGAGCGAGTACCGCAGCGCGTCGGTGCCGAGCCAGGCACGCAGGTCGTCAAGCTCGATAATGTTGCCGGCCCGCTTCGACAGGCGCGCGCCGTTGATCGACACGAGCTGCCCGATGAGCACCTCGATGTCGGTGTCGGGGTTGTCGCCCGCGGCTCCCGCGAGCGCCTTCAGACGGTGCACGTAGCCGTGATGGTCAGCGCCCAGCAGGTAGATGGTGAGACCGAAGCCGCGGTCCTTCTTCGACAGGTAGTACGCGGCGTCGGCGGCGAAATAGGTGTACACACCGTTGGCGCGGCGAATCACACGGTCTTTGTCATCACCGAAGTCGGTCGTGCGCACCCAGACGGCGCCATCCTCGTCGAAGACGTGACCCTGAGCGCGGAGGCGGTCGACGGCCGAATCGATGGGGCTCGCTTCCCCGCCGGGGCCCGCCGCGTGAAGGGTGCGCTCGCTGAACCACACGTCGAAGTGCACGTTGAACTGGGCGAGTGACGATTCAATTTCGCCGAGCTGCCAGGCGTACGCGAGCTCGCGTGCGACCAAGACCGCCTCGTCACGCGGAAGCGTTGCCAGGTCGGGGCGCTCCGCCAGGGCGCGGGCGCCGAAGTCGGCGATGTACTGCCCGGGGTAGGCGTTCTCGGGCGCGGGCTCGCCGAGGGCCGCCGCGAGCACCGAGGCGCCGAACACGTCGAGCTGGGCTCCGGCGTCGTTGATGTAAAACTCGCTCGTCACCGTCGCGCCCGCGGCCGACAGCACTCGGGCGAGCGAGTCGCCCAGTGCGGCCCAGCGGGTGTGACCGATGTGTAGCGGCCCGGTCGGGTTGGCCGACACGAACTCGAGGTTGATCGACTGGCCGGCAAGCGTCGCGCTGGTGCCGTACCGCTCGCCCTGCTCGAGGATCGTCACGACGAGCGAACCCGCCGCGGCGGCGTCGAGACGGATGTTCAGAAAGCCCGGGCCGGCGATGTCGACCGACGCGACACCCTCGACGCCGGCAAGACCGGCCTGCAGGTCGGCCGCGAGCTCCCGCGGGGGCACCCCGACGCGCTTCGCGAGCTTGAGTGCGACGCTCGTTGCCCAGTCGCCGTGGTCGCGATTGCGGGGGCGCTCCAGGGCGATGTCGTCGAGCGTCACACCCGCCGCGTCCACTCCGCGTCGCTCAATCGCCGAGGTGACGACGGCGAGCAGGGATTCGGCGAGCTGAGCGGCTTCCACGGTGGTCGATCCTATCGGGCGCGCCTCGGCCCCCAGCGCCGTCGCCACCGCCAGAATGGACGGCATGACGGGGGTCAGGGGGATGCACGCGGCTGCGGTCGCACTCACGGTCGCGCTCATCGCGGGGTGCGCTGCCAGCGGGCCGGGCGCTGTGCCGGAACCGTCGGCGAGCATCCCGACACCGACGAGCCCCGGCACAAGCCCCAGCGCCACCCCCGGAGGGAGCGCCGCGCCGAGCGCCTCCCCCGATCAGGGAGACAGCGGCCCGAGCGCCTCGCCGACGCCGAGCGCCAGCCCCACGAGTGGCGCGACCCCGCGCCCCTCAGCGACGGCGACACCGGCCGCGCTCACCGGAATTCGCTTCTCGATCGCCTGCGATCGACTGCTCACGCCGCAAGACGTCTACGACTACAACCCCAACGTCGGCGCCGACCCCGGATACCGGGCGCGCGCGGGCAGCGGGCCGGCCCGCGCCATCGAGCTTTCAGGCACGGCCTGCGGCTGGCTCAACCAAACCAGCACCCAGACCTACTCGATCGGCGTGGCGCGCTTCGACCAGGCGAACCTCCAGCGCGTGAAATCGGCCGCGGCCTCCGCCGGCGGGACGACGCGCGGCCTCGGCATGGAGGGGTACTACCGCACCGAGGCGGGACTCGGCGTCGTCGACGCCTTCACCGGGCCCTACTGGATCACGGCCGAATCGAGCGCGTTCCTCGAACCCGCCGACGTGGCGCCGCTGCTCGAGGCGATCCGGCGCAACCTGCCGTAGCGCCGTGGCGCTCGGCGAGCCCGCGACCCGCTAGGCTGACTCTCGCCTCCGTAGCTCAGGGGATAGAGCATCAGTTTCCGGTACTGAGGGTCGCAGGTTCGAATCCTGTCGGGGGCGCCAGTTACTTGCCGCGATTGGCGCGGCGCACCGGCTTCGGTGCTTTGCCGCCGAGGTACGAGCGGGCCGAGTCGACGACGAAGCCTTGGCGCAGGGCCTGGCGGCCGATCAGCATGCGGAAGCCCATCGCGTCGCGGTTCGTGAGCGTGACCTCCGCGGTGAACGTGCGCTCGAGCATCCGGACGGTCATGAGCACCACGATGCGCTCTTCGGCGTGCCCCGATGACGAACGAACGCGCCGACGATCGTGCACGGGAAGCTCGACCGTTACCGCGTCGTCGCGCGATTCCTGCCACGGGTGCACATCGAAGCGCACCCAGTCGACGCCGTCTCGCGTGAACTCTTCGCAGTCGAACACGTGCAGCGACGAGCTGCGGGCGCCGGTGTCGAGCTTCGCCTTGATCCACGGCACGGGCACGTCGGGCAGGGAAACCCACTCGCGCCACCCCGCCGGGATGCTTGAATGGGTCGCTCTGGCCACCTCGCCATCATGTCAGGACGGAATCGTGAAACTCGCCATCCTCTCCCGTGCGCCGCACGCCTACTCGACGCAGCGACTGCGCGCCGCCGCGCTCGATCGCGGTCATCAGGTGAAGGTTCTGAACACTCTGAAGTTCGCGATCGACCTGTCCAGCGACGAGCCTGACCTGCAGTTCCGCGGCAAGCCGCTGTCAAGCTACGACGCGGTGTTGCCCCGCATCGGCAGCTCGATTACCTACTTCGGCACGGCCGTCGTGCGGCAGTTCGAGCAGATGGACGTCTACACGCCGAACACGGCCAACGGCATCATGAACGCCCGCGACAAGCTGCGGGCGACGCAGATTCTCTCGCGCCACAACATCGGGATGCCCGCGACCGCGTTTGTGCGCAACCGCGCGGACGTGCGCCCCGCCATCGAGCGCGTCGGTGGCGCCCCCGTCGTGATCAAGCTCCTCGAGGGCACGCAGGGCATCGGGGTGATCCTCGCCCCGCAGGTGAAGGTCGCCGAGGCGATCATCGAGACGTTGCACTCGACGAACCAGAACGTGCTCATTCAGAGCTTCATCTCGGAAAGCCGCGGGCGCGACATCCGCGCCCTGGTCGTCGGCGACCGGGTGGTCGCGGCCATGCGGCGCACCGCGGCGGGCGACGAGTTCCGCTCGAACGTGCACCGCGGCGGCAGCGTCGAGGCGGTCGAGCTGAGCCCCGAGTACGAGCGCGCCGCCGTGCGCAGCGCGCAGATCATGGGCCTTCGGGTGGCGGGCGTCGACATGCTCGAGGGCAACGAGGGCCCTCTCGTGATGGAGGTCAACTCCTCCCCCGGTCTTCAGGGCATCGAAGCGGCGACGAAGCTGGATGTCGCGGGCGCCATCATCGACTACATCTCGGGCGAGGTCGCCTTCCCCGACATCGACGTGCGTCAGCGGCTGAGCGTGTCGACCGGCTACGGCGTGGCCGAGCTGCACGTGCACGCGGGCGCCGACATCGTCGGCAAGAGCCTCGGCGACTCGGGCCTGCTCGAGCGCGACATCACCGTCTTGACGATCAACCGCGGCACGAGCGTGATCCCGAACCCGAAGCGGGGGCAGGTGCTCGAGGCCGAGGACCGCCTGCTGTGCTTCGGCAAGATGGAGGAGATGCGCTCGATGATCCCCACGCGCCGGCGCCGGGCGAAGGTTCGCCGCCTGCCCAAGCAGGCGCGCCTGGAGGCGTAACCGCGCGGCAGCGCCCTACGCGTCGCTCGCGTGCTGCTCGAGGAAGCGGTAGACCTCCTGGTCGTCAACCCCCGGGAACGTGCCGCTGGGAAGCGGCGACAGGATGTGCGCGTGCAGCCGGGCACTCGTCCACACCTTTCCGCCCCAGCGGCCGGTGAGCTCGTTGTCGGGCAGCGTGCAGCACGCGGGGTCGGGACACGTCGACGCCTGACGCTGGGTGGTCTCGCGGCCGCGGAACCACTTCGCCTGAGCAAACGGCACCCCGACCGTGATCGAGAACTCGCTGCCCGTGCCCGTGCCGGTCTGCGTCGACTCCCAGAAGGTGCCCTCGGGGGTGTCGGTGTACTGGTAGAACTCGGTGGTGCGGTTGGTGCGGGTGAACGCGACGCGCGCACTCCACTTGCGGCACACCGGCTGGCCCTCCGTCGAGCCGGTCACGTCGACGGGAAGGCGGAGCCCGTCGTTCTCGTACGCCTTGTACACGGCGCCGTCGTCGCCGACGCGCAGGAAGTGCAACTGCAAATCGAGGTGACTGGTGGCGAGGTTCGTGAAGCGCAGCGCCGCGGCCTCGTGGGTGACACCGAACGCGTCACGGAAGTCTTCGACCGCGATGTTGCGGTCGTTTTTCGCCTGCTGCAGGAAGGCGACCGACTGCGTGAGCGGCATCAGGCAGGCCGCCGCGAAGTAGTTGATCTCGAGCCGCTGGTGCAAGAAGTCCGCGTAGGTCTCGGGCACCTCGTGGCCGAGCATGCGGTGTGCCATGGCCTGCAGGGCCATCGACCGCAGCCCGTGGCCCCCCGGAATGGAGGCCGGCGGCAGGTAAATGCGGCCGTTCTCGAGGTCGGTCACGCTGCGCGCCGAGCGCGGGAGGTCGTTGACGTAGACCAGCTCAAAGCCGAGGCGCTTGGCCATCAGCCCCACCTCGCGGTGCGTGATCGCGCCGCTCACGTGGCCGGATGAGCGCACGAGGTCTTCCGCAAGCTCCTCGAGCTCGGGCAGGTAGTTGTTCTTCTCGCGCATGCGGTGCCGCAGTTCGGTGTTCGCCCGCCGCGCTTCTTCGGGCGTGGCGATGCTGCGCCTCTCGCGGTCGACCAGCTCGCGATGCAGGCCGACGAGCGCCTCGAGCACGTCGTCTCCGAGCGTTCTGCCGGGCCGGACGGCGGGCAGGCCCAGCCGGGCGTAGAGCGCCGAGCGCTGCAGGCGATCGAGTTCGATCTCGAGCGCCGCGCGCGGCGACGGCGGCGTCTCGTCGAGGAGGTCGGGAACTGTCACCCCGAGCGCCTTCGCAATGTCGCCGAGCAGGGTCACGCGGGGCTCGCGCCGCCCGTTCTCGATGAGCGAGAGCTGACTGGCCGCGGTGCCCACCTGCTCGCCGACCTGATCGAGCGTGAGGCCGGCCTCCTGCCGGAAGTGCCGGATGCGCTGACCCAGCGTCACAAGATCACCCATGCGCTTCACCTTAGCGAAAGATTGTGGATTCTTTCCACGCGATATGGCTCGAACCGTGGTCATCCCTCCGTGAAAGTGGAAACACGACACGAATCAGTCGCACCGAAGGAGACGTTCTCATGACGCTGCTCGACCGCCCGCGCACGACGGCCCCGCACCGGACCCCCGACGCTCGCCCGGAGGCGCCCACCGGCGCAGCTACTCCATCCAGTGCGCCGGCCCTGCTCGAGGCCGAGCGGCCCGCCGACGTCGTCGCCTTCGTCGAGCGCATCGCTCGCCTCACGACGCCCGACCAGATTCACTGGGTCGACGGCAGCACCCGCGAGCGCCACGCCCTGCTGCAGCAACTCGTCGCCGCCGGCACCCTCACGCAGCTGAACCCCGACATCCGCCCGTACTCGTTCCTCGCCCGCTCTGACGAGCGCGACGTGGCACGGGTTGAGGAGCGCACCTTCATCTGCTCCGAGCGCGAAGAGGACGCCGGCCCCACGAACAACTGGATGGCGCCCGAGCAGATGCGCGCCGAGCTGGAGCCGCTGTTCACGGGCAGCATGCGCGGCCGCACGCTCTACGTTGTGCCGTTCGCGATGGGCCCGATCGGCTCGACGATGACCCGCTACGGCGTGCAGCTGACCGACTCGCCCTACGTCGTCGTCTCGATGGGCACCATGACCCGCATGGGGTCGGCCGCCCTCGCGCAGATCGCGCGCGGCGCCTCGTGGGTTCCCGCCGTGCACTCGGTCGGCGCGCCGCTCGAGTCGGGTCAACAAGACGTGCCGTGGCCGTGCAACGAGACGAAGTACATCGCGCACTTCCCGCAAGAACGCGAAATCTGGTCGTACGGCTCGGCTTACGGCGGCAACGCCATCCTCGCGAAGAAGGCCTTCGCCCTCCGCATCGCCTCGGCGATGGCGCGCGACGAGGGCTGGCTGGCCGAGCACATGCTGCTCATTAAGGTGACCTCACCGGCCGGCAAGGTTTACCACATGGCCGCCGCCTTCCCGAGCGCGTGCGGCAAGACCAACCTCGCGATGCTCACCCCCACCACCCCCGGGTGGACGGTCGAGACGATCGGCGACGACATCGCCTGGCTGCACATCGGGAAAGACGGTCGTCTGCGCGCCATCAACCCCGAGGCGGGCTTCTTCGGCGTCGCCCCCGGCACCGGCCTGTCAACCAACCGCACGGCCGTCGACACGCTGTGGGGCAACACGATCTTCACGAACGTGGCGCTTCGCGAGGACGGCGACGTCTGGTGGGAGGGGCTGACCGACACGCCCCCGGCGCGTCTCATCGACTGGCGTGGAGAAGAGTGGACACCCGATTCGGGCCGCCCCGCCGCGCACCCCAACTCTCGTTTCACCGTGGCCGCTCACCAGGCGCCGTCCATCGCGGACACCTGGGACGACCCGGAGGGCGTCGTCATCGACGCCATTATCTTCGGCGGCCGCCGACGTGCTCTCGCGCCCTTGGTGGTAGAGGCGCGCGACTGGGATCACGGTGTCTTCATGGGCGCCACGATCTCGTCTGAGCAGACGGCGGCCGCCGAGGGCACTGTCGGGCAGCTGCGCCGCGACCCGTTCGCGATGCTGCCGTTCGCCGGCTACAACATGGCCGACTACTTCGCCCACTGGCTCGACTTTGGCAAGCGTCTGCGCCGCTCGGCCCGCGTGCCGCGCGTGTTCCAGGTCAACTGGTTCCGCAAGAACGCCGACGGAAAGTTCCTGTGGCCAGGATTCGGCGAGAACGGTCGCGTCATCGAGTGGATGGTCGCCCGCCTCGAGAGCGAAGCGTGCGTCGACGAGACCCCGCTCGGCGGCATCCCCCGCCCCGGAGAGCTGAACGTCGCGGGGCTCGACCTGCCCGAGGAGGACCTCGCCGAGCTGTTCCACATGGACACCGACGAACTCGAGGCGGAGGCCGACGACGTGGAGCGCTTCTTCGCCACCTTCGGCGACAAGCTGCCCGCCGAGCTGCGGCACCAGCTGAGCCACCTGCGTTCGCGCATCCGTGCGAAGCGCGAAACGGAGTCGACCACGGCGTAGTCGACCGAGACACGGAACATGCGGGGCGGCCCGCCGCGAACATTGCGGCGGGCCGCCCCCAACGTTTCCGATCTGCCGTTCGTCTGACACGGTGAGAGCAACACTCACGCGACACGCACGGTGGAGGGAGGCGAGTGGCGCGCACGGCGGGCTGGGAGGCCGTTCTCACCGAGCTCGTTGCCCTGCGGGGCGACGCGCTCACGCGCTATGCCGTCATGCTGTGCGGCAATCGTGACGACGCGGCCGACCTCGTGCAGACCGCGCTGGAGAAAACCTTCGGCCGGCTGCGCAACGGCTTCGACGTCGAGACGGCGGAAAGCTACGTGCGCAAGGCGATCGCGAGCGCGTACGTCGACGCCGGGCGCAAGGCGACCCGGTTTCGACAGCGAGCGCACCTGCTGGTGACCGATGACGCGGTTCCCGCAGCCGGCGGTGCGACCGACGAGCGGCTCGATATGCGCGGTCACCTCGACCGGCTGAGCCCCCGCGAACGTGCGTGCATCGTGCACCGCTACTACGGCGACCTCATGGTCGACGACATCGCCCGCGCCCTCGGCATTAGTTCGGGGGCCGTGAAGCGCTACCTCAGCGACGGCCTCGCGAAGCTTGCTGCTGCTCTCGACGACGCTCGAAGGGAGCTGCCCCATGTCTGACCACGAGAACATCGAACGGATGCTGCGCGCCGATGCGCAGGACGCCTCCGGCCCCGCGATCCCGCTCGATGCGGCGGCGATCGCGCGCGGCGCGCGCCGCCGCCGACTGCCCGCCCAGCTGGGGGTGGGTGCGGCCGCGGTCGCGCTCGTCGCGGGCTTTGGCGGCGTCGCGATCGCCGGGATGCCCGGACTCATCGGCTCGGACGGCTCGCTGATCGCGAGTGACCGCGGTGGCGACGATACGTCGGGCGGCGCGGCGGAACCGTTCGCCAGCCCCCACGCGGGAGAAGAGCTGGCCGAGGGTCAAGGCGACGGTGAAACCGAGTGGGACGTACTGCGCTGCGGCGAGCCCCTCCCCCCGGTGGGGCACTCGGGTGACGATCGGCTCCGTCTCGAGCTCGCTCCGCTCGACGGGAGTTCAGCCCGGGACGGCGAACTGACCGTCACCGGCACCCTCACCAACGTCTCCGACGAGCGCCTCGAGCTGCTGACCGCCACGCACCTCGTCGTCGGGCTCGCCCGCGACGGCGTGGTCGTGTGGTCGACCGTGGGCATGGACGCGGCCGCGCTCGTGCCGACGCTCGACCCCGGCGAGTCCGTCCACTACACGGGGGGGCTCGAACTCGTCGACTGCGGGGGCACCGACCCGGAGGCGAGCATCCGTGGTGAATCCCCACTCGCCGAGCCGGGCGCGTACGAGGTCGTGGCCGCGCTCGACGTGCGGCAGACCGCGGGCGGCGAGCCGGTGAGCGATTCGGTCGTCGTGATCTCGCCGCGAGCATCCCTGGTTCTTCCCTAGAGACGGGCGAATCCTCGACGCGCGGGCGCGCGCGGTGGAAGAATCGTTCCGCCGCCCGCGCGACGCCGCGGCGGGCGCACCAGGACCCTCACGAAAGGCCCCTCCATGACGAAGCAGTCCATCTTTGGCCGCATCGCCCAGCTCGCGAAGGCGAACATCAACGCCCTCATCGATCAGGCCGAGGACCCGCAGAAGATGCTCGACCAGATGGTGCGGGACTACACCGCAAGCATCCAGGAGGCGGAGGCGGCGATCGCGCAGACGATCGGCAACCTGCGACTGCTCGAGCAGGACTACGCCGAAGACGTCGCGACGGCGCAGGACTGGGGCCGCAAGGCGGTCGCCGCGAGCGCGAAGGCCGACGAGTTCCGCGCGGCGGGCAACGCGGCCGACGCCGACAAGTTCGACAATCTCGCGAAGGTCGCGCTCGGCAAGCAGCTCGCGAGCGAGAATCAGGCCCGCGCCGCCCAGCCGACGATCCAGTCGCAGACGGCCGTGGTCGAGCAGCTGAAGAGCGGGCTCGAGGGCATGAAGATGAAGCTCGAGCAGCTGCGCGGCAAGCGCGACGAGCTCGTGGCGCGCGCGAAGATCGCCGAGGCGCAGTCGCGGGTCATGGACGCCGTGCAGTCGATCGACATCATGGACCCGACGAGCGAGCTGGGCCGCTTCGAGGAGAAGATCCGCCGCGAGGAGGCCCGTGTGCTCGGCCGCCAGGAGCTCGCCGCATCCACTCTGGATGCGCAGTTCGAGGCGCTCGAGGATGTCAGCACGCAGACCGAAATCGAGGCGCGCCTGGCCGCACTGAAGGCGGGCGGCGGCCCCGCGCAGCTCACCGACGGTCAGTGACGGCGGGCGGGGCGACGAGCGCTCGACCGCGGCGGCTCGCCGGCGTCGACGCGGCCCGCGGGCTCGCGATCGTCGGCATGATCGCCGCGCACGTGATTCCGCGAACCACCGACGCGGAACTCGTCGTCGACGGTCGGCCGTCGATTCTCTTCGCCGTGCTGGCCGGCCTGTCTCTCGGCCTGCTCGCCCCCACCCGCGCGGCCGAGCACCCCGAGAATACTGGCGTGTCTCGGGGACGCGCGCGGGCGTCACTCGCTATTCGCGCGCTGCTGCTCATGCTGCTCGGCCTGTGGCTGTGGAGCCTACCGACCAACATCGCCATCATCCTCGACGCCTACGGGCTGATGTTTCTGCTGATGGTGCCGCTGCTGTTCGCCAACCGCGTGGTGCTCGCGATCGTGGGCGCAGCGCTGCTGGCGCTCGGCCCGCTGCTCGTGAGCCTGACCGATGCACTGCCGCCGTACGTGCTCTACTCGGCGACGAGCCCGGTCGACCGCGCGCTCGACCTCGCCCAGAACCCCGCGTCGGTGCTGGCCGACGCGTTCCTCACCGGCTACTACCCCGCCCTGCTGTGGCTGCCGCTGCTCTGCGCCGGCCTCATCGCCCAGCGCAGCGACCTGTCGTCGACCCTGACCCGGCTCGTCATGGTGACCGCGGGGCTCGCCGCCGCACTGGCGGGCTACGGTGCAGGGCTCTTCCTTCCCGGCGTCACCGCCGAGGCCCACTCGGTGACCCCCGCTGAGTTGCTCGGCTCGGGAGGGCTCGCCATCGCCGTCATCGGCGCCGCTCTGCTGCTGTGCGACGGGCAGGCTCGCGTGGCAACCATCGCCCGCGTGGTGCTCGCACCCTTGACGGCGATCGGCCGCATGCCCCTGACGATCTACACCCTTCACGTGCTGGTCATTGCCCTCGTCGCCGCCGTCGCCGACATCGGCCCGGCCGGCGCCTACGGCGCCCCCGACGGATGGTGGATGCTCGCGGCCCTGCTGATCGGAAGCGCCGTCCTCGCCCTCGTCGCCGAGCGCCTCGGGCGCCGCGGCCCGCTCGAGTACGCGCTGGCGCAGATCGGGATGCTCGTGGCCGGCTCCCCCGCGCGGCGCGCGACGGTGCCAGACTGAGCGGATGATGCGTCGCTTCACCGTTGTACCGCAGTGGCAGGGCTCGGGTGCCGCGCGGGCCATGCGCCTGCAGCAGGGGGCCGAGGCGATCGCGGCCGACCTGCCCGCCCGGGCCACCGACATCGTCGAGGTGCCGCTCGAAGCGGGCGACGCCGAAGGAACGGGCATCCACCGCTTCAGTTCGATTCGTCTCACCCGCGAGCGAACCGAGAAGTCGCTCGCCGACCTGGAACACGGCGAGATCGCCGTCGTCATCGGCGGCGACTGCGGGGTTGAGTACGCGGGCGTCGAGCGCGCGGCGCGACGCGGCCGTGTCGTGCTGCTGTGGGCCGACGCCCACGCCGACCTGAACACCCCCGAGACGAGCCCGAGCGGCGCATACCACGGCATGGTCTTGCGCGACATGATCGATTCCGGCCTTGTCTCGCCCGCCGACGTCGTGATGCTCGGGGTGCGCGCCCTCGACGACGCCGAGGCGGAGGCCGCCGACCGCTTCGGTATTCCGACGCTGACGGCCGACGCGGTCGGTGACGCCATCACCGCGCGGGCGGGCGACGACGCCGTGCTCTACGTGCACGTCGATCTCGACGTCCTCGACCCGGCCATCATGGCGAGCGTCGGCTTCGCCGAACCATTCGGGCTCAGCCTGGACGCGCTCCTCGGCGCCGTGCGCGCCGCGCGCGCCGCGCTGCCGCTCGGCGGTGCCGGGCTCACCGAGTACGCGCCGGCGGCCGATGCTGACGCCGAACTGCTCGCCGACGAGTCGTCGACGATTCTGCGCATCATCGCGGCGCTCAGCGCCGACTGACAACAAACCCGCGCCCGAGTGGCGTACCGGCTGAGCAGATGCCACAGGATTCGCCGGCGAGCGGGTTCCGATCACTAGCCTGCTGACATGTCTGAACCTCGCGTCACCGTCGACCGCGACGGCCACCTGCTCGTGATCGGTCTGAACCGCCCCGAGAAGATGAACGCCGCCGACCACCGGCTGCTCAGCGAACTCGCGCTCGCGTACGGCGAGCTCGACCGCGACCCCGAGCTGCGCGTGGGCGTCGTCTACGCCCACGGCGACCACTTCACGTCGGGGCTCGACCTCGCCGACATCGCCCCGCGCATCGGCGCGAGCGGGCTCGACATGGTTCCCGAGGGCGGAATTCACCCGTGGGGCATGGATGGCACCCGGGTCTCGAAGCCCGTCGTGCTCGCCGTACAGGGCACGTGTCTGACCCTCGGCATCGAACTCGCGCTGGCGAGCGACATCGTCGTTGCCGCCTCCGACACCGTGTTCGCGCAGCTGGAAGTCGCCCGCGCGATCCTGCCATTCGGCGGCGCGACGACCCGCTTCGCCGCGCAGGCCGGCTGGGGTAACGCCATGCGGTGGATGCTCACGGGCGACCGCTTCGACGCGCACGAGGCGCACCGTATCGGCATCGTGCAGGAGGTGGTGGAACCGGGCGCGCAGCTCGAGCGCGCCACCGCGATCGCGCAGACCATCGCCGCTCAGGCCCCCCTCGCGGTGCAGGCGACCCTCGCGAACGCCCGCCTTGCCGTCGCCGAGGGCGAGAGTGCAGCAGCCCAACGCCTTCCCGGCGAACTCGTGCGGCTCATGCAGACGCAGGACGCTCGCATCGGCGTCGAAGCGTTCATGACCCGCACAACGCCCCACTTCATCGGCCGCTGACCGGCGCACGCGCCGAGACGACGGCCCGAAGGGAGACGCCCGTGAGCAGCGAAACCGAGTACGACGTCATCGTGATCGGCGCGGGCGCCGTGGGCGAGAACCTCGCCGACCGGACGGTGCAGGGAGGCCTGCGCACCGTGCTGATCGAGCACGAGCTGGTCGGCGGCGAGTGCTCCTACTGGGCTTGCATGCCCTCCAAGGCGCTGCTGCGGCCGGCCGCCGCGCTCGAGGCGGCCCGCGCGGTCGACGGGGCGGCCCAGGCCGTCGCGGGCGCACGTCTCGACGTGGCCGCCGTGCTGGCACGCCGCGACGCCTTCGCCGCGCACTGGGACGACAGCGGCCAAGTGCGCTGGGTCGACAAGGCCGGCATCGACCTCGCGCGGGGGCACGCGCGGCTCGACGGCGCGCGCACGGTCGTGATCACTGACGTGGCGGGCGCGACGCGGCGGGTGACCGCCCGCCACGCGGTCGCGGTCTGCACGGGCAGCGGGGCGAGCATCCCGCCCATCGACGGCCTCGTCGCAGCGCAGCCGTGGACGAGCCGCGAGGCGACGAGCGCGAAAGAGGTGCCGGGCTCGCTCGCGATCATCGGCGGCGGCATCGTGGCCGTCGAGATGGCCACCGCTTACGGCGCGCTCGGATGCTCGGTGACGGTCATCGCACGCGGTCGCCTCCTCGCTTCCCTCGAAGACTTCGCGGGTGACGCGGTCGCCCGCCGCCTGCAGGAATCCGGCGTCCGCGTCCTGACGCAGGCGACGACGACGCGCGTGGTGCGGGACCCCTCGGGACGGGTGCACGTGACGCTCGACAGCGGAGACACCGTGGAGGCCGATGAGCTCCTTGTCGCGACCGGCCGCACCCCGCGCACGGGCGACATCGGGCTCGACTCGCTCGGGCTCGACGGCCTGCGTGCGGGCGAGCCTTTGCCCGTCGACGACACGATGCTCGTCGCCGGCACCGACTGGCTCTACGCAGCCGGCGACGCCACCATGCGCGCGCCGCTGACCCACCAGGGCAAGTATCAGGCGCGGGCTGCCGGTGACGCGATCGCCGCGCGCGCGACCGGGCGCCCGGTCGATGACGCGCCCTGGGGCACCCACGTCGCCACCGCCGACCATCGCGCCGTTCCGCAGGTGTGCTTCAGCGCCCCCGAGGTCGCCAGCGTCGGGCTGACCGCGCGTCAGGCGCATGACGCGGGCATCACGACCCGCGTCGTCGACTACCCACTCGGACGCGTGGCCGGGGTGGCGGTGCACCGCGACGGTGCGGAGGGTCAGGCGCGCCTGGTGGTCGACGCCGCCCGCGACGTGATCGTCGGCTTCACCGTCGTCGGCGACGACGTTGCCGAGCTGGTGCACGCGGCGACCGTGGCGATCGTGGGCGAGGTGCCGATCGCCCGGCTGTGGCACGCGGTGCCCGCCTACCCCACGGCCAGCGAGATCTGGTTGCGCCTGCTGGAGGAGCTCGGCAGACCCTCCTGACCACCCCTGTCGAAAGCCGACATGCGGGGGCCGGGGATTCCTGCCAGTATGGGGCGCATGGACGTGGTCTAGATGAGCCGTACCGCCGTGATCACGGGGGCGAGCGCCGGTATCGGCGCTGAGGCGGCGCGCGAACTCGTCCGGCGCGGATGGCAGGTCGCGGTTGCCGGCCGCCACCCCGAGCGCACCGCCCACGTCGCCGCCGAGATCGGCGCGGTGCCCTTCGTTGCCGACTTCGACCGCCTCGATGACGTGCGCTCCCTCGCCGAGTCCTTGCTCGGCCGGTTCGGACGCATCGACGTGCTGGTGAACAACGCCGGGGGGCTCGTGCCGCAGCGGGCGCTGACGGTTGACGGCCACGAGGCGACGCTGCAGCGCAACCTGCTCGCGGGCGCTCTGCTGACCGAGCTGCTCTTGCCCCGACTGACCGAGTCACGCGCGCGCATCGTGCACACCTCGAGCGTGATGAACCGCCTCGGTGGCCTCCGCATCGACGACCTCGACTTCGATCGTCGGCCGTACCGCGGCGGGTGGAAGCCATACGCTGCCGCCAAGCTCGGGGTCATCCTCTATGCGCGAGCGCTCGCGACCCGCACGGGTCTCGAGAACGTCACCGTGCATCCCGGATACGTGCGCAGCGGCTTCGGCGCCGAGTCGTCGAGCGCGCGATTCATCCAGTCGCTGACTGCTCCGCTACAGATCAGCGTCGAGGCCGGTGCCGCACCGCTCGTTCACCTCGTGGACACCCCCGAGCTGGGCGTGCCGAACGGCACCTACTTCGACGGTCTGACACCCTGGGGAGCGACTCACCGCTCGGCCACCGACACGCGACTCGGCGACGAGTTGTTCGAGGCGGTTAGCGAGCGGTTCGGCAGCAAGATCCCCACCGGAGACACCGCATGAGCCACCCTGCGCGCCCCACCGCACGCACCCGTCAGACCGCTCACGCTCGAGCGATCGCGCTCGCCGCCGCGACCCTTCTGGCCCTGGCCGGATGCGCGGGGCCAGATCCGAACGCGCTCCCCTCGTCTCCCGATGCGCCGGCCGCATCGCCCTCACCGAGCGCCGACGGCACGCAGCCTGATGGCGACGGGGAGGCCACTGACCGGGTTCCGCTGCCCACGTGTGACGACATCTACTCTGACGAGCTCGTCGCTGAGCTCACCGACGAGGGTCGCGAGTCACTGGGTGACACGGCCGCGGCGGGTGCCGGTGGCTGGGGCAGCGGCGACGCCGTGCTCATCGCACTGTTGCAGGGGGCGATGGAGCGGGTGAGCTGCAGCTGGATCCTGCCGTTCAGCGAGAGCGGATCGACGACGACGATCATCCGTATCGATGAGGCGACGGCCGCCTTCCTCGACGAGCACCTGACCGACACGGCGGGGTTCACCGTCACGTCGGCCCTGAGCGGGCAGCTCTACACGCTCGAGGTGGAGGGCGACTTCCCGTACAGCGAAGCCCACCTCATCGTCGACGGGCTCCTCATCGCCACCGAGGCCTTCGGGGGCGACGCTGAGCCCCTCACCGTCGACGCCGGCGCGCAACTGAGCGCGCCCTAGGCCCGCACCGCCGACCGCGCGGTCAGTCGAGCACGGGAGCGACCGGCAGCCGCAGTCGTCGTTCGAGCTGCGCCGCCACGGCCAGCAGGGTGCCCTCACCCCCGGGGCGACCGATCAGCTGAACGCCCATGGGCAGTCCGGGTCGATCGCTCAACTCACCGTCCCGCTCGCGACTGACCCCGATCGGAACCGTGATGGCCGGAAGGCCCGCCACGTTGACCATGCTGGTCCACGGCGTGTACTGCACCTGCTGGGCGAAGTTGCGCTCCGCATCCTCGGCGTCGTACCAGCCGATGGGGCGCGGCGTGAGAGCGAGCGCGGGGGTGATGACCACGTCGACGGTCGAGAACCGGGCGATGAGGCGGCGCTCGAACCCGCTCAGCCACGCCAACGCCTCCGTGAGGCGAGAGACCGGGAGCTCGCGGCCACGCGCCACGAGCCATGCCGTGAGTGGTTCCAGCAGGGCGAGGTCGGCCTCACTGCGGGCGGGGATTCCGGCGGCGGAGGCCATCCACACGGCGCGGAAGGCCTCGGGGTAACCGGCCCAGTCGTCGCTCGGTCCGAGGTCGATCTCGTCGATCCCGTGCCCGATGGCATCGAACTCGGTGAGGGCTCGGCCGAGCGCGTGGCGAGCCTCGGGCGCGATGGTGAGGTCGTAGTCGAGCTGCCAGGGACTGTCGGTCAGAACGCCGAGCTGCACGCGGCCCTCGCCTCGCACGGCCTGCGCGAGGAACGGCCCCTCCCCGGCAGGTCCGGCCGCGCGCGTGGCGAATGGCCACGGTGCCGCACTCACCAGCGCGTCGAAGAGCAGCGCGGCATCGGCGACCGTGCGGGCCAGCGGCCCCGCCACGACGAGGCCGGCGAGTGAGGCGAGTCCACTCGCGGCCGGCACCCGGCCACGCGAGGGCTTCAGGCCGACGATTCCACAGGCGGCTGCGGGAATACGGATGCTGCCTCCACCGTCCGAACCCGGCGCGAACGGAACGAGGCCCGCGGCCACGGCGGCAGCCGCCCCGCCGCTCGACCCGCCCGCACCGCGATCGAGTGCGTACGGGGTGCGGGCGGGCGGAGCGAGCCGCGACTCGGTGTACGACGGAAGCCCGAACTCGGGGGCCGCGCTCGCGCCCAGGCTGATGGCTCCCGCCTCGTCCAGGTGCCGACTCAGTTCATCGGACACCTCGGGCACGTTGTCGGCAAACAGGCGTGAGCCGTACGTTGTGCGCTGCCCGGCGCGGGCGGTCAGCTCTTTGTCGACGATGGGCAGGCCGTACAGCGGCGCGGCCGTGTTCACCGTGTCGGCGAGGCGCGCCGCGGCGGTGCGCGCACGGTCGGCGGCGACGACGGTCAGCGCTCCCACCGTCGGGTTCAGGCGCTCGATTCGGGCGAGATAGTGGTCGACAAGCTCGCGCGGCGCGACGTCGCCGCGGCGGATGAGCGTCCACTGGTCCAGGGCGGTCAACTCGTGCAGCGCGGTCACCGTGTCAGCCTACGGGCGCCGCGCTGTATCAATTCGGCAACGAACAGGATGCCCGGCTCGCCTGACGCCCGATCGGCTTCGTTCGCGCTCTGTTTGCGCTGATACATTCACGCCATGGTGACTGCTTTCCGCCATGGCCGCGGCGCCCGCCTCGCCGCCCTTGCCGCTGTGGGACTCCTCGCGGTCGGCCTCTCCGCCTGCGCCGACCAGCCCGCCGCCGAGCCGGAGCCCACCGTCGAACCGACGGCGGCGCCGGAACCCGAACCGATCACGGAACCGGAACCGGAACCGGAACCGGAGCCTGAGCTCGTGTTCACCATGCCCACCGATTGCACGCAGATTCTCCCGGCCGACCGCGTCGCGTCGCTCGAGGCACAGAACCTGCAGCTTCTCGGCGGCCCGGGCAGCATCTACGGCGATGAATTCTTCTTCGACGAGACGCCCGAGCAGCTCGTCGGCGGCATCAGCTGCGTGTGGGGCCAGGAGGGCGTCGACCTGTCGACGATCCTGCTCAGCGTCGCGCCGCTGAACGCGGCGACGCGCGCCCAGACGATCGAGGATCTCATCGCGCAGGGCTACATCAGCTACGACCGCGACGACTCGTCCCTCGCCTTCGGACTGATCGGCGACGCGGGCGGACCTCCGGCGATCTACAACCTGATCACCAACGACGCCTGGTTCTCGATGCTCAATTCACTCGGGGGTCAGACCGGCTTCGACGAGGCCATCCTGCTGACGGAGGAGTTACGCGGCGTCGCCTACGGCGCCATCGAGTAGCCCGCCTCTCGCGCGCAATTTTGGTACATTTGTTCCAGAATTGCGGAGAGGGAACCATGGGATACATCTATCTGGCCGGCGCCATCGTCGCCGAGGTCATCGCCACGAGCTTTTTGAAGCTCACGAGCGGCGAGCGGGTCGTCTGGTGGGCTTTTCCCATCGTCGTGGTCGGGTACATCGCCGCGTTCTCGCTGCTCTCGCTCTCGCTCGGCCGCGGCGTGCCGCTCGGCACCGCGTATGGCATCTGGGCCGGAATGGGGGTCGCGCTGGTCGCGGGGGTCAGCTGGCTCGTGTTTGGCGAGACGCTGACGATCGGCCAGCTCGTCGGCATCGCCCTGATCATTGCCGGAGTCGCCCTCGTCGAGCTGACCGGCGAGCACGGGGCCGCCACCGCGAGCGGGCTCAGCGCCCCGGCCGCGCTGCCGAAGGCGTGAGCCCCGCGCGTGACGCGGCGCCGACGGCTGTTCCCGATGCGCCGCGACTGACGGCCAAGGGGCGCGCCCGCCGCGACGCCCTGCTCGACGCCGCCCTACGGGTGATCGAGCGCGACGGGCCGGCGGCGCTCACGCACCGGGCCGTCGCCGCCGAGGCGGGGCTCGCAACATCGGCCGCCACCTACTACTTCGCCGATATCGACGAGCTGCTCGTCTCGGTACTGCGGCGCAGCATCGCTGACTACGACGCCACGATCGGCCCCATCGATGCCCGCGACGTGACCGCTGCCGCGAGCACCATACGCCGCTACGCAATCGATCAGCGCTCGACCGCGGTCGCTCACTACGAGCTTCTGCTGCTCGCCACCCGTCGGCCGGCTCTGCGCGACGACGCCGAGCACTGGTATACCCTGCTCGAGCGCGACCTGGCCACGGCCCTGCCGGACGATGCGGCGGACCGTGCTGCGCGCATCCGCGCCGCCGCCCTCGCGCTCGACGGGCTCATCCTGCGCATGCTGTGGCGGGGCGAGCCACACGACCCCGCCGACGTGCGAGCGGCCGTGCGCGCCGCCCTCGCCCCGCTCAGCGCCGACGGCGCGAGCGCAACGACTTCTGCATGAGCACGATGCCGAGCCAGCGGTCGAACTTGAAGCCGACGCGGCCCATCGACCCGGTCTGAGTGAAGCCGAACGACTCGTGCAGCCGGATCGAGCTCTCGGCCCCCTGATCGGCGATCACCGCGACCACCTCCCGCACACCGGCGTCGGCCGCTCGCTCCAGGAGCTCGCCCAGCAGCGCCCTGCCGAGCCCGCGGCCGGTAGCGGCGGGCGCGAGGTAGATCGAGTTTTCGACCGTGTAGCGGTAGGCCGCTTTCTCTTTCCAGGGGTAGACGTAGGCGAAGCCGAGCAGCTGGCCGCGCGGCGACTCCGCCACGAGAAACGGGTACTGAAGCTTCTGCAGGTGCGCGAACTTCTTCTTCAGGCCGGGCAACGTCCAGGGCTGCTCGTCGAACGTGACGGTCGAGTTCGCCACGTAGTGGTTGTAAATCTCGCGGATCGCCGGCAGGTCGGCGGCCACGGCGTCGCGTAGCGTGAAGCCGAACTCCGGCTCCGGCTCGGGTGCCGGGCGCAGGTGGCGCGGCAGCCGGCGGCGCTGCTGGTATTCCTCCTCGAGCATGGCGGTAAGCCTACGGTCCGCGTGTTACGGCGCGATGTCCCAGTCGATCGGGGGCGCCCCCTGCGCGACAAGCGCCGCGTTGACCCGGCTGAACGGGCGCGAGCCGAAGAACCCGCGGCGGGCCGACAGGGGGCTCGGATGCGCGCTGGCGATCACCGGGACGGCGCCCAGCAGCGGGCGCACCGCATCCGCATCGCGCCCCCAGAGCACGGCGACGAGCGGCCCACCGCGCGCGACGAGGGCGCGCACAACGGCGTCGGTAACGCGCTGCCAACCGAGGCCGCGGTGCGACCCGGCGAGGCCCGCCTCGACGGTGAGCACGCGGTTGAGCAGCAGCACGCCGCGCTCGGACCACGGTGAGAGGTCGGGGTGCGGCGGCGGGTTGACCCCCACGTCGTCGGCGAGCTCGCGGTAGATGTTCGCGAGACTGCGCGGCAGCGGCCGCACGGCGCGATCGGCCGCGAAGGCGAGGCCCACAGGGTGGCCGGGCGTCGGATACGGGTCCTGGCCGATGACGAGCACCCGCACATCGGCGAGCGGCACGGTCAGCGCGCGCAGCACACGCTGAGGAGCCGGCAACCATTCGCGGCCCGCCGCGGCCTCGGCATCGAGCCGGGCAGCGATTGCCGCCAGAGTGTCGTCGAACTGCGGCTCCACCGTGTCAAGCGCCTCGGCCCAGCCGTCACCCAGACCGCCGAGCGGGGCGAGAATGTCGGGGACGCGCACGGGCCTACGCTACCGAGCCCCGGGCATCCCGCGGGCTAGCATCGCGACCATGGCAACGACGCTGGCCGGCAAGTCCGGCGCGATCACCGCGGGGCTCGTCGGGTACCTGTTCTTCGTCGAGTTCGTCAGCGGCATCATCCAGGGCTACTACATCCCCCTGATTCCCGACCTCGCCCGGTATCTCGACATCAACGACCCCGAGTTCAACTGGTTCGAGGCCGCTCAGCTGCTGCTGAGCGCGCTCGTCGTGCCGATTCTCGCGAAGCTCGGCGACATGATCGGGCACAAGAAGGTGCTGCTGATCTCGACCGTCCTGACAGCGGGAGCGAGCTGGTGGCTCGTCGTCGCCGCCGACTTCTGGAGCTTCCTGTTCGCCTGGGCCCTGCAGGGCTTCTACGTCGTCTGGCTACCGCTCGAGGTTGCCCTGATCTTCGACCGTGGGCGCGCCACGGGCCGCGGCCCCTCGCAGACCCGGCGTGCGGCAGGCCTGCTCGTCGTCGCCCTGCAGGCGGGCGCGATCGCGGGTGCGCTCGGCGGCGGGCGCATCTTCGACGCGTTCGACGGCAACGTGCCGTTGACCCTCGCGGTGCCCGCGATCGCGGTGACCATCGCGTTCTTCGTGATCCTCTTCGGCGTGCCCGAGTCGACGCCGGTCGCCGGGCGCCGGCTCGACACGGTGGGCTTCGTGCTGCTCACGCTCTCGCTCATGACCATCACGAGCGGGCTCGCGTTCCTCCGCATCAACGGGCCGGAGGCGGTGTGGGTCTACCTGGTGATCGCGATCGGGGTGGCGCTGCTGTACCCCTTCGGGCGCTGGGTGCTCGGCCACCCCGACCCGGCGATCGACCTGCGGATGCTTCGCCGGCCCGAGATGTGGCCCGTTCAGCTGGTTGCCGGGCTCTTCGGCATCAGCGTGTTGGGCGCCCAGGCGCCGCTCGCAACCTTCGCCGGAACACCCGTCGAGGCGGGCTACGGACTGGGACTCGGGGCGAGCGACATCTCGACCATCATCGGCGTCTACCTGATCGGCATGATCGCCGGGGCCGCGCTCTTCTCCGCGACGGCGCGGCGCCTGTCTCCCCGGGTCGCCCTCATCATCGCGACGAGCCTCGTGGCCACCGGCTATCTGCTCTTCCTGCCGCTTCACTACACCCCGGTTCAGGTGGCGACCAACATGGTGATCGCCGGGCTCGGCTCGGGTGCGCTGGTGGCGGCGCTGCCCGCCGCTGCGGCCGCCGCCGCCCCGCTCGGGCAGACAGGCATTGCCGCCGGGCTCACCAACACGACAAAGACGATCGGCGGGTCGTTTGCGAGCGCGATCTTTGCCATCGTCGTGGTCTACGTCGGCACGCAGTCGGTCGTCGCTACGGCCGGAACCTACGGTGGCTACCTGACCGTGTTCGCGATCTGCGGCGGCACCGCCCTAATCGGCGCGGTGTTGCTCGTGTTCGTGCCGAAGCTCGCCTTCCGCGATCCGATCGTTGACGAGGCGGCCGAGGCCGCAGCGCACGCACCGGGCACGGGCGCTACTGGCGAGGGCTGAGCGGACCCCGCACGAGCTTGTGCTGGGCGGCCTGGGCGACCGGCCGCAGCGTCAACTCGTCGACGTTGATGTGCGCGGGCAGGGTGAGGGCGTCGACGATCACCCGGGCAACATCGTCAGCGGTGAGCGGACGCTCGACGCCGTCGTACAGCGCCGCCGCGCGCTCGGCGTCGCCCCCGAGCCGGTTCAGCGTGAACTCGTCGGTGCGCACCATGCCGGGCGCCACCTGCATCACGCGCACGGGCTCCCCCGCGAGCTCGAGGCGCAGGGCGTCCATCATGATGCGTAGCCCCGCCTTGGACGCCGAGTAGCCGGCCCCGCCCTCGTAGGCGCGCTGACCCGCGGTCGACGTGACCGCGACGATGTCGGCGCTCCCGCGCTCGCGGGCAGCGGCGCGCAGCGTCGGCATGAGCGCGCGAATAATGCGCTGGGCTCCGAGCACGTTAACGTCGAACATGCGCGCCCAGTCGGCCGCCGAGGCCTCGACGACCGGATCCACCCCGATCGCCAGGCCCGCGTTCAGCACGACGGCATCGACCGGCGGGGCACCCGCTGCGGCGGATGCTCGCAGCACGTCGGGGAGGCCGGCCACGGCGGCGTCGTCGGTGACGTCCAGAACGTGCACCGAGCATCCTGAATCGGCGGCGAGCGCCGCGAGGCGGTCGGCCCGCCGGGCGACCCCCGTGACGTGCCAGCCAGCGTCGACGAGTCGCCGGACGGTGGCCTCGCCGATGCCGCTGGAGGCTCCGGTGACGAGGGCGTGACGAGGAGGGGCGGTGGGGTCGCTCATGCTCGTAGGCTAACGCGGTGCCTACGACGACCCGCACCCCCTACTGGGACACGGCCCGCGCTGTTGCCATCACCCTCGTCGTGATCGGTCACGCGATCCAACCGCTCAACAGTCAGTACGCGCCGTCCTACGCGCTCTACCTCGTCATCTACGCCTTTCACATGCCGGCGTTCGCACTCTTGGCCGGATACTTCAGCCGCGCGGAGCCGGGCAGGAAGCAGTGGGGTCGCATCGTGACCGACCTGCTGGTGCCATACCTCATCGTCGAGACGATCTGGACGGTGGTGCGCTTCTTCGTCACCGGTGGCACGACGTTCGACCCGGCCTCCCCATCGTGGACCCTGTGGTTCCTGCTCGCCCTGGCGATCTTCCGCATGGTGCTTCCCGTCCTCGCGCGCCTGCGCTGGCCGCTCGTCGTCACGATCCTCCTGTCCGTGGGGGTGGGGTACGTCGACAGCGTCGACACGACGTTCTCGCTGTCGCGGCTCTTTGGGCTGCTGCCGTTCTTCACGCTCGGCTGGTGGCTTGCGTACACCGACGTGGTGGGGCGCACCCGGTGGCTCGAGCGCGACCGGTTCGACCCCGTTGTCATCGTGACCCGGGCCGTCGCTGCCGTCGTGTTCGGCACGGTGGCGACCATCGCGGTCATCGGCACCGACTTCTTCGGCTCCATTGGCGCGGGGCGCATCCTCTTCTACGCCGACCCCTACTCGGCCCTCGGGCTTACTGAGTGGTGGGCCGGTGTCGTGCGCCTGCTTGTCATCGGCCTCGGCGTGCTGCTCACGCTCAGCATGCTGGCTCTCGTGCCGCGGACGGTGACTCCGTTCACGTGGATTGGCACCCACACGATGTACGTCTACCTGCTGCACACGTTCCCCCTCTATGCCCTGCGGCAGAGCGACCTGACGGGTGTCGGCGCCCCCGCGTGGGTGTGGTTCCTGGGGCTCGTCGTCGGGTCTGTCGCCCTCACGGTGCTCTTGGCCAGTCGCCCCGTGCGATGGCTGACGCGCCCCATCATCGAGCCACGGGTGGGGTGGCTCCTCAGCGCCAAACGCTGAGCGGCGCCCGGGTTACGGCGTGTGTCGCCGGCCATTGCCGCCACCCGTGCGGCCCCCTAGCGTGGGCTCACCGCGACAGGGAAGGACCCACCATGAGCGAGAACCCCACCGCCGACTGGCGCTTTGAGACGCTGCAAATCCACGCTGGATCGCAGCCCGACCCGGTCACCAACGCCCGGGCCACCCCCGTGTACCGCACGACGGCGTACACCTTCAACGACTCCGCGCACGCGAAGAACCTCTTCGCGCTCGCCGAATTCGGCAACATTTACACGCGCATCCAGAACCCGACGCAGGATGTCGTCGAGCAGCGGGTCGCAGCACTCGAGGGTGGCACCGCCGCCCTGCTCTTGTCGTCCGGGCAGTCGGCAACCACCTACGCGGTGCTGAACATCGCGAACGCCGGAGACCACATCGTCGCCTCCTCCACCATCTACGGCGGCACCTACAACCTGTTCAAGTACACGCTGGCGAAGCTCGGCATCGAGGTCACCTTCGTCGAGGACCAGGACGACGCCGACGCGTGGCGGGCCGCGATTCGCCCGAACACGAAACTGCTGTTCGGAGAGACGGTTGGCAACCCGAAGGTCAACATCCTCGACATCGAGAAGGTCGCGGGGGTCGCCCACGACGCCGGTCTGCCGCTCATCGTCGACAACACGATTGCCACGCCCTACCTGATCCAGCCGCTCACGCACGGCGCCGACGTCGTGGTGCACTCGGCGACCAAGTTCCTCGGCGGGCACGGCACGGTTCTCGGCGGCGTGATCGTCGATGGCGGCAGCTTCCCGTGGTCGCAGCACGTTGACAAGTTCCCCGGCCTCACCGAGCCCGACCCCTCGTACCACGGCGCGAGCTACACCGGCGTGCTCGGCGACGGCATCGCGTACATCATCAAGGCCCGCGTGCAGCTGCTGCGCGACATTGGGTCGGCGATCTCCCCCGACAACGCGTGGCAACTCATCCAGGGCATCGAGACGCTGAGCCTGCGCATCGAGCGGCACGTGCAGAACGCACTCGCCGTGGCCCGCTGGCTCGAGGCGCACCCCGATGTCGCCCACGTCGACTACGCCGGGCTCGAGTCGAGCGCGTGGCACGCTGCGGGTCAGAAGTACGCCCCGAAGGGCGTGGGTGCCGTGCTGTCGTTCGAGTTGAAGGGCGGCGTCGACGCCGGCCGGGCGCTGGTCGATAGCGTGCAGCTGTTCAGTCACGTCGCGAACATCGGCGACGTGCGCAGCCTCATCATTCACCCCGCCTCGACGACGCACTCGCAGCTGACCGCCGAGCAGCAGCTGACCGCCGGGGTCACGCCCGGCCTCGTGCGGCTGTCGGTCGGCCTCGAGAACCTCGACGACATCATCGCCGACCTCGAGCGCGGCTTCGCGGCCGCGAAGACCGCCAGCGCCTAGCGCGGTGCCGCTGGTGCACGCACGGCGCGATGCCGTGCGTGCACCAGAATGGCCCTGATGGACTGGCAGACCAGCGAAGACACCGTTCCCTCGGCGTTCATCACCGAGGCGAACCGCCGCGCCCTGCGCGGAACTCCCCCCAGCACGGGCGCGTGGCGCGAAGGCGACCCTCCAGGCAACCGCCAGTTCGCCTCCCTCGGCGCGCTGCCTCTCGAGTCCGGAGAGACGCTCCCGGTCACCCGCTTGGCCTATGAGACGTGGGGCGAGCTGAACGCTGACGCCTCCAACGCCGTGCTGATCGTGCACGCGCTGACCGGAGACAGCCACGTCGTCGGCCGGCCGGGGCCCGGGCATCCGACCGCCGGGTGGTGGGGCGGCATCGTGGGGCCGGGGCTCGCGATCGACACCGACCGCTACTTCGTCGTCGCACCCAACATGCTCGGCGGTTGCCAGGGATCGACGGGGCCCGCCTCGTTCGCCCCCGACGGCGCTGAGTGGGGGTCGCGGTTTCCGTATCTGACGATCCGCGACCAGGTTCAGGCGCAGCGCCTGCTGGCCGACCGGCTCGGCATCGAGCGCTTCGCCGCCGTGATCGGCGGCTCCATGGGGGGGATGCACGCGATCGAGTGGGCGGTCGGTTCGCCCGATCGTCTCGAGCGCGTCGCCATCCTGGCCGCTCCCGCCATCTCGAACGCCGACCAGATCGCGCTGAATTCGGTGCAGATCGAGGCGATTCGCATGGACCCGACCTTCCGCAACGGCGCCTACTACGACGAGGAGGAGGGGCCGTACCGCGGGCTCGCCCTCGCTCGCCGCATGGCGCTGCTGAACTACCGCTCGCCCGACGAGCTCAATGAGCGCTTCGAGCGCTCCTGGCAGGGCGCCCTCGACCCGCTCGGACACGGCGGGCGGTTCGCCGTCGAGAGCTACCTCGACTTCCACGGCAACAAGTTCACCCGGCGCTTCGACGCCAACAGCTACATCACGCTCGTGGAAGCGATGAACTCGCACGACATCACGCGCGGACGCGGGTCGCTCGATGAGGTTCTCGGGGCGGTCACGGCGCGCGCCCTGGTGCTCGGAATCGACACCGACCGGCTCTTCCCGGTCGAGCAGCAGCAGGCGATCGCGGCGCGGCTGCCGACCACGATCCACGGCGCGGAGGCGGTGGTGATCTCCTCCCCCTTCGGCCACGACGCCTTCCTGATCGAAGATGACCTCGTCGGCGCGCACCTGGCCGCTCTGCTGGCGACGTGAGCGCAAGCGCGAGCCCGCGGTCGCGGTGCGCGTGTCGGCGCACGTGCGCAGAGCGTTCTAGGTGACAGACTGAGCCTGTGATCGAGCGCGAACGTCGCAGTCTGCTGCAGCGGGCCGCGCGGGCGATTGGTCTCGCTGGGCTCGCCGTGTCGGCGTTTTGCCTGTCTCTGCCCGGCATCGTCGACCCCGATCTGCTGCCTTCCGTGCTCATCCTGCTGACCGGTCAGGCCGGGGCGCTCATCATGGTCGGGCGCAGCGAGCACATCGGCTGGCCCGCGCTCACAATCGTGCTCGGACTCGCGGCGCTTGCCGTCGCTCAGTTGCCCTTCGGCACGAACACCTCGATCTCGTTGCCGATCGCGCTCGCTCCGCTCGGAGCGGTCGGGATCGGTGCCGTCGGCATCGTGTTGAGCGACAGCCAGCCGCGGTGGCTGCTGTGGGCGGGCGGCACCCTCGGTTCCGCCCTGCTCGTCTCGCTCGCCGGCCCGACGATGGGGCTGTTTTCGACCGCGGCGATCGCTACCCTCGCCGGCTGGACGATCACCATGATCATCGGCATTTGGGTCACGGTGGGAGTGCAACGCTCCATCGGCCGCATCGACGGAATCGGCCGCGCGCACCAGGTCGAGCGCCAGGCGAGCGAGATGGAAGCGCAGCGCCGCCAGAGCGCTCGACTGCTGCACGACACCGTGCTCGCCACGCTGACGCTACTCGCTCACTCCGGCGTCGGGGTCAGCGCCGAAGCCCTGCGCCAGCAGGCAACCGAAGACGCTCGACTGCTGCGCCAACTGCGGCTCGGGTCGACGCCGATGCCCCGATTCTCGGGCACATACAACCTCGAACCGGTCTCTGAGTCCACGCTCGGCACGACGCTCGAAAGCGTGAAGCAGCGGTTCTTGCGCATGGGGCTCGAAGTGCGCTGGCACGGCACAGGGCAGGTGTTGTTGCGCAGCGACGTGCTCGACGCCTTCCTGTTCGCCCTCGCCGAGTGTCTCGAAAACGTGCGCCGGCACGCCGGTGTCACCGACGCCGACGTCACCATCACCGAAAGCGACGACACCCTGCGGGCGGTTGTGACCGACGCGGGCGTCGGATTCGCACCGGACGAGGTCGAGGCTGGCCGCCTCGGCGTTGCCGAATCGGTCGTCGCGCGGTTGCGCGACGTGGGCGGCAACGCTCGCCTGTTCTCGACCCCCGGGGCGGGGACGACGGTCATTCTCGAGGTGCCCCGATGAGCGGCAAGCACGCGGCGTCGGTCCCCGACGAGCGCACGCTGGGCGCGCGCATCCGGCCGGCGGGAGCGCGGTCGTCGACTCGCCGCGGCTCGCCCACGTCGACGCACGCGTCGGCGCTCGGCAGCGGCTTCCTCGGAATCGGCATCGCGATCGTGGCGGCCCTGCAGTCAATGCTGGGGCTCGGCATCTTCCTCGCCCGGGCGGACACCTACGCGAGCCTTCTGCCGGCCGTATCCGCCTGGACGCTGCTGCTCGTCACCTTCCTGGGCATCATCGTCACCATCTCGGCGACGGGCGAGCGGCTACCCGACTGGCTGTACGCGTTCTTCCTCGTTGCCCTCGCCGCCGTGGTCTGGCTGGATTTCGTGGCGATTGCGCCCTTCAATGACGTGGGGCGCAATGCCAGCGCATCCATTTCTGCCGGCTTCGTCCTGTTGGTGATCGTGACGTTGCGCTCGCGCTGGGAGGTTCTCGTCGCCACGACCCTGCTCGGCATCGCCTTTGTCGTGGCCATCGTCATGACGACGCCGCTCACCCCCGTGACGATCCCGTACCAGGTCACGGCGGTCGCCCTCGCGGTCTCCCCCGGGATCATCGGCGTGCTGCTCGTTGCCGGGTTCGAACGCATCCTGCGGCGCGAGCTCGACCGCGTGCTCGTGCAGTCGACGGTCACGGCACCGCGGCTCGCCGTGGGCATGCTCGCCAGCGAGGAACTCGCTCGGCTCGACTACGACGCGGAGGAACTGCTCGACGCGGTCGCCACGGGGGATGCGCCCCTGCCGCTTCCGCCATCGCTCGCGTCGCGCGCGTCGTCGCTGGCGACAGAACTGCGCCTACACCTCGTGCAGGGACGGCGAGAAACGTGGCTGTTCCACGCCGTCACCGAATCCGATCACCTCGGTCGCTACGTCTCCGTGAGTGATCCGGGCGCGCTTGCGGGACTGCTGGACGACGTTCAGCGCGACGCCCTACTGGCCGCCCTGTGGCTGTTGTCGACCGACCCGGCGGGGGTCGCTCCGGCGCGGACGATCGACGTCGAACTCGGCCCGATTTCCGGCGGCGCGGTATCGGCCGGCGGCGACCAGACCATGGTGCCCATCGTGGTGCGCGTATCAGGCATGAAACGGAATCGTGTCGACCCCGGTGTGTGGGAGGCCCTCGACCGCGTGGGGCGTTACAGTGACACCACGGCCCAGGGCTCGCTTCACATTGAGGTGGACTGCGTGGTCGAAAACCCGGCTGACGCCGCCCGGCCCTCCTGACCGCGCGGCGGCACCGAAATACCTGTGGAGGGGCACCGCATGGCATCAGCGAATCCGTCGATCCGACTAGCGATTGTCGACGACCACCGCATGCTTCTGGGCGCGCTGACGGAGTGGATCCGCCAGGCCGCCGACGACATCGACATGGTTGCGGCCGTGGCGAGCTGGCCCGAACTGCTCGCCCACCCCGAGTTTCCCGTCGACGTCGTCCTGCTCGACCTTGACCTGAAAGACAACATCCCCGTTTCGCTGAAGATTCAGACGCTGAAGTCGACCGGCGTGCGGGTCGTGCTCATGAGCACCTACTCGGAGCCGAACGTCGTGCGCGAGGCGCTCAACGCGGGAGCACTCGGTTACCTCGTGAAGAGCGAAGACGCGGGGATGATCGTGGAGGCGATCCGCGCCGCTCGCCAGGGCGAGTCGTTCATCTCGGCAGAGCTCGACATGGCACTGCACGCGAGCGAGGGCGGCGGTTCGCCGCGCCTGAGCGCGCAGGAACGACGCGTCATGGCGCTGTACGGCGCGGGCGAGCCCGTGAAGTCGGTGGCGTACCAGCTCGGCATCTCGGAGGAGACCGCGAAGAGCTACCTGAAGCGCATCCGCGAGAAGTACCGCATCGCCGGGATCGACGTCGGCACGAAGGTGGCGCTGCGCAAGCAGGCCATCAACGATGGGATCCTCGTCGACACCCCCACGGGGGCGAGCCCGGTCTAGGCGCTACGGGTCCTGCTCTCGCGGCGGGCAACGAGCACGCTCAGCACGGCGAACCCGACGCCGATGACCGCGAGCACAAGCCCGACCCAGGCGGGGGCGAGATAGCCGAGTCCTGCGGCGACGACCAGCCCGCCGAGAAAGGCGCCGAGCGCGTTGCCCAGGTTCAGCGCCGAGTGGTTGAGGGCGGCGGCGAGCGTTTGGGAGTCGCCGGCGACATCCATGAGTCGCGTTTGGATGATCGGTGACAGGGCGGCGGCGGTGAAGCCGACGGCGAAGGTGCCGATGGCGGCGCCGACCGGTGTGCCGCCGGCGAGCCCGGTGAGGGTGAGCGCGGCGGCGAGGCCGGCGAAGGCGATGAAGACGGCGCGCGTGGTGCCGCCGTCGGCGAGGCGCCCGCCGAGGAGGTTGCCGAGGGTCATGCCGACGCCGGTGCTCGCGAGGAGCCACGGCACGGCGCCCGAAGAGAAACCCGCCTCCTCGGTCGCGAGCGGAGCGATGTAGCTGTAGACGGCGAAGAAGCCGCCGAAGCCGATCGCGCCGACGGAGACGGCGATCCACACCTGGGGGCGCGCGAACGCGGCGAGCTCCCGCCGGATCGTCGAGTTCGGGTCGCCCGCGACGACTGGCACGAGGATGCGTACGGCGAGGATCGTGGCGGCAAACACGGCGGCGACAAGCAGGTAGGCGGCGCGCCAGCCGGCGGCCTGGCCGACCGCCGTGATGATGGGCACGCCGATGACGGTAGAGACGGTGAGGCCGGCGAGGACGAGGGCGACGCCCTGGCCGCGCTTTCCCGGGCCCATGAGTTCGGCGGCAACGAGGGCGGCGACGCCGAAGTAGGCGCCGTGCGGGAGCCCCGCGATGAATCGGGCGGCGATGACCCCTTCGATGGTGGGCAGCGCCGCGGTGGCGAGGGTCGCGAGCGTGAAGGCGACCGCGAGGGCGATAAGCAGGCCGCGGCGCGGGAAGCGGCCGGCGATCGCGGCGATCGTCGGGGCTCCGACGACGACGCCGAGCGCGTAGGCGGTGATGACCCAGCCCGTGAGCCCGATGGCCGCGTCGGGGTCGGTGGCGAGCAGGCCCGGCACGAGGTCTGCGGCGATGTCGGGCAACAGGCCCATGGCGGCGAACTCGGTGGCGCCGATGCCGAAGCCGCCGAGGGCGAGGGCGAGGAGGGCGGCGATCGTGCGGCGGCGCGAGAGGGTGGGAGTTCGGTGGATTGCGGCGTCCGTCGGCGCGGGCACAGTCGGCACGGACTCGGCCGGACCGAATCCGGTCGGCACGGATCCGGTCGGCACGGAAGGCATTGTCACCTGTTCAGCCTATCGAATCGATTCGAGTGAGGTGCTCCTCCGCGGAGCCTCAGAACGGCGGTTCGTCGGGGAGCGGCGCTCTCGGACCAAATCGTCGGCGCGGTCGTGGAGGCGGACTGCCGTCATCGCGGCGTTCACGCGAGCGCACCGGTCTGGCCTCGGCCGCAGCCGCAGCAGTACTTCGCACGCGCGGTGGGTCGCCGAATCCGGGCGGCTCGCTAACGTGCACGCGGCGGCGCGGCGACGTCCATTCCAGGCGCCCCGCCCCGAGGTGCCGCACGCCCCACGATGTGCGGTGTTTCAGCTGGTGGTGTGACCGACACAGGTGGGCGAGGTTGTCGGCGGAGGTCGCGCCCCCGTGAGCCCAATCGACGGTGTGGTCGAGTTCGCAGGAGTTCGCGGCCCGCACGCAGCCGGGAAACCGGCACGTGTCGTCACGCACCCGGAGGGCGGCGGCCAGGTCAGCGGGCACGGTGTAGCGTTCGCGGCCGACGCTGAGCACGGCGCCGGTGTGGGGGTCGGTGAGGATGCGCCGGAAGCTCGGTGCTCGAGCCGCCCACCGCGCAGCCGTCTCGTCGTCTATAGGACCGTAGCCTTCCAGGTGCGCCGCCCGGGCGTCGGCGGCTACGTCGGCTCCCGCCCGCGCGAGCAAGGTTAGAGCGGGGACGGTGATCGAGACGCGGGGCCGGATGCCGTGACCGAGCGGCGTGTGTGCTGGAGCGGCACCGGCGCGGTGTGCTGTTTCGTCGCTCCCTCGCCCTGCGGTCTCACACGCCCCGCCCGGCACCTCTCCTGCGACGAGGAGTGCCGTGAAGACGTCGGTACGGCGCTGGGCCGCGGTGCGCGTCTCGCCGTCCCCTGCGAGGTTGCGCGCGATGGCGTTCACCCGGTTGTGGATCGCCACCGCGTCGATGGCCGGCAGGTAGGCGGTGAGGTAAGCCATCGCGTCGGCAGCGGGCTCGACCGCCACCCACCGTTCGGCGCTGGCCGTCTCGGCCCGCTGCTCGATCGGTTCGGGGTGCATCAGTTCGCGAAGCCGACGCAGCCGTCGCGCGAATGGGCCGACGCCCATGCGCTCGGCCGCGGAGAGCGCCAGCCGCTCAAACTCGGCCCGCGTCTCGGCGGGTAGGTCGCACGCTCGGTCGATGATCAACTGAGCATGACGCGGCGTGATGACTGCGCGCTCGAGGGCGTCGGCCGTCTCCGACAGGTGGGCTCCGAGCAACTCGGCGTGCGCGATACGGGTTTCGGCGGTGCGCTCCGACTCGCGCAGCAGCGTGGCCAGCTCGGTGGCGAGTTCGCGGCGGGCGGTGAAGCGGGGCGTCCAGGTGGCGCCGCCGCGTGCATCCGCAGAATTGTCGCCGGACGCCGCGGAACGCGCAGCGGCCGTTGCGACAATGCGGCGCTCGGTGAGCGCCCGCAGTTGCTCGATCGTGCGCGCGCGCCGCGCCTCGATGAGCGCCTCGCGTGCCTGCAACTCGATCAGATCATCGAGCAGTTGCTGCTCGCGCTCGCCGTCGGGATCGGCGACGGGCACCGCGACCCCGAACCGGTCGACCACGGCGTGGCGGTCGAGATTCGGGGTGGCGGTGGGGGCGTCCATGAGTGAAGTGAACCAGCGACCACCGACATTCGGTGAACGATGGCGGGCACGAGCGAGCGGGCTGGGGATAACCCGGCGCGAACACCATTACGCACGCGCTTTCCGGCGCCACTTGCCGCACGTAGTGCGCCCGAGACGCCGCGCACCGCGCACCTCACAGCGCGCCCGCGCGACCCCCCTACGCGATCGCGCTGCGGTCGGTCGGTAGCGGCGCCCCGCGCCCGGCGAACAGCCACGCCCCGCCAGCGATCACGAGCGGCACGGCGAAACCGATGATCGCGAGCGGCACCAGCGGCGGCGCGAACGGCAGGGGCCCGCCGGGGAGCGCGAGCGCCCCCGCTCCGAGTACGCCGAGGGCGGTGCCGACGAGAGATCCGAGGCCGGCGAGCAACAGCGCCTGCCAGAACCCGGATGCTCGGCGCAAGCGACGCGTCGCCCCCACGGCCCCGAGAATGGCCTCGTCGCGACGCCCGTCGATGCGGGCGAGGCCGAGTGCAATCGCGGAGGCGGCCAGCGCGATGGCGGCCGTGGCGCTCACCAGGATCAGCGCCGTCGGGCCGACGATGTCTTGCGGGCCTGTCTGCGCGAACGCGCGCGCCGCCCAGGGGTCACCCGACAGCTGCTGTGAGAGCTCGAGAAGCGCATCCTGCTGCGCCTGCCCGACCGTGAATGTCGGGTGCGCGATCACCATGCCAGGAGTCGGTTCTAGCCCGAGCTGTTCCGCGGCCTGGTGCGACATCAGGAGCGCACCCGGGATCGCAATGTCGAGTGTCTCCACCACCGCCGGAATGTTCTTCGACTGCACGATCGCATCCCCGCTGTCCCACAGCCCTCGCGCCGCGACGACCTGACCGTCGTACCACTCGATCGTCGCAAAGCCCTCTCGAACATATTCAGACCGCAAAGCGACCGCCCGACCTGCCTCGAGCGCGTCGACCGCCGCCGCAGACAGCGATGCACCCAAAGCCGACTCGAGCGTCGCGACATCGCCCACCCTGATCGGGTCTGCGACGTCGTAACCACTGTTGAGGGCGTTTCCCTGCTCGCGGTAGTCGACGCACCGCGGATCCCCCGCAGCGCGGCCCCACCATGCTTCGTATGTCTCGCCGTCATCGGGCCCGGCCCCTAGCATGTTCAGCGGACACACCTGGTCCGGATCCACGGCAACGCTGATCGTGGTCGTTCCCGGAGGAGGGATCAGCGCAGCCCCCGTGACGGGGTCATAACCCCACGTCTGGATTTCGGCCACACCGTTGACGATCGTGGCGGGCGCTCCCGCGATTGTGGCGATACCTGCTGACAGCTCCGCCAAGTCGTCGCGAACGCGGGTCTCCCCTGTCACCTGATCCACCGATCGAGCGGCTGCGGAGATCGAGTTGGGCGGGGTGGTCCAGATCCAGCCCTCTTCGTTCTCCTGCTGCACGGCGCCGATCGCGGTCAGCACGAAGGACGCGACGAAAACAGTCGACATCACCGCGCCGGCGACGGGAACCGTGCGCCCGGCATTGCGCGACGTGTCACGCGTTGCGAGCCGAACGGAGGTTCTCGCCGACGTCGTGACTCTCGCGAGCAGCCGGAGAAGGCTCGGAAGAGCGAGGAGAACGCCCACCTGCAGCACGACAGCCCCGAGTCCGATCGCACCAACGGAGACCGCGTCAAAGACCGCTGGGTACTCGTCGAGGGTGCGGGTCACCACGAGACCCACTCCCCCCATCACCAAAGACACCCCACCGAAGGTCATAACGGCGAGCGCCCGCCGTCTGGCGCCGCGACGGACATGCGCGGGTCGCCGCGCCCCCCGCAGCGCAGCAACGATGTCGATTCGCGTCGCGACCCGCGCCGGGATTGCCGCGGCGATCCAGCCAGCCCCAATGGCAGCGACGACGACCGCGGTCAGAATCAGCGGGTCGAGGTGAAAGCCGGGGTACTGCAGGGCGCTTCCGTTGCGGGTGAGCCGCATCACGACCGCGCCCGCACCGATTCCAAGCCCGAGGCCAACGGTTGCGCCGATCGCCCCCAACACGACACCGTTGGCGGTCACGACCGAGCGCAAGAGGCGATTCTCGGCGCCAACGCTGGCGACGATCGCCAGCGCGCGCTGTTGCTGGCGGGCACCGACCATGAAGGCGGCACCGGCGAGCAACACCACCTGAACGAGCAGGAAACCGCCGATGAGTGCGCCCAGGGCGAGGTATGAACCGTTCAAGCCGTACGCTGAGCCGTAGACATCGCGAGGAAGAGCGCCTGGATAGGGGCCGCCGCTGAGAATGACCTCGGGTGATGTCGCGATAATGCCCTGCTCGTTGAGCGCCAAGACGTCGTTCCAACTCAGCTTCGCGTCGAGAATGTAGAAGCGCGTTCCGGATTGTGCCGCAACGAGCTCCTCGGGAACCCCGAGTGCGGTTTCCGACCCGAAGAACATCGGTCGGTCATTGTCCGCGAACGAATCCCGGCCGATGCCCGTTACGATCAGGGGTTCCTGACTGGGCGGTACGTAAACGCTAGAGCCCACCTCGATTCCCAGCTGCGCGGCTAGGGCGACGCTGACGGCGATCTCGCTATCGCCTCGTGGCGCGGCGCCCTCGAGGATGTCGTATCGGCCGGCGAGTTCACGCACGAATACGTCCCCAGCGACCCCCTCGGCTTGACGGATGCGATCGCCCGACTTGACGGCGCCGTAGACCGCGCTCACCGGGATAATGCGCCCGTCGATCACATCCCTCGGGTCAACGCGCTCCCCACCGGGAGCCGGAAAATTCGCGGGATCCGGCACACCAATGCCACCCGCGATCGGCGCGCGAGGGTCTTGTGTCAAGCCCTGCGCGGGCGAAGTGACGATCTCGGCGATGCCCGTCGCATCCGCGAAATGAAGCCGAACCAGCTCGCGGTCCGTCGGATTCGAGCTCGCCACCACGACCGCCGTCGCTGACATGCCGGCGACGGGAATCGCCATCATTGCGACGATCAGGATGCTGCGCCCGAGTGAGCGACGCGCGTTTCGGGCGGCAAGGCGCAGGGCGATCCGCAGGGGCGGACGCGCGGTGCGCGCGGGCTTCTCGCTCACGCCCGTGCCCCCAGCAGCGCCGACGGGTCATCCCGCCGCGTCTCGTTCACGATGCGGCCGTCCTTCAGGAAGACGATGCGGTCGGCCCACGCGGCGTGCCTGGCATCGTGGGTGACCAGGATGCCGCCCGCGCCGTCGTCGATGCGCGAGCGCAGCATCCGCAGAACCAGCTCACCGGTGTGCGAGTCGAGGGCTCCCGTCGGCTCGTCGGCGAGGATCAGCGAGCGGCCGCCGACGACCGCGCGCGCGATCGCCGTGCGCTGCTGCTGCCCGCCCGACAGGTCGTCGGGGAAGTGGTCGGCACGGTCCTCCAGGTCGACGAGGCGCAGCGCGTCGAGGGCCGCGAGCCGGGCCTTGTGCCGCTTCCATCCGTCTAGCTCGAGCGGCAACTGCACGTTCTCGATCGCGGTGAGCGCCGGCACCAGGTTGAAGTCCTGAAAAACGAAGCCGAGCACCCGACGGCGGATCGCCGCCAGCTGCGCAGACGACGCGTCGCTCAGGTACTGGCCGTCGATGACAACCTCACCGCTCGTGGGAGTCACCAGCCCACCGGCGATCGTCAGCAGCGTCGACTTCCCCGATCCCGAGGCGCCCATGATGGCGACCAGCTCGCCGCGCTTCACCGTCAGGTCGACGCCTGACAGCGCGGATACGGCGTTCGCGCCCGAGCCGTAGTGCATCGACACGCCCTCGAGCCGCAGCAGCTCGGTCGCTCCGTGTCGCTCGCGGCGGTTCATCGCGCACCCCCCGTCGACGGCGAATCGGGATGCTCGGCCGCGTTGACGGAGTTCGCCGCGCCGGAGACGACGGTGGTCGTCGAAAGGGGTCGCCCCCGGCGCGGCGGGTCGGTGGGGGCGCCGTGAGCGCCCGTGGGTGGGGTCGCGTTGAGCCCGCGCTCCCGTAGCCGCGCGATGCGCGCCTCCGAGTGGTCGAGCCAGCGCACCTCGGCCTCCGCCTGGAAGATCAGCGCGTCGACGACGAGTTGCCACGAGAACTCGTCGATCGTGTCGGGGTCGCCGCCCGCGATCTTGCTGCGGGTCAGCGTCTGCAGCGTCGCGAGGGTCGCCGAGCGCTGCGCGTGAATGATCGCCTCGGCGTCGATGCCGGGCAGCGTCACCGCGAGCGCCAGCTTGATCGCGAGTTCGTCACGGGTGGTCGTCGCGCGCGGCACGGCCGTCGTCAACCAGGTGCGCGCCTCGGCCCGCCCCGAATCGGTGATGGCGTAGAAGACGTGACCGTCGGCATCCGTCTCGGTCTGCTCGACGAGACCGTCGCGCTCGAGGCGGTCGAGGGTCGCGTAGACCTGCCCGACGTTGACGGGCCATGAGCCGCCGGTGCGGCGCTCGAACTCGGCCTTCAGCTGGTAGCCGTAGTTGGGCGCCTGATCGAGCAGCGCCAGGATGCTGTGCCGGACCGACATGGTCCCCCGCCTTCTGCAGGCGGTTGCGTCCGCACCGTGCGGTCGATCGCGTGCATACGCAGTATATGCATACCGCGTATCCGTAGCGAGGATTTCTTACACGGAGGGCCTTTACGGCGTGTCGCCACCCTCCAGCGCCGCCTCCAGCCGCGCCACCTTGCCGTCCAACTCACCCACGCGCCCCGGCCGAATGTCGGCCTTCAGCACGAGCGAGACCCGCGTGCCGTACTCGCCGACAGCCTCGGTGGCGCGGCGCACGACGTCCATGACCTCGTCCCACTCCCCCTCGATCTCGGTGAACATCGACGAGGTGCGGTTCGGCAGCCCCGACTCGCGCACGATGCGCACGGCGGCCGCCACCGCCTCGTGCACCGAGTCGGGTTCCGAACCGGCCCTGCCGCCCGACGGGGCGACCGAAAATGCGACGATCATGGGGATGCTCCTTCCGCGTCCGCGACGGCGACCGGCGCCGAGCGCGCCCCGCCGTCCGCCCCCATCCTCCCCCGCGCGAATGCCACGAGCATCCAGGTCGCCCACAGCAGCAGCGCCGCGTACGCGAGGTTGCGGGCGGTGAGCACGACGAGCATCCAGATGTCGGCGTTCAGAACGGCGCCGTACGAGACCGGGTAGATGACCTGGGTGAGCGCCGCGGCGAGCAGCGCGAGCGTCGCCGGCACGCGAAACCGCACGCCACCGTCGGCGCGTGTGAGCACGCCGAGCACGATCGGCGCCGCGAGCCAGGTGGCGAACTGCGGAGATCCGACCTTGTTGACGGTGATGAGCGCGGCCACGAGGGCGAGCGTGAGCGCGGGGAGCAGCAACTGCTCGGGCACCCCGCGTCGACGCGCGAGGAGGCCGAGACCGAGTACGCCAAGCACAACGACCGCGAGCAGAGGCGTCGCCAGCGCCGCCGCGAGCTCGCTGCCCGGCCCCGACACCTGCCACGTGAGAATGTCGGTGTCGTAGGCGATGACGGCGGCCCGATCGGTGCCCGCGCCGCGCACGCCCGCGCCACCTCCGGACAGGCCCGCGAGCCACATCCACGGCAGGGCGAGCGGCGACTCGACCTGCAGCCCGCGGCCGGTCTGCTCGGTGAGCGGGCTAATGAGCGCCCAGCCTCCGCCGAGCAGCACGCCCACTCCAACGACGACGACGCTGACGCCGAGGAAGCCGCGGGTGACATCGACCCAGCGGCGCGCGGCGACGACGGCGGCGAGCAACAGCGCCCCCGGCCACACCTTCACCCACGCTCCGGCGGCCATCAGCGCCCCCGCCCAACGCGGATGCTCGGCGAGCACCGCAACCGCCGTCACCGCGAGCGCCGCCGTCACCGCGTCGATGCGGCCGAGCGCGATCGGGCCGAGCACGGCGAGAAACGCGAGCCACCACCAGGCCGCAGCCACGCGGCGCACGTCACGCTGCACCCCCGCGAGCGCCACGAAGGCGATCGCGTTGAGCGCCGACATGAGCAACAGCCACGCGAGCGACCCCGCCACCCCCTGCCCGAACGGAAACACCGCGAGCATGGGCAGCAGCGCCGGGTACGGGTAGACCCAGGCCGTGTCGATTCCGACCCAGCCCTCGCCCGCGATACCGAGCGCCGCCCAGAACGGATACACGAGCTGCACGTCGCCGAGCGGCAGACCCGGCAGCAGCAGGTTTCCCGCGACCAGCCAGGCATGCACGAGCACAAAGCCGCTGATCAGGGCGATGGGATGCGCGCCCACCGCCACGAGGCGTTCGCGGTTCAGCGCTCGCTCCCGTCGAGCACGCCCCGGATGACGCTCGGAACCGCCGCGCACACGTCCAGGATCGTCAGCGGCCCGCCGGCGGAGGCCCGGCGCGCTGCCCGGCCGTGCACAACCGCCGCGGCGGCGGCGAGTTCGGCGAGCCGGTCGTGGTCGGCGCCGCGGGCGATCTCGCTGAGCGCGAGCTCGCGCGCGTGGGTGGCGACGAGGGCGCCGAGGATTCCCGCGAGCGCATCGCCGGCACCGGCGGTGGCGAGCCAGGGCGTTGCCTCCGCGACCACGAGCATCCGGCCCTCGGGAGTCGCGATGCGGGTCGTCGCGCCCTTCAGCAGCACGACCGCGTCGAGCGCGATGGCGGCGTCGCGGACGGCGCGCTCGGGGTCGGCCGTCACCGCGGCCCGGTCGACACCGGTGAGGCGTGCCAGTTCACCGGCGTGCGGGGTGAGCACCCGAGGCACGGCTCGGGTGCGCGGGTCACGCGCGAGCGGCAACGCTCCGGCGTCAAGAACCAGCGGGGCCCCCGCGTCGAGCGCCGCGGTGACGCGGTCGTCGGCCAGCGGGTCGGTCTCACCCGAGTCGTCGAGCCCCGACCCGATGAGCCACGCCTGCGCGCGACCGAACACCGTCACCGTCTCGGGCCGGCGGGCCAGCACGAGGTCGGCAGCGCGGCGCGGGCCGAGGTAGCGCACCATGCCGAGGCCGGTGCGCAGCGCCGCCTCGACGGCGAGCACGGCCGCCCCCGGGTAGCGATCGGATCCGGCGACAACCCCGAGCACCCCGCGCGTGTACTTGTCGTCTGACGCCTCCGGCACGCGGATGCACGTCGCGGCATCCCCCGGACCGAACGCTGCAGCCTCACCCGTCATGCGCCCACCCTACGGTGGGAATACGGACGGCGACCCTCGGCTTGGATTCAAGCGTGGACTCGTTGCTCTTCAGCCCCCTGACCCTCCGCTCGCTCACCCTCCGCAATCGCCTGTGGGTCTCTCCCCTCTGCCAGTACTCGGTGACCCAGCAGGACGGAGTGCCGACCGACTGGCACCTGGTGCACCTCGGGTCGTTCGCCCGCGGCGGCGCCGGACTCGTCATGGCTGAGGCGACCGCCGTCGTGCCGGAGGGGCGCATCAGCCCGCACGACACCGGCATCTGGAACGACGAGCAGGCGACCGCGTGGAAGCGGGTCACCGACTTCATCCACAGCCAGGGCTCGGCTGCGGCGATCCAGCTCGCGCACGCGGGCCGCAAGGCGAGCGTCTACCCCGAGTGGGGTGAGCTGCGCGGCGGGCACCGCGGCCGCGGCACCGCGCCCATCGAGCACGGCGGCTGGGTTCCCGAGGCGCCGAGCGCGATCGCATTCGAGGGGTACGCGACGCCCGCCGCGGTGTCGGCCACGCGCATCCAGCAGCTCGTTCAGGCGTTTGCCGACGCGGCACGGCGCAGCGTCGAGGCCGGCTTCGACCTCGTCGAGGTTCACGCCGCCCACGGTTATCTGATTCACCAGTTCCTGTCGCCGCTGTCGAACGAGCGCGACGACGAGTACGGCGGCTCGCTCGAGAACCGCGCGCGCTTCCTGCTCGACATCGTGCGGGCGGTGCGCGCCGCAGTTCCCTCCACCCCGGTGCTGGTGCGCTTCAGCGCCACCGACTACACCGAGGGCGGCTGGGACGAAGACCAGACCGCGACGGTCGCGCGCTGGGCGCTGGAGGCGGGCGCCGACCTGTTCGACATCTCCTCGGGCGGTCTCGTGCGCGCGCCGATCACCGTCGGCCCCGGCTACCAGGTGCCCCTTGCGGCGCACGTTCGCGAGCACGGCGAGGTGCCGGTGAACGCCGTCGGAATGATCACGACCGCCGCGCAGGCGGAGCAGATCCTGCGCGAGGGGAAGGCCGACGCGATCATGATGGGTCGCGAGTTCATGCGTGACCCGCACGCGCCGCTGCGATTCGCCCGCGAACTCGGCGTCGAGTTCGCCGAGGGTGCCGACCTCTGGCCGCCGCAGTACGTGCGCGCGAAAATGTAGCGCGCACGGACGCGGTGCACGTCGGCGTCGTCCGATCAGGCGGATGCTCGGCTCGGCTTCACCGCCCGGCCCAGCACCGACGTGGTCACATGGTCGACGGTCGCGCCGTCGCCGCTCGTCAGCATGAGCCGCAGCGCGCGCATGAGCGCCGCACGCCGGTCGTCGTCGAAGCGGTCGACGACGGGGCCGAACGGGGTGCCGAACAGCCCGTTCAGCTCGGCGTCGAGGCTCGGCCAGCGCACCGGCAGTGACTCGCGCGCCGCGCGCACCTCGGCGAGCCCGGCGCCCACGAGGGCGTCGACGACGTCGGCCACCGACATGGTGAGCGCCGCGTTCGAGATCGTGCGCGGGGTGCCTGCCGCGGCCGCGTCGGCGGTGAGCGCGTCGGCGAAGGCGTCGAACGGGTCAAGCCGTTCGCCCTCGGCCCAGACGGCGACGACCAGGACTCCCCCGGGCTTGAGCACCCTCCGGCACTCGGCCAGGGCCGCCCGACGGTCGGCCATGAACGGCAGGCCCTGCTGGCAGAGCACCGCATCGACGCTGTCGTCGGGCAACTGGATCGCGGTCGCGTCGCCCACCAGGGCCTCAATGGGGGCGCGCCCGGGTGAGGCGTCGTCGATGGCGTAGTCGAGCATCCGGGCGCTCGAATCGCACGCGATCACGCGACCGGACTCGCCGACGGACGCGGCCGCCGCGCGCGAGGCGGCACCCGTTCCGGCGGCGACGTCGAGCACCGTCGCGCCCGGCGTGAGACGCGCGAGGCGCACCAGCCGGTGCGCCCACGGTTCGAACAGCACCGGGTCGAGGTAGCGGTGGTAGTTCTCGGGAACACTCGGCGCGTCGAAGTGGTTACGGCGCGGGGCGCCCGCCGCGGAACTCGACGAGCGGGATGCGGTTGCCGCGTTCACGGCACTACACCCGCCCCAGCACGGTCGCCGGGTCGCTCAGGGTGCGCCCGACGTCGGTGAGGAAGCGCGCACCCTGCTCACCGTCCACGAGCCGGTGGTCGAAGGACAGGCTGAGGGTCATGACATCGCGCAGGCGGATGCGGCCGCGATGCTCCCATGGCCTGCGTTGCACGGCGCCGGTCGCGAGGATCGCCGCCTGCCCCGGCACGAGGATGGGGGTTCCCGCGTCAATGCCGAACACGCCGACGTTCGAGATCGTGATCGTGCCGCCGCTCAACTGCTGCGGGCTGAGTTCGCCGGCCCGGGCGGTGCGCGCGAGCTCGGCGATGGCGTCGGTCAGCTCGGCGACGGTCTTCTCGTGGGCGCCGTGCACGACGGGAACCATGAGCCCGCGCGGGGCGGCGACCGCGATGCCGAGGTTCACGTGACCCCACTCGACGATCTCAGAGGCGTCGTCGTCCCAGTGGGAGTTGAGCGCGGGCTGCGCGGCGGCCGCGAGACACACCGCCTTCGAGATGACGGCGAGCAGCGAGGCACGGTCGCCCACCTCGGTGAGCCGCTTCACAAGCTTCATGGTGCGAGTGACGTCGACCGTGAGGAACACGCTCGCGTGCGGCGCCGTGAAGGCGCTCTCGACCATGGCCTGCGCCGTCGCCTTGCGCACGCCCTTGATCGGCGTGCGGCGCTCGGCCGGGAAGCCTGCCCGCCCCGGTGCCGGGGCGGAGGTCGCGCGATCGCCCGCCCCCGGCGCGCCCGGCGCGCTCGGCGCGCTCGGTGCTGACGCCGCGTGCTGCACATCGTCGCGCGTGACGAGCCCGTGCGGCCCGGAGCCGGCGAGCTGGGCGAGATCGACGCCGAGGGTGTGCGCGAGCTTGCGCACGGGAGGCGTCGCGAGAGTGCGGGTGCCGGCCGCCGTCGCTGACGGGTTCGCGGTCGCGGTCGCGACGGTCGCGGGGGCGGCGGGGATGCTCGCCGCCGCCGGCTGGAACGCCCCCTTCCGCGCCTTCCGCGCCGGCGCCCTGCCGGAGGCCGCGGCGGGCCCGTAGCCGACGAGCACCGACTGGCGCTCGGGCTCGGCCGGAGCCGCTGCCGCGGGTTCTGCGGACGACGCACTCGCCGCGGGCGCGTCGGGGACCGACGCGGGTGCGGCGTCGCCACCGGCCACCTCGAAGCGCACGATCGGCGTGCCGACCTGCACCGTCTCGCCGGGTTCAGCGCACAGTTCGGTGACGACGCCGGCGACCGGAGACGGCAATTGCACAACCGCCTTCGCCGTCTCGACGTCGGCGATCGTCTGGTTGAGGGTCACGGTGTCGCCGACGCTGACGTGCCATTCGACGAGTTCGGACTCGGTGAGCCCCTCGCCGAGGTCGGGCAAACGGAACTCGCGGGTCGCCATCAGAGCACCGCCCCCGCGTAGAGGGCCGGCCGTCTGCCCATCGTGCGATCGACCGCGTCGAGGATGCGGTCGAGGTCGGGCAGGAAGTGCTCTTCGTGGCGCGACGCCGGGTAGGGAATGTCGAAGCCGGTGACCCGCTGGGGGGCCGCTTCGAGGTGGTAGAAGCAGCGGTCGGTGAATTCGGCCGCAAGGTCGGCGCCGATTCCGCCGGTGCGCTGGGCCTCGTGCGCGATGACGAGCCGACCGGTCTTCGCGACCGAGGCGACGACCGTGTCGACGTCGACGGGGGCGAGCGAGCGCAGGTCGATCACCTCGATCGAGACGGCGTCGGCGTCTCCGCCGCCCGACCCCGCTGCCGCGGCCGCCGCGGCATCAATCGCGGTGGCGACGAGCGGACCGTAGGTGACGAGCGTCACGTCCGTCCCGGGCACGACGACGCGGGCCGAGCCCATCGGCAGCACGTCGTCGCGGTCGATGGCGTCTTCGTCGACCTCGCCCTTCGTCCAGTAGCGGCGCTTGGGTTCGAAGAACAGCACGGGGTCGTCGCACCGGATCGCCTGCTGCAGCATCGCGTGCGCGTCCTGCGGCGTCGAGCAGGTCACGACCCTGAGGCCCGCCGTGTGCGCGAAGTAGGCCTCCGGGCTCTCGGAGTGGTGCTCGACCGCTCCGATGCCGCCGCCGAACGGCACGCGAATCGTGATGGGCATGCGCACGTTCCCGCGGGTGCGGTAGTGCAGCTTCGCCACCTGGGTGACGATCTGGTCGAACGCCGGGTAGATGAAGCCGTCGAACTGAATCTCGACGACCGGTCGGAACCCCTTGAACGCGAGCCCGACGGCCATGCCGAGAATTCCGGATTCCGCGAGCGGCATATCCATGACTCGGTCGCCGCCGAACTCCTTCTTGAGCCCATCGGTGACGCGAAACACGCCGCCGAGGGTGCCGATGTCTTCGCCCATGATGAGGACCCGGTCGTCGTGCGCGAGCGATCGCCGCAACGACGCGTTGAGCGCTTTTGCCAGAGTCATCTCGGCCATCAGCTCTCGCCCCCCTCGAAGCTGTCGAGATACTCGCCGAACTGGCGGCGCTGCTCGTCGATGCCGCGGTGCGGCTCGGCGTACACGTGGTCGAACATGGCGAGCGGTGGCGGATCGGTCTGCTCCGTGCATCCCGCTCGGAATTCGGCGGCCGCCTCGTCGGCGCGACGGGCGATGGATGCGGCAAGCGCGTCATCGAGGACGCCGGCTTCGCGCAGGTGCGCCTCCACGCGCGCGAGCGGGTCGCGCCCCGCCCACTCTTCGCGCTCGAGCGGGTCAACGTAGCGTGACGGGTCGTCGGAGGTGGTGTGGGGCCCCATGCGGTAGGTGATCGCCTCGATGAACGTCGGGCCGCCTCCCTCGCGGGCCTGCTCGACGGCACGGCGCATGACGGCCATGACGGCGAGCACGTCGTTGCCGTCGACCCGCACGCTGGGAATGCCGAAGCCGGGTGCCCGGTCGGCGATCGGCCGCTGTGCCTGCAGGGTCACTGGCTCGCTGATCGCCCACTGGTTGTTCTGGCAGAAGAAAATGACGGGGGCGCGGAAGGAGGCGGCGAACACCATCGCCTCGTTCACGTCGCCCTGCGTGGTGGCGCCGTCGCCGAAGTAGGCGACCGCGACCGAGTCCTCACCGTCGAGCTTCGCCCCGACGGCGTACCCCATGGCGTGCAGGGCCTGCGTGCCGATGACGATGGCGGGGGTCGCCATGCCGACCTCGTAGGGGTTCCAGCCCGAGAGGGCGGTGCCGCGCCAGACGTTGAGCATTTCGGTGAGCTTCACGCCGCGGCAGTAGGCGACGGCGTTCTCGCGGTAGCTCGAGAACACGAAGTCGTCGGGGCGCAGCACCCGGGCCGAGCCGACCTGGGCGGCCTCCTGGCCGAGCAGCGGCGGCCAGAGACCCAGCTCGCCCTGGCGTTGCAGCGCGGTCGCCTCGACGTCGAGGCGACGCACGATCACGAGGTCTTCGTAGAGGCTCGCGAGCTGGTCGCCCGAGACGTCGGCGACGTAGTCGTCGTAGGGAGCGTGCGGAACTCGGCGACCGGAGGGGTCGAGCAGCTGAACCGGGCGGTCGTGCGGCGCGGATGCGCGCGGCTGCGACTCGCGGGATTCGGACAGGGACGACGGCATTGGCTCCTCCGATCCACCGCTCGCGACTGGTGTGTCGGTGCGCGGTGACGCTCACAGTTCCCACTTGTGGCGGAAACTGACCCGGGCGACGGTGCCCGAGGCTACCTACGACGGTATCCCCGAAGCGCGCCCGCGACAAGCCGGGCACGCCGAGCTGTGGATGCTCATACGGGCACGAACGGACGGCTGCTGTCGCGCGCGCCGGGCGCCCGCGCGGTCGGCATACTGGTCGCAGACGACTCGACACGTGAGGAGACCCGATGGCAATGGCGCCCGGGAGTGACGCGATCATCATCGGCGCGGGCCTGTCTGGCCTGGTGGCGGCAGCCGAACTGGTTGACGCCGGCAAACGCGTGACGATTGTCGACCAGGAGCCGGAGGCGACCTTCGGCGGGCAGGCCTGGTGGTCGTTCGGCGGGCTGTTCCTCGTCGACAGCCCCGAACAGCGCCGGATGGGCATCCGCGACTCGCTCGAGTTGGCCCGCGCCGACTGGGCGGGCACGGCGGGCTTCGATCGGCCGGAAGATGACCACGCGCGCGCGTGGGCGGAGGCCTACCTCGCGTGGGCTGCCGGTGAGAAGCGCGCATGGCTGCGCGACAAGGGCATTGGGCTTTTTCCGGTCGTCGGCTGGGCCGAGCGCGGCGGCGACACGGCGACGCGCCACGGCAACTCGGTGCCCCGCTTCCACATCGTGTGGGGCACGGGACCGGGCATCCTCGAGCCGTTCATCCGCACCGTGCGGCGTGGCGTCGACGAGGGGCTCGTCACGCTGCTCTTCCGCCACCGCGTCGATGCGCTGTCGGTGACCGACGGGCGCGTTCACGGGGTGACCGGTAGCATCCTCGCGCCCGACGACGCCGAGCGAGGGGCGCCGTCGAATCGCGACGTGGTCGGCGACTTTGCCCTGCAGGCCGATGCGGTCGTGGTTGCCTCAGGCGGCATCGGCGGCAACCACGACCTCGTGCGCGCCGCGTGGCCCGAGCGTCTCGGCACTCCCCCAACCCGCATGCTCAGCGGCGTGCCGGAGCACGTCGACGGGCGCGGGCTCGGCATCGCCGAGGTGGCCGGCGCACGACTCGTCAACGGCGACCGCATGTGGCACTACGTGGAAGGCCTCGAGAACTACGCGCCCGTGTGGCAGCGGCACGGCATTCGGATTCTGCCGGGGCCCTCGAGCCTGTGGCTCGACGCGACGGGCAGACGACTGCCGACTCCCCTGTTTCCCGGATTCGACACCCTCGGCACGCTCGCGCACCTGCGGAACACCGGGTACGACCACAGCTGGTTCGTCACGACCCAGTCGATCATCGAAAAAGAGTTCGCGCTGAGCGGCAGCGAGCAGAACCCCGACCTGACGGGCAAGAGCGTGCGCGAGCTGCTGCGCCAGCGCCTCGGGAAGGGTGCGACGGAGCCGGTGGAGGCGTTCAAACGGCAGGGGGCGGATTTCATCGTCGCCGACTCCGTCGACGAACTCGTCGAACGCATGGCCGCCCTCGAACCGAACGCGCCGCTCGATACGGACCGCGTGCGCGACGAAATCGCCTCGCGCGATCGGATGCTCGACAACGGCTTCGGAAAGGACGCCCAGCTGACCGCCGTGCGCGGCGCGCGCCGCTACCGCGGCGACAAGCTGATCCGCGTCGCTCGCCCCCACCGACTGACCGACCCGGTGCATGGGCCGCTCATCGCCGTGCGTCTGCACGTCATCACCCGCAAGAGCCTCGGCGGCATCCAGACCGACCTCGATTGCCGAGCGCTCGACGCCGACGGGTCACCGATCCGCGGGCTGTATGCGGTCGGCGAGGCCGCGGGGTTCGGCGGCGGCGGCGTGCACGGCTACCGCTCCCTCGAGGGCACCTTCCTCGGCGGCTGCCTGCACACGGGGCTGCGGGCGGGGCGGGCGATCGCACGCGGATGATCTGAGCGCGCGGGAGCAGGCGCCGCGATGGGGGTGCGTCGCCTAGAGGCTCCAGGCGACGGGCTTCACGAGCACGTGGCCACGGCGTGACGTGAGCCGCAGCCAGGCCCCCGAGGCAAACTGCTGCACCTGCTCGTCATCGGAACCCTCCGACGCGTCGTCGAGAAAACCCAGGCTCTCGGCCGCGAACGCCGCGCCCGCCGGCAGGTGGTCGTGGCCGCCGATGGAGCGACCCCACACCTCGGAGCGCACCCGGTCAACGAGCGCCTGACCGGGGTTGTCGGGCACCGCGGCTGCGACCTCCGCGATCCCCTCCGACGCCGTCCGCCGCAGGGTCGAGGCGGCGACCGGCGCCATGCGCTGCCAGCCGCCCCGAGGCGGCGAAATTGCGGCCCAACTCACGGAGTGCACGGGCGTCGGCAAGGCGAGGTCGATGGGAGCCGCGTCGTCCGTGACGGCCGCGAGGCGCGCATCCACTCGCGTGTGCAGGGAGCGCAAGGGAACGACCGCGTCGACCGTGCCGTCGGGTGCGGCGAGCGTGCGCAGCCCGAGCACGGTGGGGCTGCGGTCGAGCAGGCCCTTCGGGGCGATGACGGCGACGTACGCGGCGAGCACGCCCGAGTCGGCGATGATGCGCATTGAGCCGGCCTCGTCGAGGCGCAGGGCGCGGGCGGCGAGCGTGCCGAGGTCGCGTAGCGCGGCGGCGCTTCCCAGGGTCACGGAGGCAGGCATCGCTTCTAGACTACGGGGCGATGAACGACGACAAGCGCGACCCCGTAGCCTCCATGCTCGCCGCCCTCACACTCAGCGAGACGGGTGCGCGCACGAGCGAAGACATCTTCACCGCCCCCAGCCAGTGGATGCCGCACGGTCGGGTGTTCGGCGGCCAGGTCGCCGCCCAGTCGGTGCTCGCCGCCATGCGGACGGTCGAGGCCGACCGCAGCGTGCACTCGATGCACGGGTACTTCCTGCGGCCGGGCGACGTCGCCCAGCCGATCACGTTCAGCGTCGACCGCATTCACGACGGCCGGTCGTTCTCGACGAGGCGCAGCCAGGCCTACCAGAACGGCGTGCCGATCTTCTCGATGATCGCGTCGTTCCAAGACGATGACCCGGGGCTCGACCACCAGGCGCAGATGCCCGAGGGGCTCCCGCAGCCGGAAGAGCTGCCGAGCGCCGCCGAGGTGCTCGAGCCGATCGACCACCCGACGGCGCAGTTCTGGGCGAGCTCCCGGCCCTTCGATCTGCGGCACGCGCCGGGGCCCGTGTACTTCCGCGTCGAGGGGGCCCAGGTGCCGCACCAGGCCGTGTGGTTCCGCTCGCTGGCGCCGCTGCCCGACGACCCCGACCTGCACCGCGCAGCCCTCGTCTATGCGAGCGACTACTCGATCCTCGAGCCGATCCTGCGCGCGCATGGCCACTCGTGGGCGACGCCGGGGCTCAAGATGGCGAGCCTCGACCATGCCCTGTGGTGGCACCGCTTCGCGCGCGTCGACGACTGGCTCTGCTACGTGCAAGAGTCGCCGAACGCCATCGGCGGTCGCGGCCTGTCGACCGGCCGCATCTTCACCCGCGACGGGATGCTCGTGGCGTCCGTGGCGCAGGAGGGCATGGTGCGGGTGCCGCGCCAGGCGTAGCCGCCCCGTCTCAGTGCGCGTGGCCGCGGTGCCACGCGGGGAACGGATCAACATAGCCTGCCCACTCCATGGGGCCAGCGATCAGCTCGTCGTCGGCGAGTAGAGCCGCGCCGAGCGCGCGGGTGATCTCACTCCCCCGCAACCGTTCGCCCACGAAGACGATCTCCTGACCGCTGATGATGTCGGGCTCGTCGTCGCTCAGCCCTGTCGGGTCGAGGTTCAGGTGCGCTCCGGCGCTCGACCAGGAGCCGACCGCTCCGGCCCGGGAGGCGAGGCGCACGACGCCGCGCGAGCGCCAGATCGTTCCCGCGTGCTCGGGGGTGAGACACACCCGCACGACCTCGTCGAGGCGGCCGGGGTGAAAGGGTCGGGGGTCACGAAACACGACCGAGTCGACCCCGCTGGGAAGGCGCGGTGCGCGGTCGCTGAGGGCGAGCATCCAGCCCTGCTCGGAGGCGAGGTCGTCGACGGGCGGGCGAATGAGGCGCCGAAAGCGGTAGGCGCCGACCGCGGCGGGGCGGTCAACGAGCAGGATGGGCGCGCGGGGATTCAGCGCGTAGGCGAGGTCGGCCGCACGCGCCGGCGCGTCACCCACCACGATCACGGCGGTCGCGAACTCAACGCGATTCGCAATCGCCTGAGCAGAGGTTCCGTCACCCGTGTCGCGCCCGGGGTGCAGGAGCCGGTCGAGCTCGTCGCCGCGCACGACGGCGATCACATCTCGCACGTGGAGGGGGCGCTCACTCGGTTCGCGGGCCGATAGGGCGGCGTGCAGCGCGAAGCCGACGTCGGCGGGGTCGTGCGCATCGTCGATGCCGAGGGCGAGGGTGACGGGTGCGGAGTGCGGCGCCCCGTCGGGCACCGCATCCTCGATACGGGCGACGAGGGCGTCGACGTCAATGCCGGATCCGTCGCCCGTGCGGCACTCGCCGACACGGTCGGCGACGAGCGCGGCAGCCTCGGCGCGCAGGGCGCGGTTCGGCCCGGTGACGAGCGTGACCAAGACGGGCGGGACGGGCATCAAACTCCTCGTGCTAGCTTAGTGATAACGATTATCACTATAGCGAGGAGGCGCGATGAAGGTCCGCAACAGCATCAAGAGCATGAAGAAGATGCCCGGGTCGCAGGTTGTGCGGCGCCGCGGCCGCGTCTTCGTCATCAACAAGCAGAACCCGCGCTTCAAGGCGCGCCAGGGCTAACCCGGCTCGGTGCTCGGCGGATCTCAGCCGCGGAAGGCGACCGGCTCGTCCGTGTAGCGCTGCCAGACCTCGCGCACCGCGGGCGGGATGCGCGTGGGCGCGCCGGTTGCCGCATCCACCAGTACCAGCGTGGTCGCCGCGACCGCGTACGGCGCACGGTCACCGCCCTCGGCGTCGCCGACGACGCGCGGCGGGAGCACCTCGTAGTGCACCTCGAGGCTCGCCCCTCCCATGCGCGCGATCCACAGCGAGACCTCGAGCGGCTCCCGCAGGTGCGGGATCTCGCGACGGTACTCGATGCGCTGCGCCGCGATCACGGTGTGCTGCGCAGCCTGGGGCCCGGACTGGAGGACGGCCGTGGGATGCACGGCGTCCGGTCCCGCCCAGAACGCACTGATGCGCGCCTCCTCCAGCAGAGTCAGGAAGGCGGCGTTGTTGACGTGCCCGTACGCATCCAGATCGCTCCAGCGCACGGGCACGTCGACGCTCACGCGCGACATGCGGTGCCCTCCCTAGTCGCGGGTCAGCTTGCGGTAGGTGACGCGGTGCGGACGCGCAGCGTCGGGGCCGAGTCGCTCGATCTTGTTCGCCTCGTACGCCTCGAAGTTGCCCTCGAACCAGTACCAGTTCGCCGGGTTCTCCTCCGTGCCCTCGTAGGCGAGGATGTGCGTGGCGATGCGGTCGAGGAACCACCGGTCGTGCGTGATCACCACGGCGCAGCCCGGAAACTCGAGCAGGGCGTTCTCGAGCGACTGCAGCGTCTCGACGTCGAGGTCGTTGGTCGGCTCGTCGAGCAGCAACAGGTTGCCGCCCTCCTTGAGGGTGAGGGCGAGGTTCAGGCGGTTGCGCTCACCGCCCGACAAGACGCCGGCCTTCTTCTGCTGGTCGGGGCCCTTGAAGCCGAACTTCGAGACGTACGCGCGCGACGGGATCTCGGTCTTGCCGACCGTGATGATGTCGAGGCCGTCGCTGACGACCTCCCACAGCGTCTTGTTCGGGTCGATGTTGGCGCGCGACTGGTCGACGTAGCTGATCTTCACGGTCTCACCGATCTTCAGCTCGCCACCGTCGAGCTCTTCGAGACCCACGATCGTCTTGAACAGGGTCGTCTTGCCGACGCCGTTCGGACCGATGACACCGACGATGCCGTTCGGCGGCAGGCTAAAAGACAGCCCGTCGATCAGAGTGCGGTCGCCGAAGGACTTCTGGAGCTTCTTCGCCTCGATCACGATCGAGCCGAGACGGGGGCCGGCCGGAATCTGAATCTCTTCGAAGTCGAGCTTGCGCGTCTTCTCGGCCTCGGCCGCCATCTCTTCGTAGCGGGCCAGGCGGGCCTTCGACTTGGCCTGGCGACCCTTCGCGTTGGAGCGCACCCAGTCAAGCTCCTCGGCGAGTCGCTTGGCGAGCTTGGCGTCCTTCTTGCCCTGCACCTCGAGGCGTTCGGCCTTCTTCTCGAGGTAGGTCGAGTAGTTGCCCTCGTAAGGGTAGAGGCGGCCGCGGTCGACCTCGGCGATCCACTGGGCGACGTGGTCGAGGAAGTACCGGTCGTGGGTGATTGCGATCACGGCGCCGGGATACTTCTGCAGGTGCTGCTCAAGCCAGAGCACGCTCTCGGCGTCGAGGTGGTTCGTGGGCTCGTCGAGCAGCAGCAGGTCGGGCTTTTCGAGCAGCAGCTTGCACAGCGCGACGCGGCGCTTCTCACCGCCCGACAGGTGCGTAATCGAGGCGTCTCCCGGCGGGCAGCGCAGAGCATCCATCGCCTGCTCAAGCTGCGAGTCGAGATCCCAGCCGTTGGCGGCGTCGATCGCCTCCTGCAGCACGCCCATCTCGGCGAGCAGCGTGTCGAAGTCGGCGTCGGGGTCGGCCATCGCGGCCGAGATCTCGTTGAAGCGCGTGATCTTGTCGTACAACTCGCGAACGCCGTCCTGCACGTTCTCGAGCACGGTCTTCGACTCATCGAGCTCCGGCTCCTGCATGAGGATGCCGACCGAATAACCGTCGGAGAGGCGGGCCTCGCCGTTCGACGGGGTGTCGAGCCCCGCCATGATCTTCAAGATGGTCGACTTACCGGCCCCGTTGGGGCCCACCATGCCGATCTTCGCTCCGGGGTAAAACGACATCGTGACGTCGTCGAGGATCAGCTTCTCGCCCACCGTCTTGCGGGCGCGCACCATGGTGTAGATGAATTCGGCCATGGGCTTCAGTCTATTGAGGCGTCAGAGCCCACGAGGCACCGGCCGGTGGCGAGCACGGGGGCGACCGCGGTCGTCACCTCGACACCGCGCACCTCGCCGATGATGCACTCGTCCGCAAACCGCACCGCAAAGGAAATGACGTCGGTCGGCAGGCCAAGCGGTGTGCGGTCCGGCGTGACCTCGAGCAGCGCGCGGTCAAACCCGTTTGCCACGAGCACGTCGGCCACCTGCGCCGAGGCCGGCCGCTCGCCGTGAGACTCGGCGAGTTGCTCGACCACGAATTGCGCGAACGGGGCGTTGTCGCTCGCGTCACCCCCGTCGACGAATTCGGGATCGGGCTCGTCGGGCACGGTTCCCGGCGCCGTCGGGTTGACCGTCGCGGTGGGAGCCGGCAGACCGGTTCCCGGAGGGTCGGTGTCGGTGACCGGCGTGCACCCAGCCAGCAGCAGCGGGACGATCATGAGCGCGACGGCGGCACCGCGTGTCGACGGAGACGGGGCACGTCGGGTCATGGAGATCCTTCTGCTCGAACGGACCCGACGAGTCTATGGCCGCAAACCACAGGCCGCTGGATGGTCCACCGGATGAGGAGTGCCGGGAGCGTGCGGGCGTAGAACGGGTCGTATTCGCTATCCGAATGCGCGCGCGCACGGGTTGTTGCAGGGCACTTCCGGCGTCGGCAGACTGTTCTTAGGAACAGCGGACGGGTGATCGGGGGATCACCGGGGGGCCGCAGCCGGTACGGGAATTTTCGACCGTTCGGGTCGGACGAAAGTTCCTGTGATTCATCGGCCGTTCCTGGCCTCTTCGGGTGAGGCCAGGGACGGCCGATTCTCATATGTAGCTGTGTCTCGCGGTACCGTAAGCCGCACAGTGAGCCGCACCGCCCGCAGCGGAAGGACCCAGCCATGGCGATCCCGAACCTTCGCGCCGCGCTCGGCGGTGCGTGGTCGACGCACTGGGCAATCTGGCTGGGCATCCTTCCCGCGTCTGTGCTGTTCGCGGTGTACCGCGAACAGGCACTCGAGCCCGAGCACGCCGGGTTGAGCGTGATTTCCGGCGTGCTGCAGCATCTCGCAATGGGCCTCATCGTGGTGGGCGGAGGCGCCCTTTTGCGGCGGCGGCGCTCCATCCTGCCCATCGCCGCCGTCGCTGCACTGTGGGGTAGCGCCTGCGTTGCGGGCGCTCTGGTCGCGTTCGCGTTCTCGGCACGCTTCTACGGCTCGGCCTCGTCTCCGATCGCTGACACGATCATCGGGCTTGCGCTCATCGCAACGTGGATACCCGTCGCGATCTTCGCGATCGCGCAGCTCGACCAGCGCCGCCTGCTACTTGCCGCTCGCGACATCACGACCGACGCTCTCATCGAGGAACGGGCCGAGGGACGCGTCACGGCCCAGCAGCTGCAGTCGCGTTTGCTTGCCACCGTCACGGCCCAACTCACTCCCGTGCTGGCCGACCTCGAGAACAGCTTGAACGCGGCGCGCGGGGCGATCACCGGCGACACGGCAACGGAACTGGGCGCACGCATCTCGCGGGTGCACGATGAGACAGCAGAACTCGTCGAGCGTGACGGCCCACCGCTGCATTCCGGCGTCCGACCCGAACGGGCCCAGCGGGTCACCTTCCGTCGGGCTTTCGCCTTAAGCACCGCTCCGCCCGCGCGCATCGCCGGCCTGGTAACCCTCGCCGCGCTCGCCGCCGTCGTTCCCGACACCTACCGAGTGTTTGGTCCGGTCGCCGCCGCTCAAGGCGCAATCGCCATCACGAGTTCCGGTGTCCTCTTGGCGGCGCTACCGGCCGCGTTCGCGCGCTGGGCAGCCCGCGGCAAAGGCATGACCCACCTACGTGCGACCATCGTCCTGCAGGTGTTCGCCGTCATCGCCGCCGTCATCATCCTTGACGTCTTGCCGCCAAGCATCTGGGCCGGAGCGCAGTGGCAAGTGCTCCCTATGACGCTGATGGCGCTCGCGCTGGCGCACACGATGTACTCGATCGCCTTCGTCGTCGCGGATGCCAATGCGACCGATGAGAAAGAGCTCCGCAACGCCTCGGCAGAGCTGGACACCCTCCGTGAGCGCAGGGCCGAGCGCTCACGCCACGCGCGCGAGCGCATGGCGCAACTCATCCATGGACCCATCCAAGGACGCCTCGCCGCCTGCGTCATGGCACTCAACTTCCACGCCGAAATCGTTGCGACTGATCCTCCCCGCGCCGAGGTGATGCTCGACTCCGTCATCGAGCATCTGAAGGGCGTGACCGCAGAACTGCGGAAACTCGGGACCTACCCGGAACAGATTTCGCCGCATGAGCGATGACTCGGTGGGACCGGCGCGCTTACACTGACGCCATGGCTGAACCCGACCGGCCCCCGCGCGTGGTCGTCGTCGCTGATGATGACGATCTCGTACGCGCGGTGTTGAGAATGGCTCTCGAGTCTCCGCAGCTCATCGTTCGCGATGCAGCGGACACGGAGTCCCTCGACGAGGCACTCCGTCAGGGCGACGCTGACCTGGTCGTTCTCGACATTTCGATCCCGGGGCCCGGCCTTGCCCACAATATCGGCCTCATTCGTACCGCTTCGCCCGCACCGCGCATCCTCATTCTGAGCGGCGACGCGGCGGTTCCGCAGGCTCAGTCGGGACTCATCGATGACTTCGCCCGAAAACCCATCGAACTCGACGATCTCCGCGAACGGGTCGCGCGACTCCTCAATGACCCACCGGTGACGCCGTGAGCGCCGGCCCGGAGGACCGCGATCTGCTTCGCATTGCGAGCAGCATGGCGCGCTTCGGGGGCTGGTCGGTCGACGCGGCGACCGGTGCACTGGAGCTGAGTGGCGAGGTGCGCGCCATGCTCGGTCTTCCCCTCACGGATGACCTCGACGTGCAACGGGCCACGGAGTTGCACCCGCCCGAGTGGCGCCCGGTCATCAGAGAAAGCCTAGAGCGGTGCACGAGCAGCGGCACGCCCTTCGACCTCGAACTGCCGATCGACACCACCGACGGTGAGCGCCTGACCGTGCGCGTCATCGGCGAGCCCGCATTCGCCGCCGACGGCTCAGTCGCTCGCGCGCACGGCGCCGTGTGGGATATCACCGCGACCGCCTCCCAGCGCGAACGGGCACGGAGTCTGGAGGCCCAGCTCGAAGCAACGCTGAACAGCATCAGCGACGGGATGCTGTTCATCGACTCCGAGGGCCGCTTCACGTTCGTCAACGACAACGGCGCCCGCATCCTGCGACGCCCGGCCGAGGCTCTCATCGGCGTACCGGTGCTGGAGGCGTTCCCGGAGGCGGCAGGCACGAGCTTCGTGGCGGCGCTGGAGCGCACGCTCACGAGCCACGAACGCTCGGTCGTACGCGACACCTACGCGCCGTTTGATGCCGTTTTTGAGGCGACGATCTACCCGACAGACAACGGCGTCGCGGTGTACCTGAAAGACGTCACCGAGGAGGAACAGCTTCGCCTCGAGCGAGAGACCGCATCACGTCGACTGGCCGAGCAGGCAGCGCTCATCGAGGCGGCGAAGGACGCGATGATCGTGCGCGACCTCGAGGGTCGGATCACGTACTGGAACAGGGCGGCCGCTGCCCTCTACGGCTGGTCAGCGGAGGAAGCCATCGGCCGCGAGGAGCGCGACCTGCTGCACGACGATCCCGCCGCTTTTGACGCCGCCGTCGCCCACACCCTCCACGACGACTACTGGAGCGGAGAGCTCGATCAACGCACCCGTTCGGGACGCGCACTCATCGCCGACTGTCGATGGCAGCTGCTGCGCGACAGCACTGGGCAGCCCGCGTCGATCTTCGCGGTTGTCAGCGACATCACGGCCGACAAAAAGGCTGAGGAGGCGCGGTTGCGAGCGCAACGCATGGAAAGCCTGGGAACGCTCGCCGGCGGCATCGCGCACGACCTCAACAACGTTCTGACCCCGATCTTGATGTCGGTACAACTCTTGGAGCACGGGGAAGTCGATGAGCGTCGGCGCCAGATTCTCGCCACGATGGAAGGTGCGGTGAAGCGCGGCGCCGACATGATCCGTCAGGTGTTGTCGTTCGCTCGCGGCGTCGAGGGCCGCCGCGTCGAGGTCGACGTGCGGCGCCTCGTGAGCGATGTGGTGAGCTACGCGCGTGACGTTCTGCCCGACTCGGTGCTCCTCGATGCCGCCGTCGATGACGGGCTCCCCACGACAAGCGGCGATCCCACTCAGCTGCTGCAAATCTTGGTCAACCTGGTCACGAATGCGCGCGACGCGATGCCCGGCGGCGGGACCCTACGCATTCGTGTTTCCGAACTCCTCCTGGAAGACAGCTATTCGTCGGTCAGCCACCTCGCGCTACCCGGCCGCTACGTCGCCATCGATATCGAGGACACGGGACACGGCATGAGTGCCGACGTCGCCGAGAAGATCTTTGAGCCGTTCTTCACCACAAAAGAGATGGGGAAGGGCACGGGGCTCGGGCTCGCCACCTCGCTGGCGATCGTGCGCAGCCACGGTGGATTCATGCAGGTGTACAGCGAGCCGGGCCGTGGAACGCGCTTCACCGTCGGGCTTCCGGTGTCGGAATCACCGCAGACCAGTGCGGCAGTGCCGACGAGGCTCGAGGAGTTGCTGCCCCGCGGCCATGGCGAACGCATTCTCGTCGTCGACGATGAGACGACAATCCTGCAGATCACGTGTCAGGCTCTCGAGCTCAACGGCTACCGCACGCTTCGTGCAACGAACGGTCGCGAGGCGCTCGACGTCATCGCGAGCAGTGCGGACCCCATTGACCTCGTGTTGACCGACATGATGATGCCGGTCATGGATGGTGCCGCTCTGTCTGCACGGCTCGAGGATGAGTACCCGGAGCTGCCCGTCATCGCGGCAAGCGGCCTGAACTCGAACGGCGGCCCCGCGCGATCGGTCGGCATGGGAGTGTCGCGCTTCCTGCCCAAGCCGTACACAACGACGATGTTGCTGACGACCGTGCACGACACCCTTCGAGAGCGCGGCGCGAGCAGTAGGGTGGAGCAATGAGCGCGAATGACGCCCGAGCCTTGCGCGTCGTCGTCGCAGATGATGATGCATTCACGATCTCGCTCGTCTCCGGGGCGCTCGAATCCGCTGGCTACGCCACGAGCACCGCGACCACCGTCGAAGAGGCGTTTCACCTCGTTGCGACGGTGGAGCCTCATGCGCTGATCTCTGACCTGAACTTTGGCACCTCGCGCAACGGTGCCGACCTCCTGTCGAAAGTGGCGCAGGAGTTTCCGTGGGTCGGACTCGTGGTCCTGACCTCGCACCGCTCCCCCGAGCTTGCCGTGCCCAACCCGCAGCTCATTCCTGACACGGTCGTCTACCTCGTGAAATCCAAGCTGGGCGCCATCGATGACCTGCGAGCAGCCGTCGAGCGGGCCATCAGCGGCGCAACGAGTGAGGTCGACGCCACGGTCGACGAGGAGGGCATCCCCGTCGTGACAGCGGCCCAAGCCGATGTGCTTCGAATGCTGGCGGAGGGAGCGTCGACCAAGGCTCTCGCCGATCACCGTGGCACGTCGGTGCGTGCCGTCGAGACGATGCTGCATCGCTTGTTCATCGCTCTCGGAATCGACACGAGCGACGCGGCAAACCCGCGGGTTGCCGCCGTTCGCATGTGGCAGCGCGGCGAGATTCGCGTGCGCTGAGCACGCTGGCTCGCCCCGCGCCGTTCGGGTCAGCGCGGGACGAGCGCGACGTGCGAGCAGCTAGAAGGGCGCAGCGACGTCGGCGTCCGCGCCCACGGGTGCAGACTCGGCGACACCCTCCTCGCGCTGCGGCAGCGTCTGGTCGATGTCGGGTTCTGCCGGGGTCGTCGGCGCGGCCTTCACTGTGCGGGTGAAGGTGGACCGGCCGAACGTCAGATCGTGGCCCACGGTGTCGGCATCGATCTCGATGGTCGTTCCCTTGTTCGTGTCGCTTTGCCAGTCGCGCTGCCGAACACGGCCGGCAACGACGACGCGCTCGCCCTTGCGGACGCTCGACGCCACGTGCATGCCGAGCTGGCGGAATGCCGTGACGGTGTACCAGTTCGTGTCGCCATCGACCCAGGCATTCTGGCCGCGGTCGAACCGTCGCTGGTTCGACGCGAGGCGAAACGAGGTGATGGTGAGCCCGTTTGCGGTCGTAATGTGGCGCGGCTCGGTAGCCACAAGCCCCGTCACGGTGATGGTGTCGGTCATGGTGTCCTCCTCAAGGGTGTGTGAGTGGACGCCGGGCGATTCGTGCCGGGAACGCCCGGCGTCCGCGCACAGTGTCGGCGCGCAGCCCAGAGCGGCGGGGGTGCGGGGCGCGATGTGTCGAACCCGCGACGCGCTCGCCGCGTGGGGAGGAGAGACGCCGGACTGCTCCTAGTGCTCGCGGAACTCGGGACGTTCGGCGCCGGGGCCAAGCGATGCCGTCAACGCGCCCTTCGCCGCATCCAACGAGTCAAACGGACCGCGGAGCTCGTCCTTGCCGGCAATACGGATCGAGAACTCGTCGCCGTGTCGCAGAATCGACCCGACCGTTCCCGCCGAGCCGGTCGCAACCCAGCTCTGGTCGTAGACAGTGTGGTTCGTCATCGGTGCTCCTTACTCGTCACGCAGGGACGTACTCGGTGCACTCATCGACGGTACTCCTCCGGCACCAAGGCCGGTAGGGGTGTCAGCGGGAGCGAAGGTAGGGAGCGTACGACTGACGAACCTTGTTGACCTTCGGAAGTGCGACCGCGAGGCAGTAGCCCTGGCCCGGGTTCTTCGCGAAGAAATCCTGGTGGTACTCCTCGGCGTCGTACCAGTAGCCCAGCGGAGACAGCTCAGTGACGATGCCGCCACCCCAGGTGTCATCGGCGCGCGCGATCGCCGATTCGAACAGCGCGCGCTCCTCGTCGTCGGCATAGAACATCGCCGAGCGGTACTGCGTGCCGATGTCGGCCCCCTGGCGGTTCAGCTGCCGCGGATCATGCAGGGTGAAGAAGACGTCGAGGATGACGTCGGCCGGGATGACCTCGGGATCGAACACCACCTTGACCGCTTCCGCGTGCCCCGTGGTGCCCGTGCACACCTGCTCGTAGCTCGGATTCGGCAGGCTTCCGCCGGTGTAACCGGAGATCACATCGTGGACTCCGTCGAGCACGCGGTAGACGGCATCGAGGCACCAGAAACAGCCCCCGGCGAGGTGGAAGGTACGCATGCGCTCATCGTACGCAGGCAAAGCTAGAGTGACGCCATGAGCTACGTCGCCTCCCCTGACCGCTACGGCCACATCGAGTACGCCCGATGCGGCTCCAGCGGGTTGAAGCTTCCCCGCATTTCGCTCGGGCTCTGGAACAACTTCGGCGACGACCGATCGATCGAAACGCAGCGGGCGATCATCCGCCGCGCGTTTGACCGCGGGGTGACGCACATCGACCTGGCGAACAACTACGGCCCGCCCGCGGGAAGCGCCGAGATCAACTTCGGGCGCATCCTGCGCGAAGATCTGGCACAGCACCGCGACGAGCTCGTCATTTCGACGAAGGCGGGCTACTACATGTGGGAGGGGCCCTACGGCGAATGGGGCTCGCGCAAGTACATGCTGTCGTCGCTCGATCAGAGCCTGACGCGTATGCAGCTCGACTACGTCGACATTTTTTACTCGCACCGCCCCGACCCCGAGACGCCGATTGACGAGACCATGGGAGCGCTTGCGTCGGCCGTGCAGAGCGGCAAGGCGCTCTACGCGGGCATTTCGAACTACTCGGCCGAGCAAACCCGCGAGGCCTACGACGTAGCTCTGGAGCTCGGGCTGCGGCTCGTGATTCACCAGCCGAGGTACAACATGTTCGACCGGTGGGTCGAAGATGGCCTGCTCGATGCCCTCAGCGACACCGGCATGGGATCAATCGTGTTCTCGCCGCTTGCGCAGGGCCTGCTCACCAACCGTTACCTGAACGGCGTTCCGGAGGGGTCGCGCGCGGCGGAGGGCCGCTGGATCACGCCGGACCACATCGACGACACCTACCTCGAACGAGCGCGGGCGTTGCAGCAGATCGCGACCGATCGCGGGCAGAGCCTCGCCCAGCTGGCTTTGCAGTGGGTGCTGCGGCACCCGCAGGTCACGAGCGCACTGATCGGCGCGTCCAGCGTCGCCCAGCTCGACGACAACCTGGATGCGCTGTCGTGCGGGCCGCTCGACGACGAGACCCTCGCCCTCATCGAACCGCACGCGGTTCACGGCACCGGGTCTCGGCGCTAAGTGGGGTACGTCTACGCCCTGATCGCCGCCGTGCTGTTCGGGGCGAACGGCAGTGTCACCAAGCTGACCATGGAGGCGGGGCTGAGCCCGGCCCAGGTCACGCAATTCCGGCTCATTGGCACGGCGCTCATTGCGGGCGCCGTGTTGTTCGCCATCGAGCGGCGCGCCTTCCGCGTTCCTCGGCGGCAGTGGCCCGTGCTCATCGTGCTCGGGGTGGTCGGCGTTGCGCTCTTGCAGGCGACCTACGCGGCGGCGGTGCAACTGCTGCCCGTCGGAATCGCGCTGTTGCTGGAGTACCTCGCCGTGCTGTTCGTCGCGCTCGTCGCCTTCTTCGTCTTCCGCGAACCCGTGAAAGCGCGTTTGTGGGTGGCGATCGGGTTCGTGCTCGTGGGACTCGCCGTCGTGGCACAAATCTGGTCGAGCACCCTGAACGTGCTCGGTGTGGTGCTGGCCCTCGCGGCCGCCGTGTGCCTCGCGACGTACTTCCTCGTCGGTGAGCGGCAGGTCGCGACAACCTCTCCCCTGGCCGTGTCGTTTTGGACAATGTTGATCGCCGCGGTGTTCTGGGGATTCGTGAGCGGCTGGTGGGAGCTGAACCCCGGCGTGTTCGCGACGCCCGTGGCGATCGGCGGCGTGATCGGCGACCTCACGGTGCCAATGATCGTTCCGCTCATGTGGAACGTCGTACTGGGCTCGTTCGCGCCCTTCCTGCTCAGCCTTGCCGCGCTTCGGCACCTGCCAGCCACCGCGGCGGGCATCGTTGCCTCCAGTGAGGTGATCTTCGCCTTCGCCGTTGCGTGGGTGTGGCTCGGCGAAACGCTCGCCGTCGTTCAGGTGCTCGGCGCCGCGATCGTGCTCATCGGCATCGTGCTGGCGCAGACCGCCCGCGTGGGCAAGCGCCCCGTCGTCGATGCCGACCTTGCGCTCGACACCGGACCGATCACGACTATCCACACCCGCGAGGCGTCCCGGGAATGAGCCCGCGGCGGGAGTAGCCTGACGCCCATGCAATGGGGGAACGATCTTCTAACCTGGCTGGCCACCGACGATGGACAGCGCGTGCTGTTCAGCTCGATCGTGCCCGCTGTCGCCATCGTCGTCGCCGGTCTGATCGCCGCGCTCATCGGGCGAGCCGCCTCGAAGCGGGTGATCGCGCAGTACCAGCGCGACGCCCTGACCGCTGCCGTTCAGGGCCTTGTGCACGCTGGCCGCAAGGCCGCCGGGTGGAACGCGATCGGCACGATCGAGCGTGTGCAGGTCGATCACCTGATTGCGGAGGCCGAGACGCGCATCCGTCTGCTGCCGGTTCCGGGTGCCGCGCTTGCCGCCAACTGGTCGGCTCACCAGCTCGAAGATATGAAGCGCAACTCGGCCGGGTTCTCGTTCCAGGCGCAGCAGCTGCTCGCCGAGTATCGCGACCGGCTCATTGCCTGGAACGAGAAGCCGCGACGAGCCAAGAAGCTGTTCGGCGCTGACCTCGAGCGCTGGAAGTACGAAGCCGACCCCGACGAGCAGAAGCTCGTTGCCGAGCAGGTCGAGTGGGAGCGCGGGCACACGCAGGCGGAGCACGAGAAGACCGTCGCCGCGCCCGTGGTTACCCCGGCGCCGATGACGGCGGCGGCGCCGGCCGCGCCCGCCGCGGCTCCCGCCTCGCCGCCGGTCACGCCGGACTCGCCTCCGGCCGAGGCGTCAAACTCTGAGGCCGTGGCGCTTGCCTTCGCTCCTCCGCCCGCGGTGGTTCCCTCGGCTCCGAGCGACGAGGCGCCGGCTCCGAAGCCGGCCTCCACGGTTCGGGAGCGCCAGGAGGGTGACGACCACTCCTAGAGGTCGGCCCCGCTGCCGAGGGCAGACTTCCCGGCGAGCACCCGGTCGTATGCCCGACGCGACCACATCGACACGTGGTGGTGCATCTCGGGGATCAGCGGCTCGTGTTCGGGCTTCATGAGCACGCTGCGCATGATGCGCGCGGTTGGCGCGTCCTCCTCGAGAGTGATTCCGCGCATCCTGAGTTGTTCGGGTTTCACGACGTACGTCGCCAGGTGGGTCTGCTGCGGGCGGGCCGGCGCTGCCGCCATCTCAAAAATGGCGTGCGACACCTCATCGAGCTGACGCATCGTCTCGACCCGCGGCAGGTACGTGATGATGTCGGTTTCTGGTCGCTGGTACGGCCGCAGGATGTCGCTCTCGCTGATGAGGCCATGCCACGCCTGCGCGGCGCGGTAGCCCGGCGCAATGATCGCGCCGAGGCCCGACATGTCGAGCGGGAACACCTTCAGGGTCGCCCACAGCGCTGCCGCGGCGGCGCCGGCGCGCGAGCACTCGAGCTGAATCTCTCCGAAGTGACGCTCGGTCGATGCGAAGTACGTGTAGGGCGATTCGTGGTGGTAGAAGCGCAGAATCGACTGGTCGGGGAACAGCACCGCGCCGCAGCCGTACGGCTGGAGTCCGTGCTTGTGCGGGTCGACCACGACGCTGTCCGCCTGGCCGATCGCCGCGTAGTGGCGGGCCGTCTCGGGGGCGAGTTCTTCCTGCAGGAGCGTGAAGAAACCGCCGTACGCGGCATCGACGTGTACCCGCGCACCGTACTGACGGGCGAGCGGAATGATGTCGGCAAGCGGGTCGACCGCACCCAGCCCCGTGGTGCCCATGGTGGCGACCACGACACCGATCTCGCGGCTGCGGAGCTGCTCTTCGAGGGCATCGAGCGACATGCGGCCGTCCGCGTCGGTCACGATGCTCACCGTGTCGATGCCCAGCACCTCTCCCATGCGCGAGTGGGTGTAGTGCGAGTCGGCGCTGTGTGCGATCGCCGCGCCCGGCCGAATCTCGCGGCACACCCATAGCGCTTCGAGGTTCGCGGTCGTGCCGCTCCACGTGAGGTGCCCCATGTAATCGGCGCCGAGGCCGAACATCGCGGCCAGCTGGTCGAGCACCTCGTGCTCCATCTGGGTTGTGGCGCGGCTCGCGTCGATCGAGTGGTTGTTCGGGTTGATCTGCATCGCCGCGATGTACGCGGCCATCGCCACCGGGTGCGGTGGCTTCAGCATTTGCCCCGCATACTGCGGGTGGAAGTACGGAAAGTCGGCATCGAGCCGGTCGACCAGCTCGCCGAGGACCGACTCAACCTGCACGGGGTCAACGTGCGTTGCGGGGTGCGCCTCCCACGTTCCGTATGTCGCTTTCAGGTCTTCGATTCCCGTGATGACCTGCGGAACCAGCTCGGCCAGTGTCATGGCGCGCTTCGAGGACGACACACCGCACTCCTTCGTGTGGATGAACGGGGTGCGCAACGCCTGATCGGTCGCCACCCCGGGTGGCACGCCCGAGTCTAGCCAGGATCGTTCGGAAGCGTATGAAATCGCGCCCTCGGCAGGAATCGAGCCTGCGACCAAGAGATGAGAAGGCCCACGAGATTCGCGCACGTCGCGCCCTCGGCAGGAATCGAACCTGCGACCAAGAGATGAGAAGGCCCACGAGATTCGCGCACGTCGCGCCCTCGGCAGGAATCGAACCTGCGACCAAG
>NZ_JBKBPI010000006.1:0-160996 GCF_046293215.1 Microcella sp. | reverse complement strand
CCGCAGCAACGGCCGAACTCGTGTCGACACATTCGTGCGGCGAAGGGTGGCGAGGGTGTCGGCGACGATCCTCGCCGCTCCCTTCGGGGACCCGGTCTTGCCCTGCCGCAACCGTTGGGCGAGGATCACCGGCGCCGAGGCCGTCGTCGACGCGGTCGCGATCAGTGCGTTGAGACCGCGGACGCCGGAGTACCCGAACGACGCGCCCTGCTTCTGGTAGCCGTGGACCTCGATGATCGTGTCATCCAGGTCCACCATCACCCGCTCACCATCCCGGACCTGCAGCAGTGGCGCGGCCGATGCGAGGTTCACCAGCGTCCGCGAAGCGACGGCGTCGAGCTGGCGGACATGACCGAACCGGAACTCCCGCAGAAACGATCCCAGCGTCGACGGCGCATACGTCCGATCGAACAACCGGCCCATCCCGCCATGACGGAGCACGTTCATGTCGTCGATCGAGTCAGCCCCGGCGAGCATCCCCGCGACCAGCGCCATTACCTTGCCGCCGGCGTTCGCACCCCTGTCCGTCGGGACGCTCAACCGCGACTGGGCAAGCTCGTCGAGGCCCGCAGTGCGGGCGAGGCGGAGCATCGGGACCAGACCCGCGGTCGACACGAGATTCGGATCGTCGAACATCGCTGACACGCCAGCGGGAGCATGCTTGAATTGCACCTACGAGATGCCTCTCGGACTCGGCGAATAGGACCTTTAGCAAGCTCTATTCTTCCTGGTCAGAGGGGCATTTCTGCGTCACGACACCTGCTCAACACCCAGGCTCATCGGTGGATCGAGGCTAAGCTAGAGCAATGCCGTATTCCGTCGCGATCGCCGGTGCGAGCGGCTACGCCGGCGGTGAGGTGTTGCGTCTCATGGCGCGCCACCCCGAGCTCGAGGTGCGCACCGTGACCGCGCACTCGAACGCCGGGGCCGCACTCATCGACGTGCACCCGCACCTGCGCTCGCTCGCCCACCTCACGTTTGTCGACACGACGGCCGAGAACCTGCGCGGCCACGACATCGTTGTGCTCGCTCTGCCGCACGGCACGTCCGGGGCCATCGCCGCCGAGCTGGGCGACGACGTGCTGGTGCTCGACTGCGGCGCCGACCACCGGCTGACCAGCGCGGACGACTGGGCGCGCTTCTACGGCGGCGAGTACCACGGGTCGTGGGCCTATGGCCTGCCCGAATTGCCGCACGCCGACGGGAGCCGTCACGGCGCTGTGCTTGCCGACGCACGCCGCATCGCCGTGCCGGGGTGCAATGTCACGGCCGTGTCCCTGGGGCTTGCCCCGGGCATCCATGCTGGGCTGCTCGAGGAGCGCGATCTGACGGCAGCCCTCGCGGTCGGGCCGTCGGGTGCCGGTCGCGCGCTGAAGACCAACCTGCTGGCGAGCGAGCTGCTCGGCTCGGCCCAGCCATACGCGGTCGGCGGAGTGCATCGCCACATCCCCGAGATTCTGCAGAATCTGCGACTCGCGGGCGCCAGCGCGCCGACTCTCTCGTTCACGCCGGTTCTCGTGCCGATGGCGCGCGGCATCCTCGCGACGATCACCGCGCGGGTCGCCGACGGCGTGACCGCCGAGCAGCTACATGCCGCCTACGTGGCCCGCTATGCCGACGAGCCCTTCGTGCACGTGCTGCCGGCGGGCCGCTACCCGTCAACGGCCGAGACGGTCGGCGCGAACACCGCACTGATCGGCGTGGGCCTCGACGTCGACGCGGGCCGTGCTGTCATCGTTGTCGCCCTCGACAACCTCGTGAAGGGAACCGCCGGAGCCGCCGTGCAGTCGCTCAATCTCGCCCTCGGTCTCGACGAGACGACGGGTCTTCCCATTGACGGGGTCGCGCCGTGAGCGTGACGACGCCGGCTGGCTTCACCGCGGCGGGTGTGGCGTGCGGGCTGAAAAGCTCGGGCGCACTCGACCTCGCCCTCGTCGTCAACACCGGCCCGAGCGACGCTGCCGCCGCCGTGTTCACGTCGAACCGTGCGCAGGCCAACCCGATCATCTGGTCGCGCCAGGCGATCGCCGATGGTCGGGCGCGCGCGATCGTGTTGAACTCGGGAGGCGCGAACTGCTTCACGGGCCACCAGGGGTTTCAGACGACCCACTCCACCGCCGAGGCCGTTGCTGAGCACCTGCAGCTGGGCGCGGGGGAGGTGCTCGTCTGCTCGACGGGCCTCATCGGCGAGCAGCTCAACCGTGAGCGGCTGCTTGCGGGCGTCGCGGCTGCAGCGGGCGCTCTGAGCGCCGACGGCGGTCAGGATGCGGCGCGCGCCATCATGACGACCGACTCGGTGCCGAAGATGGCCGAGTACCGCGACGCGGCAGGGTGGGCGATCGGCGGCATCGCGAAGGGCGCGGGCATGCTCGCGCCGGGGCTCGCGACCATGCTCGTCGTAATCACGACCGACGTGGTGCTCGATTCGGCCTCGCTCGACCGCAGCCTCCGCGCCGCGACCCGGGTGACCTTTGACCGGCTCGACTCCGATGGCTGCATGTCGACGAACGACCAGGTGACGCTCATGGCGAGCGGCGCATCCGGCATCACCCCCGATGAAGCGGGCTTCACGGACGCGCTTACTGGGGTGTGCCTGCAGCTTGCTCTGCAGCTGCAGTCGGACGCCGAGGGCGCGAGCCACGACATCCACATTCGGGTGACCGGCGCTGCCAGTGATGACGACGCGGTCGAGGTCGGCCGCTCGGTCGCGCGCAATAACCTCTTCAAGGCGGCCGTGTTTGGCAACGACCCCAACTGGGGGCGCGTGCTCGCCGCAATCGGTACGACGAGCGCAGAGTTCGACCCGTACAACGTCGACGTGACGATGAACGGCGTGCGCGTCTGCACGGCTGGCGGCCCCGATCGGCCGCGCGACGAGGTCGACCTGACGCCGCGCGCCCTGCACCTCGAGATCGACCTGAAGATCGGCGCGCACGAGGCGCTGATCCTCACCAACGATCTGACCCACGACTACGTTCACGAGAACAGCGCGTACTCCAGCTGATGTCGACCCTTCACGATTCCTCCGACTTCGCCCTCGCCAGCGAGAAGGCGCAGACCCTCATTGAGTCGCTGCCGTGGCTCAGGCGCTTCCGCGACCGCATCATCGTCGTGAAGTTTGGCGGCAACGCCATGGTCAGCCCTGAGCTACAGGCCGCCTTTGCCGAAGACATGGTGTACCTGCGCACGGTCGGCCTGAAGCCCGTCGTCGTGCACGGCGGCGGCCCGCAGATCTCGGCCATGCTGAACAAGTTCGGCATCGAGAGTGAATTCCGCGGCGGCTACCGCGTCACGAACACCGAGGCGATCGACGTCGTGCGCATGGTGCTCGCCGGCCAGATCAGCCGCGAGCTGGTGGGCCTCATCAACCAGAGCGGCGCCGGTCTCGCGGCCGCCGTCAGCGGCGAAGACGCGGGACTGTTCCAGGGCCGTCGCCGGGGCGTCGTCGTCGACGGCGAAGAGGTCGACCTCGGTCACGTCGGCGACATCGTGCACGTCGACCCGTCGGTGGTGTTCGCCCACCTGGACGCCGGGCGCATCCCCGTCGTCTCGTCGCTGGCCCCCGACATGGACCACCCCGGTCACAGCCTCAACGTGAACGCCGACGCGGCCGCCGCCGCTCTCGCGGTCGCCCTGCAGGCGGAAAAGCTCGTCGTCCTGACCGATGTGCCGGGCCTCTACAGCGACTGGCCGAATCGCGACTCCCTCGTCTCGAGCATTTCGGTGACAGAGCTGCGCGAGCTGCTGCCGAAGCTCGAGTCCGGAATGATCCCGAAGATGACCGCCTGCCTGGACGCCGTTGACGGGGGAGTCAGTCGCGCCGCGATCATCGACGGCCGCCAGCCGCACTCGATCCTGCTCGAGATTTTCACCACCCGCGGCATCGGAACCGAGGTGGTTCCCGCGTGAGCCCCCTTCTTCCCGACGCCACCCCCGAATCGGATGCTCTGCGCGAGCGGTTCGCGCGCGTCGCGATGCGCTCGGCGCCCGTCCCGCAGGCCGTGTTCGCCCGCGGGGAGGGGGCGTACGTCTGGGACGTGGACGGTCGGCGCTTTCTCGACTTCCTCGCGGGGATCGCGGTCAACGCACTCGGCCACGCGCATCCCGCGCTCGTGGGCGCGGTCGCCGACCAGGCGGCGCGCCTCATCCACGTGTCGAACTATGTGACGACGCCGCAGGGTGTCGACTTCGCCGAGCGCCTCGTGCGTCTCACGGGTGCGGGGCCGACCGGCCGCGTGTACCCGGCGAACTCGGGCGCGGAGGCGATTGAGGCCGCCGTGAAGCTTGCCCGCCGCACGGGGAGGCCGCGCATCCTCGCCTTCGAGGGTGGTTTTCACGGTCGCACGATGGGTGCGCTCGCGGTCACGGGTAAGCCGGCCCTGCGCGAGCCGTTCGAGCCGATGGTGCCGGGCGTCGACCACCTGCCGACCGACCGTGCGGCCCTCGAGGCGGCCATGGGCGACGACGTTGCCGCCGTGCTGCTTGAGCCGATCAAGGGCGAAGCGGGCGTTGTGCCGCTGCCCGACGGGTTCCTGACGGCCGCGCGCCAGCTCACCCGCAAACACGGCGCGCTCCTGATCGCCGACGAAATTCAGACCGGAGCGGGCCGTACCGGAGACTGGTTCGCCGTGCAGCACGAGGGTGTCACCCCCGACGCCTGGGTGCTCGCGAAGGGTATCGGCGGGGGAGTGCCGGTCGGCGCCCTCGTCACCACGGGCGCCGCCAGCGAGCTGTTCACGCTGGGGCAGCACGGCTCGACCTTCGGGGGCAACCCGCTCGCCACCGGCGCCGCCTCGGCGGTGCTCGCCGAGATCGAGCGCGCCGATCTGGTGGGCAACGCCCGTCGTCGCGGCATCGAACTGCGCGAGGCCATTCTTGGGCTCGACTCGCCGCTCGTCACCGAGGTGCGTGGCCGCGGGCTGCTGCTCGGCGTCGGTCTCGCCGCCGAGGTGGCTCCCCGCGTCGTCGATGAGGCGATGCGTCGCGGACTGATCGTGAACGCGCCGAACGCCACGACGATCCGCCTTGCCCCGCCGCTGATCATCGGCGACGCCGAGATTGCAGAATTCACGTCCCTGTTCGCTGACTCCCTGAAGGCCGCCGCATGACCGCCGCCCCCGCCACCCGTCACTTCCTGCGCGACGACGACATTTCTCCCGCCGAGCAGCGCGAGATTCTCGACCTCGCCGAGCGGCTGAAGACCGACCGTTTCCAGGTGCGCCCGCTGGAGGGTCCGCAGACGGTCGCGGTGATCTTCGACAAGTCGTCGACCCGCACGCGCGTGAGCTTTGCGGTGGGCATCGCCGACTTGGGCGGTCAGCCGTTGATCATCTCGACGGCCTCCAGCCAGCTCGGCGGCAAGGAGACCCCGTCGGACACGGCTCGGGTGCTCGAACGCATGGTCTCGGCGATCGTCTGGCGCACCTACGGCCAGGCGGGTCTCGAGGAGATGGCCGCCGGCACAACGGTCCCCGTCATCAACGCTCTCAGCGACGATTTCCACCCCTGCCAGTTGCTCGCCGACCTCTTGACGATCCGCGAGCACAAGGGATCCCTGGAGGGCCTCACCGTCGCGTTCATCGGTGACGGCGCCGACAACATGGTGCACTCGTACCTTCTCGCGGGCGCGACCGCGGGCATGCACGTGCGAGTCGGCTGCCCCGCCGAGTACAGCCCGAAGGATGCGGTCATCGCCGATGCCGACCGCATTGCGGCCGAGACGGGCGGCTCGATCACGATCTTCACCGACCCGCTCGAGGCGGTGGCCGGTGCCGACGTGGTCGTGACCGACACCTGGGTGTCGATGGGCAAGGAGGAAGAGAAGGCGGCCCGCGTCGCCACGCTCACCCGCTACCGCGTCGACGACGAAATGATGTCGCTGGCGAAGCCCGACGCGATCTTCCTGCACTGCCTGCCCGCCGACCGCGGCTACGAGGTGACCGCCGAGGTGATCGACGGCCCGCAGAGTGTCATCTGGGATGAGAGCGAGAACCGCCTCCACGCCCAGAAGGCGCTGCTTGTGTGGCTGCTCGAGCGCTCGACCGGCGGCTCGGGGGCGGGCGCATGAGCGGCGCCACCAACGAGGGCGCGCTGTGGGGCGCGCGCTTCAGCGGCGGGCCCTCGCCCGAACTGCAGCGCCTTAGCCGGTCGACCCACTTCGACTGGCAGTTGGCGCCCTACGACCTCGCGGGCTCGCGAGCGCACGCGGCGGCGCTCGCCGCGGCCGGCTACCTCACCGACGACGAATTGACGCGGATGCTCGCCGCCCTCGACGCGGTCGAGTCGCGTGTTGCAGACGGCACACTCACGCCCCGTCCCGAGGATGAGGACGTGCACGGTGCGCTCGAGGCGGCGCTCGTGGCGGAGGCGGGGCCCGAGCTGGGCGGCAAATTGCGCGCCGGTCGTAGCCGCAACGACCAGATTGCGACCCTGATCCGGCTCTACCTGCGCGACCACGGCCGAACGATCGCCGGCGAAGTGCACGCGCTGATCGCCGCCCTCATCGCGCAGGCCGACGCGCACCCCGTGGCGGTGATGCCCGGCCGCACACACCTGCAGCACGCCCAGCCGGTGCTGCTCGCTCACCACCTGCTGGCGCACGCCTGGCCGCTCGTTCGTGACCTCGAGAGGCTGCGCGACTGGGCGGCGCGCGCCGACCGCTCACCGTATGGCGCTGGGGCCCTCGCGGGCAGCTCGCTGGGGCTCGACCCAACGCTCGTGGCGTCCGAGCTCGGTTTCGCGGGCCCGACCGAAAACTCGATCGACGCCACGAGCGCCCGCGACCTCATCGCCGAGTTCGCCTACATCGCCGCGCAAATCGGAGTCGACCTGTCTCGCCTGGCCGAGGAGATCATCCTGTGGAACACGCGCGAGTTCGGCTTTGTGACCCTCGATGATGGCTATTCGACGGGGTCGTCGATCATGCCGCAGAAGAAGAACCCCGACATCGCCGAGCTTGCCCGCGGCAAGACCGGCCGCCTGATCGGCAGCCTCACCGCGCTCCTGACCACCTTGAAGGGTCTCCCGCTCGCGTACAACCGCGACCTGCAGGAAGACAAAGAGCCCGTCTTCGACGCGGTCGAAACCCTCGAGGTGCTGTTGCCGGCCTTCACGGGCATGGTCGCCACGCTGCGTTTCGACACCGAGCGCATGGCGGAGCTTGCCCCGCAGGGCTTCTCGCTCGCGACCGACGTCGCCGACTGGCTCGTGCGCCAGGGCGTGCCCTTCCGCGAGGCGCACGAGATCTCGGGGGCGCTCGTCGCGCACTGTGAGCGCGCGGGAGTCGACCTCGACGAGCCGAGCGACGACGACTACGCCGCCATCGACCCGCGCCTCACGGGTGCCGTGCGCGGCGTACTGACCGTCGAGGGCTCGATCGCGTCCCGCGCCGGCGCGGGAGGCACGGCGCCGGTCGCCGTCGCGCACCAGCGTGCCCTTCTCGACGAGCGGCTGGCCGCGCTGCGGGCGGCGCTCGGCTGAGCCCAACGCCGTGTCCGAGCCCGGCCAGCCGACGCGTCGTTCGTCGGTTTCCGCGGTGCTCGCGGGGGATGCCGTGGTGGTCGCTCCGCGACTCTTGGGAGCCGTGGTGCACGGCCGGGGCGTCAGTGTGCGCCTGACCGAGGTCGAGGCGTATCGCGGCGTCGGCGACGATCCCGGCTCGCACGCCTTCCGCGGGCAGACGCCGCGTACCGCGCCCATGTTTGGCGCCGCCGGCACCCTGTACGTGTATCTGAGTTACGGCATGCATCGTTGCCTGAACCTTGTCACCGGCGAGCCGGGGGTTGCATCGGCGGTGCTGGTGCGCGCGGGGGAGGTCGTGAGCGGCCTCGAGCGGGCACGGGCTCGGGCGCTCGCCGGCCGTGTCCCGCGAGCGGACGGCCGCGGTCCCGCGGTGGCCGACCGCGACCTGGCGCGCGGTCCGGCCCGTTTGGCGCGCGCCCTCGGCGTCACGCTGGACGATGACGGGCGGATGCTCGGTGACGGTGCCGTTGACCTCGAACCGGCCGCGGGGCTCGTCCCCGAGATCGCGACGGGCCCGCGCGTCGGCGTCGCGCATCCCGGGGGAGGGGACGCCTACCCGTGGCGCTTTTGGATTCCCGGAGATCCCACGGTGTCGCCCTACCGTCCGGGCCGCGGGGTTACGCCAGCGCGATGAGGGCGGCGGTTGCCCCCGCCCACAGCAGGCTGGCGAGGGTTCCGATGATGAACCGTTCGGTGACGTGGTGTCCGGCGTCGAGGTCGCGGAAGCGGCCGACGCTCTTGATCGCGACGAGCACGGCCAGGATCTCCCAGCGCGCGAGCAGCACGGCCGCGACGACGGCGGCGCGCTCGAGGTAGCCGATCGTCGCGCCCCCGCGCAGCACCTCGGCGGCGTCGGCGACGGTCGGGGCGGGCGCCGCCGAGGTGCCGGCCGCTGACGTCGGTGTCGTGTCGTTGCCGCGCGGGCGCCGGTCGGCGAGCCGCAGCACCCCGCGTACGACGGGCGCGCCCCCGGCGATCGCGAGGGCGACGATCAGCAGCTGGGCGACCAGCCCGCCGAGCCCGACGGACTCGATCGCGGTCACGCTCACGACGACGAGGCCGACGGCCACGAGTCCCACTGCCGGCAGCGCGTAGTGATCTTTGCGCTGAATTCCGCCGACGATGGCGAGGGCGAGTACGACGGCGACGGCCGCCGACAGGGCCAGCCAGCCAATGACGAGGATCCACGCTCCAGCGAACATGCCCGTCACCCTACTGGCGAAGGCTCGGCATCGGCGGAGGCCAACACGTTGCCGATCGCGCGGCGGGCGTCGGCGTCGATGGCGAGCGCTGCCGCGCGCGCCCGCTTGCTGACCGCTTGCGGGGTGATGCCCAGCCGCTCAGCGGCCGCCGCCTGCGTCAGCCCCTGTTCGAGCAGGTCGTAGAGTTCCCAACTCTGCGCGCTCCACCGGGCGCGCCCGGCCAGGAGCAACGCGATGAGCGCATCCACGTCAGCGGCCGCCTGCTCTGTCGCGCCCGTCCCGCTCGCCGCAAAATGGATGCTCGTGCGCGCCGCCCGCTGCACCGCCCGCCGCCCCGCGATGAACGCGGGCCCGCTCGCCTCGCGGATGCTTCCCGGCAGCGTCCCGGATATGGCGCCGATGCCGAGGCCCGCGCGAAAGTGTCCGTCGCGCAGGCACTCGAGTACGACCGCCACGGCGGTGGTGGCGTCGGCGGTCAGCGCCTGCAACTCGTCTCCCGCGGTGCGTTCAGCGGGAAGAGCGAGGTGGGCGCCGAGTCGGCGATGCAGCCGGTCGAGAAGGTCGGCGACGCGGTCTCGGTCGGAGCGGCTGCCGATCTGGTCGGCGATCACGACGAACATGCATCAAGCCTAGAGGGGTGATATTGCCTACATCAACCCTTAGTCATTGATTCGCGGATGCGCGCCCGCGTCCGCGATAGCCTGTCGCGGTGACCGACGCGCTCGATTCGCTGACTCCGCCCCGACTTGACCGATCCTTTGACTCCCTCTGGGATGAGTTGCTGTGGCGCGGCCTCGTGCACGTGTCCACCGACCCCGAGGCGCTGCGCGAGGTGCTCGACGGGGCCCCGATCACCTACTACTGCGGATTCGACCCGACGGCGCCGAGCCTGCACCTCGGCAACCTCGTGCAACTGTTGCTGATGCGCCGGCTGCAGCTGGCGGGTCATCGACCGCTGGCGCTCGTGGGCGGTTCGACGGGCCTCATCGGTGACCCGCGCCCGACGGCCGAACGGCAGCTCAATGACCGCGAGACGGTGGCCGAGTGGGTCGGTTACCTGCAGCAGCAGGTCAGCCGCTTCTTGTCGGCCGACGGCGACAACGCGGTCACGCTCGTGAACAACCTCGACTGGACGGCCGGCCTCAGCGCCATCGACTTCCTGCGCGACATTGGCAAGTACTTCCGCGTGGGCACGATGCTGAAGAAAGACGCGGTCGCCGCGCGATTGAACTCTGAGGCGGGCATCTCGTACACCGAGTTCAGTTACCAGATTCTGCAGGGCTACGACTTTCTCGAGCTGCATCGCCAGTACGGCTGCATCCTGCAAACCGGCGGTAGCGATCAGTGGGGCAATCTGACGAGCGGCACCGACCTCGTGCACAAGGCGCTCGGCGTGAGCGTGCACGCGATCGGTACCCCCCTGATCACGAACAGCGACGGGACGAAGTTCGGCAAGAGCGAGGGCAACGCCATCTGGCTCGACGCGGCGATGTGCTCGCCGTACGCGATGTACCAGTTCTGGCTCAACACTGACGACGCCGACGTGATCGACCGACTAAAGGTGTTCACGTTCCTCGACCGGGCCGAGATCGAACACTACGAGCGGTTGGTGGCCGACGAGCCCTTCCGCCGCGCCGCGCAGCGCCGTCTCGCGCTCGAGGTCACGGGGTTTGTGCACGGAGAGGAGGCGGCGCGTGCGGCCATCGCGGCCTCGCAGGCACTCTTCGGCCAGGGAGATCTCGACACCCTGGATGCGGCCACGCTGCGCGCGGCCGTCGCGGAGCTCCCCGGTGCAGACGTATCGGCCGACACCACGGTGGTCGCGGCCCTGGTCGAGAGCGGACTGTGCTCGAGTGCCTCCGACGCCCGACGGGCTATCGCCCAGGGCGGCGTTGCGGTCAACAACCGCAAGGTTCTCGCGGACGACGCCGTTCTCGGTGACGTCGCGTTAGCCGGCGGTGTCGCCGTGCTTCGCCGGGGGAAGAAGACGCTCGCCGGTCTGCGTTTCGGGACCGAATAGCGGGGAGTCGCCGCGCGACACGCCCGGGATTCGGTCGTGATTTGCCCGGTGCCTCAATCGCCCGTAATGTCTTCTCTTGTCAGCCCGACGGAGCGGCGAGAGCGAGAAGCTCGAAGCCAGCTACCGGGCCTGAATCCTCCAAGACAGAGCAGCCCTTGCGGGTGCGCTCATCGCCAAGTAGGATTCCAACTCCCCCCGCAGGATCGACACGACAAGCGGAAGTCCAGATAACTGGCCTTCTCGACTTGCCGAGACTCTCCCGGGCGGGTACATTAGGAAAGTTGCCCTGACAGGGCGGCCGAGAGGCCGACCATCAGGAGCGTCCGATCCTTGAGAACTCAACAGCGTGCACTAAGTCAATGCCAAATAACCTCGTCGGTTGGTTCGCCAACCGAGTGAGATTCCTTTGGATTGAAACGAATGTCAGTAGATATTCAACTTCAGTCAGATTGAACTCGTGTCGAGCGGCAACGCTCGACGCAACTAGATGTGCCGGTGACCTTCGGGTCGCTGTGCAATCAAACATTTACGGAGAGTTTGATCCTGGCTCAGGACGAACGCTGGCGGCGTGCTTAACACATGCAAGTCGAACGATGAAGCCGGAGCTTGCTCTGGTGGATTAGTGGCGAACGGGTGAGTAACACGTGAGTAACCTGCCCCTGACTCTGGGATAAGCGTTGGAAACGACGTCTAATACCGGATACGAGTCGGGATCGCATGATCACCGACTGGAAAGAATTTCGGTCAGGGATGGACTCGCGGCCTATCAGCTTGTTGGTGAGGTAACGGCTCACCAAGGCGACGACGGGTAGCCGGCCTGAGAGGGTGACCGGCCACACTGGGACTGAGACACGGCCCAGACTCCTACGGGAGGCAGCAGTGGGGAATATTGCACAATGGGCGCAAGCCTGATGCAGCAACGCCGCGTGAGGGACGACGGCCTTCGGGTTGTAAACCTCTTTTAGCAGGGAAGAAGCGAAAGTGACGGTACCTGCAGAAAAAGCACCGGCTAACTACGTGCCAGCAGCCGCGGTAATACGTAGGGTGCAAGCGTTGTCCGGAATTATTGGGCGTAAAGAGCTCGTAGGCGGTTTGTCGCGTCTGCTGTGAAAACGCGAGGCTCAACCTCGCGCCTGCAGTGGGTACGGGCAAACTAGAGTGCGGTAGGGGAGATTGGAATTCCTGGTGTAGCGGTGGAATGCGCAGATATCAGGAGGAACACCGATGGCGAAGGCAGATCTCTGGGCCGTAACTGACGCTGAGGAGCGAAAGCGTGGGGAGCGAACAGGATTAGATACCCTGGTAGTCCACGCCGTAAACGTTGGGAACTAGATGTAGGGACCATTCCACGGTTTCTGTGTCGCAGCTAACGCATTAAGTTCCCCGCCTGGGGAGTACGGCCGCAAGGCTGAAACTCAAAGGAATTGACGGGGGCCCGCACAAGCGGCGGAGCATGCGGATTAATTCGATGCAACGCGAAGAACCTTACCAAGGCTTGACATATAGAGGAAACGTGCAGAAATGTACGCCCCGCAAGGTCTCTATACAGGTGGTGCATGGTTGTCGTCAGCTCGTGTCGTGAGATGTTGGGTTAAGTCCCGCAACGAGCGCAACCCTCGTCCTATGTTGCCAGCACGTAATGGTGGGAACTCATGGGAGACTGCCGGGGTCAACTCGGAGGAAGGTGGGGATGACGTCAAATCATCATGCCCCTTATGTCTTGGGCTTCACGCATGCTACAATGGCCGGTACAAAGGGCTGCAATACCGCAAGGTGGAGCGAATCCCAAAAAGCCGGTCTCAGTTCGGATTGGGGTCTGCAACTCGACCCCATGAAGTTGGAGTCGCTAGTAATCGTGAATCAGCAACGTCACGGTGAATACGTTCCCGGGCCTTGTACACACCGCCCGTCAAGTCATGAAAGTCGGTAACACCCGAAGCCAGTGGCCCAACCGCAAGGAGGGAGCTGTCGAAGGTGGGATCGGTGATTAGGACTAAGTCGTAACAAGGTAGCCGTACCGGAAGGTGCGGCTGGATCACCTCCTTTCTAAGGAGCTTCTGATGCGTCGCTTCGGCGGCTGCATCCAGAGCCGGAACTGAGACGAACGTTCTCAGCCGGTTTGCTCAAGGGTGGAACATTGATTTAGGTCGTCGGCTCGAGCCGGCTCGGTAGTACGTCCCTTGTGGACAGGAACCCGCGCTGAGGAGAGGCGACGACATGCACGCTGTTGGGTCCTGAGGGACCGGGCCCCGGGAAACCGGGAAACGATCTCTCGGACTTCTGGGCAGTCGCCGCGATGGCTGGCTGCAGGGAGTGCCGACCGTATGTTGAGAACTACACAGTGGACGCGAGCATCTTAGAACTGATGCCTTCGGGTATCAGATCTACGATCTAGATTTATATAGATCATTGGTCAATCTGCAGCGTCGAACCTTCGGGTGAGACGCTGTCGATCGATTCATACTCATGTAGTCAAGTTTCTAAGAGCAAACGGTGGATGCCTTGGCATCTGGAGCCGAAGAAGGACGTAGCAATCTGCGATAAGCCTCGGGGAGCTGATAAGCGAGCTGTGAGCCGAGGATTTCCGAATGGGGAAACCCCGCTGGGCGTACTTGTGCGACCTAGTGACTCCCGCCTGAATATATAGGGCGGGTAGAGGGAACGTGGGGAAGTGAAACATCTCAGTACCCACAGGAAGAGAAAACAACAGTGATTCCGTTAGTAGTGGCGAGCGAAACCGGAAGAGGCTAAACCGATCATGTGTGATAGCCGGCAGGCGTTGCATGGTCGGGGTTGTGGGACTCACCCGCTGTTCTGCCGAACAGCAAGGGTTACAGCGCGATATAGACGAATGGCATTGAAAGGCCAGCCACAGAGGGTGCCAGCCCCGTAGTCGAAATGTCGTAATGGCCCGGAGAGTATCCCAAGTAGCACGGGGCCCGAGAAATCCCGTGTGAATCTGTCAGGACCACCTGATAAGCCTAAATACTCCCAGATGACCGATAGCGGACAAGTACCGTGAGGGAAAGGTGAAAAGTACCCCGGGAGGGGAGTGAAATAGTACCTGAAACCGTTTGCTTACAAACCGTTGGAGCCTCCTTAGTAGGGGTGACAGCGTGCCTTTTGAAGAATGAGCCTGCGAGTTAGCGATACGTGGCGAGGTTAACCCGAGTGGGGTAGCCGTAGCGAAAGCGAGTCTGAATAGGGCGATTCAGTCGCGTGTCCTAGACCCGAAGCGAAGTGATCTATCCATGGCCAGGTTGAAGCGACGGTAAGACGTCGTGGAGGACCGAACCCACTTAGGTTGAAAACTGAGGGGATGAGCTGTGGATAGGGGTGAAAGGCCAATCAAACTTCGTGATAGCTGGTTCTCTCCGAAATGCATTTAGGTGCAGCGTTGCGTGTTTCTTGCCGGAGGTAGAGCTACTGGATGGCCGATGGGCCCCAAAAGGTTACTGACGTCAGCCAAACTCCGAATGCCGGTAAGTGAGAGCGCAGCAGTGAGACGGTGGGGGATAAGCTTCATCGTCGAGAGGGAAACAACCCAGACTACCGACTAAGGTCCCTAAGCCTGTGCTAAGTGGGAAAGGATGTGGAGTTGCATAGACAACCAGGAGGTTGGCTTAGAAGCAGCCACCCTTGAAAGAGTGCGTAATAGCTCACTGGTCAAGTGATTCCGCGCCGACAATGTAACGGGGCTCAAGCACAGCACCGAAGTCGTAGGATTCGTACATTTGGTAGGCCTTCGTGGTCCAGCCGTACGGATCGGTAGGAGAGCGTCGTGTGGCCAGCGAAGCGGCGGTGTAAACCAGCCGTGGAGGCCACACGAGTGAGAATGCAGGCATGAGTAGCGAAAGACGGGTGAGAAACCCGTCCTCCGAAAGACCAAGGGTTCCAGGGCCAGGCTAATCCGCCCTGGGTAAGTCGGGACCTAAGGCGAGGCCGACAGGCGTAGTCGATGGACAACGGGTTGATATTCCCGTACCGGCGAAGAACCGCCCAAGCTAATCCAGTAATGCTAAGAGTCCGAATCCTCTTTTCAATGCACCTTCGGGTGCGGCGAGCTGAGGGCTAGCACTCGACCCTATGCTGGTGCGGCTAGCGTATTAACAGGTGTGACGCAGGAAGGTAGCTGAGCCGGGCGATGGTTGTCCCGGTGTAAGGACGTAGGGCGAGAGATAGGCAAATCCGTCTCTCACATAGCCTGAGATCCGATGCGTACCCCTCACGGGGGAAATCAGTGATCCTATGCTGCCGAGAAAAGCATCGACGCGAGGTTCTAGCCGCCCGTACCCCAAACCGACTCAGGTGGTCAGGTAGAGAATACCGAGGAGATCGAGAGAATCGTGGTTAAGGAACTCGGCAAAATGCCCCCGTAACTTCGGGAGAAGGGGGGCCGGATTCGTGAAGGGATTTACTCCCGGAGCGTTGAAGGCCGCAGAGACCAGTGGGAAGCGACTGTTTACTAAAAACACAGGTCCGTGCCAAGTCGCAAGACGATGTATACGGACTGACGCCTGCCCGGTGCTGGAAGGTTAAGAGGAAGGGTTAGCGCAAGCGAAGCTCTGAATTTAAGCCCCAGTAAACGGCGGTGGTAACTATAACCATCCTAAGGTAGCGAAATTCCTTGTCGGGTAAGTTCCGACCTGCACGAATGGCGTAACGACTTCCCAGCTGTCTCAACCGCGAACTCGGCGAAATTGCACTACGAGTAAAGATGCTCGTTACGCGCAGAAGGACGGAAAGACCCCGTGACCTTTACTACAGCTTGGTATTGGTGTTCGGTGTGGCTTGTGTAGGATAGGTGGGAGACTGTGAAGCGGGCACGCTAGTGTTCGTGGAGTCGTTGTTGAAATACCACTCTGGTCACTCTGGATGTCTAACTTAGAACCGTAATCCGGTTCAGGGACAGTGCCTGGTGGGTAGTTTAACTGGGGCGGTTGCCTCCCAAAAAGTAACGGAGGCGCCCAAAGGTTCCCTCAACCTGGTTGGCAATCAGGTGTCGAGTGTAAGTGCACAAGGGAGCTTGACTGCGAGACTGACAGGTCGAGCAGGGACGAAAGTCGGGACTAGTGATCCGGCAGTGGCTTGTGGAAGCGCTGTCGCTCAACGGATAAAAGGTACCTCGGGGATAACAGGCTGATCTTGCCCAAGAGTCCATATCGACGGCATGGTTTGGCACCTCGATGTCGGCTCGTCGCATCCTGGGGCTGGAGTAGGTCCCAAGGGTTGGGCTGTTCGCCCATTAAAGCGGTACGCGAGCTGGGTTTAGAACGTCGTGAGACAGTTCGGTCCCTATCCGCTGCGCGCGTAGGAAGTTTGAGAGGATCTGACCCTAGTACGAGAGGACCGGGTTGGACGAACCTCTGGTGTGTCAGTTGTTCCGCCAGGAGCACCGCTGATTAGCTACGTTCGGGATGGATAACCGCTGAAAGCATCTAAGCGGGAAGCCGGCCTCAAGATGAGTCTTCCATGCCCTTCGGGGCGAGAGGCTCCCAGCCAGACGACTGGGTTGATAGGCAGGATGTGGAAGAGGGGACTAACGACCCTTGCAGCTGACCTGTACTAATAAGCCGATAACTTGACAACACCCCTCTTCGGAGGGAGTGAGTATGCGCTCGCGTCCACTTTGTGGTTCTCGATTTACGGTCGAGAGCTACGCACAGATCATGACTTTCATGACTGTCCGTAAACGATTGATAAATCAATAGTGTTTCGGCGGCCATAGCGAAGGGGAAACGCCCGGTTACATTCCGAACCCGGAAGCTAAGACCTTCTGCGCCGATGGTACTGCGAGGGGGACCTCGTGGGAGAGTAGGACACCGCCGGACTTCTTTGTGAAATGGCCACCCAGTGATGGGTGGCCATTTCGCGTTAACGCACGTTTTTGTGCAGCGCGAGGAGATCCCATGTCAGAGAAGCACGACCGACCGAAGCGCGACGGCGGCGACGCGCGTCGCCCCCGACGCGACGGCGACGGTCGCCCGCAACGCAGCGGTGATGGTCGTCCTCGGCGTGAGGGAGGCGGTCGTCCGCAGCGTGGGGGCGACGCACGTCCTCGGCGAGACGGCGATTCGCGCGTGCGCGGCGAGGCCGGTGTGCGCCCGCGTCGTACCGACGGTGACGAACGCCCCCGGCACGACGATCCGCCGATCGCGGACGACGTCACCGGGCGCGAGCTCGATCGGGTCGCGCGGGCCGAGCTGAAAGCCCTGAGTAAAGAGAACGCCGAGCGCGTCGCGCAGCACCTCGTAATGGCCGCTCGCCTGATCGACGATGATCCGCAGCTCGCGCACCGGCACGCGCAGGCGGCGGCTCGCCGCGGCGGCCGCATCGCCGTCGCCCGCGAAACCCTCGGCATCACGGCCTACCTGACGGGCGACTTCGCTCTTGCCCTGCGCGAGTTGCGCACGCACCGTCGTATCAGTGGGTCGAACGAGCAGGTTCCGCTCATGGTGGATTGCGAGCGCGGGCTCGGCCGGCCCGAGAAGGCGCTCGAGCTCGGCCGCAGCGTCGACCGCTCTGAGCTCAGCGTCGGCACGCGCGTCGAACTGGCGATCGCGATGTCGGGCGCGCGGCTTGACCTCGGGCAGACGGAGGCCGCGCTGCGAGAGCTCGAGATTCCGCAGCTAGATCCGTCAACCGCCTACAGCTTTAGCCCCGCCCTGTTCGACTCGTACGCCGTTGTGCTGTCCGAACTCGGCCGCGAGGCCGAGGCCGCCGAGTGGGGACGCCGCGCCGACGTCGCCGCCCAGGCCATCGCCGAGGCCGAAGGCGGGGGCGATGACGCCATCGAGGTGATCGAAGAGGAGCTGGTCGAGCGCGATACTGAGGCTGTGACGCCCGACGAGGAGACGGACGATGTTCGGTAAGAAGCTCCCCACGCCGCTCGATGGTCGCGACGCTGTGCTGCTGGACCTCGACGGGGTGGTGTATCGGGGACCGGACGCGATTGAGCACGCTGTTCCGAGCATCCTGAAGGCGGCGAAATCGGCCCGTATCGGCTACCTCACGAACAACGCCTCGCGCACCGATCAGTCGGTCGCCGATCACCTGTCGGAGTTCGGCTTGGCGGTGAACGCCGCCGACGTTGTGACAAGCCCGCAGGCGGCCTTGCGCGTGCTGGCAACCCTCGTCGAGCCCGGTGCTCTCGTCATGGTGGTCGGGGGAGAGGGCATCACGTCAGAGCTTGAGCGGGCCGGTTACCGCGTGACGCGTTCGGCCGACGATGAGCCCGCGGCGGTCGTGCAAGGGTTCGCCCCGCACGTCGGGTGGGAGCACCTCGCGGAGGCCGCGTACGCCCTGCAGCACGACCACGTGCACTGGGTGGCGACGAACACTGACTGGACGATCCCCCAGAAGCGCGGCATCGCGCCCGGCAACGGCACGCTCGTGTCAGCGGTGCACCTCGCGGTCGGGCGTCTTCCCGTGTTCGCGGGCAAGCCCGAGAAGCCCATGTACGACGAGGCCATCGAACGCTTCGGCGCGTCGAACCCGCTCGCGATCGGCGACCGGCTCGACACCGACATCCTCGGCGCGAATCGCGCGGGCATGGCGAGCGCGCTCGTGCTCACCGGCATCGACCAGGCGAAGCAGGTGCTCGCGGCTCCCGCCGACCAGCGCCCGACGTTCATCCTGCGCGACCTGCGCGACCTGTTCGCGCCGTACCCGGAGGTCACCGAAGAGGTCGACGCCGACGGCGTGCGCTCGGTGTCGTGCGGCCAGGCCGTGGTGCGCATGAAGCAGCACGTCGTGCGGGTCGCGCGGGCGGGAAACGACCCCGTCGACCTGCTGCGCGCGGGCGCCGCCGTGATCTGGGCGTCTGGACTGCAAATCTGGGGTCTCGACGTCGACCCGCAGCTATATTCGTGACCATGACGGAGCGCGACGAAACGATCGAGCCCGACGCTGCACTCTCCGACGCGGGGGAATTCGGCACGGATGATCTCGATACGCCCGACGAGGGGCTGCTGTCGCAACTCGCGCTCATCGATGACCAACCGCTCGCTGACCGCGCGGCCGCGTTCGCGCAACTGCACGACGCCCTGCGCCAGCAGCTCGAGGCGTGACGACACCCGACTCGGGCTCCGGTGCGACCCGCCGCCTCGACGTGGCGCTCGTCGACGCGGGGCTGGTGCGCTCGCGCACGGCCGCGCGTCAGGCGATCGAGACCGGGCGGGTGCGGGTGAGCGGCCGGGTGGTGACCAAGCCGGCGTACGCGGTGCGAGCATCCGACGAATTGGGCGTGGAGGGCGCCAGCCGATACGTGAGCCGCGCCGCGCACAAGCTGATCGCGGCGCTCGATGCCGAGGACGCGGCCGGCAGGCCGATGCCGATTGCCGGCGCGACGGCGCTCGACGTGGGCGCCTCGACGGGTGGATTCACGGAGGTGCTGCTCGAACGCGGCGCCGGCACCGTCATCGCCCTTGATGTCGGGCACGGTCAGCTGGATGCGCGCATCGCCCTCGACGCGCGCGTTGCCGTCGTCGAAGGGGTCAACGCCCGTGACCTCACTCCCGAGCTGCTCGCTCGGGTGAGCGGGGTGCGCGCGCGTCCGACCGTCGTCGTGGGGGACCTGAGCTTCATCTCGCTCGGGCTCGTGCTGCCCGCGCTCGTCGCGACCGCGGGCACGGATGCCGACTACGTGCTACTCATCAAGCCGCAGTTCGAGGTCGGGCGCCAGGGCGTGCGCGAGGGCGTCGTGCGCGACGCGGGCGCGCGGGAGGAGGCGATCATGGGCGTGCTCTGGGCGGCCGCCGACGAGGGGTTGCGGGCATCGTCGCTCCTGTCCTCCCCGATCGTCGGAACCCACGGCAATCACGAGTACTTGGCCGTCTTCCGGCGTGAGTACGGGGTCGATCCGACAGAATGGAGGGGCCGCGCGACCGAGCTGGCGCGCAGCGCCGTGACCGGGGCCTAACGAGGCCGCCGATCAGCCACCCGTGTGAAGGAGCCCCGTGACTGAACGCCACATCCTCGTCGTCGCCCACACGGGCCGCGACGAGTCGCTCGAGGCGGCCGTCACCGTCTGCCGATTACTCGGCGACGCGGGGCTGACCCCCGTCGTCGCCGCCGACAGTCTCGATGACCTGCGGGAGGCCACGCGCGGTGCCGAGCTGCGGGTGCTGGACGACGACGCGGCCACTGAGGCGACCGTCGCCGTGGGCGACATCGAACTCGTCATCGTGCTCGGCGGCGACGGCACCATTCTGCGCGCCGCCGAACTGGTGCGCGGCGGCTCGGCCCCACTGCTTGGGGTGAACCTCGGCCACGTCGGATTTCTCGCCGAAAGCGAGCGCGACAGTCTGACCGAGGCCGTCGCCCGCGCACTGTCACGCGACTACCTCGTCGAAGAGCGCATGACCCTGTCGGTGCGGGTCAAGGTGGGCGGCGAGGTTATCTGGCAAACGTGGGCACTCAACGAGGCGACGGTCGAGAAGGCGAGTCGCGAACGCATGCTCGACCTCGCCGTCGCGGTCGACGGTCGCCCGCTCACCAGCTTCGGGGCCGACGGGGTCGTCATGGCCACGCCGACCGGCTCGACCGCATACGCCTTCAGCGCGGGAGGCCCCATCGTGTGGCCGAGCCTCGACGCGCTGCTCATGGTTCCGCTGAGCGCCCACGCGCTGTTCGCGCGTCCGCTCGTCGTGGGCCCGAACTCGTCGCTCGCGGTGGACGTGCTCGACCGCACCGGGGCGACCGGCGTGCTCTGGTGCGACGGGCGACGAGCCTTCGATCTTCCCGCGGGGGCGCGCGTGGTCGCCAGGCGTTCGTCCACGCCGGTGCGGCTCGCGCGGCTGCACCCCGGACCGTTCACCGATCGGCTCGTGCACAAGTTCGCCCTGCCCGTCAACGGGTGGCGGGGCGGGGCCGACGCCGAGCAGCCGGCGACCGGCGCGATTGCGCTGCCGCGTGCATCCGAGGGCGCGGGCGCCTCGGAGGGCGACGCGACGTGATTGACGAGATCTCGATCCGCGATCTGGGCGTGATCGGCGAGGCCCGACTGCCGCTCGGCCCGGGCTTCACGGCGCTCACCGGCGAGACCGGCGCGGGCAAGACCATGGTGGTCACGGCGCTCGGACTGCTGCTCGGCGCCCGCGGAGACGCGGGAGTCGTGCGCTCGGGAGCCGAACGCACCCTCGTTGAGGGGCGCTGGATCGTCGACCCGAGTGGGCCGGTTGCCGAGCGGGTGCGCGATGCCGGCGGCGACCTCGACGACGATGAACTCATTCTGTCGCGCACCGTGTCGGGCGAGGGGCGGTCGCGGGCGGTTGTCGGCGGGCGCTCGGCGCCGGTCGGCGTGCTCGGTGAGCTCGGTGAGCACCTCGTCGTTGTGCACGGCCAGAGCGATCAGGTGCGCCTGCGGTCGGCGACCGCCCAGCGCGAGGCGCTCGATCGCTACGCGGGCGCTGAACTCGCCGGCGTGCTGGCCGAGTACCGCACCGCCTTCGCCGCCTGGAACGCCGCGCGTGACGAACTCGAGCGGCTCACCGGCGACAAAGACGCGCGGGCCCGCGAGGCCGACGAGCTGCGCGCGGCCATCGACGAGATTGAGCAGCTCGCACCGCAGCGCGGCGAAGACGTCGAACTGGCCGACCGTGCCGAGCGACTCGGCAACCTCGAAGACCTGCGGCTCGCCGCGGCCCAGGCGCACGAGTTGCTGTCGAGCGAGTCGCTCGATGGGGCGAGCGACGCGATCGGCCTGATCGACGCCGCTCGCCGCTCGGTCGAACGGGTCAGCGGGCACGACGCGCAGCTCGCGCCGATCGTCGAGCAGCTCGCGGCGGCCGGCTACGCCGTGACCGAGGCCGCGACCGAGCTGTCGGGGTACCTCGCCTCGCTCGAGACCGACGGCGGGCGAGAGCTCGAGACGGTCAATGAGCGCCGGGCCGCGCTCACCGACCTGACGCGTCGGTTCGGTCCGAGCCTGGACGACGTCATCGACATGCTCGACAGCGGCTCGGCGCGGCTGCTCGAACTCGACCACGACGACGACCGTATTGCCCGCCTCACCGAAGAGGTCGAGCGCGGGGCTGTCGCGGTCGACGCGCTCGCCGACCGCCTCACCGCGCTGCGCTCCGCGGCAGCCACGCGGCTCGCCGACGCGGTGACCGCCGAGCTCGCAGCCTTGGCGATGCCGGATGCACGGCTCTCGGTCACGCTGGAACGCCGCGACGAACTCACCGCATCGGGCCGCGACGCGGTCGCCCTGCTGTTGCAGCCGCACGCGGCCGCCGACCCGCGTCCGCTCGGCAAGGGAGCCTCGGGCGGTGAACTGTCGCGGGTCATGCTCGCCCTCGAGGTGGTCATCGCCGAAACCGATCCCGTTCCGACGTTTGTGTTCGACGAGGTCGACGCGGGGGTCGGCGGCGCGAGCGCGATCGAAATCGGTCGCCGGCTCGCGCGACTCGCTCGCACCTCGCAGGTCATCGTCGTCACCCACCTGGCGCAGGTCGCGGCTTTCGCGACCAACCACCTGACCGTGGTCAAGGGCAGCGACGGCACCGTCACCGCCTCCAGCGTGCAGCAACTCGACGGCGAAGCGCGGGTCGCCGAGATGGCGCGCCTGCTGTCGGGTCTTGCCGACAGCGACACCGGGCTCGAGCACGCCCGCGAGTTGCTCGCCGAGGCGCGCAGCCTCGCCGACGCCTAAGCGCGGTCCACGAGGGCGGCGCTGGCCGGACGCGCGCCGGCCGAGCTCGCGTTCGCCTCCCGCCCGGGTTCGCGTTCGACTACCCGGCGAGGTCGACGATGTCGACCGTCGTCACCTGGCGCTCGGAGCCCTCCACCAGCGTCGAGAACTCCACCCGTGTCGCCTCGGCGGCCGCGGTCAACGGAATCGCCAGCACGCTCGTGAAGGGCGCAAAGTCGGCCGTGCAGAACGTGTTCGGAGCCCGGCGTTCCTGCAGGGTCACGCCAATCGTGTCCGAGGCAAGACCCGCGTCAACCGCCGTCGGAATGAGCGGGCAACTCGACGACCCGTACGTGACGATCGTCAGCTCGCGATCGTCGGCCAGCTCGAGCACGGGGCTCAGCCAGTACGCCAGTGGCCCGTCCGGCTGCTCGGCGTCGGGGGCGGGTTCGGGCAGCAGCGCGGGAAGTCCCGGATACTCGTCGAGCGCCACCGAGGCGGGCACATCAACCGGCTCGCGGTTCGGGTCGATCACCATGATCGTGAACGCCTGCACCCAGTCTTCGTCGCCCAGCCGCGGCTCGCGCCACTCGACATCGGCGAACACCTCATCGGCCGTGACCCCCTCGGGCGCCGAGACGATGTGGAAGTGCGCGGCGAGATCATCGGTGCAGGCATCGGCTGCCCCCTTCTGGAACGTGGCGCTCAGCCGGTCGTCGGCGAGCACCTCGAGCGCGGTCAAGACGAAGGGGCAGCTGGAGGAGCCGTAGCTGATGAACGTGATCACGTTGCGCGCCGGGCCCTCGTTCCACCAGGCGATGGGCTCGATCGGGCCCTCCCACTCACGCTCGGGCACGGGCGCACCAGGCGGCCACCCTGCACCCTCCGCGTCAGCGATTGACTGGGGCTGCGGGGGAAGAGCCGGCTGCGTCGCGCAGCCGGCGGTGAGCGCTGCGATCGCGACCAGCGCTGAGAGCGTCGCCGCAGCGCGGCGCGCGGGGCGTGCGCGGAGCATCCCGAATCGGGTGGATGTGCGTGATCGTTCCCCCATGTCCGGCAGGGTACGCCGGTCGATTCCGCGCGTCGAGGCTTTCGCGGTCACGGGTCGGATACGATAGAACCCCGTGGCAGACACTTCAGACTCCGGGAACGGTGACCGCGTCACCAAGCACATCTTCGTCACCGGAGGAGTCGTCTCCTCTCTCGGCAAGGGCCTGACGGCGGCAAGCCTCGGCAACCTGCTCACCGCGCGCGGGCTGCGCGTTGTCATGCAGAAGCTCGACCCGTATCTCAACGTCGACCCGGGAACGATGAACCCGTTCCAGCACGGCGAGGTGTTCGTCACCGACGACGGCGCCGAAACCGACCTCGACATCGGGCACTACGAGCGCTTCCTCGACATCAACCTGAATCAGGCCGCGAACGTCACGACCGGCCAGATCTACAGCCAGGTCATCGCGAAAGAGCGTCGCGGCGAGTACCTCGGCGACACGGTTCAGGTGATTCCGCACATCACCGACGAGATCAAGCGTCGTATGCGCCTGCAGGCCGAGGACAGCCCGCAGCCTGACGTCATCATCACCGAGATCGGCGGCACGGTCGGCGACATCGAGTCGCAGCCGTTCATCGAGTCGGCCCGTCAGGTGCGCCACGAGCTCGGCCGCAAGAACGTGTTCTTCGTGCACGTGAGCCTCGTGCCGTTCATGGGGGCCAGTGGCGAGCAGAAGACCAAGCCGACGCAGCACTCTGTCGCGGCGCTGCGCTCGATCGGTATCCAGCCCGACGCCCTCGTGCTGCGCAGCGACCGGCCGGTGACGAGCGCCAACCGACGCAAGATCGCCCTCATGTGTGACGTCGACGAGCGCGCCGTGGTGAACGCGGTCGACGTGCCGTCGATCTACGACATCCCGTCGATGCTGCACAGCCAGGGCCTCGACGCCTACATCATCGACCAGATCGGCCTCGAGGCGAACGAGGTCGCCTGGGACGGCTGGGCCGACCTGCTTGCCGCCGTGCACGAGCCCAAGCGCGAGGTCACGATCGGCCTCGTGGGCAAGTACATCGACCTGCCCGACGCCTACCTCAGCGTCACCGAGGCCCTGCGCGCTGGCGCGTTCGCCCACCAGTCGAAGGCCGTCATTCGCTGGATCGCATCCGACGAGTGTGAGACGCCCGAGGGAGCCGCGAAGCACCTCAGCGACGTCGACGCGATCTGCGTGCCCGGCGGCTTCGGCGTGCGCGGCATCGAGGGCAAGCTCGGAGCGCTGCGTTTCGCCCGAGAGAACATGATTCCCACCCTGGGACTCTGCCTCGGCCTGCAGTGCATGGTCATCGAGTACGCGCGGCACGAAGCCGCGCTGCCCGGTGCCTCGTCGAGCGAGTTCGACCCCGACACCGAGTTTCCCGTCATCGCCACGATGGCCGAGCAGGTCGCCCACATTGACGGCGGCGACCTGGGCGGCACCATGCGTCTGGGCCTCTATGAGGCGGCTCTCGCCGAGGGGTCGCTGGCCCGCGAACTCTACGGCGAGGCCACGATCAGCGAGCGTCACCGGCACCGCTACGAGGTGAACAACGCCTACCGCGACCGCATCGCCGAGGCGGGCCTGCGGTTCTCGGGCACGAGCCCCGACGGCTCGCTCGTCGAGTTCGTCGAACTGCCGCGCGACGTTCACCCCTTCTACATCGCCACCCAGGCGCACCCCGAGCTGCGCTCGCGCCCGAACCGCGCGCATCCGCTGTTCTCGGGCCTCGTCGCTGCCGCGATCGAGCGGCAGAAGGCCAGCCGCCTGTTCGACGACGAGCAGACCGAGGGCGAGTAGCCGGGTGGGCGGGCCGCTCGCTGACGAAGCGCACGAGGTGCCGATCGCGGCGAGCGACGTCGTCTTCGACGGGGCGGTGTGGGATGTGCGCCGCGAACGCTTCGCCTACGGTGACGGCGCCCTGGTGCGCGAATTCGTCGCCCACACGGGTGCCGTCGCGGTGCTCGCGATCGACGACGACGATCGGATGCTCGCCATCCAGCAGTACCGTCACCCCATTCGCGAGCGCAATTGGGAGCTACCCGCCGGGCTACTCGACGTCGACGGGGAGGACCCGCTCGAGGCGGCGAAGCGGGAGCTTGCCGAGGAGGCCGACCTCACGGCTCGTCACTGGCAGCCGCTGATCAGCCTGCACACGACGCCGGGCGGATCCGACGAGATCATCCACGTGTTCCGCGCGACCGGGTTGGCCGCGGCGGCCGAGGCGTTTGACCGGGACGGCGAGGAGGCCGACATCGTCACGCGCTGGGTCGCGGTCGATGAGGCCGTCGACGCGGTGCTCGCCGGACGCACCCGCAACGGCATCTTCATGGCGGCGGTGCTCGCCGAGCACGCGCACCGCACCCGGGCGAGGGGTTAGTGATGGCGGAGGCGCCCGAACCGTCTCCCGAGTTGACGCGCGCGGTCGACCGCTACGTGCGTCACGTCGCCCTCGAGCGCGGACGCTCGCCGCACACGGTCGCCGCCTACCAGCGCGACCTCGCCCGCTACCTCGCCCACCTCGCCGCGAACGGCGTGGATGCTGTCGGCGACATCGCCGAGAACGACGTCGCGTCGTTCGTCGCGGCCGTTCGCGACCCGGATGCTGCTGCGCGAGGCGGCGCATCCCCGGTGTCGGCGTCGAGTGCCGCGCGCATGCTGTCGAGCGTGCGAGGTTGGCACGCGTTTCTGCTCGAGGAGGGGCTCGCCACGCGCAACGTCGCCGCCGAGCAGAAGCCGCCGAGGCAGGCGAAGCGCCTGCCGAAGGCGATCACGATTGACGAGGTCGAGCGCCTCCTCGATGCGTGCGCGGGCGATGACCCCCTGATGCTGCGCGACCGGGCGCTGCTCGAGCTGCTGTACGCGACGGGTGCGCGGGTTTCGGAGGCGGTCGGACTGGCGGTCGACGACGTGACGGGCGACGACGGGGGAGCGGCGGATGTCGTGCGGCTCTTCGGCAAGGGGCGCAAGCAGCGGCTCGTTCCGATCGGACGCTTTGCCCGCGAGGCGCTTGACGCGTACCTCGTGCGGTCGCGGCCGCTGCTCGCGCCGCGGGGACGAGCATCCGGGTCGCTGTTTCTCGGCGCGCGCGGCGGGCCGCTGAGCCGGCAGAGCGCGTGGCTGATCATTCGCGGCGCAGCGGAGCGGGCCGAGCTCACCGCGGAATTGTCGCCGCACACGCTGCGGCACTCGTTCGCCACGCACCTGCTCGAGGGCGGCGCCGACGTGCGCGTCGTGCAGGAGCTGCTCGGCCACGCATCGGTCGCGACGACGCAGCTGTACACGCTGGTGACGGCTGACGCGGTGCGTGAGGCGTGGGCGCTGGCGCACCCGCGAGCGCGGTAGCGGCGAGCGACGCACCACGGGGTGTGCCGCGCCGGCGTCGTCGATTAGTCGCTGGGGCGCAGGATTGTGAGGCTCGCCGCGTTGTTCGACTCCCAGCGAAACGAGAACGTGCCCACACCGGCGTTCGGACTCGCCTCACTGCCCACGCCGCCGGCGACGAACTGCGTGACCGGAATGCAGCGATTTTCGATTGTGCCGCGAGCAACGCCCAGCTGCGCGGCGACGGCGCACACCACGAGTTCCGACCCAGGGATAGCGCCCTCCGCCACAAACCCGATCAGGATTGCCTCGTCGTCGACGCGGGCAAGCTCGACCGGGCCGAGCACGATCGGGGGCATGCCCGGTGGATGCGCGGCGCTCGTGATCGAGGCAACCAACGGCGACGGCGCGCGGTCGCTTTCGGGAAGAAGGATCAGCGCGGTGGAATCAAGTGCGTACACCCCCGTCACTGTGCGAGGGCCGGTGGCGCGGAAGCTCACGCTGGCAGGCTCAACCTCGTCAGCCCGGCGCGGATCGGACGCAACGGGCCAGCGGTACTCCACCCGCGCGCCGGTGAGCGCCAGCACGCCGTCGAGGCCGTCGGCGAGGAACTCGGGCTCGGGAAGACACGTGCGCTCCCACCGGCGCGGGGACGCGGCGGGTGTCCCGAGCGTTCCGAACAGGGCCACGCACACCTGGCGGGCGTCGGCGGGCGCTCCGGGGCGCCCGGTGCGGTACGCGACCATGTCGATCGTCCCGCCGTCGACCAGGTCGGTGCTGGCGATCACACGGGCCGGAGACAGCAGGCGTTCGCCGGCCGTCGCCAGCCGGTCGGCGTAGACGGCCTCGGTGGCGAGCGGTTCGGGATCCGCCTCGTCGGCGAAGATGGCGAACGCGGCCGGTTCCGCCGGCAGGCTCGCCACGGCGGCCCCGATGCCGAGGGCAACGACGGCGATTGCGGCGACCGCCAGCATCCAGCCGGGGGCGCGGTCACGGCCTACCGGCACCTCCTCCGCACCCGGCGTGATCTCGGGGGTAGCGGCGTCGCCAACCTCCGGGCCCGCGGCGCGGGGCAGGGCGACCGGCGGCGCGCCGAGTGCGGTTGGCGCGGCGACGGGCGGTGGGGCGGGGCGCCGGGAGGCGAGGATGCGGGCGGCGCGCTGGGCGAGCATCCGCGATTCGGGGGTCTCGGCGCGGCCGTAGGCGAGCCGGGCGAGGGCGGCGTCATCGAGCGCCTCGAGCCGGTCGAGGTCCGCCGGGTCAGCGTCGTCGCCCACGGGCACAGTCAAGCACGACCGCGCCGCACGCTCACCCTCCGTCGACCGTGAACTCGCCTGACGGTGCGTAGGTAACAAACGCCTGGCCGTCGGGCAGTGCGTACGAGCCGCGCAGCCCTTCACGGCGGAATTGGCCGAGCGAGGCGCATACCGATGCCCGCGATGATCCGCCGACGAGCGAGTAGACGCACACCTGGCGGCCGTCCCCAGCTGCCGGCTCGACGGTGCCGATGAAGAGGATGGAGTCGCGCTGGCCGACAACGGCGGGGCCGATCAGGGCGCGGCCGAGTCGCTCGTCGGAGCCGCTGAAGCGGGGAAGGCGCTCGAGCGCGCGCACCGCCGCGATGTCGAGCCCGTCGGCGATGTCGCCGTCGCTGAAGCGGCCCGCGTCATCGCCGAGTACGAGTTCGGTCGCGTCGGAGGCGGTGAGGCCGCCGCGGGGACCCCACTCGAAGCGGATCACCTGGACCACCTCGAAACTCACGCTGGCCTGGTCGATGCCGCGGAGGACACCCTGCATGCCGTGCACGCGCACCACTTCTTCGGGGTTACAGACCTCGGGAGGGAAGTAGACGCCGGGAGCCTGGCCGGTCATGCACACCTGCGTGCCGAGCGACTCACCGCCGTAGATTCCCGCACCGTCGATGCGCACGGCGTAGACCTCGGTGAGGCCCACGGAGCCGATGTGTCGCGCATCCGCCGACGCCTCGGGGCCGAAGAGCGCTACGGCGTGTTCGAGTTCGCGGCTCGTGGGCTCTCGGTCGAACACGGTGAGAGGGTCGTCGCCGCCGAGCGTCGGCAGGGCGCGGTCGGCGAGGGCACCGCCGACGAGCCCGAGCACGAGCGCGGCCGCGGCGACACCCGCGACCACGGGGGTGCTCCAGCGGCGGCGCTGGGACGCGTCGTTCGTCGTCGGTGCTTCCGGTTCGGCATCGTCTCGGTCGCGTTGCGCAGGTTGCGCTCCGGACTGTTCCCACGGGGTCGTGGGCGGCGCGTGCTGCCCGGTGGCTGGGGCGGCCGGAGCGCCGCGGGAGGCGAGGATGCGCGCGGCGGCTTCTGCGCGCATCCTCGCCGTGTCGGAATCGGCGCGCCCGTAGGCGATGCCGCGCAGCGTTGCGTCGTCGAGGGCGTCGAGATCGTCGGCCCGGAAAGGGGCACTCAACTGGTCTGCTCCACGTTGATGCCCTCGTTCTTCGGGCCGATGCGGAAGGCCGTCTGGCCGCCGTCGTGCTCGACGACTACGCGGACTCCACGAATGCGCACCGTCTCGAGCGGGTTGCACTGCCAGGCGACGAACTCCCCCTCGACCCGGACGCTCAGGCACACGTGGGCTTCCTGGTCACCCTCAGGAGGGTGCAGGCTCGCGAACAGCTCGGTGATGCCGAGGCCGTCGTAGCCAGACTCGCCGTACGAGACCGGTCCGGCGATGGCCGCGGGCAGCTCAGTGAGGGCGTTGATCTCGTCGGCGACATCGTCAGCAATGGGGGCGTCGCGCATCGCCAGAACGAGGGGGATGTCGGCGCCGAGGGCGAGCTCGTCATCGGTGAAGAGATCGTCGAGAGCGACGACGGTGCTGTCGGTCATGTCGACAATGCGCGGCCCGCCGCGTGGGCCCCACTCGATGGCGAATACGCGTTCCACGTCGCGGGAGCCGCCGAAAGTGCTAGAGGGCGCGAGTCCTCGCAGCACGCCGCGCAGACCCTGCTCGCGGAACGCTTCCTCCGGCACACAGGTGCTGGGCACGAACTCAACGCCGGGTGCGGAGGCCGCAACACAGACGAGCGAGCCGAGGTCGTCGATGCCCGTGCGGCGGTCTTGGTTGGCGCGCACAGCGAACACGCGAACGTCATCAATCTCGGCGATCAGTCGCGTCGCGCTGAAGGCTCCATAGGTGGATGACCCCGGAATTACCTCGTCTGCGGGGGTCGATTCGCGGTCGAACACGGCAAGCGAGTCGGGGGAGGCCGCCTGCAGGAGAGGGCCAGTGCCGGCACCCACAAGAACGCCCGCGGCGAGACCGGCGACCGCGAGACCGGCAATAGCGCGGCGTGACAGAGACATCAGTCGAACCTCACATCGGGCTCGCCGGACGGATCGAGGGTGATCGTGACCGTGGCGAAATCGCCGCTTCCGCGCAGGGTGACGCCGGCCGCCACGAACTCTGCCTCGTTAACGCACTGAAGGTCTCGGAATGCGGCCGTGGTTCCGGCCGAGAGGCAGACGCGTGATCCGACATCGTCGGGCCCCTCATGAACACTGCCGAAGAAGATCAGCTGGGCGCCGTTGACGCTCGCTGCGCCCAGTTCGGCGGGGCCGAGCTCGACCGGGCCAGCGAACGGCACCAGCTGTTCGCCGACGGTGATGTTGACCGGCAGCTCGCGCAGGGTCGCATAGAGCGCCGGTTCTTCGCCGGGAGGCAGTGCTGCGTCGGGCGGAACGGGGGCTGGCACGACCACCTCGCCGAGCAGCTGCTCGCTCGCGTCGCGAACGGTCAGCTCACCGCGAGGTCTCCACTCGAATACGAAGGCCACGGCGAGCGTGGGCGTGCTCTCGAGCACGCCGAACACGTAGCCGGAGAGCACGCCGGCGATTCCCTGCTCGCGGAACACCGGCTCGGGCACGCACTCACTGAAGAAGAACCGCACGACCTGCTCGCGATCGCGCGCGCCCAGGCACACCTGAGGCCCGAGCGTTGTCGCTTCGAACAGGAGGCCCCCTGGGGCGCTGCGCAGCGCGTAGATCTCGAATCCGTCGATCGTGGTGAGCAGGCGTGCCTCGCCCCCGCCGACACTGCCGAGCACCTCGGTCACGACCGCCTGTTCGTTGGCCGGGGCCGGCTCGTCAAACACAGCGAGTGCGTCGGGGGCGAGCGCCGCGACGACCCGGTCGCCAATCGCCGACAGTCCCAGACCCACCGCGAGGGCGCCGACGAACACGGCCACACCGATGCGCCGCGGGCGCGTCCACCAGGAGGGGCGGTCGTCGGCGTCCTCGTCGAGATCGTCGGTGGCCCCGGCTGCATCACCCGGCGTCGCCCCGCTCCCGCCGGGCGCGACTGCCGCGCGTGCGGCTTCGGCCTCGCGGGCGCGATCGGCGCGCGAGGCGAGGATGCGCGCGGCGCGATCAGCGCGCATCCGATCGTTCTCGGAGGCGGTGCGCCCGTACGCAATCGCCCGCAGCGCCGCGTCGTCGAGCCGGTCGAGGTCGGGCGGGATGTCGCCGGCGGCGGGGGTGCCACGACCGGTCTCGTCCATGAGGGTCAGTCAATCACGACAGTGCGGTCGGTGGGGAAGATTCATTGCGCGGCACTCGCCCCGGGGTCGCGCGCGCTCATTCCCCACTGCGGTCGACGAGAACCCCGCGCCGTGGCGACCAGTCAACCGTGAAGGTGCTCCCGCCGAACTCGATGCGCTCGCGCAGTCCTTCCTCGCGGAACTGATCCATCGGCGTGCACGCGTCGGCGATGGTCTCACGGGAGTGCATGGCCGTGAGGCAAACAATGCGGGGAGCGTCCGGCCCTGCCGCCATCCGGGTTGTTCCCAGAAGCGCGACCGATCCAACCGCGCCGATCTGGATCGGCCCCAACTCGACATCGTGGAGGGTGAGCCCGGTGTTCGCCAGTGGTCGGGCGATGCCCAATGCCTGAATGGAGGGAACGTCGAGTCCCTGAGCGAGTTCCTGCGCGCTGTAGATCGCCGAGGCGTTGAGGCTGCTGCTGAGGTCGCGAACCTCGATGTCGCCGCGAGGGCCCCACGTGTAACCGAAACCGCCGAGGACACTCGGGTAGATGCCGCGATCAACGAGCGGGAAGAAGCCCGTCACTCCCTGCTCACGGAAGACGGCCTCGGGCACGCACTGCTCGGCTGTCTGCAGGAACCCGTCCGCGAGCGCGACGACGCAGATCTGCGGTCCAGTGTTGATCCCTCCGTTGCTGTCGCTAAGGAAGCGCACCCCATACAAGGACAGTGACTCAGCGGTGTGGATGAGTCGGGCGTCGCCCTCTCTACCGGGACCGAAGACGCGCGTGAGCATGTCGAGCTCCTCCAGCGTTGCAGTCCTGTCGAATACCTGCAGCGAGTCACCGGCACCGGCCGCTCCCCACCGTTCCGCCGCCGAGCCGATGAACACCCCGATGAGCGTGCACGCACACAGGAGCGCGACGAGGCCTACTGTCGTGCGGCGTCGAGCGCGCCAGCGCGGCTCCCGCTCGGGCTCATCTACGGCGACCGGCGGGGGGAGAGGTTCGAGATCGGCCGCGCCCGGACCGTTTCTCCGCGCCGCGCGTTCCTGGAGGATCGCGGCAGCCTCGCGGGCGCGGGCTCTTCCCTGCTCGTTGGTGGGCCGCCCGAACGCGATCGCCATCAGCGCCTCGGTGTCGCGAGCCGCGAGGTCGTCACCCTCCGTCGGGTCCATGGGCGACAGTCAAGCACGCACAACGCCCGGAAACGAGGCCGCAGGAGGGGTGGATGCGCGGCGCCAACGCCCTCGCGCGCCCAGGCCAGCGTTCACGTGCCCATACGGCTCGTCGCGAAGGCCGAACCCTGCGTGAACACTAGACTTCACTGCCATGAGCGGCGACCAGCACGAGGCACCTGAACTCCCGGGAATGTCGGACATGGTGCCCGGCCCCACCGGCCGCCCGCTGCGCAGTTTTCCCGAACCGACGCCCCTCACCAGTCACGGCCCGGCGCGCGTCATCGCACTGTGCAACCAGAAGGGCGGCGTCGGCAAGACGACGACCACGATCAGCTTGGGGGCGGCGCTCGCCGAGTATGGCCGGCGCGTGCTCGCCATCGACTTCGACCCGCAGGGTGCCCTGTCGGCGGGCCTCGGTGTTGCGAGCCACGATGTGCCAACGATTTACGACCTGTTGATCGGGCGCGAGAAAGACATCCACGCTGCGATCCAGTCGACCTCGACCCCGCGCCTCGACGTCGTGCCCGCCAACATCGACCTGTCGGCGGCCGAGGTTCACCTCGTGAACGAGGTCGCGCGCGAGCAGATTCTCGCTCGGGTGTTGCGGCCCGTGCTTGACGAGTACGACGTGATTCTCGTCGACTGCCAGCCGAGCCTCGGCCTGCTGACGGTGAACGCCCTCACGGCGGCCCACGGCGTGCTGATTCCGCTGGAGTGCGAGTACTTCGCGCTGCGCGGCGTGGCCCTGCTCGTTGAGACGATCGACAAGGTGAAAGACCGGCTGAACCCGGCGCTCGAGCTCGACGCGATTCTCGCCACCATGTATGACGCACGCACCCTGCACTCGCGCGAGGTGCTCGAACGGGTGGTCGAGGCGTTCGGTGACGCCGTACTCGAAACGGTGATCGGCCGCACCGTGAAGTTTCCCGACGCGACCGTCGCCGGCACCCCCATCACGACGTTCGCGCCCGACCACCCGGCCGCCAGCGCTTACCGCCAGCTGGCACGGGAGCTGATCGCCCGTGGCCACGCCGCCTGACGCCGTCGTCGTCGAGGCTGAGGACAGTGCGCCGGATGCACGCGGCGGCTTCCGCGTCGCCGTCGCCGACTTCGACGGCCCCTTTGACCTCCTCCTGAGCCTCATCACGAAGCGCGAACTCGACATCACCGAGGTGTCGCTGTCGGCCGTCACCGACGAGTTCATCGCCTACCTGCGCGCGCTCGAGGGCGCCGAGCGACTCGACGAGGCCAGCGAGTTTCTCGTCGTCGCCGCGACCCTGCTTGACCTGAAGATCGCGAGCCTCCTGCCGCAGGGCGAGCTGGTCGACGCGGAAGACGTCGCGCTGTTGGAGGCCCGCGATCTTCTGTTCGCACGCCTGCTGCAGTACCGCGCGTTCAAGGAGGTCAGCGCCTGGTTCGCCGAGCGCATCACCGCCGAGACGGCGCGCCACACCCGCAGCGTGCGCCTGGAAGATCGTTTCCGGCAGACGACCACCGAGCTGCGCTGGACCACCAGCCTTGACGACTTCGCCGCGCTCGCGCTGCTGGCGTTCACGCCCAAAGAGTTGCCGGTTGTCGGGCTCGACCACCTGCACGCGCCCCTCATCTCGGTGCGCGAGGAGGCGGCCCACGTGGTCGGCATGCTGCGCGCGGGTGAGCCCCTCACCTTCCGCCAGCTCATCGCCGGGGCCGATCAGATGGGCGTCATCGTCGCCCGCTTCCTCGCCCTGCTCGAGCTGTATCGACACGCGGCGATCGGCTTCGAACAGCTCGAACCGCTCGGCGAACTCACCGTGCGCTGGACCGCCGAGCACTGGAGCGACGAAAATCTTGTGAACCTGGGAGCCGAGTATGGCCAGTGAGACCGTGACCGAAACCGCCGACGCTCCCGAGCGCGCCGGGCTCGCCGACGGCGTCGACCTCGCCCGCGCACTCGAGGCGATCTTCATGGTCGTCGACGAACCGCAGAGCGTCGTGGGGCTGGCGAGCGCGGTTGGCCGCCCCGTGAAGGAGGTGCGCGCCGCCATCGCGTCCCTCGTCGCCGACTATGACGGCGAGCCCGACCCGACTGCTGGCCCCGACGCTCCTGCGCGCCCGCGCCGGGGCTTCGAGCTGCGCGAGGTGGGCGGCGGCTGGCGGCTGTACGTGCGCGCCGAGTTCGACGACGTCGTGCGCGACTTCGTGCACACGCAGGCGCCGGCGAAGCTGTCGCAGGCGGCGCTCGAGACGCTCGCGGTGATCGCGTACAAGCAGCCGATCTCTCGGGGAGCCGTGGCGAGCATCCGCGCCGTCAACGTCGACTCGGTGGTGCGCACGCTGCTGAGCCGCGGGCTCATTACGGAAGCCTTCACCGACTCGGAAACCGGCGCGATTCACTACGAAACGACCGACCTCTTGCTCACCCAGCTCGGCATCAACTCGCTCGACGAGCTGCCGCAGATCTCGCCGCTGCTCGACGACGGACAGGACGGCTTCGATGACGTCCGATAACGGGGATGCCCGGGGCGGCTCGTTCGAGATTCCGCCGTGGGATGACGCGGCGGCCCCCACGGGGGAGCGGCTGCAGAAGGTCATGGCGGCGGCCGGGGTCGCCTCGCGCCGGGTCAGCGAGCAGTACATCGAGGCCGGCCGCGTCACCGTCAACGGCGAGGTCGTGACGGAGTTGGGGCGCCGCATCGACCCCGAAACCGACGAGATCGCCGTCGACGGGGTGGCGATTCAGCTCGATCAGACGAAGCGGTACCTGATGCTGAACAAGCCGCGCGGCGTCGTCAGCACCATGAAGGACGAGCAGGGGCGGCCCGATCTGCGGCAGTACGCCGACCGGTTCGAGGAACGGGTCTACAACGTGGGCCGGCTCGACACCGACACGAGCGGCCTGCTGCTGCTGACGAACGACGGCGAGCTGGCCAACGTGCTCGCGCACCCGAAGTTCGGCGTCGAGAAGACGTACATCGCGAAAGTACGCGGCGTCGTCGCACCGAAGACGCTGACCCAGCTCAAGACCGGCGTCGAACTCGAGGACGGGCCGATTCACGCCGATGCCGTGAAGGTCATCGGCAGCCCGCAGCACGGCCACACCATGGTCGAGCTCACCCTGCACTCGGGGCGCAACCGCATCGTCAGGCGCATGATGGCCGAGGTGGGGCACCCGGTCGTCGACCTCGTGCGGCGCCAGTTCGGGCCCCTGCACCTCGGGCCGCTCAAGCTCGGCGCGGTGCGCGAACTCACTACAGTGGAGCGCGGTGCGCTGTTGACCCTGGCGCGCGCGGCGCGCGACGGTGTCGACACCGGCAGCACCGCCGACGCGCGCCCCGCGAAAAAACCCACCACCCGCCGTCCCCGCTCTCACCGAGGAACACGATGACCGACCGACGCCTGAACGAGCGCGTGCGCATCGTCGGCGCCGGTCTGCTGGGCACCAGCATCGGGCTCGCCCTTCGCGAGCGCGGTGTCGACGTCACGCTCGACGACCTGTCGCCGACGGCGGTCAAGCTGGCGGTCGACTACGGCGCCGGTCGTGCCGCGTCGGCCGATCGTGGCCGGCACGACGAACCGGGGCTTGTTGTCGTCTGCGTTCCTCCCGACGTGACCGCCGTGACGGTGTCGGCCGAGTTGACCGCGCATCCGACTGCCCTCGTGACCGACGTGGCGAGCGTGAAGCAGAGCGTGCTGCGCGAGCTGATCGCGATGGGCGCCGACGTGAGCCGCTACCTCGGCACGCACCCCATGGCCGGGCGCGAGCGCGGCGGACCCATCTCGGCGCGCAGCGACATGTTCGTCGGGCGCCCGTGGGTGCTCGCCGGGCACGACGGCATCAGCTACGCGCGGGCCGGGGCGATCGAAGACCTCATCCTCGACGTGGGCGCCGTGCCCATCGAGATGACGGTCGCCGAGCACGACGAGTCGGTGGCAATGGTCAGCCACGTGCCCCAGCTGGTGTCGACGGTCATGGCCGCGCGGCTGCGCACCGCGTCGAACGGCGCGGTTGGGCTCGCGGGACAGGGTCTGCGCGACGTCACGCGCATCGCCTCGAGCGATCCGGGGCTGTGGGTGCAGATTCTCGCCGCCAACGCCGCGCCCGTGGCGGCGATCCTGCGCGGGCTGCGCGACGACGTGACGGCCGCGATCGACGCCCTCGAGCATCCCGATGCTCCCGGCGCGCGCCGCACGATCGCCGACCTGATGGGTGCGGGCAACGTCGGCGTCGCGCGCATTCCGGGCAAGCACGGCCAAGACCGGCGGTACGCGACGCTCGTCGTCATGATCGACGACACCCCGGGTCAGCTCGCCCGTCTGCTGACCGAGATCGGTGAGCTCGGCGTCAACATGGAAGACCTCCGGCTCGAGCACTCGCCCGGCGCGCCCGTCGGCTTCGCCGAAGTGTCGGTCGTGCCCGAGGCGGAAGAGCGGCTCGTGGCCGAGCTAGAGGCGCGCGGCTGGAAGATTGCCGCCGCCGGAACCGACTGACCTCCGACCGTAAAGGAGCACCCGTGAGCGACATCGTCGTGGCCGTCGACGGCCCCGCCGGAAGTGGCAAGTCGAGCGTGTCGAAGGAGGCCGCCCGCCGCCTCGGCTACGCCTACCTCGACACCGGCGCCGCCTACCGCGCGCTCGCCTGGCACTGCCTCGACGAGCAGGTCGACGTCGAGAACCCGGATGCGGTGGTCGAGCGGGTGCGCGCCTTCGACTACGCGACCGGCATGGACCCCGACCGCTACTACGTGCGGGTCGGCGGCGAAGACATCACGCCCGACATCCGCGAGCCGCGCGTCTCGGCCGTCGTGTCGGCCGTCGCGCGGGTGCCGGAGGTGCGGCAGTCGCTGAACGCGATGTTCCGGCGGTTGATGGACGAGCATCCCGCACCCGGGGTCATCGTCGAGGGCCGCGACATTACGACGGTCGTGGCGCCGGATGCTCCGGTGCGCGTTCTCTTGACCGCGTCGGAAGAGGCTAGAATTGCCCGACGGTCGGCCGAGGTGAGCGCCCAGTCGACCGAAGCGACCGCGCAGCAGCTGGCCTCGCGGGACCGCCAAGACTCCCGCGTCGTCGACTTTCTGACGGCCGCCGAAGGTGTGATCACCCTTGATTCCACCGACATCGACTTCGAGCAGACGGTGCAGGCGCTCATCGACATCGTGCGCTCTGGACTTCCTCATGACTAACACCCCCGACCACCCCGGCAGCCCGGCGAGCGCGCCGGAGTTTGACGACGCCGACATCGAATCCCTCGAGTCGACCGCCGAGCCGGCCGACTACGACGACCCGGAGCGTGCCGCGTTCGACCAGCAGCGGGCCGACGCGCTGCGCGCCGGCCTCGCCGACTACGACCTCGACGACGACGACCTTGCGCTACTGGAGGGCGCCGAACTCGGCGAAGACGGCATCGTCACGCTACCGGCCCTTCCGGTGCTCGCGATCGTCGGCCGGCCAAACGTCGGCAAGAGCGCGCTCGTCAACCGCATCCTTGGCCGCCGCGAAGCGGTCGTCGAAGACAAGCCCGGCGTCACCCGCGACCGCATTTCGTACAAGGCGGAGTGGAATACGCGCCGCTTTACCCTCGTCGACACCGGCGGCTGGGAGCCCGACGCGTCGGGCATCAACGCCTCCGTCGCAGCCCAGGCCGAGGTCGCCGTTGAGCTCGCCGACGCGGTGCTGTTCGTCGTCGACGCCATGACCGGCGCGACCGCGACCGACGAGTTCGTCGTCAAGATGCTGCGCCGCTCGAACAAGCCCGTCATTCTCGTCGCCAACAAGATCGACGATGCCCGCCAGGAGCCGGAGGCTGCCGCCCTGTGGAGCCTGGGTCTCGGCGAGCCGTGGCCCACCTCGGCGGTGCACGGCCGTGGCGTGGCCGACCTGCTCGACCACGTGCTGACGGTGCTGCCCGAGGTGTCGGCGGTCGCGAAGACCGAGTTCGGCGGGCCGCGCCGGGTTGCCCTCATCGGCCGACCCAACGTCGGCAAGTCGAGCCTGCTCAACAAGGCCGCCCGCGAAGAGCGCGTCGTCGTCAACGAGCTCGCCGGCACCACCCGCGACCCCATCGACGAGCAGATTGAGCTCGGCGGGAAGGTGTGGCGCTTCGTCGACACCGCCGGCATTCGCCGACGCCAGCACATGGCGCAGGGCGCCGACTTCTACGCCTCACTGCGCACGGCCGCCGCGCTCGAAAAGGCGGAGGTTGCGGTCGTCTTGATCGACGTGACCCAGCCGATCAGCGAGCAAGACGTGCGCATCATCGACCTCGTGCTTGAATCGGGCCGCGCGCTCGTGCTGGCCTTCAACAAGTGGGACCTGCTCGACGACGAGCGCCGCCGGTACCTGGAGCGGGAGATCGACCAGGATCTCGCGCACGTGTCGTGGGCCCCGCGCGTCAACATTTCGGCCCGCACGGGCCGCCACCTCGAGAAGCTGGTTCCGGCGCTCGAGACGGCGCTCGAGTCGTGGGACACGCGTATTCCGACGGGCAAGTTCAACGCGTTCCTCACCGAGCTCGTCGCCGAGCACCCGCACCCGGTGCGCGGGGGCAAGCAGCCGCGCATCCTCTTCGGTACGCAGGCCTCGACGCGCCCGCCGACCTTCGTGCTGTTCACGACGCAGTTCCTCGACCCGCAGTACCGACGCTTCATCACCCGTCGCCTGCGCGAGACCTGGGGCTTCGAAGGGACGCCGATCGTTGTGAATATGCGAGTCCGCGAAAGGAGGCAGCGCTAGGCGCTGCCAGCGGAGGCCATTTCTGGCCTCCGCCGCGGAGCTCGCCGGTGCCCGTCTCGGGCGCCGGACCGCGAAAGGAGGCAGCGGTAGCTGCTGATCGCGTTGGCCGCGCGCGTTCTCGCAGGCAACGCGCGTAGCCTTCGGCTATGGAGAGTGCGGCGCCTAGCCCGGCCGATGCGGCCCGCAGCAGCACGCCGCCGCGCCTTCCGCCGCCGCACCTGCGCGACCCGGGCGACGCCTGGGTTGAGGGGCCCGACGGCACTCGGTACTGGGGCCGCTTCGGGGCGGCCGGCCTGCTCGCGTGGCACCCGACGGCGGGGGTGCTGCTGCAGCACCGCGCCGAGTGGTCGCACCACGGCGGAACGTGGGGCATCCCCGGCGGGGCGCGCAAGCTCGGCGAAGACGCCGCGACGGCTGCCGTGCGCGAGGCGCACGAGGAGGCGGGGGTTCCGCTCGACGCCGTGACGGTGCTGTGGGAGAGCCACCACGACCTCGGCTTCTGGAGCTACACGACCGTCGTCGCCCGCGTCGACGAACTGTTCGACCCGGTGCTCGGCGACGCGGAGAGCATCGAGTTGCGCTGGGTCGCCGTCGGCGACGTTGAGCATCTGCCGCTGCATCCGGGGTTTGCCGCGAGTTGGCCGCGACTGCGCGCGCAGCTGCCGACCGGATAGCGGGCGCGCCTACTCGACCGTCTCGCGCCCGGCGCGCTGCGCCTCACCGACGCGCTTCAGCAGTGTGGCGCCGAGGCTGACGAGCACGGCCCCGACGACGAGCAGGGCGACGGCCGTGCCGGCCCGGCCCATGGCGAACAGGATGAGCGCGGCGAGAAACGCCCCGACCGCACCGTACAAAAACCCGCGCCCGAACGCGCGCGCGGTGCGCACACGCATGGGTGCCGAGGCCGCGCTCACGCCGAGCCGTCGATGTCGCACCGCGAGCGCTTCGACGACACGGCGCTCAAGCCCAGCACGAGGAAGGTGAAGCCGACCGGGATGAACGTCCACGCGACGGGCCCCATGCCGTCGTTCGTGATGAGGAACACGACGCCCAGCATGATGAACACGATGCCGATGGGCACGAACGCTTCCTGTCCGTCGTCGCGCTTCTTCGCGGGAGGGCCGTCGGGGGAGCGGGGCTGGTCGTTCATGACAGCCAGTCAATCAATGTGACTGGATGCGCGCATCCCTCTCGCGACGGATTCTGCTGACCCTTCGGGTGGCGGACGTGTTCGCGTGTGTCCTGTCAGACGTGTTAGTTACGCCTCCGGGTCGGAGTGGGGCTTCTCTGCCCTGATGTGCCCACCGACCATCTCTTGTAGGCACTTCTCGACGCCGGCTAGGGATCGCTTCGGAACGACGATGACGAGCCGGTCCCTCGCCTGGAGGACCGTCGAAGCATCGGGAACGAAAGTTCTTCCGCCTCGATGTATCGCAGCGACGACCGTTTTCGTTGGCAGGCCCAGTTCTTGGATGCCCGTTTCGATCGACAACTCCGATGGCAATTGAAACTCGATGACGCTGAGCTTGCTCTCGTCATCGGGAACGGGCTCGGTGTCGACGTGATCGACCCGGAGGCGGCGCGCGAGCCACGGCAAGACAGGGGCCTGAATCAGCGTGAAGATCACGACGAGCACAAATACGATGTCGAAGATCTGCGTCGCCGCGGGCAGCCCCGCATTGATCGGAATCGTCGCGAGCACGATGGGCACAGCACCCCGCAGTCCGGCCCATGAGAGAAACGCCTGATCACGCCACGGTGTGCGGAACGGCAAGACGGAGACCAGGACGGACAGCGGCCGGGCGACCAGCAACAGGCCGGTTCCGATGATCAGAGCCGGGATGATCGCGTCGACAAGGCGCGCAGGACTCGCGAGGAGCCCGAGAAGAACGAACAGTGCGATCTGCGCAAGCCAGGCGAGTCCCTCCGCAAAGCCTCGCGTCTGTCCCGCATGCGGCAACTTGGCGTTGCCAAGGTGCAGGGCTGTGATGTAAACGGCCATGAATGACGACGCGCCAATGACTCCCGCTGTGCCGAAGGCCAGGATCGCGATTGCGATTGTCGCGATGGGGTAGAGACCTGATGAGGGCAAAGTTGCGCGGCGCAGAACCAGTTCGCCAAGCCAGGCGATCGCGAACCCGAGTGCGGCGCCCACGATGAGCTGGTACAGCATCTGCCCGCCAGCAGCCCACACGTTCGTTTCTTCCCACGCGTCAGATACAAGGAGGGCAACAATGATGACGACGGGGGCGTCGTTGAACCCCGACTCTGCTTCCAGCGTCGCCTTGAGCCGTGGCTTCACCGGGAGTCGACGCATAACCGCAAAGACAGCCGCCGCGTCGGTGGACGAGACCACTGCTCCCAATAGCAATGCGGTCTGCAGGTTAACATCTAGCAGCCAGTACGCAATACCGGCAGTCACAGCGATGCTGACCGCGACGCCGAAGGTTGCCAGCACGAGAGCGGGGCCAAGGACGGGCTTGATGTCCAACCACCTCGTCGTGAGACCACCTTCAGCGAGGATTATCGCGAGTAGTCCCAGCCCCAAGAGCTGGGCGAGCGCCGCGTCGTCGAACTCGAGACCCAGGCCCGCTTCGCCAAGAAAAAGCCCGAGAGCCAAGTAAATGAGCAGGGTGGGTAAACCGGCTCGCGTGGACACCCTCACCGCCGCAACCGCCACGATCACAACCAGGCTGACGGCCACCAGGACGAGATTGAACTGGTCGATGTCCAATGAACTCCCATCCTTTGTGATGCTCGACGCCGCAGAGGCGAGCGATAACCATCGCCGGACACGTTGCCAGCGCTGGCACAATTACCGACCGCGAAGCGTGACAGTGATCCGGCGGGCCGCAAACGGATTGCCGCAAGCGCACGCGCAAGCGACTCAGTGCGTTTCTCGGGATCACGCGTTGGCCGATTCGATCCCTCACCACTCCCGCGTTGCGCACGACTTGACGTCTCGGCCCGGGTAACGCTGCCTGTTTTCAAGCGTAGCAATCGAGCGGTCGCCGATCTGGGAGTGGGCGGAATGACCGGCGGATCCGTGGGGCGCTTTCGTCGATGCCGGGGCTCCGCTACTCTGCTCGCATGACCACATCCGTGCGATTTCTCAGCCCTCGGCCGAACACCGGCCGACTCGGGCTGACGCTGCACGCGTAGACACTGGTCGCCTGAGTCGCACCGACTCGGTCGAGGGGAACCCCACCCACACTCGACCGTTTCGGAAGGACTCACGATCATGTACCTCTCACCCCCCTCGGTGGCGGCCGCCCTCGCGGTGCGCGACCTGAGCGCGCCGGCGGGCGAACCCCCGCACGCCCTCGCCCTGATGCTGGAGGCCGTCACCGTGGCGGCGGTCGCAGCGTCGGGCGGAGCGCCGCACCGCGTGGTGCGCTCGAGCCCGCTCGTGTTGACGCGCGACAACTACGACGAGCTGGGTTTCTCGGCCGTCGCGGTGACCCGCGACCGCCGCTACTCGCACTACGTGAGCCCCACGGTGATGCTGCGCAGCCACACGTCGGCGGGCATCCCGGCGGTGCTGCGCGCGCTCGACCCGGCCAGCGACTGCGACGAGGTGCTCGTGCTGCCGGGCGTCGTGCACCGGCGTGACGCCATCGACCGCACCCACGTGGGCACGCCGCACCAGGTCGACGTGTGGCGCGTCAGCGCGCCCGAGCGGCGCACGGTCGACGAGCTGCTCGAGCTCGCCGGCGCGCTGGTCGAGGCGGTGCTGCCGGGCGCTCGCTGGCGCGCGGTGCCGGCCGAGCATCCGTACACGGTCGACGGCCGTCAGATCGATGCGTGGCACGGCGACGAGTGGCTTGAGCTCGCCGAGTGCGGGCTCATCGACCCGGGCGTGCTGCGCCGCTGCGGGCTCGATCCGCGCCGCTGGTCGGGGCTCGCGCTCGGCATGGGGCTCGATCGCGCGGTGATGCTGCGCAAGGGCATCGATGACATTCGGGTGCTGCGGTCGACGGATCCGCGCATCCGATCGCAGCTGGCCGACCTGTCGCCCTGGCGTCCGGTGTCGGCGATGCCGCCGATCACCCGCGACCTGTCGGTCGTGATCGGGGCGGGGGAGGACGACGAGACGGTCGGCGACCGCGTGCGCGCGGCGCTGGATGCTCATGCCGACGACCTCGAATCGATTGCCGTCATCGCGCGCACGCTGGCGGCGGAGCTGCCGGAGGCGGCGCGGGCGCGGCTCGGAATCGTCGACGGTCAGGTGAACGCGCTCGTGCGGGTGGTGCTGCGGCCGCTCGACCGCACGCTGACCGACGCGGAGGCGAACGCGCTGCGCGACCGGGTGTACCTCGCGCTGCACGAGGGGCCGTACGCGGAACTCATCGGGGCGTGAGGGAGGCAGGGGCGCGTACGACGACGCGCGAGCCGCTGCGGCCGACCTCGGCGAAGCCGTGCGCCTGGAACAGGGCGAGGGTTCCGCTGTTGAGGGCGCCGGCGGCGCGGGGTGCCTGGGCGGTGTCGTGCGGGTAGGCCTCGATGGTGTGCGCGCCGGCGGCGATCGCGTGTTCGATGGCGGCGTCGAGTAGCACGTGGGCGAGGCCGCGCCCGCGGTGCGGTCGGGGGATGGTGAAGCAGACGATCGACCACACACCCTCGTCGTCGTAGTCGGTGTCGCCCGCCGCGGTGACGATGGCGCGGGTGCGGGGGATGCGGCGGTACCGCGGGCGGGGAGCCACGCCGACCCAGCCGAGCGGGGTGCCACCGTCGGAGGCGATGAGCCCGGGGCTGTCGCCGGCGTCGAGCTCGGCGTCGAGGGCGCCGCGCCGGCTGTCGCCGGTGGTGGCCTCGTGTTCGGCGTTGGTGAGCATCCACCACCGGCACCAGCAGCGGGAGGCGTCGGTCACCTCGCCGAGCACCGCGTCGATCGCGTGCCGGGGCACGAGGTGGGCCGGTTCGACGCGGACGTCGCTACGGTGCTCGGCCACGGGGCCTCCTTCGGTCAGTGGATGCTGCCGCCCGCCTCATCCAGCTCGCGCGCGTTCTCGAGCGTGGTGGCGATGGCGAGGCGGATGGCGGGGGTGAGTCGTTCGGCGGACCAGTTCGGCACGTGGATGAAGCCGGCGGGGATCGCGCCGCCGTCGCGGGAGGCGTCGCGGCCGGCGATCGTGCCGACGCGGTAGGCGAGGGCGTTGCAGACGTAGCTGCCGGCGGTGAGCGAGACGGCGGCGGGATGCCCCGCCTCGGTGAGGGCGCGCGCGATGCGCTTGACGGGCAGGGTGGTGAAGTGGGCGGCGGGCCCGTCGGCGTCGAGGGGCGCGTCGCGGGGCTGCTCGCCGTCGTTGTCGGGGATGCGCGCATCCGCATAATTGATGGCGACGCGCTCGGGGGTGATCGCCTCGCGCCCGTCGGCGAGGCCGAGGGCGATGATGAGGTCGGGTCGGTGTTCGGCGACGAGCTGCTCGAGCTGGGCGGCGGATGCGGCGAAGCTGACGGGCAGCACCCGCCCAACGACTGTGGCGTCGCCGATGGTGTCGCCGTCGAGGGCGCGCGCGACGTCTCCGCTCGGGTTGGTCACGTCGCCGCCGAAGGGCTCAAACCCGGTGAGCAGCACGGTGCGCGTCTCGGTAATCGTCTCAGCCTGTCACGCGGGCGTCTCGATGAGGGCGAGCATGTGCTGGGTGATGAGCGGCGCGACCGGCAGCGTGGCGAGCTCGGCGGGGCTGAGCCACCGCACGTCGTCAATTTCGGCGGCCGCCGCGATGGGCCCGGTCAGCGTTGCACGGAACACGTCGGCGATCAGCGTCGCCCCGGCCTCGTTGGCGGCCGGCGCCGTGAACTGCCCGAGCGGCACCAATTCTTCGGGCGGGATGCTCGCCCCAATTGCTTCCCGCAGCTCACGACTGAGCGTCTCGGCCGCCGTCTCACCCGCCTCGGGCTTCCCGCCCGGCTGCATGTACACGGTCGTCCCCCGCTTGCGCACCACAAGCACCCGCCCGATGTCGTCCACGACGAGCGCCGCCGACACCCGGATGGTTTCCCCGCTCACACTCCCACTCTGCCACCCACCCCGGTTCGGCCGCCCCCGCCAATACCGCTAGACTCTCCTAGGCCCTCCGGGGCCAGCCACGGGCTGTGGCGCAGCTTGGTAGCGCACTTGACTGGGGGTCAAGGGGTCGCAGGTTCAAATCCTGTCAGCCCGACAAAATGCGAGAAGGCCGTCCAATAGGACGGCCTTCTCGCATTTTGCGGGTTAATCAAGGGTGCACCTGCGAGCAGGTGGGCCCACGCCGCGCGAGGGGCCCCGGGCGCGGCTCCGACGCGCCCGGGGGAGCCGGTGGGGACAAATCCGCACTGAGCGCCGCCCATGAGAGCGTTCTGGTTAGCAGTCGCCGCTTCGGGGCGGCGACCTCATCCCCGGAAGTACAGCTCCGGCCGACGATCACTCAGCACATTGTTGAGTGGCCCGATCTGTGCCCGTGCGTCGGCGATCTCGACGGTTGCGTCGACGCGGTTTTCTGACCGCGTGCCGGCGAGCCAGCCGTCGGCGCCGATCACCGATGTGCCCTGAGTCCAGGCCTTACCCCGCTCCTCGCCGCTGCGATCACAGCATGCGATGGCGACACAGGAGGAACGAGCTGCGGCCATCGCTTGAATGACTTCCGGGGCGTGCTCGCTGGCGGGCTTCGGCACGACAGGCCAGTTGGTGGGCACGGCGATGATGTCGGCACCCTCAAGGGCGAGCGAGCGAGGCATCTCGGGAAACTCGAGGTCGTAGCAAATCAGCACGCCGACGCGCCCTACGGGAGTATCGATAACGGGTGGCGGCTGATTGCCTGCGGCGAAGATGTGTTGTTCGGCGTCCCAGAGGTGCGTCTTCCGATACACGCCGGCTACACCTGCCGCGGTGAGCACGGCAGCGCTGTTGTAGATCGTCTCGTTCGCTCGCTCCGCGAACCCGACGACGACGGTTGTATTCGGCCCGAGGGATGAACACCACTGCGCCCAGACCCCGTCGTCGGCGTCGATAGCGCACGCACGCGCCTCTTCGGCGGTGAGGTAGTACCCGCTGGTAGCGAGTTCTGGCAGGACAAGTAACTCGATTCCGTCCGCCACCGCCTCACGGATCGCTGACTCAATCAGTTCACCATTAGCGGCTTTGTCGGCGATGCGGGGCGCCAACTCGTGGCAGCGGATGCGCACCTGTCGTGCCGAGGAGGTGGCTTCCGTAAACGGGATTGCCGCGGTCATAGAAGCCACCTTCTCGCACTTGGACTCGGACGCTGAACTATTGCGTATCGGACAACCGGTCGAGCCGCATGGTCGCGGTTGCCTGGTGTGCCGACATGCCTTCGGATTCGGAGATGACGGCAACGGCGGGAGCGACGTGGCCGGTCGCCTCGCGCGCGACACGCTGATAGGTCAGCGGCTTAAGGAAGCGGGACACCGAAAGCCCGGCGCTGTGCTTCGCTCCACCGGCGGTCGGCAGCACGTGATTGGTTCCCGCCATGCCCTTGTCGGAGTACGCGACGGTGCTCCATTCGCCGAGGAAAATTGAACCGTAGTTGCGCAAGCGCTCGTGGTAGTAGGCGTCATCCGTGGTGATGACTTCCAGGTGTTCCGGCGCGAGGTCGTCCATGAGGGCGATCGCGACGTCGGCGTTGTCAGCGACCGTAACCGAGCCGTAGTTGTGCCACGCGGGTCCGGCGATGTGTGCTGTGTCCAGCGTTTCGAGCTGCCGCGTGACGGAGTCAATGACTGCCCGACCCAACCGTTCCGATGTCGTGACCAGTGCCGCTGGCGAGTTGGGGCCGTGCTCGGCCTGGCCCAGGAGGTCTGCGGCAACGATCTCGGGGTCCGCGCTGTCATCGGCGATGACGGCGACTTCTGACGGGCCTGCAAGCAAGTCGATCGCCACGGTTCCGAACAGTTGTCGCTTCGCTTCGGCGACGTACGCGTTGCCTGCGCCGACGAGCATGTCGACCGGTGCGTCTTCAAGCAGCCCGAATGCCATGGCGGCGAGTGCCTGTACGCCACCCAGTGTGAAGACTCGATCCACACCAGACAGATAGGCGGCGTAGACAACAGCGTCGTTTGCGCCTCCGTCCGGTTGCGGCGGCGTGCATGCGACGACCGAGGGCACTCCGGCTGCTTTGGCGACGCCTACGGTCATGAACGCACTCGCAGTGAGTGGGAAGCGGCCGGCGGGTAGGTAGGCGCCAACACGGGAGATCGGCACGTAGCGCACTCCCGTCATGAGTCCCGGCACCAACTCAAGGTCGAAATCGGTGAGGTGCGAGCGTTGCTTCCGAGCGAATGCCTGCGTCCGTTCCGATCCCAACTCGATCGCCTCGCGGAGCGGCGCAGGCAGCCTGTCGCCACTCGACTTCATCTGCTCCTCAGTGAGCTCGATGTCGTCACCCGCCCAACCGTCAAGCTCGGCGGCATAGCGCATCACCGCGTCGCGCCCGCCACGTTCGATGTCGTGGAGCATCCGCGAGACGGTGTCGATTACCTCCGGCTCTCGTTGAGCGGCTGGTCCCTCGATGAGTGGCGACTTGAGGTGGTGAAAGGTTCCGTTGAGCGAGGCCAATACGGCGGGCGTGAATTGCATTCCGCGAGCATAAAACGCACATTTGCATCGGACAAGGGCGCTACAAGCTATCAAATGTATAGGATGCGGCTATGACACTGACGCAGCTACGGGCGTTTCTTCTTGCAGCGACGCTCGGGTCGTTCACGGCCGCAGCCCTCGCGCTCGGCACCACGCAGCCCACCGTCTCAGAACTCGTTCGCAAACTTGAAGTCGAGAGCGGCTTACCCCTGTTTGTGCGTTCGGGGCGACGGCTTGTCTTGACCGCCGCGGGTCATGAACTGTTGCCGTGGGCGAAACGCGTCGTCGACGGTGTAGACGGGGCAGAGCAGGCCCTCGAAGCCTTGCGTGGCCTCACGGGCGGGGTCGCCGCATTCGGCGTGCTGCGAAACGCTGACTACTACTTCCTGTCGAATCTGGCCGAGCGCTTTCACAAAGAGCGTCCGGGCGTACGTATGCGTCTTGTGGGTCAGAACTCGGTTGAAGTGGCCGAAGGTGTTCGATCCGGAGAGCTCGAGGCCGGCTTCGCGGTGCTGCCTATCGATGACGACGGGCTCTCTGTCACGCCCCTGCTGAAAGACGAGGTGCTGTGGGCAAGCGCTGACCCGAGCCGCACCACTGCGCCTATGACCATCGAGGCGATCGCCCAAGCGCCGCTGATCATGTACGACGCCCACTTTGGGTGGAGCGACCCGACCCGACGTCAACTGGCTGAGCGGGCCCAGTTGGCCGGTCTTCGCCTAGACCCGCTCATCGAGGTTGAGAACATCGAGACCGCTCTCGCCTTGGTCGCACGTGGAATGGGCGACACGATGTTGTCGCGCGCGGTGGCGAATTCACCGGGTTTTCCGGAGGGGATTTTCACGGTTCCGTTCGCAGAACCGCTGTACGACACCATCGCCCTGCTGACGCGGCAGGATGCTGCTCTTTCGCCCGCGACGACCGAGCTGGTTCGCATGGCGAAAGAGGCGCTGTTCGCCTATCCGAATGCGGCGGCGGAGTCACAGCCATAGGTCAAGGCTATGTCTGTGATAGGTTCGCATCGTCTTGTGCGATGGGCGGGACGATCCTAGCCTCGGGGGGCCGAGCATCAACGACGACTCGGCAACTAGACGACCCTAGGAGAACCATGAGCCAGTTGCTCACCCCATCCCCCCGCACGGCAGGCTCGCCGGGCGTGGTCGAGTCACGCTCCATCGATTGGGTGCCGCTCAGCGAACGTCGCGGCAAAGCGTGGAGCCTCTTCCCGCTGTGGTTTATGTCGAACGCCAACGTCACCACTCTGGCGACCGGAATGTTGGGTGCGGCGATGGGGGCATCCCTGCTGACGACCCTTGTGGCGATCGTGCTCGGTGTCGCTGTGGGCACCGTGTTCACGGCCTTCCACTCTGCTCAGGGCCCGCAGCTGGGCTTGCCGCAGATGATCCAGTCACGCGCGCAGTTCGGGTTCCGGGGGGTCGCCCTGATCTGCGCCGTCGTGGTGTTCAGCCTGGTCGGCTTCAACATGTTCAACCAGATGCTCGCCGGTGAGATTCTCACGATGACGACCGGTGTCGAAGCGAACGGCGCGTGGTACTTCCTGATCAGCGGTCTGGCTCTGGTGTTGGCAATCTTCGGCTATCACTGGATCCACCACACTCAGAAGTGGTTGACGTTGCTGTTCATGCTGACATTCGGCATCTTCACCGTTGTCGCGCTCTTCGTGGCACCGCTCGATCCCGCACAGCTCACCTTCGCGAACTTCAACTGGGCAGCATTCCTTGTGCAGTTCGGTGCTGCGGCCGCCTACGCACTCGGCTGGGCGCCGTACGTGTCCGACTACTCGCGCTACCTGCCCCCGCAGACCCGACCTGGCAAGGCGCTGTTCTACACCTACGGTGGAGTTTTTGCGGGCGCTGTGTGGTTGATGGCGCTGGGCGCGTTCATCGCCGCAGTGTTCACCAGCGCTGGGCCGCTGGACGGTGTTCGGGAAGTGGCCGATCTCATCCTGCCGGGCTTTGGTTTCTGGCTACTGATCGCTGCGCTGCCGGGTCTGATCAGCGTCATCACGGTCAACATCTACGCCGCGGCCATGGAACTCGTGACCATCGTCGATTCAATTCGCCCGATTCGCCCCACGCGCACCGTGCGCGTCATCGCCTGCACGATCATCGCGGTGGCTGCCTACATCGGCGCCATGGTCAGCACGGGGGATTTCCTTGACAACTTCGGCAGCTTCCTCGTAATCCTGCTGTATGTCCTCGTGCCGTGGACCTCGGTCAACCTCGTCGACTACTACTTCGTGCGTCGGGGCCAGTACGCGATTCGCCAGATCTTCCGACCCGGCGGTATCTACGGAAACTGGGGCTGGCGCGGACTCACCGCGTACATGATCGGCATTGTCGCCATGGTGCCGTTCGCGGTGACGGCGTGGTACGTCGGACCGGTTGCGGAAGCGCTGGGTGAGGCAGACCTCGCCCTGTTCGTCGGCCTCGCCGCGTCGGCGATCGCGTACGTCGTGCTCGGCCGCTCGATCGACTTCGAGGCCGAACGCCGCCTGGCCGCCGAGGACAAGGAGCTTTACGGCGAGGAAGCTGTGCAGTTCGGGACGGCGCCGGCTAGCCAGTAGAAGGCAGTCGAGTCCAAGGCCGGGGCCTCAGGAATCAATTTCCTGGGGCCCCGCTCGTTGACGGGAATGATCGGATGACGGGTCCTCGCCCGACGGACTGGCCTTCCGAAAGCAAGGTGCGCACTACCTTCCGTAGCACGGGATCACATACGTACACGAAAGTCCCGCGGATGCCCCGTGTCATCAACACCGAGTAGACGTTGCAGATGTAACGCAATAGGTCGTCGTCGGTGTATTTCCGACCGAGCGTGGGATTGTTTTCTTTGCCCTTCTTGTCGAAGTAACTCGCGCGATCAACTGCGAGCCGCCCGCGAGCTTCATCCCAGCGCAGGTCATTCCCGACGATGACCCCGGCGTAGTTGAGGTCGTAACCCTGCACGGTGTGAATCGATCCAACCTCTTCGAGTGAGTTCGGTGACGCGATCCATTCAGTAGCGGTGCTGTTCCAGCGCAGTCGGCGATCGTCGAGTTCGATGTCGTAAGCCTCGTGGTTCTCCTTGCTTTTCCACTCCCACGCGTAACCAGCGACAAGCCTCGCAAGGCCGTATTGAGCATCCCGTTCTCGAATTTCCTCATGCATCTGTCCGAGATCATCGAAGAACTTCAGTTCGTAGTTCCCGAAGTCTGGCCTCTTTTGCATCATGGCCTCGCTTGACTGCGGGCTGAACAGCTGGCGCACCCAGGCGATGTAATCGTCGCCCGCCCTCACTCGCAGTTGCGAGACCAGTGGGTAATGCCGGCCCTCGCCCTTCGCCTCTTCGACTAGGTTCCGCAGAAGTTCGGGTGGAAGATCGGCCGGCCGGACGCTCTGCTCGGGATCGACAAGCAGCACCTGGTGGCGGCTGAGCGCTTGGATCCAGTCGAGCTGCGTCTTGGTGTGGTCGTCGTGGCCGAACAACTTTACGGTGATGTCCCTGAACTGCTTGTTCTGCACGCCGGACGGCTGATTGGCTCGTTGGTTCAGCCGGTGCGCTTCGTCGACGATGAGCAGATCCCAGCACTCGTCACTGGCGCCTACCTGAAATGGCGTGAGAACTTGCGACGGAGCCAGGCCCGGCGTGCGCTTGAAGACGCGCTTTATGCTTTCGCGGAGAGATTGCTGCGGGACGACGAGTCCGACGCGGAAATCCCGGAGCAGGGCACGGTGCCCTTCAGTGAAGAAGTCGGAGAAGATCGAGTCGGCATCGGGCTCATCGTCGGGCCGGGAGGCGGCGATGTCGGCGAGTAGCTTCATCAGGTAGATCGCGATGACAGTCTTCCCGGTTCCCGGTTCCCCCTGAACGACGAGTAGCTCTCCGCGATTCTGCTCGAGGTCGTCGAAGAGTCCTTCGACAATGTTTTCGACGGCGATCGCCTGATCGGTCGTCAGCGCCTTGTACGGCGACAGCTTGAACAGATCGCTGTTTTCGATTTCGGGGATGCTGCGCGAAAACACCCCCTCGTGAAGCAGCTGGTCGAACACTCGTCGGAAAGACTCGCGATACGCGTCTCGCTCGTAGTAGTTGGCGTCGGTGATGCCGTCATTACGGTTGAGGACGCGAAAAGTGCCGTCGCCGGCAAGCAGGCGGATGAGGTGGGACTCGAGATCGAGGCATACCGACTTGTTGAAGCGGTCGTCGAGAACAACCCGAAAATGTGAAAGCAGTCGCTTCTTGTCCGGGTTATCTAGGTGCTGAAGGATGCGCGCCTCGGCGTTGAGCGTCTCGCCAACGTAAACGTCGCGTAGGGCAGAGGGGCTCGCCGCCGGTCTCGCGGAATCCAGGAGATAAACGACTGGCCAGTTCTTGTGACGTGAATCTGTCTTGGCCCACTCACGCACCGCAGATCTATCGAACGAGATACGCGGAATTTCAGAGCCGGTCATACTTCTCGCTGCGCCCACGGGCCTTCTCGATTGGGTACTTCTTGCGAGTCGCTTCTAGTTTCGCGGCCATCACTTCTACGGCGTCGACGCCGATCGCGTCAGCAAGCAGGAGGCAGTAGGTCATCACGTCGGCAAGTTCCTCACTGACCCGTTGAACGTCGGGCGTGGAGTGCCACTGAAACGTTTCCAGAAGCTCCCCGGCCTCGATCGAGATGCTTTTTGCGAGGTTCTCCGGGGTGTGGAACTGAGACCAGTCACGTTCCTTCGTGAACTTGCGGAGCGATTGTTGGAATTCCTCAAGCATCATCCGAACCTACCTCCCCATTAGTGCCGATGGTTGTCCGGTTCTCGTCTCTATCTCTCGCACGCCCAACCGTCGCCGTCACGATCGAGACCGTAGATGTCCCTGCCGACCACGCGGGCGACTCCATCGAAGTAAGCGGGCCCGTCGCCGGAGCCCCACGCGCAGTCAACGTCGCTGGCGATCGGCACGCACGCGTCTGCATAGTTGGGGTCGCATCCATTGTTGGCGGGGGGAGGCGGCGGGGGTGGTGGTGGCGCGACGTACGTTCCTCTCGCTACCACCTCTGCTACTGGCTCTGCTGTAATGACATCAGAGATCAACTCTCGGGAGATTTCACGGTCCTCTTCGTAAGTCACGCGGTAGGTCAGTGTCCGCGTGCCTGGTACGCCTTCAGTCGTCACCGAGGTCTTGCCCGACGCGAGGTTTGGGTCGTCCTTCATCAGCCGGTCGAAATCTACGGTTTCCGTGGTCACCTCTTCGACGACGGTGACTTGCGGGGTCGGGCTCGGAGTGGGAGTTGGGGTTTGGGTCCGGCTAGGTCTCGGGCTCGCCTGCGGCGTCGCCTCGGTGGACGACTGCTCATCGACCGCGGCGAGGTTCGCGAAGAGCCCATCGCGGGAGTCGTCACCCCCGAGGGAGGCGGCGTTGACTCCGGCTGCGACGACCAGAACGATCGCGGACGCCGCGAGAACGGACGTCGCGGCTTTTCGTGTGGGAAGGCGTAGCCACGTCGGTCGCTGTTTGACGAGAGCCACGATCGCCGTAATCAATGCGATCAGCGCCATCGCGGCGATCAGCTGGGGCGCTGTAAAGAGCAGAATCAATCCGAGCAGTAGGAGGAGCCACAGCCACCATCGGGACCAAATCGACTTGGAGTTAGCGGTAACCGCGTCTTGCCACACACGGCCGCCAGCCGAAACGTGCTCGGTCCATTCCGTGCCGCTCCACCATCTCATCCGACCGGTCTTTGTCGGGTCCGGGAACCAGCCCTCTCTTGGAGTCGACATCTCGCCCTTTCCTGTCGAATTCCACTCAATTGCAGTCTGTGTGAAACGTATACCCCCAGTCCGGGGTTCGGAGAGTGCGCGGCCGTCTCCCATGCAGCCGCGGTTTTTGGCCGGTCCCAGATTGGGGGATAGTCACATTTGTCCCTGGCTGGTGTGATTGGGAAATGGACGAGAATCCGAATGTTCCAGGCCGTTCGGCACGAGAGCGTCACGAATATCTGCGCAGAAGAGACGAAGCCGCCACCCGAGCCGCCTGGGGCAAGCTCGGCGGCATCGCCGTGGCACTGACTCCTGAGCGCAACAGCACTCGAGTCTGGGCGACCGGCGCGATCGGCGAAGAGATCGTCGGCGAGAAGCTGGACGCGATTGCCAGCGACCAGATTCGTGTGTTGCATGACCGGCGTATCCCGAAGTCAAAGGCCAATATCGACCACATCGTGGTGACGCCCGGCGCCGTCTGGGTGGTCGACACGAAGCGCTACGTCGAGAAGCGCGTCGAAAAGCGCGTTGAGGGCGGACTGTTCAGTCCGCGCGTCGAAAAGTTGTGGGTGCGCGGCGACAAGACGTCGCTCGTCACCGGCATGCACAAGCAGGTCGAACGGGTGTCGTCGGCGGTGCCGGGTGTTCCGGTGAAGGGTGTGCTGTGCTTCGTCGACGGTGACTGGCCGTTGTTCGCGGACCCATTCACGGTCGACGGGGTGCTGGTGCTGTGGCCGAAGAAGCTTGTGCAGGTGATCACGAAGGAGCAGCCCGGCGAACTCGATGTCAGCGCCGTTTATGACGCGCTCGCTGCCACCTTCCGCGCGAGTTAGCACCTTCGTGCCGCCCACAGGCAGTAGGCGTACCGTCGATGCATGACCGCGCCAACCGCCGCCAGCATCGCCCTCGAGGGCCGCTTCGCCCGCGAGCTGCCCGAACTCGCGGTGCCCTGGCGGGCGGAGGAGCCCCCGGCGCCGCAGCTGCTCGCCCTCAACGAGCCCCTGGCCACCGACCTCGGCCTCGATGCAGACTTTCTCCGCTGCGCCGACGGCATCGCCTTCCTCACCGGTGCCGCGCTCCCCGACACTGCAACCCCGGTCGCGCAGGCCTACTCGGGCCACCAATTCGGCGCCTTTAGCCCGCGCCTCGGCGACGGCCGCGCGCTGCTGCTGGGCGAACTCACCGACCCGAGCGGCACCCTCCACGACTTGCACCTGAAGGGCTCGGGCCCGACCCCGTTCGCCCGCGCGGGCGACGGCCGCGCCGTCGTCGGCCCCATGTTGCGCGAGTTCGTGATCAGCGAGGCGACGCACGCGCTGCGCATTCCGACGACCCGCTCCCTCGCCGTCGTCGCCACGGGCCGTGGAGTGCAGCGCGAGAGCCTGCTGCCGGGCGCGGTCCTCGCCCGCACGGCGAGTAGCCACCTGCGCGTCGGCAGCTTCCAGTTCGCCGCCGCGACGGGTGACCGCGAGCTGCTGCGGCGCCTTGCCGACCACGCGATCGACCGGCACTATCCGGATGCGGCGTCGGCCGAGCATCCGCATCTGGCGCTCTTCGAGGCGGTCGTCGCCGCGCAGGCCAAGCTGGTGGCGCAGTGGATGCTCGTCGGCTTCGTGCACGGCGTCATGAACACCGACAACATGGCGATCTCGGGCGAGACGATCGACTTTGGCCCCTGCGCCTTCGTCGACGCTTTCGACCACGCCGCGGTCTTCAGTTCGATCGACCACCAGGGCCGTTACGCCTACGGCAACCAGCCGGTCATCGCCGAGTGGAACCTGGCGCGCTTCGCCGAAACCCTGCTGCCGCTCATCGACGACGACGCCGACCGCGCCGTCGAGCGGGCGACGGAGGCGCTCGGCGAGTACCGCGCGCACTACAGCGCGGCGTGGATCTCGGGGATGCGCATGAAGCTCGGTCTCGCCGCCACCGTCACCGACGAGGCCGTCGCACCGCTTGCCACCGAGCTGCTGAACCTGCTGCACGAGAACCGCGTTGATTTCACGTCGTTCTTCCGGGCGCTGGCGGGTGTCGCCCGTGGGGGCGACCGCCCCGCCGTGCTCGAGGTGGAGGCGTTGGGGGAGTGGGCGGGCCGCTGGCTCGCGCTGTCGCCCGACGCGGGGGTGATGGACCGCGTGAACCCGGTCTATATTCCGCGCAACCACCTCGTCGAGGAGGCGCTGGCGGTGGCGACGGCAGGGGAGATGAGGCCGTTCGACGCACTCGTCGAGGTGATCAGGCGGCCGTTCGACGAGCGCCCCGGCCTCGAACGCTACGCGGTCGGCGCGCCGGACGGTTCGGGGCCGTACATGACCTTTTGCGGCACGTAGTGCTGACAGGATGAGGGCATGCTTCCTCGTCTCGGTCAGCGTGCGGCGCGCGCCGCCGCCATCGGCGTTCTCTCGCTCGCGTTCACCCTCGTGGGCGCCACGGCGGCATCGGCGATGCAGATCTTCATCGACGTGGGCCCTGGCGAAACGACCCTCACGCTGGACGTCGAACCAAGCGACACGATCGAGCAGGTCAAGCAGAAGGTGCAGGACGTTGACGCCCTCCTTCCGCCTGACCGGCAGCGACTGTTCTTCGCCGGCAAGCAGCTCGAGGACGGGCGGACGCTGTCGGACTACAACATCCAGAGAGAGTCGACCCTCATCTTGGTGAGGATCGTCGACCTCGCGTTCGTCGACATCGAGCTTGCCCCGTTCGTGGTCGGTCGGTCGTACAGCGATGCTGTGGGCGCGTCCGGCGGCCGCGAGCCCATCAGCTACGCCGTCACCGCTGGAGCGTTGCCCGCGGGGGTCGAGCTGGACACGGACACGGGCGCCGTCACCGGTACGCCCACGACGGCTGGCCCCTGGGCGGTGACGATCACGGCAACGTCGGGAGACGAATCCGTCGTCGCCGAACTGTCGGGGGCGGTCGTCGTCGCCCCCGGCGACGACGACGCGGGCGACGACGACCAGGGTGGCGACGACTCGTCGGGCGGCGGCTCGGGAGTCGACGACGGAACCGCGCACGACGACGGTACGCAGGTGCCGGACGAGGAGCGCCTCGCCGACACCGGTGTCGACGCCGTGCCGGCTCTCGCCGCCGCGCTGGCACTGCTGGCGCTGGGCGCGGTTGCGCTCTTCCGGTCGCGCCGCCGCGCCTGACGGCGGTCTGCCGCCCGATCACGGTATCTACAGCGCTTGACGCCATCAAAATGGGGACTAGTGCTGAAGGTGGCTCGCCTGTTACGTTCTGACCAAAGCCCGTCATGCGAACCCGAAAGGACGGCGTAGTGAAATTTCGTAATGTCTCTTTGGGGATCCTGAGTGCGGCAGCCCTGGTGGGGGCGATGTTGGTCACCTCTCCGGCAGCAGCAAGCGTCGGCCCCGGCAATATTCGGAGCCCATTCGAACCGGGTGGCGCAGTCTACGTCTTTCAGGGTTACGACAATGCGAAAGTGACACACACCGGAACATCGCGCTTCGGCCTCGATCTCACCTCTTCCACGAGCACCACGTCGACCAGCGGACGCGTTGTTGTTGCGCCTCAGAGCGGAAAAGTCGCGTACTGGCAGGCGGAGTACGGAAACCTGTGCGTCAACGTGGCTAACAACCGTAGCTACACCCTCACGCACATCAAGTCAGACATCACTACGCCCGGAGCGACGATCACTTCTGGGCAGAAAGTCGGGACTGTAGCGCCCGCGAACACAACGAGGAACAATGGCGTAGCGCATCTGCATTTTCAGTATTGGGCAGCGCCAAACTGTTATAACTCCTCTACCATTCCCTTTAGTGCCGCTAATTCACTGCGCATATGCGGTGCCCCGGATATGACCGCGTCCGGACCGAACAGTGCAGGAAACGGCACGTGGAGCGGCACAAAGTTCACCGCTAGTACGTGCGGAACGACGAAGTCATTTTCCGCGGCCCCTGGCCCGGCCACCTCGGCAACGCACCTAGGGACACGCTTGACCTCATCGACTGGAACTTGGATTCCAACTCCGACCAGTCTGACCCGCCAGTGGTATCGAAGTGGTGCCGCGGTGAGCGGTCAAACTGGTTCAACATATGTGTTGACCAGCGCAGATCGATACAAGTTCGTTCAATTGCGTGTTACCGGGAAGCTCTCCGGATATACAACAACCACGAAAAACTCAAAAAGTTGGTTTGTAGCGCAGGTGACCTCCGCCAACAACACGCAGTACCTAAACATTCGCTCAAGCCCGAGCACCAGTGCCACCATTGTTGGAAGAATTGACAAGGGTCGTTTTGTGGCTCTTGATTGCTATCGGCTCGGTACTTCCGTCAAGGGTCCTTATGGAACTTCTTCGATCTGGTATCGCATCACGGGTGTTGGGTGGGTGTCGGATTCATTCTTGGAGACAAACTCAAACTCTGCGGTCACGAAACTCTGCCCCTAAGGCGCGTCTTGTCACTTTGTTATTGAGTGTTTCGCATCCGCATTTTGTGCCGAGAAGGCGCGAGGGCTTGTGTTGAGCAGAGCGCGCGAGGGCTTGTGTTGAGCAGAGCTCTGTACCGTCTTGACTCAATCTGGTTTATTCGAGATGGCTTCGTCTTTTTGGTCGTGATGGTGGCTGGGCTGTAGGTAGCGAATCTTCCCTATGTCATGGGCGCCGCGCCCGTGCGACCGACTGCGCTTCTGCCAGCGCGCCCACGGGTCAGCGCAACCAGTGGCCTCTGGTCCTGCGCTGGGGCACACCCCACCGCAGCGCCAGGGGCGAGCTGCGGCCTTCTTATGGTTAGCGACGGCGCTTCCCCATGGCGCCCGAAAACTTCAGGAGGACACTGATGAACAAGACCCTGGCCGCTGGCGCAGTGATGACCATGGCAGGTGCGTTGCTACTGGCGGGTAACGCCGCCCAGGCTTCCTCGGATTGTGGCGAGCCGTTGCTGTACATCAACAACTCTGACGGCTCGGTGTTCGCCTACTCGCCGACCGGCGAGCACGTCGGCGAAGAGATCTACCTCTCGGTGTATGGCGACATCGCCTTGAGCGTCGATCGAACCCTGCTCTATGGCGTGTTCTTCGACTTCGATCTCAGCGTGGCGAATCGTATCGAGGTGATCGACCTCGCGACAGGTGACATGTTGTCGCCTCTGACGATCACGGGCCCCGCAGCGACCGAGGTCTACTGGTCGGGGGCGTCCATTCTCCCCTCCGGCGACATGCTCATCGGCTCGGGATACACCCCGTCGTCTACCAGATCGACATGGAGACGGGTGAGTCAACCCTGTTCGCCGACCTCAGCGTTGCCGATGAGGATGTTTACGGCACCGCGGGTGACTACGTTCGACTTCCCAATGGCCAACAGCTCATGGTGGCAAACACCGGCGAGGACAACACGATCATTCTCGTCGCGGACGACGGCACGATGACTGTCGTCGGGAGCGTTCCGGCGTCGTATGGTGCCGGACGCGCTGGCGACGAGGTGTTTTTCGTGGGTGCGGACGGAGCGGAGTCACGCCCTACCGCGAACTATTCGCTGTACGTCCGCGCACGATGCCGATGAATGCATCGGTGAGGGGATGCGCGCCGGTCACCGGCCACACGAGCGAGATGCCGGTGTCTGCCGCATCCCGGATCGGCTTCGCGATGACGTCTTTGCGCGAGTGTTGCCGCGCGACCGATTGCGGCATGACGGCGACGCCGACGTTCGCGGCGACCAGCTCGACCGCCTCGGCGCCCGTGCCGCCCGTGAGGTCGACGTCGAGTACGGCCAACCCGTCGAGTTCGGCCAGGTCGGCCACGCTCAGGTCGTCGAGACCGGCCGCAAGCGACCCCTTCGGCGAGACGAGCACCGGCTGCTCGCGATAGAGCGGAATAGCGTGACGATCGTCGTCGGCCCTGACGTCGCGCAGCAGGGCCATGTGGGCGGTGCCATCGGCGAGGGCGGCGAGCGCAGCATCCTGCGTCATGGGGGTCAGGTGGAGGCGCCCGCCGGGGCGGCGCTCGCGCCAGATGCGCTCCCACTTGGTGGGGGTGACGCCCGTGACGAAGGCGACCTCGAGCGGTTCGGGCATGCGGCAAGGGTAGCGACGATGGATGCACGCTTCGACTCCCGTACGCTCGTCACCATGACCGAGACCCCGCGTGAGGACCGCCGCCAGCAGCCGAAGCCGAAGAAGGAGCAGCTGCTCAGCCCGGCGACGGCGGCGAAGAAGCTGAACGTGTTCCTGCCGGCGACGCCCGCAGAGTTTCAGGCGACCCCGATCACGCGCACCCAGTTGAACGAGCTGCAGGAGAACCCGCCCGAGTGGCTGGTGACGCTGCGCCGCGAGGGTCCGCACCCGCGCGACGAGGTGTCACGCCGGCTGGGCGTGTCGAACTCGGCGCTCGCGCGCGCCGGAGTCAGCGACTCGATGACGACCGCCGAGATTCGGGCGATCATCGACGAGATGCCCGAATGGCTGGTTGACGAGCGCGAGAAGCACGCGCCGGGCACCGGGCGGAAGCCGGGCACGGCGGTGGGGGAGCGCCCGAGCGGCGCGAGCTAGCGCACGATCGGCTCGGTGGGCGGTAGCGGTTCATCGAGCGCCTCGTCGAGGGTTGGATGCTCGGGCTCGGCCTCCATAACCCGCTTCGCCGGATCGGGGCGCGTCACCAGTGCAGACCCCGCGAGGATCGCGACGAATCCGACGCCCGTCCACACCGACAGCTCTTCGCCCAGGAAAACGGCTCCCGCGAGCACCGCGACCGCCGGGTTGACGTAGGTGATTGCTGACATGCGAATCGGCCCCACCTCGGCCACCAGTGCGAACATAAGCAAGAAGGCAACAGCGCTGCAGAGCACCGCGAGGACGAGCACCGAGATGATGGTGACGGGAGACGGCACCTCGGTGGGCCAGGTGCCGCTGAGTGCGACGATCGGCACATAGGCGACCGCGCTGATCCCCAGCGCACAGGCGATGACTCCGACACCGGGCAGGTCGTGCAGGTAGCGGGCGAGGATTGCGGGGCCCAGCGCGTAGCCGAACATCGTGACGACGAGTTGCGCCACTGCCTCCAGGTCGCTGCCGCCGACGTCGAAGCCGACAATCGCCCCCACGCCGATCATGCCGAGCGCGACCCCGACCAGGTTGATTCCGGTGAGACGGTCGCGGCGGCCTCCGACGAAGGCGATCAGCATCGACACGAGGGGAATGGCGGCAAGCAGCAATCCCACCGTCGAACTCGGCAGCGTCTGCTGCGCCGTGTTCAGGAAGAACCACGCCATGACGATCTCGAACAGAGCGAAGGCAAGCAGCGGCTTCCAGCGACGCAGGGCCGGCAGGATGGCGCGGTGCCGTGCGGCGAGCGGAAGCAGTAGCGCCGCGGCGATCGTCGTGCGCGCCAACGCCAAGAACTCAGGGCTGAGCTCGGCGACGGCGATCTTGATGAACAGGTACGGGATGCCCCAGATGATGCCGAGGGAGGCGAACAGGATGATGCCGCGACGGGTCATGGCTTCATTGTCGCGCTCCGCGGGGCCGATCACGCGCCGCGCAGGCGCGACCGCAGGATAGCCGACCGCGCACGCCGAGGGGAACCCCGGTGAGCGCGGCGGCCATCTCGCCTACCGTGGCCGGTCACGACCACGGGGGAGCGCATGACGATTACCGAAGCGGGGCACGCGACGACGCGCGATGGGCGGTCGATGCTGCCACGGGCATCCATCGGCGACACCGCCCGCATTCTGAGCACCGTACTGATGCCGATCATTCAGCGCGGCGTGATTGTGCGGCGGCCATCGCAGGTGCGCCTCATGGAGGCGATCGATGCCGACAGTACGGCGGTCACCGTGATGCAGCGGATGCGCGAGAAGTACGGGGCGGGGCCGTTGCGGCTGCGCATTCCGGGTCGTCGCATGGTGGTCGTGCTGTCGCCCGAGCACGTGCACCGCGTGCTCGAGAACTCGCCAGACCCCTTCAGCCCCGCGACCCGCGAGAAGCGCGCCGCGCTCACCCACTTCGAGCCTGAGGGTGTGTTGATTTCGTCGGCCGACGACCGGCCGCCGCGGCGCGAGTACAACGAGCAGGCGCTCGACACCGACCGCGAGGTGCACCGCGGGGCGGACGCCATGATGGCGGCCATCTCTGAGGAGGTCGACCGCCTTCTCGCTACGGTCGACGAGATGGGCGAGCTTGACTGGGACACCTACGCCGAGCACTGGATGCGCATGGTGCGCCGCGTCGTATTCGGCGATTCCGCGGCAGACGATCACGACCTCACCGACGACATGGTTGCCCTGCGCCGCTCGGCGAACTGGGCCTTCCTCGCGCCGAAGCAGCGCGCGCGCCGTGACCGGCTGCACGCGCGCATCCGTCACTACCTGGATGCGGCCGAGCCCGGCTCGCTCGCCGCGTACGCCGCGACGATGCCGACGCCGGAGGACTCGCACCCCGACCAGCAGGTGCCGCAGTGGCTGTTCGCGTTCGACGCCGCGAACTGGGCGAGCTTCCGCGCGCTCGCCCTGCTCGCGACGCACCCCGTGCAGGCGGCCGAGGTGCGGCGCGAGGCCGATGGCCGCGACCTGCGTCAGCCGCAGAACCTGCCGTACACGCGCGCGTGCTTCCTCGAGTCGCTGCGGCTCTGGCCGACGACCCCGGCCGTGCTGCGTGAGACGACGGCGCGCACCTCCTGGCCGGGCGGCTCGATGCCGGAGGACACGAGCGTGTTCATCTACGCGCCCTTCTTCCACCGAGACGACGCGAACGTCGAGGCCGCGCACCGGTTCGAGCCCGAGCACTTCCTGCGCGAGCGCACCGCGGACGACTGGCCGTTCATCCCGTTCAGTGCCGGCCCCGCGATCTGCCCGGCGCGCAACCTCGTGCTGCACATCGCGAGCACGATCATCGCCCGCGTTGTCACGGAGCGTGAGCTCGACCTCACGACGGGCGAGCTCGACCCGCACGTGCCGATTCCGGGCACCCTCAGCCCCTTCCACCTGCGCTTTTCGGCGAGGCCGCGCGTCACCACGTCCGCGCCCGTCGACCCCGACATGGGGGCGCCGGCCGAGGACGGCGCGTGACCCGCTACGGCTACCACGCCTCACACGAGCAATTCGCCCCGAGCGCGCTCCTGCGCTACGTCGCCGAGGCGGAGAGTGCGGGGTTCGCCTCCGCCATGTGCTCCGACCACTTCCACCCGTGGACGACCGCGCAGGGGCAGTCGGGCTACGCCTGGTCGTGGCTGGGCGCGGCACTGCAGGCAACGAGTCTGACGCTCGGCACGGTCTGCGCGCCGGGGCAGCGGTACCACCCGGCCGTCGTGGCACAGGCGGCGGCGACGGTCGCCGAGATGTTTCCCGATCGCCTCTGGCTCGCGGTCGGCAGTGGTCAGAACCTCAACGAGCACATCACGGGCGACAGGTGGCTCGCCAAACCCGAACGCAACGCGCGCCTGCTCGAATCGGTCGAGGTGATGCGTTCGCTGTGGCGGGGCGACACGGTCAGTACGCGCGGTGAGTACGTGACCGTCGACGAGGCAACGCTGTACACCCTGCCCGAGCGGCCGCCGCTGCTGGTCGGCGCCGCCATCACCCCCGTCACCGCCGAGTGGGTCGGCGGATGGGCGGATGCTCTCATCACGATCGCGCAGCCGCTTCCGGTTCTCACAGAAGTCGTGGACGCCTTTCGACGGGGCGGTGGGGAGGGAAAGCCCATGCTGTTGCAGTCGCAGCACGCGTACGCCCCGACCTACGACGAGGCGCTGACCGCCGCGCACGAGCAGTGGGGAGCGAATATTCTCGCGAGCCCGGTGTTGACCGACCTGCGAACTCCCGCCGACTTCGAGGAGGCCGCCGCGTTCATCCGGCCCGACGACGCTGACGGGCCGATCACGGTCTCGGCCGACCTGGGCGCGCACGCCGAGCGTCTCCGAGAATTCGCGAGCCTCGGCTTCGACGAGATCCTCCTGCACGGCGTGCATCGGGATCAGTCCACGTTCATCCGCGATGTCGGCGAGCACGTGCTGCCGGAGCTCACGCGATGAGCGGTGAGCGCTATGCCCCCATCGAGGACTACGCGGCCATCGGCAACCTGCGCACTGTCGCCCTGGTCGGCCGCAGCGGCGCGATCGACTGGCTGCCCCTGCCGGGGCTCGAGAGCGCCAGTGTGTTTGCTGCTCTCCTCGACCACGACCGGGGCGGCCGCTTCCGCGTGCATGCCGACGGCATCGAGCGGGGCGAGCAGCGCTACATCGAGCACACGAACGTGCTCGAAACCGTGTTCGCTGACGGGGATGCGCGGCTCACGGTCACCGACGTCATGCCGCTGTCCGGCACCCTCGACGGGGTCGGCGACTCGAGTGCCGAACCGGCCGTGCACCGACTGGTGCGCGCCGACGGCGGAAGCGTCGACGTCATCGTCGAGTGGAGCCCCCGCTTCTCCTATGGGGCAGGTCTGCCGCAGCTGACCGACATCGACGGAGGCGTGCTTGCCTGGGCCGGAGACGACGCGCTGACCCTGAGCGGCCTCCGCCCCGGCGAATGGCACATCGACACACGCGGTCACGCCGCCACCCTGACCGCCCGGCTGACCCTTGCCGACGGTGAGCAGCGCGCCCTCGTCACGCGATGGGGTGCGCAGCTCGAGGTCGATCGCGGCGAGGAGACGACCCAGCGCGTGATCGACGACGCTGTCGACGCATGGCGCTCGTGGGTGCACAAAGCGGAAGCCTCGGGCACCCGGGAGTGGGCGGCGCCCCACGAGGAGCTCATCATCCGATCCGAGCTGGCACTCAAGCTGCTCACCCACGGCGAGACCGGCGCCATCGCCGGTGCCGCCACCACGTCGCTGCCGGAAGAGATCGGCGGCGTACGCAACTGGGATTACCGCTTCGCCTGGATTCGGGATGCGGCGCTCGCCGCACAGGCGCTTCGCGCACTCGGGCATACGGCCGACGCGCAGGCGTTTGTCGCCTGGGCCGAGAGGTCGGCCAGGGAGCACCGCGAGGACGAGCGGTCGATTCAGCTCGTCTACGGACTGAACGGAGAAACCGAGATCGGAGAGCGCGAGGTGCCCGGGCTTGAGGGGTACCGACGCTCGGCGCCCGTACGGGTCGGAAATGGCGCCGTCGATCAACTGCAGCTCGACGTCTTCGGTGAGCTCATCGCCGTCGTGTACGAGCTCGCGCGCGCGGACGCACCGATCAGCGACGAGATTCTCGCGTTCCTCCCCTCCGTCGCCGACGAAGCCTGTCGCAGCTGGGAGGAGCGCGACGACGGGTTATGGGAGCTGCGCACCGGCCCGTTCCACATCGTCTATTCGAAAGTGAAGGTGTGGGCGGGGCTCAACCGCGCGATCGAGCTCGCCAACGCGGGATACATCGATGGCGACGCCGAGCGGTGGCGGAAGAACCGCGAGCTGATCCGCGAGGAGGTTCTCGAGCGCGGATTCGATCCGGAGGTGGGCGCTTTTCGCCAGTCGTACGAGCGGTCAGTGCTCGACGCATCGCATCTGCTGCTTCCGCTTCGCGAGTTTCTGCCACCGGACGATGCGCGCGTGCGCGCGAACCTGGATGCGACGTTCGAGGGGCTCGTCGAGGAGGGCCTCGTGCACCGGTACCGCGCCGACGACGGAATCGCCGGTAGCGAGGGCGCCTTCGGGCTGTGCACGTTCTGGCTCGTCGACGCGCTCGCCATGGATGGGCGCGAGGGAAGCCTCGACCGTGCGCGGGAAATCTTCGAGGGGATGGCGGCCCGGGCGAACCATGTCGGGCTGTACTCGGAAGAGATCGACCCCGAGACGGGGGAGTTCCTCGGCAACTTCCCGCAGGCCTTCACGCACCTCGGCCTGATCACGAGTGCGCTGTACCTCGCGTATGCCGAAGGGCGGGACTCGCCCGTGCCCGATCCGATCGGCACACCCGAGCACCGACAGCGCGGGCTTACGCCGCGCTGATCGTCAGTCGCCGACCGCTACTCGAACAGCGCCCGGTACTCGCCGTACCCCTCGGCCTCGAGCTCGTCCACGGGGATGAAACGCAGTGCCGCCGAGTTCATGCAGTAGCGCATGCCGCCGCGATCGCGCGGCCCGTCGTCGAACACGTGCCCGAGGTGGCTGTCGGCACCGGAAGACCGCACCTCGACCCGCTTCATGAACAGACCGCGGTCGATGCGGGTCGTGACGGCATCCTCCTGGATGGGACGCGTGAAGCTCGGCCATCCGGTGCCCGAGTCGTACTTGTCCCGGGAGGAAAACAGGGGCTGCCCCGAGACCACGTCGACGTAGAGCCCCTCGGCCTTGCTGTCGTGGTACGCGTTGCGGAACGGCGGCTCGGTGCCGTCGTTCTGCGTCACCTTGTGCTGCATCGGCGTGAGGCGCGAGAGCTGATCGGCGGTCGCCCGGTAGTCGGTCGGGTCGTGCCGCGGAATGCGTCCTTCGGTCATGGATGCACGGTACGCCCGCGAGGTGAGATGCGGCCGCGAAAAGGGCATCACTCCTGCGAGAGTCGCTCGATCACGTCGACGAACCCGGCCCACCCGGCCGCCGCCTGTGCGTAGCCGTCGGCGTCGAGGCCGCCGCCGGACTGCGAGAGCGTCAGCGAGCATCCATTCGGGGCGTCGACCGCGAGCATCTCGCCGTCCCAATCGATCGTCGCACCGCCCGGCAGCACCATCTGGGCCGACCACGGCGCCCCGGCGACAGCGCGCCAGGTGAGCTGGTCGAGCGGGACGTCGACGGCGTCCGTGCCGAACCACGTGGCGAAGGCACTGGGCGACGTCAGTACCTCCCAGACGCGGTCGCGTGAGGCCGCAATCAGGTGGGTCGAACGGAATCCGGTGGAGTCGACGTCGGTCATGTTGGTGAGGCTACTCTGCCGGCTCTGTGTCCGGGTTCGGGCTTGACGGGGTCGCGAGCACGGTCTAACGTACAACCAAATGGTTGTACAAATGGATGCTCTCACCGACGATCAGGTCGACGCCCTGTTTCGCGCGCTTGCCGATCGCACGCGACGCGACATTGTCGCCCGCGTCATCAACCGCGAACAGAGCGTGTCGGCGCTCGCGGAGCGCTACGAGATGAGCTTTGCCGCGGTGCAGAAGCATGTTTCGGTGCTCGAGCGCGCATCCCTGGTGTCGAAGCGTCGTCGCGGTCGCGAGCAGATCGTCACGGCCGACCGCGACGCCGTGCAGCGCGCGCGAGCGGTGCTCGACAGCTATGAAGCCCTCTGGCGGCACCGCGCCGACCAGATCAGTGCCCTCCTCGCCGAGGGCTGACGGAAGGACCGCCCATGACCGTGCGTGACCACGCGATCGACCGCGACGCGCTCACCCTGACCTTCGTCGCCGAGTTCTCCGCTCCCGTCGAGCGCGTCTGGCAGGTGTGGGCTGACCCCCGCCAGCTGGAGCGCTGGTGGGGTCCGCCGGAGTGGCCGGCCAGCTTTTCTCGGCACGAGCTCGAACCGGGCGGCGAGATGCGCTACGTCATGACTGGCCCCGATGGCGAGACGTCGGCCGGCTGGTGGCGCATGACCCAGGTGGAGGCGCCTCACCGGTTGGCCTTCGACGACGGTTTCGCCGGCGCGGATGGTGAGCCCGCGCCCGAGATGCCCGTCATGGTGATCGAGGTGAACCTCGGCGACACCGCGGATGGCGGAACCCGCATGACGGTGACCACCACCTTCCCCAGCCTTGAGGCGCTCGACGAGCTCGCCGGGATGGGAATGGTCGAGGGTATGTCGTCGGCGATGGCGCAGATCGATGCGCTGCTCGCCGCGGGCTGATCACCGCCGTCACCCGGGGCGCGACGGTCGTGTGTGTTCATAACGTGCGCGGCGACTCCGGGCGCGAACGGCATGAGCAACCGTCGGTGAGGTGCCGGGCACCGCGCTAGGCGATCGCGCCTCCCTGTCGTGACCACGGCGCAGCATGGCTGTCATCGCGATGAGGTGGGGAAATTCGATCAGCATTCCGAGGGCGATGACGGCGAGGATGACGGGCTCGTCGGGGACAGCGATCGCGGTGAGCGCGAGCATCAGTGGAGCATTGCGGGCTGACGAGGTCACGATCAGCAGCGTTCGTCCGGGTGGTGGAAGGCTCAGCGCGCGCGCGGCTGCTGCGCTGAGCGTGCCCATGACGCCGAAGAACGTGAGCACGGCGATACCGACGGTCACGGCGAGGTGCGTGTGCTCGACGAGGAGTCGCGCGTTGGCCGCAAAGATGCAGTAGATGAGCCCGGCAACGAGAACCGGCAGGCTCCATTCGAGGGCCGTCAGCACGCGGTCCAGACGCCCGCCGTCGCGGACGCTGACTCGCAGGATCATCCGAATGGTGATGGCCAGAGCAGCCGGAATGCCGAACCACGTCAGAACGGCACGGACGGGGTTATCCGTGGTGCCGACTCCCGACGACAGGCCAAGCACAGCGATGGCCACGGGAAAGAGCATGATCTGCATCACCAGGCTGACCGGAATCAACGCAGCGCCCGTCTCGGTGTCGCCCCCCGCGAGCCGGGTGAAGCCCAAGAACCAATCGGTGCAGGGAAAGAGGCAAAACAGCGCAATCCCGGCGGCCACTGTGGTCGGAACCGGGGCCAGAGTGGCGATAAGCCACGCGACCGCCGGACCGACAAGGAACCCGAATCCGAGCGCCGCGAGAGCGATGCGCGGCATCTGACGTAGACGACGCAGCGATTGCCAGCGAGTGGTGGCGAGAACCACGGTCAGGATGGCGACGATCAGCACGTCGGTCGCCTCCCGCGCCATCGCGCTCGGCGATTCCGTCAGCAGTGCTGTGAACGTGCCAGCGACTATCGCCGCAAGCAGAAGTCCGATCGCGACCGCGTTTCCGTAGGGCAATCGCCTGGTCAGCACGCGCACTCAAGCCCGCAGCACGAGAGGTCATCGGTCAGCATGCCGTTGTCTCGCCACTCTTCGAGCGGCGAGCGATCGTAGCCCGATCGCTCGGCGATGACCCCCGCCACGTGCGCAAACCGCTGACGGAACTTATAGATGAAGCAGAAGATCTGCGTTCCATGCCGCAGGGCGGGGCCCGCCACAAAGAGTCCCGGCGAGATTGTCGATTCATCGTCCTCCGTCAGGCGGGGCAGGCCATCGGGGCGTCGTTCGAGCAATTCGGCGATGGGGCCCACCGCTGGCGTATACCCCGTTGCGGCGATGGGGCGGCTCTCTACCAACGTGCTCGATCCATCGGTGAAGGTCACACGGTACGCACCTTCCTCGTCGTGACGAACGCGGCGCACGGCGCGATCGCTCAGCGTCAGGCGACCCGTCGCCTGGACGTCCCGCAGGCGCATCTGGCTACGCGGCGCCAGTCGGGTTGAGGGATCGGAGCTACGGCGAGCGGCCCAGGGAGCTTCCGGGTCGACCACCAGCACGGAAGCACCGTGCTCGACGTGGTGGCACGCAAGCTCGATCCCCGATTCATTTCCTCCGATCACCAGCACGTTCTCACCGCGTTTCGCCCACGCTGCGGGTGTCGATGCGTGGTCCAGGAACCCGTTTCCCACCACCTTCGGCAGGCGTGGCTCGCCGAACTCGCCCCCGGCCCACACGATGTGGCGAGTGCGCACAGGGCCGCGGTTTGTGAGCGCAACGTAGGCGTCGCCGTCTCGACTGACCCGCGTCACCTCGGTGTGGGACATGATGGGCAACCGAAAGTGTTGCGAGACGGCGCTCAGGTACTGGGCATACTGCGGGCCCGTCGGATAGTCGACACCAAGGGTGAATGCCGGCGACGTTGCGAAGTGCACGGCGTTGAGATCGGTCGCACCAAAGCCATTGCCGGTGAACGACGGGGTGAGGAATCTCTGGCGAGCAGGCCAGTCACGAAAGGTCTGGCCGATCTCGCCCCGCTCGACGAGGCCCAGGGTGAGCGACTCGATCGCGCTCAGGGCGATGGCGGTTCCGACGCCGGCCGGGCCGGCGCCGACAATGAGGGCGTCGAGGGTGGCGGCGGGGGTGGGAACACGTTCCATGCGACACGTCATTTCTACTTATTGATAACAGTTATCAATAAGCGTATCTGACGTGGGCGGGGTGCCCCACCCCGCTGAGCGCCTCAGTGCTCGTCGTAGTGGTCGCCGTGCGGCGCGTGCTTGTGGCCGTCGTGCACGTAGTCGACGTGGTCGTCGTGCGTCACGGCTTCGTGACCGCAGTTCTCGTCGTGGGCGTGCTCGGCGACACTGTGTTCGGCGGTTCCGGTGTGGCTGCTCATCTCTCCTCCTTCCCTCATGCCTCAGGGTTGTCGTGGTCGTCGGCGACGTGGGCGATCGCATCACCCACGATGTGCGAGATGTGGCTATCGGCAATCTCGTAGTGCACCTCGCGTCCGTGGCGGGTCGCCGCGACGACGCCGATGTCACGCAGCGATGCGAGGTGTTGCGACGTGAGTGGCTGCGAGAGGCCGGTCGTTTGAACGAGTTGCGACACCGTCTGCGCGCCACCCTGGAGTCCGACGATGAGGCGCAGACGCGACGACGTGCCCAGCGCCTTGAAGAGGCGCGCGGTGCGCTCGAGAGTTAGTTCGTCGGCCACACCTCACGGTACCAATCGCATGCATATATCGCTATGTGTTTATGCAATTGAGAATGAGAATCAGCCGCCCGGGCGCGAGAGCCCGATCTCGACGAGGCGCACCTCACCGCACACCTCGTTCGCTGGCGGACGCAACAGACCGCGCTTCACCGCGCCGAAGGTCACCGTGACGGCGGCGGGAAGCACCGCGTCCGCGTCGGGCACCTCGCCGCTGTCGGCGTCGACGCCGCTCGGCTGGTCACACGCGACGACGCGCAGGGCGCCACACCTCGGGTGGGCCCGTACGCGCAGCACCGCGTCGCGGGCCGCACCGCGCAACGCCGACCGCCCCGCCGACCCGATGCCGAGGATTCCGTCGATGACGACCTCGACCGTGTCGAGCGCGCCGTCGAGCTGTGCCGCCTCGATGAGGCGCGCACCGGCGGCGACTGCCGCATCCCGGCCATCGTCGTGGATGCTCGACGCCGTCGCCAGCACGGCAACCGGCACGCCGTCTGCCGCGACGCGCGCGCACGCCCACAGTGCGTCGCCGCCGTTGTTGCCGGCGCCGACGAGCGCGAGCACTCGGGGTGCGGAGCTAGCCGCACCGCCGTCACCGGCACTGGACGCGAGCTGCTCACGCACCACCTCGGCGAGCCCGTCGGCGGCGCGCTGCATGAGGGGTTCGCCGGCCGCAAGCAGGGGCTGCTCGGCGGCGATCACCTCGGCGACGCTCCACCCGACGAGCTCGGCGGGGAACGGCGGTGCGAGCACGCGCGCCATCATGTGCTCGCGGTGACGAGGGGGGAGACGAGCAGTGTGCATCCGATGGCCGGGGGAGAGGCCTGCAGGAGGGCCGCCTGCCACGCCCGGCGCGACGTGATCAGCAGCGCTATTCCGGCGATCGCCATGGCGGCACCGCCCGCAAGCGCGAGGGTCGCTCCGACGGTCGAACCCGGGTCGCCGATCAGCAGCACGACCCCTGCGGTTGTGATCGCCGCGAGCACCAGGTTGTAGACGCCCTGATTGACCGCGAGCACGCGCGTTGCCGCAACGGCGTCGTCGCTGTGCACGCCGAACAGTCGGCGGGTCGTAGGCCGCCCCCACATCAGCGACTCGAGCACGAACGCGGCGCCATGAAAGAGCACGCCGACGGTCAGCAGCGCGAGCGCGGCGATGAGCATGCGGCCAGCGTAAACGAGGGGTGTCAGGAGTCGGGGTTCGCGCGGGCGAGAGCGTCAATCAGTACTTCGGGGGAGAGTGGCGCGCTCATCGGCAGTTCCTCAGCGCGAGTGTCGAACGTGGCGACGGCGGCGTCGACCTCATCGACATGAAGACCGAGCTGACGCGTCGCCGCGTCGACGAGCATCCGATACAGGTCATCGACGTTCATCACACTGGGGTCGACGAGCGTTCGCACCGCCAGGCCGTCGATGAGGCCCATGAGCCGAATGGCTGCCTCGTTCGGCGCGATGTCGGTACGGCAGCGTCCGGCGGATGCAAGGCGATCCACAGCCTGTTCTAAAGGTGTAGTCCAGAGCGTGTAGACCTCGTGTGCAATTTCGGCGTGAACGGGGTCGCGTCGAGCCGATGACCATAGCTCGACCCAAAACCCCCATCGCTCTTGGAAGTCGACAGAGCCGTAGGCGTGCAACCTCAACATCGCGATCAAGGTGACCAGTGGGTCGACATCAGAGCCCGTGTATTGAGGTATTCGGGAAAGACTGACGCTCAGCATGGAGCGGAAGGTCTCTTCGAGAAGTTCTTGCCGCGTTCCGAAATAGTGCTGAACGAGACCGAGGCTCACGCCGGCCTCGTTGGCGATGTCCTTGAGTCGAGCGCCTAGGGCTCCGTCACGGCCGACTAACTTGACGGATGCACACAAAATCTGCGCGCGGCGGTACGTGGCGAGTGCGTTGTCTCCAGCAGCCAGGGGCGACGGTGACGGCGACGTTGACTTTGCTACCTCCAGCGACATGAGCACCTCCCGGGTTCACTGTTGCACAGCTTTTTTCGGTTGGGGAGGGTGTCAGTCATGTTTCGATCTCGTGTCGTGAGGCGGAAACCCTTCCAAGCCCTGGCAATAATATGTTATTACTGAACGCACGCACCAACTACCCACCCCCGACATTGGAAAGAGGTTGTGTCATGCGAGCAACTACCCGACTCGGCGCCGTTGCGGCCGCCGGGGCACTTGTCCTTACTGGTTGTACTTCCGGCAACGGAGCCGGCGACGATCTCACCCTGGTGTTCACGAGCTACGGCAGCGCCTACCAGCAGGCGCAAAACGACGCGATGACGACGCCCTGGGCTGAGTCGGTCGGCGCCACGGTCATAAACGACGAGCCCACGAGCTACGCCCGTATTCAGCAGATGGTTGAAGCGGGTCAGATTGAGTGGGACGTCGTTGACACTGAGCCGTTCTTCCCCGTCGCCAACTGCGGGACTCTCGTGGAAGAGCTTGACTTCACCAATATCGACACCAGCAAGTTCCCGGAAGGCACCGTCTCGCCGTGCAGCATTCCGATCTTGCAGTACTCGACGGTGATGATGTACAACACCGACACCTACGATGTCGCCCCGACCTCGTATGAAGACTTCTTCGACCTCGAGAACTTCCCCGGAGTGCGGTCAGTTCCCAACTGGGGTGCCGGCGGAGCGCTCGAATTGGCGTTGTTGGCAGACGGTGTCGCGCCTGAGAACCTGTACCCGCTGGACGTCGATCGGGCTTTTGCGAAGCTCGACACCATCCGCGACTCCCTCGTCTTTTGGAACACCTCCTCGGAGTCACAGCAGGCCATGGAGGATGGCACAGTCGACATGACGTTCGTCTGGTCGGGGCGTGCCTACGAGGCCGAGAACAACGGCGCTGCGTTCGAACCGGTGTGGGAGAACAACCTCATCGCGTGGGCGACGCTGTCGATCATCAAGGGGTCGCCGAACCTCGAAGCGGCGCAGAGCTTCATCGAATACGCGGCAACAGCGGAGCCGCAGGCTCGCTTTGCAGAACTGCAGCCCTACTCGCCGGCGCACGCCGATGCGCAGCCCGAGCTAAGTGAGCTGCAGCAGAAGTACAACGTCGCCGACCCCGGCATTCAGGCTCAGGCCATCGTCACCGACGTTCAGTTCTGGGCCGACAACAGTGCAGAGATTGAGGAGTTGTGGGCCGCCTGGTCAACGTCATAACTTTCTGACCATCCCGCCTCGTCGGCGGGGGCGAACACCGCGTGTTGCTGCTCACCGCTGTTCGTCCCCGCCCCTCTCAAAGGAGAGAGCACTGTGACCATCCCTGCGCGCTGGGCAGTTCTCCTGCTCTTGCCCGCCCTCGTGATGACCGGCGCGTTCTTCCTCGTTCCCATCGGCGACATTATCCTCCGCTCCTTCACCGAGCCCGTCGTCGGCCTCCAGGTGTACGAGCGACTCTTCGCCGACCCGACGACCTGGCGTGTGCTGGGCCGAACGTTCGCAACGGGCGCGCTGACAGTCGTCCTCTGCATCGCGCTCGGCTACCCATACGCATACCTGATGACGCTGGTCGGCCCGACGATGCGAACAATCCTGATCGTCCTCGTTCTTGTTCCGTTCTGGACGAGTCTCATGGCGCGAACCTTCGCGTGGATCTCGCTCCTACAACGCGACGGCCCCGTCTCGGCGCTACTCGCGGCGTTTGGGCTTCCGGGCGTCACCCTGCTCGGCACGCTCCCCGGTGTGCTGATCGGGATGGTCCAGATCCTCCTTCCGTACTTTGTCTTGACCGTGTACGCCGGTATCTCGGGAATCGACCGCCGTCTCATTACGGCCGCAATGTCTCTGGGCGCAGACCGATTCCGAGCGTTCCTGCAGGTATACCTGCCGCTGTCGGTGCCAGCCGTTATGGCCGCAAGCGCGCTCGTGTTCATCCTCGCGCTCGGCTTCTACATCACTCCGCAATTGCTCGGAAGCCCGCAAGAATCCCTGATAGCCCAGGTGATCGGCGTTCGAGTCGAGCGGCTTGTCGACTTCGCGGGGGCAGGTGGCCTTTCGGCGATTCTTCTCGTCGCGACCGCGCTTCTGCTCGGTGCCGTCGCGCTCGTCTTTCGACCAGTTCTGCGGAAGCTCGGCCTGTCACGACCGGAGGTGCGGGCATGAACACCATCACGAAGGCGCGGCCACCGCTCATCGTCTGGGGCGCCGTTGTCGCGGTCATGCTGACCGCGCCGACTCTCGTCGTCATTCCCCTCTCGTTCACGTCTCAACGGTCATTCCGGTTTCCGATCGAGGGATGGTCACTGCAGTGGTACGAGCGGTTCTTCACCGAAAGCCGGTGGGTGGGCGCCCTGATAACATCCCTCGGAGTCGCCCTCACCGCCGCGATTATTGCGACGATCGTTGGCACGCTGGCTGTCATCGCACTCGGACGAAGCCGCATCGCGCTCGGCCCCGTTGCACGCGCTACCCTCATGCTTCCGATCGTCGTTCCGGGAATTGTCGTCGCGGTGGGGGTATTTGGCGCCTACCTTCGCTGGGGAATCAGCGGTAGCTTCCTCGGCCTCGTGCTCGCGCACACCGTGCTGTCCATCCCGTTCGTCATGATCCCGGTGACAACTGCCCTCCGCGGCATACCTGAGACGGTCGAGCGGGCTGCAGCGGTTCTCGGCGCGAACCCCCTGCGACGCTTCACGCAAGTGCAATTGCCCCTACTGGCACCGGGACTTGTGACCGGGTTCGTATTCGCCTTTGTGACAAGCCTCGATGAGGTGGTTATCGCGTTCTTCCTGCAGTCGCCGCGCCTGCGCACACTGCCGGTTCAGATGTACAGCTCGGTCACCGTCGAAACTGACCCGACGATCGCGGTTGCCTCGTCGCTCGTTCTCGTCATCTCCACGGTCGCCATTCTCGTTCCGCGTCTGGTTGCGAACTCCCGCACCAAGCGTCTCGCCACGATCACCAAGGAGGCTGCCTCGTGACTAGTGATGCCCACGTTCCCGACCACAAGGGGGCCAATTCCCTCCAGTTGAGCGACGTCACAAAGACCTACGCCGGTGTGGCGGCGGTTGAGGGCGTTGACCTTGATGTGCGCGCCGGTGAGTTCTTGACGCTGCTGGGGCCGAGCGGATCAGGGAAGACCACGACGCTGTCGATGATTGCAGGGTTCACCACGCCCACCTACGGACAGATCTCTCTCAACGGGCGCGACATTACGGCGATCCCTCCGCATCGACGGAACATGGGTATGGTCTTCCAGAATTACTCGCTCTTTCCCCATTTATCCGTTGGTGCAAACGTCGAGTTTCCTCTCCGGCAACGCGGGGTAGGAAAAGCCGAACGGCGGCGCCGAGCCATGGAGGCGCTCGACGCGGTCGAGCTCGGCCACCGCGCGGACGCGACGCCCGACCAGTTGAGCGGCGGACAGCAACAACGCGTCGCTCTCGCGCGGGCGCTCGTCTTCGAACCAGCACTTCTTCTTATGGATGAGCCGTTCGGCGCGCTCGACCGTGGTTTGCGTGAGCGGATGCAGTTAGAAGTGCGACGCATTCACCAGCAGTTGGGCGTCACGATCCTGTTTGTCACCCATGATCAGCAGGAAGCGCTCACGATGTCCGATCGCATCGCGATCTTCAACCAGGGCCGGATCGAGCAGCTCGGAACCCCTGAGGATCTATACGACCGACCCGCCAGCCACTTCGTGGCGACATTCCTTGGGGAATCAACGGTGCTCTCGGGTGAGGCCTATTCGGGCACACTCACGTTGGACACTGGTCACCACGTGTCACTGGGCGACCACTCGGTGACAGGGCCAGCCCGCCTCGTGCTGAGGCCAGAGCGATTGCGCATCGGCTCAGCCGGCACGGCAGAGTCATCGCTCGGTGGTCGGGTACGTGACGTTGTCTACCTCGGGGCAGACCGACGCGTCGAAATCGATACCGACGCGGGTCTCGTCGTCGTGCGTGTGAGCGCCGATGTCGCCTCGCCACGTTCTGGCGACCTCGTCCGCGTCCACTGGGATCCGGCGGACGCCCATCTGTATCCCGCGGCCTGACTGACCCCACAACGCCGGCCGTGGCACCGTCGCCACGTACCGGGCGGCACCCCACGACAAGGAGCACTAATGACTGATCGCGTCACCCCCCGGCCCACGCACGTTCGCCTCGCCGACGTCAGCCCGATTCCCGCAGATGAGGCGCCCACGAAGGTGCGCATCAGCAGGCTATTCACGCGTGCGCGGCATGGAACAGAACTCACTCAGGGTGTGTGCTGGATGGATCCTGGCGAGCAGACCAACCACTGGTCGAGCGGCGCGACTAACGATGCCGCTGAGGGCGACCACTGGTATGGCCCAGTCGATGAGACGTACTTCATAGTGCGTGGCCGGCTACGTCTCAGCTGGAGTAACGACACGGAATCGGGTGCGTTCGACCTTAGTGCTGACGACAGTGTGTACCTCGCGCCGGGCTGGAATTACCACCTCGAGAACGTCGGCGACGAACCGGCATTCTTCGTCTACAACATGACGCCGGCGCAGGAGTAGGCAATGCTCACCGTCCACTACGACGAGCGTGTGCTCGATCACGACACGGGTACCGCGCTCCACGAGGCAGCACCCAGCCCGTGGATTACGGCCGCGCTGCCGCACACCGAAGGTCCGCAACGTATCAGCGCCATGATCGACGTGCTTCGCGCAGCCCCCCTCGCCAGCCAGCTGAGCTTTGCAGGCGGACGGGAGGCAACGATCGCTGAACTTGAAACGGTGCACGACGCTGCGTATATCGAATCTGTCCGGGTTGCCGCCGAGGCAGGAGGGGAGTGGTTCACCGCGACCACACTGCTGTCAGAGCGTTCGTGGCAGCCCCTGCTGGTCGCCGCGGGGACGGCGCTGGAGGCCGCAGACACCGTATTGTCGGGCAGGAGCTCGACGGCGTACGCACTTGTGCGGCCGCCCGGCCACCACGCGCAACGGGCGATGGCCGACGGGTACTGCTTCTTCAACCACGCCGGTCTTGTGGCGCAGCGCGCGCTTGACAGCGGCGCCAAACGCGTGATGATCGTCGATTGGGACGTTCACCACGGAAACGGAACACAAGACCTCTTCTACGACCGTTCCGATGTATTGACGATCAGCGCGCACATGAATCATGGCGCGTGGGGCCCGTCGCATCCACAGACGGGGTATCGCGCCGAGATGGGTGAGGGCGCGGGCGCCGGCTACAACATCAACGTACCTCTGCCCCTCGGCGCCGGAGACGAGGCGTATCTTCGCGTCATCGACGAGGTCGTCGTGCCCGCCGCTGAACGGTACCGACCCGATTTTCTCGTGCTTGCCAGCGGCCAGGATGCGAGCGCTTTTGATCCGAACGGACGGCACAACGTCACGATGGCGGGCTTTCGAAAGATCGGGCAGCAAATGCGCGTTCTCGCAGATGCCCACACCGACGGCCGCTTCGTGGGCGTCCAAGAGGGCGGCTACAACCCCGCTTACGCCGCGTACTGCCTACTGGCCACGCTCGAAGGCGTTCTCGGTGCTCCAGCTACACCGGACCCGCTTGCCTACGTACCTGACCAAACCACCGGACTCGACGAGGTCATCGCCGATGCCTCGGCACAGGCTCTCGCTGTGAGCCTTCCTGCGTGACGCGTTCGCGTCGCCCCGAACGAGAAAGCTGACCGACCATGCATTTGCCCTTTCCCCTGACGACGTACCGAGCGCGACTCGCCGACGTGCAACGCCGCATGCGCGATCAACAGCTTGACGCGATGTTGATTTCGATTCCAGATGCCATCTACTGGTTGACCGGCGTCGATTCCGTGGGTTACCTCTGGCCGCAGGTCCTCATCATCCCCGCTCGCGACGGCGAGCAGCCCATTTACGTGACGCGTACGACGGAGGAGCCCGGAGTCGACGCGTGCTCGTGGTTGGAAGAGCGCTACTTCTACGACATCTCGGAAGAAGACCCCGTCGACGCAATCATCGGCACAATGCGTCGATACGGTGTCGACACGGGCCGCATCGGAATCGAGGACGATGCGTTCACGATGCTGCCGTCGACCGCCCGCCGTATTCGCGAGGCGTTCCCCGCTGTCGAGTTCACGGACTGCAGTTACATCGTGCCAGCGGCACGCCTCATCAAGACGGATGCTGAACTCGCGTACCAGCGACAGGCAGCGGAGATCGCTGATTACGCCATGGAGAGGGTGTTCGATGCGATTCGCCCCGGCGTAAGCGAAGTGCAGTTGGCGGGCATCGCGGCTGCGGCACTCGGGGAGGCCGGCGGAGAGCACGCGGCCATCCCGCCGATGGTCGTTTCGGGGGAGCGCAGCGCGCTTGTGCACTGCATGGCGTCACGTCGAACCCTGAGTCGCGGCGATGTGGTCTGCATCGAACTCGCGGGCGTCGTCAATCGCTACCACGCGGTCTTCATGCGCACCGCGGTGATCGGAGAACCGTCCCGACGGGTCGCCGATGTCTCGAACACGCTCGTCGCCGCGCACCGCGCGGCCATCGAGGCGGCAGCTCCGGGTAATCCCGTGCATCTTCCTGAGGACGCGGCCACGGCAATTCTTACGCCCGCCGACCTCACGAAGAACCGGTGTCACCGCATCGGCTACTCACTGGGCGTCGCGTATCCGCCGGGATGGCTCGAGCCGATGACCATGGTGAAGGGTGATCCACATGTCTTTGCGCCGGGTATGTCATTCACCGTCGAGCCAAATCTGCATCTACCCGAAGAGGGTTTTGGCATCAAGCTCGGCGAGACTGTGGAGTGCACACCCGACGGCGCTCGCACCATGAGCCGCCTCCCTCACGAATTGCGAGTTGTATAGCCAATGACACCGTCCGCACCCGCCAAGAACGGCGACATCTCGTTCTGGATGGCTGATCTCGGTCATGTGCCCGTGAGCGAGCCGCTCGCAACCGACACCGAGGCCGACGTCGTTATCGTCGGCGCCGGCTACACCGGCCTGTGGACCGCCTATTACCTCGCCGAGCGCGACCCCTCACTGTCGATCGTTGTGCTCGAGCAGCACCGCGTGGGATACGGGGCGTCTGGCCGCAACGGTGGGTGGTTGACGAACACGATCACCGGCGGGCACGACGCTTATGCGGCGAAGCATGGCATTGAGTCGGTGCGCGCGTTCCAACACGAGTTGAATGCGACCGTCGACGAGGTGCTCGCTGTCTGCGTGCGTGAGGGCATCGACGCTGAGGCGACGAAGGGCGGCAGTCTGCTCGTCGCGCGGAACGAGGCCCAACGCCGTCGCATCGCGAAATATGTCGACCACGCCGAGAAGTGGCCCGAGGAGGGCGTCGTCGAGCTGAGTGCCGCCGAGAGCCGCGCCCGCGTCAACGTCGCTGAGACGCGGGGCGGGCTGTGGCAGCCCCATTGCGCGCGCATCCACCCTGCGAAGCTCGCGCTAGGACTTGCCGATGCCGTGCGCCGCCGCGGCGTCCGCATCTACGAGAACACGCGCGTAACCGACATCGTTGAGGGGGAGGCCCGCACCGAGCAGGGCACCGTGCGCGCGCGCCACGTGCTGCGCGCTACCGAAGGATTCACGACCCGGCTACCCGGCAAGAAGCGCGACTGGCTGCCGCTCAACTCGTCGATGATCATCACCGAGCCGCTTACCGATGACATGTGGGCCGAGATCGGCTGGCAGGGCTTCGAAACCCTCGAAGACCTCTCACACGTATACGCCTACGCGCAACGCACCCCCGACGGCCGCATCGCCATCGGTGGCCGCGGCACGCCCTACCATTGGGCGAGCCGCTTTGACGCGGACGGGTTGACGGATGAGTCGACCTGGTCGAGCCTGTCTGCACTCGTGCGCGAGTGGTTCCCCGTTATCGGCGACGTCGGCGTCGCCCACACTTGGAGCGGTGTCCTCGGCGTGCCCCGCAATTGGCGCGCCACGGTGCAGTACGACACGGCAACGGGCCTAGGAGCGGCGGGTGGCTACGTAGGCACCGGCGTTACGGCAACCAATCTGGCCGGCCGCACCCTCGCCGACCTCGTCACCGGCTCGGACACGGCGATCACGCGACTGCCATGGGTCGGCCAGCGCACGCGCAAGTGGGAACCCGAACCGTTGCGGTGGGTCGCCACGCAGGTCATTTACGGCGCGTACCGCTACGCCGACCGAGCAGAGTTCCACGGCCTCAACCGCACCTCGGGCATCGCGCGGATCGCCGACTTCATCAGCGGGCGCTAGTCGTGTAAGGCAGAGACCGGACAACGTGGACTGACAGACGGGAGACAAGGCAGTGTCAATCACCATCATCATGAAAAACGCCCCCGCGGCCACGCTCAGTGTCTTCGAGCCCAAACCGACATCGCTCGCTGGCGATGTTCGCGAAGCGAGCGCCGACCTCTGGACTGGTGACAGTTCAGGTGCGCTGGAAACCGGCATTTGGGAGGCGACGCCCGGAGAGTTCGCGGCGCGACGCGACGGTTTCCATGAGATTTGTTACGTCATTTCAGGCCGCGCCACGCTGCGATCGGAACACGGCGACGAGGTCGATGTGGAACCCGGGGACCTATTCGTCACGCCCGCAGGATGGGTGGGCACCTGGGTCGTCCACGAAGCGATCCGGAAGGTCTTCGTGATAGCCGTCACGGCGGCCTGAGGCGAATTCTCAGCGATCCCCGTATTCTGAGAAGGGTCACCACCCACTTTTTCCTGCTGGAGGAATCGAACACTCGTGGATCGCACCACGCACTCAGGGTCGTCGCAAGACGACCCTGGACATAGTTGCTGTTCATCTCTGACCCGCACTGATCGACGCCCGACGGGGGTGACCCCGTGACCGAGGCCGTCATTCTTCTCATCGTCGGCGTTGTCGCCATCCTGCTGATCATCGCCGCGAACGGCTACTTCGTCGCGCAAGAATTCGCGTACATGTCGGTCGATCGCGTCAAGCTCGGCGCGCGCGCCGAGGCCGGCGACCGGGCCGCGCAGCGCGCCCTCGCCGTCACGAAGCGCACCTCATTCATGCTGTCCGGTGCTCAGCTCGGCATCACCGTGACCGGCCTACTCGTCGGTTACGTGGCCGAACCGCTCATCGGCGAGTCGCTGGGCGTTCTGCTCGGCGGGGCGGGCGTCTCGAGTGGTCTCGCCATCGCCGTCGGCACGGTTGGCGTGCTCGTTGTCGCCACCGTCGTGCAGATGATCTTCGGCGAGCTGTTCCCGAAGAACCTGGCGATTGCGAATCCCGAGCCACTCGCCCGCTTGATGGCCCGCTCGACCACGATCTACCTCGCCGCGTTCGGCTGGCTGATCACGATCTTCGACAAGTCGGCCAACGCCTTTCTGCGGTTGCTGCGCATCGAGCCGGTGCACGACCTCGACACGAGCGCGTCTGCCGCCGACCTCGAGCACATCATCGACGACTCGCGCGAGAGCGGTGACCTGCCCGAGGGACTGTCAATCATCCTCGACCGCATTCTCGACTTCCCCAACCAAGACGTCGAGCACGCCATGATTCCTCGCGCGCACGTCGACATCGTTCGCCCGACGGCGACGATCGATGAGGTGCGCGCGCTCATGGCGACGGGCCACACACGCTACCCCGTCGTCAACGACGATGAAGAGCCGATCGGTGTCGTGCAGCTGGCCGACCTGCTGCGCAGTCCGCTTCCAGGCGACCGGTCCGTCACCGAACTCATGCGCGAGGCGCTCGTCGTGCCGACACTGATGCGGCTTCCCGACGCGCTTGCGCAGCTGACCGGCACCCGGAATGAGCTCGCCTGCGTCATCGACGAATACGGCGGATTCACGGGCGTGCTCACGCTCGAAGACCTCGCCGAAGAGGTGGTTGGAGAGATTACTGACGAACACGACGCCGAGCTCGATGAGGTCGTTGACCGTGTCGCCGACGACGAGTGGAACATGGACGGCGACGTTCACGTCGACGAGGTGGAACGCGCCATCGGTCACGACCTGCCCGCCGGCGACTACGAGACGATCGCGGGAATGGTGATCGCGGCCCGTGGCGACCTCCCCGGCGTCGGAGAGGTGATCACGGTCGAGCTGCCCATCGAGGGCGGCGACTTCGTCGACGATGATCCGGTTCGCCGCTACCTCGAGATCGAGGTGCTCGAGATCGACCGGCACGTGCCGAGTGAGCTGCGCGTACGGCTCATCGAGCGTGCCGCGACGGGCCCCGTCGACATCGTGGCCGCCGACGAGGCGAGCGACGACGACGCGGAGCGCGCATCCATCGAGGGGGATGCACGATGAGCGCCCTGACGATCCTTCTGATCACGATCGGCCTGATCGTGCTGTCGGCGTTCTTCGTCGTTATCGAGTTCGCGCTGCTCGGCGCCCGACGCCACCGGCTCGAGGAAGAGGCAGCGACCAGCCGGTCGGCGCGAGCCGCGCTGAAGAGCGTCAACGAGCTCACCATGATGCTCGCCGTCGCGCAGCTCGGCATCACCGCCTGCACCTTCGCCCTCGGTGCAATCACGAAGCCGGGCGTCGAAGCGCTACTGGAACCGCTCTTCACCGGGTGGATGCCTGAGTGGGTCTCCACCACCGTTGCGTTCGTGCTTGCGCTCCTCGTGGTGACCTTCCTGCACCTCGTCGTCGGCGAGATGGCGCCGAAATCGTGGGCGATCGCCCACCCCGAGTTGTCGGCGAAGGTCATCGGCCTGCCGTCGCGTGCATTCGTCACCGTGTTGCGCCCGCTGCTGCGGGTCATTAACGCGATTGCGAACCGCCTGGTTGCCGCGACTGGCGTCGAGCCAGTGGACCGCGCGGCGGTCGGCGGGCAGGACGCGGCCACCATTCGCCACCTCGTTGAGCACTCGGCGCAGGCGGGCGTGCTCGAGCCGGAGGTGCGCAGCCAGATCTCGGGCGTGCTTGACCTGCAGACGATGGTTGTCGAGACGCTCATCAGATCAGGGGCGCGGGCGTCGACCGCGGCCGCTGATGCGAGCGTTGCGGACGTGCAGGCGACCGCGCGCCGCACCGGTCACCTGCGCATCCTCATCGATGACGGAGACGACGACGGTGTGCCGGGCGTCGTGCACGTGCGGGACACGCTTCTCGCAGAACCCGCCGAGCCCGCGTCGATGTTCGCGCGGCCTGCCTACCGTATCGAGGCGGGCACGCTCGTGCATGAGGCGCTGACGATGATGCAGGCCGATAGCGTTCAGCTGGCGATCGTCATGCGCGGCACCGAGATGGTTGGCGTGGTCACGCTCGCCGACGTTCTGCGGCACGTGCTGCCGCCGGTCGTGGCAACGGCGGGAGCGCGCTGAGCTGGGCGCCGCGCGGTCTAGTGTGATCGCAGCTTCTCGATGAGCTCGTCTTTGCGCAGCTCGCTGTAGCCGGTGATGCCGAGCTCTTTGGCGCGGTCGCGGAGCTCGTCGACCGTCCAGTCGTCGTACGAGCCGCTCGAGCCGCCGCGCGCGCCCACCGCGTCGCGCCCGTCGCGCGCCGCAGCGTTCGCGATGCGCGCCGCCTTCTCCTTGGACGCGCCGTCGTTGCGGAGGCTCTCGTAGAGCTCCTCGTCTTTCACGCTGGGGTTCGAATCCTTGTTGGGCACGATGGTCCCTCCTCGCTCGTCTGCTGCTTCAGGGTGCCGCGCGACCGCGACGGGCGGCACACACGTGCACCACGCCCACAGCACACTCACCGGGTGGAGCCAGAAAACCGCGAGACGACTGGGCGAGGGCTGGCAAAGCGGTCGCGAAGGGCCGCCCGTCTGACAGCATTTCGACATGAGCCACCACCACCCCCGCGCGGTTCTGCGCGCCATCAGCGCGGTGCTGCCCGAGACCGTCATCGAGCAGCAGCGGGTGCGCGACATCTTTGCTCGCCAGGAGGGGCTCAGCAGGCTCGGGCAGCGGCTGGTCGCCACCGCCTTCGATTCGTCGGGAATCGACACGCGGCACACGGTCATCACCGACTTCGCCGATGACAGCGCGACCGGGCGCGACGGAGCGCCGACCTACATCGACGACGCGACGGGGGCGTTGCAGGCGCCCGGTACGAAGGCCCGCAACGACCACTACATCGCCGCCGCCGGCCCGATTTTCGTCGAGGCCGCCCGCCGCGCGATACATGCCGCCGACGGAATCGACACCGCCGACGTCACGCACGTGATCACCGTCTCCTGCACGGGGTTCTTCGCCCCCGGGCCCGAGTACCTCATCGCGCGTGACCTCGGTCTCGACCCGGCCGTGCAGCGCTACCACCTCGGGTTCATGGGCTGCTACGCCGCTCTGCCGGCCCTGCGCATGGCCGCCCAGTTCTGCGACTCCGACCCCAACGCCGTGGTGCTCGTCGTCAGCGTCGAGTTGTGCACGCTGCACCTTCATGCGAGCGACGACCCCGACGTGATCGTCGCCAACTCTCTGTTTGGAGACGCGGGGGTCGCTGGCATCGTCACGCGCCGGCCCCTCGGCGCGGGCGAGCGTGGGCTGCAGCTCGACCGGTCCGAGACCGCCGTGACCCCCGTCGGCGAGGCCGACATGGCCTGGACGATCGGCGACGAAGGCTTCGACATGGTGCTGTCCACCGCGGTGCCGCAGATCATCGGCGAGCACATTTCCGCAGCCCTCGGTCCGCTTGTTGCCGGCGACGAGCGACTCTCCCGCGCACTCGACGGCGATGCCCTCGGCGGGTCGGTCGCCCGCTGGGCCGTGCATCCCGGCGGGCGCAGCATCGTCGACAAGGTGGAGGAGGCGTTGCGGCTCGAACCGCACCAGGTCGCGCCCTCCCGCGACGTGCTGCGCACGATCGGCAATGTCTCGAGCGCGACCGTTCTTGTCGTGATGCAGCGCAATCTTGAGGCGTATGCCGAACCCGGCGATCGCCTCATCGCGCTCGCCTTCGGCCCGGGACTCACCGTCGAGTCGACACTCATGACCGTCGTGAGCGGATAATTCTGCCGTGATCGACCTGCGTCACCGGGCACCGGATGCTCGTGAATTGATGGACGACCCTCAGTGCGATCCCGAGGCGCTCGCCCTCACCTACCGCCACTTCGCCACGCTGAACGCGGCGGTCAGTGACAGCGCCGGCATTTTCGCCCGCGACATTGCGCCACGTGCCGCCGGGCGCTCGTCGGAAAACCCGGTGCGGGTGCTCGATGTGGGAACCGGGGGAGCGGACCTCCCGCGCGCTCTGCTCGCCCGTGCAGCCCGGGTCGGCGTGCCCGTCGAGGTCGTCGCCATCGACCCAGACTCGCGCGCGATCTCCTGGGCGCGCACCCAGCCGCAGCCCGCGGGTCTCGAGCTGCGTGAGGCGACGACGGGCGATCTGGTCGCCGAGGGCGAGCGCTTCGACGTCGTGCTGTCGAACCACGTCGTGCACCACCTTGAGGCGCGTGAGCTGGGTGCGCTGCTCGCCGACTCCGAGGCGCTGCTCGCCCCGGGAGGGGTCGCCGTGCATCACGACCTCGCGCGAAGCCGCCTGGGCTATGTCGGCTACGACCTCGGAATGCGCGTGATGCACCCGATCTTGTTCCGCGGATCCTTCCTGCACGTCGACGGGCTCATCAGCATCCGCCGCGCGCACACTCCGCGCGAGCTCGCCGCCGGTCTTCCGCCCGGCTGGTCGGTTCGTCACTACCGGGTGCCGTGGCGCCTCGTGATTCGCTACGAGCGGGTCAATGCCTGAGCCGTCGTGTGACGTTGTCATCGTGGGCGGCGGCGGCAACGGCCTCCTGCTGGCATGTCTGCTCGCCGATCGAGGCCTCACGGTGCAGGTCTGGGAGCGTCGCGAGGCCATTGCCGATCGCCCGCGGGCGTTCGGCATCCATCCCGCGGCTCTCGAGGCGCTCGACGCTGTCGGGGTCGGCGACGCCGTGCGCGCCGAGGCGCTTGCGCTGACCGACGGCGCCTTCATCGGGGTCGACGGTCGGAGGGCGGGTGTCGCGTTCGACACCCCAGCGTTCGCCGGCCCGGTCGTGCTGGGCCAAGACCGTGTCGAGTACCTGCTCGAGCAGCGACTCCACGCCCTTGCTCCCGGAGCACTTCAGCGCGGCGTGACGGTGACCGCCGTCACCGACGAGGGCAACTCCGTGCGCGTGAGTGCGCGCGTGGGCGAGGGCACCCGCGAGTGTTCCGCCGCGATCGCCGTGCTCGTCGATGGAACGAACGGGCAGCTCAGTGAACAGATCGCCGGCCCGGCTGGGCGGGTCGGTCCGAAGCGCTGGTACGCCATGGCGGAGGCGGACGCGACCAGCGACGATCAGGCTGGCTCGGTCGCGCTCATCGCCTCGTCGCACGGCGTCGTCGAGTCGTTTCCGCTGCCCGGCGACCGTCGCCGCTGGGTGGCCTGGCGCGAGAGCGGCGACCCGCTCGACGCCGACAGCTTCCGGATGCTCGTGCACGATCGCATCGGACGGTCGGTCGGCAGCATCCGCGGTTCCGTCTCCGTCTTTGCCGCGCAGAGTCGCCGGCGTCGTCGACTTGTTCACGGTCGAGTGGTGATTGCGGGGGACGCGGCGATGACGGTCAGTCCCATCGGGGGCCAAGGGTTGACGATCGGGTGGGGGGCGGCGCGAACGCTCGCCGATGAGCTTGCCGGTGCGAACATCCATGAGCGTGTTGTTCTGCGTCACTATCCGCGCGCGGTCAGCCGCATGGCGCGCCGAGCGCAACGCCGCGCGTCATTCTTTATGCGCCTCGGTGACCCCACGTCGCGCCGCGACTGGTTGCGACGGGGTGCTGTGCTGGTGCTCGCGACTCGCGCAATGCGTCGGGTCGTGTACCGACTCGTCGTCGTGTGCCGTCTCTAGGCTCGCGCGTGCGAACGCTTCGCGACATGCCCGGGATGACCGTGTCGCGGGAGGGGGTTGACGGCGGGTGGGTCGGCATGACATCGCGCGCGATCATCCCTAATGGCGATGTCGACGCGCGAAATGTTTCGTTCGTGATGCCCTGGGTGTCTACCCCCGTTCGGGGGTAGTGTCGCGCCATGGGGAAATTCATCTACGGAGTGCCGCCCACCGCGGTCGACATCGATGACCGGGTGCTCGCCCACCTGCGCATGGTCATGACCACCAAGCTCCGCCGGTCGGAACCCTTCATGTTCGAATTCGACCTTCCACCCGCGGAGGGCAGCGGGCGGCGCAGCTTTTGGGTGCACCCGGCCGTCCCCATCCAGTTTCACTTCTTTGGCAGCCGCGAACCGCGCCTCAACCGGGCCTGGGTAGAGACGCTCTTCCGTGAGGCGAGCGGGCCCACGGGCCTCAGGATTGTTCCCGAACCGGAGGAGGCAGCGCCGGCCGCGGCCGCCGGTGCTACGCCGAGTCGTGGTCTTGCTGCACGTGCTCGGAGTCGATAACGATCCCACCCGACAGGTTTGCTGAGGTGGACAGGCTCTCGAGCCACGCGCGGTCGAGCTCCGGCTGATCGAGCGAGTCGAACACGAAGCGCAACGGAATAGTCGGATGCACCCAGATGGTCGATCGGCCCGGTCGTTCGCCGGGCGGGTGCGCCCAACTCACGGTGAAGCTTTCGCCACGCCGCAACTTCGCCGTGGCGAGCACCTTCAGGTGCGCCAAGGCTTGGTCGTCGAACGGAATTGCTACTTCACTGCCTGCGTAATACAAGGTCCCCATCTGGCGAACACTACTCGTTAACCGAATGGTCGGTGCGAGAAAGGTCACGGGTGGCTGGCCCCTCGATGACGCGGCCATCGGGGTCGAACCGTGACCCGTGCAAGGGGCAATCCCACGACTGCTCGGCGGTGTTCCAGCGCAACACTCCGCCCAGGTGTGTGCACACCGTGCGAAGAGCACAGCCTGCCGTATCGGACGGAGCAGCCACCGGCACCAGTCCGTCTCGCTCGACGTCGGGTGCCGTGTCTGCCGCCGGCGTTGGCCGGGCCCAGCCCGCGATCATTTCCTTCGCGACGGCGGCGTTGGCTCCCACGATGCTGGCGAGCGTGCGTGCGGAGCCGCGGTGGCGGTGGAAGGTTTCCGACCACGGGAGGGGTGCGGCCGTGAGCTCGCCGGCGATGACCCGCGCGGCCAGCATCGCTCCGGTCATGCCCCACTTCGCGAAGCCCGTCGCGGCGAAGACCCGTCCCGACGTGCGCGGAACGACGCCGGCGAAGGGCAGGTGGTGTTCGGGCTGGTAGTCCTGGGCCGCCCACCAGGTCGTCAGGGTGGCGCCCGGATACACGCCGGTCGTCCACTCGCTGATCGCGGCGAGCCGAGCCGCGGTGTCGTCATCACGACCGGTTGTGAAGCTGTCGCCACCGACCACAACGAGCGGTTCACCATCGGGCCCGCGCGCATCGCGCAGCGAACGCTCGACGGGATCAACCGACAGGCTCATGGGCATGGGGTGCGTGCTGCCCGGAACGCGGAACGCGCCCACGTATTGCCGGCTCGGAACGACGTGGGTGAAGAACAGCCCGCGATCGAGGATGGGTAGGCCGGTGGCAAGAACGACGTGGTCAGCGCGGATGCTGTGCCCATCCAGGTGCACGTGCACGCCGTCCGCGTCAATGTCGAGGTCGCGTACACGCGCGCGTTCCACGACCCGCGCACCAGCCCGCCGAGCCCGTTCGGTCAGCACGGCGAGTGCCCGAAGCGGGTGGATCTGATGCTGACCATCAAGGCGGAGTGCGCCGCGCACCTCGAACGGCAGCTCGACCCCGCGGGGCGAGCACCACTCGGCGCCAATGCCGGCCAACGCCAACGCATCGGCCTCCGCCGTCAGAGTCTCGATTCCCTCCTCGGTGGTGGCATACGTCAGAGCTGTGCGTTCTTCCACGATGTCGGGCGACGTCGCAAGCTCGTCGAGCAGCCATGCCCGGGCATCCTCCGTGGCGGCCGCGTAGTCCCGCAGGGCGCCGTCGCCGTTGTGCTGTCGGATGCTTCCGTACACCGAGCCCTGCAACGCGCTCACCTTCGCCGTGGTGTTGCCGGTGGTGCGCGCCCCCACGCGCTCCGCCTCGACGACCACGACCTCCATGCCGGCGCGTGCGAGCACGAGGGCCGTCGCGATCCCGGCGAGGCCCCCGCCCGCGACTACGACGTCGGCCCGGTCGGGCAGGGTCGCGTCTGTCTCGATGGGAGTGGCCGTGACGTGCCACAGCGATTCGGCGCGGTTTTCCGCGATCACGCGACTGCCTCCGAGGGCTGCGGGTAGAGCACGACCTTGATGCAGCCGTCTTCCTTTTTCTGGAACAGCTCGTAGAGCCGCGGCGCATCCTCGAGCGTGCCACGGTGGGTAATGAGGTCATCGAGTCCGAGCGGGTCGGCTGGATCCTCGACGATCGGCATCAGCTCGTCGATCCAGCGCTGCACGTTGCACTGACCCATCCGCAGCGTGAGCTGCTTGTCGAACATGGTCTTGAGCGGCAAGACATCGGCATCGCCCACGTACACACCGACGAGCGAGACGGTGCCGCCGCGACGCACGAGGTCAATCGCGGCGTGCACGGCTGCCAGCCGGTCGACGCCGGTCGCCTCGAGTACGGGCTTCGCGATGGCGGTGGGCAGCCGGGCCGTGACCACCTGCGCCGCCTTCACGAACGGGTTCCCGCTCGCCTCCGTACCCACAGCGTCGATGACGGCATCGGCGCCGCGCGAGCCGGTGGCCTCCCACACCGCATCGAGGCGATCACGGTCGAACACGTCGATGCCGTGGCGCTCAGCCATCGCTCGACGGTCAGCCACCGGGTCGATGGCCAGCACGCGAGCTCCGCGCAGGCGAGCGATACGAGCCGCCAACTGGCCGACGGGGCCGAGCCCCAGCACGATGACGGTCTGGCCCGGCTCGACGGCGGCATACTCCACGGCCTGCCACGCCGTGGGAATGATGTCGCTGAGGAAGAGATAACGCTCGTCGGGGAGAGAACCGTCAATGCGAATGGAGGTCGTATCGGCGAGCGGCACGCGTAAGAACTCTGCCTGACCTCCCGGCACGCTGCCGTACAGCGAGGTGTAGCCGAACAGCGACGCGCCCATGCCGTGGTCGCGGTTTTGCGTCGTTTCGCACTGCGTGTGCAGTCCGCGCAGGCACATGGCGCAGGCGCCGCACGCGATCGGGAACGGGATCACGACACGGTCACCCACCGACAGGCGAGTCACAGCGGAACCGACCTCCGTCACGATGCCCATCGGCTCGTGGCCGAGGATGTCTCCCGGTTCGATGAACGCGCCGAGCAGTTCGTAGAGGTGGAGGTCCGAGCCACAGACGGCGGTCGCCGTCACACGAATGACAACGTCGGTCGGTGCTTCAATGCGCGGTGCTGGCACCTCCGCAACCTCGAGGGTGCGGTGGCTTCGCCACGTTACGGCCTTCACCAGGTGGCCCCCGACCGCTGTCGATCACGGAGTCGGATGCACGCTGTGGGGGAAGTCATGCCCTGACTCTCGTCGCCTCACGCACCCAGGGGCAGGGGGTTGACAGCAGCGACGAGCACGAACCCTAGGGCTCCCGAATGAGGCTGAGCCCTCGCTCGGTCGACGCGGCCGCCACCATCGCCGCCACCCAGGCGGGATTGATGGGGCGTGCCGCGGTCGGCCGATCGATGCGGAACTGCATCCAGATCGCCGGATGCATCCAAAACTCGCGGTATCCGCTACCGGCCGGCAGTTCCCGACCGCGCAGCGTCAGGACGAACGATTCGTTGCGGCGAAACTTCGTGCCGATCGCGATCTCCAGGTGGGCGAGCGTGCGGTCGTCAATCTCGAAGCTGTTCGTGGACGAGCCGCCGTAGATGAACTGGCCCATCAGGAAGCCAGCAGGGCAGCGCTCGTGACCCCAAGGTCACCGGTGGGCAGGAGAGGGGTGGTCATGACCGATCACTGTGGCACCCCTGGAGGTCCGGTGGCCAGGGGTTGACGGGGCGGGGCGGGACGGGTACAACCCCACCACTGGATAGACTCGATCCCCGTGTCCAAGGTCTTGACGTCCCTCCCCGTCGGCGAACGCGTCGGCATCGCCTTCTCTGGAGGTCTCGACACCTCCGTCGCCGTCGCGTGGATGCGCGACAAGGGCGCCGTACCCTGTACCTACACGGGTGACCTCGGCCAGTACGACGAGCCGGACATCGCCGCGGTGCCGGGCCGAGCATCCGAATACGGCGCGGAAATCAGCCGCCTGGTCGATGCGAAGGCGGCGCTGGTCGAGGAAGGTCTCGTCGCGCTGCAGTGCGGGGCGTTCCACATCCGCTCGGGTGGCAAGGCCTACTTCAACACGACGCCGCTCGGCCGCGCCGTCACCGGCACCATGCTCGTGCAGGCCATGAAGGAAGATGGCGTCGAGATCTGGGGCGACGGTTCGACCTACAAGGGCAACGACATCGAGCGGTTCTACCGCTACGGCCTGCTCGCCAACCCCCGCCTGCGCATCTACAAGCCGTGGCTCGACGAGGCCTTCGTCACCGAGCTCGGCGGGCGAAAAGAGATGAGCGAGTGGCTCGTCGCCCACGGATTCCCGTACCGCGACTCGGCCGAAAAGGCCTACTCGACCGACGCGAACATCTGGGGCGCCACCCACGAGGCGAAGACGCTTGAGCACCTCGACGTCTCGCTCGAGACGGTCGAGCCGATCATGGGCGTGCGCTTCTGGGACGAAACGGTCGACATCGCGACCGAGGATGTGCGCATCGCCTTCGACGCCGGGCGCCCCGTCGCGATCAACGGCGTTGAGTACGGTGACGCGGTCGCCCTCGTGCGCGAGGCGAATGCGATCGGCGGCCGACACGGACTCGGCATGAGCGACCAGATCGAAAACCGCATCATCGAGGCCAAGAGCCGCGGCATCTACGAAGCCCCGGGCATGGCGCTGCTGCACATCGCCTACGAGCGTCTGCTCAACGGCATCCACAACGAGGACACCATCGCGAACTACCACGCCGAAGGTCGTCGCCTCGGACGCCTCATGTACGAGGGTCGCTGGCTCGACCCCCAGTCGCTCATGCTGCGCGAGTCGATTCAGCGCTGGGTCGGCTCGGCCGTCACCGGTGAGGTCACGCTGCGCCTGCGTCGCGGCGACGACTACACGATCCTCGACACGACCGGCCCGACCCTGTCGTACGCCGCCGAGAAGCTCTCGATGGAGCGCGTCGGTGACGCCGCCTTCGGCCCCACCGACCGCATCGGCCAGCTCACCATGCGCAACCTCGACATCGCCGACTCGCGTTCGCGCCTCGAGCAGTATGCCGCGCAACGCCTCATCGGCGGGCCGACGGCCGAGCTCGTCGGGCGCATGACCGCGGGCGAGGCGGAAGCGATCACCGCGGGCCTCGGCGACGAGCCCGACCTGGACGCGCTCGACGCGGTCGGCGAGGGTGCGGCCTTCGACTCCGGAACCGACTGAGGCTGCGACACCTGATGCCGGGCGAGCGACCGTGAGCGCGACCCCGGCCGAGCGCGGCGTCGTGCCCGTGTTCCGGGCGCCGATGCGGTCACGCTCGGCGAGCATCCCCGATGATGGGGCGGCCGTCGCGCGCGCGCTCGCCATCGGGGTCGTCGGAATCGGCGACCGTATCGACGGTGCCGACCCCGCGCAGCGGGAGCGCCTCGCACGACGCATCGACCGGTTCGCCGACGCGCCCGACGGCGCGTTCGTCATCACCGTGGATGCTCGCGGTGAGATCTATCTCGGACGCCTCGCCGGCCCGTACGCGCCCGACACCTCGGCCGAGGCCCACGCGGTCGACCTTGTGCACGTGCGCGCGTGCCGGTGGCGGGCACGGCCGCTCGACGACGACGAGCTACCGGCTGCCGTCGTGCAGACCCTGCAGCGCGGAGGTCGCAATTGGCAACGGGTGCGAGACTCGGCCGCCAGCGACCTGCTCAGCGCCGTCTGGGGCGCCGACGCGGGTCGCTAGTCGACCTGCTCCTGCTGGGTCTCGATGAAGTCGCGCTCGTCGTCGCTGATCCGGTCATCGGCGTCGCGGGTGTCGCCCGTGATCGACTCCAGTTCGGCACGCACCGACTCCGGCAACCGAGGATTCGGGTCATCGGCGAGCGCATCGTTGAGCGCGTGGCGCGCATCAATCGACAGCTCGGGCCACCACTCCTCGATAGCGGGGCCGCTCACGTGAGCTGCCCCTCGCACAGTTCGCGCTCGATCTCATAGGTATGCAGAGCGGCTTGAGCGTCACCGATGCTCGAATAGCGGCCGAGCATCGTGCCGTTTGCCGTGATCAGTCGGTAGCGAAGGATTCCATCGGTCTCGATCGTCGCGACGACGTCGGAGCCGTTGCGCCCGACGAGAGCGAGGTGGGGAACTCCCGGTACGACACTCCAGGTGATGGTGGTCATGTCACGCCTCCTTGTCACTGCGAGCGGGATCGCCGTGCAGTGAACCGAACCGTACACCCGGGGGCGAGGCGGTTGGAGGGGATTGACGGGCCGAAGACCGCGCGCTAGCGCATCCGACGCGCTAGCCGTCGCGCCGCTTCTGGCGAGGCTTGCGGGTGCCGCGGTCGTCGTCGCGCGGCCCGCCGCCGCGGGTGTCGCGGTCGCGGAACCCACCGCGGTCCTTCTTGCGCGGGCCACGGTCACTCTTCAGCTCGATCAGGCGCCCGCTGATGCGGGTGTCGGCGAGCTTTTTCAGCGTCGCGGTCGACATCTCGGCGGGCAGCTCGACGATCGAGAAGTCGAGCTTGATGTCGATCGCGCCGAAGTCGTCGCGCGAGAGCCCACCCTCGTTGGCAAGCGCTCCGACGATCTGGCGGGGCTCGACGCGGTGACGGCGGCCGACCTCGATGCGGTACGGCGCCAGCGGCGGACCGTTACGGCGTTCGCGACGCGGCGGGCGCTCGGAGTCGCCGCGCGCATCCCGGCCGCCGTCTCGACCGCCTGCGTCGCGCGTCTCCCGAGCGTCGCGGGGCATCTTCGGCGGGCGAATGTCGTCCTCCGTCAGCAACAGGGGAGTGCCGCCCTGGGCGACGACCGCGAGCGCGGCGGCCACGTCGGCCTCGGGAACGTCGTGGTGCTCGACGTAGTGGTCGATGATGCCGCGGAACGTCTCGATCAGGTCGGACTTGCCGAGCGCCTCGGTGATGGCGTCGTCGAAGCGGGTGAGTCGCGTGGCGTTCACGTCGTCGATCGTCGGCAGGTGCATCTGCGTGAGCGGCTGGCGAGTGGCGCGCTCGATCGCGTCGAGCAGGCGCCGCTCACGCGGGGTGACGAAGCTGATCGCGTCACCGGTGCGGCCGGCGCGGCCCGTGCGGCCAATGCGGTGCACGTAGCTCTCGGTGTCGACCGGGATGTCGAAGTTCACGACGTGACTGATGCGCTCGACGTCGAGCCCGCGCGCGGCGACGTCGGTGGCGACCAGAATGTCAAGCGTCGCGTTCTTCAGCTGTTCGACCGTGCGCTCGCGCTGCGCCTGCGGCACGTCGCCGTTGATGGCCTGCGCCGAGTAGCCGCGAGCGCGCAGCTTCTCGGCGAGCGTCTCGGTCTCGTTCTTCGTGCGAACGAACACGATCATGCCGTCGAAGTTCTCGACCTCGAGGATGCGCGTGAGCGCGTCAACCTTCTGCTGGTACGACACGACGAGGTAGCGCTGCGTGATCGTCGCCGACGTGGTCGTCTTCGTCTTGACGGAAATCTCTTCCGGGTCGTTCAGGTGCTGCTGGGCGATCCGGCGGATGGAGGCGGGCATTGTCGCCGAAAACAGGGCGACCTGCTTGTCGCTGGGCGTGTCGGCGAGGATCGTCTCGACGTCTTCGGCGAAGCCCATCTTGAGCATCTCGTCGGCCTCATCGAGCACGAGGTACTTCAGTTCGGTCAGGTCGAGGGTGCCCTTGTCGAGGTGGTCCATGATGCGGCCGGGCGTGCCGACGATGACGTGCACGCCGCGACGCAGCGCCGACAACTGAACGCCGTATCCCTGCCCGCCGTACACGGGCAGCACGCTGACACCCGGCAGGTGCGCCGCGTAGCGTTCGAAGGCCTCACAGACCTGCAGGGCCAGTTCGCGGGTCGGGGCAAGCACGAGCGCCTGCGGTGTGCGCTGCGACACATCGAGGCGCGACAGGATCGGCAGGGCGAAGGCGGCCGTCTTTCCGGTACCGGTCTGTGCGAGCCCGACGACGTCGCGACCGGCCAACAGGGTGGGGATCGTCGCGGCCTGGATGGCCGAGGGGGTCTCGTAGCCCACGTCGGTCAGGGCGCTCATGACGGCGTCGCTCAGCCCGAGTTGCGAGAACTTGGGCAGGGTGGTGGCGTTATCGGCCTCGGTCGTATCGGGCGTCTCAGGAGGCGTCATGGGGTTAACGCTACGCGCTGTCAAGGGGTAGTGCCGCACCGAGTGCTGCATCTAGCGTCGGGCCAATGACGAATGCCGACATTGATCGCCTCGCCAGCAGAGTCTCCGACCTGGCACACGACCGGGGATGGCGCCTCGGCTGCGCGGAATCGCTGACGAGCGGCGCGATCGCGAGCGCGCTCGGCCGTGCCGACGACTCGAGCACCTGGTTTCGCGGGGGCATCGTCGCCTACAGTCCCTACGCCAAGGTCGCGCTGCTCGGGGTGACGCCGGGCCCGGTGGTCACCGAATCGTGCGCCCGCGAGATGGCCATCGGCTCTCGCCGGCTGCTGGGCGCCGACGCAACGGTCGCCGTCACGGGCGTGGGAGGGCCCGAAGATTCGGAGGGCAACCCGCCGGGCACCGTCATGATCGCGGTCGATTCGGTCCGCGGAACCGACGTGAGCACGTGGCGATTCACCGGCGAGCCGTCGGAGATCGTCGCCGAGACGACCCGCGAGGCCCTCCTGGCGCTCATCCGGGTGCTCGCCGCCTAGCGGCCCGCGTCCCGTGCGGCGCCGCGTACCCTGGAGCACATGGCTTCTTCCAGCGGCATCCGCAACAACGGCGCGGCGCGACCCCAGGTGCGCCCGCAAACGGAGGGCTGGCAGCAGAAGCTCGACTCCGACGGGCGACCGCTTCTGCAATTCGCGTCTCCGAAGCGCGGCAAGCCCCCGGTGCACTGGGCCGACCTCGATGCGGATGCGCGCATCCAGGCCATCGTCGATCGTGGCCTTCCCGCGTTCCGCGCCAAGCAGTTGTCAACGCACTACTTCACCCATTACACGACCGACCCGGCGGCGATGACCGACCTTCCGGCGGCGGGCCGCGACGAGCTCGTCGGCGAGCTCATGCCGTCGCTGCTCACCGAGGTGCGGCGCCTGTCGACCGATAACGGCGACACCATCAAGTTCCTCTGGAAGCTGCATGACGGCGCGCTCGTCGAGAGTGTGCTCATGCGCTACCCCGGGCGCATCACGCTGTGCGTGTCGAGTCAGGCTGGCTGCGGAATGAATTGCCCGTTCTGCGCCACGGGCCAGGCGGGGCTGACGCGCAACATGTCGGCGGCCGAGATCGTCGACCAGGTGGTCGCGGCGAACCGCGCGCTCGCGCGCGGCGAGCTGGGCGGCCGCAAGAAGGGCGACGAGACCCCCGACCGGGTGAGCAACATCGTGTTCATGGGCATGGGCGAGCCGCTGGCGAACTATGCCCGCCTGATGACGGCGGTGCGCACAATGGTCGCCCCCCAGCCGAACGGTCTCGGCATGAGTGCCCGCAACATCACCGTGTCGACGGTGGGCCTCGTGCCGGCGATTCGCAAGCTCGCTGACGAGAAGATTCCGGTGACCTTTGCGCTCAGCCTCCACGCACCCGACGACCAGCTTCGTGACGAGCTGATCCCGGTCAACTCGCGATGGAAGGTCGATGAGGCGCTCGATGCCGCGCGCGAATACTTCGACAAGACGGGGCGCCGCGTCTCGATCGAGTACGCGCTGATCAAAGACATGAATGACCACGCCTGGCGGGCCGACCTTCTGGCCGAAAAGCTCCTGAAGCGCGGGCGCGGCTGGGTGCACGTGAACCCCATCCCGCTGAACCCCACGCCGGGCTCGATCTGGACCGCGTCAGAGCGGAGCGTGCAGAACGAGTTCGTGCGACGCCTGAACGACGCCGGGATCCCGACCACGCTGCGCGACACCCGCGGGAAAGAGATCGACGGCGCCTGCGGCCAGCTCGCCGCCGCCGACGCGTAGCGCGCTACACCTCGGCCAGGGCCGGCAGGAATCGCGCGAACAGCCGGTCGAACACCGCTTGCCGGTCGAACTGCAGTGCGTAGCGCCGCGCTCGGTCTGCCGCGGCCGCTCGCTCGTCACGGGTGAGGGCGAAGGCGACGTGGTCAATCGCGTCAGCGATGGCGTCGGGGTCGTCAACGGGCACAATGAGCGCCGTGTCACCCACCGCCTCGAGAATCCCGCCGGTGTCGGCGGTGATGACCGGTCCGCCTCCCGCGAGCATCGCCTCCGCGAGCGCGATGCCAAATGTCTCGACGAATTCTGGCCGGGGCTTGCTGGGCAGTGCGTAGCTTGCGCACCCCGCCATGAGGAACGGCTTTTCGGTGTCCGACACGTCGTCCAAAAAGCGGATGCTCGCCGACTTCGGCGAGTTCGCCGCCCGTTCGCGCAGCGCCGCCGCCTCGGGCCCGCGTCCCGCGATCACGAGCTGCAGGCCGTCCCCCGCGCGACTGCGCTCGAATCCCGCGATGAGGTCGTCGACCCCCTTTGCCCGGGTGAGCCGTGAAAGAAACAGGATGTAGCCGTCGCGATCGAGTCCGCGGGCGGCGAGCACGTCGTCGATCTCCGCCTCGTCGAGGTCGAGGTAGGCGCTCGCATCGATGGCCGGGTAGGAGATCGCCACGCGGTCACGGCACTGCTCGGCGAAGCGTGTGCCGTGCATCCGGTCGACGTCGTCGGCAGACGAGATGATGAGGTCGCGGGTGTATTCCGAGACGGCCACCGGGTGGTCGGCGTCGAGGTAGGCGGCGAGCACCTGCGCGGCCGCGCCGAAGCGGCCCGCGTCGACGCAGCTCCGCACGACGTTCGTCACGTCGCTGCCCACCGCCTCGGCGATCGTGCGAACGTTCACCGGGAGGCCGGTTGCGCGGGCGACGCGCAGCGCCTCCGACACGGCGAGGGTGTGCGGGCTCAGGTACAGCGACATCGCGACCGTGGGCACACCGTCGGTGAAGAGTTCGACGAGGCGGCCGATGAGCCCGGCCAGGTGCCGTCCGTCGACGACCTTGTAATCGCCGACCGGGTCTGGTCGTTCGACCGTGATACCGGGGCTGTAGTCGGGAATCGTGTCGAGCGGCTTCAGCGGCAGGCCGCTGGCTTCCAGCAGGTCGATCGGCCACGTCAGGATGCGCACGTCGGGAATTCCGCGGGCGATCGCCGCTTCTGCGAGATTACGTGCCTCCACGGAGTGCCCGCAGATCACGGGATCGGCGCGAACAATGATGACGAGACGCTCGATACGGTCGGGTTCGGACATGTTTCCTCCTGCGGTGGTGGTGGTCGCGATCGGCTTACGTCGGAGTGGGCTCGGTGAGGGGGAAGGACGGGGGGCGCGCGGTGGTGCCCCAGGCGCTGGGCTCATCGCCGAGGCTGACGACCAGCTGTCCGCCGGCGGCAAGTTCTGCCCCGGTCAGCCACGGGCGCGGGTGCTCGACCCCGTTCAGGTGCACCGACTGCACGTACTGTGGCCGCCCGGCCGCCACCGGTTGGCGAAAACCCCGCGTTCCGATCTCTAGGCGGTTGTCACCCACGTGCACGATCGCCTCGTCGTACGACGGCGCATTCAGCAGCGTGATGTTCTGGCCGGCAACGGGAAACAGCCCCAGAGAGGCCCACACGTACCAGCTGCTCAAGCCGCCAGAGTCGTCATTGCCCGGGAGCCCGCCGGGGCCAGGGCCAAACCGCTGCATGACCGCCGCGTGCACGACCTCGGCGGTGCGGTCGGGGCGCCCGGCGTACTGGTACGCCCACGGTGCGTCCATATCCGGCTCGTTGTTGAGGCCCTCGAAGCGGCCGAGCGCGTACCCGGCCGCGAGTTCCTCCGCGCTCGGCTGCACCCCCGGCAGGGTGACGGGCTGTGCGCCGAAGCCGAAAAATCGGTCGAGGAGGGCGACGAACACCGCGTCTCCGCCGACAGAGCGGATGCGCGCATCCATGTCGTGCAGGAGCCGAAATGAATAGTTCCAGCGGGTCCCCTCGTAGAAGGTGGAACCGCGCAGCAGCCCGGAGTCGTCGAACGCCGCACGCCAGCCGTCGGCCAGCGGACGGAACTCGGCGACCAGTTGCTCGTCCCCCAGGTAGCGCGCAACCTGCGCCGTGCACCAGTAGCCGAAGGCGAGATCGAGGGTGTGGCTGGCCGGTTCGACGAAACCGTTGAGCAGGTAGTCCTCGCCGTAGGTGCGGCGCAGGTCATTGTGCATGTGCACGAGCGCCCACGCCCAGTCGATGCCGGGCAGCCCCCGAAGGCAGAGGTCAGACAGCAGCGTGTGGGCGAGGGCGCTCGCCTGGCGGGCGAAGCGATCGCTGCCGATCGCCATGCGGTAGCCGATCGGGAAGTTGCCCTCCTGCTCGCAAATCGTCAGCAGCGCCGTCGCCAGCTCAACCGAGCGCTCGGGAAACAGCGCCGTGATGAGCGGCAGTTGGGTGCGGTAGACGTCCCACATCGTGCTGATGTCGAAGGCGAACGGGCCGTTGCTCGGCCAAAACGGGCTTTCGGCGGGGGCGAAGCTGGGCTTGATGAGCGAGTGATAGAGCGCCGTGGCCATCACCGTGCGGCGGTCGGCCGATGGCGTGCTCACCTCAATACGGCGCAGGTGCTTCCGCCACGTCTTCGCCGTCGCCCGCCGTCGCTCGGCGAAGCGGTGAGGGCCGCTCGCACCGTCAGCGGCGAGATTCTCCGCGGCCCGCTCCGGCCCGCGCAATGAAAACCCGACGCGCAGCTCAACGGTCTGGCCCGCCTCGACGGGGCCGGCCCACATGATGCCGAAGGGGCGAAGGGTCGTTGGGCGAATGGCGTCGAAGTCGAGGCGTGTGCTGCCGTGCATCAGGCGGCGGTCGTACCAGAGCAGCTGACGCCAGTGCGGAGTGTCGCACTCGAGGTGAAACGCGAGCGGCGCCCCCTCCATCACAACCTGCCCCTGGGCGACCGTCGGTGAGACCAGACGCATGTCAGCGCGCAACGGCACGGTCGCGCCGTGCGGAATCTGCAGGCCCCCGTGCGAGAGGTCGATCACGATCCGCGCGTCGTGATGGCGCGGAAAGGTGTAGCGGTGCACAGCGCTCTTCGGGCCCACCGTCACCTCGGCGCGCACGCCCCCCTCGAACGTCGCGGCGTAATAGCCGGGAGACGCCTCCTCGTCGCTCAGCGCGTACGTGCGCCCCAGGGCGTCGAGCGGTTCGAGCATCGGGGTCACGCGCACGTAGTTGTAGTACTTGCGAATGGCCCCCGTACCCGACTGCTGGAAGTGCGTGATGCCGCTCGCGAGCGGACCGGCATACAGCGCGGTCGGCACGCCCTCGGTGTTCAGGTCGTACACGCCGTACCCCGTCGGATACGCGCCCGAGTATGCGCACGCCGACACCATCCCGAACGGATAGGTCGCACCCGGGTGAGTGTTGCCGACCAGTGGCTTCGGCGACCACCACGTGGCGGCAAGCCCTGTCGGCTCCGGTAGCTGCGTCGCTGCCGAGCCGATGAAGGGGTCGACCCACTCGTCCATGGGCCCACGGTAGGGAGGCACTGTGTCACCCGTGTTGCGCGCAGGTGACGAACGCGCGGCGGCATCGCCGCTAGGCTCGAAGCACCACCGCCACCACGTGTCCCCGATCGATCTCGACACGGCCGCGACGACGCGCGCCGGGAAGCCAAGGAACGCCACAGTGAGCGATGACGTCACAACCATTCACGCCGCCTGGAAAGAGCGCGAGGCGGCAGCCGAACAGCTCATCCCCCTCATCGGACGCCTCTACCGAGACCACGGGGTCGTCACGAGCATTCACGGCCGGCGCCTGATCAACGAGTCGGCCATCGGAATCCTCCGGGCCCACCGCTACGCCCAGCACGTCACGGGCGAGGAGCTGGCGCTCGCCGATTCGCGCCGCGTATTGGATGCTCTGCTCGCCATCCAGCCCGGACCCGCCTCCCTCGATATTGCCCGCCTCGTGACGGGCCACGGGGCGAGCGACGACGGTCGCGACCTCGTCGAGTTTCTGCGCGATGAGCTGGCTGCCGTCATGCCGACGGCCAGCGCGCCCGGGCCGACCGATGTCGTGCTCTACGGTTTCGGACGCATCGGCCGGTTGCTGGCGCGCATCCTTGTCGCGCACTCCGGCAGCGGCTCGGGCCTGCGACTGCGGGCGATCGTCGTGCGCCGCGGCGGCGCGAACGACCTGGTCAAGCGCGCGAGCCTGTTGCGCCGCGACAGCGTGCACGGCCCCTTCGACGGCTCGATCACCGTCGACGAGGAAAAGAACACGATTCTCGCCAACGGCACGTTGATCCAGGTGATCTACGCCGACGCTCCCGACCGCGTCGACTACACGGCCTACGGGATTCGCGACGCCATCGTCGTCGACAACACGGGTCGGTGGCGCGACGAGGAGGGCCTGAGCCAGCACCTCCGCGCCCCGGGTGTCGCGCGGGTCTTGCTGACCGCGCCGGGCAAGGGTGCGCTGAAGAACATCGTGCACGGCATCAACCACGCGACGATCAGCCCCGACGATGCGATCGTGACCGCTGCCTCCTGCACGACAAACGCCGTGACTCCCGTGTTGAAGGTCATCGACGACGCCTGGGGTGTCGAGCACGGTCACGTCGAAACGGTGCACTCGTACACGAACGACCAGAACCTGATCGACAACTTCCACTCGGGCGACCGGCGAGGGCGCAGCGCGGCGCTGAACATGGTCATCACCGAAACCGGGGCGGCGAAGGCGGTCGCGAAGGCCCTGCCGACGCTTGCCGGAAAGCTCACCGGCAACGCGATCCGTGTGCCGACGCCCGACGTCTCGATGGCGATCTTGAACCTCACGCTGCGCGGTGAGACGACGCGCGACGAGGTCAACGACCACCTTCGACGCATGTCGCTGCACTCGGAGCTGCGCCAGCAGATCGACTACATCGAGTCGCCAGAGGTGGTGTCGACCGACTTTGTGGGCTCGCACCGGGCGGGCATCGTGGATGGACTCGCAACGATCTGCGACGGACGCCACCTCGTCGTCTACGTCTGGTACGACAACGAGTTCGGCTACAGCTCGCAGGTGATCCGCGTACTGGAGACGATGGCGGGGACACACCCGGTCGTCGTTCCCGAGCGCGTGCTCGTCTAGTCGCCGCTTCCTGACCGCGCTGCCAGGTCGGGCTGAGACGGTGGACCGATGTCTGAGTCCTCGCAGCCCGACCCGACGCGCGTGCGCGCGCAGCCGCAGTTGACCACCGCCTCGGGAACCGTGTGGGTGGTGATGGCCGCCATCACCGCCGTTCTCGTGGGCGGCATGTTCGTCGCGCTGTGGGCACGACTCGATTCTGCGGTCGCGCTGGCGGGCGCGGGCGTCGTCGCGACGCTCACCATCGGGATGCTCGTCGTGCGCGTCGCGGTCGCCCCCGGCAGGCTGCGCCTCGCCCTGCTCGCGGCCGGCTTCCTCACGATGATCGCGAGCTCGCTCGTGCTGGTGCTCGCGGTGACGGCCGGCGCCTAAGCGCCGGCCCGCGGACCCCTAGCGGAAGGCCGGAAGCCCGGTCAGCGCTGATCCGATCACGAGGGCGTGCACCTCGTCGGTGCCCTCGTAGGTGCGCACCGACTCGAGGTTCTGCACGTGGCGCATGGGGGAGTGGTCCCCGGTGATGCCGTTGCCGCCGAGGATGGTGCGCGCGCTCTGCGCGACGGCGATGGCGGTGCGCACGTTGTTGAGCTTGCCGATCGAGATCTGGTGCGGCTGCAGCAGCCCCCGATCTTTGAGTCGTCCGAGGTGTAGCGCGAGCAGTGTGCCGGTCGAGACCTGCACGGTCATGTCGGCGAGCTTCGCCTGGGTGAGCTGGGCGGCGGCGATGGGGCGGTCGAAGGCGATGCGGTCGAGCGCGTACCGTCTGGCGACCTCCAGGCTGTCGCGGGCCGCGCCCATGGCGCCCCAGACGATTCCGTACCGCGCCGAGTTCAAGCACGTGAACGGGCCGCTGAGTCCTCGCGCGCCCGGCAGCACGGCGTCCGCGGGGAGGCGCACGTCGTCGAACGTGAGATCGCACTGGATGGACGCCCGCATCGACAGCTTGGCGGTGATCGGCGTTGCGGTAAATCCGGGGGCGTCGGTCGGCACAACAAAGCCGCGGATTCCCTCCTCGGTCTGGGCCCAGACGACCGCGATGTCGGCGATCGAGGCGAGCCCGATCCAGCGCTTGGCGCCCGTGAGTACCCAGTCGTCGCCGTCGCGGCGCGCGAAGGTGGTCATGGACCCCGGGTCGCTTCCGGCGTTCGGTTCGGTGAGGCCGAAGCAGCCCACGATGCGCCCGGCGGCCATGCCGGGAAGGTACTGGGCTTTCTGGTCGTCGCTGCCAAAGGTGTGAATCGCGGTCATCGCGAGCGACCCCTGCACCGATACGACGGTGCGTAGTCCCGAGTCGGCTGCCTCGAGTTCGGCGGCCGCGAGACCGTATTCGACGGCGCTGCGACCGGGCAACCCGTCGCCCGTCAGCATCATTCCGAGCACGCCGAGTTCGCCGAACGCGGGCAGGAGCTCGCGCGGCAGAACCGCGTTCTCGTACCACTCGGCCAGGTGCGGCCGGAGCTCGGCGTCGACGAAGGCGCGAACCCGGTCGCGCACGGCGCGCTCGTCGTCGCTCAGCATCGCGTCCAGACCGATCGGGTCCGCAGCGACCTCGTCGGGGGTGGGGCGGAACGTCTGCATGCGCATTCTCCAGGGCTCGGTGATTCGAGGCAGGTGGCGGGCGCCCGGTGGCGCACCTCGGGGAAGCGTGCATCACCATGATGCACCCTCCGCCGGGGCTACAGTGTCGGCGTGAGCCGTAGCCCCCTCGATGGACTCCTCGTTGCCGACTTCAGTCGCGTGCTCGCGGGCCCCTCCGCGAGCATGTGGCTGGCCGACCTCGGCGCCCGCGTCATCAAGGTTGAGCGGCCGGGCACGGGCGACGACACGCGCGCGTTCGGCCCCCCGTGGGCGGGCACCTCGAGCGCCTACTTCGAGTCGGCGAATCGCTCGAAAGAGTCAATCGCGCTCGATCTCGCCGAGCCCGACGACCAGGCACTGGCGCGCACGCTCGCGGCGCGCGCCGATGTCGTGCTCGAGAACTTCCGCACCGGCTCGCTGGCCCGCTACGGCCTCGACGCCGCGACCGTGCTGAGTGCCAACCCGCGGGCGATCTATTGCTCGATCACGGGCTTCGGCTCGGGAGCCGGCGCGCACCTTCCCGGGTACGACTTCCTCGTGCAGGCGGTCGGGGGCCTGATGAGCATCACGGGCGACCCCGACGGCGAGCCCCGGAAGGTCGGGGTTGCGCTCGTCGACCTCCTGGCGGCGAAGGACGCCGTGATCGGCATCCTCGCTGCCTTGCGACACCGAGACGCCACCGGTGTCGGTCAGCACGTCGAGGTCGACCTGTTGAGCTCGCTGCTGGCGTCGCTCGCCAACCAGGCGTCGAGCTTCCTGGCGACCGGTGACGCTCCGCACGCGATGGGCAACCAACATCCGTCGATCGCGCCATACGAGACGCTGCGCGCGTCCGACGGGATGCTCGCGGTCGCGGTGGGTTCCGACCGACAGTTCCGCGCGCTCGCCGCCGTCCTCGGCGTGCCCGCGCTCGCCGACGACCCGCGGTTCGCGAGCAACGGCGCGCGCGTCGGGAACCGTGCCGAGCTGATCGCCGCCCTCGAGGGCGCGCTCGCGAGCATGCCCGTCGACGATGCGGTCGAGCGGATGCTCGCCGCCGGTGTCCCCGCCGGTCGCGTGGGCGACATCCCCTCCGCCTTCGCTCTGGCGCAGTCGCTCGGCCTCGACCCGCTGGTTGACGTGGGGGAGGGGCATCCCGCGCAGGTGCGTCACCCCGTGCGGTATTCGGCGTTTGCTGCCGTGCCGCCGACGGCTCCGCCCGGACTCGACGCCGACGGGCCCGCCCTGCGCGCCTGGTTATCGGCGATCGACTGATAGCGCTATACACGCCGGCGAAAGGCGCGCCGACAATCGCCTCCGTGTCGACATGGTGGATAGTCAGTACGCCCTAGGGTGGGGGCGATAGCGTGCACCGTCGCCGCATCCGATCGGGCGGCGACCACCACCGACGACACTCGAGGAGTCCCATGAGCAAGTACGCCGTGATCAACCCGGCGACGGGCGAGACCGTCAAGGAGTACCCGACGGCCACCGACGCTGACATCGCCGCCGCGATCGACGCCGCCTGGGCGGCGAGCCGCGACTGGGCGCGGTCGACGACTCGCGAGGAGCGCGCCGCCCTCATCACCCGCGTGGCCGAGCTGCACCGCGAGCGCCGCCAGGAGCTCGCCGAGATCATCGTGCGCGAGATGGGTAAGCCCATCGGCGACGCCCTGGGCGAGGTCGACTTCTCGGCCGACATCTACCAGTACTACGCCGACAACGGGCCCGCCCTGCTCGCCGACGAGCCGGTCGACCTGGTCGAGGGCAGCGAGGGCAGCGCGTTCATCCGCAAGAGCGCCCTGGGCGTGCTGCTCGGCATCATGCCCTGGAACTTCCCCTACTACCAGGTGTCGCGTTTCGCCGGTCCGAACCTCGTTCTCGGCAACACGATCATCCTGAAGCACGCCGCGCAGTGCCCCGAGTCGGCGGCCGCGATCCAGCAGATCTTCGACGACGCCGGGTTCCCGGCCGGTGCCTACGTCAACGTCTATGCGACCAACGAGCAGGTGTCGACGATCATCGCCGACCCGCGCGTCGCGGGTGTTTCGCTCACCGGCTCCGAGCGGGCGGGCGCCGCGGTGGCCGAGCAGGCCGGCCGTCACCTGAAGAAGGTCGTGCTCGAGCTCGGCGGCAGCGACCCCTTCATCCTGCTGTCGACCGACGACATGGACGCGACGGTCGAGATGGCCGTCAACGCGCGCGTCGACAACAGCGGTCAGTCGTGCAACGGAGCCAAGCGCTTCATCGTGGTCGAGGAGCTCTACGACGAGTTCCTCGAGAAGTTCGTTGCGAAGATGGGCGAGGTGGGCCCCGGCGACCCCATGAAGGGCGAGGCCGCGTACGGCGTGCTGTCGAGTGCCCAGGCGGCCGATAACCTCGCCGACCAGGTCGAGCGCGCCGTCGCCGGCGGTGCCGAGGTGCTCGTGGGTGGCACGCGCGAGGGCACCTACTTCTCGGCCACGGTGCTCGCCAACGTCCAGAAGGGCAACTCCGCGTACTACGAGGAGTTCTTCGGCCCCGTCGCGCAGGTCTTCAAGGTTGCAAATGAGGCCGAGGCGGTCGAGCTCGCCAACGACACGCCCTTCGGCCTCGGCTCGTACCTGTTCACGACCGACGACGAGCAGGCCGCCCGTGTCGCCGACCAGATCGACGCCGGCATGGTCTACGTGAACTGCGTGCTCGCCGACAGCCCCGAACTGCCGTTCGGTGGTGTGAAGAACTCCGGCTCCGGCCGCGAGCTCGGAACGCTCGGCATCGACGAGTTCGTCAACAAGAAGATGATCCGCATCGCCTAACGGGCGCAGATCGTTCCGTGGGGGCTCGCCATCTGGCGGGCCCCCACGTCGTTGAGGACTCGGTCGCACCGCGCAGGGCGCAGCCATCGTCGCGCCGGACACGTCGGCGAGAAAGGGACCTAAGCCCCTGTCGTCGCCCCGGTGTGGCTTTTAGCGTCGAAGCATGACCACCTCTCTCGTCGTTGTGGAGTCGCACTGGGGCAACACCGAGCGCATCGCGCAGGCGATCGCGGCCGGCCTGCGCACGGCGGGCGATGCGCGCGTCGTCCGGGTCGACGACGCGCCCACCTGCCTCGATGGCATCGACCTTCTCGTGATTGGTGCTCCCACGCACGCGTTCTCGCTGAGCCGGCCCGAGACGCGTGCGGATGCGATCGTGAAGGGGGCGGGGGTTCCGAGTGCCACGGGCATCCGGGAATGGATGGCGCGGATCGAAGCCGACGCACGCCGCCTGCAAGTGGCCACGTTCGACACGAAGGCGACCCAGGTGAGGGGCCTTCCGGGGTCAGCGGCCGCCGCGGCGCGGCGCGTCGCGAAGTCGGCCGGATTGCCGCTCACCCAGCGGCCCACCTCGTTCTACGTCGAGGGCTATGCGGGCCCGCTCGTCGAGGGCGAGTGCGAGCGCGCCGAGCAGTGGGGTCGCGCGCTGGTCAGCGCCACCGTGGTGATGGCCTAACTGCACCCTCAGAAGACCGCGTCGGGGTTCATGATGCCCAGGGGGTCGAAGGCTGCCTTGATGCGGCGTTGCAGCGCCAGCTGCGGCTCGCCCAATTCCTCCCTCAGGTGCATCTTCTTGAGAACGCCGACGCCGTGTTCGCCGGTGAGGGTGCCGCCCAGCGTCAGTGCCTCGCGGAAGACCGCGTGCGCTGCCTGCCACACCTCGGGCGGAACCGTATCCCCGACGTACACGAAGTTGGGGTGAAGGTTGCCGTCGCCCGCGTGAGCCACGGTCGGAATCTCGACCCCGTACTCGCGCGAGATGCGCTCGATCGCGGCGAACATGTCGGGCAGGCGCCGTCGGGGCACGGCGACGTCTTCGATGAGGACGGTTCCGTGCGCCTCCATGGCCGCGTGGAATGAGCGGCGGATGGTGAGCAGTCGCTCGGCGCTCGCGTCGTCGGTCGACGTTTCGCCGGTGCCTCCTGCCGCGCGAATGTGGGCGAGTGCGGCGTCGGCGTCGGCCAGCGCCTGCGGCCCGTCCGTCTGCACGAGCAGGTGGGTGGTGGACTCTGCTGGCGCAGGCAGGCCGAGATACGTGTGGATGCGGCGCAGCGCCAGCGGGTCGATGATCTCGAGCGCGGCGGGGCGCACACCGCTGGCCATGATGGCCGCGGCGGCCGTGCCGGCGGCAACGACCGACGGCAGTTCGGCTCCGATCGTGACCGTTGACCCCAGCGGCACGGGAAGCAGTCGCACCGTGGCGCCGACGACGACGCCGAGGGTGCCCTCGCTGCCGACCATGAGTCCGACGAGGTCGAGGCCAGTGACGCCCTTCACGGTGCGGTGGCCCAGGCGCATGAGTGTGCCGTCGGCGAGCACGACATCGACTCCGAGCACTGCCTCACGCGTGACGCCGTACTTGACGCACATGAGGCCGCCCGCGCCGGTGGCGATCGTTCCGCCGATCGTTGCCCAGGCCCGGCTGGCCGGGTCGGGAGCGTAGAACAGACCCTCGCGTCGTGCCGCCGCGTCGAGGTCCGCGACGACAACGCCGGGCTCGACGACGGCGACCTGATCGACCGTGTCGATCTCGTGGATGCGCGTCATGCGCGCCGTGGATAGCACCAGACGGTCGCCGCCCGCCATCGCCCCGCCAGCGAGTCCTGTGCCGGCCCCGCGCGGCACGACCGGGAGCCGGTGGGCGCTCGCGATACGCAGGGTCGACTGCACGTCGGCGATCGACGTCGCGTGCACGATCGCGAGCGGCGCTGCGGCCGAGCGGTGGCCCGACTTGTCGGACCGTGCCGCATCGAGTTCGGTCGGGTCGGTCGACAGCGCGTTCCCGACGGCGGCACGGAGCTCGCTGAGGGCGGCGGTGCGGTCGATACTCACCGCGCCATTGTGTCGCGTTTTCCCGTCAGCGTGCCGGGCGCCGTCGCCTCAGATGCGCGGCGTCCGCGTGTGGTCCACCAGCCAGAACAGGCCGCCAACCATGGCGAAGGTTGCCGCGGTCAAGAAGGTCACCGTCGGAGTATCGCTGAGGGGAACGACCGGAACCCCCGGAGTCGCCAGGGGCCCGACCAGGACGAGGCGGAGACCGCCGAGCGCCACTCCCACCGCGGCGGAACCGAAGCCGAGCGCCATCCCCACGAGCGTGATGCCCTCGTCCGTTCCCGCGGCGAACCGTCGTGCCCGGGTGCGAATGAACAGCACTGCCGCCAGCACCCACACGGGAAACGCCGCCGTGAAGGGGTCAACGATCGCCGCAAGCGGCGGATCGTCCAGCACGATCAGCCGCACCGCGATCGCCACGGCCGACGCGATCAGTGCGGCGACGGTGACCCACCGAAGCCGCGCATCCAGTGCCTGCCAGCGCAGCGTCGTGAGCACGATCGGTGCCGCCGCAAACCACGCGATTGGTGCGACGTCGACGAACAGCAAGATCACCTCGCCGGGGCGGTCGAAGGACGTGTCCGCAGCACCCAGTTGGAAGGCGAGACCGCCGACGACCATGGCGATTAGCGCCACGAGCAACAGCGTGCGAGTGACCTGCCCCGACGACATGACCGGAGGGCGTCGGCCGGGCATCGCGGGGCGTGGTGTCGACATGGCGGCAGGCTAGCCCCGCTGACGGCGGGCCAGGCGTACAAAGAGCGCAAAGCTTCGTGGGAGAACCCTCCGTATCGTCCTCCGGCGGTTGAGACGCCCCGCCCGACTTTGGAATCGTGGCTGGCTCATAACCCGCGATCCGGAAGGAGCAGCCATGCTCACCCTGACCCCGACCGCCAGCACAGTGATCGAGAACCTCGTGTCGCGCGAGGCTGACCCCGGCACTGCCGGTCTGCGCATCGACTCGGGCGGGGCTGACTCGACTCAGTTCGCTGTTTCCGTTGCGCCTGCACCGTACGACGGCGACCAGGTGGTCGAGAACGGCGCTGCCCGTGTCTTCCTCGAGCACAACGCCTCCGTCGCCCTCGCCGACAAGGTGCTCGACGCGCAGGTCGCCGAAGACGGCAACGTTCGTTTCGCGATCGGCGAGCAGGCGGCCTAACGCGCCTCAGCACGAGGTCGTCAGGCACGACGACCACCGCGAGCACCCCCGCTGCGACGGCCTGTCCCCGTCGCACCGGGGGTGCTCGCGCATTATGCTCCGGACATGACGCACCGGGGCGACGCTCGCACCTCTTCCCGCATTCCGCGCCGCACGGTCGCGGGCTACGCGATCGGCTCTCTGGGCACCGGCGGATTCGGCACGCTGCCGGGCCTCGTGCTCGTCTACTACCTTACGGACAATCTCGGCGTGACGGCACTGGTCGCGGGTCTCATCGTCAGTCTCGCAAAGCTGTGGGATGTCGTCATCGACCCGGTCATCGGCTCGCTGAGTGATCGATCGCTCGCGCGCTCCGGCTCGCGCCGCGGTCTCATGCTGCTCGGTGCGCTCACGCTGCCGGTCTTCTTTGCGCTCACGTTCGCTGTCCCGGTCGACGTGGGGCCCACGACGGCCGCCATCTGGGTACTCGTCTCCTTCACCCTGACGGCGACCTCCTTCAGCCTGTTCCAGGTGCCGTACATCGCGCTGCCGGCCGAGCTGACCGACCGCTACGACGAGCGCACGCGGCTGCTCACCTGGCGCGTTGTCGTTCTCACCGTGGCCATTCTGCTGTTCGGCGCTGGCGGGCCGCTGCTGCGCGGTCTGGGTGACACGCCGGCGCAGGGATACCTGCTCATGGCGGTCGTCGCCGGCCTCGTCATTGCCGCTGGCCTGACCCCCGCCGCTGCGACAGCCCCGCGCCGCAGCCCCGCCGCGGCGCCGGCCCGCGTACCCGTCTCGGTGCACTATCGACTGGCGGCCCGCGCACTGCGCGAGTCACAACCGTTCCGCGCTCTGCTCGGAACCTTCGTGCTGCAGGGGCTCGCCACGGGAACGATGCTCGCGGGAGCCCAGTACGTCGCCACGCACGTGCTGCGCAGCGAGGACGCCGTCACCCTGTTGTTTCTCGCCCTTATTGCCCCCGCGGTGCTCGTCACTCCGGTGTGGGGTGCCGTCGCGCGCCGCATCGGCAAAGAGCGGGGGTACGTCATCGCGAGCGTGCTGTACGCGATCGCCGCGCTGGCGATCACCGGCATCATCTGGCAGCCGGGAGCCTGGGTCTACGCTCCCGTCGCGCTCGCGGGCATCGCGTACGCCGGCATGCAGGCACTACCGCTTGCGATGCTGCCCGACGTCATTGCCCACGACGCGGGTGCCAGAGGCACGGACCGTGCCGGCGTGTTCAGCGGAGTCTGGACGGCCGGTGAGACCGCCGGGATGGCCCTCGGGGCCACCGCGCTCACCCTGGTACTCGCGGCGACCGGGTACGTCGAATCGGTCGGCGGTCAGACCGTGGCCCAGCCCGACAGCGCCATCATCGGCATCGTCGTCGCCTTCAGCCTCGTGCCAGCGGCACTGCTGATCGCGAGCATCCTCGTGTTGCGGCGCTACCGTCTGCGTCGCGCCGATATCGACGTGCTGGCCGAGGCGGTCCGGTGAGCGACCGCATAGCCGAGGTGCTCGACGAGCTGCGAGCGCTGACGGCCCGCGACGCGCCCACCAAGGGCGGCCGCGTGCTCTCGTACGTCTACGACACCGGGCGGTCCGACATCGACCGCGTGGCGCACGCGGCCGCGGAGATCGTGCAGTCGGTCAACGGGCTCGACCCGACGGCCTTCCCCTCCGTCGCCGCCCTTGAGCGTGACCTCATCGCCTTCGCCCGCCCCCTGTTTCATGGCGACGACGACGTGGTCGGGTCGGTCACGAGCGGCGGCACAGAGAGCTGCTTGCTAGCCGTGAAGACGGCCCGCGACGTGTGGCGAGCGCAGGGTGGCGAAGGACGGGCGCGCCTGCTCGCGCCCGTGACGGTGCACGCGGCATTCCAGAAAGCAGCGCACCTGTTTGATCTGCGGCTCGACCTCGTCCCGGTCGACCCGGCCACCGGAGCCCTCGACCCGAACGCGCTCACGCGACGACTCGGACCCGACGTCGCGATCGCCGTCGCGAGTGCCCCGTCGTACCCCTTCGCTCACCTCGACCCGATCGCGACGATCGCGGCGCACACCGCCGACCACGGCATCGCACTGCACGTCGACGCGTGCATCGGCGGCTTTGCGCTGCCATGGTGGCCGGACGTTCCCGAGTGGGACTTCCGAATTCCCGGAGTGACGAGTCTGTCGGCCGACCTGCACAAGTACGGCTACGCGCCCAAGGGGGCGAGCATCCTGTTGCAGCGAGGTCGCGACCGTCACGCTGCGCAGTACTTCGCGACGACCCGGTGGCCGGGATATCCCGTCGTGAATCCCACCCTGCTCGGCTCGAAGGCGGCGGGACCGATGGCCGCGGCATGGGCGATCACGCGCCTGCTGGGTGCCGAGGGCTACGGCGAGTTGATCGACCGCACGCGCGTCGCGACCGAGCGCCTCGTGACCGCGGTGACCGCGATACCCGGCGTCCGCGTCATGGGCACACCCACCGGGCCGTTGTTCGCGCTCGCCGCCGACACTGCGACCGATGCCCGCACGCAGGTTGACCCTCACCATCTCGCCGACGCGGTGCGCCGCCGCGGCTTCGTGCTGCAGCAGCAGCCGGGGCTCGCGCAGTCGGACGGAACCCGTCTACCGCCCACCACTCACCTCACGATCACACCGGTCACCGCCGACGCCGCCGACGACCTGATCGCCACCATCACCGACGCCGGCGACGAGGTGCGGGGCCGCCCAGCGGCTGATCCGACGCCCGTTCTCGCGGCGCTGTCGAGTGCCGATCCGAGCGACGCTCTGAATCTCCTCGGCCTGCGAGCCGGAGAGCTGCCGGCCGAGCAGGCCACCCTGACCGCGTTGATCGAGGCGCTCCCGCACGACGCGGCCGAGGGGATCCTCGTGTCGCTTCTGCAATCGCTGATCGACCCGAACGCGGCCTCCGAATAGGTCGAAGGACCCTCGACAGCGGGGCGGCTCCTCGGCCAGGGTGGATGACATGGCAGTCATCGATAACTCCCGCTTGGCCATCGTCGGGGCCGGCGCGGTGGGCACGGCCCTCGCGTACGCCTCCCTGATCCGCGAGACCGCTCGGGAGGTGGTGCTGTACGACATTGACGAGGCGCGCGTCAACGCAGAGATTCTTGACCTCGCCCACGGCACCCCGTTCACGGGTTCCAGCGCGATCAGCGGTGGGGCCGACCTCGACGTGGTCGAGGGGGCGAACGTCGTTGTTGTCACCGCGGGCGCGAAGCAGCATCCCGGCCAGAGTCGGCTCGACCTCGCGGGAGTCAACGTCGAGATCTTGCGCGACCTGATGCCGCGGCTCGTCGAGCGCGCACCGAACGCCGTGTTCATGCTCGTGACGAACCCCTGCGATGTCTTGGCTGTCGCCGCTCAGCGCTTCAGCGGTCTTGACCCCTCTCGGGTCTTCTCGAGCGGGACGGTTCTCGACTCCTCGCGACTGCGCTGGCGGCTCGCCGAGCGACTCGGGGTGAGCGCCGCGAGCGTGCACGCGATGATCGTCGGTGAGCACGGCGACAGCGAGTTTCCCCTGTGGTCTCAAAGCCGTATCGGTCCGATTCCGATCCGCGAGTGGATCGATGAGAAGGGCGCGAGCCTCACGGTCGAAGAGCTGGACGAGATTGCCGACGAGGTGAAGAACGCGGCATACACGGTCATCGCGGGGAAGGGGGCGACGAACTACGCGATCGGACTCTCCGGTGCCCGCATCGTCGAGGCGATCCTGCGCGACGAGGGCGCCATCCTTCCCGTCTCCAGCGTGCTCGACAACTACCGCGGAGTGAGTGGCGTGGCGCTCTCGGTGCCGAGCATCGTCGATGGGCGCGGGGTTTCGCGCATCATCGATACGCCGTTCTCGGCCGAGGAAGAGCGCCAGCTGCACCACAGTGCCGAGGCGATCCGCGCATCCCTCGACGCTCTGGGGCTGTAGGGCGCCTCAGCTGACGAGGTCGGCGTATGCCCGGTCGGACACTCCCGACCGGGTGAGCGTGGCGACCGTTCCGCGCCGAAAACGTTCGATCACGAGCGGATCGATGTACGACGAGCGGGCAACGGCGCGCGTGTTGCGCAGGGCGTCGGCCACCGCATCGACGGCGGCGAGGATGACCGTGTCCTGATCGGCGCGCGGCACCGGCCCCGACCGGGCCAGCACCTCGGCGGCGGTTCGTGAGCCGAGCAGCGTGCGCAGGTCTTTGGGCGTGATCGCACAGCCGCTCGCCACCGACAGGTACTCCGTGAGCGCGCGGGAGCCCACGCGACGCCGTTCCGTGCCCTCCCGCCACTCGGTGAGGCGCACCCGGCGGCCGCGGGGCACGCGGCTCAGCGCCTCTGCCAAGTCGGCATCGCGCAGGGAGGCGTTCCACTGCACCCCCGATTTCGCCGGGAAGTCGAGCGTGACCCGGTCGCCCGCGATGGCGACGTGCTGCTGTTCGAGGGTCAGCGCCCCGACCGTGCCGTGCTCGAGCGCATAGCGTTCGTCGCCGAGCCGCACTCCCAGTGCGTCGATGAGTCGAGCGGCGATCGCGGTCGCCCTGGCGCGCGGATCGTCGCCGCGCAGGTCCGCCGTGATGCAGCGGCGCAGGGGGACGGTATGTCGGGCGAGCTCCCGCACGCGCGCGTACTTGCGCCGCTCGGCCCGCTCCGTCCACGCCGGGTGGTACCGGTACTGCCGACGGCCCTCGGCATCTGTTCCCGCCGCCTGCAGGTGTCCTCGCTCATCGACGCAGATCCACACGTCGCTCCACGCGGGCGGGATCACGAGGGCGCTGATGCGCTCCAGGGTTGCGGTGTCGGTGACGGGACGACCGTCTGGGTCGGTGTACGAAAACCCGCGCCCGCGGCGCCGCCGCGTGATTCCCGGGTGGTCCGTCGTCGAGCGTCGAAGCCGCATCCATCGAGTCTGGAGGGCGATGGCTGCCAGCGGTTCGTTCCCACAGGCGACGTAGAGCGTGCGGTCAGCCGCGTCCCCGGAGTCGTTCGATCTCGCGTCGATCGCGCTTCGTGGGGCGGCCCGCACCCCGTTCCCGCAGAACCGGGAGGGCACGTTCTTCCTTGGGCGGGGGCGGGGGAGTGCGGTCGTCGTAGTGCTCGGCCGCTCGCGACGCCGATGTGCGCTTCACGATGATGCCCCTGACCACCACGATGCGTTCACCGCCTGGCGTCAGCGCCCGCACGGTGTCGCCCGGCTTCACCGGGTGTGCCGGCTTGACGGTGTGACCGTTGACCTTCAGGTGCCCCGCCTTGCAGGCGGCGGTCGCCGCCGAGCGCGTCGCGTACAGCCGAATCGCCCACGCCCACGCGTCGATGCGCGCCTGAGGGGCCCCGCCGGCGGCGTGCGCATCGGTCATGGTTGCCGGGCCTCCGAGATCGCGTCGGCGGCGCGCACGAGCGCCAGGTGAGACAACGCCTGTGGAGTGTTGCCGAGATGCCGCTCGGCGTCGACGTCGTACTCCTCGCTCAGCAGGCCGACGTCATTCGTGATGCCGACGAGCCGGTCCATCAGCGCCTCCGCATCGGCGAGCCGGCCCGACCGCGCGTACTGCTCGACCAGCCAAAACGCGCAGGTGAGGAACGGATGCTCGTCGCCCTCCAGTCCGTCCACCCCGCTCTCGGTGCGGTAGCGCAGCGGAAGCCCCTTGCGCAGCAGCGTGCGCTCGATCTCGGCGACCGTGCCGAGCATCCGCTCGTCGTCGTACGCCACGTAGCCGATCTGAGCGAGCTGCAGCAGCGACGCGTCAACCTCCACCGTGTCGTAGTGCTGGCGATAATGGCCCCGTTCGGCATCGAAGCCGTGCCGGTCGATTTCGTCGCGCAGTCGCTCGCGCACCGCCGTCCATTCGGCGAGCGGGCCCGGAAGATCGAATCTCTCAATCGCGCGGATTCCGCGGTCGAAGGCCGCCCACAGCATCGCGCGCGAGTGGGTGAATGTGCGGAGCGGCCCGCGGATTTCCCAGATGCCGTTGTCGGCGCGGTCGAGCTGCGTCGCGACCCATTCGAGCAGACGCACCTGCAGAGACCACGAGACGTCGTCCTCGTGTACGCCGAGCTCGCGGGCGTCCTCGAGCGCGATCATCAGCTCCCCGAAAATGTCGCCCTGGAACTGGTCGTACGCGCCGTTACCGACCCGGACGGGGGAGGAGCCCTCGTAGCCGGGCAGGCTCGTCAGCTCGCGCTCGTACAGATAGCGCTCACCCGAGAGGCCGTACATGATCTGCACGTCTTCTGGATCACCCGCGATCGCCCGCAGCAGCCAGTCACGCCAGGCGCTCGCCTCCTCTTGGTAGCCGTGGATCATGAGCGCTTCCAGGGTCAAGGCAGCGTCGCGAATCCAGACGTAGCGGTAATCCCAGTTGCGGCCCCCGCCGATCTCTTCGGGCAGGCTCGTCGTCGGCGCGGCGACGATGCCCCCGGTCGACTCGTGGGTCAGAGCGCGCAAGACCAGCAGCGACCGCCGAACGTGGCTGTCATACGCGCCCGGTGGCGTGCAGGTGCGCGCCCAGTTCTGCCACCAGGCCCGTGTCTGCTCGAGCATCGTGTCGACTGACTGTGGGGGCCGGGGCGTCTTGTGCGACGGAAACCAGGTGAGCACCGTGTCGACGGTCTCACCGGCGCTGACCGTGAACTCGGCGCGGTGCGCGTGATCGATCGCCGTGAACTGCGGCCCGCGCACCACGACGGCGTCGGGGCCGGCGATGGCGGTGAGCTCGGGGGCATCGTCGGTGCCGGTCTGGCGCACCCACGGCATCGCGTCGGCGTAGTCGAAACGGATGCGCAAGACCTGTTCAACGCGCACCTCACCCTCGATACCCCTCACGCGGCGCACGATGTCGCTCTCGCCGTTGTCGATCGGCATCCAGTCGGTGACCTCGATGACGCCCGTCGGTGTCTCCCATCGCGTGACGAGCACGAAGGTGTCGTCCTCGTAGCGGCGCGACGTGCACTCGGCAGCGCCGACGGGGTTCAGCGACCAGTGGCCGTGGCGCTCGTCACCGAGAATGCGGGCGAGCAGCGATGCCGAATCGAACCGCGGCATGCACAGCCAGTCGATCGACCCGGTGCGCCCAATGAGCGCCGCCGAGCGACAGTCTCCGATGAGGGCGTAGTTTTCCAGACGCTCGGCCATGAGAATCATCCAAGCAGACCGATCTTCGAGACTGCCTCGGTACGGTGACCCGATGGCCTCGACGCAAACACTCATCATTCTCGGCGCAGCCGGCGACCTGACGACGCGGCTGCTGGTCCCCGGGCTCGCCGGTGTGCTCGCTCGTGAGCCCGACCGGCGACTCGAGCTCATCGGCGTCGGCCACAGCGACAGTGACGACGCAGCGTGGCGCGAGAGCGTGCGGGGCGCCCTCGAGGAGGGGCTCGACGCGCTCGGCGATCTGCCCGATAGCGAGGACGCACGCGAGGCCATCGAGCGCACCGTCGCCGCGGCGCGGTGGCGCACCGCCGACGCGACCGATCGCGAAGCCCTCCGTGACCTCATGGCCGCAGCCGAGCATCCGCCGATTCTGTACTTCGCCCTGCCGCCCCACGTGACGGTGCAGGCCATTGAGGCGCTGCAGCCCGGCGACATCCGCGAGGGGGTGCGCGTCGCCGTGGAAAAGCCGTTCGGCCACGACACCGACTCGGCCAGGCACCTCAACGGGCTTCTTGCCGAGCGCGTCCGGGAGGACCAGATCTTCCGCGTCGACCATTTCCTCGGCAAGTCGACCGTGCTGAACCTCCTGGGCCTGCGCTTCGCGAACCGCCTGTTTGAAAGTGTGTGGAACCGCGACAACGTGTCGGCGATCGACATCATCTACGACGAAACCCTCGCCCTCGAGGGTCGTGCGGGCTACTACGACAACGCCGGGGCGCTCGTCGACATGATTCAGAGCCATCTGCTGCTGGTGGCGGGCATCATGACGATGGAGGCGCCCGCCGCCCTCGACGCCGACGACCTGCGCGGGTCGCTCGTTCAGGCGCTACGGGCCATGCGCCCGCTCGACGACGACCCCGCCCGTGCGTCGCGCCGAGCCCGCTACACCGCCGGCGAGGTCGACGGGAACGCGGTGCCGGCGTACGCGGAGGAGGAGGGCGTCGAGCCCGAACGCGGCACCGAGACCCTCGCCGAGCTGGTCGTCACGGTCGACAACGCGCGATGGGCGGGCGTGCCGATCACCCTGCGCAGCGGAAAGGCTGTCGGACAACCGCGCAAGGATGCGGTGCTCACCCTCCGCCCCGTCGCGCACCTCCCGCGCGGCTTTCGCGGGGCGGGCGAGGCACCGCGCATCTCGGTCTCGCTCACGCCCGAGCACCTCACGGTCGACCTCGACCTGAACGGGCCGGGCGATCCGCTCGTGCTCGAGCGGGTGCACCTCGACAGCGATATCGGTTCGGGAGAACTCACCGCCTACGGCGAGGTGCTCGACGGCATTCTCGAGGGCGACCCGCTGTTGAGCGTCCCGGCTGACGCCGCTGAACTGTGTTGGGCCCTCGTCGATCCCGTGCTGGCCGCCTGGCAGGACGGCGCCGTCCCGCTGGAGGAGTACCCGGCGGGCTCGAACGGCCCCGCCGCGTGGGCGACGCCGCTCGCTGACCGAGCGCGCGGTTAGGCTCGGCAGCGTGACGCGCGCCCTCATCACCGGAGCCACCGCTGGCATCGGTCTCGAATTCGCCCGCCAGCTCGCCGCCCGCGGACACGACCTCGTGCTGGTCGCCCGCACGGCGGAACGGCTCGAGGAGGTGGCGACGCGGCTGGCCGACGAGTACGGCGTCGCGGTCGAAACGCTGCCGGCCGATCTGCACGATCCCACCGACGTCGACCGAGTGGATGCGCGGATCGCCTCCGCGACCGATCCCGTCACCGTGCTCATCAACAACGCCGGCTACGGCATCGGCGGCGACCTGGCGGCCACGACCGCGCAGGACGAGCAGCACCATCTCGCGATTCACGTCGCTGTGCCGCTGCGCTTCACGCAGACCGCTCTGAAACGGATGCTCGCCGCCGGTGGGGGTCGCATCGTGATCGTCTCGAGCGTGGCCGCCTTCACTCCGCGCGGAACGTACGGCGCGGCGAAAGCGTGGGGCGTATCGTTTGCCCGCTGGGCGAACCTGACCTATCGCAATCGCGGCGTGAGCGTGACGGCCGTGGCGCCCGGCTTTGTGCGCACCGAGTTTCACGACCGGATGGGCGTCGACGTCTCGGGCATCCCCCGTGCGCTGTGGCTCGACGCCCCGACCGTCGTCCGCCAGTCGCTGCGCGCGATCGACCGTGGTCGCAGCGTCGTGATCCCCACCGTGCGCTGGAGAATCATCGCCACGCTCGCCCGCGTGCTTCCCGACTCCCTGTCGGCTGCCGGACAGTTCCGGTCGCGCTGACGGCGCTGAAGCGCGCCGCGGGCATCCCGTCAGACGGCGACGGTCTGGGCCTCGTCAGCCAGCGACGACTTCCAGGCCACCAGCGCGCGCACCGTGGGGCTCTCGTCGTCGGCGAGACGCTCCATCGCATCGGCTGGCACGAAGTAGTTGATCGCCACCCACGCGCGCACCTGCTCGTCCGGGTCGGCCGCAAGGGTGCGCAAAACATCGCAGGGCGTGCGCTCGTTGCGGGCCAGGCAGCTGCGCACGCTGACCTCGGGGTCGCGCGCCAGCGCTTCGTACACGTCGGCCGGTGCGTGGTACGACAGGGCCGCGCTTTCCCGGATGCGCGGGTCGGCGCTCTGTGCCAGGCGGCGAACGCGCTCACGCTTCGAGTCGGTCACCGCGGGGGAGAGGAACTGCGCGACCGGCTCCGTACCGAGCATCATGGCGGGCGCATTCTCGGCGAGTTGACGCTTCTGCGCGGGGGTGTTGAACCGAATGCACGACATGCCGGGTACGGTAACCCGCCGTGCGCCCGTGTGGCCACCACGGCGCGGCGTGTACAGCGAACTCTGTGCTCCGGATTTCCGGGGCGGCGGCAGGCCGCTCACTAGACTGAGGCCGTGTCCGAGCCCGCGCCCGCCTCGCCCGTGGTGAGCGACCGCGTCTGGACCATTCCGAACGCCCTGAGCGCCCTGCGGCTGCTGCTCGTTCCCGTGTTCTTCGTTCTCGTCGTCATCGGCGAAGACGTTGCCGCACTCATCGTCATCGTCGTCTCCACGATCAGCGACTGGGCAGACGGGGTTATCGCCCGCCGATTCGGGCAGATCACCAAGCTCGGTCAGCTGCTCGACCCGGCCGCCGACCGGCTGTTCATCATGGCGGCGGTCCTCGGGCTTGCCGTTCGCGGCGTGGTTCCCTGGTGGCTCGTCGTCATCATCGTGGGGCGCGACGTCTTCCTCGTCGTGCTCGGCGTCGTGCTCGCTCAGCACCGATTCGGCCCGCTCCCGGTTCACCACATCGGGAAGACGGCGACGTTCGCGCTGTTCTACGCGCTTCCCATCCTCGTTCTTGGCCAGGCGTTCCCCGCCATTGCGGTCGTGTCCGACCCCGTCGGCTGGGCCTTCGCGCTGTGGGGCGCCTTCCTCTACTGGTGGGCGGGCCTGCTATACCTGCGGCAAACGCGCGTGCTGATCCGTGCACACCCCCTCGACAGCGCAGACGCATCGGATACGCTGGCACGCAGGAGGACCACCGATGGCTGACAACACCGCAGGCGGCGACCGCAACTACCGCCCGCAGGACACGACCGTGCACTACGGGCCGGAGTTCGCCGCGCAATTGGCGGCGATGGAAGCCGGTGTTCGCACGGGCGAGCTCGACATCATCAGCGCTCTGCCGTCGGGCTCAGCGGTGCTGATCGTGCGGCGCGGTCCCAATACCGGCGCACGGTTCCTGCTCGACACCGATCTCACGGTGGCGGGCCGTCACCCCGACGCCGACATCTTCTTGGATGACGTCACGGTCTCCCGCAAGCACGCCGAGTTTGTGCGCTCGGGCACCCGCTTCGCGGTGCGGGACCTTGGTTCACTGAACGGCACCTTCTACAACGGCGAGCGCATCGATGACACGGTGACCCTCGTTGACGGTGCCGAAGTGCAGGTGGGCAAGTTCCATCTCACCTTCTACTCGTCGCGCCACGACCAGCCGCAGGGCGCCTAATGCCCGCTCGGTCGTCCGCTGAGGCGCGACGGCCGGCGACAGCGAATCTGCTGTCGATCGGCCAGGTGCTCGCCAAACTCAGCCCCGAGTTTCCCGACCTGAGCCCGTCGAAGCTGCGCTTCCTCGAAGAGCGTCACCTCGTGTCGCCGCAGCGCACCGACTCGGGGTACCGCAAGTTTTCGGCGGCCGACGTCGAGCGGCTGCGGTTCATCCTGACCATGCAGCGCGATCACTACCTTCCGCTCAAGGTGATTCGTGAGCACCTCGATGACCTCGACGCGGGGCGCACGCCGCGGCTCCCGGTCGGGCTCGACTCCGCGGCGCCGTCGATGTTGCCGAGCGCCCGCCGTTACAGTCGTGACGAATTGGTCCGCGAGGCGCAGGCGAGCCCCGGCCTCCTGAGCGATGCCATTAGCGCGTCGCTGATCACTCCTGCAGACACCTATGGAGACGACGCGCTCCAGGTCCTGCGCGCCCTCGTTGAGCTGCAGCGCTCGGGCATCGAACCGCGCCACCTGCGGGGTTTCCGCGCCTCCGCAGAGCGTGAGTTGGGCCTCATCGAGAGCGCGCTCATCCCGGTCTCGCGGCGTAATGACGCGTCGAGCCGAGCGAAGGCTGCCGAGCTTGCCCGCGAGATCGCCAGCCAACTCGAAATCGTGCGATCAAGCCTGATCCGATCGGCCCTCGGCAGGCTACAGTCGTAGAGTGGCCCGACACGCCGACGTGTCGACGGCGGATGTCGCGGCTCGAACGTCTCCCGCTCGCTAGGGTGGAGGGCGTGACGTCAAGTGTCACGTTAAGACTGAAGGTTAGGTACGCGCCATGACGGACAGCAGCCGCAGCGACGAACGCTACGACCTCGGACTGCTCTTCACTGACGGCCTGCCCGACCTCGACGACGAAGCCGGCTACCGCGGCGCCGTCGCGGCCCGCGCTGCCGGCATCTCATACCGTCAGCTCGACTACTGGGCCCGCACGCAGCTCGTCGAGCCGACCGTGCGCGGTGCATCCGGATCCGGAACGCAGCGGCTGTATGGCTTCCGCGACATCCTCGTCTTGAAGCTCGTCAAGCGACTGCTCGACACCGGCATCTCGCTCCAGCAGATCCGCACTGCTGTTGAGCAGCTGCGCGAGGCGGGTGTCCACGACCTGGCGCAGACCACGCTCATGAGCGATGGTGCGAGCGTCTACCTGTGCACGTCAGACGACGAGGTGATCGACCTCGTCAGCCGCGGTCAGGGCGTCTTCGGCATCGCCGTCGGCAAGGTGCTGCGGGAGGTCGAAACCGAGTTGGTCGAGTTCGACGCCAGCCCGGCCGCTGACCCGAAAGACGAACTCGCCGCACGTCGCGCCAGCCGCGCGAGCTAAGCGCGCGCCCCGCGGGCGCCCGCGACGCTACGACTGCGCGTACTCGCCGATTCGGGCGGTGCGCATCACGCGGTCAAGCAGCTGATCGAAGTTGCGAGCCATCTCTTGCGCGCTCTCACCCGGCCACACGTGAAGGGGCTTCGCGGCTCCCTGCGCCTGCTGCAGCGACGTACGCTCGGGCAACTGCGGCGACAGAACGAGCGGGCCGAACATGTCGCGCAGCTCCTTGATGCGGAACTGGTGCTCCAGGCTCTGCACGCGAGCGCGGTTGACCACGATGCCCAACGGCTGCAGGCGCGGTGAGAGCCCGCGACGGATTTCCTCGATCGCGCGCAGAGCGCGGTCGGCGGCGGCGACCGAGAACAGACCCGGTTCGGTGACCACGACGACCCGGTCACTCGCGGCCCAGGCCGTGCGCGTCAGGGCGTTCAGCGACGGTGCGCAGTCGACCAGCACCAGGTCGTACTCGCTTTCGATGTGGGCGAGCGCTTCCTCGAGCTTCCAGATCTCGCGAATCGAAGGGTGCGGGCCATCGAAGTTGATTGCGCTCGGGCTGCCGATGAGAACGTCGACCTTGCCCGGTCGCCCGCGAGTCCAGCCCGAGGGAGCGATGGCCTGCCGAACGATGCGCTCCTTCGGCGAGCTGAGAACGTCGGCGATGGTCAGGCGCCCGGCAATCTGAATGTCCATGCCGGTCGAGGCGTCCGACTGGGGGTCGAAGTCGACGACGAGTGTGCGCAAACCTCGCGAGAACGCCGCCGAGGCGAGCCCGAGGGTCACCGTCGTCTTCCCGACGCCCCCCTTGAGGGAGCTGATGCTCAGTACGTGCACGGAAGAAGACCCTACCTTCACTAGGCTATGGAACGCGTGCATCCGCACCGTTCGCGGACGTCCCCGGCCACCACCTCCGACGCGACGGTGCGCCGTCGTGCCAGGAAAGGACGCAATGTTCCAGAAGATCCTCGTCGCAAATCGTGGAGAGATCGCGATCCGGGCGTTTCGCGCCGCGGTCGAGCTCGGCGCCAAGACGGTCGCCGTTTTTCCCTACGAAGATCGCAATTCGTTCCATCGGCTGAAGGCCGATGAGGCGTACCAGATCGGTGAGGAAGGCCATCCGGTTCGGGCCTACCTCAACGTCGACGAGATCATTCGCGTGGCCAAGCTGTCCGGCGCCGACGCCATCTACCCGGGCTATGGGTTTCTCAGCGAGAACCCCGACCTCGCCGAGGCGGCCCGCGCCAACGGCATCGCCTTCATCGGCCCCCCGCGCGAGGTCCTCGAGATGGCCGGCAACAAGGTGTCGGCGAAAGAGAAGGCGATCGCCGCCGGTGTTCCGGTGCTGAAGTCCAGCCCGGCGACCACCGACATCCAGGTGTTGCTCGACGCCGCCGATGAGATCGGCTTCCCGGTGTTCGCCAAGGCGGTCGCCGGCGGCGGCGGGCGAGGGATGCGCCGGGTCGAGACCCGCGACGAACTGCGGCCAGCGCTCGAGGCCGCCATGCGCGAGGCCGACAGCGCCTTCGGTGACGCCACCATGTTCGTCGAGCAGGCCGTCGTTCGGCCCCGGCACATCGAGGTGCAGATCCTGGCCGACGCCCACGGCGAGACGGTGCACCTCTTCGAGCGCGACTGCTCCATTCAGCGCCGCCACCAGAAGGTTGTCGAGATCGCACCGGCGCCGAACCTGGATGAGGATACCCGCCAGGCGATGTACCGCGACGCCGTCGCGTTCGCGAAGTCGATCGGTTACGTGAACGCCGGCACCGTCGAGTTTTTGCTCGACACCGCGGGTGACCGAGCAGGCGAGCACGTGTTCATCGAGATGAACCCGCGCATTCAGGTCGAGCACACCGTCACCGAAGAGGTGACCGACGTCGACCTCGTGCGCGCCCAGATGCTCATCGCCGCGGGGGAGTCCCTCGCCGACCTCGGTCTCACCCAGGACGAGATCCAGCTGCGCGGCGCGGCCCTGCAGTGCCGCATCACGACGGAGGACCCGGCGAGCGGGTTCCGCCCCGACACGGGTAAGATCACCACCTATCGCTCACCGGGTGGGGCGGGCGTGCGACTCGACGGCGGCACCATTGCCGCCGGTGCTCAGGTCAGCCCGCACTTCGACTCGATGCTCGCCAAGATGACCTGTCGTGGGCGCGACTTCGCCACGGCGGTCAACCGGGCCAAGCGCGGGCTTGCCGAGTTCCGTATTCGTGGCGTGACCACGAACATCCCGTTCTTGCAGGCGGTGCTCGACGACCCCGCGGTCATCGCCGGTGACCTGTCGACCTCGTTCATCGACGAGCGGCCGGAACTCGTGACGATGAACCCGTCGAAAGACCGCGGAACGAAGATGCTGACGTGGCTTGCCGACGTCACCGTCAACCAGCCCAACGGCTCGGGGGATGGGGTGATCGACCCGGCGATCAAGCTGCCGTCCGTCGATCTCGCAGCGCCGGCACCGGCCGGCTCGCGCGACGCGCTGCGCGACCTCGGACCGGCGCGCTTTGCCGAGGCCCTGCGCGCGCAGACAGCGCTCGCTGTCACCGACTCCACCTTCCGTGACGCGCATCAGTCCCTGCTCGCCACGCGCGTGCGCACCCGCGACCTCGTCGCCGTCATGCCGCACGTGGCCCGCCTGACGCCGCAACTGTTCAGCGTCGAAGCGTGGGGAGGCGCCACGTACGACGTTGCCCTGCGCTTCCTCGGGGAAGACCCGTGGCAGCGGCTCGCCGCGATGCGCGAAGCGCTCCCCAACATCAACATTCAGATGCTGCTGCGCGGGCGCAACACGGTGGGCTACACGCCGTACCCCACCGCGGTGACCGATGCCTTCGTGCGCGAGGCCGCGGAAACCGGTATCGACATCTTCCGCATCTTCGACGCGCTCAATGACGTCGACCAGATGCGGCCCGCCATCGACGCCGTGCTGGAGACGGGAACCTCCGTGGCGGAGGTGGGCATGTGCTACTCCGGCGATCTGCTCAACCCGGCCGAAGATCTGTACACGCTCGACTACTACCTGCGCCTGGCCGAACGGATCGTCGACGCGGGTGCGCACATCCTCGCCATTAAAGACATGGCGGGTCTGTTGCGAGCGGGCGCGGCCGAGAAGCTCGTCGCGGCCCTCCGCGAGCGATTCGACGTGCCGTTGCACGTGCACACCCATGACACGGCGGGCGGCCAGCTCGCGACCCTGCTCGCCGCGTCCCGCGCCGGTGCGGACGCCGTGGATGCGGCGAGTGCGCCCATGGCCGGCACAACCTCGCAGCCAGCGCTGTCGGCGCTCGTGGCCGCCCTCGCCCACACCGAGCGCGACACCGGCCTTGACCTGTCTGCCGTGAGCGATCTGGAGCCGTACTGGGAGGCAGTGCGCCGGGCGTACAAGCCCTTCGAGTCGGGGCTCCCGGGTCCGACAGGGCGCGTGTACCACCACGAGATTCCCGGCGGCCAGCTGTCGAACCTGCGCCAGCAAGCCATCGCGCTCGGGCTCGGTGACCGCTTTGAGCTCATCGAAGACTGGTACGCCGCCGCCAACCGCATCCTCGGGCGCCCGACGAAGGTGACCCCGTCGTCGAAGGTTGTCGGTGACCTCGCGCTGCAGATGGCCGCCGCCGGGGCCGACCCCGACGACTTCGAGCAGAACCCCCAGAACTACGACATTCCCGACTCGGTGATCGGCTTCATGGCCGGTGAGCTCGGCGATCTGCCCGGCGGCTGGCCCGAACCGTTCCGCACGAAGGTTCTGGAGGGGCGCACCGTCAAGCCGGGCCTGACCGACCTCACCGACGATCAGCGCGCCGCACTCGACGGGTCGACCGATGACCGACGCCTGATGCTCAACCAGCTGCTGTTCCCGCAGCCGACCCAACAGTTCCTGCAGGTGCGCGAACAGTACGGCGACGTTTCAGCGCTGTCGACGCCCGACTACCTGTACGGGCTGAAGCCGGGCGAAGAGCACGTGATCGAGATGGAGCGCGGTGTCACCCTCTTCATGGGGCTCGAAGCGATCAGCGAGGCCGATGAGAAGGGCATGCGCACCGTCATGGCGACGCTCAACGGGCAATTGCGTCCCGTGCTCATCCGCGACCGCTCCGTCGCCGTCGACTCGGCGTCCGCCGAGAAGGCTGACCCGTCGAAGCCGGGCCACGTCGCCGCGCCCTTCAGTGGTGTCGTGACCCTGCAGGTCGACGAGGGCGACGAGGTCGAGGCGGGCGCCACGATTGCGACCATCGAGGCGATGAAGATGGAGGCCGCGATCACGACGCCGGTCGCCGGACGCATCGAGCGGCGCGCGATCCCGACGACCCAGCAGGTTGAGGCGGGGGATCTGCTCGTCGTCGTCGCCAGCTGAGCGGTCGGGGCGTACGCGCGGGGCCGCCCCGCTACACTGGCGTGTCGAACTTCGGAAGGAGGCCGCATGGCCGAGAAACGCGACGCACCAGGCGACGTGTCGACTGACGTGGTGGGTGCCTCGACGCCCCGCACCGTCAACGACGGCGTTGAGCCCGGGGGCGGTAGCGAGTTCATTGCCGCGGTTCCCGAGTCGCTGTCGATCGACGTGGCGCTGCCCGAGACGACCGCGGAGGAGGTTCCCGACCCGACGGCCGAGCTCGCTGCCCGCGGCGTTGACCCGCAGATCGTTGAGATGCTGCAGACGGGCGCGACCTCGATTCAGCTCGGCGACGAGCAGCTCGCCAGCGCTCTGACCGAGCCCGACCTGAGCGAGATCGACCCGGCACACCTGCCCGCCGACCTGTCTCGACGCGTCCTCTACGGCGACACCGAGCCCGAGGCCGCCGGCATGCTCACCGCCGATCGCCTGCTCGACCCGAAGCGCTCGCGTCCGAACGGCCCCGAGGGCCTGTGGCCGCGCTTCGTGTACCTCAGCACGTTCCGCCAGGTCAACATTGGCGATTCGCGTCGCGTGCGCGAACGCAAAGAGATGGATGCGCGTATCGCGCGGCCGCTCGGCCTCGAGGCCCGCTTCGTGCCCGTGCTGACCCGCAAGGGTGGCGTCGGCAAGACGACCGTGACGACCCTGCTGGGCATGGCTCTCGCCTCGGTTCGCGAGGACCGCGTCATCGCGATCGACGCCAATCCCGATCGCGGAACGCTGGCCGAGCGCGTCGCCAAGCAGACGCGCGCGACCGTGCGCGACGTCGTCAACCGCGCGGCCGCCATCGGCGCCTACAACGACTTCTCCACGTTCGTCTCGCGTGACGCCACGCGACTCGACGTCTTGGCCAGCGACACCGACCCGCTGCTGTCGGAAGCGTTCGACGCCGACGACTACAACGTGGTCGCCGACCTGGCTGCGCGGTACTACTCCATCGTCTTGACCGACTGCGGAACCGGCATCGTGCACTCGGTCATGCGCCCGACCCTGGAGCGCGCTGACTCGGTCGTGATCGTGTCGGGTGGCAGCGTTGATGAGGCGCGACTGGCGAGCGAAACGCTGACCTGGCTCGAGGCCAATGGCTACGACGAGCTGGTGCGCAACGCGGTCGTCGCGATCAACACCGCCACGCAGGGCACGAACCTTGTCAAGCTGGAAGAGATCGAAGCCCACTTCGCCTCCCGTGTGCGTGAGATCGTCCGTATCCCCTACGACGAGGTGCTCGCGGCCGGTTCGGTCGTGAAGTGGAAAGACCTGAAGCCATACACGCGCCACGCTGCCCGCGAGCTCGCGGCACTGGTCGTCGAGGGCATCCCGCACACCGAGTACTGACGCTCACACGATGACCGTTCGCCCCATTCGCCTTTTTGGCGACCCCGTACTGCGCTCCCGTACCGATCGCGTCACGTCATTCGACGCGGCAGTGCGGTCGCTGGTCGACGACCTGCTCGACACCGTCGCGGTGCCGGGTCGCGCCGGCGTCGCGGCTAACCAGATCGGTGTGGGCCTCGCCGTATTCAGCTACAACGTCGACGGGAACGTCGGCTACGTCATCAACCCCGAGCTCGTCGAGGTGCGCGGTGACGCCGTGCCGGTCGACGAGGGCTGTCTGTCGGTGCCGGGTCTGGCGTATCCCCGTTTGAGGCACCCGTGGGCGCGCGTCGAGGGAGTCGACCTCGACGGCAACCCCGTCGTCGTCGAGGGGGAGGGGCTGCTCGCGCAAGCCCTGCAGCACGAGACCGACCACCTCGAGGGCCGTGTCTACGTCGAAGGACTCGAGCCCGACATGAAGCGCGAAGCGATGCGTGCCATCAGGACCGCCGAGTGGTTCCAGCGGCCCTGACGGCCCACAGCGCGGTGAGCGCTACTGCGCGAGCGAGATGCCCTGGGTTTCGGGGGACGCCGAGTACAAGCCGTCAATCACCGACGCGAAGTCTTTCGTGATGACGTGGCGCTTGATGCTCATCTTGGGCGTCAGGTGACCCGAGGCCTCCGTGAACTCCGTGGCGAGGATGACGAACTTACGAATCGACTCCGCGCGTGAGACACGGGCGTTCGCGACATCGATCGCGCTCTGCACCTCGGCGAGAACCTTCGGGTGCTGAGCGGCGTCGGCGATGCTCATCTGCGGGTCTTCGCCGTTGTTGTTCAGCCACACGGGCAGCATCTCGGGGTCGAGGGTGATCAGCGCCGAGACGAAGGGCTTCTGGTCGCCGACGACCACGACCTGGCCGACGATGGGGTTCGCCCGGATCGGGTCTTCGAGCGCCGCAGGAGCGACGTTCTTCCCGCCGGCGGTCACGATGATCTCCTTCTTGCGCCCGGTGATCGTGAGGTATCCGTCGTCGTCGATGGTGCCGATGTCGCCGGTGCGGAACCAGCCGTCTTCGGTCATGACCTCGGCGGTCGCCTCGGGCTTCTTCCAGTAGCCGGCGAACACGTTCACGCCCGAAATGAGAATCTCGCCGTCGTCATCGAGCGCGATTCCGACGCCGGGAAGTGCCGGGCCGACCGTGCCGATCTTGAACTTGTTGACGAGGTTCACCGAGGCCGGCGCCGTGGTCTCGGTCAGGCCGTAGCCCTCGAGGATGCGCACGTTGAGCGCCCGGAAGAAGTGGCCAAGGCGCGTTCCGAGCGGAGCAGAACCCGAAACCGCGTACTGCACGCGACCACCCATGGCGTTCTTCAGCTTCGAGTACACGAGCTTGTCGAACAGGGTGAAACGCAGCCGGAGGCCGAGGGGCACAGAGCCGGAATCGAGTGCCTTCGAGTAGGCGACGGCCGTGTCGGCGGCCTGGCGGAAGATCTTCCCCTTGCCGCCGGCTTCGGCCTTCTGCTCGGCCGAGTTGTAGACCTTCTCGAACACACGCGGGACGGCAAGCAGGAAGGTGGGCTTGAACGACCCCAGCGCCGGTAGCAACTGCTTCGTGTCGGCCTGGTGACCGACCTTGATGCCTCCGTGCACGCAGATGATCGAAATGAAGCGGGCGAAGACGTGGGCGGTGGTGATGAAGAGCAGGGTCGATGCCCCGGGGGCAAAGACCTCCTTCATCGCGATCCGGGCGTTGCGCGACAGCTCGACGAAGTTCGAGTGCGTGAGCATGACGCCCTTGGGCACGCCCGTCGAGCCCGACGTGTAGATGAGCGTCGCCAGGTCGCTGCCCACCGCCGCGGTGCGGCGCGCCTCCACGGTCTCATCACTGACGTCGCTGCCCTCGGCGGCGAGCTTGTCGAGCGCCCCCAGGTGCATCTGCCACACGTGGCCGATGCTCGGCACGTCGCCCGCGATCTCGTCGAAGCGTGAGTAGTGCTCGGCCGTCTCGACGATGAGGTGGTGGGCTTCGGAGTCCTCCAGGATGTACTGGATCTGGCTCGGCGAGCTGGTTTCGTAGATGGGCACGAGAACGGCGCCGGCAAACCACGCGGCGAAGTCGACGAGCGTCCACTCGTAGCGGGTCTTGCACATGAAGCCGATCTTCTCGCCGGGCTCAACGCCCGCGGCGATGAAGCCCTTCGCGAGCGCGATCACCTGGCGCTGGAACTCGGCAGCCGTGACGTCACTCCAGCCGCCGTCGGCGGTCGGCAGCGCGAACAGCGCGTCGTCCGGCGCCTGCGCGACGCGATCGACAAGAAGGTCGGTGGTGTTCGCGTCGGGGTCGGGGGTCACGACGGCCGGGACGACGAATTTTTTCACGGCAGCTCCTCTGGCACCGGGTGTGGTCTGGGGCAATTCGACCACCCTACCCGCGCCACCTCGCCGCGTGCTGACTGCTGTCCCGATAGAGTTTCGAGTCGTGCATGCAATCGGAATCGACATTGGCGGAACGAAGATCGCGGGTGCCCTCGTTGCCGACGACGGCACGATTCTCGCCGAAGAACGCCAACCGACACCCGCCACCGATCCGTCGGCGATCGTCGAGATTGTCGCCGGCATGGTCGAGCGCCTGAGCGCCGGGCACACGGTCATTGCGACCGGGGTTGCTGCCGCCGGTTTCATCGACGCCGCACAGTCGACCGTCTACTACGCGCCCAACATCTCCTGGCGCAACGAGCCGTTTCGTGACCGCCTCCGTGCCCGTCTCGGTATGGACGTCACGATTGACAACGACGCCAATGCTGCGGGGTGGGCCGAGTTTCGCTACGGCGTCGCACGCGACGCCCACGACATGACGATGCTCACAATCGGCACCGGCGTGGGCGGGGCCATCGTGACGGGCAACCGCCTGCTGCGCGGCGGCTTCGGCACCGCGGGCGAGCTGGGGCACCTGCGCGTCGTTCCCGACGGGCTGCCCTGCGGGTGCGGCGCGCGCGGCTGCATTGAGCAGTACGGTTCGGGGCGCGCACTGCTGCGCATGGCGAACGAGATCGCCGACGCCGGCGGCATTGGACACGCTCTCGCGGTCGCCAGAGACGAGGCCGGCGGCACGCTATCTGGCGGGATGCTCGCGCAATTCCTGCAGGACGGCGACCCCGGCGCGCTCCACGCGCTCCGTCAGCTCGGCTTGTGGCTCGGTCAGGCCTGCGCAAGCCTCAGTGCCGTGTTGGATCCCGAGATGTTCGTCTTCGGCGGCGGCGTCTCGATCGCCGGTGATGCGTTGCTCGACCCCGTCCGCGAGGCGTACCTCGCCCACCTCCCGGCGCGCGGCTACCACCCCGAGCCAGAGTTCGTCGTGGCCGAGCTGGTCAACGACGCGGGCGTGGTGGGCGCGGCCGATCTCGCGCGCATTCACGCCGAGTCCATCGGCGCTGCGCCGCGGGGTTAGTCTTGTCACCGGCCGACGGAGGGGAGCGACGATGTTCTACTGGTTGATGAAGAACCTTGTCATCGGCCCCATCCTGCTCACCGTATTCCGGCCCTGGGTGCGTGGCATTGACAACGTTCCCCGTTCCGGCCCCGTGATCCTCGCCAGCAACCACCTGTCGTTCGTTGACTCGATCTTCCTTCCGCTGGTGCTCGACCGCCGCGTGGTGTTTCTCGCCAAGAGCGACTACTTCACCGGCAAGGGCATCAAGGGCTGGTTGACCCGCATGTTCTTCGAGGCCTCCGGCCAGCTCCCGATCGACCGCTCCGGGGGCAAGGCCTCTGAGGCATCGCTCAACACGGGCCTGCGCGTGCTTGCCGAAGGCAAGGCGCTCGGAATCTATCCGGAGGGAACCCGCAGCCCCGACGGCATTCTGTATCGGGGGCGCACGGGCGTTGCCCGCATGATCCTCGAGTCCGGTGCCCCGGTCATCCCGGTGGCGATGATCGACACCGAGAAGGTCATGCCGATCGGAACGCGCGTGCCGAAGGTGCTGCGACCCGGCATCGTCTTCGGTGAGCCGCTCGACTTCAGCCGCTTCGCGGGAATGGAGACCGATCGATTCGTGTTGCGGTCCATCACCGACGAAATCATGTACGAACTCGGCCGCCTGTCCGGCCAGGAGTATCGCGATGTTTACGCCACCACCGTGCGCGACAAGCGTCCCGCCCACGTCCGCTAACCCGCGGCGGGCACACTCGTATCGCTGGGCTAGGCTCGAACCGCGCGCTCGCGCCCTGCGCCATCCACCCCTCGTTCTGCACTGGAGTACCGCCTGTGGTCGACCCGACCGAACCCGTGATCGCCGCTGACCCCGACATCGTTGCGGGGCTCGACCACTGGCGCACCCTGCCAATTAAGCAGCAGCCGCAGTGGCCGGACGCCGCTGCCGCCGAGGCCGCCTCCGCCGAGCTCGCCACGCTGCCACCCCTCGTGTTCGCCGGCGAGGTCGACAATCTGCGCGACCGGCTCGCCCGCGCCGCGCGTGGCGAGGCGTTCTTGCTGCAGGGCGGCGACTGCGCCGAGACCTTCGCGGGTGCGACCGCCGACCAGATTCGCAACCGCGTGAAGACGATCCTGCAGATGGCGGTCGTCCTCACCTACGGCGCCTCGATGCCCGTCATCAAGATGGGGCGCATGGCCGGCCAGTTCGCGAAGCCGCGTTCGAGCGACTCGGAGACGCGCGGAGACGTGACGCTGCCGGCGTACCGCGGCGACATCGTCAACGGCTACGACTTCACCCCGGAGTCGCGTCAGGCTGACCCGCGCCGCATCGTGCAGGGGTACCACACGGCTGCGTCGACGCTGAACCTGATCCGCGCCTTCACCCAGGGTGGTTTCGCCGACCTGCGCATGGTGCACTCGTGGAACAAGGGCTTCGCCTCGAACCCCGCCAACCAGCGCTACGAGGGCCTCGCGAAAGAGATCGATCGCGCGATCAAGTTCATGGAGGCGGCCGGCGCCGACTTCGACGAGCTGAAGCGCGTCGAGTTCTACTCGAGCCACGAGGGCCTGCTCATGGACTACGAGCGCCCCATGACCCGCATCGACTCGCGCACGGGCCTGCCGTACAACACGAGCGCCCACTTCCTCTGGATCGGCGAGCGCACCCGCGAGCTGGACGGCGCGCACGTCGACTTCTTCAAGCGCATCCGCAACCCGATCGGCGTGAAGCTCGGGCCGACCACGACGCCCGAGACGATGGAGCGCCTCATCGACGTGCTCGACCCCGATCGCGAACCGGGTCGCCTCACCTTCATCACGCGCATGGGGGCCGGAAAGATCCGGGATGCTCTGCCCCCGCTTCTCGAGGCCATTAAGGGGATGGACGCGAACCCACTGTGGGTCACCGACCCCATGCACGGCAACGGCCTGACCACCCCCACCGGCTACAAGACGCGCCGCTTCGACGACGTCGTCGACGAGGTGAAGGGCTTCTTCGAGGCGCACCGCGCGGCGGGCACGCACCCCGGCGGCATCCACGTCGAGCTCACGGGCGACGACGTCACCGAGTGCCTGGGCGGTAGCGAGATGATCGACGAGGCGACGCTTGCCACGCGCTACGAGTCGCTGTGCGACCCGCGCCTGAACCACATGCAGTCGCTCGAACTCGCGTTCCTCGTCGCGGAGGAGCTCAGCGCGAGCTGATGACGCCCGCGTGATCGTCGGCGCCTAGACGAAGGCTTCGATGATGATGGTGCTGCGTCGAATCGCGGTGCCGTCCTGCGAGGGAATCACGTTCTGCACGGTCGTGAAGTTCCACAGGAAGCTCTCGGGCACGTTGGTGCGCACATCGACGCCGAACTCGGCGGCGCGCAGCGCGTCGATCGCCTCGTTGATGCTGAGTCCGATCACGTCGGGAATGTCCACGAGGTCGGGGCCGCGGGAGACGATCAGCGGTAGCTCGTCGCCCGGCGCGATGACCTCGGGCAGGGTGCCGTAGCCGAGCACGGCGTTCGCCGGAATGTCGTTGTCGAACACCGTGTCGGCCACCGTCGAGGCGAGTCCGCGCCGCTCGAGTTCGGCCTGCGCAGCCTCGAGGGTGAGGCCGCGCACCTCGGGAATCGAGCCGACCGAGACAAGCAGTGACACGGCGGTGCCGCGGAACGAGTCGGTGCCGGGAGCGAGCGCGGCGCCGTCGGCGTCCCGCACCTCCAGCACTGAGCCGTCGCCGATCTCGTCGTCGAAGCGTTCCGCGCGCTCCTCGGCGACGAGGAAGCCGGCCTCCTCAAGGATCGCGCGTGCGTCCGCTTCGGGCTGACCACGCACATCCGGAACCGTCGTGGGCTCCGCGCCGTCCGAGACGACGAGCGTCACGACCGTCTCGCGCGGAACCGCCTCGCCGGCCGGGGGATCCGTGCGGATCACGAGCCCAGCATCCACATCAAGCGAGTATTCGCGCACGACGTCGTCGGCGGCGAGCAAGCCCGCCTCGGCGAGTGCCGAGCGGGCGTCGACCTCGGCGACGCTGCGCAGCTCGGGAATCGTGACCGAGCCGCCAGGCCCGCTCGAGAACCACCACCCCGCCACAGCGGCGAGGCCCGCGACGAGCAGCACGACGAGCATGATGGCGATGCCGCGCCGACGTCGGGCCGGGGCGGCCAGAGCGAGCTGCTGACTGGGCGTGCCCGGGTCGGCGGGCGGCGCCGTCGGCGCGCCAGCGGGGGAGATCACCTGGGTCTCGGCCGTCATCGCGGCGGCGGAGGTCGAGAGAGGAGGCAGCACCATCGTCTGCTGCGGTCCGGTCGCGACGATGGAGGTCGCCAGCGACCGGGAGGTGTCGCGCAACTGCTCGAGGAGGGCGCGGGCGTCGGCCGGGCGATTGGCGGGCTCACGCGCCGTGGCCCACAGCACCAGTTCATCGAGTTCGGCCGGCACATCGGGGTTCACGGTGCTGGGAGCCGGCACCGAGTCGTTCGCGTGCTGATACGCGATCTGCATCGGCTGCTCGCCCTTGAAGGGCTGCTCACCGGTGAGCATCTCGAACATCATGATGCCGAGCGCATAAATGTCGCTGCGGGTGTCGGCGATGCCGCGGGTGATCAGCTCGGGCGAGAGGTAGGCGATGGTGCCGAGCAACGCGGCCCCCGTCGCCGTGTTCGCGCTCGCCGCGCGCGCGAGGCCGAAGTCACCAATCTTGATGCGCCCGTCGTCGGCGAGCAGCACGTTCTCGGGCTTCAGGTCGCGGTGCACGATGCCGGCCTTGTGGGCGGCAGAGAGCCCGGCGAGTACCGCCTCGCCGATGTCGAGCGTCTGCTCGGGGGTGAGCGCCCCGTACTCCTGCAGCAGCTCGCGCAGCGTGATGCCCGGCAGGTACTCCATGACGAGGTAGGCCGATTCGTGGTCCTGACCCTGGTCGAAGACGTTGACGACATTGGGGTGCGCGAGACGGGCTGCGCTGCGTGCCTCCTGAATGAAGCGCTCCTTGAACTGGCTGTCGTCGGCCAGATGCCCGTGCATGATCTTGACCGCGACGAGGCGATCGAGTCGTTGATCCGTGGCGAGGTAGACGGTGGCCATACCGCCGCGGGCGATACGCGAGCGCACCTGGTACCGACCGTCGATGAGCCGGCCGATCAACGGGTCTCCGGGCGCGGCGCTCACGCCCTCGAGTGTAGGTGCGGGTCAGGTGTCGAGGGGCCGCGCCACACGGGTCAGCCCAGTTGCGACAGCCAGGCCCAGGCGCTCGCTTCCCACTTGGCGTAGGCGTCGGGGTAGGCGGAGATCTGAACGGCCTGAGCGGCCACGGTCAACGGCATCGACTGCCAGCCGCGAATGTCGAGCAGGCCGCGTGTGCGCCCGGCGTTGGGGTTCTGCGGCCCGCCGTAGAACAACCGCGTGGCGTAGACGGGGTCTTGCAGCTGCGCGGGCGTTCCCCAGCCGCTGGACGGGCGCTGCTGGAACAGGCCCACCGAGTCGAGGTGACCCCACGAGAGATTGCGCAGCGACGACTCTTGCATCGCTGTTGCCAGCGCGATCACGATGCCGTAGTCGGGCACGCCAAGTTGGCGCCCCACCGAGATGATCGTCTGCGCGTGTGCACGCTGGTCGGCGTTGAGCGCCGTCACGGTGCCCGGCGCCGGCGTCGTCGGCGGCGCAATCGGCGGGGCAGGAGCTGGGGCGGCAGGCGCCGGTGCGGGCGCCGCCGCGGCCGGCGGGGGAGCGGCGGGGGCGGGAGCAGGAGCGGCCGGAGCGGGAGCGGGGGGTGCCTCGTGTTCGGCGGGCCCGCCCGGAAGGGTCGGACGCTCACTGACCGGCATCGACAGCACGGCGTCAGCATCGACCGACTCGTGGGTGGCGACATCCCCGGCGCTGCTGTGCGCGTGGTCTGCCGGGCTCACCCCGGGGATGTGCAGCCGCTGACCGGGGTAGATGATGCTGCGCCAGCCGAGCCCGTTGGCGTCGAGAACGGCCTGAGTCGTGACGCCGAAGCGCGCGGCGATGCCCGAGACGGTGTCGCCGGCGACCACGACGTAGTAGCCGCCCTGCGTGACCGGCGGCGCGGCGACCGGGGCGGGGGCGGGGGCGTCGGTCAGCGTGAGGACCTGCCCGGGAAAGATCAGGGAGTTCCAGCTCAGGCCGTTCATCGCGAGGACGGCGGGCGTCGACAGCCCGAACCGACCAGCGATGTCCGAGACGGTGTCGCCGGCTTGCACGACGTAGGTCGCCGGCGCGGCGGCAGTGGTCATCGCACGCACGCCCAGTGCGCCCGGGGTCATGGCGGCGCCGATCTGGCCGATGGCGGCACGCAGGTTCGGTGCGGCCGGATTCTGCTGCGGCTTCGGAGCGGGAGGCTTCCGGTTTGCTTGCGCCGCGTCGACCGGGCCGGTGAGCCCGAGTCCGAGCACGATCGCGCCGGTGACGACGACGGGCATGGTGCTGTATGCCAGCGCGCGAGCGGAGGATCGGCGAGGGTCGTTCGTGCCGCGGGGCGTCGATTCGGTACGTCCGGTGACGGAATCCGCTGTTCGCGGTGCGAGGCCGGCGAAGACCTCGCGAGCGCGGTCAGCAGCGTGCGGATTCTGCTCGGTACATGTGTGTGCGTCTACGTCAGTGTCGATGCTCAAGCGTGCGTGGTGATGGACGGTCATGGTGACAACAACCCCCTGGCCGTTTCGGCGCCCCGCGGCGACGGGTACGAGCGGAAATCCCCCTTCCGCCTGTTACACAGTACAACTGATGTCAACCATTGGGGAAGGTGTGGTTTTCTGTAACACGCTCGTAACATGGGGATGCCGTCGCTCGATCAGCTCTGTCGTGGCACTCTGATGGGGTGAGCGCTGAATCAACCCGCTGGCTGACCGTCCCCGACCTCGTGGCCCTCCTCGGGCTGAGCCCGGGAAAGATTCACCGCCTGCTGGAAGAACGGCACCTGTTGGCGGTGCGCCGTGACGGCGTCGTGGTTGTCCCCGAGGAGTTCCTCGTCGACGGTGAACCGCTGCACGGCCTGCCTGGCACCCTCACTCTGCTCGCCGACGCGGGATTCAGTGACGAGGAAGCCATGGAGTGGATGCTCAGCCCGCACGATCAGCTCGACGGTTCGCCCACCGATGCCCTGCGCCGGGGGCGGAAGTCCGAGGTGCGCCGCATCGCGCAGGCCGAGGCTTTTTAGCTCGAGACGAGGACCCGCACGAATCCCGCGTCCGCGGCCCTGGTGGTCAGCGTGAGCGTCGGGTGACCGTGTCGGCGAGGCCGATGAGCTCGCGCGTCGCGGCTCGGCTGATCGGGGCGCCTTCCAGAGCGGCGACAGCCTCGGAGACGGAGCGGGCGATGATCGACTCCACCGTCTCGACGGCCCCGCTATCCCGGATCGTGGCCTGCAGGGTGGCCACCTGATGGGGCGTCAGCTCGGGATCGCCCAGCAGTTCGTCAATGAGCGCGCGCGGTCCGACGGGCAGACCGGCCCGAGCCAGGGCGATGATCACAGTGCGCTTGCCCTCGCGGAGGTCGTCACCCGCGGGTTTGCCCGTCACCTCAGGGTCGCCGAACACGCCCAAGAGGTCGTCGCGCAGCTGGAACGCGACGCCGAGCGGCAGGCCGAAGGCGCGCAGCGCCGACACCTGACCGTCGGTGCCTCCGGCCATGAGCGCGCCGAGGGCGAGGGGTGCCTCGATCGAATACTTCGCCGACTTGTAGGTCACGACGCGGTGCGCGCGGGGCAGCTGCTCGCGCTCCTCCGCCTCACGCCACGCCACCTCCTCGTAGATGTCGAGGTACTGGCCCAGCATGACCTCCGTGCGCATGGTGCGAAACTCATCGCGTGCTGCGCGGGCGGCGCGTCGGTCGCCGAGCTGGGCGAGACCATCGTCAAGAAGCTCGTCGCTCCAGCCGAGCAACAGATCGCCGAGCAGGAGGGCGCTCGACATTCCGTACACGCTCGCGCTACCCGACCACTCCCGTTCGCGGTGCGCGGCCTCGAAGCGGCGGTGCGCGGCGGGCTGCCCGCGTCGCGTGTCGGAGTTGTCCATGATGTCGTCGTGCACGAGGGCCGCGCCCTGGAAGATCTCCAGCGCCGCCGCGACGTCGATGATGGCGTCGATATCGGGATGCTCATCCAACGTCGCCAGCAGGTCGTCCGGCTTCGAGGCGCCCGCCACCGCTTGCCAGCCCCAGTAGGCGAACAGGGCGCGGAATCGCTTGCCGCCGGCCAGGAGGTCGCGGGCGGCGTCGACGAAGACGCCGAGCTCGTCGGCGACGGAGTCAAGGTGCGCCTGACGGTCGTCGAGGAACCGGTCGAGTCGAGCGTGGACCAGGTCAACTAGGCGCAATCTCTCAGCCACCCGCCTAGCCTATCCAGGGGGGCGGTCCTAGAATGATGTGACCGCGAGAACCCTCGCGCCCAGCACGACCAAGCCAAGGGGTCACCATGCCGCTGTCAGAGCAGGAACAGCGCCTTCTCGAGGAGATGGAGCGCAACCTCTATCGCAACGACGCCGATTTCGTGTCGGCGGTATCGGGTCGCCGGGGTAAGCCCAATTACACCCTGGTCACGGTCGGCGCCCTGCTCGCGGTCGTCGGCATCGGCGTGCTCATCACCGGCGTGGTCATCAGCATCCCGCTCGTCGGCGTGCTCGGCTTCGCTCTCATGTTCGGCGGCGTGTTGCTCGCCCTCACCCCCGCGAAGGGGTCGGCGCCCGCAGCCGCGCCCGAGGCGCCCGCCGCATCGCGCCCGAGCCGGTCGTCGTGGACCGACCGTATGAACGAGCGCTGGGAGCGCCGCCAGGAGGGCGAGCGCTAAACCGCTCCACTTCCCTCCCCACCGTTTTTCGCACCGGGGCCGACCACTGGGTCGGCCCCGGTTTTTTGCGTGCCCGCGCGGATCGCGGCCGATGCGGAGCGTTTCGGGCGCGCCGTGCCTCCCACCCCCAGTCCGGGGGACACAGGGGTTTCTGGGGGAATAAAGTGGGGCGAAACCCTTCCAAGTGGAGGTAAGTGGAGTAATGTGGAGGAAATTCCCGATCTCGGGCCGGAGAGGAAAGGGGGCGACGCATGTTCCTTGGCACGCACACCCCCAAACTCGACGACAAGGGCCGGCTGATCCTCCCGGCCAAGTTCCGCGGCTCACTCGCCGACGGCCTCGTACTCGCCCGCGGCCAGGAGCGCTGCATCTACGTCTTCACGCCCGAGGTGTTCCAGCAGAAGGTGCAGCTCATCAACACCGCGCCGCTGACGAGCAAGGTCGCCCGCGACTACGTCCGCATGTTCCTCTCCGGGGCTAGCGCCGAAGAGCCCGACAAGCAGTTCCGCGTGACGATCCCGCCCGCACTGCGCCAGTACGCGGACCTGGACCGCGACCTCACCGTGATCGGTGCGGGTGACCGTGCCGAGATCTGGTCGACCCCCGCCTGGGAGGCGTACTACGCCGCCCAGGAGGAGGCCTTCTCGTCGATGGAGGAGGAGGTGATTCCCGGCCTGTTCTGATCGCGTGGCTCCGACTCCCAGCCGTGACCCGCCCTGGCGCACCTTCCCCGGTGCCAGGTCGCACGGATGGGGATCCGGGCCCCGCGCTCGGCCGATACCTCCCATGAGCGCCGACCGCCACGTTCCCGTCCTGCTCGAGCGCTGTCTCGAGCTGCTCGCCCCGGCCATTGATGCGCCGGGCGCCGTGCTCATCGACGCCACTCTCGGCCTCGGTGGCCACACGGAAGCCGCCCTGCGGCGTTTTCCGCACCTGACCGTCGTTGGTTTCGACCGCGACCCCGACGCGCTGAGACTCGCCACCGAGCGGCTCGCGCCGTTCGGCGACCGCTTCCGCCCGGTGCACACGGTGTACGACCGGGTGCGGGAGGCGCTGGATGAGCTCGATATCGCCCGCGTCCAGGGCGTCCTATTCGACCTCGGGGTTTCCTCGATGCAGCTCGACGAGGCTGAGCGCGGTTTCGCGTACGCGCAGGATGCACCGCTCGACATGCGCATGGACCGCACGACCGGCGTCACCGCCGCGGAGATCCTCGCCGGTTATTCGGAAGCCGACCTTCGGCGCATCTTCCACCGCTACGGCGAGGAGCAGCTGGCTGCCCGGTACGCCCGACGCATCGTCGAGCGCCGCGCCGAGGCGCCCATCGAGCGCAGCGACCAGCTGAATCGCATCATTGCCGACGCGACCCCCCAGGCAGCCCGTCGTCCCGGTCACCCCGCGAAGCGGGTGTACCAGGCGTTGCGTATCGAGGTGAACGCCGAGCTCGCCGCGCTCGAGGCGGCGCTTCCCGCCGCCATCAGCGCGCTCGCGGTCGGCGGGCGCATCGTGGTGCTGGCCTACCAGTCGCTCGAAGACCGCATCGTGAAGCGTGAGCTGGCGGCCCGCAGCCGATCCACCGCACCCGCCGGCCTTCCCGTCGAATTGCCCGAGCATGCCCCGGAGTTGCGCCTGCTTGTTCGGGGCGCTGAGCAGGCCGATGACGCCGAGCGTGCCCGTAACCCCCGGGCGATTCCCGTGCGGTTGCGCGCGGCTGAGCGGCTGCGAGACGTGGCATGAGCGCGCTCGCCCGGCCTCTCGGTGCTCCGGCCACGGCACCCGGCCCCGCGGTCGAACCGCGGCGGCGACGCCTGCGTCCGGTCGAGGTTGCCCCCACACGCGAGCAGCGCCGGCAGCGTCCCCGGGCGTTCGCGGCGACCATCGCCGTGAGCGGCGTCTTCGCCATCCTGCTTGCCCAGCTCATGCTGAGCATCCAGCTGTCGGAGGGGGCGTATCGCATCACCGCCGCCGAGGCGCAGCTGGTCGAGCTCAACCGCAGCTCGCAGGTGCTGTCCGAGAATCTGGCGCGCCTCGAGTCTCCGCAGAATCTGGCCGCGCAAGCCGAGTCGCTCGGCATGGTGGTCAACTCATCCTCCGCCTACCTTCGGTTGGCGGACGCGGCCGTGCTGGGAACGCCGGTCGCCGCAAGCGCCCAGTCGGGAGTCCTCGGCGGGCGCGACAGCAACGTCGGCAATGTGCTGCTCGTCGACGTGCCGCTCGTGGTCCCGGCGGCGGCGGGGGAGGCGTTGGGCGTGGCTCCGACGCCGTCGTCGCCGGGGCCACTAGCCTCCGCCGAAGAGCCCACCGGTCCCGACCCCCTTCCCGCCCCGATCACCCAGTGACCCCGTCTTCTCGCCACCACTGACCACACGCACGGAAGGAGCCCCGTGACTTCGGATCGCCGCACACGTCGCCGGGTCGCCGCGACCGTGCTCGTCATGGTGATCATCGTCTCGGCGTTCGTCGTTCGGCTGGTCGACATCCAGGTCGTGCGCGCCGCCGACCTCGCGACCGAGGCGGAGGCTCGACGCTCCATTCCTCAGACGCTGCAGGGCCTGCGCGGCGACATCGTCGACCGCAACGGCGTGGCCCTCGCCGACTCGGTGTACCGCTACGACATCACGGTTTCGCCGCGCTTCGTCGGCGACTACACCCTGGTGAACCGCGAGACGGGCGAGCGCGAACGGCACAGCGTGTGGGACGCGCTCTCGGCGATCGCGGAGATCACCGACACCGAGCCGCTCGACCTCCTGGAGCGCATCGAGGCGGCACTCGAGGTGAATCCCCAGAGCGATCACGCCTATCTCGTGCGGCGGGTGCCCACCGACGTGTTTCAGCAGGTGCGTGATTTGCGCATCCCCTGGGTGTACTCCGAGCGCATTGCCGCGCGCACGTACCCGAACGGCCAGGTCGCCGGCAACCTCGTGGGCTTCCTGGGCACCGATGGCCCGCAGACCGGGCTCGAGCTGAGACTCGATGAGTGCCTGGCTGCGGTCGACGGCTCGTCGACCTTCGAGCGCGGGGCCGACGGCGTGCGCCTGCCCGGCAGCACCGTGGTGCATCAGGAGCCGGTCGACGGCGGCACGTTGCACCTGACCATCGACTCCGACATCCAGTGGTTTGCGCAGCAGCGACTGGCCGAACAGGCCACCGCGGTGGGCGCCGACTGGGCGACCGCCATGGTCGTTCGCGTGCGAGACGGGCACATCATCGCGGCGGCCGACTGGCCGACCGTTGACCCCAACGACGTGAACGCGACGCACCCCGACAACCTCGGCTCGCGCATCTTCTCGTGGCCGTACGAGCCGGGCTCGACCATGAAGTCGATCTCGATCGCCGCGATGCTTGACGCCGGCGTGACGACGCCGGGGGAGCGCGTGACCGTTCCGGCGCGCTACAACACCATCAATGGCTGGCAGATTCGGGATGCGTGGGCGCACGACGGCCTGAAACTCACGACCGCCGGCATTCTGATGAACTCGTCGAACGTCGGCACCTCCCTGCTCGGCGAACGGCTGACGTTCGCGCAGCGGGAGCAGTACTTCCTCGATTTCGGGTTCGGCTCGCCAACGTCGGTGTCGTTCCTCGGTGAAGAGTCGGGCATCGTGCGGCCCGCCGAGTCGATCGACGGACACGGCGCCTACATGCAGCTGTTCGGCCAGTCCATCTCGGTGACGAGCGCGCAGATGGCGCAGGCCTACCAGGCCATTGCGAACGGCGGCGTCTTGCAGCCACTCACCCTTGTCACCGGATGCGAGCGCGATGACGAGGTGACGCACCTGCCTGAGGACAAGGGCACGCGGGTGATCTCGCAGCAGGCGGCGAACCAGACGGTGCAGATTCTCGAGTCGGTGGTCACCGAGGGATTCGTCGGCCCGCAGTTGACGGTTCCCGGCTACCGCGTCGCCGCGAAGACGGGTACCGCCGAGGTTCCCGTCAACGGTGTCTACACCAGCGAGCGCATCGTGTCGGTCGCGGGTCTGGCCCCCGCCGAGAACCCCGAATTCGTGGTCATTGTGACGCTCGGCAAGCCCGATACGATGAAGGTCGCCGCGGCTGCGGCGCCTCCGTTCCAGCAGATCATGACGCAGGTCTTGAAGACCTTCCGGGTGGCGCCGAGCACGCAGCCCCCGCCCCGCCTACCCACCACCTGGTAGGAACGAGAAGTCGAAAGAAGAGGTCGCGCGTGTCAGGTCGCATTCCTCCGGTTCTGCGCCCCGAGCATCCTCGCCCCCGTTCGCTCGAGCAGCTCGTGCGCGATGTCGCGGGAATCGACGTGCGCGGCGAACTCGCCGACGTGTCGGTGACCGGCATCACGCTGTCGACGAGCGACCTGCACCCCGGCGACCTCTACGTGGGCGTGCGCGGGCAGCACCGTCACGGCGCCGAGTTCGCCGCCGACGCCGTCCAGGCGGGCGCCGTCGCCATCCTCACCGACGCCGCGGGCGCCGACCTCATCGGAGAGCTCGACGTTCCCGTTCTGGTGGTCGATAATCCGCGCAGCCGTCTCGGCGAACTGAGCGCGTGGGTCTACGAGACCGCTGATAACCCGGCCGTGCTCTACGGAATCACGGGGACCAACGGCAAGACGTCCAGCGTGTACCTGATGAAGGGGATGCTGACGCAGCTCGGCGAAACGGCGGGTCTCACCTCCACCGCGGAGCGGCACATCGGCGACCTGACGGTCGTCAGCCGCCTGACGACGCCGGAGGCAACCGAGATGCACGCCCTGCTCGCACGCATGCGCGAGGCGGGGGTCACGTCGGTCGCGGTCGAGGTCAGCGCGCAGGCGCTCAGCCGGCACCGAGTCGACGGCATCGTGCACGACGTCGTCGGCTTCACCAATCTCAGCCACGATCACCTCGACGACTACGCCGACATGGACGAGTACTTCGCCGCGAAGGTGCCGCTGTTCATGCCGGATCGTGCTCGGCGTGGTGTTGTCTGCCTCGATTCCCCGTGGGGCGCTCGCGTCGTGGAGGCGGCCGACATCCCCACGACCACGATCACCTCGCGCGACGACATCGACGCCGACTGGCGCGTCGTGGTCACGGAGGAGACGCCGCAGTACACGGCGTTCACGCTCACCGCGCGCGACGGGCGGATGCTCGCCACGAGCATCCCGATCATCGGACGGCACATGGCGGCGAACGCCGGACTCGTGATCGTCATGTTGCTGGAGGGCGGGCACGACTTCGCGCGGCTGCAGGAGGTGCTGTCGGCCGGGGTGCAGGCCTACCTGCCTGGCCGCACCGAGCGCGTGTCGGGCGATCGCGGCCCGACCGTCTACGTCGACTTCGGCCACAGTGCTGACGCGTTCGAGAACACTCTGGCCGCCGTGCGGCGCCTCACGACCGGGCGCACGATCATGGTGTTCGGCGCCGACGGCGACCGCGACGCGACCAAGCGCCACGAGATGGCCAGGGTCGCCGCCGAGGGCTGCGACATCCTCGTCATCACCGACCACCACCCGCGCTTTGAAGACCCGGCCTCGATCCGCCGCACCCTCATGGAGGGCGCGGCGCTGGCTGCCAACCAGCCCGACGAGATTCACGAGGTCAGCCCGCCCGAGCAGGCGATTCGCGTCGCCGTGAGCCGTGCCCGCGAGGGCGACTCGATCTTGTGGGCTGGCCCCGGCCACCAGGACTACCGCGACATTCAGGGCGTGCGAACGCCGTACTCGGCCCGTGACGAAGCTCGCGCGGCTCTGCGCGAGGCGGGGTGGGCGTGATGGCCGTCACGGTCGACGACGTCATCGCCTCTCGCGCCGGCACCGTGCTGTCGCTTCGGCACGGAGAGGAACGCGCAGAGGTCACGATCGATGCCCTCGGCGAGGTCGCCGTCGATGCGGCAATTCGCGCGATCGACGACAGAATCGCCGACGGCGCGACGCTCGCCGACGCGCTCGAGGCGGCCGCCAGCATCCGAGACGTTCCTCGTCGATGCGCGCGTCTGACGGCGCCCGACGACATTCTCGTCATTGACGACCGCGGCGCGGTGACGCCCGCCGAGGTGCGACGGTCGTTGCAGGTGCTCGCCGGGCTGACGCGTGGCACCGCGGCGCGGTCGTTTGCCGTCGTCGGTGAGCTCGAGACGGAACCGGCCGACTGGTTCGAGGCCCACGATGCGCTCGGGCGCATTGTGGTGCGCCTCGACGTGTCGCAACTCATCGTGATCGGCCACGGCGCCCGCCACCTGCACAACGCGGCGGGCCTCGAGGGTTCGTGGGATGGGGAGTCGCTCCTCGTCGACACGGCCGATGAGGCCTACGCTGGCCTGCGTGACAGAGTTCGCGCCGGAGACACTGTGCTGGTGACCGGGGGAGGCCGTACCGACCTCACCCCGATCGTCGACCGGCTGATCGGAGCCGTCACGTGATTGCCCTGCTGTTTGCCGGCGCCTTCGCCCTGGCCTTCACCCTGTTCACGACGCCGGTGTTCGTGCGCCTGTTCAAGCGCATCGAGTGGGGACAGTTCATCCGCGAGGACGGGCCGCAGACCCACCACACCAAGCGCGGCACGCCCACGATGGGCGGCATCGTCGTCGTGCTTGGCGCGGGACTCGGCTACGTCTTCGGCCACCTCGTCGCCGGTGAACCGTTCACGCTGAGTGGCCTGCTCGTGCTCGGCATCTTCGCCGGTCTCGCCATCGTCGGCTTCATCGACGACTTCTCCAAGGTGCGCAACCAGCGCAGCCTCGGCCTCGGCGGGTGGGCGAAGATCGCCGGCCAGGTGATCGTCGCTACCGCCTTCGCGCTCGTCGCGATCAACTTCCCCGACCGCCAGGGCCTGACCCCCGCGTCGACGCAGATCTCCGCCGTGCGCGACATCGAGTGGCTCGACTTCGCCACCTTCGGCTCGGTGGGCGCGATGATCCTGTTCGCGATCTGGGTGAACATCATCGTCGTGAGCACCTCGAACGCGGTGAACGTCGCCGACGGTCTCGACGGGCTCGCCACGGGAGCCTCCATCCTGTCGATCGTCGGCTACATCATCATCGCGTTCTGGCAGTTCAACCAGTCGTGCTCGAACGCGGGCCTGGATCCCGCCGTGGCGTTCAAGTGCTACGACGTGCGCGACTCGCTCGACCTCGCGATCGTTGCCGCGGCGATTGCCGCGAGCCTCATCGGGTTCCTGTGGTGGAACACCTCGCCCGCGCAGATCTTCATGGGAGACACCGGCTCACTCGCCATCGGCGGGGCGCTGGCCGCGCTGGCGATCCTCACCCACACGCAGCTGCTGCTGATCCTGATGGGTGGCCTGTTCCTCATCGTCACCGGCTCGGTCATCGTGCAGCGCGCATACTTCAAGATCACCGGCGGCAAGCGCATCTTCCTGATGAGCCCGTTGCACCATCACTTCGAACTGAAGGGCTGGGCCGAGGTCACCGTCGTCGTCCGGTTCTGGCTGATCGGCGGGCTCTTCGTCGCCGTCGGTGTCGGACTCTTCTATCTCGAGTGGATCAGCCACCTGTGACGGGGCCGCTCGATCATCTGACGAGCTGGCGCGCCGACTGGCAGGGCCTCCGCGTCGTGGTGCTCGGCCTCGGGGTGACGGGCTTCGCCGCGGCAGACACGCTCGCCGAACTCGGCGCCCGCGTGACCGTGGCGGCACGCACCCCCGACGCTGACCGGGCGCGCATCCTCCCGGTCATCGGCGTCGACCTCGTCGAACTCTCCGGCGACGACTCGAGCGATGCGGATGCCGTCCTCGCGCTCGGCGCGGACCTCGCGATCGTCTCGCCCGGCTTCCGCCCCGACCAGCCGCTGATCCGCGCCATCCAGGATGCGGGCATCCCGCTCTGGGGAGACATCGAGTTGGCGTGGCGGGTGCGCGACAAGGTGGAGCCCGCTGCCGAGTGGGTGCTCATCACGGGTACCAACGGGAAGACCACGACGACCCAGCTGACCGCCACGATGCTGCGGGAGGCGGGGCTGCGCGCCGCTCCCTGCGGAAACATCGGCGTGCCCGTCCTCGACGCGGTGCGCGATCCGGCCGGCTTCGACGTGCTCGTGGTCGAGTTGTCGAGTTTCCAGCTGCACTGGCTGCCGACGAGCGGTCCCGGTGCGCTGGTTCCGCTCGCGAGCGCTTGCCTCAACCTGGCAGATGACCACTACGACTGGCACGGCTCGGCGCAGGCGTACCGCGACGCCAAGGCGAAGGTGTACGAGAACACCCGCGTCGCCTGCGTGTACAACCGCCGCGACGAGGCAACCATGCGCATGGTCGAAGGGGCGGACGTGATCGAGGGCTGCCGCGCCATCGGATTCGGCTCAGACACCCCGGGGCCGAGCGACATTGGCGTGGTTGACGACCTCATCGTCGATCGCGCCTTTCTGGCCGAGCGGCACACCAGCGCCCTCGAACTGGCCACCCTCGCCGACCTGCGCGAGGCGGGGCTACAGACGCCGCACGGTCTTGCGAACACCCTCGCCGCGGCCGCCCTTGCCCGGGCCGTCGGGGTGCAACCGAGGGCGGTGCGCGACGGCCTGCGTGCGTTCCGCGTCGACGCCCACCGCACGGAGGTCGTCGCCGCGGGAGGCGACGTGATCTGGGTCGACGACTCGAAGGCAACGAACGCCCACGCCGCAGCCGCCGCGCTCGCCGCGTACCGCTCAGTCGTCTGGATTGCGGGCGGCCTCACGAAGGGCGTCGACCTGGCACCGCTCGTTGCTGACCACCGAGACCGCCTCCGCGCCGCCATTCTGATTGGCGATGATCGCTCAGCGCTGCGGGAGGCGTTCGCCCGACACGCGCCCCACCTCACGGTGCTGGAGGTAACGGCCGGGGAGACTGACGGGGTGATGCCGGAAGCCGTCCGGCTCGCGGCACAGGTCGCCCAGCCGGGCGACACGGTGCTGTTGGCCCCGGCAGCCGCATCCATGGACCAGTTCACCGACTATGCCGACCGCGGACGACGATTCGCTGACGCGGTCCGACGTCACACGGAGGGAGGACCGGATGACGAGCATCCGACCCCCTCGCCCGACGCCCGCTGAGCCCGCCGGGCGGCCGCCGGTGGCCGTCGTCGCGGTGCGCAAGCTCTTTGGCACCGACAACGGCGACGCCATCCTGCTGCTCGGCGTGACCATCTTCCTCGTGCTGTTCGGGCTCGTCATGGTGCTGTCGGCATCGTTCGTGATCTCGGGCAGCGGCGGAAACGGCGACTTCTTCGGCATCTTCGTGCGCCAGGGCCTCTTCGCCCTCGTCGGAATCCCCGTCATGCTCATGGTGGGTCGACTGCCAGCCATCTTTTGGCGTCGCTGGGCGCGGCACTTCGTCATTCTCGGCGTGGGGCTCCAAGCGCTCGTCGTTTTCACTCCGCTCGGGTACGAGTACGGCGGTAACCGCAACTGGCTGTACATCGGGGGCTTCACGGCACAACCGTCTGAGTTCCTGAAGCTCGCCCTCGCCGTCTGGCTCGCGGCCGTGCTCGCCGACAAAGCCGACGGCCTGCGCAGCTGGCAGGACGTGATCTTCCCCGCCCTGCCCCTGTCGTTCTTCAGTATCGGTATGGTGCTGATCGGTGACGACCTCGGAACCGCCGGTGTCATGCTCGCCATGGTGCTGGGTGCCCTCTACTTCGCGGGCGCGCCGCTCGGAAAGCTGGCGCTCTTGGTCGCGGGGCTGATCGCGGGTGCCATCGCGTTCGCCTTCTCCAGCCCGTCTCGCAGCAGCCGCATCACCGTGTGGCTCGATGGCTGTCAGCCCGAAGACTACGAGGGCGTGTGCTGGCAGGTGGTGCACGGAACATGGGCGCTCGGCTCCGGAGGGCTGTTCGGTGTGGGCTTGGGCAATTCCTCGGCCAAGTGGTCGTGGTTGCCGCACGCCGAGAGCGACTTCATCTTCGCGATCATCGGCGAAGAGCTGGGCCTCGTCGGAGCGCTCGTCGTTCTGGCGGTATTCGTCGCTCTCGCCATCGCCTTCGTGCGCCTCGTTCGGGCCCAGGCTGACCCGTTCCGCCGAATTGTCGTGGGCGCCATCATGACGTGGCTCATCGTGCAGTCGTTTGTGAACATCGCCGTCGTGCTCGGCATGTTGCCCGTGCTCGGCGTGCCTTTGCCATTCATCTCGGCGGGCGGTTCCTCTCTCGTTGCGACCCTGCTCGCGGTCGGCGTCGTCTTGTCGCTGACCCGCAACGCACCCCTCACGGAGGCGTCACGGTGACATCCGTCCTTCTCGCCGGCGGCGGTACCGCCGGCCACGTCAACCCCCTGCTCGCCGTCGCTGATGCCTGGCGAGGCGATGAGCCCGACGTCGCGATCACCGTGCTCGGCACGGCGGAAGGCCTGGAGGCGCGACTGGTGCCGGCGCGTGGCTACGAGTTGCTCACGATCCCGCGCGTGCCGTTTCCGCGTCGACCCGATGTTTCCGCGCTGCGCTTTCCCAGCCGCTTCCGCGACGCGGTTCGCCGCACGCGGGCAATCCTTCGCGAGCACGCCGTTGACGTGGTGGTGGGATTCGGGGGCTACGCCGCCGCGCCCGCATACGTCGCCGCGCGGGCCGAGCGCATCCCCTTCGTTGTCCACGAGGCAAATGCCCGGCCCGGCATCGCGAATCGGCTCGGCGGCTGGCTCGGCGGGGTCGTCGCGACCACGTTCCCCGGCACCCCCCTGCGACGCGCGACGGTTGTCGGCATGCCCCTGCGTGCCGAGATCGCGAACCTCGACCGGCGCGCCGAGCGGCCCCGCGCCCTCGCCGCCCTGGGGCTCGACGCTGAGCGTCCCGTCCTGCTCGTCACAGGCGGATCCACCGGAGCCACGCGACTGAACGAAACGGTGTCGGCGTCGATCGTGCTACTGCTCGGCGCCGGCTGGCAGGTCGTGCACATCACGGGCACCGGACGCGGCGGCACCGATCCGGGACTCGACGGCTACCACGTCATGGAGTACTGCGACGAGATGCACCTCGCGCTGGCAGCAGCCGACCTCGTTGTGTGCCGATCGGGTGCGGCGACCGTCACGGAGCTGGCCGCGGTCGGTCTGGCCTCCGTGCTCGTGCCGTACCCCGTTGGCAACGGTGAGCAGAAGCTCAACGCCACCGAGCTGCGCGAGGCGGGCGCTGCGCTCCTCGTGGACGATGCGGAATTCACCCCCGAGTGGGTCGCCGAGACGCTGATACCCCTGCTCACGGGCCGCGCCGAGATCGCTCGCATGACGGCTGCTGCCGCGACGGTCGCGCGACCGGACGCGGCGCGCGCTGTCGTCACGTTGGCGCGCGAGGCCGCCGCGCGAACCGCGTAGGGTGATGGCCGATGATCGCACCTGACCTCGACCTCGTACTGCCCGACGAACTCGGAGCCCTGCACTTCGTCGGAATCGGTGGCAGCGGCATGAGTGGCATCGCCCGCATGATGCACGCCCGTGGCCACCGCGTGACCGGCAGTGACCGCGCCGAGTCGCCAACCGTCCAGGCGCTGCGCGAGGTCGGTATCCCCGTCGCGATCGGACACGACGCCGCGCACATTGACGGTGCCGATGCGCTCGTCGTGACGGGAGCGCTGTGGCAAGACAACGCTGAGTACGTGGCCGCCCTCGAGCGCGGTATTCCCGTGCTGCATCGCGCGAACGCCCTCGCCTGGCTTGTGCGCGGCGAGCGGCTCGTTGCCATCGCTGGGGCTCACGGAAAGTCGACATCGACCGGTATGGCCGTCGAGGCCCTGCGTCAACTCGGGCATGACCCGTCCTTCGTCAACGGCGCGGTCATTCAGTCGGCGGGCACGTCGGCGGCGTGGGGAACGGGCGACCTGTTCGTCATCGAGGCCGATGAGTCTGATGGCTCGTTCCTGCTGTACGACACAGCCCTCGCGATCATCACCAACATTGACTCCGATCACCTCGACCACTACGGCAGCGCCCAGGGCATCGAGGACGCCTTCTACCGCTTCGCCTCGCGCGTGCGTGAGACCGTCGTGCTGTCGGCCGACGATGAGGCCACTCGGCGTCTCGCTGCCCGCCTGCGCGCCGATCACGAGGCGGGGCTTTCTGGGCCTCGCCTCGTCACCTTCGGTACGGCGCCGGATGCCGATCTGCGGCTCACTGCTATCGGTGAGGAGGGTCCCGTCGCGTTCACGGTGGAGGGCGAAGGGGGCAGTGCGACGGGGCGCCTGGCCATTCCCGGGCGTCACAACGCGGTCAATGCGGCGGGCGTCATCGCCATGCTGGGTGTGCTCGACGTACCGCTCGCACAGGCGGTCAGTGCGCTGGATGGGTTTGCCGGCACGCAACGCCGTTTCGAAAGTCACGGCGAGGCCGATGGCGTGCGACTGTACGACGACTACGCGCACCACCCCGCCGAGGTCGCCGCGGCACTGCAGACGGCGCGCAGCGTGGTCGGCTCGGGTCGCGTCATCGCGGTGCACCAGCCCCACCTCTACAGCCGTACCCGGGCGATGGCGACCGAATTCGCGGCCGTGTACGAGACCGGCGCTGACCACACGATTGTTCTCGACGTGTATGGCGCGCGCGAGGACCCGATCCCCGGGGTCACCGGCGCCCTCGTCGCCGACGCGTTCGCCGATGCGGGGCACGTGTCGTACCGCCCCGACTGGGATGACGCCGCGCGCCGGGTGGCCGAGATCGCCCAGCCGGGCGACATTGTCATGACGCTCAGCTGCGGCGACGTGTACCGCATCATCCCGCAGATTCGGGATGCGCTGGATGGTCGGATGCGGCCGTGAAACGTCCCGAGGGGCTCGCCGGCCCGCCCCCGCCCCCGTCGGGGACCCCTCGTCGGTCGGCACCCCCGCCCGCTGGCGAGGCGGCGCCGCCGCCACGCGACGCGAAGCCCGCCGAGGCCGACGCTCGGCAGTTACGGCGGGCTGCGGCGCGAGCGCGCCGCGACGCGCGGTCGCTGGAGCGCCAGGCGGCCCGCGACCGGCGTCGCGCCGAGCGCGGCGAAGTGCGCCGGTTCACGCGTCACTCGCGCCGACGACGCGCCATCGTCGTGGGTGCGGTGGCGTCGTTCAGTGCGCTGATCGCCGGCGTGGTTGCCGTGACGTTCAGCCCGCTCATGTCCCTCACCACGATCGAGGTCACCGGAACCCAGCGGCTCGACGCCGCCGTTGTCACGGATGCGCTCGATGAGCACCTCGGCACTCCGCTCGCGTTCCTGGCCGACGCCGCGATCGGCGACGACCTGGCCTCCTTCGCACTCATTCGCTCGTATTCCACCGAGATTGTGCCGCCGAACACGCTGATCGTTCGCATCGTGGAGCGCACCCCCGTCGGTGCCCTGCCGGCCGGCGACGGCTGGGAGCTCGTGGATGCGGCCGGCGTCGTCGTTGAGTCGGTCACCGATGTCCCCGATGGCCTGCCGCGCATCGAGCTGGCCAGCGGCGAGGCGGGGGAGCGTGCCTTTGCGGCGGTCGCCGACGTGCTCATCAGCATCCCGCGCGATATGGCGGCACGGGTCGAGACGGTGACGGCAACGACGCGCGACGATGTGACCTTCGAGTTGCGCGGAAGCGGCCACGTGGTGATCTGGGGCGACGCCGAGCGCTCGGCGCAGAAAGCCCGTGTGCTGGACGCCGCAATCGCGGCGACGGACCAGGGCACGCGCTGGATCTACGACGTCTCTGCTCCCGACAGCCTCGTTGTCCGCGACGCGGACGGATGAGGCGACACGCGCGCCGCCTGAGCCACGGGAGGCCACCCGGGCCGTACCGTTCGTGGTGATCAGCAGTTGAGGATACCTTACACCTCAGGTAGAGGTTGAAGGTTAAACGGAGGCCGACGTGACCACGAACCAGAACTACCTCGCCGTCATCAAGGTGGTCGGCATCGGAGGCGGCGGCGTCAACGCCGTCAACCGCATGATCGAGCTCGGATTGCGCGGGGTCGAATTCATCGCCATCAACACCGACGCGCAGGCGCTGCTGATGAGCGACGCCGACGTCAAGCTTGACGTCGGGCGCGAGCTCACGCGTGGCCTCGGCGCCGGCGCTGACCCCGAGGTGGGTCGGCGTGCGGCGGAAGACCACGCCGAAGAGATCGAGGAAGCGCTCGCGGGTGCCGACATGGTGTTCGTCACCGCCGGCGAAGGCGGCGGAACGGGCACGGGAGGTGCCCCCGTCGTTGCACGCATCGCGAAGTCGATCGGTGCACTGACCATCGGTGTCGTGACCAAGCCGTTCAGCTTCGAGGGCAAGCGCCGTCAGGCGCAAGCCGAAGATGGCGTCTCGGCCCTCAAGAACGAGGTCGACACGCTCATCGTCGTACCCAACGACCGGCTGCTCGAGATCAGCGATCGTGGCATCAGCATGCTCGAGGCCTTCGCAACGGCCGACCAGGTGCTGCTGGCCGGTGTGCAGGGCATCACCGACCTCATCACCACCCCGGGCCTCATCAACCTTGACTTCGCCGACGTGAAGAGCGTCATGCAGGGCGCCGGAAGCGCCCTCATGGGAATCGGGTCGAGTAGGGGAGCCGACCGCGCCATCAAGGCGGCGGAATTGGCGGTCGCCAGCCCGTTGCTCGAGGCGAGTATCGACGGCGCCCACGGCGTGCTGTTGTCGATCCAGGGCGGTTCGAACCTCGGAATCTTCGAGATCAACGACGCGGCGCGTCTCGTGCAGGAGGCCGTGCATCCCGAGGCGAACATCATCTTCGGCGCCGTCATCGACGACACGCTCGGCGATGAGGTGCGTGTGACCGTCATCGCGGCCGGCTTCGACGGTGGTGAACCCCAGGCGATTCGCACCGATCGGCGCTCCAGCTTCTTGGCGGCCGAGGGGAGCGAGTCGGAGGCCCCGCAGGCCGGGATGGATGAGACGGGCGAAACGTGGAGTTCGGGTGAGGCGCTCGGTGCGACCGCTCCGATCGATCCGCTGGACGCCGCCGCCGTCGAGGTTGACGACGACCTCGACGTGCCCGAGTTCCTGCGCTAGGGCGATGGACACGACGGGGGAGCTGGCCGAGCGCGTCGAGCGCGTGCTCGGTCGAGTTGCCGACGCCTGCCGTGATGCGGGCCGTCGCCCCGACGACGTGACGGTGATCGCGGTCACCAAATTTCACCCCGCATCCCTCATCCGCGATCTCGTGCGCCTCGGGATCCATCACGTCGGGGAGAACCGACATCAGGATGCGGCGCCCAAGGCGGCTGAGCTGCGCGACGAACCGCTCACCTGGCATTTCGTGGGGCAGCTGCAGTCCAACAAGGCGCGCGCCGTTCTGGGGTACGCACGCATCATCCACTCGGTCGATCGGCCATCGCTCGTCACGGCGCTGGCGAAGGCTGACGAGCCGTGCGAGGTGTTCCTCGAGGTCAACCTGACGGACGATCCCGGGCGAGGCGGCGTCGTGCCCGACGAGCTCGAGACGCTCGCCGAGCGCGTTCTCGAGCACCCCCAGCTACGCCTCGCGGGCGTGATGGGGGTTGCCCCGCTCGACGAGATTCCGCGGGCCGCCTTCGCCCGCCTGCGGCTGTTGTCCGAGCGGGTGCGCCGCCTCGACCCGGGCGCGCGGGCGATCTCCGCGGGGATGTCGGGTGACTTTCCCGACGCCATTGCCGAGGGCGCGACACACCTTCGCATCGGAACGGCAATCACCGGCAAACGACCAGCCGCCCCCTAACCTCGTGAACACACGGACGACGAAGGATTAGTCATGAGCAACCCGCTTCGCAAGACCATGGTGTACCTCGGCCTCGCCGACGAAGAGGCGCGATACGACGAGACCCCGGCGACCGCGGCACCCGCGCACGTCGCCGCCCCGACCGCCGCTCCGACCGCCAGTGCGCCGCAGAAGGCGCCCGTAACCCCGCTGCGCCGGGCCGCCTCCGCGCGTCCCGCCGCGGCCGCCCACGACATGAACGAGATCCTGACCGTCCACCCGCGTCACTACAAAGACGCCGCCGTCATTGCCGAGAGCTTCCGCGAGGGCATCCCCGTCATCATCAACCTCACGCAGATGACCGAGTCGGAGGCGCGTCGTCTGGTCGACTTCGCCAGCGGGCTCTCGCAGGGGCTCTACGGCAAGATCGAACGCGTCACGGCCAAGGTGTTCCTGTTGTCGCCTGCGCACGTGGCCGTCAGCGGTGAGTCGGCCGAGACTGACAGCGAGGTCGACGCCTCCTTCGTCGGTCGCGACTGACGCGCGCTCTCAGCAGCGACCTGAGACACTAGAGACGTGCAACTGCTTGTCACGATCGTTCTCAGCGTTCTCTACTTTGCGCTCCTGATCGTCTTCATCGCGCTGTGGGCGCGGTTCATCATCGACTGGGTGCAGGTCTTGAATCGGGGCTGGCGCCCGCGCGGTCCCATGGTGGTCGTGGCTGAGCTGAGTTACACGATCACCGACCCCCCGATTCGCACGGTTCGGAAGGTTGTCCCGCCTCTGCGGCTCGGCAGCATCCAGCTGGATCTGGCCTTCATGATCGTGCTGTTTGTCGTCTGGATTCTGATGAACCTGGTGCGCCCCTGACATACTGTGCGCCAGGTGGTCAGCCGGATGTACGCTGAATGCCGCAGATGTGACGGGTGTGACGCAGTGTTGCTAGCGTTACCCCACCGTTATTCAATTGCTCCAGAAAGTTCGAGGTGACGATCATGGCCCTGACGCCCGAAGACGTCGTCAACAAGCGTTTCCAGTCCACGAAGTTCCGGGAAGGCTACGACCAAGACGAGGTCGATGACTTCCTCGACGAAATCGTGGTCGAACTGCGTCGCCTGAACCAAGAGAATGACGAGCTGCGCCAGCGCCTGGTCGCGGCCGACGCCCGCATCGCGGAAGCACAGCGCAGCGCTGCCTCGGCCCCCGCGCCGGCATCCGCCCCCGCTCCCGCCTTCGCGTCGGCCCCCGCGGCTCCGGAGCCCGCTCCGGTCGCCGCTGCACCGGCCGCCGACGACAGCCAGAGCCAGGCCGACATCGAGTCGACGAACACGGCCAACCTGCTGCAGCTTGCCCGACGCCTGCACGAGGAGCACGTGCGCGAGGGCATGCAGAAGCGCGACGAGCTCATCGCCGAGGGCCAGGCCGAAGCCGAGCGCGTTCTGTCTGAAAGCCGTGCGGAAGCCGCGCGTCTCGTCGCCGAGGCTGAGGGCCAGCAGCGCGCCGTAGTCGACTCGCTTGCGGCCGAGAAGGCCACCCTCGAACAGCAGGTCGAGCAGCTTCGCACCTTTGAGCGTGAGTACCGCCAGCAGCTGCGCTCGTACATCGAATCGCAGCTCGCCGACCTCGATGGATCGTCGCAGCCGCAGGGCGGCAGCGCGCCCTCCGGCCCCGTCGAGCAGCAGCCGAGTGCTCACGACGAGCAGCCCGCATGGGGTCAGCAGCCCGCTGAGCAGAACTACGGCTCGGCTCCCGGCTCGGCGCCCGCCTACGGCCAGCCCGCCTCCGCCCCGGCCTCCGCCCCGGCCTTCGGCCAGCCCGGTTCCGCGCCGGGATCGGCCCCCGTGTACCCGGGTCAGCAGAACCCGCAGTACCCGGGCTACGGCAACTGAGCACCGCAGCATCCCGTCGGGGACGGGCGTCGTCGTGACCGAGTCGCGATCGATGCCCGTCCCCGACGGCCGTTCCGGGGAGCGCGTCGACGTCGCCCTGTCGAAGCTGCTCGGCTTTTCACGCACGCAGGCCGCCGAGATCGCTGATGCCCAGGGTGTGAGCCTCGACGGCCGCATCGTCGGCAAGTCCGACCGGCTCGCGGCCGGCCAGTGGCTCGAGGTGACCTGGCAGCCCCGAGAAGAACCGAGCATCCGCCCCGTCGTCGTCGAGAACCTGCGCATCGTGCACGATGACGACGACATCGTCGTCATCGACAAGCCGGTCGGCGTTGCAGCACACCCGAGCGTCGGCTGGGACGGCCCGACCGTGCTCGGTGCACTCGCGGGCGCGGGCTTTCGCATCGCTACGTCGGGTCCACCCGAGCGGGCAGGCATCGTTCACCGGCTCGACGCCGGTACGAGCGGACTGATGGTGGTGGCGAAGTCCGAGAACGCCTACCGCGAGCTCAAGAGGCAGTTCCACGACCGCGAGGTGGGCAAGATCTATCACGCGGTCGTGCAGGGTCATCCTGACCCCTTCTCGGGCACGATCGACGCCCCGATTGGCCGGCATCCGGGCTCGGCGTGGAAGTTCGCGGTGGTCGCCGGCGGAAAGCCCTCCGTGACCCACTACGACACGATCGAGGCCTTTCCCGCGGCCACCCTGCTCGAGGTGCATCTCGAGACGGGCCGCACCCACCAGATCCGCGTGCACATGGCCGCGCAGCGTCACCCCTGCGTGGGTGACGCGATGTACGGCGCCGACCCGACTCTCAGCGCCAAACTCGGGCTCACTCGGCAGTGGTTGCACGCGATGCGCCTGGAGATCACCCATCCCGCGCACGGCGAGCGCGTCGAATTCGTCTCGGAGTACCCGGAAGACCTGCAGCACGCGCTCGACGTCCTTCGGGCATCCTGACACCCCTCGCGACACGCCCGGCAGTACCCCGAGCGCGACCTAGACTGGTGGCCCGCCCACGCCGTCGACGGAGGTTCCGTGAGTTCTGACTCGTTCGTCCACCTGCATGTGCACAGCGAGTACTCCATGCTCGACGGGGCGGCGCGCGTGAAGCCCCTCATCGAAGAAGCCGTCGCGCAGGGCATGCCCGCGATTGCCGTCACCGACCACGGCAACATGTTCGGTGCCTTCGATTTCTGGCGCACCGCCACCGAGGCGGGCATCAAGCCCATCATCGGGACCGAGGCCTATCTGACGCCGGGTACTCATCGCACCGACAAGACCCGCGTGAAGTGGGGAGGCGGCGGGGAAGACGACGTCTCTGGTGCGGGCGCGTACACCCACATCACAATGGTCGCCCAGAACACGACCGGCTTGCACAACCTCTTCCGGATGTCGTCCCTCGCCTCGATCGAGGGGTACTACTTCAAGCCCCGGATGGACCGAGAGCTCCTGAGTCGGTACAGCGAGGGCGTGATCGCGACCACCGGCTGCCCGAGCGGCGAGGTGCAGACGCGGCTGCGACTCGGCCAGTACGACAAGGCCGTCGAGGCCGCGGCTGAGTTTCGCGACATCTTCGGCAAAGAGAACTACTTCGCCGAGATCATGGACCACGGCCTCGGCATCGAACGCCGCATCATGAGCGACCTCATCCGGCTCGCCCGCGAGCTCGATCTGCCGCTCGTGGCGACGAACGATCTGCACTACACGCATCCCGGCGATGCCAGTTCGCACGCGGCGCTGTTGTGTGTGCAGTCGGGCTCGACCCTCGACGACCCCAATCGCTTCAAGTTTGATGCTGACGAGTTCTACCTGAAGTCGGCGCGGGAGATGCGCGAACTGTTTCGCGATCATCCGGAGGCGTGTGACAACACGCTGCTCATCGCCGAACGGGTCGACACGCAGTTCGACACCAGCGCGAACTACATGCCCCGCTTCCCTGTCCCCGAGGGAGAGACCGAGGACAGCTGGTTCATCAAGGAGGTCTGGGCGGGCCTCGAGAAGCGCTACCCCCACGGCATCAGCGACCGCGTCCGCGCGCAGGCCGAGTACGAGATCGGCGTCATCACGCAGATGGGGTTCTCGGGCTACTTCCTCGTCGTCGCCGACTTCATCAACTGGTCGAAAGACAACGGCATTCGCGTCGGCCCCGGCCGCGGCTCGGGTGCCGGTTCGATGGCCGCGTACGCCATGCGTATCACCGATCTCGACCCGCTCGAGCACGGGCTGATCTTCGAGCGCTTCCTGAACCCTGACCGCGTCTCGATGCCCGACTTCGACGTCGACTTCGACGACCGTCGCCGCGGCGAGGTGATTCGCTACGTCACCGAGAAGTACGGCGACGAGCGCGTCGCGCAGATCGTCACCTACGGCACGATCAAGGCCAAGCAGGCGCTGAAGGACTCCTCGCGCGTGCTCGGTTTCCCCTTTGGCATGGGGGAAAAGCTCACGAAGGCGATGCCGCCGTCCGTCATGGGCAAAGACATGCCGCTGTCGGGCATGTACGACAAAGACCACCCGCGGTACAAGGAGGCGAACGACTTCCGCGCCGTGATCGACACCGATCCGGATGCTCGGCGCGTCTTCGACACGGCGCTCGGCCTCGAGAATCTGAAGCGCCAGTGGGGCGTGCACGCGGCCGGCGTCATCATGTCGAGTGAGCCGCTGATCGACATCATCCCGATCATGAAGCGCGAGCAGGACGGCCAGATCGTCACGCAGTTCGACTATCCCGCGTGCGAGTCGCTCGGCCTGATCAAGATGGACTTCCTGGGGCTGCGCAACCTCACCATCATCGATGACGCGCTCGACAACATTCGCGCGAACCGGGGCACCGAGCTGGTGCTCGAAGACCTGACGCTGGATGACCCCGCCGCCTACGAGCTGCTGGCCCGCGGCGACACCCTCGGGGTCTTCCAGCTCGACGGCGGCCCCATGCGCTCGCTGTTGCGCATGATGAAGCCCGACAACTTCGAAGACATCTCCGCCGTGCTCGCGCTGTACCGCCCGGGCCCGATGGGTGCAGACAGCCACACGAACTATGCCCTGCGCAAGAACGGCCGCCAGCCGATCACGCCGATTCATCCGGAGCTTGCCGAGCCGCTGGAAGAGGTGCTCGGCACCACCTACGGTCTGATCGTCTACCAAGAGCAGGTGATGGCGATCGCCCAGAAGCTCGCCGGCTACACGCTCGCTCAAGCCGACCTGCTGCGCCGGGCGATGGGCAAGAAGAAGAAGTCGGAGCTCGACAAGCAGTACGAGGGCTTCCAGGCGGGCATGGCCGCCAACGGCTACTCCGCCGAGGCGACCAAGACCCTGTGGGACATCCTGCTGCCCTTCTCCGACTACGCCTTCAACAAGGCGCACTCCGCCGCCTACGGCGTCGTGTCGTACTGGACGGCCTATCTGAAGGCGCACTACCCGGCCGAGTACATGGCGGCCCTGCTGACGAGCGTCGGCGACTCGAAAGACAAGATGGCGGTCTACCTCAACGAGTGTCGACGCATGGGTATCACGGTGCTGCCGCCCGACGTGAACGAGTCGATCGAGTACTTCGCCGCCGTCGGCGACGACATTCGCTTCGGTCTCGGCGCCGTGCGCAACGTCGGTCACAACGTCGTCGAGGGCATCCGTCAGGCGCGCGAAGACAAGGGGCGCTTCACCGGCTTCCACGACTTCCTCAAGAAGGTGCCGACCCCCGTGGCGAACAAGCGAGCCATCGAGTCGCTGATCAAGGCCGGCGCTTTCGACTCACTCGGTGATACCCGTCGTGCCCTCATGGAGATCCACGAGGCGGCCGTGGAGTCGGCGGTCAAAGACAAGCGCGCGGAAGACAAGGGAGACATCGGCTTCGACTTCGACAGCCTCTTCGACGAGGGCGAGACGACCGCAGCCGCCGTTCCCGAGCGGCCGGAGTGGGCGAAGAAAGACAAGCTGGCCTTCGAGCGCGAGATGCTGGGCCTGTATGTCTCCGATCATCCCTTGGCCGGCCTCGAAGTGGCGCTCGCCAAGCACGCCGGAGTCGGTATCGCTGAACTCAACGACAACCCGCCAGACGACGGCGAAAAAGTCACGGTCGCGGGCCTGATCACGAGCGTGCAGCACCGTGTGGCCCGCCAGTCGGGCAATCCGTACGGCATGATCACGCTGGAGGACTTCGGCGGCGAGCTGACCGTGATGTTCTTGGGCAAGTCGTATCAAGAGTTCGCGCAGGGGCTCGTGGCCGACACGATCGTCGTCGTCACCGGCAGGGTGAACCACCGCGATGATGGCATCACACTGCAGGCGAACCTGCTGCGCACCCCCGACTTCGGCGTGAGCACCGATTCCGGGCCCATCGTGCTGTCCGTCCGGGAGCAACGGGCGACCGTCGACGTCGTGGCCGAGCTCGATGCCGTGCTGAATCGTCACCGCGGTGACACCGAGGTGAGACTGCGCCTCGTGCGCGACGACACCGCTCGGGTCTTCGAGCTGCCGCATCGCATCGACACGACCGCCGGATTCTTCGGCGAGGTGAAGAGCCTGCTTGGCCCGCGCGCGCTCGCCTAGCTGTACTCGGTCAGCAGGTTGGTGACACGTAGTTGAGGAGAAGGCCTTCATTCTGAGTGGTGTCTAACGCCATCGAAG
>NZ_JBKBPI010000005.1:0-174320 GCF_046293215.1 Microcella sp. | reverse complement strand
AACCTCGATCCTGGACACCCTCAACCACTGCTTGAGACAGGCGCGCCGCCGGTCACCCCTTGGAATCAATCATCTAGGTTGCGCTTCGGGTGACGACCACGAACTCTTCCGCTCCGCCTGCGCCGACTCCGGTGACCGCCGCCCAGCGACGCATCGTGCTCGGCGTTCTGATCGCGTCGGCGTTTGTCGTCATCCTGAACGAGACGCTGATGGGCGTCGCGATTCCGCGGTTCATCGCGGTGTTCGGCATCACGGCGACGACGGCGCAGTGGCTGACGACGGCGTTCATGCTGACCCTGGCTGTCGTGATCCCGATCACCGGCTGGCTGCTGCAGCGCTTCAGCACGCGGGCGTTGTTCGTGACGGCGATGTCGCTGTTCACGGCCGGCACGTTGCTCGGGGCAGTCGCGCCGTTCTTCGAGCTGCTGATTGTCGCCCGCGTCATTCAGGCCAGCGGCACGGCGATTGTGATGCCCATGCTGTTCACGACCGTGTTCGCGTTGGTTGCCCCGGGGCGCCGCGGGCAGGTGATCGGAACCGTGTCGACCGTGATTGCCGTGGCCCCCGCCGTCGGCCCGACGCTCTCCGGCTTCATCTTGGAGATCGCCGATTGGCACTGGCTGTTCATCACGATGCTGCCGCTCACGACGACGGCCCTCGTGATCGGCGCGCTGCGCATGGTCGACGTCGGACAGCGTCGTGGCTCACGCCTCGACCTCGTCAGCATCATGCTGTCGGTTCCGGGATTCGGCGGGCTCGTGTTCGGACTCGCCCAGCTGGGTGAGGGCGGTCACGCCGAGGGCGGGTCCGAATCCGACTCGGTCGTGACCGGCACGATCTCGCTCGTCGTGGGAGTCGTCGCACTCGCACTGTTCGTCCTGCGTCAGGTGCGCCTGCAGCGCACTGACGACGCTCTGCTCGACATGCGCACGTTCGCCGAGCGGCAGTTTGCGCTCTCGATCGGCATCATCACGGTGGCCTCGATGTCGCTGTTTGGCGCGATCATCATCATTCCGCTGTACGTGCAAGAGGTGCTGGGGGCCTCCACCCTCGTCTCGGGCCTCGTCATCCTGCCGGGTGCGTTGCTGCAGGGCCTGATGGCCCCGCTCATCGGCCGCCGCTACGACAAGGTCGGGCCGCGCTCGCTCGTGATTCCCGGCATCGTCTTGATGGCGAGCACGCTCTGGGGCATGTCGATGTTCACCTCGGCGACCCCGATCTGGCTCGTCGCCGTCGCGAACATCGGCATCGGGCTGGGGCTTGCCCTGCTCTTCACCCCGCTACTGACGAACGGGCTCGCGTCGCTTCGGCCGCAGCTGAACCCCTACGGGTCGGCGATCGTGGGCACCGTTCAGCAGGTTGCCGGGGCCGCCGGTATCGCCCTGTTCTTGTCGGTTGCGGCGTTCGTCGCTCCGGCGACAGGCGAGGCATCGATCTCAGCCGACGGCGTTCGGGCCGCCTTCACGGTGGCCGCCGCTCTCGCCACCGCGGTGATTCCGCTGGTGCTGCTCGTGCGCTGGCAGCGCGGCACCGGGGGCCCCGAGGTCACGACCGAGACCGGGTCGACTCGCGTTGTCGAGTCGGCGTAACGCTGAGGGGCGCGTCGCGGCCGCTTAGCCCCGCACGGGCTCGACACCGCGGGCGGCGGCGATGATGCGCTCGAGCGCGTCGGGGCTCGTCGTGTTCTCGGCGAGCCGGTTCGGCTTCCCCTCGCCGTGGTAGTCGCTCGAGCCCGTCACCACGAGGTCGTAGCGCTCGGCCCAGCGCTCGAGCGTGGCGCGCCCCGCGTCGGTGTTTTCGCGGTGGCCGATCTCGAGACCGACGAGGCCGGCGTCGATGAGCTGAACGAGCATCCGTTCGTCGATGACGGCGTCGGCGCCCCGGGTCGCGGGGTGCGCGATGACGGGGGCACCCCCGGCGTTCGCGATGAGTCGCACCCCGTCGAGCACGGTGGGGGCGGCGTGCGGCAGGTAGTAGCCGCCGCGGAAGTGCAGGATGGAGGCGAACGCCTCGCTGCGGGTGCGCACGATGCCGCGGGCGACGAGCGCATCGGCGATGTGCGGACGGCCGATCGAGACCCCGCCCGACTGGGCCAGCACGTCCTCCCAGGTCACGTCGAAGTCTTCGCTCAGGCGCCCCACCATGCGTTCGGCGCGGGTCAGCCGGTCGTCACGAATGCGCGCCGTCTCGGCCACGAGATCGCCGTCGTTCGGGTTGAACAGGTAGCCCAGAACGTGGACGCTGCGCCACTCGTCGCGGGTCGACAGCTCCATGCCGCGGATGACCTGCAGCCCGGTGCCGGCGGCGGCCGTCAGCGCCTCGTCCCACCCCGCGGTCGAGTCGTGGTCGGTGATCGCGATCGTGTCGAGGCCCGCCTCGAGCGCGGCGCGAATGAGCTGGGTCGGCGTCTCGGTGCCGTCGCTGACGCTCGAGTGCGCGTGCAGATCGATCAGCGGATGCGCCATACCGTCATCGTAGGACGCAGGGCCTGGCAAGGTGCCCGGGTTAGGCTCGAGACACCATGGTGCTGAAGGTGATCTCTGCGGCGACGCTCGTGATCATCGGCATCGTTCTTCTCGTGGTCGCCTGGCCGAGCCTGTTTGGGCTCACCCTGTCTCCGTACATCGCGCAAATGGTCGCCCTCCGATCGGCGGCCGCCGCTGCCGCGCTGATCGCGGCCGTGGTGGTGGTCATTCTGGCCCTCGTCGTTCCGCCGGCGCGCCGCTTCTTCGCGGCGATCGCGCTCATGCTCATGGTGTTCGCCGGGCTCAACGTCGCGGTGCAGTCGGTGCGCGGATTCGGCAACGAAACGTTCCCGCTGCGGGCCCCTGCCGAACTCAGCGTGCTCGCCTGGAACACGCTCGGCAATGCTCCGGGTGCCGAACGCATCGCGGCGCTCGCGCTCGACGAGCAGGCCGACATCGTGGTGCTGCCCGAGACGACGGCCGATGTCGCCGAGCAGACCGCGGTGATCATGCGCGAGGCGGGCAGCCCCATGTGGGTCTACACGGTCGCGTTCGACCAGATCGCCGCCGCCCGGTCCACGAGTGTTCTCGTGTCGGCGTCGATCGGGCAGTACCGCGTCGACGACACGGTCGGAAACACGCGCGTGCTGCCGAGCATCGTGCTGCGCCCGATCGACCACACCGGCCCGACCATCATCGGGGTGCACCCGGTCGCACCCATCCCGGCGCAGCTCGACAACTGGCGGGCCGACCTCGCCTGGGTCGACTCGGTGTGTCAGGGCGAACGTGTCATTCTCGCCGGAGACATGAACGCGACACCCGACCACTTCACCGCGCTCGGCGACCCCGATGGGCTGGGCACGTGCGACTCGGCGAACATCGTCACCGGCAACGGCGCGGTCGGCACGTGGCCCACGCGGCTGCCCCCGCTGCTCGGGGCCCCCATCGACCACATCATGACGACGGACGACATCGCGGTGACCGGGTTCCGGGTCATCACCACCGAGGACGGTACGGGCAGCGATCACCGCCCGATCGTCGCGCGCGTCATTCTGAACTGAGCCCCGCGCATCCGCAGCGATCGGCGCACGCCGGGGCGCACGGTGAAACAATGGTCGGCATGGCTGAGACCGACAAGGCAACCACCGAGGCCCCCCGCGCGACGGAAAACCGATCCACCACCCCCGGGTCGGAGAAGTTCCGCGACTTCATTTCGAGCGGCTGGGCCGAGCGCCCGGCCGGCGTGGGCGAGGCCCGCGAGCAGGCTGCGTACGCGGCGGCGCGTCGCGCGCGCATCTCGTCGCTGTTCCCCGGCCAGCGGCTGATCATTCCGGCGGGCCCGGCGAAGCAGCGCTCGAACGACACCGACTACCCGTACCGCGCCCACTCGGCGTTCGCTCACCTCACCGGCTGGGGTAGCGACACCGTGCCGGGGAGCGTCCTCGTGCTCGAGCCGACAGCCGACGGCCACGAAGCGGTGCTGTTCTTCCGCGAGGCGGCGGGGCGCGACTCCGACGAGTTCTACGCAAACCCCGAGATCGGCGAGTTCTGGACGGGCCCGCGGCCAAGCCGCGACGACGTCGCCGTCGACCTCGCGCTCACCGCCCGCGGTCTCGGCGAGCTCGACGCCATGCTCGACGCCGTCGACGAGGAAACGCTGGTGGTGCGCGAGGCGGATGCTCGCCTCACCGACCGCGTCGATTCCGCGCGCCTGGTCGGCGGCTTCCGCACCGCGGCCGAGGGCGCCGGGGTCGACACGGCGGGCGACGACGAACTCGCCCGCGACGTGAGCGAACTGCGGCTCGTGAAGGACGAGTACGAGGTCGACGAGATGCGCCGCGCCGTTGCCGCGACCGCGCAGGGCTTCGACGACGTCGTGCGCGACCTTCCGCAGATTATCGAGCATCCCCGCGGCGAGCGCCTCGTCGAGGGCACCTTCAATCGGCGGGCCCGCGCCGAGGGCAACACGGTCGGCTACGACACGATCGCGGCCTCCGGCCCGCACGCGTGCATTCTGCACTGGACCCGCAACGACGGGCCCGTGCTGCCCGGCGACCTGATCCTCATCGACGCCGGCGTCGAGCTCGACAGCTACTACACGGCCGACATCACGCGCACGCTACCCGTGTCGGGCACCTTCAGCCCCGTGCAGCGCATGGTGTACGAGGCAGTGCGCGAGGCCGCCGATGCGGCGTTCGCGATCGTGAAGCCCGGCATCCGGTTCCGCGAGGTGCACGCCGCGGCGATGGCCGTCATCGCCGCCAAGACCGCCGAGTGGGGCTTCCTGCCGGTCAGCGCGGAGGAGTCGCTGAAGCCCGACGCCGGCTACCACCGCCGCTACATGGTGCACGGCACCTCGCACCACCTCGGGATCGATGTGCACGACTGCGCGCAGGCCCGCCGCGACCTGTACCTCGACGGCGAGCTGCAGGCCGGCATGGTGTTCACGATCGAGCCCGGGCTGTACTTCCAGCCCGACGACCTGACCGTGCCGGAAGAGTTCCGCGGTATCGGCGTGCGCATCGAAGACGACATCCTCGTCACGGAGGACGGTGCCGAAAACCTGTCGGCGTTCATCCCGCGCACCGCCGACGAGGTCGAAGAGTGGATCGCCGGCCGCGCGCCCGAGTGGGGCGACGAGGAGGAGTAGCGCGTTCTACAACCCGAGCACGGCGCCGGCCACGAGGAAGTAGATGATGAGGCCCGTCGCGTCGACGAGCGTCGTGACCATGGGAGCCGAGATGACGGCCGGGTCGATGCGGATCGCGCGGGCGAGCAGCGGCATGGACGCGCCGACGGTCGCCGCCCACGCACAGATCAGCACGACCGAAATGCCGACGACGGTCGCGACGGGGAAGTCGACGACGATCGATCCGATGCCGAGCGCGACGATGCCCAACGTCATGCCGAGAAGCAGGCCGACGCGACACTCGCGCCAGGCGACGCGCAGCACGTCGCTCGGCCGCACCTCGCCGAGCGCAAGGGCACGCACGGCCGCGGTCGCCGCCTGGGCACCGACATTTCCGCCCGTCCCGACGAGCAACGGAATGAATAGCGCGAGCGCCGTGACCTCTTCGAGCGAGTCCTCGAAGATCTGCAGCACCGACACGGTGAGAGCCGCAGCGACGATCAGGATGAACAGCCACACCACACGCAGACCGGCCAGCTGCCACACGCTCGACGAGAAGTAGTGGCCAGCGCTCGGCAGGGCACCGGCCTGACGCGCGATGTCTTCCGAGTCGGCCTGCTCGATGATTTCGAGTGCGTCATCGACGGTGAGGATGCCGACGACCCGGTCTTCGCGGTCAACGATGACGAGCCCGGTCAGGTTGTACTCCTGCAGTAGACGCGCCGAGGCTTCCGCCTCGTCGTCGACGTGCGCGATCGGGTGGTCGTCGTCAGCGATGTCGATGACGGCTTGGTCGGGGTCGGCGAGCACGAGCTGCTTGAGCGCGACCGTTCCCCGATAGGCGCGCGACGCATCCACGACCGCGACGAGGTCGATCGTCTCGGCGTGCTCGGCGCGGGCCCGCAAACGGGCGAGCGCCTGACCGACGGTGGTGGTGTCGTGCACCGAGATGATCTCGGGGCTCATGACGCGGCCGACCGAACCGGCGGGGTAGCCAAGCAGTTCGGCGGTCATGCGCCGCTCGCGCGGGCTCAGGCCCGCGAGCACCTTCTGAACGAAGCCGGCGGGCGCCTCGCCGAGCAGGCGGGCGCGGTCGTCCGGGTCCATGTTCTCGACCAGTTCGGCGAACAGGTGGTCGCGCATGCCGCCGAGCAGCTCTTGCTGCTGGGTCGAGTCGAGCTCTTCGAACACCTCGAGCGCGCGACCCTTCGGCAGCAGCCGCCAAGCGAGAGCCGAGTCAACGGCGCGCAGACGCGTGAGCTCGTCGGCGATCTCGTGGGGGGCGTGGTCGGCCAGCCACTGCGCCGCCGCGCGCACGTCACGCTCTTCGATCAGGTCCTGCAGGTCCTCGGTCATTCCACACCTCCCGGAAGAAGCGCCCCGTGGGGCGCACGTGTCGGTAGTGCTCGCGGCGTCAGCTGCGCCGCGAGCGGGGTCGGGGGCGGCTCAGGGTTTAGGAGGCGCGGGGTCCGCATCAGCGGAACCCCCGGCGAGCAGGTGCTGAGCCCGGGTCACGAACCCGGGCTCAACGACGATCTCGTAGCGGGATGCGACGACCCGGCTTGTCGACGTGAAGTCGCGCCGGCGACGCTGCAGCGCATACTGCACGACCGACAGCACGAGACCGAAACCGGCGCCGATGAGGGCGGCCGCGGCGAGGAACTCGAACTGCGGGTCGGGCGAGAAGAGCACGAGCAGCAGGCCGACGAACAAGCCGAACCAGGCGCCCGTCGCTGCGCCGCCGAAGGCCACTCGGCCATAGCTCAGCTTGCCGGTGACGTTCTCGACCATGGTGAGGTCGTGGCCCACGATCGCGAGGCGCTTCACGTCGAACTCGGCCTTCGAGAGCCGGTCGACGACCTGCATGGCGTCGGCGTAGGTGTCGTAGGTGCCCAGCACGTCGCCGCGCGGCACCCGCTGGGTGGCCGCGCCGGCGCGACGAAAGAGTCCGGGCACGTTGCTCATGGCTCCCATTCTGTCAGGCGTCGCTAGCCTGTGGGTGTGCCCGCCGCATCCGACACCTCTGACTCGAGTGACCGTTCGGTGAACGTTTCTCTCGAGGACGCTGTGCGCGCATCCCTGTCGCGAGTCATCGATCCCGAATTGCGGCGCCCCGTGACCGAGCTCGACATGATTCCGGCGGTGCGGGTCGTCGAGGGCGATGTCGGCACGACGCGCGCCGAAATCGACCTGCAGCTGACCATCGTCGGCTGCCCCGCAGCCGACCGCATCGAACGCGATGTGCGCGAGGCGGCCGCCGCTGTCTCCGGCATCGACGAGGTCGCCGTCGACGTCGGCGTCATGGACCGGCAGACGCGGGATGCTCTCATCGCCCGGCTGCGCGGCGGTAAGGCCCGCATGCCCTTCACCCCCGACTCGACCACCCGCGTGATCGCGGTGACGAGCGGCAAGGGCGGCGTCGGCAAGTCGACCATCACGGCGAACCTCGCCGTAGCCCTCGCGGCGCAAGGTTTGCGGGTCGGGCTGATCGACGCCGATGTGTTCGGCTTCTCGATTCCGGGCCTGCTCGGCATCGAGGGCGCGAAGCCCACCCGCGTCGGCGAGGCGATCATGCCGCCGCGCGCCCACGACGTTGCGGTCATCTCGATCGGCATGTTCGTCGACCCCGGTGCCGCCGTGTCGTGGCGCGGGCCGATGCTGCACCGTACCGTCGAACAGTTCCTCACCGACGTCTACTTCGGCGACCTCGACGTGCTCGTCATCGACATGCCGCCCGGCACGGGTGACGTCGCCATCTCGGTGGGGCAGCTGTTGCCGCACGCCGAGGTCATCGTCGTCACCACGCCGCAGAAAGCCGCGGCCGATGTGGCCGAGCGCTCCGCGATCGTGGCCCGGCAGACGGGGCAGACCGTCATCGGGGTCGTCGAGAACATGGCGGGACTCGCCCAGCCCGACGGCTCGGTACTCGAGCTGTTCGGCTCGGGAGGCGGAGACGACACGGCGGCCCGCCTCGACGTGCCGCTGCTCGCGCGTGTGCCCCTGTCGGTGGGCTTGCGGGAGGGGGGCGATCAGGGCATCCCGATCGTGACCAACGAGAGCGACGCGGCCGGGGCCGCGATTCGCGAGCTGGCGGCCGCCGTGGCGCGGCGCGGGCGAGGGCTCGCCGGGCGGCCCCTCGGCGTCACGCCGCGCTGACCCCTCGGTCGCCAGCGACGCCCGACAACGACGAAAGCCGCCTGGGCCCGACCCCACCCCTGGAATGGTGGGCTCGAGCACAGACGGCTCTCGCGGTGATCACGCCCGCGCGGGCGCGATACGGGATGCCCCTTAGGCAGCGAGCGTCGGAACGCGGCGGTAGCCATCGCGCACGGCGACGACGACGCTCGCGACGACGGCCCACGCGCCAAGCGCTGCGATGACGATGATTCCGGCGGTCATAACGATCTGCTCCTTCGAGGTGGGTACTGCGTCCTGAACACCTCTAGTGAACCGCGATCAATCCTAAAGAACAAGCTATTGTTTCTGAACTAATCATGTAGCGTTACTACATGGACGTGCGCCGACTCGAACTGCTCCGCGAACTCGCCGATCGCGGGTCTGTGGCCGCCGTCGCCGCCGCCACCCACCGCACACCGTCGGCCGTGTCGCAGCAGCTGAAGGTGCTGGAACGCGAGGCCGGCGTGCCGCTGACCGAGCGCGTGGGCCGCGGCATCCAGCTGACCGGAGCGGGCGAGGCACTCGCCGCGACCGCCCGGCAGATCGCCACCGCCATCGAGGCCGCGGAGGCGCTGTGGAGCGAGTTCACGAAGCTGCCGCAGGGCACCGTGAGCCTCAGCACGTTCCCCACGGCCGGCCAGATGCTGCTGCCGGGTCTGCTGACGATGCTCGACGACGAGCCAGGGCTCGAGGTCGTCGTGACCGACCACGACCTCGACCGGCCCGACTTCGCGAGCCTCACCCCCGACTACGACATCGTGCTGGCCGACTCGCAAGGGATTCCCGAGCACTGGACCCGCGACGGGCTGCGCGCCGTCACCCTCATGACCGAACCGTTCGACATCGCGATGCCGCTCGGCCACCGGCTGTCCGACCGGGCGGTGCTCAAGCCCGCTGACCTCGTCACCGAGCAGTGGATCGGCGCGCCCGTCGGCTACCCGTACGACAAGGTGCTCGACGGGCTCGCGGCGGCCACGGGCCGCGCGCCGCGGGTCGTGCAGCGCATCATGGACAATCTGCTCGTCGAGCGCCTCGTCGCCGCTGGCATCGGGCTGGCGATCTTGCCCCGCTACACGACGCGTATCCACGACAGCGGCATCGTCACGAGGCCGATCACGGGAATTCCCGCCGAACGGCAGATCACCGCGCTGTTGCGCTCCGACCGCGCCGAACGGCCGAGCGTGCGCCGAGTGATCGAGTTGCTCGAGATCGAGGGGCGGCGGGTGTCCGCGCGCTACGCGCATCCGGCCCACCGGCGCTAACCCCGCGGCCGCGGCGGCCGCGCGTCAGGTCGCCTCGGGGTCAAACGGTGCCGGGCGCCCCTCGCGCAGCAGTCGCTGACGCTGAGCGTAGGCCGACTCGCGTTTGGGCGCGGTGACCGTCGCGGCGCCCGCTGCCGCACCCGGCCGCGTCGGCTGCGCCTCGTCCTCCATCAGCGCCTCACGGATGATGCGGCGCGGGTCGTACTGACGCGGGTCGAGCTTCTTCCAGTCGACGTCGTCGTAGTCGGGCCCCATCTCCTCGCGCATGCGCTCCTTCGCCCCGTTGGCCATGTCGCGAAGGCTGCGGATGAGGCGGGCAAACTGTGCGGCCAGTTGCGGCAGGCGGTCGGGGCCGATGATGAGCACGGCAATCAGCCCGATCACGAGCAGCTTCTCGAACGTCAGGCCGAAGGACACGAGCCCAGAATAGCCGCCGAAACCCGAGGGATTCCCTCTAGGCTGGGCCGACGAGGAGGCCGAAGTGCCGAGCAAAGACCTGTCCTGGAAGTACGTCGAAGCGTCCGTCGTCGAACCCGATGTGATCGCCGCAGCGCGGGTGACCGCCGAAGAACTCGGCACCGACCCCGTCAGCCCCGCTACGGGCGCGCACCTTGCCTTTACGACGGCCGCGGTGGGCGCACAGACCATGATCGAGATCGGCACTGGCGTCGGCGTCAGCGGCCTGTGGATGCTGAAAGGCGCCCCCGACGCGCACCTCACCTCGATCGACATCGAAGCTGACCACCAGCAGGCCGCGCGCCGCTTCTTCAGCGACGCCGGGCATCCCGCCTCGCGCGTGCGCCTCATCACGGGCGCGGCGACCGAGGTGTTGCCGCGCATGAACGAGTCGAGCTACGACGTCGTGCTCGTCGACGCCGACCCCAAGGGTCTACTCGACCTGCTCGAGCACGCCCTGCGGCTCGTGCGTGTCGGCGGCGTCGTGTTGGTGCCGCACGCGCTCTGGCGCGACACCGTCGCCGACCCCGCAAAGCGTGAGCAGGTGACCACCGATCGCCGCGGCATCATCGCCGAGCTGTCGCAGTCTCCCGCCGTGCACGTGGCTCTCTCGCCCGTCGGAGACGGCCTGCTGCAGTTGGTGAAGCGCTCGGCCTAAGCGCGACGTCGGCCGTTCGTCGGGGCCGAGAACGAGAAAACCCCCGGCCTCGCGGCCGGGGGTGCACTCGGTCTAGGAGATCGCCGCGCTCAGCGCGTCACGCAGTTCGGTGGCCTCCGCGTCGTTGACGGAGACAACGAGGCGACCGCCGCCTTCCAGCGGCACCCGCACGATGATGAGGCGACCCTCCTTGACAGCCTCCATGGGTCCGTCGCCGGTCCTGGGCTTCATGGCTGCCATAGTGTGGTTCCCCTTTCGAGACGAAAATTCCGATTCCCATTATCCCCCGTTATCGCCCCGCCGCTAAATCGACGCTGAGAGCCACGAGGCCAGTCCGCGCTCCACATCGCGGATCTGCGCGAGCGGGACGCGTTCATCGTCCGCGTGGGCGAGCGACGGATCGCCGGGACCGTAATTCACGGCCGGAATTCCCAACTCGCTAAAGCGCGCAACATCGGTCCAGCCGTATTTCGGAGCGGGGGCGCCGCCAACCGCCGCCATGAAGCGCTGGGCGAGCGGAGCATCCAGACCGGGGCGCGCCCCGGGGGCCGAGTCGGTGACCGTCACCTCGACATCGAGGCCATCGACGAGCGCACGAACGTGCGCCTCCGCGTCGGCGACCGTGCGCGAGGGGGCGAAGCGGTAGTTGACGGTGACGGTGCACGCGTCGGGGATCACATTGCCGGCCACTCCCCCGCGGATGCCGACGGCGTTCAGCCCCTCGCGGTAATCAAGACCATCGACCGTGACGGTTGCCGGCTCGTAGGCGGCAAGGCGCTCGAGGATGGGCGTGGCCACGTGAATCGCGTTGACACCCATCCAGGCGCGGGCCGAGTGGGCGCGGCGACCGCGGGTCGTGATGTCGGCGCGCAGGGTGCCGTTGCAGCCGCCCTCCACGGCGCCGTTCGACGGCTCGCCGAGCACGGCGAAGTCGGCGACGAGTAGCTCGGGGCGGGTACGGGCGAGCCGGCCGAGGCCGTTCAGGCTCGCCTCGACCTCCTCGTGGTCGTACCAGACGAAGGTCACGTCGACGGCCGGTTCGGGAAGGCGACAGGCGAGGGCGAGGGCGACCGCGCATCCGCCCTTCATGTCGACGGTGCCGCGGCCGACGAGCGCGTCGCCGCCCTCGGGGTCGGTGGCGCGGGTCGTCGGCAGGTTGCCGTTCACCGGCACGGTGTCGATGTGCCCGGCGATGATGACGCGCTGCTCGCGGCCGAGCTGCGTGCGGGCGACGATCGCGTCGCCGTCGCGCGTCACCTCCAGGTGCGGGGCGTGCGCGGCAAGCGTCGCCTCGATCGTGTCGGCGAGCGCCGCCTCTGCCCCCGACACGCTCTCGATGTCGCACATCGCCGCGGTCAGGGCGACGACGTCGGCGAGCTGGTCGGGGGCGAAGGGGCGCGTCAGGGTCACCGCTCCAGCCTAGTTCCGGGGTCGGCGCCACTAGCCTGGAAGGCATGAGTGACAGCGCCACAGGGACGCACGACAGTTCGGCCACCCACGCGTGGGGCTACGGCCTCGCGACGGTCCGCACCGCCGACGGGGAGGTGCTCGACACCTGGTTCCCCCACCCGGCCCTCGGAACGCTGCCGGAGGGCCGCGACCCGCACATCGTGCCGGCCGAGATCGAGCACCTCGAGGGCGACGATGAGCGACGCGGCGTGCGACTCGAGGCGCGCACCGTCGAGATCACCCTGGATGCTCCCCCCGCGTCGACCGCGGACGCTTACCTCCGCCTCCACCTGCTCTCGCACCGCCTGGTGCTTCCCAACGCGCTCAACCTGGACGGGATCTTCGGCCACCTGCCGATCGTGACGTGGACGACGGCGGGGCCCGTGCATCCCGATGATTTCGACGCCCGGAGACCGGCGCTGCAGCGCGCCGGCATCTCGGTGCTCGGCGTCGACAAGTTCCCGCGCATGCTCGACTACGTCACCCCGCCGCGCGTGCGCATCGCCGACGCGTCGCGGGTTCGCCTCGGCGCCTACCTGTCGCCCGGAACCACCGTCATGCACGAGGGCTTCGTGAACTTCAACGCCGGAACGCTGGGCGCCTCGATGGTCGAGGGCCGCATCAGCCAGGGCGTCGTCGTCGGCGACGGCAGCGACATTGGCGGCGGTGCCTCAATCATGGGCACCCTGTCGGGCGGAGGCACGCACCGCGTCTCGATTGGCGAGCGCGCGCTGCTGGGCGCGAACTCCGGCATCGGCATCTCGATCGGCGACGACTCGGTGGTCGAGGCGGGGCTTTACGTCACGGCGGGCACGAAGGTCGCCGTCATCGACGGCACGACCGACAGCTACGGGCAGCCGCGCACCGTCAAGGCGGCCGAGCTGAGCGGGGTGGCCGGGTTGCTGTTCCGGCGCAACTCGCTCACCGGAGGGGTCGAGGTGCTGCCGCGCACCGGCGCCGGCGTGCAGCTCAACACGGCCCTGCACGCGTAGGGCGGGCGACGCTGCGCGCATTGCTCGCGCCCGCCTGGCCCCGCGCATTGCTCGCGCGCATCGCTCGCCCCCTCCTGGCCCCGCGCATTGCTCACGCCCCCACCGGGTCGCCCGGGCCGCCCGGGCCGCCCAGACTGGACGATCGTTGCCGCGCGTCGATGTCGCTCATCCCAGGGTTGTTCGCGCCCCACCGCCCGTCGGTGTCGCCTCCACCCGGAGATGTTCGCAATCCGCTGCGCGTCGCACCCGCCCACCGGCGTGTCACCCCGATCAGCGGGTGCACGCGACGACGTGATGTTCCCCCCTCACCAGCTTCCACAACAGCGGAAGCGCTGACGGAGTGTCACCCCTTCCGCTGTTGTGGAAGGCGGTCGAGAGAGGCACACAGCCGCCGGCGACGGGCACACTGCTCGGCAGCGGGCGGGCCTCCAGCCGGACATGCGGGCGGTCCTCCAGCCGGACATGCGGGCGGGCCTCCCCCCGGACATGCGGGTGAGCCCCCAGCCGGACATGCGGCCGGGCCCCCGCCCCGACACACGACGAACCCCCGCAGGCTGAGGCCCGCGGGGGTTCGGTCGGTCGATACGGGATGCGCGGCTCACGCTGGCTGCGCCGACGGCGTCAGCACCAGCACCAGCACCGGCACCGGCACCGGCACCGGCACCAGCACCAGCGTGAGGCCCCGCCCTACCGGCCCTGCGGCCAGTCGCGCGCGCCCGAGCCGATGTACAGCTGCTGCGGGCGGCCGATCTTCGTCTGCGGGTCGGCGTTCATCTCGCGCCAGTGGGCGATCCAGCCGGGCAGTCGACCGATCGCGAACAGGACCGTGAACATGCGCGTGGGGAAGCCCATCGCCTTGTAGATGACGCCCGTGTAGAAGTCGACGTTCGGGTAGAGCTTGCGCTCCTTGAAGTAGTCGTCGTCGAGGGCGATCTGCTCGAGCTCGCGGGCAATGTCGAGCAGCGGGTCGCTGATGCCGAGGTCGGCGAGCACCGCGTCTGCGCTCTCTTTGACGAGCTTCGCGCGCGGGTCGTACGACTTGTACACGCGGTGGCCGAAGCCCATCAGCTTGATGCCGTCTTCCTTGTTCTTGACCCGCTCGACGAAGCGCTCGACGCTCTCGCCGGAGTCGCGAATGCGGGCCAGCATGTCGAGCACCGATTCGTTGGCACCGCCATGCAGCGGGCCCGAGAGGGCATTGATACCGGCCGAGATGGAGGCGAACATGTTGGCCTCGGTCGAACCGACGAGGCGCACGGTCGAGGTCGACGCGTTCTGCTCGTGGTCTTCGTGCAGAATCAGCAGGCGCTCGAGCGCCTTCGACAGCACGGGGTTGACCTCGTAGGGCTCGGCCATGGTGCCGAAGTTCAGTCGAAGGAAGTTGTCGACGAAGCTCAGCGAGTTGTCGGGGTACAGGAAGGCCTGCCCAATCGACTTCTTGTGCGCGTAGGCGGCGATGACGGGCAACTTCGCCAGCAGGCGAATGGTCGAAATCTCGACCTGCTCGGGGTCGTGCGGGTTCAGCGAGTCGCCGTAGTAGGTCGACAGGGCGGACACGGCCGACGACAGCACCGACATGGGGTGCGCCTGGTGCGGCAGCGCGTCAAAGAATCGCTTGAGGTCTTCGTGCAGCAGGGTGTGGCGACGCACGCGCTCGTCGAAGTGGGCGAGCTCGTCGGCCGTCGGCAGTTCGCCGTAGATCAGAAGCCACGCCACCTCGAGGAAGCTGGCGTTCGCCGCAACATCTTCAATCGCGTACCCGCGGTAGCGCAGCACCCCGTTGGCGCCGTCGATGTAGGTGATCGCGCTCTTCGTCGAGGCGGTGTTGACGAAGCCGTAGTCGAGACCGGTGTAGCCGGTCTGCTTCGTCAGGGTCGACAGGTCGAGGCTGGCCGCCCCGTCGACGCTGTCAAGAATGGGGAACTCTGCCGTTCCGCCGGGATAGTGCAGCGTGGCCTTCTTCTCAGCGTCGCTCACATCGCCTCCTCGCGTTGGTTGGACTCGGTGGGGGGCGGGATCCCGGCTCGCGCCAAAGGGTGGTGGCGGCGCGGGTGACCCGGGGTACAGCCTAGGCGCAAACGCTGACCAGTAGCGCATCGACCAACGACCAGGCTGATCCGTTGTGGATGATCACCTAACGAAGGCGCGACGCAGCCGCGGCGATGCGCTCGTCGGTCGCGGTGAGGGCGATGCGGACGTGCTGCGAGCGCTCCCCCTCGTAGAAGGTTCCGGGCGCCGCAAGAATGCCCCGCTCCGCCAGCCACGCGATCGTCTCGAGCGCCGGTTCACCCCGCGTGACCCACAGATACAGGCCGGCCTCGGAGTGGTCGATCGAAAAGCCGGCCTCCGTGAGGGCGGTGACGAGCATCCCGCGCCGCCGCGCGTAGCGCGCCTTCTGTTCGGCCACGTGCGCATCGTCGTCGAGCGCTGCCACCATCGCGGCCTGCACCGGCGCGGGCGGAATGAGCCCCGCGTGCTTGCGCACGGCAAGAATGCGCGCGATGAGCGCCGGGTCTCCCGCGACGAAGGCGGCCCGGTAGCCGGCGAGGTTCGACTGCTTGGACAGCGAGTACACGCTCAGCACGTTCGCCAACCCCGCGTCGCCGTCGCCCAGCGCGTCCGATTCGAGGATGCTCGTGACCGGCCGGTCGGAGAACGGCGCCTTCCAGCCCAGCTCGGCGTAGCACTCGTCGTTCACGATGACGGCGCCGAGCGAACGGGCAGCCTCGACGCGAGCGCGGAGGGCACCGGCGTCGAGAACCGAACCGGTGGGGTTTCCTGGCGAGTTCAGCCAGACGAGCTTCGTGCCAGCGGGCCAGTCGGCGGGGTCGTCGGCGCCGAGCGCGCGCGCTCCGGCGATCGCGGCTCCCACCGCGTAGGTCGGGTAGGCCGTCTCGGGGTGCACGACCGTGTCGCCGGCGCCGACGTCGAGCAGCAGCGGCAGCAGAGCGACGAGCTCTTTCGAGCCGATCGTCGGCAGCACGGCATCGACACCGGGCAGGGTAACCCCGCGGCGCCGCGCGTACCATCGCACGATCGCCTCGCGGAGGGCGAGCGTACCCATCGTCTGCGGGTAGGAGTGCGCGTCGGTCGCGGCAATGAGCGCCGTGCGCACCACCTCGGGGGTCGGGTCGACGGGCGATCCTACTGACAGGTCAACGATTCCCTCGGCGTGCGCGCGGGCGCGCGCCGCGAACGGCGCGAGCGAATCCCACGGAAAGTCGGGTAACGCCGGCACGGCGGCGCGACCTAGTTCTGCGGCGGCAGGGCGGAGACGATCGGGTGATCGGAGTGGATGACCCCGACCTTCGCTGCGCCACCGGGCGAGCCGATCTCGGTGAAGAACTCGACGTTCGCCGTGTAGTACTCGGCCCACTGCTCGGGGACGTCGTCTTCGTAGTAGATGGCCTCAACCGGGCACACCGGCTCGCACGCACCGCAGTCGACGCACTCGTCGGGGTGGATGTAGAGCATGCGGTCGCCCTCGTAGATGCAGTCGACGGGGCACTCGTCGATGCAGGCGCGGTCTTTGACATCGACGCAAGGCAGGGCGATCACGTAGGTCACGGTGCGACGGTTTCCTTCTCGTTGAGGGACTCGTTCATGCTAGCCGCCCGGTGCCGGGGAGCGCGCTGTATGCGGGGCCATGACACGACAACGGCGCTGATCGCCATGACCCCGATCAGCCACGCGTAGCCGACCGCGTTTCCCGGAACAACGAGGCTGCCTCCGGCCACGCCCGGTGCGGCCAGCAGGGTCGTCACGCCCAGCAGGCCGGCCGCTGCGCCGATGACGCCCGCGCGGCTGGGCGCGGCCAACCGCGCGCCGACCAGAAACACGGTGGAGGTGACGAGGGCAAGCCCGATGCCCAGCGGCGGCATCGACTGGTGGGCGAAGGTCGCGATCAGCCCGACGAGCGTGCCAACGAGGGCACCGGCGGCGAGCAGACCTGCGCGCAGCGCCCAGCGCACGCGCGTGCCGGAGCGTGGGCCCATCAGGCGTCCAGGCGCAGCATCCACCCGTGGGGGTCGTCTGCACGCCCGTACTGAATGTCGGTCAGCGCCTGGCGCAGTTCCATCGTGAGCGCCCCGGGGGTCGCGTCGGGGGTGCCGATCGTGAAGCCCTCACCCTTGAGCTGCCCAATCGGCGTCACGACCGCTGCCGTGCCGCAGGCGAAGGCTTCGACGATGTCGCCGGACTCGTAGCCGGCCTTCCATTCGTCAAGCTCGACGGCGCGTCGCTCGACGCGGTGGCCGCGGTCTTCGGCCAGCTGCAGGATCGAGTCGCGCGTGATGCCTTCCAGGATCGAGTCGCTGTGCGGCGTGACGAGCGTGCCGTCCTTGTAGACCAGCACGATGTTCATGCCACCGAGCTCTTCGAGGTACTTCTGTTCGACCGAGTCGAGGAACAGCACCTGCTGGCAGCCGTGCTCGGCCGCCTCGGCCTGCGCGACAAGCGAGGCGGCGTAGTTGCCTCCGGTCTTTGCCGCACCCGTGCCTCCGCGGCCAGCGCGCGAGTACCGCGTTGACAACCAGATGGATACGGGAGCAGGGCCCGAGGTGAAGTACGCCCCCGCCGGCGAGGCGATGACGTAGTAGTTGACCTTCTTCGCCGGCCGCACGCCCAGGAAGGCCTCCTTGGCGAACATGAACGGCCGCAGGTACAGGCTGGTCTCGGGGGCGCTCGGCACCCAGTCGCCGTCGACGGCGATCAGCTGCTTGAGCGATTCGATGAAGTACTCGACCGGCAGTTCGGGCAGCGCGAGTCGCTTCGCCGACCGCTGCAGGCGGCGCGCGTTGGCGTCGGGGCGGAACGACCAGATCGAGCCGTCGGCGTGGCGGTAGGCCTTCAGCCCCTCGAAGATCTCTTGCCCGTAGTGCAGCACGGCGGCCGACGGGTCGAGCGAGATTGGGCCGTACGGCTGCACGCGCGGGCGGTGCCAGCCGCCCCACTCGCTCCAGCAGATGTCGACCATGTGGTCGGTGAAGTTCTGCCCAAAGCCGGGGTTCGCGAGCACCTCCTCCCGAGCCTCAACGCTCGCCGCGTTGTCGTTGCGCGTGACAGCGAACTCCAGGTTCTTCGGAGCCAGGGGCAGGAGGTTGGTCATGGCGGTCCTCGTCGATCGAGCGGTGTGGCTCAAGAGTACTGCCGCCGGGGTGTCGCCGGTGGCGGCCCGATCAGCCCGCGGCGGCGACCGCGGCGGCGATGGATGCTCCGATCTCGCCGGTCGTGCGCGTCGCGTCTCCCCGCTGCGCGAGATCCGCCTCAACGGCACGCTCGATGCGCGCCGCGGCCTCCTCGAGCCCGGAGTGCCGCAGCAGGAGCGCGGCGGAGAGAATCGCCGCGGTCGGGTCGGCCTTCTGCTGCCCCGCGATGTCGGGGGCGGACCCGTGCACGGGCTCAAACATCGAGGGGTGCGCGCCCGACGGGTCGAGGTTTCCCGACGCGGCGATGCCGATGCCACCGCCGACGGCTCCGGCGAGGTCGGTCACGATGTCGCCGAACAGGTTGTCGGTCACGATGACGTCGAATCGTGCGGGGTCGGTGACGAGGAAGATCATGGTGGCGTCGACGTGCAGGTAGTCGACCGCCACCTCGGGGTGCTCGGCCGCGACGCGGTCGACCGTACGCTGCCAGAGCGACCCGGCGTGCACGAGCACGTTGGTCTTGTGTACGAGCGTCACCCGGCGGCGGCGCTTTTCCGCCTCCGCGAAGGCGAACCGAACAACCCGCTCGACCCCGAAGGCGGTGTTGACGCTCGTCTCGTTCGCCACCTCGTGCGGCGTCCCGACCCGGATCGCGCCGCCGTTACCCACGTATGGCCCCTCTGTCCCCTCGCGCACGACGACAAAGTCGATGTCGCCGGGCGCGGCAAGCGGTGAGGTCACCCCGGGATAGAGGCGAGTGGGCCGAAGGTTGACGTGGTGGTCGAACGCGAACCGCAGCTTCAGCAGCAGGCCGCGCTCGATGATGCCGCCGGCGAGTTTCGGGTCGCGCGGGTCGCCGCCGACCGCGCCCAACAAGATGGCGTCGTGTTCACGCAGACGCTCGAGCGTCGAGTCGTTCAAGATTTCGCCGGTCGCGAGGTAGTGGCCAGCCCCAAGCGGGTACGTGGTTTCGCGCACGGTGACGCTGTCGCCAACCGCGGCCCGCAGCACCGTCAGCGCCTCGGCGATGACCTCCGGTCCGATGCCGTCGCCGGGAATCACGGCCAGGTCGAGCGTGCGGGTCACAGGTCCTCCTCGAGTCAGCGGAACGCGCCTCATCCCCCAAACGGGGGACATGTCAGGCGATTCCCAGCATGGCGCTACTCCCCCGGAATGACGGGGAACATCGAGGTTCAGGCTACCGCCTCGCGCGGCCCGGATGCCCGTGGGGGCTTTCGTCGAACGTCCAGGCAGCGCTAACTTTTTGCACGGCCCGCACCCGGGTCTGGCTCACCACGAGTCACCCAAGAAAGGAAACAGTGTCATGAGCATTGGTTTCGGTATCTTCCTGTTCGCCGTCGGCGCGATCCTGGCGTTCGCCGTCAACTTCGCCGTCGAGGGCATCGAGTTGGTCACGATCGGGTACATCCTGATGGCCGCTGGTGTCGTCACCGTGATCATCGGCGTTGCCCTGATGATGCGCCGCCGTTCCGCCGTCGCCACCGAGCGCACGGCCGTTGACCCCGCCAGTGGCGAGCGTGTGACCCGCCGTGAGGCATCGGTCGACGACCCGCCCGTCGCGTAACACCAGACCCCCGGACGCGGTCCCGATCCCGCGCTCCGAGCATCCCGATCAGGCGAATGGCGCTGACCCCGTGGGGTCAGCGCCATTGTCCGTTTCCGCGGGGTCTCGTCAGGGCGCCATGGCGCTGATGAGTTCGTAGGCCACGTGTGAGGCCGCGACCGCGGTGAGCTGGGCGTGGTCGTACGCCGGGGCGACCTCAACGACATCGGAGCCCACCAGACGGTGTTCGCCGAGCGCGCGCACCATCGCGAGCAGTTCGCGACTGGTCAGCCCGCCCGCCTCGGGCGTGCCCGTACCCGGGGCGTGCGCGGGGTCGAGAACGTCGATGTCGATCGAGACGTATACCGGCCGGTCGCCGAGCCGGGCGTGCATCCGCTCGATGGCTCGCGCCAGACCCTCGGTCTCCAGCTCGACCGAGCTGATGATCGCGAATCCGAGCCGCTCATCGTCCCGCAGGTCGTCTTTGCCGTAGAGCGGGCCACGAATGCCCACGTGCAGGCTCGCCTCTAGGTCAATGAGACCCTCCTCGCTGGCTCGGCGGAAGGGCGTGCCGTGCGTCACCGGTGCGCCGAAGTAGGTGTCCCAGGTATCGAGGTGGGCATCGAAGTGCACGACGGCGACGGGGCCACCCTCGCGCTCGGCGGCGACCCGCAGCAGCGGGAGCGCAATGGTGTGGTCTCCCCCGATCGTGACGAGACGGGTGCCCCCGCGCGTCAGCTCGCGGGCTGCGGCCTCGATGGCCGCGACGGCCTCGCTGATGTCGAAGGGGTTGGCGGCGATGTCACCGGCGTCGGCGACCTGCTGCACGGCGAAGGGATGGACGTCTTGGGCCGGGTTGTACGGCCGCAGCAGACGGCTCGCCTCCCTCACGTGGGCGGGGCCGAAGCGCGCTCCCGGCCGGTAACTCACGCCTGAGTCAAATGGCACGCCGACCACTGCGATGTCGGCGTGCTCGACCTGGTCGAGTCGCGGCAGGCGCGCAAAAGTCGCGATGTCGGCGAATCGCGGGCGCGTACTGGCGTCGACGGGTCCGATCGGGTCCGGGCTCATGTCACAAGAGTAATCAACTGATGTCTGTAGGTAAACACACAGAGAGGGATGTCTGCGCTCGGCACTACAGTAAACGTGAGGAGGTTACCGATGAAGCCCGTGCATCCGCGAGCCAGCCGCGAGCCGGTTCGCATCGGCGCAAAGTTGCGTGCCTCCCGCCTCGCGCAGGGCCTCACCGTCGCTCAGGTCGCCGAGGCCTCTGGCCTGACCCGGGGCTTCCTCAGCAGAGTCGAGCGCGACGAAACCTCCCCGAGCGTCTCGACCCTCATCACCATCTGCCAGGTGCTGTCGTTGCCGGTCGGCGACCTGTTCGAGACCGTCGAGAGCGACCTCATCCGTCTCGACGACGCGCCGCTGATCAACATGGGCGGCAGCGACGTTGTCGAGCGCATGCTCACGCCCCGCGGGCAGGGTCGAGTGCAGGTGCTGCGTTCGGTCATGCAGCCCGGAGCCTCCGGCGGCGACGACCCGTACACGGTCAACTGCGACGTCGAGGTGCTGCACATCGTGTCGGGCGAGCTGAAACTGCGCCTCGGCAATGAGTGGCATCACCTGACGGCGGGCGACACGATGACCTTCCCCGGGCGCGAGCCTCACACGTGGCGCAACGAGTCCGACAGCGAGACCATCGCGTTCTGGACCCTGATCCCCGCCCCGTGGAGCGGTTCGCAGTAGCGAACTACTACGCGTCGACGACCGTGATGGCGCGCACCAGGTCGGCGTCGATCGCCTCGCGCACCCGGTCGAGCAGGTCGTCGGGCACCCGCGAGTCGACGGTCAACACACTGAGCGCCGGGCCGCCGGCCGTGTGGCGGGCAATCTGCATGCCCGCGATGTTGATCGATGCCTCGCCGAACTCCTTGCCGTAGACCGCAACGATTCCGGGGCGATCGGTGTAGAGCATGACAATGAGGTTTTCGGCCATCGGCACCTCGACGTCGTAGCCGTTGATCTCGACGATCTTCTGCACCTGCTTCGACCCCACGAGGGTGCCAGACACCGACAACTGGGTGCCGTCGGCGAGGGTGCCCCGGATGGTCAGCAGGTTGCGGTACTCGTCGCTTGTCGCGTCGGTCACGAGGCGAACCGTCACTCCGCGCTGCTCGGCGAACAGGGGGGCGTTGACGTAGCTGACCTGCTCGCTCGAGATACGGCTGAACACGCCCTTCAGAGCGGCGAGCTTCAGCACCCCCACGTCGTGCGCGACGATCTCACCGCGTACCTCCACGTCAATGGCGGCGATCGAGTGATCGGCAAGCGTGGCGAAGACCTGCCCAAGCTTCTCCATGAGCGGGATGCCCGGACGCACGCTCGGGTCGATGATGCCTCCGGCCACGTTCACAGCGTCGGGAACCAGTTCGCCGTCGAGGGCGAGTCGCACCGACTTCGCCACCGAGACGCCCGCCTTCTCCTGGGCCTCATCCGTCGAAGCTCCCAGGTGCGGTGTCAGCTGGATTCGCGGCGCGGTGATGAGCGGCGAGCCGGTCGGCGGCTCGCTGACGAAGACGTCGAGGCCGGCACCCGCGATCTGGCCCTCCGTGAGGGCGGTGAGGAGAGCATCCTCGTCGATGATGCCGCCGCGGCTCGCGTTCACGATGCGCAACGACGGCTTCGCGAGCGCGAACTGCTCGGCGCCGATCAGGTTCGTCGTCTCGGGCGTCTTCGGAATGTGGATGGTGATGAAGTCGCTGCGCTGCATGAGCTCGTCGAGGGTGACGAGCTGCACGCCAAGCTGCTGCGCGCGCGCCGGAGGCACGAACGGGTCGTAGCCGATGAGCTCGACCCCGAACCCGGCGAGGCGCTCGGCGACAAGGGTGCCGATTCGTCCGAGACCGACGATGCCGATCGTCTTCTCGTACAGCTCGACGCCGGTAAAGGCGCTGCGCTTCCACGCGCCCTCCTTCATGGAGGCGTCGGCGGCCGGCAGGTGGCGAGCAAGCGACAAGAGGTGGGTGATGGCGAGCTCGGCGGCCGAGATCACGTTCGAGGTGGGGGCGTTGACGACCATGACGCCGGCGGTCGTGGCCGCCTTGACATCGACGTTGTCGAGCCCGACACCGGCGCGGGCGATGACCTTCAGGCGACGGCCGGCGGCGATTGCCTCGGAGTCCATCTGGGTGGCCGAGCGAATGAGTACGGCGTGGGCCTCGGCGAGAGCCTCAAGAAGTGCCGGACGGTCGGTGCCGTCGACGTGGCGAATCTCGAAGTCGGGCCCGAGGGCGTCGACGGTGGCAGGGGACAGCGTTTCGGCGATGAGCACGACCGGCTTGGGCACAGAGAATCCTTATGACGCGGGGCGACGCGGGCGAAGCGCGACAGGGGTGACGTCGTCGCCGCACACCATCGGGGGCGACCGGTGCTCCCAGGGTATCGCAGGCAGAATGGCCTCCATGACGCCCGTTGATCTTGCCCGCTGGATCACGGCGATCGTTTTCATCGCGATCGGGGTGACCCACTTCATCCCGCCCGTCGTTCGCGGCATGGCGGCGATGGTTCCCGCGGTCTTCCACGGGCGCCCGTTCTCAGCGATCGGCTGGGTGTGGGTGACGGGCGTCGCCGAGATCGCGGGCGGGCTGGGGCTGCTGTGGGAGCCCACGCGCGCGGCGGCCGGCATCGCGCTCGCGGTGTTCCTCGTGTGCGTCTTCCCGGCGAACGCCTACGCGGCGGGTAAGCGCGAGAAGTTCGGTGTGTTCGCCGTGCCGTTCTGGCCCCGGCTGCTCATGCAGCTTGCGCTGATCGCTCTCGTGCTGTGGGTGGGGCTCACGCCGTAGGGGCGGGTCGGAAGCCGCTCAACTGGCCGGGAAGACCGTGATCACACCGGTCGCGACCGCGATCAGGCTGAGTCGGAGCGCCGCGATCACCCCGAGGGTGGCGATGAGCACGAGCGCATAGCGCCCGACCGGCAGCCGGCGGGCGGCGAGCGCCGCGGCCGTGAAGATGACGGGGGCCTGCACCGCTCCGAGCCAGAGCGCGGCCCACGGGGTCTCTGCAGCGATGCCGAGTTGCCCGAACAACTGCGGCAGGTTCACGAGGCTGCCGATGCCGTCGTAGAGGAACCACGCGGCGATCACCCCGAAGACGACCACGAGCAGGATGCGCGCAGCCCCAAACCGCGCCGCGTCCGGTTCGCGCGCCGTCGGCTCCGCGTCGATGTCGCTCATCGGACCACCCCCAGCAGGAACGGCCACGGCACCAATACCAGCGTGCCGAGGGCGAGCCACCCGAGCCGGTGCACGGCACCTCGCCCGCGCGACAGCACGACGCTCGCCACAAACCACATGGGTGCGGCGATGATGGCAAGGAATTCGGCGAACTGGTACGTGACCTCCTGCAAGAGGTCGGTACCCGACAGCGGGAGTTGCGCGACGCCGATGATCCAGCCGACCGCGTACATGAGATAGATGCCGCCGAACACGCTCGTGGCGGCGAGCAGCGCGCTGCGACCGCGCTTCCCCGCGGCACCGCCCGCACTGGCGGTCGCCTCGCCCGACTCGGCGGGGGCTGCCTCCGCCTCGCCGCCGGGGGCCGGGCCCAGGTCGTAACTGGCGTCGTCGACGTCGTCCCAGCGAAGGGCAGCGTCGTCATCCGGGTCGTCGGGGCGCGCCATGGGATAACCCTAGCCGCCGTATCCGAGCGAGCGCCTAGGGTCGACGTGCCCCAACCGAAGGAGTCGCGCATGCCATTCGAGACGCTCGACGGGCGACCACTCGACCGGCTCTCGCTGCTGTATCGGCGCGGCCGCGATTTCCAGGTTGTGGAGCCGTTTCGCTACCGCGAGCCAGCGACGGGAGCGATCACGCGCATCCCCGCACACGACGTCACGTTGCCGCCTGACCCCGGCAACAGCACCGACTTCGCGTCCGTTCCACCGTTTCTGTGGGGACTGATCGCGAACTACGGGCCGCAGACCCTGCCGGCTGTCATGCACGACGCCGAGGTGGCCGCGGCGATGGCGGCGCCCCCACACGAACGGCTGGCGCGGCGGCGCGCGGCTGACGAGCGGTTCCGGCTCGCGTTGATCGACGAGGGCGTTCACCTTTTGCGCGCCCGCACCATGTGGGCGGCCGTGGGGCTCGAGAGCTGGTGGCGCCACGGCGGAGCTCGCGGCCGAGCCCTCATCGCCCAGGTCGCGCTTGGGGCACTCACGCTCGTGGCGATGGTGCCTTTCGCGGTTCTGCTCTCACCCTGGTGGATGCTCGTCGCCGTCGCGCCCGCGGCGCTCGCGCCGCTGTGGCGGCGGGACATCACGCTCGTCACCGCCGCCAGCTACCTCGGCGCGCTGTACCTGCCGCTCGTGCTTGGCGCCTATGCGGCGGCGCACGTCGAGAACGCGATCGCGCTGGTGGTCTGGCTCGTCACAGGGCGGCGTGGTCCGCGTCCTTCCGCCGAACCGAACCCGGCGTGGCGCGACGAGTACCAACGCGAACGGCCCGCCCCGCGCTGAGCGCGAGACGGGCCGACGGGGAAACGAGCGGATCAGCGAGCGGCCGAGCCCTCGGTGTAGTCGGCGTCCTGCTGCTTCCAGGCGAACAGGGCGCGCAGGCCGCGACCGGTCTCCTCGATGGGGTGCTGGGCGGCCTTCTCGCGCAGCTGCTGGAACTCGACAGCGCCGGCATCCTGGTCGTCGATGAAGCGCTTGGCGAACGCGCCCGACTGGATGTCGGCGAGCACGGCCTTCATGTTCTCCTTGACGTGGGCGTCGATGACGCGCGGGCCCGAGACGTAGTCGCCGTACTCGGCGGTGTCGCTGACGCTCCAGCGCTGCTTGGCGATGCCGCCCTCCCACATGAGGTCGACTATGAGCTTCAGCTCGTGCAGCACCTCGAAGTAGGCGATCTCGGGCTGGTAGCCGGCCTCGGTCAGCACCTCAAAGCCGTACTGGACGAGCTGCGAGGTTCCGCCGCAGAGCACGGCCTGCTCACCGAACAGGTCGGTCTCGGTCTCCTCGGTGAAGGTGGTCTTGATGACGCCGGCGCGGGTGCCACCGATGGCCTTGGCGTACGACAGGGCGGTGTCCCACGCGGTGCCCGAGGCGTCGCGCTCGACGGCGACGATGTCGGGGATACCGCGGCCGGCGACGAACTCGCGACGCACGGTGTGGCCGGGGGCCTTCGGGGCGACGAGGATCACGTCGACGCCCTCGGGCGCCTCGATGTAGCCGAAGCGAATGTTGAAGCCGTGGGCGAAGGCGAGCGTCTTGCCCTCGGTCAGCTTGTCCTTGATCGAGTCGGCGAAGATCGCGCGCTGGTGCTGGTCGGGCGCGAGGATCATGATGAGGTCGGCCCACTCGGCGGCGTCGGCGACGCTCAGCACGCGGAAGCCGTCGTTCTCGGCCTTCGGCTGCGACTTTGAGCCCTCCTTGAGGGCGATGACGACCTCGACGCCCGAGTCGCGCAGGTTCTGCGCGTGGGCGTGACCCTGCGAGCCGTAGCCGACGATCGCGACCTTCTTGCTCTGGATGATCGACAGATCGGCGTCCTTGTCGGTGATGACGGAAGTCATGCGGGGATCTTCTCCTTTGGGATTTTCTGTGCGGAATCGGGCGGATGTTCGGGGCTGGCCCCGCGCATCCGGTTCAGTTCTTGAGAACGCGCTCGCTGATGCTCTTGCCGCCGCGGCCGATCGCGAGAAGGCCCGACTGGGCGATCTCCTTGATGCCGTACGGCTCGAGAACGCGCAAGAGCGCCTCGACCTTCTGGGTGTCTCCGGTGACCTCAATGACGAGGGCGTCGGTGGCGACGTCGACGACGCGGGCGCGGAACAGGTTCGCGGCCTCGAGAATCTGCGAGCGGGTGGCGTTGTCGACGCGCACCTTGATGAGCATGTGCTCGCGCTGCACCGACTGGCTGGGGTCAAGCTCGACGATCTTCAGAACGTTGATGAGCTTGTTCAGCTGCTTCGTGATCTGCTCGAGCGGCAGGCCCTCGACCTCGACCACGACGGTGATGCGCGAGAGCCCTTCGATCTCGGTCGTGCCGACCGCGAGCGAGCGGATGTTGAAGCCGCGGCGGGCGAACAGGCCCGCGACGCGGGTCAACAGGCCGGGCTTGTCTTCGACGAGCAGGGAGAGCACGTGATAAGTCATGTCGGTTACTCCCTGTCCCACTCGGGGGCGTGATCGCGGGCGTACTGCACCGACGAGTTGCCCACACCCTGCGGCACCATCGGCCACACCATGGCATCGCGACTGACGATGAAGTCGATGACGACCGGTCGGTCGTTGGTCTCCATCGCGAGCTTGATCGCCGGCTCGACCTCCTCCTTCTTCGTCACGCGGATGCCCAAGGCGCCGTAGGCGTCGGCCATCTTCACGAAGTCGGGAACCATGACGGTGTCGTGGCCCGTATTGAGGTCGGTGAACGAGTGCCGGCCGTCGTAAAACAGCGTCTGCCACTGCCGCACCATGCCGAGCGACGAGTTGTTGATCACGGCCACCTTGATGGGGATGTCGTTGATCGTGCAGGTCGCGAGCTCTTGGTTCGTCATCTGAAAGCACCCGTCGCCGTCGATGGCCCAGACCAGACGCTCGGGCTCGGCGATTTTTGCGCCCATCGCGGCGGGCACGGCGTAGCCCATCGTGCCGGCACCCCCCGAGTTCAGCCACGCGCCGGGGCGCTCGTACTTGATGAACTGCGCGGCCCACATCTGGTGCTGGCCGACGCCCGCGGCGTAGACCGCTTCGGGGCCAGACAGCTCGCCGATCTTCTCGATGATCCACTGCGGCGACAGCAGCCCGTCGTCGGGCTCGGTGTAGCCGAGCGGGTACTGCTGCTTGAGCGTCGAGAGACGCTTCCACCAGTCGGAGTAGTCGGGCGCCGCGTCGGCCGCGGCCTTCTGGAAGGCCGGGAGCAGGTCGGCAAGCACCTCGCGAGCGTCGCCCACGATCGGCACGTCGGCGGCTCGAATCTTGCCGATCTCTGCCGGGTCGATGTCGATGTGGACGATCTTCGCGTGCGGCGCGAACTCGCTCACCTTGCCCGTCACACGGTCGTCGAAGCGGGCGCCGATGGCCACCAGCAGGTCGGCCTCTTGCAGCCCGAGAACAGCGGGAACCGTTCCATGCATGCCGGGCATGCCGAGGTGGTGCGCGTGCGAATCGGGGAACGCCCCGCGAGCCATGAGGGTCGTCACGACCGGCGCGCCCGTGGCCTCCGCAAAGGCCAGCAGTTCGCGGTGGGCGCCGGCGCGCACGACGCCGCCACCGACGTAGAGCACCGGCTTACGGCTCTCGACCAGCAACTGGGCGGCGGCCTGAATCTGCTTGCCGTGCGCCTTCGTCACCGGGCGGTATCCGGGCAGCTCGATCTTCGGCGGCCAGATGAACGGCGCGGTCTTCTGCTGCGCGTCCTTCGTGATGTCGACGAGCACCGGGCCGGGCCGGCCGCTGGTGGCGATGTGCACGGCGGCGGCGAGGACGCCCGGGACGTCGGCGGGGTCGGTCACGAGGAACGAGTGCTTCGTGATCGGCATCGTGATGCCGGTGATGTCGACCTCTTGGAAGGCGTCGGTTCCCATCGAGGTCGAGAAGACCTGGCCGGTGATCGCGAGCAGCGGCACCGAGTCCATGTGCGCATCCGCGATCGCGGTGACGAGGTTCGTGGCGCCGGGGCCGGACGTGGCGATGCAGACGCCGAGCTTGCCGCTCGCGGCGGCGTAGCCCTCGGCCGCGTGGCCGGCGCCCTGCTCGTGGCGCACGAGGATGTGACGAATCGAGGTTGACGCCATCAGCTCGTCATAGAACGGCATGATGGCGCCGCCGGGCAGGCCGAACACGTCGGTCACACCGAGCTTCTCGAGGCTGGCAAGGATCGCACCCGATCCGGTCAGCAGCGGGGGCTCGGTGGATGCCGGGCGCGCGGGAGGTGCAGGAGTCGGCACGGGGGTCGATTCCGTTGGCATGGATATCAGCTTCCCTGACAGGTTGGCGATCGGGCGATGTACGGCCCGCAGTTATCCCGTCACGGCGCCCTGAGAGGCGGAGCGCACCAGTTTGGAGTACTTGGCAAGGACCCCACGGGTATAACGCGGTGGCAGGGGCGCCCAGTCGGTGCGGCGCGCCTCCAGCTCGGCTTCGTCGACCAGTAGGTCGAGGGAGCGAGCAGCGATATCGACCCGGATGAGATCACCATCGCGCACGAAAGCAATAGGACCAGCGTCTACTGCTTCGGGAGCTACGTGGCCGATGCACAGTCCGGTTGTGCCGCCTGAGAATCGACCGTCGGTCAAGAGTAGTACATCTTTTCCGAGCCCCGCGCCCTTGATGCGAGCCGTGATCGCCAGCATCTCGCGCATACCGGGACCGCCCTTCGGCCCTTCGTAGCGAATGACGATGATGTCGCCCTTGTTGATCTGGCCGGCAGCGAGAGCATCCATCGCGGCACGCTCACGCTCGAACACGCGAGCTGGCCCCTCAAAGACCACCGAATCAAACCCAGCGGTCTTGACGACCGCCCCCTCCGGCGCCAACGATCCGTGCAGGATTGTGATGCCGCCTGTCTGGTGGAAGGGATTGTCAAGCGAACGCAGCACCTTGCCGTCAAGGGGCGCGGGATTGAGCGCTTCAAGGTTCTCGCGCATGGTCTTGCCCGTCACCGTCAACGCGTCCCCGTGAAGCAAACCCTCATCGAGGAGCGCCTTCATGAGAACAGGAAGACCACCCTGTCGATCGACATCGTTCATCAAGTAGTTTCCGAACGGCTTCACGTCGGCAATGTGGGGGACCTTGTCGCCGATTCGGTTGAAGTCAGCGAGCGTCAGAGGAACTTCCGCCTCATTCGCGATGGCCAGAAGGTGCAGAACGATGTTGGTCGAGCCGCCGAGCGCCATACCCACAGCAATCGCGTTCTCGAACGCTTCCATCGTGAGAATGTCGCGGGCTGTGTGACCCCGCTCAAGCATTCCGACGACCGCTTCTCCCGATCGATGAGCGAAGACATCCCGCCGACGATCAGCTGACGCGGGGCTCGCCGAGCCCGGCAAACTCATGCCCAGCGCTTCCGCAACGCTCGCCATCGTGTTCGCGGTATACATGCCGCCGCAGGTTCCTTCGCCGGGCGCGAACGAGCACTCGATTCGATGAGCATCTTCCAGCGACATAGTGCCCGCCTGGACGGCGCCAACCGCCTCGAAGCTGTCAATGATGGTGATTTCCTTTTCTGTACCGTCACTCAGCTTCACCCAGCCAGGGGCGATGGAACCGGCGTACAGAAAAACGCTTGCGAGGTCGAGCCGAGCGGCGGCCATCAGCATTCCCGGGATCGACTTGTCACACCCCGCAAGAAGAACTGAACCGTCAAGCCTTTCGGCCTGCATGACCGTCTCGACGCTATCGGCGATGACCTCGCGACTCACGAGCGAGAAGTGCATACCTTCGTGCCCCATCGAGATGCCATCGGAGACACTGACTGTCCCGAACTGCAGCGGATACCCACCTCCCGCATGCACACCCTCTTTGGCGGCCTGCGCGAGGCGCCCAAGCGAGAGATTGCAGGGCGTGATCTCATTCCATGAACTGGCGATACCGACCTGAGGCTTGTCCCAGTCGTCGTCACCCATACCCACGGCGCGGAGCATGCCGCGCGCCGTCATGGCCTCGATTCCATCGGTAACAACGCGGGAACGGGGCTTGCGGTCGATCTCAGTCATAGGCCGATTCTAGAGTGAGCCGCGCCCCTCATCGTCCCGCCGTGATCGGGCCTGATCGTCGTCAGACGGCAGGCGCCGACCGCCCAGTTCGGGAGCCGGTTCGGGGAAGGCGCGCTGAGCCGCCGCGAGGTCGGGAGCGAGCGCATCGTCGATGAGCGTCGCCGGGTCGAACGTGCTGGTTCGGTACCCCGCGCGCCCCACCATGTGGGCGGCGATCGGCGCCGTCAACATCTGCAGCACGACGACCGGGATCAGCAGCAGCAACGCCTGCCAGCTTCGCGCCGTCACCGCGATCGCAAGCACGACCGAGATGAGTCCGAGAATCTGCGGCTTCGTGGCGGCGTGCAAGCGCGCGAGGGCGTCAGGAAAGCGCAAGAGACCGATCGCGGCGGCCAGCGACAGAAACGCGCCGAGCACGAGCAGCAGCGCGGTGATGAGGTCGAGCACGCGGTCGAGCGGCTCGGCGTCGGCCGTGCTCACCGCTCCGGTCACGAGGAGGTCGATCATGCCCGCTCCTCCGCCCCGGTGACGCCCGGCGCCTCGGAGGGCGCGGCGGGCCGCGTGACGAATCGGCTCACCGCCACGGTGCCGAAGATGGCGGTCGCCGCGAGGATCACCATGAGCGGCACGGTGCGCGTGTGACCGTTGATGGCCATCTCAGCACCCACCACGAGAACCAGGGTCGTCAAGATGACGTCCGAGGCGATCATGCGGTCGAGGATGCTCGGCCCGACCACCACGCGCCACAGGCAGATGATCGCGGTCGCCGACAGCATCGCCCCGGCGATCCAGAGCAGGACGGTCGTGGCCAGTTCCATCAGCGCACCGCCTCCCACTCGTCTCGCGAGCCGAGCGCGCGCAGCAGTCGCCGCTCGGTCGCGAGAATGTTCGACTTGGCGCGCGCAATGTCGTCAGCGCTGTCGGCTCCGAGCACGTGGACGTAGAGGATCGCGTGCTCGCGGTCGACCTCGAGGATGACCGAACCCGGCACGAGCGAGATGGCGATGGATGTGCCGGTCAGGATGAAGTCCGACCGGGTGCGCAGCTGCACCTTGATGATGGCGTTTCGTTGGATGCGGCGGGCGAAGACGGCCTGGAACGCGACCTGGAAGGAGGCGGCCACCAACTGGCCGAAGAAGACCCCGAGGAACACGAGGAACCAGAACGGGTTGAAGCGCGGGGCAAGGATGACCCGCGGCAGGTAGAGCACCCGGGTGACGATGACGGCAAGGACGATGCCCGTGATGATGGTGAGCGGCGTGACCGAGCCCCACAGCAGCATCCAGAAAGCGACCAGCGCGATGAGCAGCGGCGAGAGCTGCAGGAGCGTGATGGGACTCTTCGGCTCGGCGGGCGGCTCCGGGGCAGACGCCGGAGAGGGCACGGAATCGCGGTCGGTCATTTCTCGAGCACCTCCTCGATCACGTCGGTTACCGAGGGCTCTGCCCCCGACGGGAACACGCTGAGGATGTACCGGTCGGGCCCGTCGAGGTTCTCGCCCGCACGCTCAGCTACGCCGTACAGGGGTCCCGCGAACACGGTGAGCGCGACGCTCACCGCGACCATCGCGGTCGTCGACGCCGTCATGAGGAACGGCGTCGTTCGCGCCTCCGAGATCGTGGCGGTGCTGAGCGGGGCCTCATTGACGTGCTTGAGCAGACGAGACGACCCGCGCTCGACCTCGTCGGCGCCGCGCCAGAAGGCGAGGTTCCAGATGCGCACGAGGGCGTAGAGCGTCAACAACGACACGAAGGCCCCGGCACCGATCAGCACATAGGCGAGGGCGTCGCCCTGCTCGGCGGTGGCTTGGAAGAGCGCGAGCTTGCCGATGAACCCGGAGAACGGAGGGATTCCGCCCAGGTTCAGGGCCGGCACGAAGAACAGCAGGGCCACCAGCGGCGCGCTCGCGAGCAAGCCTCCGATGCGGCTGATCGACGTCGATCCGGCCTCGCGCTCGATGAGGCCGGCGGCGAGGAACAGCGTCGTTTGCACGATGATGTGGTGCGCGATGTAGTACACGGCCGCGGCGGTACCCGCCGGGGTTCCGAGAGCGACCCCCAAGATCATGTAGCCGATGTGGCTCACGAGGGTGAACGAGAGCACTCGCTTGATATCGGCCTGCGCCACGGCACCGAGCGCGCCGACCACCATCGTCAGCAGGGCCAGCACCATGAGCGCGGGGTTGAGGTCTGGCCCGGGGAAGATCACCGTCTCGACTCGGATGATCGCGTACACGCCAATCTTCGTGAGCAGACCCGCAAAGGCCGCGGTCACCGGCGCCGGCGCACTCGGGTAGCTGTCGGGCAGCCAGAACGACAGCGGAAACACGGCCGCCTTGATGCCGAAGGCGACGAGCAACATGACGTGCAGCACGATTTGAGTGTCGAGCGGAATGTCGACGATGCGAATCGCGATCTGCGCGAGATTGACCGTGCCAAGCGCCCCGTAGACCATCGCGATCGCGGCGAGAAACAGCGTCGATGACACGAGGCTCACGACGACGTACGTGACCCCCGCGCGAATGCGCGACTCGGTGCCGCCGAGCGTGATCAGCACGTAGCTGGCGACAAGCAGAACCTCGAACCCGACATACAGGTTGAACAGGTCGCCGGCGATGAACGCGATCATGACGCCGGCCGTCAAGATCAGGTAGGTGGGGTAATAGATCGACACGGGAGTCTCGTCGTCGCCGTCGGCGAGACCCTGGCCGATCGAGAACACGAGCACCGCGAGCAGCACGATGGTCGACACGACCACCATCAGGGCGCTCAGCCGGTCGACGACCAGCACGATGCCAAAGGGCGCCTGCCACCCTCCGACCTCGACGACGACGGTGCCCGTGCCGTCGACACCGAGCAACAGCGCGACGCCGACCGCGAGCACGCCGACGAGAGCGGCGAGGGCGATGAGCCGCTGCGCGCGGGCGCGCCGGCCAACGACGAGGGTCAGCCCGGCCGCGATGAGAGGAATGAGCACCACAAGCGGCGTGAGGGTGGGCAAGAGGTCGATCACGGCGCCTCCTGACCCGTCGCGCGCTCACCGGGCACGGGGAACTCCGTCGTTGAGTCGTCGGGCGAGGTCTCCTCGAGCGGGACGGTCTCGAGGCCCGCCCGCAGTGCGACGTCGTCGGCGTCGTCGTCGACGTCATCGGCATTGGCCAGGCGCCAGCTGCGGTAGATCAGCGCCAACATGAAGGCCGACACACCGAAGGTGATCACGATGGCCGTGAGCAGCAGCGCCTGCGGCAGCGGGTCGGTGTACTGACCGGGGTCGGCTGCCGGATCGTCGACGATGGGAGCGAGACCCTGCGGGCCCGCCATGATGATGATCAACAGGTTGACGGCGTTGCCCACGAGCAAAAACCCGAGCACGACGCGGGTGAGGCTGCGCTCGAGCATCAGGTAGATGCCGCAGGCGAACAGCGCCGCCATCACGATCACCAGGGTCAACGAAAGACTCACCGGCCACCGCCGATCTGCGGCAGCGACGCGGTCGTCACATCGCCGCCCGCGGTGAGGCCCCCGCGACTGCCCTGACGATCGACTTCAGCGCCGAGGCTTCGCAGCACGTCGAGGACGAGACCGACGACGACGAGGTACACACCGATGTCGAAGATCGTCGAGGTGACGAACTCGACCTCGCCGAGCAACCACAGTTCGCCCTCGACGTACGTCGTCGTCATGACGTCGGCGCCGAAGAACAGCGGGGCGAGCGCCGACACGGTGGCGATCAGGATGCCCGACCCGAGGAGGGCGCCGGCGCTGAACGGGGCGGCGGCACCGAGCTCGTAGCGCCCGCCAGCGAGGTACCGCGCGACGAGCGCGAGCCCCGCGACGAGGCCGCCCGCGAAACCTCCGCCCGGCAGGTTGTGGCCGGCGAAGAGCAGGTAGATCGACAGCACGATGACCGCGTGGAAGATCAGCCGAACCACGACCTCGAGCAAAATCGAGCGGTTGCGCGGATCAAGCGTGAGGCCCGCCAGAATCCAGGCACTGCGCTGCGGGGCATCGCTGCCGCCCTCGAGTCGATCGCGGACCGTGCGCTCGAGTTGCCCGCGGGGAACGCGCGGAAGCACGTCGGTGCGACCCCGCAAGAACAGCAGGCTCGCGACGCCCGTGGCGGCCGCGATCACGACGGCGAGTTCGCCCATGGTGTCCCACGCGCGCAGGTCGACGAGGGCCACGTTGACGACGTTCGCGCCGTGGCCGATCACGGTGGCCAGCGCGGGCCAGGCCACCGAGACGGGGTCGTCGGTGCGGCTCGCCGCCGCGACCAGTGCCACAACGGCCATGACCGCGCCGACGGAGATGCCGATGATTGCCCGCAGCACCTTGTGGCTACTGCCGTGCCGATCGCCCAGCCGGGCCGGCAGTCGGCGCAAGACGAGGACGAAGGCGATCAGCGTGACGATTTCGACGAGTGCCTGGGTGATGGCGAGGTCGGGTGCGCCACCCATGGCGAAGAGAGCGGTCATCCCGAAGCCGGTGACCCCGACGACGATGAGGGCCGCGAAGCGCTTTTCGGCGCGTGTGGCCGCAATCGCCGCGCCGATCATGACGACGCCAACCGCGACCTGCGCTGGCGTGTCCCACCAGCGGAACTCGGTCGGCCAGGTGCGCGCGGCGAACAGGGCGGCGACCGTGCTTCCGACGAAAACGGAGAGAATCACCGCCAGGTAGAACGGGAGCGAGCCTCGCTGGGTCAGCGTCGTCACCCGGTTCGCGATGCGGTCGATGCCGCCCATCGAGCGCCAGTAGGTTTCGGAGGCGTCGATCGGGCTGCGGAGGCGACCCTGGATGCGCGCGATGAGCGGGCGGGACAGGAACAGCCCCGTGCCGATCACCACGGAGACGATGGTGAGGTAGAGGTCGGCGCCAAAGCCGTGCCAGAGGGCGAGCGTGTACTCGTACTCGCCCCCCACCCGCGGGTACGGCGCGGCCACCTCGCGGAGGGCGACGTAGGCGAGCCCGGCGAGCGGACCGAGTGCGAGCGAGACGGAGGCGAGCACGGTGGGAGCGACGGTGGCGAACGGAATGGAGCGCACGGGCACGGCACTGTCATCGACGTCGGCTTTGCGGGCGAAGGCGCCCCAGATGAATCGCGCCGAATAGGCGACCGTCAGCGCCGAGCCAGCGACGACACCGACAACGGCGATGAGGGCGAGCAGATCACCCGTGCCGGCCGCGCCGAGCAGCCCGTGCACAGTTGCCTCCTTGGCAACGAAGCCAAACAGCGGCGGGATCCCGGCCATCGATGCCGCCGAAATGGTCGCGACCGTTGCGAGCCAGGGCAGTCGTCGCCCGAGCCCCGACAGTTCGCGGAGATCTCGGGTCTTTGTCGCTCGGTCGATGATGCCGACCACGAGGAACAGGCTCGACTTGAACAGGGCGTGCCCGAGCAGGAGCGCAGCGGCTCCAAGCGCCGTGTCGCGCGTTCCGTACCCGGTGATGACGACGAGCAGGCCGAGCTGACTGACCGTGCCGTAGGCGAGCAGCAACTTGAGGTCAGTCTGACGCAGCGCTGCCCAGCCCCCCAGCAGCATCGTCGCGAGTCCGAGACTGACGAGCACGATGCGCCAGCCCGGCACCTCGGCGAAGGCCGGTGCGAGCCGCGCGATGAGGAACACGCCGGCCTTCACCATGGCGGCGGCGTGCAGGTACGCGCTCACGGGCGTCGGCGCCGCCATGGCTCCTGGCAACCAGAAGTGCAGAGGGAAGATCGCCGACTTCGACAGGGCGCCGGCCAGCACCAGGAAGACGGCGGTGGTCGTCAGGGCACCAGACGGGGTGGTGGCGAGGATCACGGGGATGCTCGAGGACCCCGCCTGCACGGCCAGCAGAACGAGTCCGACCAGCATGATGAGCCCGCCGAAGGTCGTGACGATGAGGGCCTCGAGCGCGGCACCACGGCTGGCCCGTCGACCCGTGTAGTGACCGATCAGGAGGTATGAGAAGACGCTCGTGGCCTCCCACATCACGAACAAGAGGTAGACGTCGTCGGCGACAACGAGGCCGTACATCGCACCCACGAAGGCGAGCAGCACGGCGGCGAATCGGCCCACCGTGGGGTCATTGCGCCGAAAGTAGCTGGCGCAGTACAGCAGCACCAGCGCCCCGATTCCCGTCACGATAAGCGTCAGCAGCCACGACAGCGGGTCCATGCGTAGATCGAGCGTCAACTGCAGCTGGGGAATCCAGGGCACCCGCTCGACCGGCACGGCATCGCCGCCAGCGAGCACGGCCGGCGAGAGAGTGAGGGCGTGGATGAACGCGGCAAGGGCGACCGCGGACGCGAGGAAGAAGACCCGCGACCCGATATGCCGCGCCAGGTATGCGATGGCGATGGGGCTGAGCGCGAGCGTCAGGAGGACGACGATCATGCATCCTCCTGAGTGCTTGATGTGGGCGCGATCAGGAGGCGCCTGAAGCACCGATCCTGAGAGGTCAGTTTACCGGTCGGGGCCGCCCTTACTCGGCGACTGTGCCCCGCTGTGCCACCAACAGTTCCAGTACGGCGACCATTCCCTCGGGGTCATGAATGCGGTGCTGCGCGACCGTGTCTGCCTCCCCCACCTTGATGCCGACATCTCCTGATTCGAGCACGGCGAGGGCGTCTTCGTCGGTCACATCGTCACCGGCAAAGAGCACAGCGTCAGGCTGCAGCTCAGCGCGCAGCACGCGAAGCCCGTCGCCCTTGGTCGCGTCCCGCACCGAAAATTCGACGAGGTTCTTGCCGTCGCGAACCGTCAACCCGGGGTCGGCCTGTCGCGCCGCCCCCCGGACAGTGTCGATCAGCGCGCGGGCCCCCGCGGGCTCAACGGTGCGGGTGTGCACGGCAAAGCCGGCGGGCTTGTTCTCGATCCAGGCCCCGTCGACCATCTCGACAAGCGGGGCCACCACGGCGCGCAGCGCGTCGACCCGGGCGCGGTCTGCCGGCGTCGCGGCGGGGCGAACATCACCGGGTGCGAGACGCACCTCCAGCCCGTGTGAGCCGATGAGCGGCACAGTGTCGGGCAGCCGGCCGACATGCGCGAGGCTCTCGAGCGAGCGACCCGACACGAGGGCGACGGTCGTGTTCGGCGACGCGGCCAACGCCAGCAGCGCGGCGTGCGCGTCAGGAAGCGCCCGCGCCTCATCGGGCACGTCCACCTCCGGCGCCAGAGTGCCGTCGAAGTCGAGCGCGATGAGCACGCGCGGTGCGGCGGCGAACTGGGTGAGCGCCTCGGTCAGCGCCGGATCGAGGGGGACGCTCATCGGGCATCCCGAACGCTGGCGAGCTCGGCGAGGAACGATGCCGACCAGCGGGCCACGTCGTTGTCGCGCACCCGCTTGCGCAACGCGCGCATGCGGCTGGCGCGCTCTCTGGCCGGCATGGATGCCGCAACCAGCATGGTCTCCTTCAGCCCGTCGATGTCGTGCGGGTTGACGAGGAGCGCGTTTTTGAGTTCGTCGGCCGCTCCGGCGAACTCGCTCAAGATCAGCACGCCGTCGTTGTCGTGGCGGCAGGCCACGTACTCTTTCGCGACCAAGTTCATGCCGTCTCGGAGGGCCGTCACGAGCATGACATCAGCGGCAAGGTACAGAGCCACCATCTCTTCGCGGGGGTAGCCGTGGTGAAGGTAGGCAATTGCCGAGTTGCTGATCGTGGCGTAGTCGCCGTTGATGCGCCCCACGGTCAGCTCGATCTCGTCGCGCAGCTGCATGTACGCCTCCACGCGCTCTCGGCTGGGGCTTGCGACCTGCACGAGCACGCTGTCGCCCGCTTTGGTTCGGCCATCGCGCAGCAGCTCGCCGAACGCCTTCAAGCGGTGGCGGATGCCCTTGGTGTAGTCGAGTCGGTCGACGCCGAGATAGATCGTGTCGGGGTTGCCGAGCTCAGAGCGAATCTCGGCGGCGCGCGCCTGAATCTCGGGGCGACGGGCCAACTCTTCGAACATCGCGGCGTCGATCGAGATGGGGAATGCCTTCGCGATCGCCGTGCGCGGCGCCGCGCCTTCGGCGACGGGGACGCGCACCTCGTGCCCCTTCGTGCTGGCGGCCCCGAACAGTCGACGAACCGCGCGGGTGAAGTTGCCGGCATCGGCGACCCGCTGGAAGCCGATCACGTCGGCCCCCAACAGGCCCTCAACGATCTGCTTGCGCCACGGCAACTGCGCGTAGATGCCGTACGGCGGGAACGGGATGTGGTTGAAGAAACCGATCACCAAGTCGGGGCGCAGCTCGCGCAGCATCTTCGGCGCCAGCTGCAGTTGGTAGTCCTGCACCCACACGGTCGCACCCTCGGCCGCGATGGCCGCGCTCGCCTCGGCGAAGCGCCGGTTGACGCGCACGTAGGCGTCCCACCACTCGCGGTGGAAGCTGGGCGGTGCGATGACGTCGTGGTACAGCGGCCACAGCGTGTCGTTGCTGAAGCCTTCGTAGTAGTCGGCGACCTCGTCAGAGCTCAGGGCGACGGGCACCAGGTAGGTGTCATCGGCACTGAACGGCTCCAGCTCGAGATCGGGCTTGCCGGGCCACCCCACCCATGCGCCGTCGGATGCCCGCATCACCGGTTCGAGGGCTGTCACGAGACCGCCGGGCGAGCGCTGCCACCGTTCCGTGCCGTCCGGGTCGACGACCCGATCTACGGGGAGCCGATTCGAGACAACGACGAAGTCGTACTGGCGGCGGTCGGTCATGCGCTGGCTCGTTCCTGCCGCATCGGCGGCGGTGTTCGGGGGCTGCTCAAGTTTCCGGCTCGACCGTATCAGCCGAGATTCAGAGTTCTCTCAGAGAGTGGTCGACGCGGGGCACCCGCCTCCCTACGCCTGGACATACGCTGCACGCACCGCACGAGAGCGCTGCTGTCGCGCCCCCGCAACCGCGAGCGGAACCGTCGCGGCGACGATCAGTGCGCTCGTCACCAGGGCCGCGATGATGCGGCCGGTGTCCCCGCCCGCCAGCACCGCGAGCATCCCGTCAGCGATGATCGGGACGGGCAGCACCGCCGCCAGCGCCGGGAAGGGCGCCACGAGCGCCTCCACCGGGATGATGATGCCGATGACGACGGCTTGCACGCCGAGCGCGACGAGCGAGGCAATGGTCGTCGCGGCCCGGCCGAGCCAGAGCGCCGCGGCGAGGTGCAGCGCGGCGAAGGCCAGCGAGGCGACGAGGGCGAGCGCGAGCAGCCCCGGCAGCGCCGACCACGCCGCCCCGGCGAGCAGCGGAGCGAGCACCGCCACGAGGGCGCCCTGAGCGAGCGCGACGCCGAGCAGTACCGTCATGCGTCGCCGCAGCTGGGCACGAGCGCCGAGGGCGGAGCCAACCAGCGTTGCGCCGCCGCGGGGCGCCGCGACGGAGGCCGCCAGCGCGCCGAGCCACAGCGCGATGGGGGCGAGCGCGGCGACGATGATGCCCCCGATGCCGTCCACCGCGTTGACGCGGGCGCTGTCGAGGGCGACCGGGCTGAGAAGCACGTCCGTGTTGAGGTCGTCGGCGCTGGGCACCTCGGCGGCACCCTCCGTGAGCCCTGCCCCCAACTCGTCGGCGCCGTCAGCGAGCTGGGTTGCCCCGTCGGCCGCCTCGGCGGCACCGTCAGCGATGAGCGTGGCACCGTCGGCGAGCGCCGCGGCCCCACCCGCGCTCTGGCCGACGCCGGAGGCGAGACGATCGAGCCCGCCGCTGAGTTCTCCGAGGCCGTCCGTCAACCCGTCGAGCCCACCCACGAGGGGGGCGCCGTTCTCGGCGAGCTGGGAGGCGCCGTCGACCAACGGCCCTCCGCCGTCGGCCAGCGCGCGAGCACCCGCGGCGGACTCCGCCACACCGCCTGGCACCGACACGAGCGCGGACTCGGCTTGCGCCGCAACCTGGCCCGAGGCACGAGAGAGCTGCTCGGCCCCGGAGGCGAGCTCGCCGAGCGCCAGAATGAGCCCCTGCTGTTGCTCAGCGGGAAGGCCCGGAGTCGCTAGTGCGGCCGCGATCTCGCTGAGGGAGTCGGAGAGAAGCCCCAGTTGCTGGTCGACGCCCACGATGGCAGTGCCGAGGGTCGGAAGCGGCTCCACCTCGGCGGCGAACGTTTCGAGTCCGGAGGCAAGCTGGTCAACGCCCCCGACGTACGCCGTCACGCCGTCAGCCACACCGCCGACTCCGTCGACGTAGCGGGCGAGGCCGTCGGCCAGTTGACGGGATCCGTCCGCTGACTGGGCTGCGCCGTCGGCCGCTCCACGGGTTCCGGCTGCGAGGGCTCCCAGGCCACTGCCGAGCTCACGCGCACCCGAGCCGATGCCGGCGACACCGTCTCCGAGGCTCGCCACCCCCTCCCCCAGGTCGCGGGTTCCGTCGGCGAGCTGGCGCGCGCCGTCACCCGCCTCGGCAAGCGCGACACCCAGGTCGCCGAGTCCTCCGACGACCCCGGCGAGCACCTGTTCCGTGATCTCCGCGCCGAACTGCGCGACCAGCGCCTCACCAAGCGCCTGGGTGACGCTGCCGGCGAGATAGCTGTGGGCGTCGTCGGTCTGGATGCGGATCGTCGCCACGCGCGCGTCCGGCTCGCCGAGCGTGGCGATCGACGCCGAAAAATCGCTCGGGATCGTGACGACCGCGTACACCTCGCCAGCAGCAAGGGCACGCTCGGCGTCGGCGGCGCTCGTGGGCCGCCAGTCGAAGCCGGGCGCGTCCGGGCCGGTGAGCTCGGTGACGAGCAGCCGCCCCGCGAGGATCAGCTGCTCGTCGCCCTCGGCGTCGATCGTCGTGACGAACTCGTCGTCGTTGACGACGGCCGCCGGGATGCGCGCCAGCGGGTCGTCAGTTCCGCTTCCGAGAGCGGCCAACGCGACGCCGACGATGGCGGCGGGCACGAGTGCCGCGGCGATGAGCGCCGCCAGCAGGCGGGAAGGTCGGCGGGTCATGATCACTTCGCCTCCGAGTCGAGAAGAGAAACGGTCGGGGTCGTTGTCCATCGCCCCCGTGCGCGGTCGTCGGCAGGCAGTGTGGCCGCCTCATCGCCGACGACGACGCGGGCGGCGGTCGGCGCGGTGCAGTCGAGTAGGCGGTCAGCGGCCGCCACCGTCGACGCGGGGAGGTGCCCCGAATCGATCAGCAGAATCGGCGCCTGATCGATGGTTCCGAGGGCCGCGGCGACCAGGGCTCGCACGCCCGGGTCAAGCGCGGCAAGCGGCACCTGCGGATCGACCCGTTCCAGCGTGCGGGCGAGATCGGGCTCGTCGGCGCTAGCCAGTCGCGACACCAGAGACGCGAGCCACGCGTCGACGCTGCGCCGAGACCGTGCGGCGCGCAGCCGCTCGTCGGCGAGCGTTGCCAGATTCACCCCGGCGGGCACGCGCACGGGGTCGAGGTCGATGAGGGTGACGCGTCGGGCGACCCGGGACGGTTGCGACGGCAGCAGCCCGTCGGCGACGCGCGCTCGCCCCGCCGCCGTGGGCACATAGCCCGCGAGCGTGGCGAGCAGGGGCCGGCGCGAGCCGGCCTCGATGGCGAGGGCGAGTCGGGCCCCCGCGGGCACGTCGGCGTCGAGTGTGCCCTCGACGCCGTGGGCGGCAAGCCCGTCAACGACGAGGACGGAGGACGCGTGCTCATCTGCCCACCGCTGGGCGGCGCGGTGCGCGCCGAGCGCCTCGCCCTCGATGTCGAGGTTGGGAAGTGCCCGGTCAAGCGCCGCAGGGAACCACCAACCGGCCCTGCCGAACAGGGTCATGAGCGCCGGCCCGAGCGTCATGCGCACGATGAAGGCGTCGACGGCGATACCGACGGCAAGGCCGAGCGCGACGGGCTTGATCAGGTTGAGCCCCTCGGGCACGAAGGCCGCGAAGACGAGGAACATGATGAGGGCGGCAGCGGTGACGACGCGGGCGCCGTTCGTGAACCCCTCCTCGATCGCCGCGCGGGGGCTCGCGCCGTGCACGTACTGCTCGCGCATACCCGAGACGAGGAAGACCTCGTAGTCCATCGCCAGGCCGAACAGCACGGCCATGAGGATGATCGGCATGAAGCTCAGAATCGGCCCCGGTTCGACGTGCAGTAGCTCGGCGCCGTACCCCCACTGGAAGACGACAGCGGTGACGCCGAGCGCTGTTCCGACCGACAGCAGGAAGCCGAGGGCCGCCTTGATGGGCACAAGCACGGAACGGAAGACGGCCATCAGTAGCAGGATCGAGAGCCCCACGACGATGAGCGCGAAGGGCACGAGCGCGGCGCTCAGCCGCTGCGAGATGTCGATGCCGATGGCGGTGACCCCGGTGACGGCGATCGGGGTGCCGTAGCGTGCATCCAATTCGACGCCGAGGGCGCGAATGTCGGCGACGATCTGTTTTGTCTCGGCGGCGTCGGGCGCGGTCTCGGGGGCAACGCGGAAGATCGCGCGCTCTGTGCCCGGCGACGGGATGCCCGGGCTCACGGTCGCAACGCCTGGCACGTTACTGAGCTCGGCACGAATCGCATCGAGGTCATCGAGGATGTCGGTCGTTTGCGTGATGTCGACGGTGACGAGCAGCGGTCCCGCGGTACCCGGCCCGAACACGCTGGCGATGATGTCGTACGCCTCACGCTGCGTGGTGCCGGCGGGTTCCTTTCCGCCGTCTGGCAGGTTCAAGTCGAGGCTGAACGCGGGCAGCGAGACGGCGCCGAGCACGGCGACGACGGCGAGCGTTGTCACCACCGGTCGCCGCATGACGCCGCGAACCCACCGACGGCCCATCGTCGGTCGTCCCCCGGCGACCGGATGCGCGCGGCGCCACGCCCGCGACCCCTCGCGCGGAATCAGGCGGTCACCCGCGAGCCCCATCAGGGCGGGCAGCAGGGTGAGCGCGGCGGCGACGGCAACCGCGACGGCCGCCGCGCCTCCGATCCCCATGATCGACAGGAAGGGGATGCCGACGACCAGCAAGCCCATGAGCGCGATGATGACGGTCCCGCCGGCGAAGACGACGGCGCTTCCCGCGGTTCCGGCGGCGACCCCGGCCGATTCGTATGGCGCCATCCCGGTCGCGAGTTGCGTGCGGTGACGAGACAGGATGAACAGCGCGTAGTCGATGCCGACGGCGAGCCCGATCATGAGGGCGAGCAACGGTGCGGCGCTCGAGACGGGAACGAGCGAGGCGATGAAGAAGATGCCGCCCATCGATACGCCGACGCCGAGGATGGCGCTGACGATCGGCATGCCGGCGGCGCGCAGCGAGCCGAAGGTGATCAGCAGCACGATCCCGGCGATGCCGACGCCGATCGCCTCGATGATCGAGATGCCGGGCACCTGGTCGGCGAAGATCTGCCCCGCGAACTCGACCCGCGCATCCCGCCCGTCGCCCGTCGCGACGACCGCGTCCAGCGTCTCGTCGGTCACCTCGGCCTGCTGGCCGACGAGGGTTGTTTGAATGATCGCGACCGTTCCGTCAGCACTCACCTGGTTGTCGGCGAACTCGTCGAACGGATCGAGCACCTGGTCGACTCCGCCGATGGACGACAGGTCGGCGGCGATGTCGGCGATCTCGGCGCGCACGGCTGGGTCGTCGACGCGTTGGCCGTCCGGTGCCACGATGACGGCCTGGATGGTGGCTCCGGCGACCTGGGGAAACAGTTCGCCGAGTTCGTCGAGCGCATCCTGCGACTCCGTGCCGGGAATCGTGAACGTGTCATCGGTGGAGCCGCCGAGCCCGAAGCCCACGCCCAGCAGGCCGATCGCAACGAGGAGCCAGATCGCGAGCACGGTGCGGGCGCGGCGGTAGGCAGCGCGGGCGAGACGGTAGAGCAGGGTCGACACGGGCTAGTCCTCGGTTTCGGGGGCGAGCAGTTCGCGCAGGACGGCGTTCAGGGCGGGGCGGATCTCGTCGACGGGCGGACTGTCGAGCCCCAGGAGATCACTGGCGGCGAGCGTGTAGGCGGCACCGGCGAGCGCGATGCCGTAGCGCAGCTTTTCGAGCGTGCTTCCGGCGGCGAGGTCGAAGGCGTCCGACAGCTCGCGCATGAGCGATTGGGCGCGCGCGAACGCGGGCACGTCTTGCTGGGTGGCCGACTGGTTGACGATGAGGTGCACGACCTCGCGATGGGTCAGCAGGGCGTCGACGAAGCGCTCGAGGAAGGCGATGCGCTGGGCGCGGTCGGCGGCGACGTCGCCCATGCCGCGCACGATCTCGGTGAGCTCGTCGAGCGCCGGAGCCATCGCGTCGGCCAGCAGTTGCTCTTTCGACGCGTAGTGGTACAGCACGCTGGCCTTCGACGTGCCGGCGAGGTCGGCAATGCGTTGCAGACTGGTCGCGGCGTAGCCGGCGGCGGCGAATTCGGTGAGCGCGATCTCGCGCAACTGGTCGTGGAGACTCACGAGCCACCAGCGTATTTGACCGATTGGTCAGAGTCTGACCGATCGGTCGAAATCCTGGGATGCGCGGGGTGATTTCCCAGCCACGCGCCCGAATCTGGGCGCCCGCTGAGCGGAACGTGCATCCCGCCGAGGCCGCGCGATAGCGTGAAGGCTCCGATCACGCGAAGGGAACCCGATGCGCAAGTACCTGACGAACGGCGCCGTGCTGAGCTCCGTCTTCGGCGCCGTGGGCGTACTGAAGGCCACCAAGCAGGGCCCGCGCGACTGGCGGCTCGCGCTCATGTGGGTGAGCTGGGGCATCAGCGTCGCCATCGCCGTCGGCACGGTCATCGAAGACAACAAAGAGCAGGGAGCGCTCGAGCGCTAGGCCCTACCGGTCAGAACCCGGCCGACGCCCCCATGCCGAGGCCGAGGGCGACGAGCGCCGCTCCGCCGCCCGCGCGAACGAGGGCGATTCGACGGGAATTGGTGGCGAACCAATCGCGCGCCGAGCCAGCCGCGATCGCCCACAGCGAGTCGCAGGCGATGCCGATCACGAGAAACGCCGCGCCGAGCACGAGCATCTGAGCCGTCGGGGAGCCAATCGCCGGATTCGCCGCCTGCGGCAAAGCGGCGACGAAGAACACGATCGTCTTCGCGTTGGTCAACCCCACAATGACGCTGTCCCGCACCAGCGTGCGCGTGCGCCCCGAGACGGCCGACGCCTCGTCGGCGCTGATGGCATTGCGGTGCCGGATCGACTGAATACCCAGCCAGACGAGCACAAGCGCACCGCCCACCTTCATCGCGGTGAACAGCACCTCCGAGCGCGCGATGATGACCCCGAGACCGGCGGCGACCACCACGATCTGCACGGCGACCCCGGCGGCATTGCCCAGCACGCTGACGAGGGCCCCGCGCGTTCCCAGCACGAGCGCGCGGCCCACGACGAAGAGCACGCCGGGCCCCGGCACCACGATGATGACGAGCGAGAGGGCGAGGAACGCGAGCGCGGACGCGGGGTCGATCACTCGCTGATGCTACGACCTCGAACGCCGGTCTCGTTACCGCTGCAGCGGCAGCAGCACGCCGATGCCGACGAACACTCCGCCCGTCACCCGATTGAAGGTGCGCCCGACGCGCGCGAGCCACGGTTGAACCGACTGCGACGCGCGGGCCACGACGAGCTCGAAGACGATCTCGACGGCGACGAAGGTGGCCGCCATGACGGCGAACTGCGCGAGCAGGCTGGCCGTCGGGTCGAGAAATTGGGGCAGGAACGCAACGAAGAACAGGATGCCCTTCGGGTTCGTCGTCGCCGCCAAGAGACCCTGGGCGAACAGTCCGAAAGGATGCGCGGGGCGCGCCCCCGACGCGGCGCTCACCTGGATCGGCGGCGAGCGCCACACCACGATGCCGAGGTAGACGAGGTAGGCACCACCGGCGAGCTTCAGCCAGAACAGCAGGTCAGCGCTGGCGGCCAGGAGCGCGCCGATGCCGAACAGCGACAGAGCGATCACCGCAGTGAAGCCCAGAGCGCCCCCGAGAATCGTGAACACCGTGCGTCGCACCCCGTGAAGGGCACCGTGGGTGAGCGCGAGCAGCCCGTTGGGCCCGGGCGTGAGCGACAGCCCGGCGCACGCCGCGAGGTAGAGCCACCACGTCTCGATTGCCACAGCGTCAGTATGGAGCCTCGGCGGGGCGTGCGCGAATGCGAAAGGCCCCGCACTGGCGAGAGTGACGGGGCCGTTCGTACACCCCCCGGGACTCGAACCCGGAACCCGCTGATTAAGAGTCAGCTGCTCTGCCAATTGAGCTAGAGGTGCGCGGCCCAGCGTGCGGGCCGAGAGGAAACGATAGCACCTGGGCGACCCGGTCGGCCACTCGGCGGCCGTCCAGCCACCGAGGAGCGATCATCCATACACTGTCGAGCGGATGCGCGGGAAATCGCCGACTGCATCGACCACCGCACCGCACGCCTCAATTCGCAAGGAGCCCGCCATGGCCGACCGTCTGGAAGCCGGTACCCCCGCCCCCGCCTTCACCCTGACCGACAAGGACGGCGCCGACGTGTCGCTGTCGGACTACGCGGGCCAGAAGGTTGTCATCTACTTTTACCCCGCCGCCTCGACCCCGGGCTGCACGACGCAGGCGTGCGACTTCCGCGACAACCTGAACTCGCTCGAGGCCGCCGGCTACCGGGTGCTCGGCGTATCGAAAGACACCGCCGACAAGCTGCAGAAGTTCGCCGACGAGGAAGGCCTGAACTTCCCGCTGCTCAGCGACCCCGACCTTGCCGTGCACAACGCCTACGGCGCGTACGGCGAGAAGTCGATGTATGGCAAGACGGTCACCGGTGTTCTGCGCTCGACCTTCGTCGTCGACGAGGAGGGTGTGCTCACCCACGCGCTCTACAACGTCAAGGCCACGGGGCACGTCGCGAGCCTGCGCAAGAAGCTCGGCATCGACGCGTAACGCCCTCGGGGCGAGCGTCGACGGTCGGCCGGAACGTCAGTCGCGCTCGGACAGATACTCGGTGAGGGTCGGCGTGAGGATCAGGATGATGCCGAGCGCCGAGGGGATGATGATCCACGACGCGATGTCGGGTCGGGGCACGAAACCCTGAACGCTGCCCACCCCGATCGCCAGCTGCAGGAAGTGGTAGGTCAGCACGCTGCCGCGCGTCCAGGCGCGGGCGCGCACGAGCCCGATGATCGTGAGCACGAGCCACAGCCCAACGAGCGCCGCGCAGATGAGAAAGGCGACCGCTGTGGCGGGGAAGTCGGCCGATTCGGCAGCAAAGCGCAGGGTCAGGAACGTCGTGAAGCCAACGACAAACACCGTTTCCAGCACCACCAGGGTGATCAGCGCGATTACCAGAGGTGTACGGCGGGTGTCTGACACGGTAAGAAATTGCTCCAAAAGTATTGATTTGACGTTCTCGACATGAGACTCTATAGGCCGTTGTTGTGACGCCTACAGCGCCGTGGGCGACGAACATTCCGTTCGTTTTCTGACCTACCCCCGACCGTGAGTCGGGGTGTAGCGCGTCCCCCAACTTTCGTGGCGCGCTATCGCCCAATGCTAAGGAGCTGTGCCATGGACTGGCGTGACAAGGCCGCGTGCTTGACCGCTGACCCCGAGCTGTTCTTCCCCGTCGGCAACACCGGCCCCGCCGTCGACCAGATCGAGAAGGCGAAGGCCGTGTGCGGCCGCTGCCCCGTGACCGAGATCTGCCTGCAGTACGCCCTCGAGACCAACCAGGACTCGGGCGTGTGGGGTGGCCTCAGCGAAGACGAGCGCCGCGCCCTCAAGCGCCGCGCTGCGCGCGCGCGTCGCGCCTCCTAGTCGCCGCTTCGCGGTCGCAGGTACAACAGCGGTACCTGAATCGTCACCTCGGTGCCCTCACCGGCGAGGGTGTGCCAGTCGATCGTCCCGCCGAGTTCACCCTGAATCAGAGTGCGCACGATCTGGGTGCCGAGACCGGAACCGACCTTCCCTTCGGCCAGACCGCCGCCGTTGTCACGAACCTTCACGCTCAGCGCGTCATCGGTGCGGGTTGACTCGATGGTGACCTCGCCGTCCGTCCGTCCGGCGAGCCCGTGCTCGACCGCGTTCGTGACAAGCTCGGTGAGCGCGAGGGCCAACGGCGTCGCGTAGGCGCTCGGCAACACTCCGAAGCTTCCCACCGAGCGCGGCCGCACCACGGTGTTGTGGCTCGAGGCCACTTCGGCGATGAGTTTGAGCACGCGGGCGAAGACATCGTCGAAGTCGACGTTCTGCGTCAGCCCCTCCGACAGGGTGTCGTGCACGACGGCGATCGCGGACACGCGGCGCATAGCCTGAGTCAGCGCCTCGCGCGTCGTTTCCGAGTGCGCGCGCCGCGCCTGAATCCGCAGCAGCGATGCGACGGTCTGCAGGTTGTTCTTGACCCGGTGGTGAATCTCGCGAATCGTCGCGTCCTTCGTGATGAGCTCGCGCTCTTGCAGGCGCACCTCCGTGACGTCGCGGCACAGCACGATGGCGCCGATGCGCTGACCGGCGTGCCGCAGCGGAATCGCCCGCAGGCTCACCGTCACCCCGCGCGCGTCGATGTCTGTTCGCCAGGGCGCGCGACCGGTGACCACGAGCGGGAGCGACTCGTCGACCTGGAGCTTGCCCGCCAGCAGCCTCGTGGTGACAGCGGCGAGCGACTCCCCCTCGAGTTCGCCCTGGAATCCCATGCGGTTGAAGGCCGACAGCCCATTGGGGCTCGCGAAGGTGACGACGCCGTCGACGTCCAGCCGGATCAACCCATCGGATGCACGGGGCGCGCCACGACGCGGACCGCTCGGCGCGCTCGGGTCCGGGAAATCGCCGGTGGCGACCATGTGGAAGATGTCGGCGGCGCACTCGTTAAACGTCACCTCCTGGCGGGAGGGCATGCGCGGCTCGGACAGGTTGGTGTGCCGCGTGATGACCGCAATCGGCCGCGCGGGCGCCGTGGGCTCGCTCGGCCCGGGCCTGCGCTGCACCGGAACCGCCAGCACGCGCGTGGGCGTCTCTTCGTACCAGTCGGGGGCCGACGAGTCGACGATCGTTCCCGTTTCGAAGGCTTCACTGACCAGGTCAGACCACTCGGCACGCACCGTTTGACCAACGAAGTCGCGATAGAACAGGGTGGCCGAGCTGGAGGGCCGAGAGTGCGCGACGGCCACGTAGCTGCCCGCGCGGTCTGGCACCCACACGACGATGTCGGCGAAGGCGAGGTCGGCCAGAAGCTGACCGTCGGCGGTGATGAGGTGGAGCCAGTCGATGTCGCTATCGGTCAGCGCGCTGTGCTCATGAACCAGATCGGAAAGCGTCGACACGCGGCAAGGCTACCCGGTGCGCCGCCGCGCAAACGGTGAGCGCCGGGCCGACGAGCGCGGAACCGCATAGCCGAGGGCGTCGGCGAGCTGCGCAATGCCGGTGCGCAAGGCCGACTTCGGGGCCACAACCGGCACGGGCAGGGCGCGCAGCAGCGCCGCGTCCGCGGCCGCCGGGTCGTCGTCGACGAGCACCGCATCCCGAATCCCGGCGAAGCGTTCGAGCGTGTGACGCACCTGCCCGGCCGGATCGAGCCCGAGGATGCTCGAGCGCACCCGGGTGATGATGACCTGCACGGGAGTATCGGTGATTGTCTCCATCAGATCGGGGTAGGTCCGCAAGAACCGCGCGAGACCCAGCGGATCGGCCGCGCCGACAGCGACCACCCGATCGGCGGCCCGCAGTGCGGCAACGGTCGCGGCGTTGCGGCGCGGCGCGAAGATGTCGCTGGAGAGCTCCTCGTCGGACTCGAGGTTGAACCCCGCGTCAACGACGACGACGTCGCACCAGTCGCGGCAGGCGGCGAGGCTCGCCGTCACGCGGTCTTGAGAGAGCTCGGGCCAGCGCGACGGTCTGCCGATGCCGGTGAGGACCCGGAGCCGGTCGGCCGGAACACCCGATTCCGCGCTCAGCGGTTGCGAGACCCGTGCCAACTCGTCGGGGGTGAGAGCCTGCGCGCCCGCCAGGCGGCACGCGGCCGCAAACCCCGGAGATTCGTCGAGCAGACCGAGGGCGGGCGCGATCGTCCCGCCGTAGGTGTCGGCGTCAACGAGCGCGACCCTCCGCCCGCGCAGCGCCAATTCCGTCGCCAGCGCGGTCGCGGTGAGGGTGCGACCCGGGGCGCCGGTGGGACCCCACACCGTGATCACGCGAGAGGGAATCGGCTCGGGATGCTCGCCCTGCGGCTCGACCGGATGGTACGGAATCCGCGCCGGAGGCGGCTCCGCGGCAGCAGCAGGACGCGACCGCGTCGGCGGTGCGGGATCGCTGGGATGAGTCGGCACCCGCGGCTCGGCCGGGTACGGCTGGGGTTCGGCGGCCGCCGGGGCTGCCCGCCGGGGTCCGCTCTCGAGCAGCGACACGTCCGGAGGCGCATCCCCCGAAAGAGCGATGCGGTCGGCGAGCTCGAGCCGCGATCCCTGGGCGGTCACCGCACCGTCGTGGACCAGCAGGCTGCGCACACCGAGTAAGTCGGCTGTCCCGACGAGGTCGGCTCGCGTGAACGCGGGGTCGTCCAGAATGAGGAGGGCGTCCGGAGCGCGCTCGGCCAGCAGGCTGATCGCCTCATCCGCGCTGTGCGCGCGCCACTCGATGCGGTGCCCGGCCCGCAACACCGACAGCTCGAGAGGTTCGATCGGCCGCGAGCCGATCGCCAAACCGACGCTGAGGCTCACGGTGCAACCGCGAGGGAGGCGGGAACGGCCGACAGCGCGTCACGATTCGCCTGGGCGTGCAGGATGCGCGCCACATCCCGGCGGGGAACGAGCAGTTCGACGCGACCCGCCTCCCCCGTCGCCACGACACCCTCCGGGGCGATCGTGCGCACGAGCTGCGCGGAGGACGCGATGACCGAGGGGGCCCCAAAGCGTCCTCCCTCAATGGCAGGCGCCGACCACAGGTCGAGCGTGTCGCCCGGGCGGACCGTGGCTCCGAGGGGCGTGGCGAGCGCGACGACCACCGTCGTCGACTGCGCGCCCCGAGCATCCCCGACGGCGGCGCGCGGGACGAGCTCACCCGCACCGATCGTGCGCGAGACAATGACGCCGGCGTCGTCAAGTGTCGCCGGATCGAGATAGTGGCGCACCTCGGCACCCAGGCCGACCGTCCGCAGTTCGAGGTCGGCAGCCGTCACAAGTTCGCCGGCGACCAGGGCGCGCGGCGCGGCAAACACCTCGACGCCGTCGTCGTTCGCCGCGACGATGCCGACGACAGCGGCAACGGACGCGACCACGAGGGCGAGACCGATGATGAGACGCGGGTCGGTTGCGCGTCGGGGGCGGTCAGAGGCGCGAAGGCGCATGGGGGCTCCTGTTCGACGGGGGGCGGGGTGCCGCGTCGATAGTGGGCGGATGCTCGGATCCGGCAGCCGAGTTATCCACAATCCGGCGCACCTTCAGCCCACCCCGCCATAATCGGGGCATGTCCGATCAATCGCCGGGTGCAGTGGGGCGCTTCCTCAGCCTCACCGACGTGGCCGAGGTGCTCAGCCTGACGGCCGCCGAGGTCATGGCGCTCGTGCGCTCGGGCGAACTCCCCGCCATTCGACTGGGCGCGATCGGGCAATGGCGCGTCGAACACTCGGTTCTCGAATCCTTCATCGCCGACAAGTACGAAGAAACACGCCGCATCGCTCTGTGGAACGAGGCGGAGTACGCCGATGTCGCCGAACTGTTCGGCGAGACGCGCCGTCACAGACGCAGCACCACCACCTGATCGAGTCGAACGAGACGAATGCCCCGCACGGCGTCGCGGCGACGTGGGGTGTCGAGTTCATGCTCAGCGAGGTCGAGGTGGTCGCGGCCCACGCGGTCGATCGTGCCCGTGACGGTTGAGCCGACGGTATCGATCTGCACGGCGACGCGGCGCCGACACAGGTCGCGCAAGAGGAACGGCAGGCCGAGCCGACTCGACAAGTCGGGCTTGGGCTCGTCGGCAACGAGCGACGGCGCCACCTGATCGTCGCGCAGGGCCATCGACTCGATCGCATCAAACGGCACGACGGCCTGCGCGTCGGCGCGGCCGTCGACGTCGCCGGCCATCCAGTCGCGGCCGACGGTCAAAGGCGACAGCCGTAGCCGCGCGCCGTTGCGCAACACGAGAGCGACCTCGCGCAGGGCGGCATCACGCGTGCGCTTAAGAGCGACGATGCGCTCGCGCACGCCAAGCCGGCCAAGCCGGAGCCGCTCTTCCTCCTTCTGCAGGTCAGCCTCTTCGGCGGTCAACTCGTGCTCGAGTTGGCCGGCAAGGTCATCGAAGAGGTGATCCCAACGCATGCGGGCACCGTAGTGAGGGCCACGGACAGCGCCGACACGGTTTTCCACAGAGTCGCGTCGGAATGGACAGATGAGGAATGCATCTGCTTAGGTGTGTTCTACCCCCATAAGGGGGTAAACCTGAAGGTCTGTGGTCAGTGGGGATCACGGCGGCGCCGCACGACGGCCAAGCCATCCCTCTAGGGGAGAGGAGAGACGAGTGAGCACTGCACCTGCACACGCCTTGCTCGACCGAGACGAGAGTCGGCAGCGCATGCCGCGCGGGCGATCGCTCAGTGCTCGCATCGCGCAGGAAGAGTTCTTCGACTACCAGCCAACCTCAACCGCCGACCTTCCCGACCCACAGCCACTGGTCGAGAACCTCACGCGCTGCGTGATCGAGGTTCTCGCGGGTGCCCGTGAGCTCGAACAGATCGCGCGCTGGGTCACCGACGATGTGTACCGCACGCTGCTGAAGCGCCAGACCATCAGCGCCCGCGCCCGCGCGGCACGCGGCACTTCTGCCGTGCGGCCCGCTTTCGCTCTGGGCGGGGTGCGCCTCTGCGAACCACGCGACGGTGTGATTGAGGCCGTGGTCGTGGTGAACTCGCGGGCCCGGTCGCGGGCCGTGGCCATTCGACTCGAGGGCCTCGACCGCCGTTGGCGAGCCAGCGCCATACACGTTCTCTGACCGCCCCGACCCGCCCCCGCTGACCCGGTTCCCCACCGGATGCGGGCGGAGCGGCCTCGGCGCTGGGGTGCGCCGAACGCCGCGACCCGTGGATGCGCTGCATCGCATCGCGGAAATGTGAACGCCCCCGGGATGGCCTCTCCCCCGGGGGCGTTCACGCGCGACGACCCGTCGCGGACTACTTCTTCTTCTTGCCCTGTGCGCGGCGCTGCGCCCGGTTGGCCGCGGGGGCCGCCGCGGTGCCGCCGCCCGATCGCTGACCGAATGCACCCGTCTGGCCCCCACCGGAGGCCGCCGGACGAGCGGCGGCCGGACGACCGAACGCCGGATTCACCGCGGGCGCGGCGTCGCGGGCTCGATCGGTCGCCGACTGCTGCAGCTGGCCGCGCTGGTTGCGCACCTCGACCTCCCCGTCGGCGCTCGGCGCCGTGTAGCTGAGGTTCTGCGGAGTCTGGGGCGCGTTGAGGCCCTTCGCGGTGACCTGCGCGCTCCCCTTCGAGCCGGTGACCTCGACCTCGAGGTTGAACAGGAAGCCAACGGCGTCTTCCCGGATCTGCCCCATCATCGTCTGGAACAGCGCAAAGCCTTCGCGCTGGTACTCGATGAGCGGGTCGCGCTGGGCCATCGCGCGCAGGCCGATGCCGTCTTTGAGGTAGTCCATCTCATAGAGGTGGTCGCGCCAGCGCCGATCGATCACGCTCAACACCACGCGGCGCTCGAGCTCGCGCGTAGCGGTACGACCGAGGCTTTCTTCCCGGCGCTGATACGCCAGCTTCGCGTCCGAGGTCAGCTCGCGCTTGAGGAACTCGGGGCTGAGCTTCGCGCCCGCCTCGCTCAGCACCTCATCGATGGTGAGGGAGATGGGGTACATCGTCTTCAGCTCGGTCCAGAGCTGATCGAGATCCCAGTCGTCCGAGTGGCCGACGGCGGTCGCCTCGTCGACGACATCGGAGATGACCTGCTCGATGAAGCCCTGAACACGGTCTTGCAGATCGTCGCCCTCGAGAATGTGGCGACGGTCGGCGTAGATCGCCTCGCGCTGCCGGTTCAGCACGTCGTCGTACTTGAGAACGTTCTTGCGAATCTCCGCGTTGCGGCTTTCGACCTGCGACTGGGCCGAGCGAATCGCGCGGCTGACGACCTTCGACTCGATGGCCATGTCGTCTGGCACGTTCGTGCGGGTCATCAGCGACTCAGCCGCGCCGGCGTTGAACAGGCGCATCAGGTCATCTTGCAGCGACAGGTAGAAGCGGCTCTCGCCGGGGTCTCCCTGACGGCCCGAGCGACCGCGCAACTGGTTGTCGATGCGGCGCGACTCGTGGCGCTCCGTGCCGAGCACGTACAACCCACCAGCCGCGATGACCTTCTCGGCCTCCTCTTTCACCTCAGCCTGAACACGCTCAAACACGGCGTCCCACTCGGCCTCGTACTCGTCCGGCGTGTCGACCGGCGAGAGGCCACGGCTGTTCATCTCGGTCACGGCGAGGAACTCGGCGTTGCCGCCCAGCATGATGTCGGTTCCGCGACCGGCCATGTTGGTCGCCACGGTGACAGCACCCAGCCGCCCCGCCTGAGCGATGATCGACGCCTCACGGGCGTGGTTCTTCGCGTTGAGCACCTCGTGCTTGATGCCCTTCTTGGCGAGCATGCGGCTGATCGTCTCGCTCTTCTCGACGCTCGTCGTACCCACGAGCACGGGCTGCCCCGTCGCGTGCCGCTGAACGATGTCTTCGACGACCTGCTCGAACTTGCCCTGCTCGTTCTTGTAGACGAGGTCGGGCTGGTCGATGCGCTGCATCGGCTTGTTCGTCGGGATCGGCACGACACCGAGCTTGTAGGTGCTCATGAACTCGGCGGCCTCGGTCTCGGCCGTTCCGGTCATGCCAGACAGCTTCGAGTAGAGACGGAAGTAGTTCTGCAGCGTGACGGTCGCGAGCGTCTGGTTCTCGGCCTTGACCTGCACGCCCTCCTTCGCCTCGATCGCCTGGTGGATGCCCTCGTTGTAGCGGCGACCGACCAGGATGCGACCCGTGTGCTCATCGACGATGAGCACCTCGCCGTTCATCACGACGTAGTCTTTGTCGCGCTTGAACAGCGCCTGGGCCTTGATGGCGTTGTTGAGGAACGAGATCAGCGGGGTATTGGCCGACTCGTACAGGTTGTCAATGCCGAGGTAGTCTTCGACCTTCTCGATGCCCGGCTCGAGGACGCCGACCGTGCGCTTCTTCTCGTCGACCTCATAGTCGACTCCCGCCGAGAGCTTCGTCGCGATGCGCGCGAATTCGGTGAACCAACGGTTGGCTTCTCCCGAGGACGGGCCGGAAATGATCAACGGCGTGCGCGCCTCGTCGATGAGGATCGAGTCGACCTCGTCGACAATGGCAAAGAAGTGCCCACGCTGCACCATGTCACTCGCCTGCCACGCCATGTTGTCGCGCAGGTAGTCGAAGCCGAACTCGTTGTTCGTTCCGTACGTGATGTCGGCGGCGTACTGCTGGCGACGCACATCAGGGGTCTGGCCAGACAGGATGCAGCCGGTCGTCATGCCGAGGGCGCGGAACACGCGACCCATCAGTTCGCTCTGGTAGCTGGCGAGATAGTCGTTGACGGTGATGATGTGCACGCCGCGCGAAGCAATGGCGTTCAGGTAGGCCGGGAGCGTGGCCACGAGGGTCTTACCCTCGCCGGTCTTCATCTCGGCGATATTGCCGAGGTGCAGGGCCGCGCCGCCCATAAGCTGCACATCGAAGTGACGCATGCCCAGCGTGCGCTTGGCGGCCTCCCGCACAGCGGCGAAGGCCTCGGGCAGCAAGTCATCGAGGGACTCGCCGTTTCCGTAGCGCTCGCGCAGCTCGGCGGTCTCGTTCTTCAGCTCGTCATCGGTGAGGTCGCTGAAGTCTTCTTCGAGCCGATTGATGGCCTCGGCGTAGGCCTTCAAGCGCTTGAGGGTGCGCCCTTCGCCGACACGCAAGACACGTTCGAGAACATTCGCCACGTCGATCTACTCCAGTCATTGGGGCCGTGAAAACACTGCGCGGTTCAGCGGGGGACGCATCGAGGCCCGCCGCGCGGTGCGGCGGGCCCCATGCTAGCAAGCGCGCTCAGAGGTGAGCCGAACGCGCGCGTGCCACGGTCATCCGCGGCCCCGCTTTGCTGTTGTCTCATCGGCCTCGTGTTCGAGGCTGATGACACCGTAGTTCCACCCGGTGCGTCGGTAGACCACGCTCGCGCGGTCGGTGGCGGCGTCGATGAACAGGAAGAAGTCGTGCCCCACCAGCTCGAGTTGATCGAGCGCCTCGTCGACCGTCATGGAGGCCGCCGGGAACACCTTCTGGCGTACGACGACGGGAGTGTAGGCCGGCTCGTCGGCCGTCTCCGCCTCCTGCACGGGGATCGAGCCGGTGGAGACACTCTCGATCACCTCGGGGCGCGCTGGCGTGATGTCAACCACGCTGAAGCCGTCAGCGGAGGCCTCGCGCAATGAGACCGGTCGATGCTTTCCGCGGTGCACCTTCTTCTTATCTTTGGCGCGACGTAAGCGTTCCATAAGCTTGTCGATCGCCAGGTCGAAGGCCGCGTACTTGTCACTCGCCGCCGACTCGGCGCGCACAACGGGTCCCGGTCCGATCAAGGTCATCTCGACGCGGTCATCGCCCGGCTTGCCGTTCTTCTCGTGGTGGCGCGACACCTTGATCTCGAGAACCTGGGGGCGGTCGGCGAGGTGCTCAACCTTCTCGCCCTTCTCGGTGGCGTAGTCGCGGAACCGGTCGGTGATGCCAATGTTGCGTCCGGTGATTGTGATGTCCACGTCGACCTCCTTGACCGTCGGCGCGTCGCCCGAGGGTCAGGCGATCGTCGCGCCGTCCATGACCCAACGCTAGTGGGTGGGGACGGAAGCGCAAGAGGTCTTTCGACTCCTTTGTGGACTCGCTCTGTCACGTCTAACCGGATACCCAGGGGATCGAGGACGCGCCCGTGCGACGGGGTGTCGCCATGACGGCGGCACACGCCACAACCTCGGCGCCCGCCGCGCGGAGCACCGCCGCGGAAGCCCTCAGCGTGGCTCCCGAGGTCACCACGTCGTCGACCAGAACAACACGCCGGCCGAGCAGGCGCTCACCACCGCGCGCGACCACCCCGCCCTCTCGTGTGAGGCGCTCGTCGAGCCGACGCAGCTTTTGGGCGGGCTCATGACCCCGCGCAGGCACCAAGGCGCGGGTGGCCTGAAACCCGGCGCGCCGCAGGAGGGTGTCGGTCGGGTGGAAGCCGCGCCGCGCGAACCCCGCGCGGCTGCCCGGCACCGCGACGAGCAGCGGCGACTCTCGTCGCCTCACGCTGTACCGGGCCGCCTGTCGGTAGGCCTCCACCACGGCCGCATCAACCGCGGTGGCGAGCACCGCCGCGAGTTCGGTGCGCCCCTCTTCTTTCAGCGCGAGCAGGGCACGGCGCGGCACGCCCTCGTAGTCGAGCGCCGCGACGAGTGGTACGTCGTCGCGTCCGACGGTGAGCGCCGCCGTGCGCACGCGGGGGACGAGCTCGGGCGCGCAGCCCTCACACACGACCACGTCGGGTTCGTCACAGCCGACGCAGTCGATCGGGGCAACGAGGGCCCACGCCGAGCGCAGCGCCGAGGCGATGAGCGGTCGTGGCGGCGCGAGGTGGCCCGCCGAAGGTCGGGGCGCGGAACGGGGTGTGAGCGCATCAGCCATGCCAGGGAGGGTGGCGCCGAGGCGATGTGCGCGGGGTGCCCGCACGGGCATCCGTGGACAGTGTCTACTGCTGGACGCCGAGGAAGGAGGCGCGCACGCCCGTCGACTGCCAGCCGTTGCCGCGGGGTTCGACGACGACCCCGGTGTCGGTGAGAACGCGCAGCCCGGTGACTCCGCCGTTGCCGCCGACGATCTGCACGGCACCTGGGGGCCGACCAAGCGAGCGCGAGCGACCGCCCAGCTCGTGCAGGTCGACCGCCGTTCCCTGCGAGGTTTCGATCACCGACGCGACGCGCACCTCATCGACCCAGGCGGCGTCGACCGCGGTTCCACCGGCGGCGCCCTCGATCGGAATGTCGAGCAGGTCACCGATGCGGATCGGCCGGCCCGTCGCTTCGTCGCGCGCGATGGCGCCGACGACCAGCCGCGGGCCGCTCTCGCCCTGCACCATGATCAGGATGCGCGCGTCATCGCGCGAGACATCGATCGATACGAGGCGGCTGCCTTCGGGGAGCACCACGTCGACCGCCACGACCTCGCCCGCCGTGGTGATCGCGCGCAGCCCCTCCCCCGCGTCGCTCGTGGCCGTCCACATGAGTTGGAAGCCGTCAAAGGACGGTGGCACGAGGCCGGCGCGATCGTCCAGCAGGAGCGGCTCGAGGTCGTTGCTGCGCACGATCCACGCCCCCTGTTCGGTGAGCATCGCGCCCACCGTGCGCGTGGGGCCAAGTGCGAGCGCCTGCGCGCCGAGCTCGATGGCGCGCTCGCTCAGCCGGCCCACCGGCTCGACCGTCGCCCCGCCGCTCGAGAAGCCGAAACGGTCGCCGTCTGGCCCCATCAGGAGGAGGCGACCGTCGACCTGAGGGTTTACCTCGGGAACCACCGTCGTGGTCGGGATGGACACGGGCGTCTGGTCGACCGTCAACTGCACGCCGGCGACGTTGCCGAGCGAACCGAAGCTCGCACGGAACTGGGCGAGCAACCGCTGCCGCTCGGCATCCCCCAGTTCGAGGATCTCGGAACTCAGGTCGACGACCGCCTGGCCGTCGACGATGCCGACGGGTGCCGCGACCAACTGCACGCCCTCCGGAATTGCCGACACGGTCGCGCCCTGGTCGAGCCAGGAGGACGGGCCGTCCAAGAGCGCCCGGACGATCCGGGTGGGCACGCCGGAGCGCGTCGGGAACCACCGCAGGTCGGGGACGAGGTTCGTGAACGTCGGGTCGTAGAAGTACAGAACGTGCTGACTAAACGCGCTCGGGAAGGCCTGTTGTGAGATCAGGATGCCGTCGCCCAGCTCGGCGATTCGCCACTCGCCCCCCTCGCGGGTGAAGCGGAACTCGGGGAGGGTCTGCTGGGTGGCTTCCGGTGCGATCCGGTAGCGGCCGACCGCGTCGACCTCGGCGACCACCTGCACCGAGTACTCGAGCGTGGTCTCGTCGATGCGGTCGACCGACCCCTCCTCCGACCGCACGAGGGTCGACTGGTAGGGGTTCCAGGCGGAGGAGATCGTGTCGCTGAGGTACGAGCGAGCAATGCGGTAGTTCTCTTGCGACGCCGTCGTTGCGGCAAAGAAGCCCTGCAGAATCTCCTCCTGGCTGGCCCCCGGGGTCGGGCCCGCCGGCAAAAACTCGAAGTCGGTGTCGACAGCGTCGATCACCGGATCTCCCTGCTCGACCGGACCGGCGATCGGCACGCTCACGCACCCGGCAACGAGGAGCAGCGGCGCGAGCACGAGGGCGGCGCGACGGCGCCAGCGATTACGCATCGTTCCCCCCCTCGGTGAGGACAGCATCCACCGGATCGCTGGGCGGCAGCTCCAGTGGCGAATGTCGAACGATACCGCCGGGTCGTCTGGGCAGCGTCAAACGGAAGCAACTGCCCTGAAGCGGCTCACTCCAGACGTCGAGAACACCGCCGTGCAGGTGCGCGTCCTCCGTCGCGATCGCGAGCCCCAGTCCCGTTCCACCGGTGGTGCGCTGGCGGGAGGGGTCGGCCCGCCAGAAGCGGTCAAAGACGCGCTCGAGCTGGTCGGCGTCCATGCCAATACCGAAGTCGCGCACGGCGATCGCGACGGCGCGCGAGTCGGAGTCGACGTAGGTCACCACTGGCCGGCCTTCCCCGTGGTCGACGGCGTTGCCGAGGAGGTTCTGCAGGATGCGACGAATCCGGCGCGCGTCGACATCGGCCTCGAAGTAGCCGCCCGGCGCCACGAGGCGCAGCTCGGAACCCTTCTGCTCGGCGAGCGGGCGGATGCTCTCGATCGACTCCTCGACGAGGCGCACGAGATTGGTCGGTTCCGTCTCCAACTGCACCGCTCCCGCGTCGAAGCGACTCATCTCGAGCAGGTCGGCCAGCATCGTCTCGAAGCGTTGAACCTGGGTGTGCAAGAGTTCGGCCGTGCGCGCCGTGGTCGGGTCGAACGTCTCGCGCTGGTCGTAGATGACGTCTCCGGCAAGGCGAATGGTGGTGAGCGGCGTGCGTAGCTCGTGGCTCACGTCGCTGACGAAGCGCTGTTGCACGCGGGAGAGGTCGGCGAGCTGGGTGATCTGCCGCTGCAGGCTGTCGGCCATGCGGTTGAAGGAGCGGGCGAGGGTCGCCACCACGTCTTGACCGCGCTCGGGGATACGTTCTTCCAGCTGACCCTCGGCAAGTTTTTCGGCCGTCTGCGCGGCAAGACGCACGGGACGTATCGCGAATCGCACGACGACGAAGGTGACGAGCCCGATCGTCAGCACAAGCAACAGCGAGCCGATCAGCAGCGTTTGCTGAACGAAGTCGAGGGTGCGCTGAACGTCACTGACCCCGAACACCAGGTAGAGCTCGTACTGCCCGGCGGTGGGAACCTCGATGGTCGAGCCGACGATCACTGCTGGCTCCACGGTGGCCCCCGAGTTGAGCCCGATCGGTTGCGAGTACACGGCGTCGCCCCCGGCCGACACGGCGGCCTGCAGTTCGGGGGAGATGACGCCGAGGTCGAAGCCGGGACTCTGGCGCTGCTGCATGATCTGCGACGTCGACTGGCCGGGGGTGCGCAGCAGCGCGAACTGGGTGGGCGTGCTCGTGGACAAGCCGATCGTGCGGCTCGCGGCCTCGGCCGCCGTCTCGACGTCGATCGCGCCGGTCTGCGTCACCGAGGAATCGAACAGCAGTTGTGCGCTCGCGGTCGCCTGACGCGCCTCGGCCAGCACCTGGTCTTTGCGCGACTCGTAGAGGTTCGTGGCGATCGTGACGGCCATGTAGCCGCTAATGACCGTGACCGCGGCGAGGGTGGCGAGCACCGTGATCGCCACCGTGCGCAGCTGCAGGGAGCTTCGCCACAGCCTCAGCAGCCTCAGCAACAGCCGGCGAAGGCTGAACGGGGTCATCGCCTCAACGCGGTGCGCCCGCGCGGTAGCCGACGCCGCGCACGGTCATGACGATGCTGGGGTTGTCGGGGTCGGTCTCGACCTTCGCGCGCAGGCGTTGCACGTGCACGTTCACCAGCCGAGTGTCGGCCTTGTATTGGTAGCCCCACACCTGCTCAAGCAGCATCTCGCGGGTGAACACCTGGTTGGGCTTCATCGCCAGCGCCAACAGCAGGTCAAACTCGAGCGGTGTGAGGTTGATCACCTGGCCGCCGCGACGCACTTCGTGGCCCGTGACGTCGATCGTGATGTCACCGATCTGCAACCGCTCGATCGCGGCCTCGGGGGTAGGTCGCAGGCGCGTCTTGATGCGCGCCACCAGCTCCTTCGGGTTGAAAGGCTTGACGATGTAGTCGTCGGCACCCGACTCGAGACCCTCAACGACGTCGTTCGTGTCACCCTTCGCCGTCAGCATGATGATCGGCGTTCCCGAGGTTTCGCGCAGGCGTCGACAGACCTCGATACCGTCCATTCCGGGAAGCATGACGTCGAGCAGCACGAGGTCGGGCGCGACGGAGGCAAAGGCGTCAACGGCATCGGCACCGTCGTGCACGAGGTGGGGCTCGAAGCCCTCCCCGGTGAGAACGATGCTGATCATCTCGGCGAGCGCCGTGTCGTCGTCGACGACGAGGATGCGCGCGGTCATTACCAGCCTCCGCTCACTGACCCGGGCACCGTCGCCCGAGGATGCGATCATTGTTCGCTCCAGCCTAGACGAGTGTGAAACCATACGGCCTGTGAGCAACGACTCCCCTTGGACCTCGCCCGGCTGGACCCCACCCGGCGGCACGCCCGACGGTGAGCAGCCGACACCGCCGCCCGCCGCGCCGGTGTACGGCCCCGCGGCGACCGGGGGCTGGGCTCCCCCGCCAAAACCCGGGCTCATTCCGCTTCGACCCATCGACTTCGGCACGCTGTTCGGCGCGACCTTCCAGGTGCTGAAGCGCAACCCGCGACCCACCTTCGGCGCCGCGCTGCTCCTCAACGCGCTCGTCACGATTCTCGCCTTCGGACTGGTCTTCGGGCTGTCGATCGCGAGCCTCGACCGGCTCGAACGCGCGGGAGGTAGCGACGCCGACGCGATCGTCGCGGGAACCTTTGGGCTCATCCTGCTCGCCGGTGTGGTCGCCACCGCGGTCGCGCTCGTTGCTCAGGCGCTGCTGCAGGGCCTCATCACGATCGAGGCGTCGCGCCAGATTCTTGGCGAGAAGAACACCCTGAAGCAGCTGTTCGCACGGGGCAAGGGTCGTTGGGGAGCGTTGATCGGCTGGACGGTGTTGCTGTCGACCGCCCTGACCGTCGCGATCGCGGTCCTGGTCGGTCTCATCGCCCTCATGGTCACCCTCGGCGGCCCGGCGGGGGTCGCGGTGGGCGTCACCATTGGCGTTCTCGGCGGTCTGGGCCTCGCGGTGCTCGGCGTCTGGCTGTGGATCAAGCTCGCCCTCGTGCCGGCGGCCCTCATGATTGAGCGCCTCACCCTCGGCGCTGCGATCGCGCGCGCGTGGCGCCTCATCCGCGGCTCGTTCTGGCGCACCCTCGGAATCCTGCTGCTGTTCACCGTGATCGTGCAGGTCGCCGCGAGTGTCGTGTCGGCCCCGTTCAGCATCGCCGCCACCTTCGGCGGCGCGCTGTTCAACCCGGCGAACGACGAGCTATCGGCCGTCATCGTTCTCATCGGAGCGAACCTTCTGAGCATCGCGGTCACCGTCATCGTGGGTGCGATCGGCGCCGTTTTGACGACGTCGGCGGTCGCCCTGATCTACACCGACATCCGGATGCGCACAGAAGGGCTCGACATCGACCTCCAGCAGGCTGTCGAGCAGACCGCCGTGGGCCACACCGTCGACGACCCGTACACGCGCGGCCTCGGCGGCGCCGCCCGTTCCGCCTGACCCCCCGTGATCGCCGCGCAGACGACCGCACCGCGCGACGGTGGTGCGGTCGTGCGCGCTCCCCTGGAGCCCGACGCGCCGGGTGCGCGCGATCTGCTGAGCGACGAGCTATCTGACCCGCGCTACGCCGAAGCGCTGCCCAACTGGTTCGACCTGCTGTCGCAGCGGGTGCTCGACTGGTTTCTGTCGCTGTTCGATCGAGGCGTAGCGGGCCCTCCCGGCCTGGGCCTCGTGGTCGTCCTGCTCATCATTGCGGCCCTCATCGCCGTCGCGGTCGCCGTGTACGGGGTGCCCGCTCGTCGGCGCCGCAGCGAGCTCACGGAGGAGCTGTTCGGAGCCCGCGATCGCCGCACCGCGCGCGAACTGCGTCGCGACGCCGCCAGCGCCGCATCCCGCGGCGACTGGGCTGCCGCCATCGCCGATCGATTCCGCGCCATCGCGCGAGCCCTCGATGAGCGCACTATCGTCAGCGTGCATCCCGGAACAACGGGGCACGGTTTCGCGGTCATGGCAGGGCGGGCATTCCCCGACCAGGCACCCGCACTCGCCGAGGCGGCCACCACCTTCGATGGTGTGCGCTACCTCGGCCGCTCGGGCGACGAAGCGCAGTACCGGGCGGTCGCCGACCTCGATGAGACTCTGGCCGCGTCCCCCTCACCCGTGGGGCGCGCGCGATGACGGCGACGATCGTCACTCCCACCGCCGGCCGCGCCATCAAGCGCAGCCTGTTTTGGGTCGGGGTCGTCGGCGTCGCCCTCACGGTCGCCGTGCTGATGACGGCGCTGAACGGCACCGTGACGGGTAGCGAGCGGTGGGACACGACGGCCGCCGCCCCGACGGGCAGCCGCGCACTCGTGACGGTGCTGAATGAGCAGGGCATCGCCGTCACGGTGGCGTCGTCGCGCGCCGCGGTCGACTCCGCGCTGTCCGATGCGCGAGAGGCCGGCGAGCAGGTCACGCTGCTCGTCGCCGACGGCCGCGGCATTCTCGACGCCGACCGGGTGGCCGGTCTCACCGGGCTCGCCGACCGACTGGTGCTGGTCGAGCCCGGCATCGACACGCTCGACGCGCTCGAGTTTCCTTTCGCGACGTCCCGCACCGTCTCCGGGCCGATCGACAGCAGCGGATGCGCGCTCGCGGCAGCCACGCGGGCCGGCTCCATCGACGGTGACGCGATCGTCGTCTACGACACCGAGGTCGACGATGCGTGCTTCAGCACCGAGGGGGGCGCGGCACTTCTGACGACCACCCTCGACGGCGCCCTCGTCACAGTGCTCGGCGCCGGCGAGGTGCTCGAGAACGGGGCGATCGAGCGCGCCGGAAACGCAGCGCTGGCGCTGGGGCTTGCAGGCGAGCATCCCCGACTCGTCTGGTACTCGCCGGGGCCCGCCGATTCCGACGCGGCGAGCCTTGCCGAGCTCACGCCCGGTTGGGTGAACCCGATCGCGTGGCTCGCCGCGCTGACACTGCTCGTCGCGGCGTTCTGGCGCGGCCGGAGGCTGGGACCCGTCGTCATCGAGAACCTGCCCGTCGTCGTCAAGACCACCGAAACGATGGAGGGCCGCGCCCGGCTGTACGCCCGCGGCGGCGCCCGACTGCGCGCCCTCGACGCGCTGCGCGTCGGAACCCTGCGGCGAATCGCGCGCACCCTCGCGCTCGGCAACGGATCGGGAGTCGACGACATCATCACGCAGGCTGCGGCGACCGTCGACCGCCCCGAGCGCGAACTGCGTGCTCTGCTCGTCGATAGCGAGCCGCGCGACGACGCGGAACTCGTGCGACTCAGCGACCGGCTCACCGAACTTGAGCGCGCAATCGCGCGCCGCGTGGCGCAGGGCGCCGATACAGACAGCACCGGAAGGATGAACGCATGACCGACACGGCACTCCGAGACAAGTTTCTGGCTGTTCGCGGCGAGGTCGGAAAGGCCGTCGTCGGCCAGGACGGCGCCGTCAGCGGACTCATCGTCGCTCTGCTGTCGGGCGGCCACGTGCTGCTCGAGGGGGTGCCCGGCGTTGCCAAGACGCTGCTCGTGCGCACGCTCAGCGCGGCACTCGACCTGCGCACCGCGCGCGTGCAGTTCACGCCCGACCTCATGCCGGGCGACGTGACCGGATCGGTCGTCTACGACGCCAAGGACGGCGACTTCGAGTTTCGCCCGGGGCCGGTGTTCACGAACATCCTGCTCGCCGACGAGATCAACCGCACACCGCCCAAGACGCAGTCGTCACTGCTCGAGGCCATGGAGGAGCGGCAGGTCACCGTCGATGGCGAGACGCACCTGCTGCCGAAGCCGTTCCTGGTCGCCGCGACCCAGAACCCCGTGGAGTACGAAGGCACGTACACCCTGCCCGAGGCGCAGCTCGACCGATTCCTGCTGAAGCTCGTGCTCGACCTGCCGCCCCGCGACAGCGAGATCGAGGTGCTCAACCGGCACGCGGCCGGTTTCGACCCGCGCGACCTCGCCGCCGCCGGGGTGACGGCCGTCGTCGGGGGCGACGACATCGCTGCCGCGCGCACGGCCGTCGGCACGGTCGACGCCTCCAGCGACCTGGTCGCCTACATCGTCGACCTTGCCCGTGCGACGCGCCAAAGCCCCTCCGTGAAGCTCGGCGTCAGCCCCCGAGGCACCACCGCGCTCCTCGCCGCGGCCAAGGCCTGGGCGTGGCTCTCGGGCGCCGACGGCGTCACCCCCGATCACGTGCAGGCCATGCTCTTGCCCGTCTGGCGGCACCGCCTGGCGCTCCGGCCCGAAGCCGAGCTCGAGGGCGTCACCGCCGACACGATCCTGCGGTCGATCGTGCAGCAGGTGCAGGTTCCGCTCTAGTGGCCGCCAGGGTCTAGGCATGGCTGTCACCGGCTGGTTCGTGCTACTCGTCGCCGCAGGCGTCGTGCCCGTCGTGCTGCTTGACGAGAGCATCGGCGCCGGCTGGGCGCTGCTCGGCTGGCTCGTGCTGTGCCTGCTGCTCGCCCTCGTCGACCTCGTACTCGCGGCCTCACCGCGGGCGGCACGGCTCGAACGCTCGACCGCCGAACGCGTGCGGCTCACCGAGAGCGCCGATGCCGTGCTGTACCTCACGAACCCCACCACGAAACGGATGCGCGGCATCGTTCGCGACGCCTGGGAGCCGTCCGCGGGCGCCCGCCCGGCCCGGCAACGCCTCGACGTGCCCGCCGGGGAACGGCGGGCGGTGCGCACGACGCTGACACCCTGGCGCCGGGGGGAACGCCGGGCGGCAATGGTGACGATCCGCGCGATCGGGCCGATGCGGCTTGCGGGGCGCCAGGCGAGCATCCAGTTGCCGGGCGCGATCACCGTGCTGCCCGAATTCGCCGCGCGCAAGCACCTGCCCTCGAGGCTCGCACGCCTACGCGAGCTCGACGGTCGCACGAGCGTCATGGTGCGCGGACAGGGCACCGAGTTCGACAGCCTGCGCGAGTACGTGCGCGGCGACGACGTGCGCTCGATCGACTGGCGAGCCACCGCCCGACGCGGCGGCGACCCCGGCGGAGCGGGCGCGATGGGCCCCGCCCAGACCCTCATGGTGCGCACGTGGCGTCCCGAGCGCGACCGCCGCGTCATCATGGTCGTCGACTCGGGGCGCACCGCCGCGGCCCGCATCGCCAACGAGACGCGCCTCGATACCGCGTTCGAGTCGACCCTGCTGCTCGCCGCCCTCGCCGACCGCGCCGGCGACCGCGTCGACGTGGCCGTGTACGACCGGCGCGTGCGCGGGCGCGTGCAGGGGGCCCGCGGCGCCGACCTGCTGTCGAAACTCACCGAGACGATGGCGCCCATCGACCCCGAACTGCTCGAGACCGACTGGAGTAGCGTGCCCGCACTCGTGCGCTCGATGACGGCGCAGCGGTCGCTCGTCGTGCTGGCGACGCCGCTCGAGTCGCCCGGGGCGACGCGGTCGCTGCTCACGATGCTGCCCCAGCTGACCCGCACCCACCTCGTGCTCGTCGCCGCCGTCACCGACCCCGAGCTCGTGGCGGCCGCCGCCTCGCGGGGAGACCGGCCGGCCGTGTACCGGGCGGCGGCCGCCGAGCGGGCGCTGCTCGACGCCGAGCGGGTCGCCGCCGCCGTGAAGCGCCTCGGCGGTGACGTCGTCTCGGCCCCGCCGCTCGAGCTGCCGCCCGCCGTCGCCGACCGGTACCTCGCCTACAAGGCGGCCGGCCGCCTGTAACGCCGAGAGGGGCCGAGCCCTGCGGCTCAGCCCCTCGTCGGTGGATGCGTGTCCTACTTGGCCGCGGTCGGCTCGGGCACCAGGGTCTCCTGCGCCTCGAGGATCGGGTCGAGCTTCGCCGCGACCGCCTCGCCGAGCCAGGCGTCGACGTTCGTCCAGTACTGGATGACCCGCTCGCGCAGTTCGGGGATCGTCACGTTCGAGACGTGGCCCGCGATGTTCGCGACGAGGCGCTCGCGCTGGGCGTCATCCATCACCTGGTTGACGAGGGTGCGGGCCTGACCGAAGTCGTCATCCTCCGGGTGCAGCGTCGCCGACGCGCGCACGAGCTCCGTGTCGTTCTCCCAGCCACCCTCGTCGCCGTACCGCTCGACGTCGGCGTGCGGGCCGCCGAACGAGTTCGGCGCGTACACCGGCTGCGAGGCGGGAGGGAAGGAGTACGCCATCGCGCCCTCCTTCGAGTAGTGGCCCACCGGGCTCTTCGGCGCGTTCACCGGCAGCTGGTTGTGGTTCGTGCCCACGCGGTAGCGGTGCGCGTCGGCGTAGCTGAAGATGCGGGCCTGCAGCATCTTGTCGGGGCTCGCCGCGATGCCCGGCACGAAGTTCGACGGCGCGAAAGCGGCCTGCTCGATCTCGGCGAAGAAGTTCTCGGGGTTGCGGGTGAGCGTCAGGCGACCCACGGGGATCAGCGGGTAGTCGCTCTTCGGCCACACCTTCGTCAGGTCAAACGGGTTGAAGCGGTAGCTCTTCGCGTCGTCGTAGGGCATGACCTGCACCGAGAGATCCCAGCTGGGGTGGTCGCCGCGCTCGATCGCGTCAAACAGGTCGCGGCGGTGGAAGTCGGCGTCCTCGCCGGCGATCTGGTCGGCCTGCGCCTGCGTGAGCGTCTCGTGGCCCTGGTTCGTGCGGAAGTGGTACTTCACCCAGAAGCGCTCTCCTGCCGCGTTGATCCACTGGAAGGTGTGCGAGCCGAAGCCGTCCATGTGGCGCCACGAGCTCGGAACGCCCCGGTCACCCATGAGCCACGTCACCTGGTGGGCACTCTCGGGCTTCAGGGTCCAGAAGTCCCACTGCATGTTGTGGTCGCGCAGCCCCGAGCCGGGCAGGCGCTTCTGCGAGCGGATGAAGTCGGGGAACGAGATGCCGTCGCGGATGAAGAAGACAGGCGTGTTGTTGCCGACGAGGTCGTAGTTTCCTTGCGAGGTGTAGAACTTGATCGCGAAACCGCGGGGGTCGCGCCACGTGTCGGGGCTGCCCTGCTCGCCGGCGACCGAGCTGAAGCGCACGAGCGTCTCGGTGGTCACGCCGGGCTGGAAGAGCGCCGCCTTCGTGTACTGCGAAACGTCGTGCGTGGTCTCGAAGACGCCGAACGCGCCTCCGCCCTTCGCGTGCACGACGCGCTCGGGCACCCGCTCGCGGTTGAACTGGGCGAGCTTCTCGACCAGGTAGTGGTCGGTCAGGGCGATGGCTCCGTCGCGACCGGCGCTACGCGACTGCTGGTCGCTCGGGGCCGGGGCACCACTCGTGGTGGTCGTGTGATTCGCGGTCATGCGGATGCTCTCCTTCAGGTGATCGGTGACGTTCGGCATTCGGGGCACAGGCCCCAGAACGTGACCTCGGCCGTCTGGATCGCGTAGCCGCCCGTCTCGGACGGCATCAGGCACGGCGCGTGCCCCACAACGCAGTCGATGTCGGTGACCGCCCCACACCGTGTGCACACGGCGTGGTGGTGGTTGTCACCGATGCGCGTCTCGTAGCGCGCGGGACTGCGGGCCGGCTCGATGCGCCGAACGAGCCCCGCCTCGGTGAGGTCGGTCAGCACGTTGTGCACGGCCTGCAGCGTGAGGTGCCCGCCCGCGGCCGACACCATGCGGTGCACGGTGTCGGCGTCGGAGTGGGGCGCCTCGGCGAGCCGGTCGAGCACCTGGATGCGTCCGGCGGTGACGCGCAGTCCGGCCGCGCGGAGGCGGCCTTCGGCGGTCAAGGTCATGCTGATCACCCTACCCTCTTTATTTGATTGATTCAAAAAAGCGAGCGATTCGCGTAAGGGGATGCGTGCATCCCGTTCGCGGCGGACAATCAGTCGGCGACGACCACCCGCGCTCCCCTGCTAATCGGGTCGAGGTCGCCCGTTTCACCCGCGAGCGCGGCGCGGCGGCCGAGCCCCCACTGCACCCACAGGAACCACGCGAGCGCCACCGTGCCGATGCCGATGCGGATCACGTCGGGCCACTCCTGCCGGGTGACCACGCCCTCGATCACGCCGCTCACGAGCAGCGCCACGACGAGGCCGCCGACCGTCGCGAACAGCGCGCGGCCATCCTCGGCGAGCGCCTGGATGCGCGTGCGGGCCCCCGGCGCCACCCACGCCCAGAAGATGCGCAGCCCCGCGGCACACGCGACGAACACCGCATACAGCTCAAGCTGTCCGTGCGGCAGGATCGAGAGGAAGAACACGTCGAGGCGGTCGAACTCGGCCATGATGCCGGCCGAGATGCCGACGCCCTGCGCGTTCTGGAACAGCACGAACGCGGGCCACAGGCCCGTGATGCCGAACGCCACGCACTGCGCGGCGATCCACGCGTTGTTCGTGAAGACCTGGGTGGCGAAGACGCCCTCGCTCGACTCGCGGTAGTAGTCGACGAACTCTTGCTCGGCGTACACCCGCAGCTGCTCGTAATCGCCGAGCGCCGCAACCACATCGGGGTTCGTCGCGACCCAGATCGCGTACGCGGTGCTGATGGCGATGAAGATCGCCATCACGGCCAGCGTCAGGTAGCGGATGCCGTACAGCGCCGCCGGCACGGCTCGCGTCGCGTAGTGCGACAGCTGGGCGACCGGGTCGGCGGTCGCCCCCGTGAACCGCAGGCGGGCGCGCGAGAGCAGAACGCTGAGGCGCGCTGCCTGCGGCGCCTGACCGGCGGCGGTCGTGATCTGCGACAGCTGGGTGGCGCCCGCCTGGTAGCCGTCGATGAGCTCGTCGGCCTCGCGCCCGTCGAAGCGGCGCTGGCGCGACAACTCGTCGAGCCGGCGCCATTCGGCGTCGTGGGCGTGTGAGTAGGCGTCGAGATCCATCTGTTTAGATGATGGCATGTCGACCGCGGCGGGAACCCAGAGTCTCAGCCGACACGACGACGAGCGCGAGCTGCTGACCGGCGAGGCCGTCGCGCTCGAGCTGCGGGCGACGAACGTGATCCTGCGGGCCGCCGGCGCCATCATCGACTACCTCGTGTACGTGCTCGCCACCGTGGGGCTCGTCTGGGCTGCTCTCGTGCTGGCCGCCGGGGCCGGCCTGCCGGACGCCCTGTACCCCGCACTCGGAATCGCCTGCGCGTTCGTCGGCCTTGTGCTCGCGCCCGCCGTCGTCGAAAGCGCGACGCAGGGCAAATCGCTCGGGCGCTGGGCGCTCGGCTCCCGGATTGTGCGCGATGACGGCGGGGCTATCGGGTTCCGGCACGCGTTCATCCGGTCGTTTGTGGGGTTGTTCGAGATCGTGTTCACCGGCGGCGGGCTCGCCATCGTCGTGGGGCTGTTAAACGCGCGCGCCAAGCGGCTGGGCGACCTCGTCGCGGGCACGTACAGCCAGTACGAGCGGGTGCCAAAGCATGAGCCTGCGGAGTTCGGCGTGCCGGTCGAACTCAGCGAGTGGGCGATCACGGCCGACGTGGCGCGCATCCCCGACTCGCTGTCGCGGCGGATCGCCCAGTTCTTGCGCCAGGCCGACGGGCACACGCCGCTTACGCGGCAGCGGCTGGCCGCGGCACTTGCGACGGAGGTGGCGCCGTTCGTGTCGCCGCTGCCGAGCGTCGAGCCCGAGCTGCTGCTGGCGGGAGTCGCGGTGCTGCGGCGCGAGCGGGAGGCTCGGGCGCTCGAGCTGGAGCGCGCCCGCCTCGCCGACCTCGCCCCGACGCTCGGCGCGCTGCCGCACGGGTTCCCCGACCGCGGCTAGCGCGATCGCGAATCAGCGATCGCGCCGCAGGACGGGCCGACTAGTAGCGGTAGTGGTCGACTTTGTAGGCGCGATCGCGAATCAGCGATCGCGCCACAGGACGGGCCGACTAGTAGCGGTAGTGGTCGACTTTGTAGGGGCCATCGACGCTGACGCCGATGTACTGCGCCTGGCGGTCGCTCAACCGGGTCAACTTCACGCCCAGCGCGTCGAGGTGCAGGCGCGCGACCTTCTCGTCGAGCAGCTTCGGCAGCACGTACACGCCCACGGGGTACTCGGCGATCTTGGTGTGCAGCTCGAGCTGCGCGAGCACCTGGTTCGTGAACGACGCGCTCATCACGAACGACGGATGCCCGGTGGCGTTTCCGAGGTTCATGAGGCGCCCCTCGCTCAGCACGAGGATCGAGCGGCCGTTCGGCAGGCGCCACTCGTGCACCTGCGGCTTGATCTCGATCCGCTCCGCACCGGGGAGCGACTCGAGGCCCGCCATGTCGATCTCGTTGTCGAAGTGGCCGACGTTGGCAACGATCGCGAGGTGCTTGAGGCTCTGCAGGTGCTCGACCGTCACGACGCCCTCGTTGCCCGTCGCGGTGACGAGAATGTCGATCTCGCCGATCACATCGTCGAGCCTTGCCACCTGGTAGCCGTCCATCGCGGCCTGGAGGGCCGTGATCGGGTCGATCTCGGAGACGATGACGCGCGCGCCCTGGCCGCGGAGAGCATCCGCGCTGCCCTTTCCGACGTCGCCGTAGCCGCAGACGAAGACGGTCTTGCCGCCGATGAGCACATCGGTGGCGCGGTTGAGGCCGTCGGGCAGCGAGTGGCGGATGCCGTACTTGTTGTCGAACTTCGACTTCGTGACCGAGTCGTTCACGTTGATCGCGGGGAAGAGCAGCTGGCCGTCGCGGTGCAGCTCATACAGCCGGTGCACGCCGGTCGTCGTCTCTTCGGTGACGCCGATGATCGACTCGGCGGTGCGGGTCCAGCGGGTCGGGTCGACGGCGAGGGATGCGCGCAGCGCCTCCAGGATCACCCGCCACTCAGCGCTGTCGCCCGGCTGGTCAGCGGGCACGGCGCCCGCGAGCTCAAACTCGCGGCCCTTGTGGACGAGCAGGGTCGCGTCGCCGCCGTCGTCGAGGATGAGGGTCGGCCCGACGGGGTTGCCGTCGGCGTCGACGCCGAAGTCGAAGATCTGCTGGGCGGCCCACCAGTACTCGGTCAGCGTCTCGCCCTTCCAGGCGAAGACGGGCGTGCCCTCGGGCGCGTCGACCGTGCCGTGCGGCCCGACCACGACGGCGGCGGCGGCCTCGTCCTGCGTCGAGAAGATGTTGCAGCTCGCCCAGCGCACGTCGGCGCCGAGGGCGACGAGGGTTTCGATGAGCACGGCGGTCTGCACGGTCATGTGCAGGGATCCGGCGATGCGGGCACCGGCCAGCGGCTGGGTGGGGCCGAACTCGTCGCGCAGGGCCATGAGGCCGGGCATCTCGTGCTCAGCGAGGCGGATCTGGTGGCGGCCCGCCTCAGCGAGGGCGAGGTCGCGCACGGCGAAGTCGAGGCCGTTGCGAGTGGTGACGGTGGCGAGCGGGCCGAGGTCGGCGGGGCGCGCGGGCGCGGCAGTGTCGGAAGCCATGCCCACATTCTCGCAGGAGATTTCCGCGGGTGCGCTGGGCGTGCATCCGCGCGTGAGGGCGAGCGCGGGCGGGCACGTGCTGCCGCGCTCGCACGCGCACCTGCCCCACGTGATCGTGCGGGTTTGCGCAGTTCGTGCACGCGCAAACCCGCACGAGTTGCGCACAGCCGCACGGCCGTGGGCACTGGCGTGCGGCGCGAACCCCCGTGCGCCAGGCGCAGCCCGGAACCCCGGGCGCGCCACCTACGCGCGAATGAGCGCGAGCACCTCGTCGCGGACCGCCTCCATGACGGGCTGCGTCGATCCCTCGGCGTTGAGGCGCAGCAGCGGCTCGGTGTTCGAGGGGCGCACGTTGAACCAGTACCACTCGTCGCCGACCACGCCCGTAAAGGTGAGCCCGTCGAGATCGTCGATCTCGGCTCGACCCGTGAACGCCTCGACCACGCGCGTGTAGGCCGCCGGAACATCGTCGACGACCGAGTTGATTTCTCCGCTGGCCGCATACGGCGTGTATTCCGCCGCCAGACGCGACAGCGGCCCGTCGTATGAGCCGAACTGCGCGATGAGGTGCAGCGCGGCGAGCATGCCGTTGTCGGCACCCCAGAAGTCGCGGAAGTAGTAGTGGGCCGAGTGTTCGCCACCGAAGATTGCCCCGGTGTCATGCATGACGTCTTTGATGAGCGAGTGCCCGACGCGCGTGCGCACCGGCTCGGCTCCGACGGCCTCGATCGTCTCGGGCACGATGCGCGACGTGATGAGGTTGTGCACGACGGAGATCGCACCGGTCTCACCGGCGGCACGCACCCTCTCGACCTCGCGGCGCGCAACGATGGCCGCAACTGCGCTCGGAGTCACCGGCTGGCCGAGCTCGTCGACGACGAAGCAGCGGTCGGCGTCGCCGTCGAACGCGAGCCCCAGGTCGGCACCGTGCGCGACGACGGCCTTTTGCAGGTCGACGAGGTTTGCCGGTTCGAGCGGGTTCGCCTCGTGGTTCGGGAAGGTTCCGTCGAGCTCGAAATACAACGGGATGATCGTGAGCGGCAGCGCGGGGAGCCCGGCTGCGGTGCCGAGCACCGCGGGAACGGTCATTCCGCCCATGCCGTTTCCGGCATCGACGACGATCGTCAAGGGGCGCAGTGCGGTCAGGTCGACGAGGTCCCGCAGGTAGGCGGCGTAGTCGGCGAGGACGTCGCGCGTGCTGACCGAGCCCACACGGTCGGCGGGAAGCGTTTCGACGCCGCCCGCATCGAGGTAGGCCTGAGCCCGGTCGCGGATGCCCGCGAGCCCCGTGTCGAGGCTGATGCCTTGGGCGCCGGGTCGGCAGAACTTGATGCCGTTGTAGGTGGCGGGGTTGTGGCTGGCGGTGAACATCGCGGCGGCGACGCCGTCGCGGCCCGAGACGAAGTAGGTCTCGTCGGTCGAGCAGAGCCCCAGATTCTCGACGTGCGCGCCACGCGCGGTCGCCCCGCGGGCGAAGGCCTCGACGAACCGGGGCGACGAGTCGCGCATGTCGTGACCGACCGCGATGCGCGTGCCGGCGGCGCTCAGCTCGTCGACGAAGGCGGCCCCGAGCGCCTCCACCACCTCGTCGGTGAGTTGCGAGCCGACGAGCCCGCGCACGTCGTATGCCTTGATGAATGCAGAGAGGTCGGGGGTGGTGTGCACGGCGTCTACCGTACCGGTGCCACGACCCGTCGACGCGCCTCGCTCAGCCGACCTCGCCGAGCGCCGAGTAGCGCACAATGTGCCAACCCTGCGGCGCCGACAACCGCTGCGAGTGCTTTTCGCACAGGTCGTAGGTGTGCGGCTCGCGCCGTTGCGCGAGCGGCCCGAGCACGGCCATGGAGTCGGCGTAGTCGTACGTCAGCGTCGAGATGGCCGCGTTGTTACACGCCACTTTGCTGCACTGCCGGGAGGTCATCGGGTTCAGCATACGACTGGCCCGCGACTTCCGCGGGTACGCTGACGGCATGCCCTCACCGCGCGCCGGTGGCCCCTCGCCGGGCCGCACTTCGCAGGGGCGTCGTCGCGCCCGCCACGGTCGCGCCGGCCGCTCGCAGCTGCCGGGTGTGCACCTGCGGCCGGTGCACACGCGCCGCGACCTGTTCGAGCAGACCGTGCAGGCGACCGCCGAGTATCTGGTCGACGAGTGGCCCACTGAGTTGTCTGGCCTGCGCATCGACGTCATGCCCATGCCGGAGCAGCCGCCCGGCGTGACCGGTGTTGCCCGCTGGCGCACGATCCCCGCGCAGCAGCGCGTGATCCTGTTCCGCATCCCGATCGAGCGCATGAGTCGCTTGCACCGCGATGACGACTGGCACCGGCGCATGATGATCGAGAACTGTGTGTTCCGCGCGGTCGGTGAGTTGATCGGGAAGGATCCGTGGGATCTCGCCCCCGACCGCTTCCGCCACTGGTGACTACTGCGGCAGGATGACGAGCGGCGGCTGCGCCGCCCGCGGAGCGAGGATGCGCGCGGTCGCGATCGCCGCATCCCCCCGATAGCTGACGGATGCGCTCACGTCTCCCCCGTCGACGGCGATGCGCAGCGGCGTGCTGCCCGCGACGGGCAGCACCACAGAGCCCCCGGCCGGCACGTCGATGAGACGGCCGTCGAGGTCGACCGTCGCGGCCTCGGACGGTGCCGCGAGGTGCAACCGCGCCGTGGTGCCGGCCAGGTCACCGACGACTCCGAGCGCGGTGACGCCCGCGGGGATGATCGGCGATGCGGCGATCCACTGCTGGTCGATGGAGGGCGCGAATCCGCCGACCGGTCCGGGCAGGCTGTCGGGGTCGCCGTCGACGACGCTGACCCGCACACCGGCGACGACGGGTGCGGTGGCGTCCACGAGGAAGGCCCAGTCGCCCGCGGGAAGCTCGGGCAGCGGCAGGTCGAGCACGGTGCCCCCGTCGAGCGAGGCGATAATCGGCGGAAGGGGGGAGGCGTCGGGCTCGGTGTCGCCGGAGCCGGCGCGAACGATGCGCACCGTCACGTCGGCGCCCCCGTCGAGGGGGGCGAGCATCCGCAGGGTCGGCAGCAGGTCGGGTCCGGCCGAGGCGGCCCGCTGTTGGACCGTCTCGGGGTCGATGACCGGCACCGCGGGAAGCACGAGCCGCGTCGTCGCCGTCTCGGCCGCGCTCACGATCGTGAGCCCTCCCGGCTCGAGCCCGCGCACGACGCTCATCTGCAGGGTTGCCGTGACGGAGCCGGCGCGCGCCGTCACACCGACGACCGGCGAGGCCTGGTCGACGGCGAGCCCGTCGAGGGCGACGACGCGCTGGTAGCCACTCGGCACGATGATCCCCGTGCTGCCGGGCGCGGCGATGGGGCCGTCCGCGCCGAACAGCGCGAGGTCGACGGTCGCATCGACCGGGCCCGGGTTCGCCAGCGACACCCAGCTGGTTCGGCCGACCGTGGTGTCCCCACCGACCAGCCATGCGGTGCGGCTCGCGGGCGCGCACTCGGCGGCGGCGAAGCCGAAGACGTCGGCGCTGCGCACGCGGGCGCTGTCGACCGCCGCGACGAGGTCGTCGGGGGCGGTGACCGGCAGGGTGACGACGGCGGGCGGATCGGCGGCCACGACGGGGGTCTCGGCGGGTAGCTCGTCGGGCAGCGCGTCGCTGCCCTCGAGGGTCGCGATCGCTGCGCCCGTGCCGGCCGTGACGAGGCGCGGCATCGCGGCGACCGTGAGTTGCGGATTCTGCCCGGGGGTCAGCCCGAACACGCCGCCGGGGCAGGCGATCGACTGGTCGGCACGGTCGGGGGTGACCGTCACCGCGGCGACCTCCGGGGTGATGCGTGGGCCGGGAACGAGCAGTGCCGCTGCTCCCAGCGCGACGGCCGCCGCCGCGGCGAGCAGGCTGAGGCCTGCTCGGCCGGAGATGAGGGCAATGGAGCGCGCGTTAGTCATCGGTGTCCTCGTCGAAGGTGACGGCGGGGTCGTCGATGGTGCCATCGGCGCTGCGCTCCCGCCGCGGGCGAATGCTCGTCGGCACCGCCAGCAGCAGGGTCAACGCCAGCACACCGAGTTGCACGGCGAGCACGGTGCCAGAGAGGGGGTGCCGCTCGGGCCCCGCCGATCGGTCGTCGTCCTCTGCCGCGACGCGCCACAGTCGACCGGCGTCGGTGTCTCCGACGGGCACGAGCAGGGGCGTGGCGTCGAGCGCCGCCGCCACGTCTCCGAGCCGGTACGCGGCCTCGTCGGTGCCGTCGTCGCTCTCGATCGTCGCGCCGGATGCTCGCAGCAGCACGTAGCGCACGTCGCGGTTGTCGAGGTCGCGCTCGAGGGCACGGCCACTCGGCGCCGCGAGGTTCGCGGCGAGGGTTGCACGGGCGCGCAGTTCGGTGTCGTCGGCGCGGCGGATCGTGCGTTGGTCAATCAGCGTGGGACCCGCCCCGCGGTCGATGCGGGCGGCGAGCCCGTCCGCGCGCGGCGTCAATACGAGCGTGCCGAGACGCGGGTCGTCGCTCGCGTCGGCGGCGACGAGGGCCGGCAGAGTCCGCGGTTCGGTCAGCGGCACCACCGTCGCCGACCCGAGCAGGATGCTCGCAAGTGCCGGCACGGCGATGGCCGTCGCTCCCGTCACGGCAACGATGCCGGGCAGCACGCCAGCCTTGCCCAGTCGGTCGAGCCCGATTCCGGCGGCCAGCACGAGCCCGAACCAGTAGAGGCTGACGGCGGGGCCGACGTCGAGACCAACCGCGCGGCCGTCAGCGGTGGTGAGGGCGATGCCCGACGCGGCGACCGCGGTGACGAGCCCGAGCGCGGCGAGGGCGAGGGGCGCGAGGGCGCGCATCCCGTTCGGAAGTGCCGGGGCGAGCAGCCCGAGAGCGGGGATGGCGACGACGGGCAGACCGACCACGAGCGCGATGAGGATGGGTGAGGGGTCGGCGGGCAGGAAGGTCGTGATCGGCCCCAGCACCGGGGCGAGGTCAGGCCAGCCCAGCAGTATGCCCGTCGGCGATGCAGGGCCGGGGGCGGCCGCGAGCCCAGGGTCGGTGAGCAGCTCGAGAAGCTCTCCGCGCACGAGGCGGTCGGCGACGAGGGGCGCGGCGAGCACCCCGACGGGAACGACGAGGGTGAGCAAGCGGCCGATGGTGCGGGGCCGCAGCACCATCGAGGCGATCCAGACGACCGCGAGCGCGGGCGCGAGACTGGGCGCGGTAGCGACGAGCACCGCGGCGAGCAGGCCGGTGACGGCGGTAGCGCTCCACGACGTCGGCAGTCGCACGGCGGCCGCGACCAGCCACGGCAGCGTCACGTGCGCGATCAGGGCCGTCAGGCGCGCTTCGGTGAGGGCCACGGCGAGGGCGGGGGCGGCGGCCCACATGACGGCGACCGCTGCTGCGGGGCCCGGCCGCTGCACGAGCGGAGCGACGGCCCACCAGGCACCCAGCGCCGCCAACGGGAGGGCCAGCGCCCACACCACGACGAGAGCGAGCGAGGGCTGCCACGCGGTCAGCGACCCGAGCGCGGCCAGCACGAAGGCGAACGGATCGGCGGCGCCGTCCGTTGTGACGCGCAGGCCCTCGCCGATTGCCGCGATGTCGGAGGCGAGCGGCGCGAGCGTGCCACCACCGAGCGCGGCCGCGCCGAGTAGCGGCGCGACGACGAGCAGGCCGATGAGACCAGAACCGGCGACCGCCGCAAGGCCGGCGGGGGCGAAATCGGGACGATCGACGCGCGCGAGCTCTGCCTGGCCGAGCCGAGCATCCCGAGCAATGGCGCGCCGGCGGCGCACCTCCCGCGGGTCGAGGCGCAGCGGTTCGAGCGCGGCCCAGCCGACCTGCCGAGCGCGGGCGAGTCGACGGCGCGCGCGGGGCACGGCTGGCCCGGAGAACGCAACGGTGAACGCCGCCATAATCTCACCCAGCACGAGCGTGGGTCGCTTCGCGATCAGGTGGCCAATCGAGCGCGCAAGCGCGAGCGGAACCAGGCTGAGCCAGTGCAGCGGTACAGCCACCAGAGGGGCGTACACCAGCCGGCGGTGCAACTGCGCTGTCCGGCGCCATCGCGCGATCGTGCGGGTGCTGACGCGTGGCGCGGGGCCTGGCTTGCTGAATTCGGCGCTCGACTCGTGTGCAAACACGCGCGCCAGGGGAACGCCGACGACTCGATGCCCCGCGAGACGGATGCGCACGCACAGGTCGAGGGCCGTGTCGGCGTGCGCGAGCGCCGGGTCGAAGCCGCCCACATCGCGCCACACGCTGCGACGCACCAGCAGGCCCGCCTCGCCGACGGCGAGCACGTCGCTCGTCCGGTCGTGCTGCGCCTGATCGAGTTCACGCTCGGCCAGCGCCACCGCGCCGCCCGTGCGGGTGAGCGTCTCGCCAAACTCACGAATCGTCGTCGGATGCTCGCCGTCCATCACCTTGGGACCGGCGACGGCCACCGACGGGGCCACCTCGACGGCGGCCAGCAGCCGCTCGAGCGCCCGCAGGTCGGGCGCGGTGTCGTGGCGGAGCATCCAGAACCACTCTTCGACGCCGCCATACGGCGACGAGGTCTGTTCGGCGAGGGGAACCTGGTCGGTTCCGGCCATCACGAGCTGGCCGAAGCCCGCTCCCGGGTGGGCGGGAGTGACGTAGTGGGTGGGGGTCGCCGCGGCGAGTTGCGCGGTGACGGCCGCGTCGTCAGCAGCGTCGACGATGACGAGCTGATCGGGGCGCCGCGATTGATGGGTGAGCGCCGTGAGGGTTTGCTCAAGCGCGTCGCCGCCGCGGCGGACGACGAGCACGGCTGTTACGCGGGGCTGCACAGAAGGAGCCTAGGCGCGGACCACGCCGCGCACGCTCAGGCGCGGCGGCGAAGCTTTCGCCGCTCGCGCTCGCTGAGGCCGCCCCAGATGCCGAAGCGCTCGTCGTTCTTCAGGGCGTACTCGAGGCACTCGGTGCGCACTTCGCATGACGTGCAGATCTTCTTGGCGTCGCGCGTTGACCCTCCCTTTTCGGGAAAGAACGCCTCGGGGTCGGTCTGGGCGCACAGTGCGTCGGTCTGCCACGCGAGTTCGGCATCATCGTCGATGTCGGTCGTGCGGCGAACTCCGGGCACTCCCAGTCGAACCGGGTCTACGTACCAATCGGCCGGTACGGTGTTGCGGTATTCGCTCATTAGTGGTGCTCCCCTCCCCCGTCACGACCCCCGGTGCGGCGGGATGCCCCTAATTACACTCGTGTAGTTCACTCGCGTCAAGTCGCGAATCGTAAAAGGGTGAACCCACTCTGGAGGGTTGCGACGCGCCGCGAAGTGTGCGTTACTGCGCCGCCTGGCGGGCCGCCCACGCCGAGGCGACCATCTCGTCGAGCGTGTGGCGCATCCGCCAGTCAAGGTCGCGGGCCGCGCGCTCGCCGCTCGCGACGATGCGCGCGGGGTCGCCGGGGCGGCGCGGGGCGATCTCGGGGTCGAATGCGATGCCGGTGACGCGCGCCATCGCATCCATGATTTGGCGCACCGAGACGCCGTCGCCCGAGCCGAGGTTGTAGGCCGGCTCGATGCTCTCGCCGCGTTCGAGCCGGCGGGCCGCGGCCACGTGGGCGAGCGCGAGATCAGACACGTGAATGTAGTCGCGCACACACGTGCCGTCGGGCGTCGGGTAGTCGTCGCCATTGATGCGCGGGGTGCGGCCGTCAACGAGGGCGTCGAAGACGAGCGGGAAGAGATTGTGCGGGCTCGTGTCGCGCAGGCTCACATCACCCGAGCCGACCACGTTGAAGTAGCGCAGGCTGGTGTGCCGTAGGCCCGCCGCCACGCTCTGGTCGGCAAGCAGCCACTCACCGATGAGCTTCGACTCGCCGTAGGGCGACGCGGGAGCTTTCGGGGTCTCTTCGACGACCAGCTCGACGTCGACATCGCCGTAGACGGCCGCCGATGACGAGAACACGCAGGCATCAACCCCGTGCGCCTGCATCGACTCGAGCAGCGTGACCATGCCCGTCACGTTCTGCTCGTAGGTGTGCAGCGGCCGCTCGACGCTCACGCCGGCGTACTTGAACCCGGCGACGTGGATGACCCCGGTCACCCCGTTCTCGCCGATCGCGCGATCGACGGCGGCGCGGTCCAGGATGCTCGCCTCAATAAACGGAACACCCTCCGGCACGAAGGCGGCATGCCCGCTCGACAGGTCGTCGAGGACGACGGCTCCGAGGCCATCGTCGATGAGCGCGCGGACGACGTGGGCGCCGATATAGCCGGCGCCTCCGGTGACGAGCCAGGTCATGGGGTCAACGCTACCGGTGTGTGTGGGAGGTGACGGCGCCGTCACCATCGTCTGGGGTAGCTCACCCAGTTCGCCAGGTTCGACGAGTGGATGTACACGACTGTGGTGCCGCCGAGGATGACGCGATACCAAAGCCGCGACGAGTAGTCGGCGTGAACTCGGGTGCCCGATGCAACGGTGCGCGTGGTGCCGGAACCCGGGCCGCTATAGGCGGTGACCGTCGCGGTCGTCACGAGGTTGAGCTTCGTGTAGTTGGCGGCCGCGCCGAACGCGCCGTTGAAGTGCTCGTACACGACGCGCGCGATGGCGGCGATCCCCGCCGCGGTCGCGTTGCGGCTGCCGATGACCGCGATCGTGTGGGTGTGCCGGGATCCGATGACGATTCCGGCGTCCGCTTCGATCATGCCCGTGGACACGTGTAGCTGGCCGGTCTTGTTCGCGATGGGAATGCCGGCGGGGGCTCCGTGCGGTATGCGGTCGCGCCAGAGCTGAGTCTCGAGTTGGTCAATGAAGAAGCGGGTCGACGCCGCACTCAGCAGGCTGCCGTTGTGCAGGCGCGCCAGCAGGAGTGCTACGTCACCGGTCGTCGTGTGCTTGCTCGACCACTGCCGCCCATCCGCGCCGCGACCGGCGTACACGGTGCGCGAGAAGCCTTCGGCGGCGAAGAAGTTGTTCAGATTCTGTTCGCCGATGAGGGCCACGAGATCCCAGTGGCAGAGGTTGTCCGAAATGTGGATGGTGACGCGGATGCAGTCACGCACATTCACGCCGGAACGTGTCGGTGTGGTCATCGAGAGTCGACCCTGGTCGACGCGCTTCAGGACGGCGTAGACGGCAAACAACTTCATCACGCTCGCCGGTTCCTGCATGGTGGCTCCGCGCACGTTGACCACGGCCTGCACGCCCGTCGTCTGGCGCACGCTCACCGAATAGTCGCCCGGAAGGCTCGCGAGCCGATTCGTGATCTTGTTCGTGAGCTCTGTTTGCGACGCGGCGCGAGCATCCGCGTTCGAGGTGCACGCCCCGAGTGAGCCGACTGAGCCGCCGAGCACGGCAGATCCGCCAAGTAGGGTCACCCGCGAGGCACCGAGTCGACTGACGATGTCGTCACGAACCGCGGGCGGCAAACACGTCGGCACTGACGAATAGAGCGGGGCGCCGACGCTGCCCGCAAATGCCGCCCCGGCCAATGCGTCGGGGAAGTCGATGCCAGTGGCGATAAACGCGCGCTCGGCCGCCGGAAAGGCATATTGGTTGATCGCGACGGCTGTTCCGTAGCGGTCATCGCCGGCGAGCCGCTGAACGTCTCCTCCGCGAGCACGCAATCCGTCTTCGATACCGACGCTGACGACACCTACGCCCCCGGCGATGAGCACTGAAGAAGCACCGATGCGATTCAGCGTGGTGCGCGATGCCGAGTTGAGCGATCCCGCTAGTCCGTTTACGAGCAAGACGGGACCCCCGACCAACCCTGCCGCGGCCGACGCCGCCAGTGCATCGGGAAAGTTCGCCCCGGTCGCTACCCAGGCCGTTTCGGCGCCTGAGAAGTACCGCTCAACGATCGCGCGCGAGGTCTCATAGCGGTCTGCACCAGAGACGCGTTCGACGCTGACACCCAGAGACCGCAGGGCGGTGACGACGGCCCCGGTGACAACTCCAGTTCCGCCCACAATCACGACCCGCTGGGGCTTCAGCCTGCGGATCTCGTTCGCCGTGGCGGCGGGCAGTGTGCGTGTCGCCGTCAGCAGGAGGGGTCCACCCTGCGCTGCGGCGGCGGGTGCTGCGGACAGGGCGTCCGCGAAGCCGGCGCCCGTCGCCAGAAACACGATCGGCGCTCCTGACGGGTAGGCCTGCTGCGATATCGCAACGGCGGTCGCGTAGCGGTCTGCTCCGTGCAGACGGTCAACATTCGCCGCTGCTGCGGGGGTCGCCGGGCTCACCGCAATCACCGCAGTGAGCGCGATGACGAGCGCGACCGCCATGACGGCCCAACGTGGTCGTGCCGGTTGCTGCATCGCCACCCCCTCCGGCGCGCTCAGGCTAGCGCTCGGAACGCGGTTTGAGGGGATCTCCCCACAGCCGCGCGTGGCATCAATCGTTCGCGCTCGCGACCACAACCCTGCCCGTACCGCCGAGCTCATACGGCCCCGACGACAGGTAGAGAGCGTCGCCCCGGGTCACCGTCTGCCTACCGTCGACACTGACCTGGCCCTCGAGACACAGGAGAACGCTCGGCCCCTCTGCCCCGATCAGGGCCCCGTCGGCGAGCGCCTCCCCCTCGACGACGGTGAGAGCAAAGTCGGGCACGTCGGGCCGGAAAACGCTGAGACCCTGCTGGGGCACCTCAGGCTCGAGGCGCGGGGCTGGCAGCGGCCGCGCGTCGAGCACGGTGAGCAGCTCGTCGACGTCGACGTTCTTCGGGGTGAGCCCGCCGCGGATCACATTGTCGCTCGCTGCCATCACCTCAATGCCGAGGCCCTCTTGGTAGGAGTGCAGATTGCCGGCGGGGAGGTACAGCGCCTCGCCGGGTCGCAGCACCACCGTGTGCAACAGCGTCGAGATGGCGACGCCGGGGTCACCCGGGTAGCGGGCGGCCAGGCGGCGAATCGTCGCCCAGGTGCCGTGCGGGTCGGCGACCTCGTCGACGGAGGCCGCGTGAGCGGTGAGCGCGTCGACGATGGAACGGACCTCTGGGTCGTCGGCGAGCATCCAGGCGACTGTCGCTGCGAGCGCGTCGTCACTCGAGAGGCGATCGCGAAGCGGAGCGACGCGCGGATCGTCGACCGCAGCAAGCTCGGTGCGTGCGTCGGCCGCCGTACGGAAACCGCTGAGGGCGATGAAGGGGTCGCTGAGGGCGTACAGCAGTTCTGGCTTGTGCAGGTCGTCTTTGTAGGAGCGCCGCGGGTCATCGAGCGCAATGCCGGCCGCGTTCTCGCGGGCAAACCCCTCGGCGGCCTGGCCGAGCGTGGGATGAACCTGCAGGCTCAAAGGCTCAGCGGCGGCGAGCACCTTCATGAGGAAGGGAAGGCGGCCGCCGGGAAGGGTCGCCGTGACGTCGGCGAGCGTTCGTCCCACCGCGGGCCGATCGACAACGACAGCCGGGGACGCCGGGTGGTCGCCCAGCCAATACTCGGCCTCGGGCCCCCCGGACGGCTCGGTGCCAAGCAGCTCAGCGATCGCCGTCGTCGAGCCCCAGGCGTAGTCGCGCGGGGTGTTGGCGATGCGGAGGATCACATGCCAGAGCCTATCCATCGTGGACAGCCAACAACGACGGATGCTCGCGCTCGCGCTCCAGGTGCGCTCCGACCACAAAACCTTGGGGCCCGAGGCCGGTAGCGCGCCATAGTGGGGCCATGACCCTCGAGCCCCTCATCAGCGACTTCTACGGATTCGAAGCGCAACTGCGCGATCACGAAAAGGAGGCGCTGGCACGCCTGCGGGCCGATCTCGAACAACACCTGAAGCCGCTCGTCAACGACGCGTGGGAAAAGGCGGAGTTCCCTCGACAGATCATTGAGGTCCTGCACCAGCATCCGACCTTTGGGGAACTGTGGGATGAGACGCGCACCGGCGACTACTCGGCGCTCTACGGCGGCTGGACCGCCCTCGAGCTGGCGCGCATCGACGCGAGCGTTGCGACCTATGTCGGCGTGCAGAACGGCCTCGCGATGGGGTCAATCGGAGTCTGCGGCTCGGCCGAGCAACGCGCCGAGTGGCTGCCGCGCCTGCGCAGCGGCGAGATCATCGGTGCGTTCGGCCTGACCGAGCCTCTGTCGGGCAGCGACAGCGCGCAGGGACTGCGCACGACGGCGACTCCCGACGGCGATGGCTGGGTGATCAACGGTCAGAAGCGCTGGATCGGCAACGCCACCTTCAGCGACATCACCATCATCTGGGCGAAGAGCACGGAAGACGGCCAGGTCAAAGGCTTCATCGTGCCCACCGAGACCCCGGGCTACCTGGCCACAAAGATCGAGCGTAAGCAGGCCCTGCGCATTGTGCAGAACGCCGACATCACCCTGACGGACGTGCGCGTCCCGAACAGCCTCAAACTCGAGAAGGCTGAGTCGTTCAAGAACACCGCGAGCGTCTTGCGACTCACCCGCGCCGAGGTGGCCTGGGCCGCCGTCGGCACCGCGATCGGTGCCTACGAGGCGGCGGTCGCCTACACGAAGGAGCGACACCAGTTCGGCAAGCCGATCGCCCACCACCAGCTGGTGCAAGACCTCCTCGCCCGCTGCCTGGGCAAAATCACCGCGTCAATCGCCCTGTGCACGCGCGTATCGCAGATGCTCGACAACGGAGAACAGCGCGACGAGCACGCGTCGATGGCGAAGGCCTTCGCGACGACGTCAATGCGCGAGGTCGTCGGGCTCTGCCGCGAGGTGCTCGGAGGGAACGGCATCGTTCTCGATTACGACGTGGCACGGTTCTTCGCGGACGCCGAGGCGCTGTACAGCTACGAGGGCACACGCGAGATGAACAGCCTGATCGTCGGTCGCGCCATCACGGGGGTCAGCGCGTTCGTCTGAACCCCTGTGAGCCCGGCTCGGTTCACCCGTGACCCGCGCCAGTAGTCTTGACCGCATGCGGTGGCTGCGAGAGCGTCGCGTCGCGCTCGCGGCGCTGAGTCTTTTCGTGCTTCTCGCGGGCGACGCGGTTCGCTATTCGCTGAGCTGGTGGGGATGGGGCGCCGTCGTCGGTGCGTTGCTCGTCGGGTGGATCGCCGTGGCTGTGCGCCATCGCGTCGACCTCAGAACCCTTCCGTCCGGTGTCGTCTTATTTCTGGCGATCTGCACGGCATCACTGGCCTGGTCGCACTACCCATCGGCCACGATCGCGGGAGTCACCGCAACCGTGTCGACGGCGTTCGCCGCCGCCGTTATGGCAAAGACCATCACGTTCGAGCAGTTCGTTCGCGCACTCGGCGTTGCGGTTCGCTGGATCCTCGGACTTTCACTGCTGTTTGAAGCCGCCGTCGCCCTCATCGTTCGGGGCCCCGTGCTCCCTCTCTGGGTGTCTTACGACGAGCCAATTCCGAACGCGTACTACTGGTCTCAAGGGCACTTGTTCTCCGGAGAGCGCATCCAAGGCATTGTGGGAAATGCCAACCTGCTGGGCGTCGTGGCGCTCATTGGGATGATGGTGTTCGCCGTGCAGGCGCTGGACCACACGGTGACCGCTGTTGCCGGCTGGGGTTGGTTTGCCGCTGCCTCGCTCTGCTTCGTGTTGGCACGCTCCGCCACCATGGTCGTCGCTCTTGGCGTCGTCATCTTTGCGCTCGCCGTCATCCTCATCGCTCGCCGCGTTTCCTCGCGCGTACGGCGCGAAGTGTACGCCGCGGCATTCGTGATCGGCGCCGCTCTCGTCACCCTGTTCTGGACGTTCCGAGGTCAAGCTCTCGGGCTCCTCGAGCGCAGCGATGATCTGACGGGTCGCCTCAGCATTTGGGATGCTGTGTGGCAGTTGGCGTCAGAGCGTCCGGTTCTTGGCTGGGGCTGGGTGAGTTATTGGGCACCCTGGGTGGAGCCGTTCAACGACCTCGTCATCATCGACGGCGTGACCTACCTCCAGGCGCACAACGCCTTCATCGATGTGTGGTTTCAGGTTGGAATCCTGGGTCTCGCCGCGTTCGTGGCTCTGGTGGCGGTGACCTCCCTGCGGTGTGTCTCCTGGTCGATCGACCCTCCGCTAGGCGACGCACCGAGTTCGAGCGCGGCTCGAACGCTACCCACACTATTGATGGTGATGTTGCTCGTTCAATCCCTTGCCGAGTCCCGAATCCTGGTCGAGGCCGGGCTACTGCTTCTTGTGTACTTGGCCACGGCATCCAAGTCACGGAATCAACCGCCGCCCTTCACCGCCTCAATTCCCCTTCCACCGCGACGCTCACGAAGCGTCTCCTAGGACGCTCGATCTCAATGCTCGCGTTGCTTCGTTCGGCCATGGGCTCGAGGCGTATCTCGCAAGCACTCGCCGAGCTCATCATCATCACGGCGCTTATCTTTCCGTCCCTGCGAGCAGCAATCCCCGAAGCCACTCGGGTCGCGATGCTCGTAACCCTTATCGCCGTCACCATTGCCGTGTTTGCGGTCCAGTACGAAGAGGCGAAGTGGTTCGGAGTGCTCCCCCTGTCGCTCGGCGGATTCTTCGCCGCTGTCACCGCCAGTCTCACTTGGACGGCAACGCCCAGCGCTACCCTCCACGGAATCGCCGGAACGCTGAGCTTCGTGGTGATGGGCTTGTACCTTGCGCTGCTCCGTGACGCAGTGCAAGTGGTTCGGGCGATCGGAAACGCATCCCGGGTGGTGCTGGCAGCATCCGCGGGTCTCGAAGTTGTGAACGGGGCAATTCTCCCTGAACCCATCACACTCTTCGGTAATGCAGGGTCGCTCATCGACGGTGGTCCAGCGACCGGGATCATGGGTTCGCCTGAAGGACTCGCCTTCGCATGTCTTCTTGCCCTGATCTCTTGGTGGGTCGAATGGCGCGGGCATATGGCCCCGCATGAGAATCTCGCGGCGTGGGTCGCTCTGAGTCTCGGTCTGCTCAGCCTCACCGGACTCCTCATGGCTGGAGGGGCACTCGCTGTGCTCATCGCTGTGCTCGTCATCACATCACGGTTGCGGCGGCTCGACCCGCGTGCGCGTCTCGTCGGTCAATCCCTGGTATCGATCGGCGTGGGCGCAACCATCGCTGTCGGGCTATCGGCCCCCACATCATGGTTCGCGGGCGGTGCCACGTCGCGTCGCGACACACTGTGGGATGCCGTGCGTGATCTCGGTGAGTCCCGTCTCACGCTGGGGTGGGGTTGGGTGGGGATCTGGCCGACCGATGACGCGACGTACCCATACTCGTACCTGGCGGTCGTCAGCCCCACTGGTGGCGTCCGTTCCGCCGAGTCGTCGTACCTCGATGTTCAGCTGCAACTCGGTATCGCCGGGCTGATCCTCCTTTTGATCGCGCTGGGATTAGCGTTCATGCGCGGCTGGCTGGTCGCCTCCGCGCGTCGAAGCGCGGTACACCACTGGCCCGTCTTGACGATTGCGTTGCTCGCGTGGTGGTCACTCACGTCGAGCATCATGACGAGTGAGCTCGGTGTTCTTCTGCTTGTCGCCGCGGCGATGTCTGCGGCACGAAACCGCTCGTGGCGCAAACTCATATCTGCACCACGCAAGGCGCCGAAGGTCAGGTAACGTCGGCGGCGCAGACGGAGTCGAGGATGTCCCGAAGCGAATGCTTCGCCTGCCACCCCACTTCGTTGAGTATGCGGTCGACGCGAGCGACGACCCGAGGCGGGTCTCCCTCGCGGCGCCCGACGACAATGGGCGGCACTGACAAACCCTGGCGGGACTGTAACCCGTTGACGATCGCGCGCACACTTGTTCCCACCCCAGTACCCACATTGAAAACACGGTGATGAGTCCGTTGCCGGGGAAGCGCATCCAACACCGCTAGGTGTGCGTCTGCGACGTCCGCCACATGGACGAAATCGCGAATACACGTTCCGTCGGGCGTGTCGTAATCGTCGCCGAAGATCTGGGGTGGTTGACCGTCGCGCAGTCGCCCGAGGGCGATCGGAATCAAGTTGAGCCGTGCTGTGTCTGCTAAGTCTGCCCATTGGGCACCAGCGACGTTGAAGTAGCGCAAGCTCACCGTTGTCAATCCGTAGGCCCGCGCCGTCGCCGCGACTAGCCACTCCCCAAGGAGCTTCGTGCGCCCGTACGGATTCGCAGGCATGAGCGCAGAATCCTCGTCCACATCGTCTGTCGCATCGCCGTACACCGCAGCCGACGAGGAGAAAACGATGTGAGCGACCCCCGCGTCGCGTGCCGCTTGCAGCACGGTGACGAGGCCGCGGGTGTTGTCGCGGTAGTACTCGAGCGGGTGCTGTACGGAAGCGCCCGCTTGCTTCCGAGCAGCGAGATGAATGATTGCGGTCACACCGTGATCAACCATGACATTTCGAAGTACGCGACGCGCATCGGGCTGAGCCAGGTCGGTCTCGACTTGCGGGATCCCTGCTATGCGGTCTCGATGCCCGGTGACAAAGTCGTCGACAACCACAGGCGTGTCTCCTCGATCACGGAGCTGACGCACAATGTGCGCCCCGATGTACCCGGAACCGCCGGTGACGAGAACACTCACTCGAAAAGCCTAAGCGCAGGGACGCAGGCGCCCCACATCACTCGAGAGCACTCCGGTGCCCCCGAGCAGGATGACGCGTCCGACACCGAGCGAGCGCATGTGGGTCACCATCTCGCCTGGTACGCAGTTGCTGGGCGCGATGTACATGGGAGCGCCGCGCACCCCGGCCAAGACGCTGCCGGCGAGAGCATCGGGGAAGTTCAACCCGTAGGTGATCAACGCGTCGATCGCGGTCCCGCGAACCGCTTGCTGGTTGATTGCCAGAGAGGTCGCGAAGCGATCAGGGCCCGCGAGGCGGGTAACCGGCGCGACTGTGCGCAGCGATGTCACGACTCCGCTGGATACCACCCCCGTACCGCCGGTCACATAGATTTGCTTGACACGCATGCGGGTGAGCAGGCTGCGCGTCGCGGAGTCGACGCTCGAAGCGGCACCCGGGACGAGCACGACCGGCGCGTCTCGATTCGCACCCGCAGCGCCGGCAGAGAGCGCATCAGCGAACCCGGAACCGGTCGCAATGTACGCCTCGGATGCTCGCGGGAACGCGAATTCAGCGATGGCCCTTGACGTCGCGTAGCGGTCCGCTCCGCCCAGCCGCGTGACCGACCGTGATGAAGCGAATGAGCGCAACTCGCTGGCAACGGCCCCGGAAACGACGCCGGTACCGCCAACCACGATGATGCGCTGAGGTCGCAGACGATTCAGTTCAGCGCGAACAACGGACGGGATACTCGTCGGCCCGACCAGCAGAACTGGGCCACCCAGCTGCACCGCAGCGGGCCCGGCACTCAGTGCGTCGGGAAAGCTCAGTCCGTTCGCGACGACAACCACCGGCGCCCCTGACGGGAAGGCCGCGCGCGAGATCTCTACGGCGGTCGCGAAGCGATCTGGGCCGGCCAGTCGAGCAGCGCTTACGTTCCACCAGCTTCCGGTACGCGCCGCGGAAATCGAGCGCTCCCCCCACCGGGCGCGCACACTGTAGGAGGTTACGCCGTTCGGTAACGTCGGAACGGGCACCTCCCAGGATCCGTCAGACGCCACCGATCCCGTCCGGGTTACTGAGCCATTGAATGTCACCTCGATGCGGTGCCTGAGACCGCCGTGCCGGAGAGTTCCTCGCATCGTAGAGCCGGTGAAGCTGCCTGTCGTAGACGGAGTTGTGACAAGCGGAGTCGAGATGGCGATGGACGGTTCCCACGCACCCTGATACAGAGTCTCTGCGCTTGCCCCATTGGACGCGTAGAGCGGCACAAACACACCAAGGCTTCCTGCGGTGCATCCCTCTGTCGAAGTGCTCGCAGACGTCACCCCGACCGCTGTCGTGCCCGTTAACGCTGCTCCTCCGCTGTCTCCGCCGAGAACACATATCGACGCGACAATTCCGTTCACCCGATATGCCGTCGGATCGCTCGGCAGACCAACGAGAAGGTTTTGATTCACGGCGGTGATCGTGCCGCACGTCCACCCCGTCGTGCCGCCGGACTTGCAAATCGGCGCGCCAACAATGGCCCGCGTCGCATCGCGGACGATCACCGGGGTCGACGACAGCGGGCCTCCCTGGCCCCCGCCCCAGGTGACCACCTCCGGTCGCGAAGTCCAACCCGAGCGAGTCACCGCGACGAGCCCATGGTCCCATCCTCCTGCATCGCCGTTACCGCCGGTCACGTGAGTGCCGGGAACAGGCTCGCCGATAGGGACTGCGGGCGCGACGAAGTTGCCAGGGGAGACAGCCGTGAGGATCGAGCGGGTCCCCGCCAGATCGCCATCGCAATGCCCGGCGGTGAGAAACTGCGGCGCACCAGTGGCCGTTGCAACGCCAGGAAACCCGACAGAACAGCGAAAGTTCCCTCCCTCCCCGGTAGGGAAGACATAAGGCAATCCACCACGGAGGTCATCGGCCGCCAAGAAAATTTCGTCTGAGTAGTCCGGGACATTCGGCTCACCGACGATGCCAACGTAGCCCAGCTCCTCAACGGCTCGCGTGTCGCTCTCACCCCCGACATAAACTACGACGTCCCCACCGCGCAGTTCGACGCCTCGCACATCGATCACCTCATCGATGCTGTCCAGCGCATCCACAGCGAGCCTCGCGTTTTCCGACACCTCGAGGTACTCGTCCAGACTCATCCCGAGGTCTCGCTCCACCGCCTCCGCAAGCTCAGCGGGTGTTTCCTCCACGGCGGCCGCAATCGTGGTCGCTGCGCCGTGGGCGGGAGTGAGTGGAGCGCCAGAGATCACCAGCGCGAGGCTTGCGAGCAGTGCGAACGCCGCGATCACCGACGATGGTTGGCGCGGAACCGAGTGCCGACCCATGGGTGAAACCTAACGACAGGGTTGGAGCGACTGGGGCGGGCTGCCGATGACCGCGGTACCGCCCAACAGCGTTACCTGCACGACCCCGGCTGAGGCGAGGTGGGCGGCCGACCCGACGGGCAGGCATCGTCCGGGACTGAGGTGCAGTGCCGCACCGCGGGCTCCCGCCGCCGCAGCGCCCGACAGAGCGTCTGGAAAGTTCGTACCGCTGGCGATGTAGGCGGTCGTCGTGGTGGGGAATGCATAAGCGTTGATCGCGGCTGCCGTCGCGTACCGATCAGGACCTGACTGCCGGGAAACGGACGTTACCGTGCTAATCGAGCGGATCGAATCGACGAAGGATCCGCCCGGAAGAACCCCGGTCCCGCCGACCAGTACAACCGTGCGCACGCCCAAGTCGCGCAGCAGTTCGCGCGTCGGCTGGGGCATGCTTCCCGAGCCCGGAGGAACAAGCACGACGGGCCCGCCGAGTGCTCCAGCTGCCGCAGATGCCGACAACGCATCCGGGAAATCTCCGCCGCTCGCAACGAAAGCGATGGACGCTCCGCTGGGGAATCCCGCTCGGGCAATCGCATTTGCGGTCGCATAACGGTCGGCTCCCGAATCGCGCCGAATGCCGGGCGCAAGCGAGCGCAATTGGTCGTACACGGCATTGGAGATAACGCCGGGACCGCCGACAACGACGATCTGCTGCGGTTTGAGCCGCTGAATCTCCGATCGAACAATTGACGGCAGCGTCGTGGAGGGGGTCAGGAGTAGTGGCCCACCGGCGCGAGCAGCGGCAGGCGCAGCTGCAAGACCGTCGGGGAAAGACGTCCCGACAGCCACATACACGGTGCTTGCACCATTCGGGTAGGTGTCTTTCGAGATCTCAATGCTCGTCGCGTACCGGTCAGAGCCCGACAAGCGGGTCGTCGTGGCAGTCGGCGACACCGTGCCCGTTGGCGACCCGAACCACTCGCTGTAGATGCGCCAGAAGTTCCGGTTGCCATAGGCCGAGCAGGCATCGCCGACTCCGAAAAGGTTGTTTAGTGCCGCTTGGTTGGGGGTGTACGGCGTGTAGTTGTACAAGCCAGCAGTCGCGGCGTTCTTGATCGTGACGGTCCTGCTGCCGCACGCTGTGTTCGGGTGGTAGCGCACTTGCTGCGTGCCGATTCGGTGCCCAAATGAGTTCGGGTGCAACCGGTAACGCTGAAATTGCGCAGAGGCGTTAATTACCTGATTGAAGAAGCCCTCGAAGGCGGGATCACACCACCCTGGCCGGTCCGGAATGTCAGGGCAGCCATAGCCCATCGCCCGGCTCACCGTAAAGGCTGTGGGCCGGCGGCTAGTGACGAGGCTCTGCTCCTTCTGAAGAGTAACGAGGATGACCTTCGCGCTGATCTTGCATGACTGCTGAACCTTGAAAATAATGCGGGAAGCGCGCTCGTTTTCCGCTCCCTGATAGCCCAGTGTGCAGCGCTCGGTCACTGGCATATCGCGCGTTGTTTGGCGGTAGATGTTCAGGCAGTTTGTGTTCTCGCACGTTCCGATCATCCGATCCAGGAACTGCTGAATCTGGGATTCGGTCATCGCTGCGCCGTCGTAGAAAAGGTCGTCACTGATGATGAAACCCGGGTCGAAGTCGGCCGCGTTCACCGCGTGGGCGGGCCTCGAGTCACCGACTGCCGCGATAAGTGTTCCGACCAGCAGCGCGCTGGCAACGCCAGCACCGATGCGCCGTAGCGAGCCCATAGTGATTCCCCCCGGTTGTCGCGTGCCCCAATGCGCGACTCCGTCAGAGTAACCCCAAAAAGTGGCTCGTGGGGCGAAAGTTGGCGGAGTGGCGTTCGTTGTTCGAACAGCGCTAGCTTGGCGAGGCCAGGAACGCGTCGGCGACAATCCGCGCCGACAGCGCCCCGTCGTGCACTCGGCGCACGAACTCAGGGCCGGCGGCGGCCTCCTGACGGGCGTTGTCGCGGTCGGCGAGTACGTCCTCAAGACAAACCTCGAGCTCGTCTGCCCAGCACGAAACGATCGGTGGTCGCGTGCCGGTCGCTGCCGCGACGTGCTCCACCACGTCGTCATGGAGGTGAGCGATCACGATCCGGCCCGCTGCCATGGCCTCGACCGCGGCGACCGAGTAGATACCCAGCCGCACCTGGTCGATTACGATGTCGGCCGCGCGCACGAGGTCTGGCATCTGGGAAGCGGGCACGCCGGAAACGGGTCGGTAGTCGATGAGCCCTGCCGCGTGCATCCGCCGAAGAGTTGGTTCGATGAGGGCCGTGCCCTTGATGTGGGAATTTGTGGGCGCGTGCAACACCACGGGGCGCGTTCGGCTGAGCGGGGGCTCGGGCGCGGCCCAGCGTTCGGGGTCGACGATGACGGGCATCCAATGCGCCGTCGGCTGATCGCGCAAGAGGTCGGGGGTCGTCACGAAGACCGGCCCCCCCGACTCGGCGATGAGGCGGGCGTAACGGTCAGAACCGTCTTGCAATGCGTCACGCGCGTCCCAGTCGTCATCGTGGAACGGAGAAAAACGACTGAACTGGCGATGGATGCGCGGGCTGCGCAAGTCACTGCCGTGCGCCAAATGCGCCACACGAACTCCGCGGGCGCGGAGCGCGTCGATCTCTCGGGCAACATCGAGATCGAACAGGGTGCCGAAGATCGGTCTGCCCGATTCGATGATGGCGTGGCTGTATCGTCCCGCGATCGCGGCGAATTGCCGGCGGCGCCAGTGGCTCGACAATCGCACGATGTCACCGCTGACCGAGATGTCGGCCGGGAAACCAAAAGTGCTACCCGCGGGCCGCTGATGCACGTTGATCGCCGCGACTCCGTCGAGTCGCTCGAGTGCGCGGGCCAGGAGGTACCCCTGGGCGGCGTAATTCGTTGCCCCGATAACGACGCGCGTGAGTGCAGCGAGCTGCGGAGGCGCGGACGGCACCTCTGCGAGGTCGTAGCGATAGCGGCGAGGCCGCAGGCGCACGGCAAGGGGTTCGGGCAGTCGGTCGATAGCGCGCCGCACCACCTCGCGCAGTCGCGTAGTCATGCTCACGACGCAGTCCGTTTTCGACGCGCCCACTGGTCACGGCTCGCGGTCATCCACGCCGCGACCATCATGCGGACCGGAGCCTCACGATCGAGCGCGAAACGCAGGCGACGTGGGGTGAGGGTCAGGGGCGCGCCGTAGCGACGCCGGCGGGCGGCGAGTTGAGCGAGGCGCTGTGCCGAGACACCGACCGCGGGATCGAGCGCGTCGAGGAGGTCCCGGTCAGCACAGGAGAGCCGGTCGAGCGCACCGGGCGCTGATGTCTCGAGCGCTGCCACAATGTCCCGCAAAGCCCGACGTTCGGTGTCGGGCCACTGATCAGCGCGCGGGCGAACCGCGAACTGTCCGAGCACGTTGACTCGCAGAGTCTTGATAGCGATCGCCCTCCTCACCTCGAGCGTTTGGGATCGAAACCACCGGCTGTCGACGACATCGGCTACGAAGCCAAGCGCGGCATCTACGGTGCTCGGCGCGAGTGTCACACGATCGCCGGCATCGTCGTGGACGAGGTACGCCGCACCCCGGTGCCGCGCCACGTGCAGGTCAGAAAAGAACAGGCGGGCGCTGACGAGTACGTCTTCACCGGTGGGGATACCTAAGCCGAATCGCACTCCCTCGAGCGACGCTCGGCGCAGGAGGCCCAGCGGCGCGCTGCGATATGCGAGTCGGTCAGCGACCGCATCGAGGCGATCATCCCGCCCCATGCGACTCGGCGGAGTCGCGACGACCCGATTGGTCGTTCCCGTTCGAACGATAGTGGGCAAAACGATATCGGCCTCGGTCGCAATGGCTCGAGCCAACCAGTCGTCGACCGCTCCGGGCTCGAGTTCGTCATCGCTTCCCATTATCGAAATCCAGGGGGCGGTGGCCGAATCGATTCCGGCGTTGAAGGGACCGGAGGGACTGCGCAGACCATCGCGGTGTGAAAGCAAACGAACGCGCGGATGATCGGACAGCTCACCGAGCACCGCCGCGATCTCTGCAGGCTCAATGTCGTGGCACACGACGGTAACGCGTGCCGCTTCGGACGCGGCGAGTGCTGAGCCAACCGCACGGTGGATGGGCCGAGCCGTCGTGTGCACGGCGACGATCAGGTCGACCGTGGGGTTAGCCTCTGCACCGTTCATGAACGCCTGGCTCCGACGATGTCGGCAATCGCCGAGGCCCACTTCTCGATCTCGAATGACGCCGAGAGGGATGCGGCAGCGCGGTGGGCCGCGGACTTCATTTGCCAGACCCGCCCCGGTTCAAGGCCGTCAAGCGCGCGCCGTAGCGATTCGGCAGTGAAGTCTCCGCAGACGACCCCCAGCCCGTGTTGCTCAACAATCCCCGCCATCTCGGGCGACGGGCCGACGACGACACCCAGGCGCGCCTGCACGTAGTCGAAGAGCTTGTTGGGTAATGCCCAGCGGTAGTTGAACGTTGTCGGTGGCAGCACGAAGACACCCAGGTCGTATCGCGCCAGCGTGTCGATGAGCTGCGAGTACGGCACGGGGTCGTTGAGCCGGGACCTCTTCGACGTCGCGCAGCGCTGACGGAGGACTTCACGGTATGCCGGATCGTTTGCGGTGAGATAGAGATCGAGGGACACGCTTGTGGATGTTGTTTCCACCGCGTCGATCATGAGTTCGAGCGCGCGGTTCGGTAGCGCCGCCCCACTGTGCACGAGTCGGATGGGGTCATTGACCGGCGTCGGCTCCGCCTCACGGTACGGCGTCGCGTTTGTCACGACCGTCGGCGCGAGTCCGAACTCGACTTTGTACGCGCGAGCGAGACCGCTCGACACAGTGCTTGTCGAGGCGGCACGGGTGACAAAGGTGCGCAGTATCCAGCTCAGAAACGGTGAGACAAATATGCGCCAGCGCGGGAGTTCCTCGCGCTGCCGCGGTGCATATTCGTGGAGGTCAACATGCACCATGCACGGATCGACGACGCTCATGACGAGCGGAACGGTGTCCACATCATTCGCAAGCGCCAGATCGATGGATGCACGGGGCCGGGCCAACATCATCCTCGCCGCCGCCACGGCGGGGTTCCCCCAGTACGCACGGCGATAGTGCCGCATGATGAGCGCAGCGCGCGGCCACTGCCACGCGGGCGCATCGTCGGGGATGCGCAGGTGCTCGACCACGCCGTCCGGAGCTTCGCCGTAGCCCACCGTCACAATGTCGAATTCGTCGCGGAATCGTTCGATCTGTTTGAGCACGCGAGCATCACTGGTTAAGGGTGAGAATGACGCGATAAGGAGGCGCAGTCGAGTCATCGGCCGCGTCCGATCCGTATCTCGAGAGCCCGCGCCCACGGGCCTTCGGCCGCTTCGGCAGAGAGATCGCGCGCTGCCCGGTTGGCTGCAGCTTTCCATTTCACGACGGCATCGGGCGTGAGCGCATCCAGCGCGTCGACCAGTGCGTCGGCCGTCGCAGCAGCGGTGACTGCTCCGAATTCGTAGCCGTTCACGTAGTGTGCCATTTGGCTCGAGGGGCCGATGATTACCCCGAGCCGGGCTTGCACGAAGTCAAACAGTTTGTTGGGAAGAGACCATTCGAAGTTGGGATTCGTGTTCGGTAGCACGTAGACACCGACGTCAGCGGCGGCGAGCGTTTCGTTGAGTTGAGCGTATGGAACCGGGGGGTGAAGGCGCACTCCGGTCACATCCTGAGCACGCGACCGTAGCTCCTCGAGATAGTCCGGGTTATTGGGCATGAGATACAGGTCAAGCGTGACTGGCGTGGTTGTGCGCTCAACCGCTTCGATCATGATCTCGAGGCTTCGCCCGCGCTGAGCGGCGCCGCTGTGTACGAGGCGAATAGGAGACGACACCGCGGTCGGGCTCCGGTCGACATGCGGCGCGGCGTTGATGACGACATCGATGTCGTCGCGTCTACTGAGCACTGCGTATGCGTCGCGGATCACCGGCGCAACGGTCGTCACCGAGCCGACGCGAGTAAGCTCGCGCCGTGCGATGCTGCGATAAAGCGGGCGAAGGTAACGACGCCAGCCGGCGTCATGGGCGAGCATTTCGGGCGTGTACTCGTGAAGGTCGGCGTGGATGCGGTCGGCGGGAAAAACGGTAAGCGCGAGGGGAACCGCGTCGAGGTCGTTGACGATGACAGCATCGGCGCGCTGACCGAGCAGCGCCGCACGGGCCCAGCGCATTGCCGGTGCTGTGCGCAGCGCGCGTCGCCTCTGACGCACAGCAAGAAGACGCGGATTGAGCGGATACAGTGTCAGCTCGTCCGGGATCCGGTGGTGTGCGACGACCCCGTCGGGAGCTGGGCCGTAGCCGCATGTCACAACGTCGCCGATGCGGGTCGCGAGGCCCACTTGTTTCAACACTCGGGCGTCAGCGGCGATCGGCGAGAACGCGATGATGACGATCTGCGGGCGGCTCACACGTCCATCCTGGTCGATGTGGGCCCGAGCTCGAACACGGTCGACAGCGTGGCGGCCGCACGTCGACCGTCGTGCACGTGAGACACGAACGCGGGACCCATTACGGCACGCTCGCGCGCGGGGTGTGGGTTCGCACACAATGACCGAATGGTGTCCTCGAGTTGCGCCGGGCTGGTATCGATGACCGGCAACTCATGCCCTGTTTCCCGCCGTACGACCGCGCGCACGAACTCGCTGGGGTCGGCAATGACCACGCGACCTCGGGCCATGGCCTCGCAGGCGAGGACACCGTAGGTGCCCAGGCCGAGCTGATCGACGATGATGTCCGCATCGGCGACGGTTTTCAGCATCTCGCGGTGACGTAGGCCAGAGACACGGAGATAGTCAATGACGCCCTCATCGGCAAGCCGGCTCAGCACATGATCGATCACAGCCGACCCCTTGAGAGCGGCACGGCTCGGCGCGTGAAGGACAACAGGATTCCTGTCGCGAGAGAACGGGACATAGCCGGCTGGCTCGGTCACATCATCGACGACGAGCGGCAACCAATGCGCATCTGGCACATCGAGCAGCAGGTCAGGCGTCGACACGAATGACCGCGCGGGAACCATTCGCAGCAAGCGCCGTGACGCAGCGGCTCGGGCGCGGAGCGCTTGGCCCAGCGCGGGACTGACCGCACCGGTGGCAAACGGTGAGTGCGAGCTTCGAGACGCGTGCGTGTCGGGATCGCGAATGTCGCTGCCGTGCCACAGGTATGCCAGGTGTACACCCGAACGGCGCACGCGACGCGCGTCACCGATGACGTCGCCGCGTAGTCCACCGGCGAAAATGGGCCGACCTCCCTCCAGGAGCACGTGAGTCGCCTCCGTGAGCACTTGCCGGCGGTGGCGCCGCTGCCAGGTGGTCGACCAGGTGAACACGGGGCCCGGGATGGCAACGTCAACTGCGTGACCGAACGGGTTGCCTCTCTCGACAGCAAATGAGCAGGCGGAGGTTTCTAGCGCGTATCTCCGCACGCTTGCGGCCCACGCGCGTCCCTGGCCCGCGGAGTTCTCCGCACCAACGACGAGGCGGATCCGCGCGGCGAGGTCGAGTGTGAGGGGTGGGGGAAGGGCCCGAGGGTCGAAACGACGGCCCATGGGAAGCAGCCGGGCGAGTACTCGGTCGGGTATGGCCGTCGTCGCCCTGCCCAACCGACTCACAACCGCTCTCCCGGTTCGAGGCGATAGCGGATGTAGCGTCTCAGCACTGCGTCGGTGCGCAGACTGTCGGCCACGCGCGTCGACAGCGTACGGTCACGCCATGGACCACAATGGCGGGCACGGTTGAGATCGGCGACGGTTCGCCATGGTTCTCCGGCAGCCAGAGCGGCGAACACTCTCGCCTCGGCCCTAGCCAGGGGCGCGGCGAAACCCGGCGCGAATGCGTCGAGCTCGTGCGCCAATCGTGACAACTCCTCCAGCTCCCCTGCCAGCAGTTCTGCGTCACGGCGTCGATCAACAGCGCCGATCAGGTGAACGCGCGCGAGCTTTGCGGCAAGCGCCCGACGAACCGCTATTGAGTATGCGCCTACACTGCGGTCGGCGATGAGGAGTCTGACGGCCCGCAACTCTTCGCCCAACGGCCGCAGTGCAGTGGTTACCCGGTCCGAAGCGTCGGCGCCGATTACGTACGCCGGAGCAGTGCTGTCGTAGTCGATGCGCGCCCCTGAGGCCCACAGTCGTGTACTGATGGCGAGATCCTCGCCGCTCGCGAGCCCCTCGGTGAAGGGCGCACCGGCAGCGAGCATGAGCCCACGATTAACGATGGCGAGCGGGGCCGTACGCGTGAAGAGGCGATCGCGCACGGGATCGAGTCGCTGCATGCGGCCGTACCGTGGTAGTGGCGTCAGGACGCGGGCACCACCGGCATGCCGGATCGGGAGTATGGCAATGTCGGCACCTCCCTGCGCTCGTTCCAACGCAGCGCCGAGTGCGCCGTACTCGTAGTAGTCGTCAGACCCAATGACCGATACGAACGGCGCGGTTGCCGCGAGCATCCCCGCGTTCATGGGGCCGGCAGGGCTGGCGATGCCGTCGTGATGCTCCATCACGCGCAGGCGCGGGTCAGCCGTTGTGGCGAGGCGGGGTTTCAAATCGCCGGCGTCGAGGCCGTGCGCGACCACGGTCACGCGAACCGGGAGCTCAGGGTCAGCGAGAGCCGAACCAACGGTCCGCTCGACGGGCCGTTGCGCGGTGTGAACGGCAACAACGACGTCGAGCAGGGGCGCCTCGGTCATTCGGCGTTGAACCCCGCGAGCTGAGCTTGCACGGCAAAATCGGGAACGACGGCAATGAGTTCGGCGAATGTTCCTCGCGCCTCGATGCGTCCATCCGCCATAAAGACGACCTGATCGCTGTCGCGAATTGTGCTGAGCCGATGCGCGACCGCGACGACGGTCACATCGCCCCGAAGTGCGCGAATGGCCTGCGCGACATCGGATTCGGTTTTGGTGTCGAGCGCACTGGTTGCTTCGTCCATCACCAGCACAAGCGGGTTCTCATACAGCGCCCGAGCGATACCAAGACGCTGGCGCTGACCGCCGGACAGCGCCATACCCCGATCTCCGACGCGGGCGTGTATACCGCCCGGCCGGGCCTCGACAGTGGCCCATAGCTGCGCACGACGCAGGGCTGCTTCGATGCGCCCTTCGTCAAGCTCTCCCGACCAGGTCAGCGCGACGTTCTGAGCAATCGTCCCATCGAAGAGCGCGACGTCTTGTGGCACATAACCCACTCGTGAGCGCCAGGCGGCCATCACGTCGCGAAGGTTTTGCTCACCCACCTGGGCCTCGCCGCTCGAGGGCACGAGCAGGCCGAGTATCAGATCAACGAGAGTCGACTTGCCAGCGCCAGACGCCCCCACGATGCCGACAGTGGAACCCATCGGGATGGTAAGGCTCACCTCGCGCAGAGCCGGGGTGTCGGATCCGGGGTAGGTGAATGAGACATTGGTCAGGCGTAGTTCGGTCGGCTCGGTCACGAGCGGCTCGCGACCGATCGTCTCTGCCTTCAGTACGTACCCGCGAGCCTCCGTGATGTCATTGACGACCGCGTCCACCTGCGGCACGTTGGCGTGCGTGGTTGACACAATCGACTGGAAGCCCGTCAGTGACGGGATCATGCGGAAGCCCGCGACGCCGAACAGAGCCACCGCCGCGAAGGCATCGGCCGCTCCGCCGGTGGCGTAGGCCACTCCCCCGACCAGCAGGAAACCGCCAACGAGCGCAGCATCCAGGACAAAGCGGGGGACCATGCCCAGGAAGCTGATGTTTGCTCGGGCACGTGTTGTGTGGATGCGGTTGTCGTGCACGACGTGCGCGACTTCAGGGGCTTTGCCCGCCAGAGTGATCTCTTTCAGCGCGGAGACCATGTCGGTCATGAGGGTGGCAACCCTGAAAGAGAAATCACGGTTGACGCGACCCGCCTGAACGGCACGTCGTGACACGACGAAGTAAAGCAAAGCGGCAATCAGCCCAAGGTACGCGATCGTAATCGCCGCCGTCACCGGTTGAGCGATGATGAGCACGACGAGGACGGCCACAAACGTTGTCATGAGGCTCGGCAGTGTCGAGATGGGAATAAGAAAACCCGCGGTGACATTCGCGATGCCGACGTCGGCAAGTCTGACGAGTTGAGCGGTATTGCGCTTAAGCCGCTCGGTCCACGGAGCCCTGATGTACGCGTCGAAAAGGCGATCCCCGATTTCGAGTTCGAAGGCGGCAAACCGCCTCGTCGCTTGCCACTGCAGCGCAATGGACAAGATCGACTTGAGGATGATGAGTCCGGATACAACGAGCAGTATCCACACGTAGCCGCTCGGTGGCACCTCCCCGATGACCGGCAAAGGAACCGGCTCTCCCGCAACCATCGAGGTGAGCGACAACGCCAGCAGTGCGAGCGCGCCAATGTCAAGCACGGCGAGGCCTGAGGTCACCGTCGTGTAGGTGATGAGGAACGCGCGCGCCCGATCGGGCAGCAGCGGCATGATGCGCCGCAGCGTCGTGTACATCAGCTTCACGGCTGGTCAGCTTTCTCGTTATCGGTGCGGTGTCTCATCGTCCCACAGCACCGCGCGGGCCCCTGCTGACGACTTCCGCGAGCACAGTGGCGATCCGGCCGGTGATTGCGGTCATGGACACGGTGCGGGCCGCCCACTGGGCAAGGTGAATGCGTTCGGTGCGTGGTGCTGGCTGGGCGAAGGACGCGCGCAGGTGGCGTGCCACCGCATCAACCTCGTAAGGAACGCTTGCCCCGAGCGGTGTGGAGTCCGCGAAGGCGGCGCCTGGTCCGTTCCCCGTGAACAGCACGGGGGTCCCGCAGGCGACTGCTGCATACAGTTTCGTCGGGAAGGCGAACTCGTAGCCACCCGTGGGCTTCACGCTCGCGACAGCCAACGCCGCGCCCCGGAACCAGGCGGCTACCTCTTCGGGGGAAACCGCGTCAATGAAATGCACGCGACCCGGCGCAATATCGTCAGCGCGGCGACGCAGGGCAACCCTGTCCGTTCCGGAACCGACGAAAACCAGCTGCCCGTTGTCGACACTCGCCATCGCCTCGACGAAGATGCCCGCACCGTGAACGTCGGACGCAGTGCCGGCGTACAGCGCGTACGGCTCATTGCGCACCACCGCCGGCCCCGTGACCCCATAGGCACTCGTGTCGATACCGTTGCCTACCAAACGCACCTGTTCGGGCGGCACTTGAAGCTCGCGCAAACGCTCGACAACCGGCTCGGACACAGCAATCAGTGCCGCGCACCCACGCCAAACGTAGAGTTCAAGCCGGCGCACGGCACGGACAATCCATTGGGTAACTCCCGCACTGGACGCCGCGTCGGCGAGGATGTCGGCCACGTAGTAGACCGCGGGGATGCGACGCAGTCGCGCGACTGTGCGAACAGCAGCGCCCGTGGTGGGCGGTGGTTCGACGACGATGACATCCGGTCGCCGGGTAGTGAGTAGACGCCACACCAGCGGGATATCAAAGCTGAGATAGGGAAGGTAGCCGCGCACGAATCCCTCCCTGTCGCGGAGAACAGGAGCCCGGCGCACATGCACCCCGGGGTACTCCCGCTCGTTCCCACGAAGGGCGCGCGGCGCACGTGCAGTTACGACCTCGACATCGTGACCCTCGTCAGCGAGGTACGCCGCGAGCGCCGCCAGCCGTTGCGGAGCCGCACCGGGCTCGGGCGCGTAGATCCGCGAAGCAATGAGAACCCGCATGGGAATAGTCTTCACGAACTCACAGGGTGCATCGTTCCGGGGCGACGGCATGCGCTTTCCGCGCCGGGCCAGCGTAACGTGCGGCGCGATGACCCTGCCACGCCGGGGCCGCATCGACGCTGCGGTTCGTCGTCTCGAGATAGCGTGACGTCATGCGAATTCTGAGCGTCGTCGGTGCACGGCCCCAGTTCGTGAAACTCGCCCCCGTGAGCCGCGCCTTGTCTGGCGTGGCCGAGCACCTGGTGGTTCACACCGGGCAACACTACGACGAGTTGATGAGCGACGTGTTTTTCGCCGATCTGGGAATCCCTGAGCCGAATGTCAACCTCGCTGTCGGATCGGGTTCTCATGGCGCACAAACCGGAGCGATGATCTCGGCTCTCGAGTCAGTCTTGCAGGCCCACCAGCCCGATTGGGTATTGGTTTACGGGGACACCAATTCAACATTGGCTGCGGCCATCGCTGCGGTGAAGCTCGGTCTTCCGCTCGCACACCTCGAGGCGGGGTTGCGATCGTTCAATCGAGCGATGCCGGAGGAACACAACCGTGTGCTGACGGACCACGCAGCCGACCTGTGCCTCGCACCCACCGAGCTCGCCATACGCCACCTGTCCCGCGAGGGGCTAGCAGCACGCAGTGTGCTCGTCGGCGACGTGATGACGGACGTGCTCTACATAGTTCGCGATCGAGTGCTGGCTGAGCCGCCACCGCTGCCGTGGAACGACTCTGACTCGGTTGTTGCGACAATCCATAGGGCCGAGAACACCGACGACCCCGCACAGCTCGCCGCCGTGATCGACGCGATCGCGGGCGTTGACCGGCCGGTGCGGCTGCTCGCTCACCCACGGCTGCGGGCCGCGGCGCACCGAGCGGGAGTCGTTCTCGAGCGGGAAGGGATCACCCTTCACGACCCGCTGCCCTACCCTCAGCTGATTGCGGCAGTTATGCGAAGTGTGGGCGTCGTGACAGATTCGGGCGGCCTGCAAAAGGAGGCATTTCTCCTCCGGCGTCTCTGCACGACCGTGCGGGCGGAAACCGAATGGGTGGAGACTGTTGAATCTGGGTGGAACACACTCGTCGGCTCCCGCCTCCGAGACCTCCCGGCGGAAGTCAGTCGCGCAATGCCGCCCGAACCCGTCGACAACCCGTACGGTGACGGCCACGCAGCCGAACGCGTCGCGGCTGCACTGCGTGACGCACAGTCTCGCCGCTAGAGAGTCACGGCCTCGCCGCGACGTGCCGAGTCGAGCATGCTTTCGACGACGGCGAGGGTGCGCAGCCCCTGGCGCATTGTGACGACGTCAGTGTCGTGACCGAAGACGGCGTCGCGGAAATTCTCGAGTTCGACCCGAAGCGGCTCTCGCTTGGCGAAGGCGTAGCGAATCATGTCTCCTTCGCTGACACCCCGGAATGCGGTGACCGACTCCCATTCAAGTGGGATCGTACCGTTCGCGTAGAAGGTGAGATCCCCGGTGGACGTATCGGCAACGAGCGCACCGAGTTCGCCGGTAACGATCGTGACGCGCTCCTTCATCGGGCTCAACCAGTTGACGAGGTGGTTCACGACAACGCCGCTCTCAAGCCTTCCCGTAACCGCGATCATGTCTTCGTGGTCGCGGCCGCTCTTGTGCGCGGTCTGCGCAAACACGGTGGCGTAGTCGCTCTGCACGACCCAGGCCGTCAGGTCGACGTCGTGCGAGGCGAGGTCTTTGGCGACCCCCACGTCGGCGATGCGGGACGGGAAAGGGCCCTGGCGCCGGGTCGCGATCTGGTACACCTCACCGAGCTCACCGGCCGCAAGTCGGCGGCGCAACTCTTGCAGGGCGGGATTGAACCGCTCGATGTGGCCCACGGCGCCGACAAGGCCCGCCGACTCGAAAGCATCGACCATTCGCTGGCCCGACTCAACGGTGTCGGCGATGGGCTTCTCGACGAGGGTGTGCACTCCGGCGTCGGCCAGGCGCAGCGCAGCCGCCTCGTGAAATGCCGTCGGCACGGCCACCACGGCGATTTCGATGCCCGCGGCGATCAGCGCGTCGATGTCGGGCAGGATCGGCAGCGCACCGGCCACCCCGTGCGGGTCTCCCCGGGGGTCGGCGATCGCTACGAGGTCGACGCCGTCGAGTTCGCGCAGCACCCGCGCGTGGTGACGGCCCATCATTCCCACCCCGAGCAGACCCGCCCGCAACACATCAGTCATCAGGCGCCCGCCTTCGCGACGGTGTTGACGGCGGTCACGATGCGCTCGAGCTGCTTCGTCGACAGCGCCGGATGCACGGGCAATGACACAACTTCGGCTGCGGCCCGCTCGGTCTCGGGCAGATCGAGCCCGGGCGCGTAGGGCGCAAGCGACGGCAGCCGGTGGTTCGGAATCGGGTAGTAGATTCCGCTGCCGATGCCGTGCTCGTCTCGCAGCGCTTTCACGAAGCCGTCACGATCATCCGCCACCCGAATCGTGTACTGGTGGTAGACGTGCACGGCGCCCTGCGCGACCGGGGGCGTGACGACGCCGCGCAGTTCGCGGTCGAACAGTGCGGCGTTCTGTTGCCGCTTCGCCGTCCAGCCTGTGAGGCGGGTGAGCTGCACCCGCCCGATGGCGGCGTGAATGTCGGTCATGCGCGCGTTGAAGCCGACGACCTCGTTCTCGTATTGCTTCTCCATTCCCTGGTTGCGCAGGAGTTTCGCCGCGCGCACGAGTTCCGGCGTGTCGCAGGCGATCATGCCGCCCTCGCCGGATGTCATGTTCTTCGTTGGGTACAGGCTGAACATGGCGAACCGGCCCCAGGTTCCGACGAGCCGGCCGTCGAGGGAGGCGCCGTGGGCCTGTGCCGCATCCTCGTACAGCTCGACGCCGTGCTTCTCGGCGATCGCCGACAGCTCGCGCAAACGGGCGGGATGCCCGTACAGGTGCACGGGCATGATCGCCTTCGTGCGGGGGGTGATCGCCGCTTCGACGGCGGCCGGGTCGAGGCCAAAGGTCTCGGGCTCAATGTCAACGAAGACGGGCGTTGCGCCCGTCAACGCCACCGAGTTACCGGTCGCCGCGAAAGTGAACGAGGGCACGATGACCTCGTCACCGGGGCCGACGCCAGCGGCGAGCTGGCCGAGGTGCTGGCCCGCGGTGCCGCTGTTGACCGCGACACAGGCGCGCCCCGCGACGAGCTGCTCGCCGAATTCTTTCTCGAAGGCGGCAACCTCGGGCCCCTGGGCGATCATGCCGGAGCGCAGCACACGGTCGACGGCACGGCGTTCGCGCCAGCCAATCTGCGGCTTCGCTGCGGGAATCAGGGGTGCGGTCACGCCGACTCCTCCTCAGTGAGAGCGCCATCGCGCTCGATGTAGCGGTCACCCGTCTGCGGGCACACCCACGCCTCGCCGTCGTCGACCAAGCGAACGCCGGCGCGACCCACCCAGCCGAGCCGCTTTGCCGGAACACCGGCGACCAGGGCGAAGTCGGCCACGTCGCGGGTGACGACGCTGCCGGCGGCGACCGTTGCCCAGCGGCCGATCGTGACCGGCGCGACGCACACCGCGCGCGCGCCGATGGAGGCGCCCTCTCGGATGCTCACCCCGACCGGCTGCCAATCGCTTGCGCTCTTGAGGCTGCCATCGGGGTTCACCGCTCGCGGGTAGGTGTCGTTCGTCAGCACAACGGCCGGGCCGATGAACACGCCGTGTCCGAGTTCGGCGGGCTCGTAGACGAGCGCGTAGTTCTGCACCTTGCAGTTATCGCCGAGCGTCACCCCGGTGCCGATGTAGGCACCGCGACCGATCACGCAGTTCTCGCCCAGCACGGCCCCTTCGCGCACCTGGGCCAGGTGCCAGACCGACGAACCGGCGCCGATGGTGGCGGTGTCCGCAACGTCGGCAGTGTCGACGATGCGCACGTCTGCAGGTGTGCTCACGGGGGCGGTGCTCCGAGGGTCGGGGACAGCGCGATCAGCGCCTCGCCAGCGTAACGCGCTCTGACAGAATGACCGGCATGTCCGTAACACCGTCGATGCCTGCATCCGCTGAGGCGCTCGACGCGACCTGGGTCGTGATGCCGCTCTACAACGAGGCTGCGGTCGTCGGTGACGTCATTCGAGAATTGCGCGCGAGCATCCCGAAGGTCGTCTGTGTCGACGACGGTTCGCGTGACCGCTCGGCAACGATCGCAGAGGAAGCGGGCGCCCGCGTACTTCGTCACCCGCACAACATGGGACAGGGCGCGGCGCTTCAGACCGGCATCGCCTACGCCCGCTCGCAACCGGGTTGCGAGTACATCCTGACCTTCGACGCCGACGGGCAGCACCGGGTCGAGGACGCCATCGCGATGGTCGGTCTCAGCGAGCGTGACGGTTACGCCATCGTGTTGGGCTCACGATTTCTCGACGATCGCACGCAGCCTGGCTGGGCAAAGAAGGCCGTCTTGAAACTCGCGGCCGCGGTAACTAACGCCGCAACCGGCATGACGCTCACCGACGCTCACAACGGGCTGCGCGTACTGCGGGTGGACGCGGCTCGGGTAGTGAACCTGCAGCAAGACCGCATGGCGCACGCCAGCGAAATCGTGGCGCAGCTGGGCCGCAGCGGGCTGCCGTGGACCGAGTTTCCGGTCCACATCCGCTACACCGACTACTCGAAGGCGAAGGGGCAGTCAATGCTCAACTCGATCAATATCGTCGTCGATCTGGTGATCCGCTAGCCGAGGAGGCCCACCGTGTGGTTTCAGCTCGTTCTCGTCGTCGCGCTCGTCCTCATTGGCGCGTACTTGCTGCTTTCGAAACCGGGGCCTCGGCACCTGGCGGTGCGGCGTGTCGTCATGCTTGTCTCGCTCATGGCCGGGGTGACGGTGATCATCTGGCCGGGTCTGTTGACCCAGCTTGCCCGTCTGGTCGGCGTCGGCCGTGGTGTTGATCTGCTGTTCTATCTCGCACTCGTGGCGGGATTGCTCTACGTCGTCAACGAGTACAAGCGCTCGGTCATGCTTGCGCGGGCGAACACGCACCTTGCCCGCGAGCTGGTGCTCACCGAAGCACGATTGACCGACCGAATCACTGAGCTCGAGGCGAAGCTGAACGACCGGCCTCTCTAAACTCGACACGCGCCCCGCTCGCCCCGCTGCCGCACTGCAAAGGACTTCCGTGAAGATCGCTGTCATCGCCCTCGGCAAGATTGGTCTGCCGCTTGCTGTGCAGTTCGCGTCGAAGGGGCACGAGGTCATCGGCGTCGACGTCAACGCTGACACGGTCGCCGCCGTGAACGCGGCGCGCGAGCCGTTCCCCGGCGAGGCAGGCCTGCAACGGGGCCTCGAGCTGACGGTCGGTGCCGGACGCTTGCGGGCGACAACCGACTACGCGGAGGCGATTCCCGGTGCCGACGCCGTGGTGCTCGTCGTACCGCTTTTCGTCGATCAGGATGCGCGCCCCGATTTCGGATGGATGGATTCCGCCACCCGCTCCCTCGCCGAACACCTCACCCCGGGCACGCTCGTCAGTTACGAGACCACCTTGCCGGTCGGTACGACGCGTACGCGCTGGAAGCCAATGCTGGAGGAGGCCTCCGGCCTCACCGAGGGGCGCGACTTCCACCTCGTGTTCTCGCCCGAACGCGTGCTGACGGGCCGCGTCTTCGCCGATCTGCGGAAGTACCCGAAGCTCGTCGGCGGTCTCTCGGCCGAGGGCGCCGAGACGGCGGTGCGGTTCTATGAGCAGGTGCTCGATTTTGATGATCGCCCCGACCTGGCCCGCGGCAACGGGGTGTGGAATCTCGGCAGTGCCGAGGCGGCCGAGATGGCGAAGCTCGCCGAGACGACGTACCGCGACGTCAACATCGGGCTCGCCAATCAGTTCGCCCAGTACGCGGCGACCGCGGGCATCGACATCTATCAGGTGATCGAGGCGTCGAACTCGCAGCCCTACAGCCACATTCACCGCCCCGGCATCGCCGTCGGGGGCCACTGCATTCCCGTGTACCCGAGGCTCTATCTCTGGAACGACCCGGCGGCGACGATCGTGCGCGCGGCTCGCGAAGCGAACGCGGGCATGCCCGACTACACAGTCGGGCTGCTCGAGGGGGTGCACGGCGAGCTCGCCGGCCAGCGGGTCGTCGTGCTCGGCGCCGCGTACCGCGGAGGAGTTAAAGAGACGGCGTTCTCGGGCGTCTTCGGCACGGTCGCGTCGCTGACCCGCCGCGGGGCCGAGGTGCGGGTGCACGACCCGCTCTACTCCAACGACGAACTCACCCGCCTCGGCTTCACCCCGTACACCCTGGGCGACGAGGCAGACGCTGTCGTGATCCAAGCCGACCACGCCGAGTACCGCACTATCGGCGCGGCTGACGTGCCGGGCATCCGCACCGTCGTCGACGGCCGCCGTATCTCGAGTGCCGATGCGTGGCCGGACGCCACCTACCGCGTCATCGGAATCGCGTAGGCGACAGACGCATGCGCATCGCGGTGACGACGGGGCTGCTGCGCATCCCCCCGACCTACTTCGTCACACAGCACGCCGAACGCCTGATTGCGTCGGGCAATCATGACGCACGCGCGTTCGCCCGGGCGAGCGACGTTCAGGATGCTCGTCTCGGCATCGACGTCGTCAGCGCCGTCCCCGAAACGGCCGGCTCGTGGCGCGCCCGTGCACTGCGCGCCGTTACCGCAGCGCGACCGCAACGCCGGGCCATCGTGGCGTACAAGCCTGATCTGGTGCACCAGCATTTCGCCACCTGGGCGCACGGCGCGCTCGACGCGGCACGGCGCCTCGACGTTCCGTTCCTGACCACCGTGCACGGCTACGACGTCTTCGCCGCGGGTGCACCATCGCTTGCGCCGGTCGGGCTCTTTCACCGCTCGAGCATTGACCGAGTGAAGCGCGAGGCGACCCGCGTACTCGCGGTGAGCGACTTCCTGCGCGAGCGCGCCGAGCGGGCGGGGTTTCCCCCCGATCGCCTCTTTCGGCACTATCAGGGCGTCGACACCGACTTCTTCACGCCGGGTGACGACACCGACCGCACCGACGAGCCGATCGTATTGTTCGTCGGGGCGCTGGAGCCACGCAAGGGCATTCTCGACCTCGTCACCGCGTCTCTTGCTCTGCGGGCTCGGGGGGTGACCCATCGCCTCGTGATTGTGGGCGACGGGTCGCAACGCATGCTGGTCGATGCGGCTGCAGCCGAACACGACCACATCGTGGTCACCGGCCCCCTCGACCGGCACGGGGTGCGCGACCTCATGCGCTCGGCAGAGGTGTTCGTGCTGCCGACGCAGCGCGACGGCTCGTGGCGCGAAGCGGCCGGCCTGGTGCTGCTCGAGGCGCAGGCCTGCGGCACCCCCGCAGTCACCTACGCCAGTGGCGGCGCCCCCGAGATGGTGCGCGACGCATCCACGGGGTTCGTTGTGCCGGAACGCAACGAGACACGGCTTGGCGACGTGATCGAGACCGTGCTTGCCCTACCGGTCGCCGAACGACTCACGTGGCGTGAGCGTGCCCGTGCGTGGGTCGTCGGCGAGCGCAGCCTCGCGTCGAGCACGGCCGAGCTGCTCGAGCATTACCGAACGGTGACGGGCTGAGCCAGTGTGAATGCACGGGTTGCCACCACGGCGACACCCACAAACGCAAGCGACCCCACGAGCCAGATGACAGACGGCCCCACCGGCATCCACGCCCACCACCATTCGAGCCCGGCGTCGAGGTAGGGGCCCGGTTCGTCGGTTCCAGTGACGTAGCGGCGCAGATTCATGTGCAGGGCGACGAAGTGCGCTCCCGCGACGGCCGCGACGAGCACCCAGCGCTGTGAGCGAGTGAGCGTGAGGGGGCTATTTTCTCGCCGCACGAGCAGCAGCACCCCGAGCAGCACGATCAGAGGCAGCAGGTAGCGCGGCTGAACCTGGTCGGGCACCATGGTGCCGCCAGCCTGCAAGACGTAGACGGGCACCGCCCACAAAGCGGCCACGACGACGGCGACTGCGCCGATCACCCGGGCCCCGGCGCCCCGGAGGGCAACGAAGCCGAGGGCCACGAAGGCCGCGATCCCCGCGAGCGGCACGACCGCGGGCATTGAGGTATCAAGCCAGCCAAGGCCCCACTCGCCCCACGCACCCGACCAGATGAAGGGCACGTTGAGCACGTTGTAGAACAGCAGCCCGACACCGCCGAGAGTCGGCTCAGCAGCCTCGTGAATGGCCGCGGAGACGTCGCCACCCTCAGAGCCGGTTGCGTCGCGAATCGGTCCTCCGAACCCTCCCGTGCCGCTGGACGCTTGACCCGCAGCAAGGAAGAACCCGAGCGCCACGAGACCCGTGATGGCGGGGAGGATCGCGTCGAGAACGAAACGTTTGGTGGGAGCCGCGGCGAGCATCCCCATGACGGCGATGCCGAACCCGGCGAAGACGGCGGCGTCGGCGCGCGAGCCCGCCGCCATGATCACGCCGACGACGAAGACGGCCGCGAGCCCCAGCTTCCGCCTGCCCGACGTCTCGAAGTAGCCCAGCAGGGCGATGGCACTCGTCGCGACCCCGATCACGGCCCAGGCGCTGGGGTTGTTGGTGCCGAACAGGAACACCCCAAGCGGCACCATCGTCACGAGCAAGCCCCCGTGCAGCGCTGGCACCAACCGGGCGGGCAGGAGCAGGTGGAGGGCGGTCGCCAGCACCAAGAACAGCGCGATCGTGACGGCACGCATCGCGAGCGCGGCCGCCTCCGCGTTCGCTCCCGAGAGGATCCCGTTCACCGCGTAATACAGCGGCGGATACTCCCCACCGAAGTTGCCTCGGGATGTCTCGACAATCTCGACGGCCCCGCCCGGCCCAACACCCGACCAGTCGAGGGTGCCCAGCTGGCACGCCGCACTTTCCTCCGGATCGTAGGCGAAGCAAGGCGCTTCGAGCAGGGGCCGCGGCACTTGGCGTGTCTGCGGGGTTGATCCGTCGGCGCACAGCTCGTCGACCGCGGGCCCCGCACACCAGGTGCTGATCAGGTGGAAGTCGTCGTCGGGCCCGGCGCCGATCGGCGAGGCGAGCGCCCACGAGCCGAGCGTGAGGGCGGTGAGGAGGGCGAGCATCCCGCCGGCGACGCCGGGCCGACGCCAAGCTGCCCGCAGGCGGTCGCGCAGACCGTTCACGACGAGCGCCCGAGCCGTCGACGGATGCGCGCGGTCACGTCACGGAGGCCCGAATGCTTCAGGTGGTGAGCCGCCATGCGCAGGTCGTGGCCGAGCCCGGCGGTACGCCGCGGTCGGCTCGACCCCGCGCCCATCGCGGAGCGCCCCGGCGCGTAGTCGGCGGCGTGCCACGGCTCGGCGCAGTACGCGACGAGTGGCGCGAGCACCACCGGCCACGTGAACTGTTCGCGCACGCGGGCGACATTTTCCCGCCAGGCGGTCACCTCGTCGGAGTCAACGGCGAGCACGCGCGCGATCGCGTCGGCGAGCGCCGCCTCGTCATTCGACGGCACGACGACGCCGAGAGCTTCGTCGCGCACGAGATCGGCGAATCCGTCGCCGTCGGTGACGACCATCGGCAGCCCCGCCCACAGGTAGTCGAGGATCCGCGTGCGGAAGGCGAAGGTCGTCTCAACGTGGCGGTGATGGGTGCTGACCCCCGCGTCGGCGTCGAGCAGGTACGCGCCGCGCTCGTCGTATGGCACCCAGGTGTCGTTGAAGACGACCTCGCGCCCCTCGACACCGAGCTCGACCGCGAGGTCGTACGCCTCGCGCACGATGCCCATCTCGTCGACGCCCGGATGCTTCGTGCCGAGAAAGACCAGGCGTACGTCCGGCACGCGGTCGCGCACGGCAGCGACGGCGCGAATCAGGGTGAGCGGGTCAAACCAGCTGTAGACGCCGCCGCCCCAGATGAGGACGCGGTCGTCCGCGCCTATGCCGGCGATACGGCCGCGCAGCCCGTCGCCCGGAGCGGGCGGCGTCGTCGACAGCCCAAACGGCGCGAGGTCGATGAGCCGGCGCAGGTCGCCATCGCCGTCGTAGGTGGCAGGGCTGATGCGGCCGAGCGAGGCGAGGTGACCGAGGTAAAACAGGCGCTGCCGTTCGCTCGCGCACAGCAGATAGTCGGCGCGTCGCAGCTGATCGTTGAGGGCGTCGCGGGCGCCAGCCACTCGGAGATTCCAGGTAGCGGCGGGCAGCTCGCGACCCTGCTCGAGCATCTCGAGGTGCATCGGGTCGTAGACGTCGGCCACGAGGTACCGGTCGGTGCTCGCCAGCGTGCGGAACTGCCCGAGCGCGTGCCCCTGGAAGAACACGACGTCGGCCCACCGCTCGTGCCCCCGGATACCCGCCTCATCGCCGGGAGCGACATGACCGAGGGGCACCTCGGTGTCGGTGCGGTCGGCGCGCGTGGTGCTGACGAGGCGCACTTCGTGCCCGTGGCGCTGCAGTTCACCCGCGATGTTCCACGCCCGAATCGCGGGCCCCGCCATACGGTCACCGACGGGGTCGCCCGTCACAATCAGGATGCGCGTCACCGCTTCTGTCCTCCACTCGCCGGCTGCACGAGGTCGCGCACGATGTCGATGCCTCCGCGACTGTAGCGCCCGTAGCGCCCACGAAGGGCGCCACTGAATATCGCCGGGATCCGCAGCAGGCGCGCGGCGGGGTACCCGGCGCGGGCCGCTTCGTGCGCGTGCTTTGCTTCGGCCCGCGCGAGCCGCGCGGCGGGTGCACCCCGCTCGCGCAGACGGTCGGCCAGCTGTCGGGTGCGTATGGCGAGCCGGGGCTGACGCTCGTCGCGCGGTTCGGTGAGCTTCGCCCAGCGGTCACTGAGGGTCGGTCGGCGAGCGCCGATCTGATTAGTGTCGTGCTGGCGGTAGTCGATCAGCGGGCGGGGAACTAACCGGACGGCGCCTGGCTGCTCGCTCATACCGGCGGCTACAGCAGCGAGCCACTCGTCGTGCACCCACTCCCCCGGGATCGGCAATGCGTGCTCGAGTAGCTCTCGCCGGAGAACCAGCGTCGCGCCGGTCACCAGGTTGCGGCGCAGCAGAGCCGCCTGCGCATCACCGGCGACGAGGTCGACCTTCTCCTGCGTCGTGATTCCGAGGGCGTCGAGCAGGGTTCCGCCGAGCGGTGTCCCATCTCTGTCGACGAGGCGCGCGTCCGTGTGCACGAGCCGCAGTCGCGGGTCGTGGGCGAAACGATCAACGATGACGGCGAGCTTGTCGGGCATCCAGACGTCGTCTTGGTCACTCAGTGCAATGAGGTCGCCACGGGCATGGGCGAGGGCGTCAGCAAAGTTGGCCGTGACGCCGAGCGGTGGAGAGTGACGCAGCACCGTGAGCTCGGTTGTGACGGCGGGATCGGCGGCGCGCGCCTCAGCGACCAGGCGCTCGATGATCGCGACGGTGTCATCGCGCGAATCGTCGTCGCCAAGCACGATCTCGATCGGCGCGGGCCGCTGGGCGAGGATGCTTGTCACCTGTTCCGCAATGAAGGCCGCCCCGTTGTGCGTGCACATGACGACCGACACGGTCAGCGGTGCGGTGGGGGCGGCGGTCACCCCGCCAGCCTAGGTGAGGGCCCGGGCTAGGATCAGGAGCACTATGGCCGAGTCGACCGACGCTCCACAAACGGTGCGGGAGCCCACCGTAGGACTCGTCACCGTCGCCTTTCGCTCGAATGACGTCTTGCCGACACTTCTCGGGTCGGTCGGCACGGTTGCGGGTGCGGCGGTGCCGATCGTCGTGGTCGACAATTTCCCGGGCGAAATCGATTCGGCAGCGCAGATAACCCATCAGCACCACGGCGCGTACGTCGCGATGCCGGAAAACCCTGGATACGGCGCGGCCATCAACGCCGGTATTCGCTTTCTGCCGAAGAGCGTCGAATGGGTCGTCATATGCAACCCCGACCTCGAGTTTTCTCCCGGAGCTATCGAGGAGTTACTCGCGGTCGCCGCGACGGATCCATCGATAGGCAGCGTTGGCCCCCTGATTCGCAACCCCGACGGCTCTGCCTACCCCTCGGCCCGGCGCATCCCGTCACTCCGCACAGGAATCGGTCACGCCTTGTTCGCGAATGTGTGGCCGGCGAACCCGTGGACTCGGTCGTACCGTCACGACGACGATCATGGGTCCGGTGTGCGCGACGCCGGCTGGCTGTCCGGTGCCTGCCTTCTCGTACGCCGGTCAGCGTTCGATGCGGTCGGCGGCTTCGACGACGGGTACTTCATGTACTTCGAGGACGTTGATCTGGGCTTCCGGCTGAAGAAAGCCGGGTGGCGCAATGTCTATGTGCCGAGCGCGGAGGCGATGCACATCGGGGGCCACTCCACGAGCGGCAGCTCCGCGCGCATGGTTCGCGCGCACCACGACAGTGCCAAGCGCTTTCTCGACCGAAAGTATCCGGGCCCTGCCCTTTGGCCGGTGCGGGCGGTTCTCAACATCGGGCTCAGCGTTCGTTCGCGGTGGCTCGAACGTTCGGTGATGCGATCCCAGACCCCCCATCCCTAGCCCCCGAAGAAGCGTCATGCACAGTAGACCGCGGACTGGATCGAAAGGTCTCTCATGAATCGACTCCGCCGAGCGCGCCAGTTCATCAGCGATGTGGTGCTGGTCGTGCGCCAGTATTCAAGGTCGCCCACCTTCCGACGGGCAGTGATGCAGCACTTGGCCTTGCCGTCGAACCCTCTGGAGCTGAGTGTTGCGAGCGCTCGCGAGTTAGCGGCGGCGCCTCCCTCCGCACGCCCGTACGCCGGTTTGAGCGGCGCAGCTCTCGCGCTCAGTTGTGTTTCTTCCAGAACGACTAGTCAGCCCACTGTGAATCTTGTGCTTTCTGAGTTCGATCCCGAGCGTGTTTTTGCGGGAGTGCAAACAGCCTTGAACGTCGCAGAGCAACTGTCGAAGGCCCTAGGAATGGGTCTGCGGATCGTCATCCTGAGCGAGACGGTTGGTCCGCACGACCGGGAGCGGCTTCGCAGTGAACTCCGGCTCCGATTGAGCAAAGACTCTGCCGATCCCAGCCTTGCGGTCAGAGATGATCTCATCGGGCTGGAGTGCCATACGAACGATGTGTGGATCGTTACCCACTGGACGACGGCTCATTCAGCAATAGTCGCGTCGAGAAGCGGATCGTTAAGTTCCTCCCGTGTTGTCTATCTTGTGCAAGATTACGAGCCCAGTTTCGTTCCCGCGTCGACCGAATCAGTTACTTCTCAGTTGACCTACCACGGAGGATTCCACCTCTTGGTTAACTCCACCCCCGTGGCGGAGATCTTGAATCGTCGGGAGGGCATCGAAGTCGACCCTGCCCGCGTGTTCAGCCCGGACCTTGACCTGCGCTCAGGAGAACTCGGCGCGAAGGATCATGGGTCGAGGACACGACAACGAGTGTTCTTTTACGGTCGTCCGTCAAAGCCGAGAAACCTATTCTCATTGGGAGTGGCCGCCTTGCGGGTGGCAGCGGCGTCGTGCGGGCCAGACGTTGATTGGATTTCCGCCGGAGAGTCACACCCCGACGTGCCGCTAGGTAACGGACACACCCTTCGCAGCGCGGGAACGCTGAATTGGGACGATTACTTCGACCTCCTCGCCGGAAGTAGCGTTGCGGTTAGCCTGCAGGCGAGCCCTCACCCCAGTCACCCCCCACTCGAGGCGGCCGCGCGTGGAGTGTTTACCGTCACAAACGAGATCGACGATACGCGGAACGGGCTCCACCCCATGCTGATCGCTGTGCCAGCGGACCCGGAGGCTATCGGCGCAGCGATTCTCGATGGTTTGGAACGTACGGCTGACGGCTCCAGCGGTCAACGCTCCCCGTCCGGGCTCGGAAGACCGCTCACCGAATGCATTCAGGAATTAGCTGACAGTTTGGCATCTGCCTGAGCTACCCCGCCGATTCGAGGTGTTTCTGGTACTTGCTCGTCACATCGGAGGCTGGGCCCACGGCCCGCAATGCACCCTGGTGTAGCCAAGCAACCTGATCGCACATCTCCCGCACCTGAGACAGGCTGTGAGACACCAAGATGACCGTGCGCCCGGACTTGGTGAATTCCTTAAACTTTTCTGACGACTTCTTTCGGAAGGCGCCGTCACCCACGGAAAGCACTTCGTCGACGACCAGGATGTCCGGCTGCACGTGAATGGCTACGGAAAAACCGAGCCTGACATACATGCCTGATGAGTAGTTCTTCACTGGTTGATCGATGAACTTCTCGACACCAGAGAAGTCAACAATCTCGTCGAAGCGCGCGGCGACCTCCTTGCGCGACAGTCCCAAAATGGAGCCGTTTAGGAAGATGTTCTCGCGACCACTCAGTTCAGGGTGGAACCCCGAGCCGACTTCGAGCAGCGACGCTGCGCGCCCGTGCATGGTGATGGCTCCAGTGTCGGGGTGCAAGATGCGGGCGAGACACTTCAGGAGCGTCGACTTGCCTGAGCCGTTCTGGCCGATAAGCCCGAAGGTTGCACCCGCGGGCACGTCAAACGAAACGTTGCGCACTGCCCAGAACTCTTCGGCGACGGTTTTTCGTCGACGCATCACCGCCGACTTGAGGGTCTGATTCCGCTCCTTGAATAGCCGAAATCGCTTCGAGACGTCATCGACGACGACGGCCACTTCACTCACAACAGTTCCGCCAATCGCTTCTCGTTACGGGAAAAGATGAGGTACCCAAGGGTGAAGAAGCTCAGGGCAAAGCCGAGGCAGAACAGAGTGTCCGCAAGATCGGGTAGGCGGTTGTCGTACAGCAGGTTGCGAAATACGGCAATGAACCTCTCCATCGGGTTCAACCGATACAGGAACAGCACCCACTCACCCACCGCCTCGGCCCGGTTCTCAACAAAGCTAATCGGGTAGATGATCGGGGTGAGGAACATCCACATTTGAAGCACGATGCCGACGAAGTGCTGCGTGTCTCGGAAGTGCACGTTCACAATGGCAAGCATCATCGCCATACCAACCGCGAACAGTGCGAGGAGAACCATGAAGAAGAAGATCACGGGGATGAACGGCAAGGGCATCGCGCCGAAGAACATAAGCACCACCGCCAAGACGGTCATCTCGAGCGACCACGTGATGCCAACCGAACACATCACCGCCAGTGGCAGGTGCATTCGAGGGAAATAGACCTTCTTAATCAGCCCCGCGTTGGAAACGACGCTCGACAGCCCACCGTTGACCACGCGCATGAAGTACGACCACGGCAAGAGAGCACACATGAGCCACAATGGGTAGCCCTCGACCCCACTCGGATCACCCGGCGGCGGCTCGAATCGAAGAAGAAAGAGGAAGACGACCGTGTAGACGAGCATGGTCGCCAGAGGGTTGATGAGCGACCAGAGTTGGCCGAGGAAAGTTCGTCGGTACTGGCCCTTCACCTCACGCATCGTGAGGTTGATGAGCAGCTCACGTGTGGTGAGGAGCTCCTTGAAATAGGTCATGCTCTGCTTCCCGCGGATGGTCGGTCGATTTAGTGTAGGGCTCCGCCACCTATGCGCGCGCCGGGTTCGGGCATGCCGAGTAAAGTCGTGCCTCGTGCGCGTGCTCTTCGTCAACCACAGTTCCGCGCCCGATCACCTGGGCGGGTCAGAACGATCGCTGTTCCGCCTGATTGACGAGTGGCTCGAGCGCAACCCCGCACTGGAACCCCAATTTGTCACGAAGGCGCCGAAAGGCCTGGTTGTCGCCGAATTAGAACAGCGCGGCTGGCCTTACCGCATGGTGCCCTTCACGGGGTGGGCAGTTCCCCCGCACGACGCGCATCCTGATCAGGTGGCGTACTTCGCCCAACGCAACAACGCGGCAACACTCGAGATCGCCGAATTGATTGACGACTTTCAGCCGGACCTCGTGGTGACAAACACCGTGGTGGCGCCGTGGGGAGCGTTTGCCGCGGCGATCTGCGGCGTGCCCCATGCGTGGATGGTTCGAGAGTATGGCGACCTCGATCACGGCCTCGTCTACACCCAGGGCCGCGAAGCGACGCTGACCGATATCGGAGTGCTGTCGGTCGCCGTGTTCGCGAATTCGGAAGCCGTACGTGATCACCTCGCCCCGTTCATCCCAACCGAGAAGCTCTCGATCGTCTATCCAGTGGTCGACCGCGATGCTCTGGATCGCGCGAGCACCGAGTTCGCACCCGACATTCCGGCAGCGCCTCCCAGGACCTTGCTCGTGACCGTCGTAGGGCGGCTCGCCCCATCCAAGGGCCAATGGCGCGTGATCGATGCACTCGGCGTGCTCGCCGATCGCGACATTCGGCCGATGGTCATCTTCGTCGGGGCGCTCATGCAGCCCGAATATGACGCCGAGTTAGTGGCACGCGCGAAAGCCCTCGGTGTAGACCGCCAGGTGAGGTTCGTGGGTGAACAGGCGAATCCGTTCCCGTACGTCGCCGCGGCCGACGTGTGCATCACGCCGTCGGGCATGGAGGCGTTCGGCCGCACCACCCTCGAATACCTCACGCTGGGTAAGCCCGTGATCGCAATGAACGCCGGCGGCAGCGCCGAACTCATCGTCGACGACGAGACTGGGTTCCTCGTCGATACCGACGACATCGATGCCCTGGCCGACCGCCTCGCTCACTACAGCGCCCACCGCGACGACATTGCCCGGCACGGTGAGAGGGCCCGCCAGCGAGCGCACGATCTGGTCAGCGGCCCCTACTCCAACCGCGCAGCGATCGAACGGCTCGAGTCGCTAGTCGGTATGACCATCCCCCGCCTGCCGAACGCTGCTCGCGGCTGGCTCAGTGCGCCCATCGCGGTCGGCAAGCGACGCCGCCCCATCGGCGTGACGGTCAAGTATCTCGGCCGGGTGGTCGTGATCCGCGCGCGCAACTTCGCGAAAGATCCAGTCGGATCTGCCCGGCGCAATATCGCAGCACTGAGGACTCGCCATGAGTGAGCCGCATCCGATCACGATCGTCGTTCCCGTTTACGGTGATCTATCCAGCCTGCTTCGGTGCGTGGATTCTCTCATCGCGACCGTGGATACGTCGCGTGATCGCGTCCTCCTCGTCAATGACAGCGGCCCCGAAGCCGACCTTATTGAACGAGAACTGCAGTCTCGCATCTCGGGTCGCGACGGCTTCCGGTACGCGCGAAATGAACACAATCTCGGCTTTGTGGGCACCTGCAATCGCGCAGCGCTCGAACTCGACGACTCAGGCAACGACATTTTGCTCCTGAACAGCGACACCGAACCGCTCGACGGGTGGATTGATGAGCTAAGGGCCGTCTTGCACGATGACGATCGCCACGGAATCGTGTGCGCACGGAGCACGAATGCCACGATTGCGAGTCTGCCGTTTCGACTGAGGGATCCGGGCGGCGAACGCACTCGCAAACGAAGCGAGGAGGTCTCGATTGCGTTGCGAGAGCACCTCCCCCGCTATTCGTACCCGCCCGTCGCGATGGGTTTCTGCTTCCTCGTACGACGGGCACTCATCGACCGCTTCGGACTCTTCGATGAAATCTTCGCTCCCGGTTATGGGGAAGAGAATGACTTCTGCCTGCGCATGGCGGACGAAGGATTCCGGTCGGTCATGGCCCACCGCGCTCTGGTCGTGCACGAGGGTGCGCGAAGCTTCCTGTCGGCGCGTCGGGCACGCCTGCGTCATGAGCACGAGCGCATCTTGACGAAGCGCCATCCCGACTACAGCGCTCGGGTACGGCGATACCTGTGGTGCGACATCGACGCTGCCGATGCCTTCTCCGATGTGCTGGTGGGCGAGCCAATGCGGCCAGCCACGCTATTCGTGGTTGATGACACGCAGCAACTCGACCACATCGCGCTCGAGTCGGCCGCCGTGTGGTCTGACGTCACACTGCTGGCGCCCGCAGGACTGCGGAAAGACCTTGTGCGCCGGGCTCTTGCCGCGGGGGTCTTGGCCTTCGGGGAGGAAGAGGGGCGCGTCTGGGATCTGGCGGTGACCGCGCCTGCAGCCGGCCGCGAGTCGCGGCTTCGCGCGCAACACGCCGCGCCACGGGTTCGCACGTGCACGGCTGGCACCGAACTTTCGCCGAGCGCTGTTGCGCCGGTTGACATCGGGGCGCTGCAGCGTTCGTGGGTGCTGGCCGCCGATGACATGCGTGCAAATGGTGTTCCGTCGCCGCTTACGCCGTTTCTTCGGCAGCGCGTACGCGGCTGGGCGGAGCGGCGGGCGCCGCGACTTTTACGGTTGCGTCAGCTGCTAATGAGTCGCATCAGGTAGTCGCCGTATCCGCTCTTTTGGAGCGGCTGCGCCAACTGCCGCAGCTGTTCCGCCGTGATCCAGCCGGCGCGCCAGGCGATCTCTTCGATGCAGCCGATCTTCAGACCTTGCCGGTGCTCGATGACACGCACATACTCTGAGGCCTCCATCATCGAGTCGATAGTGCCCGTGTCGAGCCAGGCCGTGCCACGATCGAGTGGTCGTACCTGTAGCGCACCCGCCCGCAAGTAGTGCTCGTTGATCGATGAGATTTCCAGTTCTCCGCGCTCACTCGGAGTGATTCTCCTCGCGACGTCGACGACAGAGTTGTCGTAAAAGTAGAGACCGGGAACCGCGTACGAACTCTTTGGGGTGGCAGGCTTTTCTTCGATGGACAGCGCCCGCATCTCGTCGTCGAACTCGACGACGCCGTAGGCGGTGGGGTCGGCGACCTGGTACGCGAAGATCAGCCCACCATTGATGCCGTCGAGCGCCCGGAGGGAAGACCCCAACCCGGTGCCGTGGAAAATGTTGTCGCCAAGGACAAGCGCGATATTGTCCGATCCGATGAAGTTTTCGCCGATGATGAACGCCTGAGCCAGTCCGTCTGGACTCGGCTGGACGGCGTACTCGATCGACATGCCTAGGTGTGATCCATCACCGAAGAGGGCCCGGAACTGTTCGTTGTGTTCGGGGGTCGTGATGATCAATACATCACGAATGTCGGCCATCATGAGCGTCGACAAGGGGTAGTAGATCATCGGCTTGTCGTAAATGGGCATCAGCTGTTTCGAAATACCCTTGGTGATCGGCCACAAACGTGTTCCGGAACCACCAGCCAAGATAATTCCTCGCATAGAAACCTCCTCTAGTTTACTTGCGACCCTTGCAAGGGGAAATCAGTAGGTCTTGTGCCTCCAGCTTCTCGACGGGAAGAAAGCTTGGCCACGGAAGGGACCGGCCGCGCCGCCCACCTCCTCGTCGTCATTGGTCACTCATTCGAGTCACGTTGCGTTGGACGCGACCCCGGTAGTTCACTGCCCAAGCACGAGACTGAGCCAACGCCGCGTCTCGGACTCGTCAGTCACAAGCCTTCCGTCAAGCGCTTCGTCGACACGCTGAATCGCTGGACTGCCAATACGCAAAATAGCTCTAGCCCAATCGGCCTCATTATTGTCAACAACCTGAACTACATCGTCGTATTTTCCAGACCATGCCGCATACGGGCCGACGTTGCTCGCTACAATTGGGATACCTAGGGCTAGTGACTCAAGGACCTTGATATCACTCTTGCTGCGGTTAAAGACCGACGATTCCAATGGTGCAATCGCACCGTTCCAACCGCGCTCGACCTTCATCTGAGCCATCCAACGAGCGAACAGTTCGTAGCGATGGAACTCTTCCGGCACAATCAGCCTGTTGAACCAGGTGCCATCGGCATCAGCAACTCCAACCACATCCAACTCGATCTTGGTTTCAGGCGCGGAGCGGCGCGCCCACTCAAGGGAATCCCGAAACATCTCAAGGTCTGGTAGGTGGGAGCGGGTACCCCAATACACGAGACGAGTCGCCTGGCCCGTCGGCTGCGCCGCAGGAGTTCCCGTAGAAGCCCGCCACGCGTGATGATCGACTAAGTTTGGCACCACGCTTGCGGCAATGCCGTACCGACCCAGTCGAGCTGCAAGAGCCTCAGTGCTGACAACCACTGCATCGGCGACGCGTGCAATCTTCAACAAGGGATGGCGAACGGCCTGATCCCGTAGTTCTCTGCTGTCGGCTTCACTTGGCAGAAGGTCATCATCGAGTTCGAAAACAAGCCGCGTATTGCTTTTTTGGACTCGATCCAAAAATGCGTCGGTCAATGCGGGATCAAGAGCATCACGCTGCACCAGGATGCAATCAAGTTCTGAATTTTCAGATCCGGACACGTAGTCGGCGGGAACGATTTCCTTGAATTGACAGGTGCCAGCATCGACACGTGCCATCCGCGACGACAATCGGACGTACCTGGCACCTCGCCCGGCCGACGGCACATATCCGACGACGGGTGCCCGGTGTGGAATGTGCACCGCCTCGTACATAAGACGATAGCCCTCGGCCATCGTCTTGGCACTGCGACGGAAGGATGGCTTCGGCACTGGCCGGTCCAGTGGAGAGCGGCGCAGCGGCTTACGAGCCTCCTCGATCAGGAACCGCACCAACTCATCCGGCTTTGCGTGATCAAAGTACCGGCCCCCGCCGTGCATACGAATTCGATCCGCAATCGCTCCGAGGTCAGTAGCGAGCACCGGCACTCCCAGCGACCATGCCTCGGTCAATGTATGTGAATAGGTTTCGGGCCAGATCGAGAAAAGGCCCACGTAGTCCGGGTCAATGGCTCGGACGAGCTCTCCGAACATTTCCCGCTTGTATGGGCCGTGCTGAACAGCCCGATCGTCGATTAAGTCGGACCGCCCACCCAGAATGTGCCATTCAACGAGAGGATGTGTCTCGGCGATCAAGGCGTTGACAAGTCCCACTCCCTTGTGCGGGGCCCAGTTCGCCGGACACACTACTCGAATAGGGCCGTCGCCCCGCGATTCTGCCGGGCGTCGCGCAGTCCCACCGGGACTTGCAATGTCCCTTCCATGCTCGATCTTTACGACTTTGCTCGTATAGCTCGGGTAGTTTCGGGCATAAACACCCTCAGCCGAATCAGTAGTGACGACCACCTTGGCCGCTATATCAAGAACTTCGGATGCCCTCTCCCTCCACACATTGATCCATTGGTGCTTGAGGTTCACCGCACCCGCCACAAAAGCATTAGGGAGAAAGCATCTCGTCGACCCCGGTGTGCAGACGCCGCCACAATACTGCAGATCGCCGTCTAGAAGATTGACGGTGGGGCAGATATAATAAAAATCGTGTGTAGATAATATTACCGGCACCCCAAGTCGCTTGCAAACGATCGGCAAGGTTGTTAGAGGTTGATTAATCAGATGTCGGATGTGAACAAGTTCGATTCCATATTGCCAAATCACCCTAAAGACAAATTCAGCATAATCTGAACGCCACGCATCCTGAATAGCAAAAATTGGGTCTGGCGCCCAAGTCAGTAACCTTCGCATCCCGGACGAATCAAACTGGTAAAGCGCGACTTCACTCTCTTTGGCCAGCAGGACGTAGCTGTCTTGCCTCGCGGCGAGCTGCGTCATCAGATCTCGATTTGTCTCCGGAGTTCCGCCGCCTGCAAAGTGCAAAACGTACATGACGCGGGGTTTCGCGAGGCGCTGCCGGCTCTGGTCCAATAGCTCAGCCGCCCTGTCGCGCAAATCACTCATCATCGATGAATTCATCCAACTCCGAACAGATTCCGAGTACCCAGGGTGAAGCTCGTTGACCGTCGCTCGCGCACTTGCAATTAACTCTGCGCGCCCCTCGCCAAAACTGGCCCCTTGGGCATGATGAACCATCACCCTCGTCGCCAACCTGCATTCCCACCCCGCATGAATAGCGCGCATAGACCAGTCGTTTTCTTCGCCATATCCACGAGGAAAACTCACCTCATCGAAAAGACCAACTTCTTCTATGGCCTCCCTGCGCAAGTACATGCAGAAGCCATGTGCGGTCGGAATTCGACCCCAGAAAGGAAGGGGGCTATGAAGGAATTCTCGAGCGACTCGATCCCAGTCACTAGGATCGCCCCAATCATTGAAGACCCCCTTCTCGGGGATGGACATCGCACCCGCATTGTCTGAGATCGCCGATACCGCCGCTACTTTTTCACCGGAATACGCAACGGCACGCAAGTCTCCCAGCCATCTGGGCCCAACTACCGTATCGGAGTTCAGCAAGACGACATCGCTGTGAACATCAATCCCTAAACCCTGATTCACGTTTTTTGTATAGCCGACGTTGTGCTCGTTATGAATCACGTGCACTCTTCCTTGTGCAGCCAACTCATCGAGAACTTTGATTGTGAGAGAATCCGTGGAACAGTCATCCAATACGTAAATCTTCACCGATGGATCCGTGTGACGTATGACTGATCGAATACATTTTTCTACGACCGTTCCGCCATTAAATACTGGAATCACCACGACGGTTGGTCGAGCGCTCTCGAGTCGCCTGATTGTCGCCGCATAATCGATATTTTCAGTCAACGATCGACGCCTTTTGCGATTCGCATTCTTGTTTTTATTGAGCGCAGTTGTGGCTTTATCTTGCGGTAGGTTTTCTCAAATGGAGAAACGGCGCGTAGAGTGAACTTGACGATTCTTCTATTGGCGATCGCTTCCGCTTCAGTCCGAGGCTGGGTTTGAAGTCGACTCTTCATGAGTTCAGTTATTTGAGAAGCGCGTCGACGCGCGACGGCGTCGTACGCCTTCACAAGAGCGACGAGCTCTTCTCGGGAAAGTTGATCGAGCGGAGTACCATCGCCCGAACGGCCTGCTTCGATTGTCATCACTACTTCCAGTCACTTGCGCCAGGGGACCGAGCACCTCCGACGAGGCTAACATCGCCGTAGCGCTCGAGGTCCCGGTGGTGGAGTCAGCAACTGTATTACCGGGACTCTGTATCGGCATTCACCCGCGCCTAATCCGCCTGATCCTGCGCAGGGGCGCTGTCAGTCGCCAGCTGACGGTGCGCCGCATCGCCTCAAGTTCATCGGACAAGATCACACTCCCCGCGTGAGCTAGCTGCAACTGTTTCTGGAGTTCCTCACGTTCCCGGACGATCGTGACAAGCTGTTGATCTTTGAGTGCGAGTTTCTCTTGCTCATGCTTGAGCTGGGCGAGAGTGTCCTGCCATCGCCTTTTCATGTGGCGGCTCTTTCGCTCAGCGACCACCAACGCGTCATGCTCGCGCGCCGCGGTTCGTGTCGCACTGGCCCAGTCGCTTGACAGCCGAGATGCGAGTTCTTGTAGTCTTATGTGCTGCGTAACCTGGTTTTCATCTAGTTCGTGTTTCGAATTCCGCGTTTCCGTCACTGCTTCGGCAATGGAATTTAAGTGCCAAGTCAGCCGGTAGTCCTTGCGAGCAGTGTTCACGTAATTGGCCGCAAACTCCCGAGCCGGGCGAAAACCGTTGATCAATTGATCGCGGATTTCACTTGGATCCATCTTCGCAAATCCACGGCCAGAGAAATTTCTTTTTGACGCCTGCCTGACGTTATCCTCTCCAAGCCAGCCCGGCCCGCCAAAATGGTCATAGCAGTACACAGGCTTTGCGCGAAGCATGGCATACTGGACGGACTTGCCTATCGTGATTACCGCATCAAATTTATCCAACAGTTCAGCTGTAACGCGCTCACTAATGGAGTCTTTCGATCCCTGCCGCCCGACTCGGGTAATTCGAACATCATCGGGAAGCATGGAAATGGCCTCGTTTAGCTCCGCAGGTGGGTGGTTGGAAATGAGGCAAATATCCCACGTTGCGCCCGGTTCCTTTTCTGACAGAGGAGCATGAAATTGCTCTGGGGCCGGGTTGGGAAAAACGCCAACGATTTTTTCGTCGATCCCTCCTAAGCTTCCCTTCTCACGCATCTTCGTAAAGGCAACAGACGTAGTAAATTGCACCGAGCGCGCGAGCGCGATTTCGATCGAATCGAGGAGAGGGTATTCAAGAGGGTGTATCGCCGATAGATGTGCGAATACCACGGGCGGCGTGGGGTCAAGCTCAAATATCGCAGGGGGAATAACGTGATGCTGGATCCACACCAGGTATATATCTGCTGCTTTAATCAACTCGTCAAGTTCAGGACTTGACCATTCGAAAACACGAATTCGAGGCTTGTCGACTATTTCGCGCATCAATGGTGGGCCCGAGACCCTAGTTGCTACAAGTACTGTCGCGCCAAGAGATTCGAAGTGTTCAGCAATTTCCAAGGCGACTATTTCTGAGCCAGCAAAGCGTTCGAAGTAGGCCTGACCGACGATGACCGTTTTCCCTGCGAGTGAAAATGGCGCGTCCTGTTCGCTTTCAATGTTGCCCTGCCGCTCCACCTTGCGCCTCCACTCCGAGTCGTGCGCGCAGTTCTCCCGCGTTGGCTCCGCGAATGTCTGGCCGTTGCGCATCTCAGAGACTATGGTCAGGCGGTCTAAGAACTCCAGTCTGAAGCGGCCTTCTTCACCCGACGCATAGGCTTGTGCGTATGAAATTCCTCGTCACCGGCGGAGCCGGCTTCATCGGCTCGAACTTCGTGCACCACGTCATCGAGCACACCGATCACCACGTGACCGTGCTCGACAAGCTCACGTATGCCGGCAACCTCTCCTCGCTCGACGGCCTGCCCGACGACCGATTCACGTTTGTGAAGGGCGACATCTGCGACGCGGCGCTTGTTGATGAGCTGGTCGCCGGCGCCGACGCGGTCGTGCACTACGCCGCCGAGAGCCACAACGACAATTCGCTCGACGACCCGCGCCCCTTCCTCGACACGAACATCATCGGCACCTACACACTGCTGGAGTCGGTCCGCCGCCACGACAAGCGGTTCCACCACATCTCGACCGACGAGGTCTACGGCGACCTCGAACTCGACGACCCGAACCGCTTCACCGAAGCCACCCCGTACAACCCGTCGAGCCCCTACTCGTCGACAAAGGCGGGCAGCGATCTCTTGGTGCGCGCCTGGGTGCGATCGTTCGGCGTTCAGGCGACGATCTCGAACTGCTCGAACAACTACGGCCCGTATCAACACGTCGAGAAGTTCATCCCACGTCAGATCACCAACGTGCTGCGCGGCGAGCGCCCCAAGCTCTACGGGGCGGGGCTCAACGTGCGCGACTGGATCCACGCCGACGACCACTCCTCCGCCGTGCTCACGATTCTCGAGAAGGGCGTCATCGGCGAGACGTACCTCATCGGCGCCGACGGCGAGAAGAACAACAAGGAGGTCGTCGAGCTGATTCTCACGCAGCTCGGCCAGCCCGCCGACGCCTACGACCACGTCACCGACCGCCCCGGGCACGACCTGCGCTACGCGATCGACTCGAGCAAGCTGCGCGACGAGCTCGGCTGGCAGCCCCGCTACACCGACTTCACCACCGGGCTCGCCGCAACCATCGACTGGTACCGCGACAACGAGGCCTGGTGGGGCCCGCAAAAAGTCGCGACCGAGGCGCGCTACGCGGCGCAGGGCCAGTGATGCGCATCCTAATTACCGGCGCGGGCGGGATGCTCGGCCGCGACCTGCAGATCGCGCTCGCTGACCGCCCGGTCACCGCCGCGACCCGCTCCGAGCTCGACATCACCGACGCTGAAGCCGCCGCCGACGCCGTCGCGGGCCACGACGTCGTCGTGAACTGCGCCGCGTACACGGCGGTGGACGCCGCCGAAAGCGACGAGGAAGCGGCGCACCTCATCAATGCGTCGGGCGCCGAGAACCTGGCGCGCGCGTCCGCCCGCCACGGCGCGCGCCTGATTCAACTGTCGACCGACTACGTCTTCGCCGGCGACGCGACGACCCCCTACGCCGAAGACGCGCCGCTCGCGCCGGTGTCGGCGTACGGCCGAACGAAGGCCGACGGCGAGCGCCTTACCCGCGCCGCTCACCCCGACGGCACGATCATCGTGCGCACGGCCTGGCTCTACGGCGAGCACGGGCCGAACTTCGCCGCCACCATGCTGAAGCTTGCCGCTGACCGCGAGACGCTGACCGTCGTCGATGACCAGCGCGGGCAGCCCACGTGGACAGCCGACCTCGCCGCGCAGCTCGTCAGATTAATTGACTCTCCCGTCACGTCTGGGGTGTTTCACGGCACGGCGTCGGGCGAGACGACGTGGTTCGGTTTCGCGCGGGCGGTGTTCGAGGAAGCCGGGCTCGAACCGGCGCGTGTTCAACCGACCGATTCGGCAAGCTTCGTGAGGCCCGCGCCACGTCCTGCGTACTCCGTGCTGGCCCACTCGGCATGGGCAGAGAACGAACTCGCGCCACCGCGCGACTGGCGTGCCGCACTCCACGACGCCTGGCGGTGTGGCGCCTTCTCGTCAGTCGCGAGCTGAGGCGGCCCACCGCTTCGACAGCGATCGCGTGAACGCACGCGCCGCGTCGTGCGACGGCAGAAGGCCGTCTCGCTCTGCCTCCCGGAGCGTTGGCGCGTCGGTGTCCTTCGGCGAGAGCAGAATTTCGCCGATGTCGGTCGGGAAAGTGAGCCCGATCGTCGAATCGATGGGGGTAATGCCGTGCTCGCGCGTCGGAGAGTAGGTCTCAGACACCAGATACGTCACGGTGGTGTTGTCCTCTAACGCAACGAATGCGTGCCCGAGACCCTCAGAGATGTAGAGCGCCCGACGATCGACGGTATCAAGGCGAACCGCCTCCCACTCACCAAACGTGGGCGAACCGACCCGGATATCGACCACGTAGTCGATGATCGCGCCGGAGAGAACCTGCACGTACTTCGCCTGGCTCGGCGGAACGTCAGCGAAGTGGATGCCGCGGACGACGCCCTTCCTGGAGACGGAGCCGTTGCCCTGCTTGAGATTGATCGGGTGGCCGACCGCCTCGGCGAGCGCGTCGAACCGGTACCACTCCCAAAAGACTCCGCGGTCGTCGGGGAATTGACGAGGAGTGACCTCAAACGCGCCGGCAATCGAAAGCTCGCGAATGTTCATGTTCACAAGCCTACGGTGGGTGTGGTCAGCGCTGGCTATTCTTGTGCGGTGACCCCGAGCATCCTTGTCGCCGCATGATCGCGCTGCGCGTCGTCCTCGACGGTGTCAGCGCCGAACCGGCAACCGGGGTCGGTCTGCACGCTCTCGAACTCACCCGCGGCCTCATCGAGACTGCGCCGCGCGGGTGCGAGGTGCGCGGCTTCACGCCGTCGCTGCCCGACAGCGAGTACGGCCTGATCGCCGAGCGGCTGCCCGGCCTCAGCAGCCTCGACAAAAGCGCCCTCGACCGGCGTCAGCTCGCGGCAGCCTGGCAGCACGGGTTCAGCCGCCTGCCCGGGTCGGGGCCGATGCATGCGCCGAGTCTGTTGGCTCCGCTCTACCGGCACGATCGGCTTGACGACCCCAACGAACAGATCATCGTCACGATTCACGACACCGCGGCCTGGTCTCACCCGGAAGTGCTCACCAGTCGCGGGGTCGCCTGGCACCGCTCCATGGTGCGCCGCGCCCACAAGTACGCCGACGCAGTGGTCGTGCCGAGCCACTCAGTTGCCGACGAGCTCGCCGACATTCTGAGCTTCGGCGATCGCATCCGCGTCATCCCCGGCGCCGTGGGTCGCGCCTTCCAGGTACCCGACGACGCTGATGCCGTCGCGCGGCGCCTCAACCTGCCGTCGACGTTCATCGCGCTGACGGGAACCCTCGACCGCCGCAGTGGGCTGGGTTCGATCATTGACGCACTCAGCCTCCCCGACGCCCCCGACCTGCCGCTCGTCGTCTTCACCGATTCCGCGTCAGCTGGAGCACTGGATGCGGCGATCGCTGGCTCCCCCGCCCGACGCAATCGCCTCCTCGTTCTCGACGGCCTCGAGGCACATGAGCGCGCCGTCGTGCTCGAGCGCGCCCTCATCGCCATCGCTCCGCTGCTCGCCGACAGCTTCGTGACCGCCGCACTGGAGGCGATGACACTCGCGACACCCCTCGTGCACACTGACCAGCCCGCCCTGCGCGAAACCGTGGGCGATGCCGGTCTGCTGGTCGAGTCGAACACCATTGCCGACCTCGCCGAAGGGTTGGCGGCGCGCCTCAGCGAACTCGCCTCCGACAGCGAAGCGATGACGGTGCTCGGTCTCGCCGGGCAAGACCGCGCCCGGGCGTTCACCTGGCGCGATGCGGCCGAGAAGACCTGGCAGCTGCACGCCGACCTGTAGGGCGCGCTCCGGGCATCCCCGTCGTCAGTCGGGCGGAGGAGCCAGCGTGGCCGCAATCAGCTCGCGAATCGCCGGGTAGTCGGGGTTGACGTTGTCGACGGCCGGGGGCACGAGCTCAATGTCGGTGATCGGCACCTCGCGCGACTTCGCAGCGAGGTCGGCGAGCGTGCCGAGCATCGAGCGCGGGATGTCGGTGCTCACCGTATCTTCGCTCGCATCGGCGATCGCCTCGAAGCGCGTGAACACTGTGAACGGGTCGAACTGCTGCAGCATCGCCTCTTGAATCTGGCGCTGGTGAGCCATGCGGTCAAAGTCGGTGAGGTTGTACCGGTTGCGGGCGTACCAGAGCGCTGTGAAGCCGTTCATGCGCTGCTCGCCCGCCGCGATCTCTCCCACGACCGGGCCACCGTTGATTCCGAGGGTCATCGGCTCGGCGTCAACGACGACTCCCCCCATTGCGTCGATGATCGACTCGAAGCCGTTCAGGTCGATCAGCACGACGAACTGCACCTCGAGGCCGGTGACGCCCTCGACGGCATCGCGCGTCGCTTCGATCCCGGGGGTCGACCCGTTGAGGCGGGCCTGCGGGTACAACTCGGGGCGCTCCTCGGCATAGGGGTAGAGGTAACTGATCAGACAGTTGTCGCCACAGTTGAAGCCATTGGGCCAGTCATCCCACAGAGGCGAGTCATCGGCGAACGGTGCGTTGTAGAGATTGCGAGGGATGCCGATCATCGTGACTTCGCCCGTGTCGGCGTCGACGCTGGCGAGCGTTATCGAGTCGGGACGCAGGCCGAGGCGGTCGGGTCCGGCATCACCGCCGAGCAACAGCACCGTGTAGCGACCGTCGATCGGCTGCACGAAACCGCCGCCGGCAAAGACCGAGCCGAGGGTGTCACGCCCTACCCCAGTGAGATAGGCGGCGTAGCTCGTGCCCCCCACGCTGATGGCGAGCGTAAGCGCGGTGAACACGAGCAGTCCGCCTCGCGTACGCGCTGGGGTCTTCACGAGCCGAACCAACACGAGCGCGTTCAGGGTTGTGACCAACCACAGACCGGCAAAAAACAGCAGGGCGATCTGCAACAGCCACAGCACCCACACGTTCGTGATCAGAGTAAGAGCGGCGGCACGATTGATAAAGTACAACGCCGCTGCCGCCGCCATCGACGCCCAGAGGACGAGTGTCGCACCGAGGGCGAAGCGACCCCATCGGCGATTGCCCGCCAGCAACTGCGCCGAGCCGGGTAGCAACACGTTCAGCCCGACCAGCCACCAGCCGCGACGAGCCATCAGTTCCGGCTGCCGGGTATCCGGGTGCCGAATGGGCGACGTGAGACTCACCGCTCGCGCTTCGCGGCCGTCGCCTTCACAGCCGCGTTCTTGGTGGCGACCATGTCTTCGAGAGAGCGAGCGAACGCATCCAATTTGGCTGCAATATCCGGGTCGCTCGCGCCGATCATGCGCGCGGCGAGGAGCCCTGCATTGCGTGCGCCGCCGATCGACACGGTCGCGACGGGGATGCCCGCGGGCATCTGCACAATGCTGAGCAGCGAGTCCATGCCATCGAGGTACTTCAGTGGCACCGGGACTCCGATAACCGGGAGCGTCGTGACCGAGGCGATCATGCCGGGCAGGTGAGCTGCGCCCCCGGCGCCGGCGATGATTGCGCGGACACCACGGCCGGCGGCCTCGCGACCATAGGCGATCATGCGGTCGGGCGTGCGGTGGGCGCTGAGTACCTCGACCTCGCACGCGATGCCAAACTCGTCGAGGGCCGCGACGGCGTCACCCATCACCGACCAGTCGGAGTCGGAACCCATGACGACGGAGACGAGAGGGGCGGTCACGGCGCCCAGGCTACCCGTCACGCGTCGAAGTGAGCGGCTGCGGCACGCGCGCGGTACACGACATCGTCGAGATCATCACCGATCGCGGTAACGTGGCCGGCTTTGCGGCCCGGGCGCGGCGACTTGCCGTAGGTGTGCACCTTGGCGGCCGGCTGGTGGCCGAGCGCCTGCGCAATCTGGTCGTCGGTGAGCCCACCAAAAACGTTGATCATGACGGCGTGCGGAGCCACGAGCTCAGTGTCGCCGAGCGGCCAGTCGAGCACCGCACGCAGGTGCTGCTCGAACTGGCTCGTCACGGCGGCGTCGATCGAGAAGTGGCCGCTGTTGTGAGGCCGCATCGCGAGCTCGTTCACGAGCACGTGGCCGTCCATCGTCTCGAACAGCTCGACGGCGAGAACGCCGGTCACACCCAGCCCGTGGGCAACGGTCGCGGCGATCTCGGCGGCGCTTCGCTCGACAGCATCGGATGCGCGGGGCGCGGGAGCGAGCACCTCGGCGCACACGCCCCCCTTCTGCACCGTCTCGACAAGAGGCCACGCACGGAGGTCACCCGAAGGACGACGAGCAACCAGCTGTGCCAGCTCGCGGCGGAAGTCGACGAGCTGCTCAGCAAGCACCGGGCCAGCTGCGAGCCAGTCGTCGGCCGCATGAGCGCTGTCGACGACGCGCACGCCCTTGCCGTCGTACCCACCACGCGGGGTCTTCACGACCGCACGGCCGCCGTTGTCGGCCAAGAACTGGGCGAGCTCATCGCCTGTCGTGATGCGCGCCCACGTCGGCACGGGAACTCCCAGCGCGGTGAGCCGCTCCCGCATGTGCAGCTTGTCTTGCGCCGCGGCGAGCGCATCGGGACCCGGTTGCACGCTCACGCCTTCCGCGACGAGCGCGCGCAGCACGTCCTGCGGCACGTGCTCGTGGTCGAAGGTGATGACGTCGCAGCCGGCGGCGAACGCACGCACCGTATCGACATCGCGGTAGTCACCAACCTGGGTTGCCGCTATGCGGGCCGATGAGTCTTCGTGTTCAGCCAACACGCGAATCTCGATGCCGAGCGCCACGGCGGGTGGCACCATCATGCGAGCGAGCTGGCCACCTCCGACCACTCCAACGACGGGCATGGGGAAACCTCCGGGTCAGGCGAACGGGGTCAGTTCAGGGGCGGCCAAGGCCGTGATACGTCCAGCCTGCGGCGCGCCAGGCTCCTGCATCGAGGCAGTTGCGACCGTCGATGATTGTGCGGGCGTCCGTCCAGGTTGAGACCTCGCGGGGGTCGAGTTCGCGGAATTCGCGCCACTCCGTCAGAACGGTGATCACCTCCGCTCCGGCAACAGCGTCGCGGACGGACTCGTGGTAGTCGAGTGACGGCACCTTTGCGCGCGCCGTCTCGATACCCTCCGGGTCGGTGGCTCTGACCGTCACGCCGCGTAGAGCGAGACGGCTCGCGATGTCGAGAGCCGGCGAGTCGCGCACGTCGTCCGAGTCCGGCTTGAACGTCACTCCGAGCACGGCGACCGTGCGTCCGGCAAGTTCGGTGCCGAGCGCGTCAGTGATCAAATCAAGAACGCGCTGGCGGCGGCGCAGGTTTACCTGGTCAACGTCATCGAGGAAGGCGAGGGCGTGCCCGACACCCAGTTCCTCGGCGCGGGCCTGAAAGGCGCGGATGTCTTTCGGCAGGCAACCCCCGCCGAACCCGACGCCCGCGTTCAGGAAGCGGCGACCAATGCGGGCGTCGTGACCGATCGCATCCGCCAGGGTGGTGACGTCTGCGCCCGTGACCTCGGCAATCTCGGCCATCGCGTTGATGAATGAGATCTTGGTCGCGAGGAAGGCGTTCGCGCTGACCTTCACCAGCTCGGCGGTCGCGTAATCGGTGATGATGCGCGGGGTGCCGGTCGACAGCGGTCGACGGTAGACCTCGTCAAGCACATCGGAGGCCCGGTCATCCCCGTGACGCACGCCGTACACCAGGCGGTCGGGGGTGAGCGTGTCACTGACGGCGAAACCTTCACGCAGGAACTCGGGATTCCACGCTAACTCGGCGCCCGTCGCCTCCACCTTGTCGGCAAGGCGCGCGGCCGTGCCCACTGGCACGGTCGACTTGCCGACGACGAGGTGCCCAGGGCCGATGTGCGGCAGCAGGGCGTCGACGGCGGCATCGACAAAACGCAGGTCGGCGGCGTTGCTGCCCTCGAGCTGGGGGGTGCCGACCGCGACGAAGTGCACGCGGGCGTGGCTCACTTCTGCAATGTCGGTCGTAAAGCGGAGACGGCCATGCTCAGCTTTCAGGAGCTCGGGTAGCCCTGGCTCGAAGAATGGTGCGCGACCGTCGCTGAGCGCGTCGATCTTGGCTTGGTCGACATCGACGCCGACAACGTCGTGGCCGAGTTCGGCCATACACGCAGCGTGGACGGCGCCCAAGTATCCGCATCCGATGACAGAAATTCGCACGGACTCGACTCTATCGCTGGCGAGTGAGCCCTCAGCGCTCGATGGGCGCGATGGCACGGTGCACCTGATGGCGAAGCCACCAGGCGGGTCGCCGTGGCCGGAAACGACGAGCGGGCTCGATGGCCACGAGTTCCATGTCGTCCTCTTCCGCAAGGTAGTCGTAGCCGATCGCCTGGTACACCCGGTCGGGGTCCAGACGGTTGTAGAGATCGCGCCGCGCCCGACGCGCTCGAGCGGACATCATCTTCAAGTGAAACAGGTCAACATCCAGCATGATTCGACGAAAGTCAGGGTCAAGCGGGTACGGCTCCCCATGCACCGGCTTGTCGGTCATGGTGACCGGCCCTGTCACGGGAAAAAGCCCCCAACGACGCTTGTGCCCCCACACCCCGTCTACTCGAAAATGCGTGGCAGACCACAGCTCGCGGACGCGAAAACCGCCGATCACGCGCTCACCCTGATGAGCCCGCATAAACGCGCGAATCTGGTCCCCCGCGGTTGGCTCTAGGCGCTCATCCGGATCGATGACCAAGACCCAGTCGGCCCCCTGCGCGCGGGCATCGGCAATCAGGCGTCGGCGCACGTCCCCCTCAGAAAACCACTCAGCCGGGTTCTGACGATCGTCGTTCGCGACGTATCCATCGACGAAATCGATATTGCGCAGAAGGTCAGGCACGAGGTGTGCGTCGAACCGGTAACTGAACACGGCGTACAGGGTGTCGGAACTCATCGACATCAGCTCTCGCGGTCGCGCCGAAGGCTTCCCGTGGGCGGCTCGGCCGCGTCCCGCCGACGCTGCGCCGCGACCGACGACGTCGACGCCTCCATGAGGTCGCTCAGCGCCTGCTGCACGAGCCGCGCGCTCGGCACATCGCGCAGCATGACGGGTCGGTCAAGCCCCGTGTTGACGAGCACGTCGCCGCTACGGAAGAGCAATTGCAGTCCGGCCTGGCGCACCGCAACGTCGTAGCCACGGCTGTGCAGCATCTCGTGTCGGTGGCGCGCGAGAATGCCGCGCTGAATGATGAGCCGGCGCGTGGTGAGGGTGTACCGCGTGTTGAGCCAGCGCACCATCGGCACGGCCCAGAACAGCAAGATGAGGCCGACCGCCGCCGCGAGCACGGCGAAGACCTGCCACAGCTCGTCGACCGTGAAGGCGCCCCAGCTGGCGGCCCCCACGATCACGGGCAACAGCAGGTTCGGCATGAAGACGCGGCGCGCGTGCGGGCGCAAGCGAACGATGACCTGCTCGGGGACACGCGTCGCTCCCGTCGTGTCCACCGACCCCGTCATGTCGTCATTCATACCGCAGGTGGGTGACGTCGCCCGCGGCAATCGCCGTGAGAACTGAGTCCCGGTCACGCACGAGCAGCAAACCCGCGTCGTCCAGCCCCTCGGCCGTGCCGAGCAGCGGCGCAAGGCCCGGTCGGTCAACCTTCACGGCGCGGCCGCGGGTGTGCAGCACGTCCTCGATGTCGGGCTTCAGCACCGACGGGTCGCGCGCCTCGCGCCACCGGGCGACCAGCGGCAGCCACTCGGCCAGCCACGCCGCTAGCGCGCGGTCGGCGATGTCGGCGCTGCGAGCATCCGGAACGTTCTCGAGCGCCAGCGACGTCGCCGTGGCGACGGGCAACTCATCGGCCGACTGGGTGAGATTGAGCCCACTGCCGACCACGACACCGTGCGGGGTGAGCTCGGCGAGGATGCCGCTCAGCTTGCGCCCGCCCACCAGCACGTCGTTCGGCCACTTGAGGCCCGCCCCCGGCACGCCCAGCGCGCGAACGGCGCGGGTCATCGCGAGGCCCGCCACGAGCGGCAGCCAGCCGAGGTGGGTCTCCGACGGCACGGGATGCCCGGGGCCGACCCCCACAAACACGCTCACGGCGAGCGCCTGGCCGGGCCGCGTCGACCAGCTGCGGCCGAGGCGGCCACGCCCCACCGTCTGGGTGTCGGTTGCCAGCAGGTGCCCGTCCTGGAGCTCCGCCGCGCGCGCCACGAGGGCCGAGTTGGTGCTCGGAATCTCGTCGACCCACTCGAGGTGCGGGGCGAGGGCGCGGCTCAGCGGCAGGTCGGTCACAACTCCAGGCTACGTGCACACTGGTCGTATGCCCGGGCTCGCCTTTCTCGCTCTCGCGTCGAGCGTGCTGCTCGGCATCAGCGACTTCCTCGGCGGGGCCCTCTCACGCCGCGTGCCCCTCATCATCGTGCTGCTCGGCTCGCAGGTCGTGGCGTCGATCGCCATCGCCGCGCGGCTGCTGGTCGACCCGTTTCGGGGCGACCTCGCCGACGCGGTGATGTGGGGGTCGATCGCGGGTATCGCGCAGGCGGTGGGTGTGGCGGCGCTGTTCCGCGGACTCGCGATCGGCACGATGGGCGTCGTCGCCCCGGTCTCGGCCCTGTCGGTGCTCGTCCCCGTCTCGGTCGGGCTGGCCACAGGCGACACGATCGGCCCGCTGCTCGGCGTCGGCCTCGCCGTCGCGGTCGTCGGCAGCGTGCTCGCCACCGGCCCCGAGGTGGGGCGGCCCCGCCCGCCGGCGTCGGGTGACTACGGGTACGTCGCGGGGGTGCGCAGTCGTCGCGCCCTGCAGTCGATCGCGCTGGCCCTCGTCGCGGCGGCCGGCTTCGGCACCTCTCAGGTCGGCCTCGCCCGCGGCGCCGCCGCCGACCTCACCACCACGCTCGTCATGACCGCGGTCGTCGTGCTCGGCATCTACATCGTCGCCTTCTCCACGTGGATTCACGTGCGTCTGCGGGGCGCCGCCGCGAGGCTGCACCGCGGCCGACCGGCCATGCCCGCGCTCGTGCCCACGCGCATCCGGGGCCGCGATGTCGTCGCGATCGCCTCGATCGGGATACTCGTCTACCTCGCCAACGCCGCATACGGAACCGCCGCGCAAGCGGGTGCCCTGAGTGTCGTCGCGGTGCTGGCCTCGCTCTACCCGGCCGTCGTGGCGCTGCTCAGCTGGCGGCTGCTCGGCGAGCGCCTGCGCCCCGTGCAGACCGCGGGTGTGGTGCTCGTACTCGCCGGGGTCGCGGCAATCGCGGCGAGCGCCGCCGCCTAAGCAGCGGAGACGCCGCACCGCGCCCCACAGCGCAGACCTGCGTTTTTGTGCGGAACCACCAACGGCACGCGGGGCACCGCGGTGGATAGGCTGACACGGTGACCGACGAGACCCCCGCTCCCGACCTGTCGACCACGGCCGGCAAGATCGCCGACCTGAAGCGTCGCTACCACGAGGCCGTGACCGCCGCCGGCGAGGCCGCGATCGAAAAGCAGCACGCGAAGGGCAAGCTGACCGCCCGCGAGCGCATCGACCAGCTCCTCGACCACGGCAGCTTCGTCGAGCTCGACGAGTTTGTGCGCCACCGCACCCACGCTTTCGGCATGGACGCGAAGCGGCCGTACGGCGACAGCGTTGTCACCGGCACGGGAACGATCCACGGTCGCCAGGTCGCCGTCTACAGCCAAGACTTCACGATCTTCGGCGGCTCGCTTGGCGAGGTCGCCGGCGAAAAGATCATCAAGGTCATGGAGCTCGCGATCAAGACGGGCGTGCCGATCATCGGCATCCTCGACTCGGGTGGGGCGCGCATCCAGGAGGGTGTCGTCGCGCTCGGAAAGTACGGTGAGATCTTCCGCCGCAACACGGCGGCCTCGGGCGTGATCCCGCAGATTTCGATCATCTGCGGCCCGGCCGCGGGTGGCGCGGTGTACTCGCCCGCCCTCACCGACTTCGTGATCATGGTCGACAAGACCAGCCAGATGTTCGTCACGGGCCCCGACGTGATCAAGACCGTCACGGGCGAGGACGTCGGTATGGAGGAGCTCGGCGGCGCGCTCACCCACAACCGCACCTCGGGCGTCAGCCACTACCTCGCCGAGGACGAGCACGACGCGTTCGACTTTGCCCGGGCCCTGCTGAGCTACCTTCCCGACAACAACCTGGCTGAGCTGCCGCAGTACGAGTCGCACGCCGAACTCGAGATCACCGACGCCGACCGGCGCCTGAACACCATGGTGCCCGACAGCCCCAACCAGCCGTACGACGTGCTCGACATCATCGACCACGTGGTCGACGAGGGCTCGTTCCTCGAAGTGCAGCCGCTGTTCGCGCCGAACATCGTCATCGGCTTTGCCCGGGTGGAGGGCCGCAGCGTCGGCGTGATCGCCAACCAGCCGAACTCGATGGCGGGCACCTTGAACATTGACGCGGGCGAGAAGGCCGCGCGCTTCGTGCGCTTCTGCGACGCGTTCTCGATCCCGATTGTGACCCTCGTCGACGTGCCCGGCTATCTGCCCGGCACCGACCAGGAGTGGACGGGCGTCATCCGCCGCGGCGCGAAGCTGCTGTACGCCTACGCCGAGGCGACCGTGCCGCTCGTCACCGTCATCACCCGCAAGGCCTACGGCGGCGCGTACATCGTCATGGGCTCGAAGCAGCTCGGCGCCGACATGAACCTCGCCTGGCCGACCGCCGAAATCGCGGTCATGGGCGGACAGGGCGCCGTGAACATCCTCTACCGCAACGAGATCAAGGCGGCCGAGGCGAACGGCGAGGACGTCGCCGCCGTGCGCACGCGGCTGGCGAACGAGTACACCTACAACGTCGCGAGCCCCTTCCTCGCGGCCGAGCGCGGCGAGATCGACGGCATCATCGAGCCGGCGGCCACCCGCGCGGCGATCATCAAGGCGCTGCGGGCCCTGAAGGGCAAGCGCGCGAGCCTGCCGCCGAAGAAGCACGGAAACATTCCGCTGTGACCGACGCCGCCGACACCGCTCGGGATGCTCAGGGCGCGTCAGACGACGACGCCCCCGTCACCCCCGCCCTCCGCTTCGTCTCGGGACACCCGACCGACGAGGAGGTGGCTGCCGTGCAGGTGGTCATCGCTGCGGTCGCGGCCGAGCGCGCCGCACTCGGCGCGGAGCGGGTCGTGCCACCGGTCGACCTGTGGGAGCGCAGTACGCGAGCGATGCGCGCGCCGCTCATGGCCGGGCCGGGGCGCTGGCGCGAGTCGCGCGGCCTGCGCGGCTGACTGCGGTTTCCGTCGCCCGAATATCGCCCCGCGACCGGGATTTTTCGGGCCCAAACGACGAATTCCGTAGCACTTTGCTTCGGAATCAGTCGTCTGCCGTGGGAGCGCGCACAGTTTTGCGCCCTGTGGAGAACTTTGTCCCCCGAAATGCGCGGTTCTGGGCCGGAAACGCCCCCTAATGGGGGGTTCTTGTCCCCCAATCGGCGTCAAAATGTCCCCCACATGTCCCCCCAAATGCCGACTTTCCACAGGGTTGCGGGGTTGCCACACTAGAGGCACTCGATGGTGCATATCACGCACATCGCCCGTCTCGACCCACTGGGTATGAGGTCGACGATTGGGGGGCGAGTAAGCGACGCATTCGGGTTGCGTCACTCACTCGATAATGAGGGGCCGGAGATGGGTACTCCGGCCCCTCAATCTTTGTCCCGGCGGCGGCCCCGGGCGATCCATCACCCGTCGTAGGTTGCCCGCTCAGGTTCGGGCGCGCGGCCGCCTATTCAGGCTTGGCGATCTCCAGCCACAGGTCGACCTCATCGTCGTCGTCGTCCTCGTCGTCGCGACCGAGCTCGCTCGCGCTCGACTCCCCCGCCGGCGTCAACCCGACCACGGTGATCGCCGTCGGCGAATCCGCGGGCGCCGTGCGCGCAATGATGCGCATGGCGCGCGTGTCAGCGATCGCCTCGGCGAGTTCCGTCAGCGCGCCGTCCATGGCCGCCTCGTCGACGTCGTCGAGGCCGCCCTCGTCGAACAGGGTCACAACGGCGCCACGGCGACGAGCATCCAGCACGGCCTGGCGCACGCGGTCATTCAGCAGGCGACGACCACGAATCTCGTCACGGATGCCGGCCTCGAGGTACTGACACTCGCGGCGTTCCTCGTCGCTGAGAGCGCCATCTCGTTCAGCGATGAGCTGCAGCATCGGCAGCGCCCGATCGGTCGTGGTGCCCAGGCGTAGCTGGCGTTCGGTCAGGTGAGCTTCCTGGGCGGCCTGCCAGTTCGTCGCCTCGCGCTCCGCCTCAGTGAACTGCAGGGCGTCACGGCTGGCGGAGGCCAGAGCGCGCGACAGGATGTGGGAGATGGCTACCCACACGATGCTGCCGATCACGCCGATGCCGAGCACCGCGCCGAACCCGCCCCAGACAATGGTGTGAATCACCAGAATCGCGATGCCCGCCCACGCGAACAGATGCCGACGCCGGGTCGAGGTGATCGTCATCAGGGTACCCACGGCCGCCACGTACCAGGTTGCGTACCCCAGGCCACCGGGGCGCTCCAGATCGAGAGTGGGCGCGATCAAGAGCGGCATCGCCGCGCAGACGACCACGTTGATGCTGGCCAGCCAGGTCGGCATGCGCTCCGGTTGCCCGGGCGACAGGCTGACCGCCGTCGCCGCGACGTACACGACCATGGCCGCGATCACGGGCAAAGGGTTCGAGGGAACGTCGATCGTGTACAGGCCGAGGATGACGTGGTACCCCGAGAACACGGCAGCGAGGGTCACGATCAACGAGCGGGGAACGCCGATTCTCATGCGTCGTCTCCCGGCTCGGACTCGCCCTCAGCCTCGCCCGGCTCGGGCATCTCGACCGCAGGCCACCGCAGCGTGACCACCGTGCCCTTCCCCGGCACGCTGGCTACCGCAACCTCGCCGCCGCCGCTCGCTGTGCGCTCGATAATCGAGCGTCGCACCCCGAGCCGTTCCTGCGGCACCTCCGCGAGCTCGAACCCGACGCCCGAGTCTCCGACCACGATCTCGATGACGCCCGTGTGCAATCCAGAGATGTGGAGCCAGCGGCGCACCTCCGGGCCGCCGGCATGCTGGGCGCTGTTAACCATGGCTTGCACGGCGGCCGAATACAGGGACTCGGCGGTTCCTGCCGGGATGACCCGCGCATCCAAGCTGCGCAGTCGGGTCGAGAAGGGAACCGGCATTGTGCGCGCCGCCTGGCCGATGCGATCGGCCAGCTGCCGGAACCGTACCGTCGACCCGTCGTCGGGTGTGACGAGCGCCGCGTCCTCGAGGTGGCGAATTGCGTCGGCGGCCATGCGACCCGCGAGCAACTGTTCCTGCTCGCTAGACGCGCGGGCGGCGGTCAGCAACGTCGTCAAAACACTGTCGTGCACGATCGCGTCGACCTGCACCCGCTCGGCCTCGGTCGCGTGCTGGCGTACCGCGCGCGCGTAGCGCTGGAGCGCCGTCTGCTGGGCCGCGTCAACATTCGATGCCGCGACCCGCAGCATCGTGACGATCACCAGAACGGCGGCCCCCAGGATGATCGCGTAGACCGCGTTGAAAAAGCCCAGCTCGGCCGGCCCGGTGCCGCCCTGAGGAAAGGCGCGAATGACGCCGTACATGAGCGGCACGATCACGAGGTACGCGGTGGCGATGCGGGTGCGGAACCCGATTGCTGCGGCCGCGGTCGCCACCGTCGTCAACTGATATAGCCAGTGGTCACCCGACTGCACATTCTCGACGTCGGCGACGAACATCGGCCACGTCACGAGGGCAACGACGTACACGAAGGCGACGACCCGGGCGGCGCCCACGACGAAACGTCGAGCGAGCGCGCAGATGAGTGAAAAAACCAGGGCTGCATAGACCAGCGGAATGGCCGTCGCCGCCCACACGGGCTCGGCGAAGCCGTACTGGGCGAGCATCGCCGGAATCGCCTGCGCGCCGAAGACGATGCCGAACCCGGCCACGGCGCGCGACAGGATCGTGTCGACTCGACGACGACTGAGCGGCGCCAGAGGAGCCTTCATGTCCGGGAGGGCCGGCCCGGCCGGCGACACCGGGTTAGTCGGTGTCGTCGTCATCCGTGTCGAGCCCTGGCAGGATTCCGTCTTCGACGGCGCGACGCAGCAGGTCGACCTTCGTCGGCGCAGGGCGACCCACCTCGACATACTTCTGCCGGATACGGTCGAGATACTCGCGCGCGGTCGCGTAGCCGATGCCCAGCTGCTGGGCCGCCAACTTCAGCGGCAAGCCGCTGGCGTAGAGGTGCAAGATCTCGCGCTCACGCCGACCGAGCTGCGCCTTCGCGAAGTCGCGGTCGGCGTCGATTGCGCTCGCCCACTCGAGGTTGTTGAGCACCTCGCCGCGCGCGACCGTCTCGGCGGCCTGGATGACCGTGCGCGTGCTCGACGCTTTCGGGATAACCCCGGCGGCACCCGCGGCGAGCGCCTCGCGCACCAGCGCGACCCGGTCGGCAATGGAATGGACGAGCACCGCGGCACCGAGGGTCTGCACGTTCTTGACGTTCTCGGTCACGCTGGAACCGTCACCGAGGCTCAAGTCGAGCACGACGACGTCGACCTCCCGCCCGGCGAGGCCCTCGACGAGCTCGGCCACCGTTGCGGCCGCCACCACAAACTCGAAGCCAGCGTTCGTAAACGCCGCCTGCAAGCCGAGCCGCACCGACTCGTGGTCGTCGACGACCGCGACTCGATACTGCCTGCCCTGCGAAGTGGTCACGCCCAAAACCTGACTGTCAAATCTCATCAACCGCGCGAACGAACACGTGCGTACCCGGCGCGGTCGTTCGGGTCCGACGCGGCCATGCTATCGCCGCGACGCTCAGGCGCCGTTCAGGCGCGCACGAGCGTGGCGACCGCTTCCAGGTGATGCGTGTGCGGAAACAGGTCGAACGCTTCCAGCCGGGTCAGCGAGTACCCGTGCTCGGCGGCCAGCGCGACATCGCGCGCAAGCGCCACCGGATCGCAGGCCACGTACACCAGCTGGGCGGGGGCGAGGCGACCGAGAGCATCCATGACGTCGCGACCGGCGCCCGAGCGCGGCGGGTCGAGCACGACCGTCGCCGCGCGCAGCCGCGCCCGCTCCGCCGCCGACGAGCTCTGCTCGAGGCTGCGCAGCCAGCGGTCGACGCGCCCCGTCTCGGCCTGGGCGCCCAACCACTCGGCCAGGTTCTCGGCGGCATGGTCGGTTGCCCGCGCGTCCGACTCAACGCTGGTGATGACCGTGTCGGTGCCCGCGGCGTCGGCAAACGCGGCGGCGAGCAACCCGACGCCGCCGTAGAGGTCAAGGTTCAGAGCCCTCGGGTCGACCAGCTCGGGCACGATCGCCCGCTGAACCGCCCGCGTCAGCGCCGCCGGCGCCTCACGGTGCACCTGCCAGAACCCCGAATCGTCGAGCCGAAACTCGCGCTCGCCCACCCGCTCACGAATCAGTGACGGCGCCTGCTCGCCAACGATCAGGCGAGGCTCGCCCACCGTCGGCGCGAGCACGTCCACGGTCGGAACGCCCGAAAAGGTCTCACCGAAGGGGGTCGCGGCCTGAACCGCCGACGACGCAAGCGGAACCTCGTCGACGGGCACGACGCGGTGCGAGCGCGCCGCCATCGGGCCGAGAGCGCCGTTCGGTGCCACGTGCATCCGAATGCGGGTACGCCAGCCCAGCCCGTTCGCCGCGTCGTCACCCGGCAGCGACTGCACCGTGACGCCGGCGGCGGGATGCTCGGAGCCCGCCTCGACATCAACACCCGCCATGCGCGCCATCGCCTCCACCAGCACCCGACGCTTCAGCTCGCGCTGATGCTCGAGGGCGATGTGCCCAAACTCGGCACCGCCCGCGCGCTCGGCCGGATCACGCTCGACGCTCGCCGCCGACCACACGTGCGGCCGACGGTGCTCGCTCGGATTCAGCACCTCGACCGTCTCCGCCCGCCAGAAACTCTTCTTGCGCGTGTCGCTCAGCCGCGCCCGCACCGTCTCGCCCGGGATCGCGTCCGACACGAACACCACGCGCCCCTCGTGCCGCGCCACCGCCACCCCGCCGTGCGCGATGCGGTCAACCAGCAGCTCGATCTCAGTGCCCGGGGACGTCATGCGAACCAGCCTACGGGCGGGCCATACCGGCGCAGAGCCCAGGCCCGTACGATCGACGCGTGCGCCTCTACCTCGCCTCCACGTCGCCCGCCCGGCTCACGACCCTGCGCAACGTCGGCATCGAGCCGACCGCCATCGCGCCCGGAGTCGACGAAGAAGCCGTCGTCGCCGAACGCGAAGCCGAACTCGGGCACGCGCTCGCCGCCGCCGACATGGTGCAGCTCCTCGCGCGCGCCAAAGCCGAAGCGATCGTCAGCACCCAACCCGGCGGGGAGGTGCTCGACGGGTTCATCCTCGGCGGCGACAGCGCCTTCGAACTCGACGGCGTCATCTACGGCAAGCCGCATCGGCCCGAGGTCGCGCTCGAGCGCTGGCAGGTACAGCGCGGGCGCAGCGGCGTGCTGCACTCCGGGCACTGGGTCATCGACCACCGCGGAGGCCAGGTGCGCGGTGCGGTCGGGCGCGCCAGCAGCGCCGTCGTGCACTTCGCCGGCGACATCGAAGACGACGAAATCGACGCCTACATCGCCACCGGAGAGCCGCTCAGCGTTGCCGGAGCATTCACCATCGACTCCAAAGGTGCCGCCTTCATCGACCGCATCGAAGGAGACCCGCACACCGTCGTCGGACTCAGCGTGCCGCTCCTGCGCGTGCTCGTCCACGAGCTCGGCGGGCGCTTCACCGACCTCTGGAACCGGTAGCGCGCATCCCGGAGCGCGGTTGCGGGGCGCGTGCGCGCATCCCGGTGAGCGGTTGCGGGCCGGATGCGCGCATCCCGGTCGCGTTGTCGGCTCGCGCAACGCCTCGGGCCCCCTTTTGTGGATGCGCGCCAACCGCCGGGGGGCACGGCGGCCCTAGGGTAGAGAACCATGGCCCGAATTTCGAAGGTGCTCATCGCCAACCGCGGTGAGATCGCCGTCCGCGTCATCCGCGCAGCACGTGACTCCGGGATCGGCACCGTCGCCGTCTACGCCGACCAAGACCGTGACGCGCGGCACGTGGTGCTCGCCGACGAGGCGTATGCGCTCGGCGGCACCACCAGCGCCGAGACGTACCTCGTCATCGACAAGCTGCTGTCGGTCGCGCGTCGCTCCGGAGCCAACGCTGTGCACCCCGGCTACGGCTTCCTCGCCGAAAACGCCGACTTCGCTCGCGCCGTCATCGACGCCGGCCTCATCTGGATCGGCCCCTCGCCCGAGGCGATCGACGCCCTCGGCGACAAGGTGCGCGCCCGGCACATCGCCGAAAAGGTCGGCGCCCCGCTCGCCCCCGGAACCCTCAACCCCGTCGCCACCGCCGACGAGGTGCTCGACTTCGTCGACCAGCACGGCCTGCCGGTCGCCATCAAGGCCGCCTACGGCGGCGGCGGCCGCGGCCTCAAAGTCGCCCGCACCCGCGACGAAGTGCCCGAGCTGTTCGAATCGGCCACCCGCGAGGCGATCGCCGCCTTCGGCCGCGGAGAATGCTTCGTCGAGAAGTACCTCGACAAGCCGCGCCACGTCGAAACCCAGTGCCTCGCCGACGCCCACGGCAACGTCGTCGTCATCTCCACCCGCGACTGCTCGCTGCAGCGCCGCCACCAGAAGCTCGTCGAAGAGGCGCCCGCCCCGTTCCTGACGGACGCGCAGATCGAGCAGCTGTACTCGGCGTCCAAGGCGATCCTGCGCGAGGCGAACTACCTCGGGGCCGGCACCTGCGAGTTCCTCATCGGGGCCGACGGAACCGTCTCGTTCCTCGAGGTGAATACGCGGCTGCAGGTCGAGCATCCCGTCTCAGAAGAGGTGACCGGCATCGACCTCGTGCGCGAGCAGTTCCGCCTCGCCGAGGGCGAGCCGATCGGCTACGACGACCCGGTCGCGCACGGGCACTCGATCGAGTTCCGCATCAACGGCGAAGACCCCGGGCTCAACTTCATGCCCATGCCCGGCCCGGTGCACGCGCTGCGGTTCCCCGGCGGCCCCGGCGTGCGCGTCGACTCGGGCGTCACCACCGGGGACGTCATCTCGGGCGCCTTTGACTCGCTGCTCGCGAAGCTCATCGTGACCGGCAAGACCCGCGAGGATGCTCTCGAGCGCTCCCGCCGCGCCCTCGCCGAATTCGAGGTGGCCGGCCTTCCCACGGTCCTGCCCTTCCACCGCGCCGTCGTCGACGACCCCGCGTTCGCACCGTCGAACGGCGAGCCGTTCAGCGTCTACACCCGATGGATCGAAACCGAGTTCGCCGGGGAGCTCGAACCCTGGAGCGGCACCCTCACCGGTGCCGAGGTGACCGGACCCGCAGCGCGCTCGACCGTCGTCGTCGAAGTCAACGGCAAGCGCATGGAGGTGTCCCTGCCCGAGTCGCTCGTCGGCGTGGGTGGCGGCAGCTCTGGCGCGGCCGGGTCGAGCGGCGGCGGTGCCGCCGCCCCCGCACCGCGGCGACGCGGCGGCGGCGCGGCCGCCGCCGGCGGGTCGGGCGACAGCGTGTCGAGCCCCATGCAGGCCACCGTCGTGAAGATCGCCGTGGCCGAGGGTGACACGGTGGTCGCGGGTGATCTCGTCGTCGTGCTCGAAGCCATGAAGATGGAGCAGCCGATGACCGCCCACAAGGACGGCGTCGTGGCGTCGATTGGTGCGTCGGTCGGCGAGACCGTCGCCGCGGGCCACGTGCTGCTCACGATCGCCGACGCGTAGCCGCGCGTTCCCGCGCGGCCGCGCGCACCCGACCTCCTAAGTTCGAGCCTGTATGCGCAGGTCGCGCAGCCTCGGTCGAGCACGAGTTGCGCAAACCCGCTCGAGTTCGGGGCGCTGCGTCGTCAGTCCGGCTCCCTCCAGCCCCGCGGGAAGATGAAGCCGGCCCGGCGCAGGCGGTCCGCCAGACGTGTCCTCGAGCGACCGATCGTCCAGTCAGCTCGAGCGAAACCTCTCACGCCCGCACGGATCTCGTCCTCCCGCAGCTTCTCATCGAACAGCACCTCCTCGGCCGACCGGCCGTTCCGCATGCTGGGGTCGGTCAGCTTGGCCCTCCCGTCGAACTCCAACACGAAGTCCTGATCGGGCCAGTAGAAGTCCGCAAAGTACTGAGCTCCCGAATCGCCGCGAAACTCGACCTGCAGTTCGGGCGGAGGAACTCCCAGTCGATGAAGCGTGACCCTCACCAGCGACTCGCCCGCACTACCGGCGCGAGCATCCGCGAATTCGGCCACGCGCAGCGCACGACTTCGCCCGCGTCTGACGGGGCGGGCCGCGCAACAGTCGATCAGAGCGTCGCGGTCGAGAGCCGGGCGCTCGAAACCCGTGGTGAGCCCGCGCAGGGCCGCGTCGGCCACCATGACGGATGCGGCCATCGAGGTGGTGGCGGCCGCGTCGGCGACAGTGCGGGCGAGCGACGTCACAGGGAGCCGGTCGATACGAGCACCGTCGTCGCGTTGCCCAGCGGTGTGGCGCACGAGCCCGCCCGGCCGTCTGCTCGACGAATGACGCCCGCCAGTGACATCCGTGCGCAGCAGGTGAACAGTCTCCGGCCACGCATCGAGCCACGGCAGCCGCCAGAGCGCGGCTGCGCTCGGCCCGGCGACCAGATCGTGCGGGTGCAGTCGCCCCACGGCCGCCGCGTGGATGCGCGCCCGATACTTGGCGTGTCGGTCGAGGCCTGCCCAGGCGGTTGCGCTGATGCAGGCACCGCGGGCCAGCCGGACGTATTCACCCCGATCAACGGCACGGTCGAGGCTGCGCCGAAAGCCGGGATCGTCAAGTGCGCCGACGCGCACCAGCCCGTCGCGGTCGGAAAAAGTGGAGAGATCGACGTGCATGCCGTGAGGCTCACCCGCTGACCGCGCGCGTTGAGGTGCTTTCGACCGATGGGTGGAAGACGCGCGGCAGAGCCTCGTGGGGAGGACGTGGCGGCGCCGGCCCGGGGTGTCACCGTGCCACTGTGCGCAATTCGTGCGGGTTTGCGACTGCGCGGGTTGCGCAAACCCGCTCGATCTCGGCGCGGGCGGGCCCGGCGGGGGCGCGCGGCCGCAGGCGCCCGTCTACTCGCGGCGGACGTGCATCGCGCGCGCGGCGTCGGTGATGCCGCCCGACAGCGACGGGTAGACGCTCATCGCGGAGGCGAGCTGGTCGACGGTGAGGCGGTGCTCGACGGCGAGCGCGATCGGCAGGATCAGTTCGGAGGCTCGAGGGGCGACGACGACTCCGCCGATGACGGTGCCCGACGTGCGCGAGGCAAAGAGCTTGATGAAGCCCTCCTTGATGCCCTGCATTTTGGCGCGCGGGTTGGAGGCGAGGGGCAGCTTGTAGACCGTGCCGCGCGCGACCCCGGTTTCGACGTCGCGCTGCGAGAAGCCAACGGTCGCGATCTCGGGGTGGGTGAAGATGTTCGAGGTGATGTTGCGCTTCTCGATCGGGTCGACGGCGTCGCCCATGGCGTGGAACACCGCCGTGCGCCCCTGCATCGACGCGACGGAGGCGAGCGGCAGGTAGTCGCTGCAGTCGCCGACCGCGTAGATCGACGGGATGGAGGTGCGCGCGACCCGGTTCACGCGAATGTGGCCCGACTCGGTGAGCTGCACGCCCGCCTCTTCGAGGCCGATCCCGTCGGTGTTGGGCACCGCGCCGACGGCCATGAGGCAGTGCGACCCCTCGATGACGCGCCCGTCGGAGAGGGTGACGCGCACGCCGTCGCCGACGTTCTCAACCGTGGATGCTCGCGAGGCCGACAGCACGTCGATTCCGTTCGCGACGAACACCTTTTCGATGAGCGCGGCGGCGTCGACGTCTTCTCCGGGCAGCACTTGGTCGCGCGACGACACGAGGGTGACGCGGGCGCCGAGCGAGCGGTAGGCGGAGGCGAATTCGGCGCCGGTGACGCCTGAGCCGACGACGATGAGGTGCTCGGGCACGTCGTCGAGGCCGTACAACTGCTTCCACGTCAGCACCCGCTCGCCGTCGGGCTGGGCGCTCGGCAGTTCGCGCGGCGAGGCACCGACGGCGAGGATGATGGTGTCGGCCTCGCACTCATCGAAGTCGACGCGCTTCTTGCCGTGCCCCGTCGAGACGACGACGCGATTCGGGCCATCGAGCCGTGCATCCCCGTTGAGGATGCGCACGCCGGCCTTTTCGAGCTGCTCGTGCATGTCTTGCGACTGTTGGGCGGCGAGCCGCAGCAGTCGCTGGTTGATCGCGGTGAGGTTGACGGCGATTTCGGGCTTCACCGCGCGACCGGCCTCGGTGCGCGAGTAGAACTGCACGCCGACTTCGGCGGCTTCGGTGATCGCCTCGGCGGCTTCGGCGGTGGCGATGAGCGTCTTCGACGGCACGACGTCGGTGAGCACGGCTGACCCGCCGACGCCGCTACGTTCGATGAGGGTCACCTCGGCCCCGAGCTGCGCTCCGGCGAGCGCCGCCTCGTAGCCGCCGGGCCCTCCGCCAAGGATCGCGATCTGGTGTTTGCGTTCGAATTGGGTCGCCACGCGCCCATTCTTCCACCCGGCGCGGATGCACGGGCGAGGCCCCAGCCCACACGCCGGCTGGCGGGCGGATCGCGACCGCACGGCCGCCGCGTGCGCGCAGATGAGCGTGAGCCCGCGCATCCGCGCGACTCTACGATTGTGTCTATGTCTCACGCGCAGAACCCGCTCGACGACCCGACCGCCGACCCCTTCGCGATTGCGCAGCAGGCGGCAGCCCAGCTGGCCGAGGCCACGGGTGTCAACCGCCACGACATCGCTCTGACTCTCGGCTCGGGGTGGGCGAAGGCCGCCGACCTCATCGGCGAGACGACGCACACGATCCCGGCGCCCGAGATCGTCGGCTTCTCGAAGCCGGCGCTCGAGGGCCATGTGGGCACCCTGCGCTCCGTCCTGCTGCCGAGCGGCAAGCGAGCGCTCGTGATCGGCGCCCGCACGCACTACTACGAGGGTCACGGCGTGCGCCGCGTCGTGCACTCGGTGCGCACGGCGGCCGCCGCGGGCGCGACGACGATGGTGCTGACGAACGGTGCCGGGGGCATCAAGCCCGAGTGGCAGCCCGGTACCCCCGTGCTGATCAGCGACCACATCAACCTGACCGCCGACAGCCCGCTCGAGGGCGCGACGTTCATCGACCTCACCGACCTGTACTCGGCGCGGCTGCGCGAGGTCGCCCGCTCGATCGATCCGACGCTCGACGACGGCGTGTACGTGCAGAACCGCGGCCCGCACTACGAGACGCCCGCCGAGGTGCAGATGGCGAAGGCCATCGGCGGCCACATCGTCGGCATGTCGACGGCGCTCGAGGCGATCGCGGCCCGCCAGGCCGGCATGGAGATCCTGGGCCTGTCGCTCATCACGAACCTCGCCGCGGGCATCAGCCCCGAGCCGCTCAGCCACCAGGAGGTCATCGACGCCGGCCGCGCCGCCGAGCCAGTGATCAGCGCCCTGCTGGCGAAGATCGTCGCCGCGATCTAGGCGAGTACCGCCCGCGACGCGCATCCCGAGACACTGACGCGCATCCCGAATCAGCGAAGGAGACGCCTGATGACGCACCTCGACTCTGCGAAGGCCTGGCGCGAGCAAGACCCTGACCCGGTTACGCGCGCCGAATTGGATGCTCTCATCACCGCCGCAGAAGACGGCGACGTCGCCGCCACTGCCGAACTCGCCGACCGCTTCGGTTCGCGCCTCGCGTTCGGTACGGCCGGCCTGCGCGGCGAGCTCGGAGCGGGGTCGAACCGGATGAACCGCGTGCTGGTGACGCAGGCCGCCGCCGGCTTCGCGCGCTTCCTGCTGGGTCGCGAATCCCACCCGAGCGTGGTGATCGGCTACGACGGGCGAGTGAATTCCGACGTGTTCGCGCGCGACACGGCTGAGATCATGGCGGGCGCCGGAGTGCGCGCGATCCTCTTGCCGCGACTGCTGCCGACCCCGGTCTTGGCGTTCGCCGTGCGCCACCTCGGCGTGAGCGCCGGCGTCATGGTCACCGCGAGCCACAACCCGCCGCGCGACAACGGGTACAAGGTGTACCTCGGCGGCGCCGACGAGGGGTCGCAGATCGTCGCGCCCGTCGACGCCGAGATCCACGCGGCCATTTTCGACGTGGCGACCTCCACGACCGTCGACCTGATCCCGCGCTCGACCCACTACGAGACGGCGGAAGACGACATCGTCGAGGCGTACATCGACGCGACGGCGGCGATTGCGGGCGATGGGTCCGCGCCGGGCGCGACCGCGCGCATCCCGGTGCCGTTTACGTACACGGCCATGCACGGTGTCGGTTTCGAGACCAGTCAGAAGGTGTTCGCACGCGCCGGCTTTGCCGAGCCCACCGTGGTCGCGGAGCAACGCGACCCCGACGGCGCGTTCCCGACCGTGGCCTTCCCGAACCCGGAGGAGCCCGGCGCCATGGATCTCGCCGAGGCGACGGCGAGCGCCGCCGGCTCGCAGCTGATCATCGCGCACGACCCCGACGCCGACCGGCTCGCGGTGGCGATTCCCGACGCCACGGCGGCGACGGGCTGGCGCAGGCTCACGGGCAACGAGGTGGGCACGCTGCTCGGCTGGCGCGCCGCCGAGCGGGAGGTCGCCCGCGGCGGCTCGGGCACTCTCGCGGCGTCGATCGTGTCGAGCCCGGCCCTCGCGACCATCGCCGACCACTTCGGTCTGCCCTACCGCGACACGCTCACCGGGTTCAAGTGGGTGAGCCGCGTCGAGAACCTCGCCTTCGGCTACGAGGAGGCGCTCGGCTACCTCGTGAACCCGCAGTCGATCCGCGACAAAGACGGCATCTCGGCGTCGACCGAGTTCCTCGCCATGGCGGGCGAGCTCGCCGCGCAGGGTCGCACGGTCGCCGACCGGCTGCGCGAGGCCGACGAGGTGTTCGGCGCCTTCGCCTCCAGCCAGGTCTCGGTGCGCGTGACCGAGCTGGCCGCGATCGGCCGCATCATGGCCCGCATCCGGGATGCTCGCCCCACCGCGATCGGCGCAATCTCCGTCACGCAGACCGACGACTTCGCGAACGGCTTCGGCGACTTCGGGCCGAGCGACATCCTCCGGTTCTGGATGGACGGCGGCTCGCGCGTCATCGTGCGCCCGAGCGGCACCGAACCGAAGGTGAAGGTGTACATCGACGCCGTGTCGCACGACGGCACCGCCGATCAGCGGCGCGCCGCCGCGCTCGCGACGGTCGCGGCCCTGACCGCCGGCGCACAGGAGTTGCTCGCCGAGTAGAGCGCCGCGCGCCAGCCGCCGCGCGCCGCGCGGGCCGAACTCGTGCGGGTTTGCGCAGGTCGTGCCGCCGCACCGCCGCACGATGTGCGCAAACCCGCACGACCTGAGCGCGCCTAGGCTGGTGAGGTGACCGCCGCACCCGCCGACCCCGCACCTCGGGCCGGCCGATCCTCCAGCGCGCACCCCGACCCGCTGCTACCGCGGCCCGTCGCGGTGGTCTGGTTCCTCGCGCTCCTGCTGTTCGCCGCGGGCCTCGTCGTCGGCGGGGTGCTCGGCGGCGACGCCGCCACGACGGGCACCAGCACTCTGTCGCTCGGCGCCGTGCTGCTCGGGGTGACGGGCCAGGGGATGCTGTACGCGCGCCGGGGCTACGACGCCCTCGACCGCCTGCAGCGCGTCGCGACGACGTCCATCGCCCTCGCCTCAGCGCTCGCGACCGGCGGCATCGTCGCCCTGATCGTGTTCGGTCCCGACCGGCCCATCGGCCCCATCACCGCAGTGGCGGCGATTGCCGTCATGGCCGCGGCCGCGTCGGCGGCCGCCGCGACGAGCGTGTTGATTCGCCCGCACGTGGAGGCGATGCCGGCGCACATCTGGGCGGGCATCGGAGGCTCGGGCCTCGCGGTGCCCTTCATGGTCGCCGGGGTCGATCCCGCCCTGATCGTCGCGGCGACGGTCGGCCTCGCCACCTACGACCGCGTCCGCGGACGACGGATCCACCGCGACCTGGAGCGTCGCCGCGCCCTGTCGGCTTCGATCGACGAGCGCGGCATTCCCGTGCGCGGACTACCCGGCTCACCCGTGGTCGAGCGCACGCGCCCGCGAGCCCCGTGGAGCCGCCGTGAGCGCCGCCTCAGCCTCGGCCTCGGCATCGCCGCCCTGCTCACCGTCGTCGGAGCCTGGGCGGGCGGAGTCCTCATCGCCGACTCCGCGCCTGGGCTCGTCTCGGCCGGGCAGGGGCTCGCTGTCGTCACGCTCGGCGCGATTCCCCTCCTCGTCCAGGTCGCTCTCCTCCTGCGCCTCGCCGCTCGGGCCCGGCGCGTCATCGCGACGACCGGCGCGGTCATCATCGCCGCGTCCGCCGCCGTGCTGATCACCCCGTCCGAGTCGGTGGCGCTCGTCGCCTGGGCTCTGCAGAGCATCGCGGCCGGTGCCGCCGTCGCCGTACTCACGAGGATGCTCGTGCCCGGTACCGCACTCGGCGCCGCCGCGATCGTGGTCGCCTCCGCCACCGCGTGGTGGGTGATCGTCGTCACCTCGGGCGGCATCGCGCTGGCGTTCGCCGCCGTGCTGACCACGCTGCTCGCGCTGCGCCGTCGCACCACCGACGACGACCTCACGCCGACGGGGGGCGCATCGCCCGGGTCACCGGCCTAGGCTGGATCGCATGAGCATCGTTGACCGCCTCGCCGCCCCTCCCACCACACGCATGTCGGGAGTGGCATGGGCGTCGGCCGCGGCCGTCGGCTTCGTCCTCGCCGCGTTCGGGCCGGCGCTGTTCTCGACGCCCACCGACTCTCCCGAGACGCTTCTGCTCATCTCCAATCTGACCGGTGCCCTCGGAGTTCTCGCCTTCCTGGCCCTGCTGCGCGCCGTCCACGCCGCGGTGGGGCGCCGCGCCGTACCCGCCTGGCTGATCGCTTTGGCCTACGTGCTGCTCGCGCTGCGTCTCCTCGTGCTCGTGCCGTTCTTCTTCGGGTCGTTGGACACGTTCGCCGCCGCGGTCATCCCGATCACGTTCTTCGCACTCGCCGGGGCCGCAGCCGCGTGCGCCGCCATCGGCTGGATGCCCGCCACGCCCGAGTCGCGCACGCCGCTGCGCATCGCCGTGGTCGGCCTCACGATCGGCATCGTGGTGACGCTCATGCTGCTGACCGGCACGGGGCTCGTGCTGATCGTCGTGTCGCTCGCGCTCGCGGTGATGAACGCGTTCCGGAAGCCCCCGGCGGCCATCGACGAGGAGTAGCGCGAGCGCTCGGCGCGGCACACGCCTCAGCGTGCTCACCATCCGGCGCGGTCGCGCGCGAGGGGGTCAGCCGATCGCGGCCTCGATCTTGCGGCTCAATTCATCGGTGTCGAAGTAGTTTTCGACCACGACGACGTCCGCACGCGTGGGGCCGATCGCCTCGACGAACTCCTGGCTCGTGAGGATGACCTGCGCGTCGGCGGCCACCCGCTGCACCGAAGCGATGTCGGCGGCGACGACGGTGGCGGTGAGCCCGAGCCGCTGCAACACCCGCTCGGCGTTGACCTTCAGGATTCCGGACGAGCCGATGCCCGCGCCGCAGATCGCAACGATTTTCACGGGGCTGGCCTCCGAGCATCCAGAATGTTGCGCACCTGGTCGCGGGTCGTCGCGTCCGCGATCGCGTGGATGGCGGAGGCATCGTTGAACACGTTCGCGAGCGCCGCGACGGAGGTGAGGTGGGCATCCGGCGCGTGCACAGCGAGACCGATGACCACCCGCACCGGGTCGTTGTGCGCGTGGCCAAACGCAACGGGTGTGGCGAGCGTCACGACCGACAGCCCGTCGCGGCGCACCTCGGGGCCGGGGCGCGCGTGCGCAAGCGCGAGACCGGGCGCGATCACGATGTACGGGCCGTGGTCGTCGACCATGCGCACCATGGCGTCGGTGTACTCGCTCGTGGCACACCCGCAGTCGACGAGCGCGTCGCCAGCGAGCCGCACGGCATCACGCCAGTCGTCAGCGCGCGCGTGCAGCACGATGGCGCGGTCGGCAAGAGGGGGCAGTTGCGCCTCAGCCGGGTCGAAAGAGTCGGTCATCGGGCGTCGTCGAACCCTTCGATGATGGCGTCGGCGAGTGCCTCGCGGTCTTCCACGGGCAAGAATGCGGCCTCGGCGGCGTTCAGCTGGAAAGCGAGAAGGTCGTCGAGGTCGTAGGCGAACTCGTCGGCCACGAGCGCGAGTTCGCGGCTGAGGGTCGTGCCGCTCATGAGGCGGTTGTCGGTGTTCACGGTGACCCGGAAGCCCAGCTGGTACAGCAGGTCGAGCGGGTGGTCAGCGAGCGAGTCTCCCCACTGCGCGATCGCACCGGTCTGCAGGTTCGAGCTCGGGCTCGTCTCGAGCGCGATGCCGCGATCTTTCACCCACTCGGCGAGGCGGCCAAGCCGCGCATACTGCTGGTCAGCCTCGCGCGTGATCTCGATGTCTTCGGCGAGGCGCACTCCGTGACCGAGGCGCAGAGCGTGGCCGTCGTTCAGGGCGCTGCGAATGCTGTCGAGCCCGTCTGCCTCGCCCGCGTGAATCGTCGCCGGGAAGAATTCGGCGGCGAGCAGGTCGAAGGCGTCGCGCATGCGGCTCGGCGGGAAGCCCGCCTCGGCGCCCGCGATGTCGAAGCCGACGACGCCCGAGTCGCGATGACGGAGGGCAAGCTGTGCGATCTCGAGCCCGCGGTCGGCGTGCCGCATGGCGCTGACCAGCTGACCGACGCGGATGCGGTGCCCGGCTGCGCGCGCGGCCTCGACTCCCTGATCGAGCCCCTCCTGAACGGCCTCGACCGTCTCGTCGAGGCTGAGGCCCCGCGTCAGGTGCTGTTCGGGCGCCCAGCGCACCTCTCCCCAGATGACGCCATCGGCCACGAGGTCGTCGACGAACTCGCGGGCGACCCGAGTGAGCCCCTCGCGGGTCTGCATGACCGCGGTCGTGATGTCGAACGTCTTCAGGTATTCGACCAGCGAGCCAGAGTTCGACTTCTCGGCGAACCACGCGCCCAGTTCGTCGGCGTCGGTCGTGGGCAGCTCGACGCCAGCGTCAGCAGCGAGCTCGACGATCGTGGCCGGGCGCAGGCCGCCGTCGAGGTGGTCGTGCAGCGACACCTTCGGAAGCTGCTCGAGCGCGATGTCGGTGCCGGGCAGGTGGTGCGGTGTCGCCGTCGTCATACCGTCAAATCTAGTGGTCGCGCGAGCCCTACGCTGAGGGGATGCCCGAGAAGATCATCCTCGACTGCGACCCTGGCCACGACGACGCCATCGCCATGCTGCTCGCCCACGGCAGCCCCGACATCGAGTTGCTGGCCGTCACCACCGTGATGGGCAACCAGACGATCGAGAAGGTGACCAGAAACGCCCTCGCCGTGGCGCGAGTGGCCGGCATCACGAGCATCCCGTTTGCGCGCGGAGCGCACCGCCCGCTCGTGCGCGACATCGAAACGGCGCCCGACATTCACGGCGAATCGGGGCTCGACGGGCCCGTGCTGCCCGAGCCGACGATCGAACTCGACGACCGCCGCGCCGTGCAGCTCATCGTCGACACGATCATGCGGGAGGAACCGGGCACGGTCACCCTCGTGCCGACCGGCGCCCTCACCAACATCGCACTCGCGGCCCGGCTCGAGCCGCGGATCGTCGAGCGCGTGAAGAAGGTCGTGCTGATGGGCGGCGGCGTGCACGTCGGCAACTGGAACGCGGTCGCCGAGTTCAACATCGTCATCGACCCCGAGGCCGCCCACATTGTCATGAACGAGTCGTGGCCGCTCGTCATGGTCGGGCTCGACGTCACCCACCAGGCGCTTGCGACTCCCGAGGTCGCCGCCGCGATCGCCGCCGTCGGAACGCCCGCGGCCCGCTTCGTGGGCGAACTGCTCGACTTCTTCGGCCACACGTACAAAGACGCGCAGGGCTTCGACCACCCGCCCGTGCACGACCCGGTCGCGGTCGCCGCGGTGATCGACCCGACGATCGTGCGCACGATCGCCGCGCCGCTGACCGTCGAGCTGACGGGCACGTCGACGCTCGGCATGACAGTCGCCGATCTGCGCGCGCCCGCACCGGCAGGATGCACGACGCACGTCGCCATGGATCTCGACGTCGACCGGTTCTGGTCTCTCGTCGTCGACGCGCTCACGCGCATCGGCCACACCGAGTTCTAGCGCGGCGGCCGTAGCCGCCGCGCGCCGGCCTACGGCTCGACGACGCCCGCGATGAGCGGGCCGCCCGTGACGACCTCCTCGGACGCGTCGCCGATGCGGTACCCGCCCTCGAGCGCTTCGAGCGCACGGTCGAAGCGTGCTGCCTCGTTCGTGTGCATCGTGAACAGCGGCTGCCCCTTGGTGACGGTGTCACCCGGCTTCGCGTGCAGGTCGATTCCGGCGGCGTGGTCGACCGGGTCCTCCTTGCGGGCGCGTCCGGCCCCGAGGCGCCAGGCGGCAATACCGAAGGGCAGCGCCTGCTGCTCGACGAGCACACCGTCGCGGTCGGCCGTGACGACGTGCTGTTCACGAGCAACCGGGAGCGGGGCATCCGGGTCGCCGCCCTGGGCGCTGATCATGGCGCGCCAGGCGTCCATCGCCTTACCCGTCGTCAGCGCACCCTCGACGTCGGCGTCGGTGACGCCGGCGAGCTCGAGCATGTGGCGGGCAAGCGTCACGGTCAGTTCGACGATGTCGGCCGGGCCGCCGCCGGCGAGCACCTCGACCGATTCGCGCACCTCGTTGGCGTTACCGATCGCGAGGCCGAGCGGCACGTTCATGTTGGTGAGCACGGCGCGGGTGGCGACGCCAGCGTCTTCACCGAGGCGAACCATGACCTTGGCGAGTTCGCGCGACATCTCGATGTCTTTCAGGAACGCGCCCGAGCCGAACTTCACGTCGAGCACGAGCGCGGCCGTGCCCTCGGCGATCTTCTTCGACATGATCGACGACGCGATCAGCGGGATGCACTCCACCGTGCCCGTCGTGTCGCGCAGCGCGTACAGCTTGCCGTCGGCGGGGGCGAGCCCCGACCCGGCGGCGCACACCACGGCGCCCGCGCTCTCGAGCTGCGCCATCATGTCGTCGACCGAGACGTTGGCCCGCCAGCCGGGGATCGACTCGAGCTTGTCGAGTGTGCCGCCCGTGTGGCCGAGCCCCCGGCCCGACAACTGCGGCACGGCGACACCGAACGAGGCGACGAGCGGCGCAAGGGGCAGGGTGATCTTGTCGCCCACTCCCCCGGTCGAGTGCTTGTCGGTGGTCTTCTTCGACAGGCCTGAGAAGTCGAGACGCGTACCGCTCGCAACCATCGCGAGCGTCATGTCGCGCACCTCGTCGCGCTCCATGCCGTTCAAAAAGATGGCCATCGCCATCGCCGACATCTGCTCGTCGGCGATGTAGCCGCGCGTGTACGCGTCGACCATCCACTGAATCTGCTCGGTACTCAGGGCGCCGCGGTCACGCTTCGTGCGAATGAGGTCGACGACGTCGAACGGTTCAATGCTCATGAGCGGTACTCCTCCAGGGTGCGCGGCCCGAACGCGTCAGGCAGCACCTCGTCGATCGTTCTGATGCCCGACACGGTCTCGAGCAGCATGCCCTCGGCCGAGTGTTCGTACAGCAGCTGGCGGCAGCGGCCGCACGGCATCAGCGCGCCGCCATTGCCATCGACGCACGTGAAGGCAACGAGCTGCCCTCCGCCGGTCATGATGAGCGTCGATACGAGGGTGCACTCGGCGCACAGCGTCAATCCGTACGACGCGTTCTCGACGTTGCACCCCGAGATGACGCGACCGTCGTCGACGATCGCGGCCACCCCGACGGGGAACTTCGAGTACGGCACGTACGCCTTGCGCATGGCGTCCATCGCGACGGAACGCAGGGCATCCCAGTCGATGTCGGTCGTCGTCATCGCGTACTCCGGATGCTCGTGACGGTCACGATGTTATGTACGGTTTGCCGGTCGCGGCGGGCGGCCGCGAGTAGCCAACGAGGCCAGCCACCGCGAAGATCGTCACGATGTAGGGCAGCATCAGCATGAACTCGCTCGGCACCGGGGATCCGACGATCGACAGGGTCGACTGCAGGTTGGTCGCGAAACCGAATAGCAGGGCGGCAAGAGTGGCGCGGATCGGGTCCCAGCGACCGAAGATCACGGCGGCGAGCGCGATGAAGCCCGCACCGTTGGTCATCTCTTTCTGGAAGGATCCGACCGCGGCCAGCGAGAAGAAGGCGCCGCCGCCGCCGACGATCGCGCCGGCGAGCAGCACGTTCCAGAAGCGGGTCGCCCGCACCTTGATGCCGACGGTGTCGGCCGCCGTCGGGTGCTCGCCGACCGCGCGCAGGCGCAGGCCCCAGCGGGTCTTGAACAGCGCGAACCAGACCGCGACGACCGCGATGTACATGAGGTACACGATGATCGACTGACGGAACAGGATCGGCCCGAGGATGGGGATCTCGCTGAGCAGCGGAATCGCGATGCGCTCGAAGCGGGCCGGCGAGTTGAAGGCTGCCGAGTTGCCCGACATCAGGGTCGAGAACAGGAAGCTGGTCAGGCCGATCACGAGCACGTTCAACACAACGCCGACGATGATTTGGTCGACGAAGTACTTGATCGAGAACGAGGCGAGGATCGTCGACACGAGCGCACCGGCGAGCATCGCCCCGGCCAGACCCGCGAACGGGTTGCCGGTGATGCTCGCGACCAGCGCGGCCACGAAGGCGCCAGAGAGCAGCTGACCCTCGATGGCGATGTTCACGACGCCGACGCGCTCGCTGATGACGCCGCCGAGCGATCCGAAGATCAGCGGGGTCGACACCGTGAGCGCTCCGGCCAGCAAGCCGATCATCGGCAGCGTGGCGCCGGCGGCGGCCCAGGTCAAGAACGCCGTGAGGAAGATGACCGCGAACAGCGTGGTCACCCACAGCGGGATCTTCTTCGCCTCACGCGCACGGAGGAAGGCGTAGACCGTGATGGTCGCCATCGCGGCGGTCGCCACGATTCCGGTGGCGAGCGCGGGCAGCGGAATCTCGGGCAGCTGAATGAGGTCGCTGTTCGTGCTCAGGCGAAAGTTCGTCACACCGTCTCGGCCGAACCCGATGAAGAGCACGGCAGAGAGCACGACGAAGGCAGAGAAGCCGATGGGGGCCTTCCAGCTGCGCACGGCAATGGTGGCCGGGGCGGTGCCGCCCGCCGGAACCGGGGTGGTCTTCACATCGATCACTTCGCTACCTCCGCCTTGCGGTCGAGCTTCGGCTTACGCCAGTGGAAGCTGGGGTCGGGTGTCGGCAGTCGGAAGATCGAGCGCACGAGCGGCGGTGCCGCAATGAACAGCACGATGAACGACTGCACGACCAGCACGATGTCGACGGGGATGCCCTCGGCGGCCTGCATCGTGACGGCGCCGGCTTTCAGCGCACCGAAGAGGATGCCGGCGAAGAACACCCCGATGGGCTTCGAGCGGCCGAGCAGTGCGACCGTGATGGCATCGAAGCCGATGCCGGCGTCGAGGCCAGCCGCGATGCCACCGGTGAAGTTGCCCAGTGCCTGCTGCACACCGGCAAGACCGACGAGTGCCCCGGCGATGACCATCACCTTCACGTAGGTGCGCTCGACGTTGATGCCGGCAACGCGTGCCGCGTGCGGGTTCTCACCCACCGCGCGGAACTGGAAGCCCATCGCCGAGCGATTGAGCAGGTACCAGACGTAGATCGTCGCGACGATCACGAGGATGAAGCCGAGGTTCAGGTCGTACGCCTCGCCCGCGATCTTCGGGAACTGCGCGGTCTCGAGCATGGGGCCCGAGCGAGGGTTCGACTGGCCAGGCGCCTGAAGCGCACCCGGGGTGCGCAGCAGGAACGAGATCAGGTAGAACGCGATGTAGTTCAACATGATCGTCACGATGACCTCGTGAGCACCGGTGCGCGCCTTGAGCAGGCCCACGATTCCGCCCCAGATCGCCCCCCCGATCAGGCCGACGACGAGAGCGACGACGAGGTGGATGACCGGGGGAAGGGGCACATAGGCGCCCACGTAGCCGGCCGCTGCGGCGGCGATGAGGATCTGGCCGCGGCCACCGATGTTGAACAGGCCGACCCGGAACGCCAGCGCGACGCCCAGACCCGCGGCGATCAGCGGGGTGGCGTTGGCGAGCGTGGCCGTCAACGGCCGGATCGCCGCGGCGAAGTCGTCGGCGCGCAGGTAGTTGAAGACCGACCCGCGGAACAGCGCAGCGTATGCGCCTCCGACGGCCTCGGCGATGGCCACGAAGGTGTCGCCAGGGCGTGCGAAGAAGTACGCGGATGTCTGCTGCACGACGGGGTCGGTCAGGGCGATGAGGAGCCCGCCGAAGACAAGCGCGAGCACGACGGCCAGCAGCGAGATCATCGCGGAACCGCCGAAGATCTCTTTCAAGATCTGGTTTTGGCGAGGAGCGTCGGGAACCTCCGTGGCCGCACCCGTCGCGGTGTCGGTCTGCGTCGGCGTTGCCGCGGCCTCCGGGCCGGTTCCGGCCGCCGAAAGCTGGTCGGGCTTGCCGGGCGTCGCCTTGTTGTCGTTCGTGTCGCTCACGCCGCCACCTCCGCGGGGGTTTCTCCAGCCATCATGAGTCCGAGTACGTCGCGCGGGGTGTCGCCCGGAACGATGCCGATGATGCGCCCGCGGTACATGACCGCGATGCGATCAGCGAGCGCGGCAACCTCGTCGAGCTCGGTCGACACCACGATGACGGGGACCCCCGAGTCGCGGGTCTCGACGATGCGCTTGTGCACGAACTCGATCGAGCCCACGTCGAGTCCACGCGTCGGCTGGGCCGCGATGAACAGCCGCAGTTCGCGGCTGAGCTCGCGGGCGAGCACGACCTTCTGCTGGTTACCACCCGACAGTCGACCCACCTTGGTCGCAATGCCCTGGGCCCGCACGTCGAACTCTCTGACCTTTTCTGTCGCGAAGGTGGCGAGCGCGTCCAACTGCAGCGCGCCCCGCTTGACGAACGGCTCTCCGGTGTAGCGGTCGAGCATGAGGTTCTCGGCGATCGTGAATTCGCCGACGAGGCCGTCTTCCTTGCGGTCTTCGGGCACGAAGCCCACGCCGGCGTCAAGCACGCCCCGCGGGCTCTTGCCGACGAGCTCGGTGCCATCGAGCACGATCGAGCCGAGCACGCGGTGCTGCAGGCCCATGATCGCTTCGGTCAGCTCGGTCTGACCGTTGCCCTGCACGCCAGCGACACAGAGAATCTCGCCGCGCTTGAGCGTGAATGAGACGTTGTCGACGAGCACCTGACCGATGGGGTCGGTGACCGTGAGACCGTCGACAACGAGCGCGTCGTCGCCCGGCGCAGCCGGCGCCTTGTCGACCGTGAGCGACACGGCGCGGCCGACCATGAGCGAGGCCAGTTCGGCGTTCGACGCCGTCGGCTCAGCCTCACCAACAACCTTTCCGAGCCGGATGACCGTGATGCGGTCGGCGACTTCGCGCACCTCGCGCAGCTTGTGGGTGATGAACACGATCGCAGTGCCCTCGGCCTTGAGCTGGCGCATGATGTCCATGAGCTCGTCGGTCTCTTGCGGAGTCAGCACGGCGGTCGGTTCGTCGAAGACGAGCACCTTCGCGTCGCGCGACAGCGCCTTGATGATCTCGACGCGCTGCTGCACGCCAACCGGCAGGTCTTCGATCTTCGCGTCCGGGTCGATGTCGAAGCCGAAGCGGGCGCCGATCTCGCGCACCTTCGCCCGGGCGGTTTCGAGGTCGAGCACGCCGGCAGCTTTGGTGCTCTCGTTTCCGAGCATGACGTTCTCGGCGACCGTGAACACAGGAATGAGCATGAAGTGCTGGTGCACCATGCCGATGCCGGCGTTCATCGCGTCGCCCGGCCCCTCGAACTTCTGCACGACATCGTTGAGCAGAATCTCGCCCTCGTCGGCGCGATACAGGCCGTAGAGCACGTTCATGAGGGTGGACTTGCCGGCACCGTTCTCACCGAGCAGACAGTGGATCTCGCCGGGTTCGACGGTCAGGTCAATGTGGTCATTCGCCGTCAGCGCACCAAAGCGCTTGGTGATGCCACGAAGCTCGAGCTTCATGATCTGGGCCTTCCTGCGCCGTCGGGGTCGCGGCGCTGCTTCCGGATTCACTGTACTGGGGGCATGATGCCGGATTTTGAGCACGATAGCGCTCATCTGAGCAGATGGGGGTGGGATGCGCGGGATGGGCAGTCAGGGACGCACCCGTCCCGCGCATCCCACCCCCGAAACGGACTGAGGGGGAGGCCGACTCGCGTCGACCTCCCCCTCAGCGAGGTGCTATTTGGTCGTTACTGACCGGGCGTTGCCGGCGACTCGACCACGAGCTCGCCCGAGATGATCGCGGCGATCAGCTCGTCGATCTGCGCCTGCAGCTCGGGGTCAACCGAGGCCTCGTAGTCGTGGAACGGGGCCAGGCCCACACCCTCGTTCTCGAGGGTGCCGACGTAGAGGCTGTTGTCGAAGTTGCCCTCGGCGGCAGCGGTCACGACGTCGTAGACGGCGTTGCCGATGTTCTTCAGCACCGAGGTGAGGACGAGGTCGCCCAGGTCGGGGTCGGAGACGAAGATGTCCTTGTCGACACCGATCAGGGTGATGTCTTCACCCGAGTCGCGGATCGCCTCGGCGGCGCTGAAGTAGATCGGGCCACCAACGGGCATGATCACGTCGGCGCCCTGGTCGATCAGGTTCTGCGCGGCGGTCAGGGCCTCGGTGCCGGGGGCGAAGCCACCGGTGAAGGCACCGTCCTGAGCGTCGAAGTCCCAGCCGAGCGTGCGCACCGAGGTGCCGTTCTGCTCGTTGTAGTACTCAACACCCTGCACAAAGCCGTCCATGAAGATGGTGACCGGCGGGATCGGGATACCACCGAAGGTGCCGACGATGCCCGACTCGCTGTAGCTCGCGGCCGCGTAGCCGGCGAGGAACGCCGCCTGGACGGTGTCGAACAGCAGCGGCTTGACGTTGTCAGCCTCGACGAAGTCGTCGATGATGGCGAAGTTGACGTCGGGGTTCGCGGCCGACGCGGTCGACGTCGCCTCGTTGAGGAGGAAGCCGACGGTGACGATCAGGTCGCAGCCCTGGTCGACGAGAGCCTGCACGTTGGGGGCGTAGGCGTTCTCGTCAGCCGACTCGACGGCGACGAACTCGACGCCGAGGTCGTTCGCAGCCGACTCGATGCCGTCGTAGGCGGCCTCGTTGAACGAGCGGTCGTCCCAGCCACCGGCGTCGGAAACGATGCAGGGCAGGAAGTCGAGCGCGGGCTCGGTGGGCGTGGTGGGGTCGGGGGCCGTCGTGGGCTCGGCGTCCGGAGCCGCGGCGCAGCCCGTGAGCACGAGGGCGCTGGCCCCGAGCAGGGCGAGACCGGCGAGGCCGGACTTGCGGGAGATGATCGTCAAGGTGTCCTCCAGAAAAGGGGTTCCCACGCGGGGGCGCGTGAGCGAATTGGCTCCACGTTAGCGCCCGAATGGGCCGCGTTCACCCGGTCTTTAGTCCCGGAGACCGAAGCGTTACGAATCCGGAACGCGCGCGGAATCCCGCGGAAATTCGCCGAACCAGCCGAGCCCCGCGCATCCACCTGCTCAAATGAGCAGACTCTGCTCACGCGAGAGACACCCACTTCGGGATGCGCGACTGTCCTACAGCAGGTCGCTACGACCCGCCTGCTTGATCGCGTCGACGACGGCCTTCACCCGCTGTGCGTTCTCACGAGTGGTGACGAGCAGCGCGTCTGGGGTGTCCACCACGACGATGTCGGTCACGCCGATGAGTGAGATGAGGCGCGGCGACTGCGACACGACCACGCCGCTGGCCGAGTCGGCCAACACCCGCGCGCCCTCCCCCAGGATGGCAAGGTCACCCACGCGGCCGCCCGACAGCAGCTTGGCGAGCGACGAGAAGTCGCCCACGTCATCCCACGGAAAGTCGCCCCGCACGACGGCCAGGCGCCCCCGCTCGGCGGCAGGCTCCGCCACGGAATAGTCGATGGCGATCTTTTCCAGCAGCGGCCAGGTCGCGTCAACGACATCGTCGCGCTCGTCGGTGTCCCAGGCCTCGGCGATGCGCATCAGCCCGTGGTGCAGAGCAGGGCGTGTCTCGGCGAGCTGAGCCAGCAGCACGTCTGCTCGGGCGATGAACATGCCGGCGTTCCAGAAGTGGTCGCCCGACCGCAGATAGTCGGTCGCCGTGGCAAGGTCGGGCTTTTCGACGAAACGGTCGACCAGCTGCGCATGCGGAGCGCCCGCAACGGCAAGAGACGCCCCCGCCTTGATGTAGCCGAACCCGGTGGCCGCCTCGGTCGGCGTGATGCCGATTGTGGTGATGTAGCCCTCCCGGGCGACGGCCACCGCCTCGGTGACGACGGCGCGAAAGCGCTGCGCATCCCCAATCACGTGGTCGGCCGCGAACGAACCGATCACCACCTCAGGGTCGCGTGCGCACAAGATCGCGGCGGCGAGGCCGATCGCGGCGGAGGAATCTTTCGGCTCGCTCTCGAGCACGATGTTCGCCTCAGCCAGCTCGGGAAGCTGCTCGATGACCGCCACCCGGTGCGCCCGACCCGTCACCACCATGATCGCGTCGTCGCCGGTCAACGGCTTCAGCCGATTCCACGTGTCGCGCAGCAGCGTGTGACCGCTCCCCGTCAGGTCGTGCAAGAACTTCGGCGTCTCGGCCCGCGACAACGGCCAGAGCCGCGAACCGACCCCTCCGGCGGGGATGATCGCGTGGAAGTGCGGCAGCGTCTCGTCAGGCGCGGTCATGCGCGTCACCCTATCGCCCGACCGTGTCCACCGAGGGTTCACCGTCACGTCACGCCCGCTTCCTACCGTGGGCCTCAGCCGAGCCCGATAGGAGCGCCCATGCGCGTCGCGATCGTGACCGAAAGCTTCCTGCCGACCGTCAACGGCGTCACCACCTCGGTCGCTCGCGTTCTCGAGCACCTCGAGCGTCGCGGCCACGAGGCGCTTGTCATCGCGCCGGCTGCCGGTGCGCCGCGCGAGTACGCCGGGGCCCGCGTGATCGACGTGCCGAGCGCTCCGTACCGCGACTTCCCCGTCGGTCTTCCGACCCCCACGGTGCACCGCGCTCTCGCTCGCTTTGCGCCCGACGTACTGCACGCGGCGAGTCCTTTTCTGCTCGGGGCGGCCGCAATCGGAGCGGCGCACCGCCTGCGGATCCCGAGTGTCGCGATCTTTCAAACCGACCTCGCCGGGTACGCGGCGCGCAACAATCTCGCGGCGGCCAGCTCGTTCGCGTGGAAGGTCGTGACCTGGGTACACGACAAAGCCGATCTGACGTTGGCGCCGTCGAGTGCCGCGCTGGCTGACCTGCAGGCGGCCGGCGTGCAGCGCCTGGCACGCTGGGGGCGCGGCGTCGACCTCGACGGGTACCACCCGCGTAACCGCGACCGGGCGAGCGCGCGAACGCTGCGGTCGCAACTGTCGCCGAATGGCGAAGTCGTCGTGGGCTACGTCGGTCGACTCGCGCCCGAAAAGCACGTCGAACGTCTCGCCGCCCTTGCCGGGATCCCCGGAATCCGTGTCGCCGTCGTCGGCGACGGCCCGAGCATGGCGAGCGTTCGCCGTGCCCTCGCGGGGCTCGACGCGACCTTTCTCGGCGCCTTGCACGGCACCGAACTCGCCGACGCGTATGCGGCGTTCGACATCTTTACCCACACGGGAACGGAAGAAACGTTCGGCCAAACCATTCAAGAGGCGCAGGCGACGGGGCTCCCCGTCATTGCGCCTCGCGCGGGTGGGCCCATCGATCTCATCGCGCACGACGAGACGGGTCTGCTGACCGACCCCGAGGATCCCCTCGCGATTCGGGATGCGGTGCTCACCCTCGCCACGGACCCTGCCGCACGCGCTCGGCGCGGCGAAGCCGGCCGGCGCGCTGTACGCGGGCGCACCTGGGAGGCGCTCGGGGATCAGCTGATCGCTCACTACGGGCGCGTGATCGACGTCGCGCGGGGCCGCGTCGCGGAGCAATCCGCTCTCACCGCGGTCTAGGGGGCGAATCCCACCGCGCCCGGGCGTAGCACTCAGAAAAGTGCGCCTACACTGAACACAGATCGGCGGCCACCAGTCGAGAACAGCAATCACCGGAGCCGGCGCTTCGCGCGCCGACCATTCCGCCCCTGAGGAGGGTTTCTCGTGCCAGCGAAGGTTACGGGAGCCGAGGGCACATCAGCCTCGGCGACCACGTCCATACCCGAACCCCGCCGATCGGTCTTATCGACCGGCACCCTGTACCGCGGCCGTGAAGGCATGTGGTCGTGGGTCCTGCACCGCATTACCGGTGTCGCGATCTACTTCTTCTTGCTCGTTCACATTCTCGATACCGCGCTGATTCGGGTCAGCCCCGAGGCGTACAACGCGGTCATGGGCGTCTACAAGAACCCCGTCATGGGCCTCGGAGAACTTGCCCTCGTGGGCGCCGTCGGGTTCCACGCCCTGAACGGCCTGCGCATCATCCTGGTCGACTTCTGGAAGATCGGCACCCGTTACCACCGCGCCATGTTCTACGGCGTGCTCGGCGTGTGGGCCGTGCTGATGATCGGCTTCACCCCCCGCCACCTGATGAACGTGTTCGGAGGCTAGAGATGACCGCGACCATCGACGCACCCCGCAGCCCCTACGCCCGCACGAAGCGCGGCGTCAACTGGGAGAAGTGGGGCTGGATCTACATGCGGGCCTCGGGCATCATGCTCGTCGTTCTGATCTTCGGCCACCTGTTCGTGAACCTCATGACCGGCACGGGCATCAACCAGATCGACTTCGGCTTCGTCGCCGGCAAGTTGGCCGACCCGTTCTGGCAGATCTGGGACACGCTGTTGCTGTGGCTCGCCCTCATTCACGGCGCCAACGGCATGCGCACGCTCGTCAACGACTACGTGTCGCGCCCGGGCACCCGCCGCCTGATGCAGGGAGCACTCTTCGGCTCGACCGTCGTGTTGCTCGTGCTCGGCACCCTCGTCATCTACACCTTCGACCCCTGCCCGGCCGGCGCCGATCCGTCGCTGGTCGCATCCTTCTGTGAGGGCCTGTAAACCATGAGCACCACGAACACGGCTCCGGCAACGCCGGAGGTCATTACGCATCACCACCAGTTCGACGTCGTCATCGTCGGCGCCGGTGGCGCCGGCATGCGCGCCGCCATCGAAGCTGGCCCCAACGCCAAGACCGCCGTCATCTCGAAGCTGTACCCGACGCGCTCGCACACGGGCGCGGCGCAGGGCGGCATGGCCGCCGCCCTGGCGAATGTCGAGGAGGACAGCTGGGAGTGGCACACCTTCGACACCGTCAAGGGTGGCGACTACCTCGTTGACCAGGACGCGGCCGAAATCCTCGCGAAAGAGGCGATTGACGCGATCATCGACCTCGAGAACATGGGCCTGCCCTTCAACCGCACGCCCGACGGCAAGATCGACCAGCGGCGCTTCGGCGGCCACACGCGTGACCACGGTAAGGCGCCGGTGCGCCGCGCCTGCTACGCGGCTGACCGCACGGGTCACATGATCCTGCAGACGCTCTTCCAGAACTGCGTCAAGCTCGGCATCGAGTTCTACAACGAGTTCTACGTGCTCGACCTGGTCATGAGCGAGGTCGGCGGCGAACGCGTCGCCTCGGGCGTCGTCGCCTACGAGCTCGCTACCGGCGACCTGCACGTCTTCCACGCGAAGAGCGTCGTCTTCGCCACGGGCGGCTTCGGCAAGATCTACAAGACGACATCGAACGCCCACACTCTCACCGGTGACGGCGTCGGCATCATCTGGCGCAAGGGCATCCCGCTGGAAGACATGGAGTTCTTCCAGTTCCACCCGACCGGCCTCGCGGGCCTCGGCATCCTCCTCACCGAGGGTGCTCGCGGTGAGGGTGCGATCTTGCGCAACGCCAGCGGCGAGCGCTTCATGGAGCGTTACGCCCCGACCATCAAAGACCTGGCGCCGCGCGACATCATCTCGCGCTGCATGGTGCAGGAGGTCGCGGAAGGTCGCGGCGCCGGCCCCAACAAGGACTACGTGCTGCTCGACTGCACGCACCTGGGCGCCGAGGTGCTCGAGACGAAGCTGCCCGACATCACCGAGTTCGCCCGCACCTACCTCGGCGTCGACCCCGTGCACGAGCCCGTGCCGGTCATGCCGACCGCGCACTACGCGATGGGCGGCATCCCGACCAACATCAAGGCCGAGGTGCTGAGCGACAACGAGACGGTCGTGAAGGGCCTGTACGCAGCCGGTGAGTGCGCCTGTGTGTCGGTGCACGGCTCGAACCGCCTCGGCACGAACTCGCTGCTCGACATCAACGTGTTCGGCAAGCGTGCTGGCAAGTACGCCGTCGAGTACGCCAACTCGGCCGAGTTCGCTCCCCTGCCCGACGACCCGGCCAAGGAGGTGCGCGAGATGGTCGAGCGTCTGCGCGCCGCCAACGGCCCCGAGCGCCTCGCCGAACTGCGCAAGACGCTGCAGGAGGAGATGGACAAGAACGCCCAGGTGTTCCGCACGGAGGAAAGCCTCGCGAGCGTCACGCAGACCATCCAGGAGCTGCGCGACCGCTACCTCAACGTCGGGATCCAAGACCGCGGCAAGCGGTTCAACACCGACCTGCTCGAGGCGATCGAGCTCGGCTTCCTCCTCGACATCGCCGAGGTCGTCGTGTTCTCGGCGCGTAATCGCAAGGAAAGCCGCGGCGGCCACATGCGCGACGACTATCCCGACCGCAACGACGCCGACTACATGCAGCACACGATGGCCTACCTCGTCGGTGACCTGCACTCGGCGAACCCGGAGGACCACATCCGCATGGATTGGAAGCCCGTCACGATCACGCACTACCAGCCCATGGAGAGGAAGTACTGATGGCGACTGCAACCGCAGAGGCCCCCTCGCAGGAAGTCGGCGCCGTTCAGGCCTTCACCGTCACGCTCATCGTCCGCCGGTTCGACCCGGAGAAAGACGCCGAGCCGTACTGGCAAGACTTCGACGTCGAGATGTACTCGACCGACCGTGTGCTCGACGCCCTGCACAAGATCAAGTGGGACCAGGACGGCACGCTGTCGTTCCGCCGCTCGTGTGCGCACGGCATCTGCGGCTCCGACGCCATGCGCATCAACGGCCGCAACCGGCTCGCCTGCAAGACCCTCATCAAGGACCTCGACGTGACGAAGCCGATCTACGTCGAGGCCATCAAGGGTCTGCCGCTCGAGAAGGACCTCATCGTCGACATGGAGCCCTTCTTCGAGTCGTACCGGGCCGTGCAGCCGTTCCTCATCGCGAGCGACAAGCCCGAGAAGGAGCGCATCCAGTCGATCGAAGACCGGGCGCGCTTTGACGACACGACCAAGTGCATCCTGTGCGCCGCGTGCACCTCGTCGTGCCCGGTGTTCTGGACCGACGGGCAGTACTTCGGCCCCGCGGCCATCGTCAACGCCCACCGGTTCATCTTCGACAGCCGCGACGAGGCCGCCCAGGTGCGTCTCGACATCCTCAACGACAAGGAGGGCGTGTGGCGCTGCCGCACGACCTTCAACTGCTCGGAGGCGTGCCCCCGCGGCATCGAGGTGACGAAGGCCATCGCCGAGGTCAAGCAGGCGATCCTGTCGGGCAAGCCGTAACCTTCGCTCACGCTGAGCATCAAGCGCCCCCGGGTCATGCCCGGGGGCGCTTTCGTTAGGGTCGAGGGATGCGCGACGAACGAAACGACGCCGCTCACGACAGCGAACCCGACGGCCAGGACGACGGCGGACTGAAGGCGAAAGTGATGCCGGTCGTCGAGACGGTGAAGAGTTCGCGACCGGTGCGGGCGTTCCAGCGCTACCTCGGGGCCTCCGGGCCGATCCTGGCGTCCGGGCTGGCCTTTCAGGCGTTGTTTGCCGTGTTCGCCGGCCTGTGGGTCGGGTTCGCGATCTTCGGCACGGTGATCTCGGCGAACAGCGAGCTGCGCGACAGCGTGTTCGCGATCATCTCCGAGTCGGTGCCCGGGCTCATCGACGACGGCAGCGGGAATGGCGCGATCGACCCCGACGTGTTGCTCAGCGCCCAAGTCTTCGGGCTCACGGGGGCGATCGCCCTGGTGGGCTTGCTCGTCACGGCGCTGGGGTTCCTCAACGCCGCACGCGGCGCGACCCGCCAGCTGTTCGACCTGCCGCCCGCCCCCGAGAACTTCCTCAAGGCACGGCTGCGCGACCTCGGCCTCACCGTCGGATTCGGCGTGCTCATCATCGTCTCGGCAGCGCTGAGCGTCATCGGCACGCAGGCGACCGACTTCCTGCTCGACCTCGTGGGCATCGACGACTCCACGCTCGCGCGAGTGCTCGGGCGGATCCTGACGCTGAGCATCATGTTCGCCGTCGACGCGGTCGCGCTGGCAGCCCTGTTCCGCATCCTGAGCGAGGTGCGCATCCCGTGGCGGCACCTGCGCGAAGGGGTGCTGATCGGGGCGGCCGGCCTTGGCGGTCTCAAGATCGCCGGTGGTCTGCTGCTCGGCGGGGCGTCGTCGAACCCCCTCATCGCGTCGTTCGCCGTGATCGTCGGTCTGCTGATCTGGTTCAACTTCGTGTGTCAGGTGATCCTGATCACCGGCGCCTGGATCGCCACCAGCGTCAAAGACGACGACATCATTCTCGACGAGGCGGTCTTCGCCGCGCGCCTCGAGGCGGCCCGCGCCCTCGTACGCGAGCACGGCATGGGAGACGAGGACGAGGCGGATGCTCGCGGCGGCATATTCGCGCGCCTCAAGCGCCGCCTCTCGCGCCGCTAGGCCCCTGCGCCCGCGCCTCACACCGCGCGGCGGCCTGTCAGTGGGCGCTCCTAGGATGGCGGGTATGCCCCGCATTCGCATCGCCAGCGTCAACGTCAACGGAGTCCGCGCCGCCTACCGCAAGGGCATGGGTGACTGGCTCGCCGGCGCCGATGTCGACGTGCTCGCCCTGCAAGAGGTGCGTGCCGAGACCACCGACCTCGTGCCGCTGCTCGGTGACGGGTGGCACGTGCTGCACGACGCCGCCACGGCGAAGGGTCGGGCGGGTGTTGCGATCGCGACGCGTGAGCCCGTCGACGTGCATCGCATCGAACTCGGCCCGCCCGACTTCGACTCGGCGGGGCGCTGGCTCGAGGCTGACGTCACTGTGGGCGGAGCATCGCTGACGGTGGTCAGCTGCTACGTGCACTCGGGCGAGGCCGACACCCCGAAGCAGGAAGAAAAGTGGCGCTTCCTCGACGCGATGGAAGAGCGCCTGCCGCAGCTCGCCGCGCACGCCGAGTACGCCGTCGTCGTCGGCGACCTGAACGTCGGGCACCGCGAGCTCGACATCAAGAACTGGCGCGGCAATCGCAAGAAGGCGGGCTTCCTCCCCCGAGAGCGCAGCTACTTCGATCGGTTCCTCGCGCCCGCCGGCGAGCCGGTCGAGTGCGTCGACGGCACGACCGGCACCGGCCTCGGCTGGGTCGACGTGGGGCGCCAGTGGGCCGGCGAAGTCGACGGGCCGTACACCTGGTGGTCGAACCGCGGCCAGGCGTTCGACAACGACACCGGGTGGCGCATCGACTACCACCTCGCGACGCCGGCGCTTGCCGCCACGGTCAGCGCCTACCGCGTCGACCGAGCGCCCTCATACGACACGCGGTGGAGCGACCACGCTCCCGTCGTCGTCGACTACGCGGGCTGGAGCTGAGGGGATCGCATCGCGATCCCGCGACGCCGGCGCGGGGGGGGGGTTGGGGTGGGGGGGGGGGGTTGGCCCCCGGCGCGGGGGGGGGCCCCCCCGGCTGGGAGTCGGGATGAGCATCCTCGCCCGGATGGAGGCGATCGGGGGCGAAGCGCAGGTGTGGTCGCGCACCG